>NZ_JAKLLN010000004.1 GCF_023150065.1 Zoogloea sp.
ACCGCCCGGTGCGGACCCGCATGCCGGGTGGTGTGGGAGGGGAACGGTCAGATTATCTGACCGCCCCTATCCCGATGTCGGGGCTCCCACCCGGCACTTCGCCAAAGCCCAATTTACGCTGCTACGCCCGTATGCCATTATTGATCCGGCCATGAAATATCGAACTCACGCTGCATAGCGGACCGGTTTGTGGTGAAAGTATGCGGCGACGCGTTTCGGGGATTTTGAGAGCTTGCGCAGATGGCTGACGGTTGCCTTCTTCAGTTGTCCCTTGGCTCGAAGCGGAGCCTTCGTTGTGACGGCTTGCTTGAGGTCGGCGTTGAGGCATTCGTCGGGATTGAGTTCTGGGCTGTACGACGGCAGATAGAAAACCTCGATCCGCTCGGTGTTCTCGTCCAGCCATTCCCGCACGACCTTGGCGTGATGAACGCGCAGGTTGTCGAGAATCAGGAAGATCTTGCGCTCGGCGTCCTTGATCAGTCGCTTGAAGAAATCGATCAGGATCTTGGCGTTGAGTGCGCCATCGAAAACCATCCAGCGAACCTTGCCCTGGTTGGTGACCGTCGAGATCAACGAAACGTTCTCGCGCTTGTTGCAGATGCGCACGACCGGTGTTTGACCCTTCGGCGCGTAACCCCGTCCGCGCACATCGTCGGAACGCAGCCCCGTCTCGTCGCCCCAATGAATCTCGGCGCCTTCGGTCTTGGCACGATCGGCGATCGCCGGAAATTCCTCATTCAGCCATGTCTGAACTTCCGCCGGCCGCTGCTCGTAGGCTTTCCTGATCGGCTTCTGCGGCGTGAATCCCCAGCGCTTCAAGTAGTGGCCCACTGTCCGCACCGGCATCTTGAGCCCCGTCTGCTGCCGGATCAGTTCGCCAACTGCCGCCCGGTTCCACAACGCAAACGGCATCTTCATCTGATCCGGCGTCCGGTCGCAGATCATCCGGCGAATGGCCGCCTCCTGATCGGCCGTCAGCGTTCGACCATCGCCCGTTCCCCGGCCTCGCTCGCCAACTGCCACCGCCGGCCACCCTCCGGCCTTGTAGGCTTTCATCGCCGCGATGATCGTGCCCTTGCTCAATTCCGCCTGCGCGACAACGTCATCCAATTTCATTCCGCTCAACCGCAGCTTCACGGCTCGCCGCCGTCGCTCGTTGAGCGCCTCAATTCCCAAAGTTCTCGCGTCTGTTCTTTCCATCTTCATTCAACGCACCAAACGCAAGAACGTTTCAACAATTTATGGCCGCGTCAATAATGCCCTGGGGGCCATCCCCTTATCAGGGAAGTGAAGCGGTTTTCAGGAATGTTCCTTTCGACGGGGTTAAAGAGAATCTCAGATAGCAGTCCACATGAACCAGATGCCGGCCAGCAGCGCGGCCAGGCTGACGCACACGGCCGACAGGCGGATCGTGTGCAGGCGCGACCACAGCAGGAGGCCGGTGACGCTCAGCACGATCAGGCCGCCGGCGATGGTGTCCGACAGCAACACCCAGAAGGCGCTTACGCCGACCGACATGTGCAGTCGCGTCAGCGTGCCGATCGGCGTTGCGTCCTGCGTCTCCACCTTGATGAAGCGGTTGCCGAGGTAGTACTCGGCATTGACGCCGCGCTGCGGGCTTTGCAGGTTGAAGGTCCAGCGTGCGGGTTGCGTCACCTCGCGGTCGGCCCAGGTCACCGTTTTGGCGGGGTCGGCCTTGATGCGCGTTTGCAGCCCCTCGAACTTCAGTTCGGCTTGCAGCCACCGGGCCATGTCTTCCGGCGTCTTGAAGCTGCGCAGCGCCGGGTCCGGCAGCGGGAACTGGGTACTCTTCTGCACCACCTTCTCCACCGGGAGATTCAGGACCGCGCGGTGATTCAGCAGGATGCCGGTGGCGCCGAACAGAAAGCCCAGGGCCGCGCCCCACAGGCCCACGTACAGGTGGATCTTGCGCAGCCAGCGCAGGAACCGCGCGCTGCGGCGAGGCGCGCGCTGCGCCGGGGTTCGATCCGGCGCAGCGCGCGCACCTGGCGGGCAGGTAGCGGGTGTACGGAACGCGGGCATGGCTACCGGGTCGAAACCTTCCATCTCACAGCCTGTTGATTCTGAAGCGGCACGCAACCAGTACGGCAAGCAAGCCAAGGCCTGTCAGAAATTGGCGCAGAATGGAGGAAATGGGCGAGCTGCCGGCAATGGCTGCCTGGCGGGAAAACCGCGGCATCGTGTCGTATTCCGATGCGGCCAATTTCTGGTTGCTCATGATGCGCGGAACGAAGAACGCTCGCCATTCATCCTCGAAGCCATTGACGGCGTGGATATAGCCGAGATAGCGCGGAGCGTCGATTCCCGCCAGACGATCGGCGGACAGCACGGCGGCCAATCCCGGCGAAAGCCAGGCCAAGCGCTCCAGGAAGGTGAAATGGCTGGCACGAACTTCATCGAAAGTCGCCATCATTGGCCGGGCCGTCGCATCGAAGGCGAGGTAACGCGGCAGTCTGACTTGCTGCCAGGGCGGGTTCGCGGCGGGAGCGGCGGGCGTATGTGCCGGGTTGTTTCTGTACCAGGCCGCCAGTAACTCGGACTGCTGTGCTTCGGTCTGGAGCATGGCCTTGCGCAGATCGATGACGGTCGCCAGGCGCGACGGCATGGGTTGTTCCAGATTCGCCGCCCACTCCAAACCGGCCGGTACAGCAAAAGTCAGCGCCAGCCACACACCCAACATGCCCACCGCACCGGCGCCGGAGGATACCGGCAAAAGCGTGAATACCCCGACGATGGCCACCCACACGAAGGTCAGTGCTGCGAGCGTGGCCGCCCACCAGGCGGCGGCTGCCAGCGTCGCGCCCGGATCCAGGGCCAGAGCCAGCAGAGAGGGGATGAGCGCAGCCAGCAACACGGCGCCGAAGCGTATGCCTAGCGCGGCGAAGACGCCTGCCCAGGCATGCCGAGTCTGTGCGCAGACCAGCCGCCAGATGCCTTGCTCACGTTCCTCATGAACCAGGCCATAGCCGAGGCCAATCACCGCCAACGGCAGCAGGAGTGCCACCAAGGTGGAAAAACCGAGCGCGCCGATTTCGCGCAATAGCGGGTTGAAGATCTGGTCGCTGTTGCGGCCATCGGTATGGCGGCTACGCGGGATCGCGTCGATATGGATTTCAGGGCTCAGCAGATCGAACTGAGGCACGCTCAGGGCCAGGCCGCCCTGTGCAGTAAGGCGCACGCTCGGGGCGATGGCGTTGTTGGCGGCGAGCGCCGACAAATCTGGCGCGTTCAGGCCGCCAATGCTTGCCTGGGCTGCCTTTGCCTGTTGTGCGGCAAGGGATTTGTGCCATTGCGCCTCCGCCTGCGCGGCCTGCTCACGCCATGCGCGCGCGCTCAGGCCGCCCTCTACCGCCGCCATGATCAGCACCAGTGCGAAGGCCGCAATCACCCATAGATTGATCGGGTTGCGGACGAAGCGCAGACCTTCCATGCGAAGTAACAAGGTCATGGCGTCAATTTCCTGGCTGAAATGAGCAGAGCCACAGCGGCGGCCAAAGCCCAGAACAAAAGTACGGCAATGTCCATACGGCTGGCCTGCAACGCAAAGGACAGGGGTGGCGCCCGATACTCGAAGCGGTCGACACTGCGCCAATCGGCAGCGCTTCCTTGGCCGCCGACCTCCGTGCCCCGGGTCCGCTGCCAGTCCCACATGTCGGTCAGACCGACGAAGTATTGCCGGTAGGCTTCAGCGGCATTTTCGAAATGCCTTTGCTGCGAAAAGTCCGTCATCGAAAGGCTCATCGACAGCGCCCGCATGGCGATGGATGGACCCAGCAAGGAGCCGGAGCGCATGAATGTCCCTTGCCGCTCGAAGCTATCCCACAGCCGGTCGAAATGCAGCGCATGCACTCGGTTGGAATAGGCGTCCTTGAAGTGGCGGCGGAGTGCGTGAAAGCCCTCCGGCAGGTCTTCCACGCGCTTGACCCCGTATCGATGGAGCGTCTGCGCCTCGAAAGCCTTCAACCGTGTCGTCGAATCGCCATCCTGGTTCAGCCCATGCTCGATATCCTGCTGGATCGACGCCCAGAACTGCGTGGCGCTGGGGATGGGGACCAGCGCCTCGGCCATGATGGCGCCAACGCGCGGCGCGACCAGGACACTGGACAGCCAGAAGGCGACCAGGACGAAAAATGCCAGGCGGCTGCTCTTGAGCCAGGCCGATGCCGCCATGGCCAGCGCGGCAAAGATGCCGTAATACAGGAGGTAGGCAAAACCCAGCACGACGCCGCGCAGGATGTCGTCGCTACCGACACTGCTGACGCCGAACAACAGGAAGATGCCGATCAAGAGGGACGGCAGGAGCAGCAGGGTAAAGGCCAGCAGCAAGCCGAAGAATTTTCCGAACAGGAGTTTCCTGGCGGACAATCCAAGGCTATGCAACATGCGCAAGGTGCCTTGCTCGCGTTCATGCGTGACGGCGTTGAAGGCCAGCGCCACGATCAGCAGCGGCAACAAGGTATGCAGCACGAACGCGGCGCTCATCTGACCGAAGCGGGTGGCAATGCCCTGATCGGCCGCCGGGCTGAAGCGCGCCAGGTTGCGCTTGTGCGGCTCCAGCCACAGCGCTTGTCCCGTGAACTGGCGCAGGCCGGGGTCGATGGCGGCCAGCGGCGACTCGGGTTTGAAAACGTAGATGCCGAAGTGTGCCGCCTGGTGGGTGCCCTTGACCCCTTGCGCCTCCCATTGCGCGCGCACCGTTTCTCCCGCTGCCTGTTTTTCATTGCGCATGTGCCGATACTCTTGCGTCGCGGCAAGAAAGAAACCGAGCAGCACCGCAAACAGCGATACCGCCAACAGCAGCAGCCGCCCATCGCGCAGGATGGACAGGGCTTCCTTGCGCAGGATGGCGCCGATCATGACAGCCCCCGCGCATGCGCCAGGTATTTCTGTTCCAGTTCGTCATGCGCGACGGTATGCGCGTCGAACGCCTCCACCAGTCGCCCTTCCTTCATGATGCCGATACGGTCCGCCACCTGCTTGGCGTTGAACAGGTCGTGAGTGGCCATCAGCACCGCCATGCCGCGCTCCGCCGCGGTGCGCACCTGCTGGGCGAAATCGTTCGCCGCGCTCGGGTCGAGGCCGGAGGTCGGCTCATCGAGCAGCATCACCTTGGCCTGTTTGGCGGACGCAATGGCCAGCCCGACCTTCTGGCGCATGCCCTTGGAATAGGCACTGACACGCTGATCATGCGCCTGCTCCTGCAGACCGGCACTCGACAGCAGTTCATGCGCGCGAGCGCGGGTGATCTGCAGGCCGGCCAGCGCGCAGAAGAAACTCAGGTTCTCGCGTCCGCTCATGTAGTGATACAGCGCCACATTCTCGGGCAGATAGGCGACAACGGAACGAACCAGCCCGGCATTTCCGTGGGGCGATTGGCCATCGATCAGAATCTCGCCGCCGGCCGGTCTGACAAACCCCAGGAAGGTGTTGATGGTCGTCGTCTTGCCCGCACCGTTGCCGCCCAGCAGCGCATAAACAGTACCCGCCGGCACCGCAATGTCGAGCGCATCGATCACCCGCCGCCGGTTGAAGTCGACCACCAGCTTTCTGGTTTCCAGCAGCTTTGCATCAGACATATGCTGCCTCCTTGCTTGATTGACTAGGCATGATCAGAACTCGGTCACCACGTTGAGGCGTATCTGGCGTGGGTCGCCGAGGGTGACGAGATTGTTGCTGCTGAAGGAGCCGCCGTAGACGGTCTTGTCAGCCAGGTTTCTGACGTTCAGCGCGGCACGCCAGCCCTGGCCCTGGTAGTGCACGGCGGCATCGAAGACGGTGTAGCCGGGGATGGTGAAGTCGTAGGAGTAACCGGTGCGTTCGCTCACATGCCGCAGGCCCAGCCCGAAGCCCCAGCCTTCCAGCGGTCCGGCGCTGACGCGATACAGGCCCCAGACGCTCACGTTGTGGCGCGGCACGTTGTTGACGGTGCGCCCGACCTCGCTTGCCTTGTTGCTCTTCGAGACCTCGGCGTCGGTGTAGGCATAGGCTGCGGTGAGACTGAAGCCGTTGCGCAGATCGGCGGCCACTTCGGCTTCCAGACCCCGGATGTGGTGCTCGCCGGTCTGCACGTTGAACGCGGAATTGACCGGGTCGACCGTCAGCACGTTGGTGCGCCTGAGGTCGTAGGCCGCCACCGATGCCGTTTGCCGCCCGCCGTCGCGTTCGAACTTGACCCCGATCTCGGCCTGCTTGCCGGCCTCGGGCTTGAACATGTCGCCGCTCCGGTCCACGCCGGATACGGGATTGAACGAGTTGGCCAGGCTGGCATACGGGGCCATGCCCGGCAGCACTTCCCAGACCAGGCCGACCATGCCGGTGGTGGCCGAGTCCTTCGGTTCGCTGGAGACCACGGACTTGACTTCGTTGAAGGTACGCGTCGTCACACGATCATGGCGCGCGCCGAAAGTCAGGTGCAGTTGCTGCCCGATACGCAGGTGGTCGCGTGCATAGACCCCGGCCGTGCGGATGTCCTGCGTGCTGTCGCTGAAGGCACCGGTGCAGCGTGTGGAGGTAGTGAAGCGGCCGTAGGTCGGCGCGAAAAGATCGATCGTGCCCAGGTCGGCCGAGGTGCAGTTGCGCATGGACAGGCGGCCATGTTTGTCGCCCAGGTCCAGCCCCACCGTGATCTCGTGCGTGCCGATCGGCGACCCGAGCTTGCCGTTGACGTAGGTATCCAATGCCAGTGCGCGGTAGTCGTCGTGCTGGATGTTGCCGGTGCGCGACTGGGTGCGCTCGTCGGCGGCCAGCGTGTCGATGAAAGCCGTGTTGCGCTGCTTCATCGTGTAGTCCTCCCAGCGGAAATTCTGCTGCAGCTTCCAGCCGTTGGCGAAGCGGTGCTGCAACTCGTAGCCTGCACGCGCGCGTCGGGCCTCGACGGTGCCGAAGGAGGGATCGCCGATGAACAGGCTGCGATCCACCCGGCCGTTGATGTTGGGCAGCACCGTGCCCTTGGCCGGCAGGGCCTGGTTGCGCAGGAACTCGCGGTCCAGGAAGCTGGTAAGTATCGTCAGGTCTGTGCGCTCGCCCAGCGCGACGGCAAACGAGGGGGCGATGTAATTGTTCTTGTAGAACACGTGGTCCGTCACGTCGTCGCTTTCGTTGACCAGCGCGGCGACGCGGAACCCCGAGCGACCGTCGGCCGACAGTGGCCGGCCCAGATCCGCGGTGACCTGCCTCATGCCGAGATTGCCCACGGTCACGCCCACCTCGCCGAAGGCCTCGGGCCGGGGGCGCTTGCTCACGATGTTGACCAGCCCGCCCGGGCGTACCTGGCCGAACAGCAGCGAGGCGGAGCCCTTGAGCACCTCGATGCGCTCGGCGCCGAAGATCTCCTCGGCCGGGACGTAGCCGGAACGCATGGTGTTCAGGCCGTCGACGTACTTTTCCTGGTTGCTGCCAACGTCGACGCCGCGGATGCCGAAATCGTCGAAGCCGCGGTTGCCGTGATCGCCGGCCACCACGCCGGCCACGCTGCCCAGCGCCTCGACCAGAGTCTTGACCTGGGTCTGGTCGAGTCTCTCACGCGTCAGCACGGTGATCGACTGCGGTGTCTCCAGCGCACGCGCCTCGCCCTTGGTGGTGCTGGTGATCGTGCCGGGCGTCACGCCGGGCGCGACAGAGCCCCTCACCGTGACCGTGGGCAGTTTGGCCTCTTGGTTCTGGGGGATCTGCGCCGGCAAGACGGGTTCAGCCTGCACCGGGGCGGTGGGCGCGGCAGTTGTCGAAGGGGCTTGCTGGGCGATTGCTGCGAGAGGTGCGAGACCCCAGACAACACCAAGTGCCAGCGCGACCGGGGTCATTCGCAGCATAGTGCTTCTCCTGTGTTCAGAGTGGGCACTGGCTGGCGACGGCTGGCTCGTGCAGTGATGGGTTATTTACTTGGCAACAATCAATTTTTCGGTGGGCATGCTGTCGCGCCGCGAATTATACATGAGAACCATTATATTTTGTAAGAGCTGGAGCACTTTCCTAGCGCTTTGCCCATCCGTTCGAATCCACGCCGGCAAGAATGGGTTCGGATCGAGGAATTCACGGCGGCATCGTAGGGCGGTGCCGGGCGACCACTGCATGAGCGCGCGTGGCTGGCAAATGCCTCGTGCCAAGTCGGTGCTGGACCTGGCCATCACGACGGCGCTGATCGCTTTCCTCGATAAGCGCTTCCCAAAGAAGGCATGACCCGTGTGAACAGGCACGACGGTTCGGCGCGCATTCGGCACCAAGTGGTTCCTTGGTCCGGCGATAAGGGCCTACCAAAGGGGGGCACCGTGCGCAGCGGTTTGTTGCTCCCGCCCCCGCCACGTATTGAAGCAGGCTAGGCCCATGTCCGTCGGCGAAGCCGACAGCATGCCCAGGTAGCCAAGACCTTCAAGGCTACGGTGCGTTGCGACGCGCAGGTCGTTCTTCTTCGCCAAGCCGCTCGCGGCGTTTTCTTCCACCCCTTGGGGCAGTGACTGCCCCGGCGGGCCGTGCTGCCTCCGATTCCTTCGAGGACAACACCATGCCTGTCACCCATCCTTCCAAGACGCTGTATCGCATCGACGAATGCCCCGACCTCATGGCCGACGGCTGCATCGGTGACGAGAACGGCAACCTGGTCTTTCTCTCGATCTGGGCGCGCGACACCGCCGTTCAGGAGTTCCTGGCTCGCCTGACCCTCGGGCGCGATGAGCAGGGGCTGGACCAGTTCCATGTCATCACCGACCAGGGCGCGAGCGTCCCGGTTTTCGTCGGCAACGTCGAGAACCTGGAGAAGCGCATTACCCGCGCCTACCGCCGCACGCTGTTCGGCTCGCTGACCAACGTGTGGCTGTTCGACCGTCGCGCCGTGAAGCCCGACAAGGCCAACGCCAGCGCGCTGGCGCTTCTGCCGCGCGAGTCCGCACACCGGCTCGACCGGCTGTGGACGCTGGTGCAGGACACCTGCCCGCTGCCACTGCTCGACCACTGGCGCGACACCGTGCTGGCGCTGTTGCAGACACGGCGGATGCTGACCGGTCTTCCCTTGGCCCTCGGGCCGCTGGAAGGCCATCGGCTGGCCCTCGATGTCCCGGCGCTGACGAAGGCGTTGGGCGAGCTGATCCGCAACGGCACCCTCGGCGCCATGCAGTACGAACTGGCCGCGAACGCACCGCTTCGGCGTGTGGCGTGAGCCATCCCCACGGGCATGCGCGCCACGCGTGCCCGCCTTCCCTCATCCATCATCAGGAGAAATCCATGGCACTCATGTTTCCGCGCCTGGCGCGCAATTTCATTCGTAACGGCTACTTCCCCACCGACGAACCGACGCTGGAGCGGGCCTTGTCCGCGCTGGCGCCGTCTCCCGGCGCCATGTCCATCCTCGATCCCTGCGCCGGCGAAGGCGTGGCGATCGCCGAAGCCGCCCACGCCCTCGGGCGCGAGCAGGTCCAGGCCTTCGCCGTCGAGTACGACGCCGAGCGTGCCCGCCACGCACGGCAACTGGTCGATCGCTGCATCCACGGTGACCTGATGGACACGCTGATCTCGCGCCAGTCCTTCGGGCTGCTGTGGCTCAACCCGCCCTATGGCGACCTGAGCAAGGACGCCAACGGCAACATCGGCTACCAGGGCCAAGGCCGCGCCAGGCTGGAAAAGCTGTTCTACCAGCGTGCGCTGCCGCTGCTGCAGTACGGTGGCGTGCTGATCTTCATCGTGCCGTCCTACGTGCTCGACGCCGAGCTGGTCGGATGGCTGACGCGCCACTTCGCCGACCTGCGCATCTACCGCGCGGTGGAGACGCAGTTCAAGCAGGTGGTGGTCTTCGGCCGCCGGGTTCGCCAGCGCGACCAGGCTTCGGATTCGGTCAAAGCCGTGCGCGGTCTGCTGCTGCAGATCGGACAGGGTGACGCCGAAGCCGAGGAACTGCCGCTCGAATGGCCGTTCCTGCCGTACACCGTCCCTGCCAGCCCGGTCGAGCCGGAGCACTTCTATCGCGTGACGATGGAACCCGAGCAGTTCGCCAATGAGGTCGGCCGGCTGCAAGGGCTCTGGCCGGCGCTCGAGACGCACCTGGGCGCCGCGCAGCAGTCGCTGCGCCCGCCGGCGCGGGCCTTGTCGCACTGGCATCTTGCTCTGGCCTTGGCCGCGGGCGCGATCTCCGGCGTGGTGAGGTCCGGGGCCGGTCGGGTGCTCGTCGTCAAAGGTGATACTCACAAGGAGAAGACCCTCCAAACGGAATACACCGAACGCGACGACGGCTCCGTGGCCGAGACGCGCATCCTCACCGACAAGTTCGTGCCGGTCATCCGCGCCTGGGACATGACGCCAGGTTCCCCGACACGGGGCGAGGTGCTGACCATCCGCTGATTGTTGTTCCCTGACGGCTCGCCGTCGCTTTCATCCACCCACCGGGGTCATGTCGCCCCGATGGGGTGCCGTGCCCCCTTCTTCGAGAAGGAGAAACCACCATGGCACTTGCTGTCCTCAACCTCGCGTCACAGCCACGCTTTTCGCCCGGGCAGGTGGTCATGACCGCCGGCGTCGACGAACTGGTCCGACAGGGCCGGCTCAACCCCACGCCGTACCTGCGCCGCCATCTTCATGGCGACTGGGGCGACCTGAGCGACGAAGATCGACGTCTGAACGACGCCGCGCTGAAGTCCGGCGAGGATCGTCTGTTTTCGTCCTACCAGGTCACGCCTGACCTGAAGCTCTGGATCATCACCGAATGGGATCGCAGCGTCACCACGCTGCTGCTGCCCAGCGAGTATTGATCGGCATTCAGCGGCCCTGCGCCGTTCCTTTCTTCCCACCCCGGGGCACGCCAATGCCCGCGGGGGCGGTGCGTGCCCCTTCACCTTGGAGCATCACCATGTCCCTCGATCTCGAAACCATTCCCGAAACCGCTGTGCAGGGAGCCCTGCTCGAAGCGGCCGCTTCTCCTCTCACCCTCAGCCTGCAGGACTTCGTGTCCGAATTCGGCGACGAGCTGCTGGATTCCCTCAACCGCGCCAATCCGCCGGTCTACACCGGCCAGGTGCGGGTGCATCGGCAAATGATCCTCGCCGCGCTCAAGCGCAAGCTGTTCCCCGCGCAAGCCGATGTGGTCCACGCCGTCACTGAGCTGTTGGTCGATCGCGGCGAACGCGCCGCGATCGTCAATGGCGAGATGGGCTGCGGCAAGACGACCGTCGGCATCGCCACGGCCGCCGTGCTCAACGCCGAAGGCTACCGCCGCACCCTGGTGCTCTCGCCACCCCACCTGGTCTACAAGTGGCGGCGCGAGATCCAGGAGACGGTGGCCGGCGCCAAGGTCTGGGTGCTCAATGGCCCGGACACGCTGGTCAAGCTGCTGAAACTGCGCGGGCAGTTGGGCGTGCCGGCTCAGGGCCAGGAGTTCTTCGTCCTGGGCCGCGTGCGGATGCGGATGGGGTTCCACTGGAAACCTGTCTTCGCTCGCCGGCGCACGCCTCATGGCGACGTGGGGGCCTGCCCGGATTGCGGGCATGTCATCACCGACCTCGACGGCGAGCCGATCAACCCGGTCGAGCTGGAAGCCGAGGAGTCCCGCCGCAAGTGCAGCCACTGCCGTGCACCGCTGTGGTCGTTGATCCGTCCCAGAGGCCTGTCCGCCAGCGACCAGTCCTCGACCGTGCTCAAGGCACTGAAGCGCATTCCGACCATAGGCGAAGTCACCGCGCAGAAGCTGATGCAGAAGTTCGGCGACGCCTTCCTCGCATCGATGCTCGGGGACAACATCCACGAGTTCATCAACCTGATGGATGGCAACGGCGAGCTGGTCTTCTCGGACCGGCAAGCCCATCGCATGGAACGTGCGATGGCCAACATGGAGTTCGGCTTCGGCGAGGGCGGCTACCAGCCGTCCGAGTTCATCAAGAGGCAGCTTCCCCAAGGCACGTTCGACCTGCTCATCGCCGACGAGGCGCACGAGTACAAGAACGGCGGCTCCGCACAGGGCCAGGCCATGGGGGTGTTGGCGGCCAAGGCGCGCAAGACGCTGCTGCTCACCGGCACGCTGATGGGCGGCTACGGCGACGACCTGTTCCACCTGCTGTTCCGAGCCCTGCCGGGGCGGATGATCGAAGACGGGTACCGCCCGACGAAGAGCGGCAGCATGACGTCGGCTGCGATGGCGTTCATGCGCGATCACGGCGTGCTCAAGGACATCTATTCCGAGAGCACCGGCACGGCGCACAAGACCGCCAAGGGCACCAAGGTATCGGTGCGCACGGTCAAGGCGCCGGGCTTCGGCCCGAAGGGCGTGCTGCGTTGCGTTCTGCCGTTCACGGTCTTCCTCAAGTTGAAGGACATCGGCGGCAACGTGCTGCCGCCTTACGACGAGGAGTTCCGCGAAGTCGCGATGGACACGGCGCAAGCCGCGGCCTACCGCGATCTGGCGGGTCGCCTGACCCAGGAGCTGAAGCAGGCCCTGGCGAAGCGCGACACGACGCTGCTCGGTGTAGTCCTCAACGTGCTGCTGGCCTGGCCGGACTGCTGCTTCCGGTCGGAAACGGTGGTGCATCCGCGCACGCGCAACACCTTGGCGTTCGTGCCGGCTCAGTTCAACGAGCTGGAGGTGATGCCCAAGGAACGCGAGCTGATCGAGATCTGCAAGCAGGAGAAGGCAGAAGGTCGCAAGACCCTGGTCTATTCGGTCTACACCGGCACGCGCGACACCACGTCGCGTTTGAAGGTGCTGCTGGAGCAGGAAGGCTTCAAGGTGGCGGTACTGCGCGCGAGCGTGGATGCCTCCCGCCGCGAGGACTGGATCGCCGAGCAGTTGGACCGTGGCATCGACGTGCTCATCACCAATCCCGAGCTGGTGAAAACCGGCCTGGACCTGCTGGAGTTCCCGACCATCGTGTTCCTCCAGTCGGGCTACAACGTGTATTCGTTGCAGCAGGCTGCCCGGCGCTCCTGGCGCATCGGCCAGAAGCAGCCGGTGCGCGTGATCTACCTGGGCTACGCCAACTCCTCGCAGATGACCTGCCTGGGGTTGATGGCCCGGAAGATCACGGTGTCGCAGAGCACGTCGGGCGACGTGCCCGAGTCCGGACTCGATGTCCTGAACCAGGACGGCGACTCGGTAGAGGTGGCGCTGGCACGGCAGCTTGTCACGGTCTGATCCATGTGCTCATGCCGGCGGCCCCTCGGGGTCGCCGGCTTCTTTCCACGGCCCTTCGGGGCCGTTTTTCTTGGGCGTATGACAGTCCATGGCGCCGCCCCGCCAAGTATTCGGGCGGGCGTCAGTGCGTTTTGTTTGCTGCCCGTCGGCCAAGCGGCGGCGATGGTGAGCGCTCCGTGTTCCAGGGAAGCGCCCTCCATGCAACCATCCATCCGCGCTGTTCACCGCCTGGCCCTCGCCGCTGGCTTGCTGTCCGGCAGCCTGTTGGCCGCCGGCTGCGCCACGACCGCCGCGCCGTCTGCGGCAGCGGTGCCGGCCGCATCGCCAACCGCCGTCGCGCCGGAGCCGGGTTTCGTTCCCGTGGCCCGCTACGGACGCTACACCCTGGTCGAGCTGGTGCCGGAACCTGCGCAGCGCGATCTCTTGCAGCAGGCGGTGGAGGTCTCTATTCCGCCCATGCTCGATGCCAGCGTGGGCGATGCCATGCGCCACGTGTTGCTGCGCTCCGGCTACCGGCTCTGCGATGCGGCCGAGGCCGCCACGCTCTACGCGCTGCCGCTGCCTGCCGCGCACCTGCGCCTGGGCCCGCTGATGCTGCGCGATGCCTTGCTGACCCTTGCCGGCCCCGCCTGGGAGCTGTCGGTCGATGACTTGACCCGCCAGGTCTGCTTCAGCCGGCACGGTGCTCCCACCTTCCTTTCCGCCAACTCGCCCGGCGCCGCCACGTCCGTGCCGGACGCCGACCGGCCCGAGGAGACGCAGCCATGACCTTTCCCCAAGCGCCATCCGAGCGCGATACCCGCACGCGCTGGCTCAAGGTCGCCGCGGCCTTCTGGCTGGTCCTCATCAGTGCCGTGGCACTCATCAACAGCGTCGGCCTGTCGCGGCTCGCCGAACAAGCCCAGAGCAGCGCACAGGATGCGCAGCTCAATGCGCTGGGCCTGCGCGTGGCCGATCTCGAACAACGGGCCGATTCGGACAAGCGCCGGCCGGCGCCGATCAGTCAGGCCGAATTCGCCAACGCGCGGCAGGCGCTGGACGAACGGATGACGCGCCTCGAAGAGGCCGACGAGGCGAGGGCCATGGCCGTCGACCTGCAGACGCTGCAGGCGCGCGTGAACGGAATCGAGACCCGCCTGGAGAAGACCCGGCAGGTGGCATCCGCCGCTCGCCCGCGCGCTCCGGTTGTGACGAAGCCCAAGGTGCCGGAGCCGCCGTTCCGTGTGCTCGGCGTGGAGCTGCGGGGAGGCGAGCGCTTTCTGTCGATCACCTCCACCGCCGCGGCCTCGCTCGCGGGCGCCCGGCTGCTGCGCGAGGGCGATGCCGAGGGCGGCTGGCAACTGCAGTCCATCGAGGCGCAGGCGGGCGTGTTCCAGGTGAACGGCCAGACGCAGCGCGTTGCGGTGCCGTAGGAGGTCGCCATGAACCTGCGGCCGTTGCTCGCTGCCGTCGTTCTGTTCGCCGCTTTCGGCGCATCCGCCCAGCCGGCCCCGGTGACGAACTCGCGCATGGTGCCCGCCCAGGTGCAGCCGGGCGCCGATGCTGCGCTCGACGAGAGGCAGGCACGGGAATGGGGGCTTCAGCCCGAGGAGTGGGCGCGTTACCGGCAACTGATGCAGGGGCCGCTCGGGGTCTATTCGCCCCAGCTCGATCCGCTCACGGCGCTGGGCATCGAGGCCCGCAGCGAGGAGGAGCGCAGGCGCTACGCGGAGTTGCAGGTGCAGGCCGAGGCCCAGCGCGTCGGCAAGACGCTGGCCTACCAGCGGGCCTACGACGCGGCGTGGCAGCGCCTGTTTCCCGGCCAGCCGCGCGTGAGCCTGCCCGGCGCCAAGGCGCAGGGTGCCGGCAACACCGGCTCCGGGCGCCTGGCGGTCTTCGTCAAGGCCGACTGCGCACCGTGCGCGCAGCGCGTGCAGCAGTTGCAGGCGGCCGGCACGGCCTTCGACCTCTACATGGTCGGCAGCCGTCAGGACGACGCGCGCATCCGGCAGTGGGCCACCCAGGCGGGCATCGACCCGGCCAGGGTGCGCGCCCGCACCATCACGCTCAACCACGATGCGGGGCGCTGGCTGTCGCTCGGCCTCCCCGGCGATCTGCCGGCCGTGGTGCGCGAGGTGAACGGCCAATGGCAGCGGCAATAGGTACTCCGGGCCGGGAGCGTCGGCCATCCCGCGTCGCCATCCGCTGTACCGGCGCCGTGCTGCTGCTCGCCACCGGCGGCTGGGCGTTGGCCGCCCTGGCGCGGGAAGTGCCGCCGCCGGCCTATCAACTGGCGGCGCATCGTGCAGACGTGCCGGCGGCGGTGCTGTACGCGGTGGCCTTGCAGGAGAGCGGCGCCATGCTGCGCGGGCGCCTGATCCCCTGGCCGTGGTCGCTCAACGTCGCCGGCACGCCGCAGCGCTATGCCACCCGCGCCGAGGCCTGCGCGGGGCTGCACCGTGCGCTCGCCCACACGCCGGCCAATCGCATCGACGCCGGTCTCGGCCAGGTCAATCTCGGCTACCACGCGCATCGCTACACGCAGCCCTGCGAGCTGCTGGACCCGTACCGCAATCTCGCCGTCGCCGCGGAAATCCTGCGCGAACAGCACACGCCGGGCGAGGACTGGCTGCTTGCCATCGGCCGCTACCACCGGCCCGCCGGCGGGGCACCCGCAGCGCGCTACCGGCGCAGTGTGCATCGGCACCTGACCCGCGTGATCGACCCCGGCGTTCCCGTTCCAACCCTTCAGGTCACCACGCCATGAACCACATCGTCCTCATCGGCGCCATCGCGCTGCTGCCCACGACCACGGTCTTCGCCCAGATCGCCTCCGCGCCGCTGATCGTCGTCGAAGACCGCGGCGGCGACTCCGCGCTGCCGTACTACCAGTCGCTGAATCCTCAGCCGGACCAGGCCACGCCGCCGGCCCCGATGCCAGCCCCGCGCGTGGGCAACGCGGCCGACGCCGAAGCCGCCATGCTGCCGGTGCGCTCGACGCAACTGTCGCCGGGCGAGGTGCAGCGCCGCGTCATCCGGGCGCCGGGCCTGACGGCGCTGTTCCTGGTCGGCGACGACGAGCGGTCGCGTGCCTGGCTGCGGCAGCGGCAGGCGGCGCTGCGCGAGCTGCAGGCCGTGGGCCTGGTGGTCAACGTGGAGTCGATGGCCGCGCTGACGGCGCTGCGCAGGCTGGCTCCTGGCCTGACCCTCTCGCCGGTCTCCGGCGACGACCTGGCCCAGCGCCTGGGCCTGCGCCACTACCCGGTGCTCATCACGTCCACCGGCGTCGAGCAGTAGGTGCGCAAATGGCCCAACCGCATGCGGTCGAGGTGCTGCTGCGGCCAGCGGTGGAGCTTTATACCGTGGCGGTCTGCACCGGCGCCGCGATTCTGTGCCTGGTGGCACCGTGGTCGCTCGCGCTGAACCCGCTGCTCGGCCTGGGCTCGGCGCTGGCCTTCCTGACCTTCGGCGCGATTCGCCTGCGCGATGCCTGGGCGATCCTGCGCCATCGCCGCAACATCCGCCGCCTGCCGCGCTACGTGATGACCAGCCGCGACGTGCCGGTGAGTCAGCAACGCTTGTTCGTCGGCCGGGGCTTTCGCTGGGAGCAGCGGCACACGCACCGGCTGATGCAGACCTACCGGCCGGAGTTCCGCCGCTACGTCGAGCCGACGGCGATCTACCGGGCCGCTCGCCGGCTGGAGGAGCGGCTAGAGTTCGCGCCGTTTCCCGTCTCGACGCTGGCGCGCGCGCTGGCCTGGGACAGCCCGCTCAACCCGGCGCGGCCGCTGCCGCCGGTCGGCGGACTGCCGCGCCTGCATGGCATCGAGCCGCACGAGGTCGACGTCACCCTGCCGCTGGGCGAGCGCGTCGGCCATACCCTGGTGCTGGGTACCACGCGCGTTGGCAAGACGCGGCTGGCCGAGCTGTTCATCACCCAGGACATCCGCCGCAAGGTCCGCGGCGAGCACGAGGTGGTGATCGTCTTCGACCCCAAGGGCGATGCCGACCTGTTGAAGCGCATGTACGTCGAGGCCAAGCGCGCCGGGCGCGAAGGCGAGTTCTACGTCTTCCATCTGGGCTGGCCGGACATCTCGGCGCGCTACAACGCCGTGGGCCGGTTCGGGCGGATCTCCGAGGTGGCCACGCGCATCGCCGGACAGCTCTCGGGCGAAGGCAACAGCGCCGCGTTCCGCGAATTCGCCTGGCGCTTCGTCAACATCATCGCGCGCGCCCTTGTCGAGTTGGGGCAGCGGCCGGACTACCTGCTGATCCAGCGCCATGTCATCAACATCGACGCGCTGTTCATCGAGTACGCCCAGCACTACTTCGCCAGGAACGAGCCGAAGGCCTGGGAGGTCATCGTCCAGCTCGAAGCGAAGCTGAACGACAAGAACATCCCGCGCAACATGATCGGGCGCGAGAAGCGCGTGGTGGCCCTCGAACAGTACCTGTCCCAGGTGCGCATCTATGACCCGGTGCTCGACGGCCTGCGCAGCGCCGTGCGCTACGACCGGACGTACTTCGACAAGATCGTCGCTTCGCTGCTGCCGCTGCTGGAGAAGCTCACCACCGGCAAGATCGCGCAACTGCTCGCACCGAACTATTCCGACCTGTCCGACCCGCGGCCGATCTTCGACTGGATGCAGGTCATCCGCAAACGCGCGGTAGTCTACGTGGGGCTGGATGCACTGTCCGACGCCGAAGTCGCAGCGGCGGTGGGCAACTCGATGTTCAGCGATCTGGTCTCGGTCGCCGGCCACATCTACAAGTTCGGCATCGACGATGGGCTGCCCGGCGCCGCGGCGGGCACAAAGATTCCGATCAACGTCCACGCCGACGAATTCAATGAACTCATGGGCGACGAGTTCATCCCGATGGTCAACAAGGGCGGCGGTGCCGGCGTGCAGGTGACGGCCTACACGCAGACCTTGAGCGACATCGAGGCCCGCATTGGCAACCGAGCCAAGGCCGGTCAGGTGGTCGGCAACTTCAACAACCTGTTCATGCTGCGCGTGCGCGAGACCGCCACCGCCGAGCTGCTGACGCGGCAACTGCCCAAGGTCGAGGTCTATGCCACGGCACTGATGAGCGGCGCCACCGACAGCTCCGACCCGCACGGCAATACCGCGTTCACGTCCAACACCCAGGACCGCATCAGCACGACCAGCGTGCCATTGATCGAGCCCGCGCATGTGGTGGCGCTGCCCAAGGGGCAATGCTTCGCGCTGATCGAGGGCGGCAACCTCTGGAAAGTCCGCATGCCGCTGCCGGCACCCGATCCCGACGAAGCCATGCCGAAGGATCTGCAGGAGCTGGCCGGCTACATGCGGCAGCACTACGTCGAGGCAGGAGACTGGTGGGAGAACCAGGGCATCCCCGGCCTGCAGGACAAGGCGCTGCCCGACGACCTGCTGGACGACTTCAAGCAGATGGCCGCCGCTGAAGAGGCCGAAGCATGAGCGACCCGGCCGTCGCGGCCCAACGCCAGCAGCAACGACAGCAAGGCCTGATCGCCGGCCTGGTCACGCTGCCGTTCCGCTTCTTCGGCGTGCTCTGCGGCGCGCTGCTGCTGTGCATCCTGATCGAGTGCGTCGGCATGCACTTCTTCTGGCCCGATCAGGGCTGGCGCCACGCGCAGGGCATGCTGCACTATGAGCTGGATCAGCTCTCCACGCATTTCACGCGCAGCGCACTCGTGCAGGAGCCGGGGCGCACGGCGCACCGGCTGGTCGAGCAGGGCTACGACTGGCTGTTCGTGAAAAGCGGTCTGCTGGACTGGATACGCGACGCCTCGACGCAGGCCAGCGCCGGCAGCCATCGCCCGACCAAGGATTTCCG
Organism: Zoogloea sp.; assembly: GCF_023150065.1. Lineage (GTDB taxonomy): Bacteria > Pseudomonadota > Gammaproteobacteria > Burkholderiales > Rhodocyclaceae > Zoogloea. Next base: position 18,944 of record NZ_JAKLLN010000004.1, read on the forward strand.
CTACTACATCGGCTTGGTCTACGTGAACGTGGAGAGCTACCTGATCGCGGCGGCCTACACGACGCTGGTCTTTCTCGTGCGGCTGCTGGTGCTGTGCCTGACCCTGCCACTGTTCCTGATGGCCGCCTTCGTCGGGCTGGTGGACGGCCTGGTGCGCCGGGACATCCGCCGCTTCGGCGCGGGACGCGAGTCGGGGTTCATCTATCACCGCGCCAGGGCCAGCCTGATCCCGCTGGCCGTACTGCCGTGGGTGACTTACCTGGCACTGCCGGTCAGCGTGAACCCGTTGCTGATCCTGCTGCCCAGCGCCGCATTGCTCGGCGTGGCGGTGTGCATTGCGGCGGCAACGTTCAAGAAGTACCTGTAGCTGCAGCCCTGCGCCAGGTCAGATAAACGATGCCATAGTTTCGGTGCTCTGCTTCGTCAAGAACGTCAGCATTGGCGCGAACAAACACGTTTCAAGCAATCTTCTTCTGCCTGTCTCGCAGAGACGCGGCCCAGTCCTTCAAAGCCTGGATGTCCTGAAAGAGATCAGTAGGTGGTGGCGGCGCGGCATTCCTACCGCTGGACGGATCGTGTGCGTCAACAATGTCGCAGCACTTCTTGAATCCGGCGGCGAAAGCATCGCAGTCAGCCTCGTTGAGCGCACTGACCTTCTTCAGGTCCTTGGCGTTGATGTAGTCCCTGTGGCGTTGAATAACGCGGACGAAAGCGATGTCCTCCAGGCCGCGCTCCCATGTGGCGCGCAGCGAGTTGTAGAGCTTTGCCACCTCGACCGCGTACTCGTCTTCCTGGTTGTTGTCATGCAGCAGCTTTGCCGCACGCGCCGCCTTCTCCAGCTTGTCGATGCGATCTTCGACGCTCTGGGCCTTCCAGGGCAGGCCGTCGGCCACCATACCGGCTCCCGCGGCGCCACGACTGAGCGTCGTGAGCCGCACGGCCTGCCCGGTCTTCGTCGCGTGGTCATTCAGATCGTTCACGAACACCAGATCATGCGTGAAGACGATGACCTGGCGGTTCTCCGCTTCTTCCACGAGACGCTTGGCCACCTGCCCGCGCCAGCGATGGTCCAATGAGGACACCGGGTCATCGAAGACCAGAGCAGAGCGGTGCATCGCGGTGGCAAGCTCGGTCATGAAGGCGGCCAGCGCCACGCAGGTCTTTTCCCCTTCGCTCAGGATTTCGTGGACCTTGGCATCCGGCTTGGCGAAGAGGCGCACCTGATACTGCGGTGAGCCGTTCGACATAAGGCAGCCCATGGATGTCCGCATCGTCCAGGATGGAAAGAATCCAGTCGTCGGCAGCATCGATGCGATCCAGATTCCATTCGGCTCCGCAGACAGTTCCATCGCGTGTGCTCACAACGGTCAGCGAGCGACATTGGGAAAACGAGGCTGTCTTCAGGCCAAGGCCGAAGCGCCCAAGATCCTTCGGCGACCGATGCTGCCTGGGGTTGCCGGTCCCATGACGCATCGCATCGAGCAGCTCGTCTTCCGTCATCCCCCTGCCGTTGTCGAGGATGGGTGTACTGCTCAGTGCGGTTGCCCGCGAAGACGTAGTTGTCGGGAAACGTCTGGAGCCGTGCTGCTTCCCTGACCGTGAGACTTCTGCATTGGGAGGGGTCGTAGTGGATGTAGTAGTGCCCGTCCTTGGCAATGTGAGCCACCACCGTGGTGGACGGTTCGTTCCTGCACTGCACGCGGAACCGATCCTTGAACGGGATCGTTTCGGATTCCCGATCGACATGCACATTGATGTGATCGGGAAGCAGCTTGGGAGGGAACACATCCAGCCGTGGGCAATATCCCCATAAATGAGCGAAGCTGGCCGAGAAAAGATAGCGAGCAAGATCGGATGCCATGTGCGCGCGCGCTTCATGCTGACAGACACCACCCAGGCTTCGGTCGTGAAGCCATTGCTGAAGCTCGGTCGGCTTCTTCGGCCTTCTGTAGCCTCGTGAAATGAAGGCGCCACCGGTCGTGGTGCTGGTTGCCGCAGCGGCAAAGGCACGCATTGTCCCGATCATGACGGACTCGTTTTCTGTCCTCCATCCCTTGACGTAAGAGGGGCCAGCCTGAACAGCCTTGCGCCATGCCTCCACTGAATCGCCACGCGACAGCTTGCTGCGGATTCGGGGAAGATCGTCAATGGCCTGTTTGACCGTGACAGGCCTCGCTACTGGTGCCAGCAACTGGTGTTGAGGCATGTCCAGCCCCTTTCTCACTCCGAGCAGAATCACGCGATGCCTGCTTTGCGGGATCCCATGGCGCTCAGAATGGATAAGGTAGTCGGTGGGTTCCAGCGAACTGCCGTCGCCCTTCTTGGTGAAGGATCGGATCTCATATTCGAGCCCCTCGGTCGGCATCGAAAGATCCGCAATGATCTTCTCGAACATTGGGTCGCCGGAGTGCTTCGAGGAAAGCAGACCCTTGACATTTTCCATCACGAAGATGGTGGGCTTGTGCACTTGGATGATTCTCAGGTATTCCCTGTAGAGGAAGTGCTTTTCATCCTTGTGAAAGTCCTTGTCGTTGGCGCGTCTGGAGCGCCCCGCCAGCGAATACGCCTGGCAGGGCGGGCCGCCGATCAGCACCCAGGTTTCCTGCCCCTTCAGTGCAGCGCGAATTTCCCTATCAATACTGGCTTCGTCGGACTTGCCAAGCTCTAGGCACCTCGCTTCGGCGGCAGCATGCTCGAAGGCGCTGGCCACGGCAGGGATCCTGCGGAAAGCGGCCTCATCGATCTCGCCTCGTATGTAGCTGTAGTAGTGCTTGACGTCCTTGGTGCCACGCAAACGCCTGAACACTGCCCTGAGCGTCAGCGTGCGATGTGCGACAGCATCCTTTTCAATGGAAAGGGCGATCTCGAAGAATGGCTGCCGTTTGTGGCCCTGCAGGGAAGCAAATCCTTCCCCGAGCCCTCCTGGGCCAGCAAAAAGATCAATTATGGGAACTGGCACGCCAGCAATCCTCCCCTTGGTTCTTTCCCGAATGTGATTCGGTTGCTGATTTGGTGCACGCTCACTCTGCCTCCGGCTTCTTCTTGCTGATGCTTTCGGCGATCCACCGATCCAGCTCCGAGCGGCGAAAGCGCCAGGTTCCCCCAAGCTTGAACGCCGGAATCTCGCCTTTCTGGGCAAGGCGATAGACCGTCCGTTTCCCGGCTTTGAGGTAGGCCGCGACCTCCTCAAGCGTGAGGATCTCGCTCTCGACTTCAGTCATCCGGAAACCATCCGATCTGGCCTTTCGTTGATTACGATTGCCAAGTTTAGCCAATTCTACCAAGCTGCGGTAGGTGCTGGCCAACTCCACAATCCCGGGAGCATTGGACGGTTGATCGCCAGCTCGCCCCGGAAATCCGGTCATGCCGTAGTTCCCATTCCCTGCGGCGCAAAGCGAGAGCGCGCCACAGCATCTGGCCATCCGCTTCAACGGGGAATGGCACGATGGGACAGACCAACCGCCGCGCATCCGCATGGCCTTCGCTGGCCGTGCTGTTGGCCGTGTTGCTCTCGGCCATGCAACCCGCCATCGCCGACGACACCCCGGAGCGTGAGCAGCTCGCCGCGCTCGCCCGCCAACTCGACCTGATCGACCGCCTCGCCGAGCACGCCGCCCATACCGCTCCGCAGGAACGCGCCCGCTACCACTTCGACTACGCCCGGCTGCGCGCGGACCTGAAGCGCGTTCGCGCCGGCCTGCAGGACTACCTCGTGCCCCAGCGTGCCCAGCCGCGCGATCCCGTCCCGCTGGTCGGCGATTACGTCCGCCGTGACCGCGCCGACGACGAGGACGAGGAGCCATCGCCATGACGCCCTCTGCCGATCAGGTCGCCGCCTTCCAGGCCAACGGCGGCTTTGCGCCTTCGGCCGTCTCTGCCGTGGTGCTGGGCTTCGTGTTCGCCGTGTTGCTGCTGTGGGGCGTGTGGGCCATGCGCACCGCCTACGTCGGCTGGGCCGAGCACCGCATCACCGAACGTCAGTTCCTCGCCGTCGTCGTGCGCTTCGTGGCGATGTACCTGGTGCTGACCTTCTTCCTCCTCTCCTGACCGTCACGAAAGGCCATACGCCATGAACACTCCAACGACATCCCATCGCATTCCGTCCCGCATCGCCGCTCCGCTGCTGCCGCTGACGCTCGCGCTCGCGGGCCTGCCGCTGTCGGCCTTCGCGCAGGGCCTGCCGACCATGGAAGACCCATCGCGCGGCCAGGGCAGCGGCATCCTGCAGACCTTGCAGAACTACGGCTACGACATCGTGCTGCTGATCGCGCTGCTCGTGGTCGCCTCGATGTTCGTCGGTGTCTGCTATCACGCCTACACGCGCTACTCGGAGATCCACACCGGCCGCGCCACCTGGGGCCAGTTCGGCCTGACGGTCGCCGTGGGCGCGATCCTGCTGGTGGTCGGCATCTGGCTGCTCACCAAGGCCACCGGCGTGCTGTGAGGGCGGCAAGCGATGGCCGTCCCTTCGGAGACCCCGCGCGACACGCTGGTGACCTTCCTGCCGCACCGGCTGAATCGCCAGCCGGTGGTCGTGCGCGGGCTGACCGCCGACGAGTTGTGGATCTGCGCCGGCCTGTCGGCCGCCGCCGGGTTCGCGCTCGGCCTGCCCTTGGCCTGGCTCACGCACAGCATCGCCATGGTGCCCACGCTGATCGTCGCCGGCATCGCGTTGGGCGTCTTTGTCGGCGGAGGCTTCCTGCGCGCGCAGAAGCGCGGCCGGCCCGACACCTGGCTGTACCGGCAGCTCCAATGGCGGTTGGCCCTGCGGCATCCGGCGCTGGCGGCGCTCCTGGGCGGGCAGCGCCTCATCACCCGCTCGGGCTACTGGACTACCCGGCGCAACACCGATCGAGGGGCGCCATGAGCCGTTTCAAGAACGAGGTTGCGCACCTGCAGGCGCACGTGAAGACGTTGCGTCTGGGGGCCGGCGCGCTGTTCGTGGTGGCGCTGCTGCTCGGCTTCGGTTGGTGGAGTGCGCCGAAGAGTCTCACCATCCATGTGCCACCGGACCTGCGCTCGGGCAGCACGCGCAAGTGGTGGGACGTGCCGCCCGAGAGTGTGTATGCCTTCTCGTTCTACATCTGGCAGCAGGTGCAGCGCTGGCCCACGAACGGCGAAGAAGACTATCCACGCAACCTGCGCGCGCTGTCGGCCTACCTGACGCCGAGCTGCCGGGCCTTTCTGCAACAGGACTACGAGTACCGGCGCGCCAGTGGCGAGCTGCGTCAGCGCGTGCGCGGCATCTACGAGATTCCCGGCCGCGGCTACGGCGATGATCCGGCCACGCGCGTCAAGGTGGTTTCCGACCGCGATTGGATCGTCACGCTCGACGTGAGCGCGGACGAATACTACGGCTCCGAGCAGGTCAAGCGCGCTCTGGTGCGCTACCCCATCAAGGTCGTCCGGCTGGACATCGACCCGGAGCACAACCCCTTCGGCCTGGCGCTGGACTGCTACGCCGGCGCACCCCAGCGCATCGAACCGCCGCCGACGCCGACCCAGGCCGGCGCGCCCGCCAACGCCTCCGGCCATCTGCAGGGAGACTCCCCATGAAGCCCATTGCCTTGTCGGCCCTGGCCGGCGTCCTGCTGATCCTCGGTGTCGTGCCGGCCAGCCAGGCCGTGGAAATCCTGCGCTGGGAGCGCCTGCCCCTGCCGGTGCCGCTGGTGGTCGGCCAGGAGCGCGTGGTCTTCATCGACCGCAATGTGCGCGTCGGCGTGCCGGCCAGCGTCGGCGATCACCTGCGCGTGCAGAGTGCCGGCGGCGCGATCTACCTGCGGGCGAGCGAGCCGATTCCGCCCACGCGGCTGCAACTGCAGGACGTGGAATCCGGCGCGCTGATCCTGCTCGACATCGCCGCCGAGCCGGCGAAGGACGGTCAGGCGCCGCTGGAGCCGGTGCGCATCGTGGAAGCGGAAGCCCCCGCGAAGCGCTACGGCGGCGGTGCGGCAAGCGGCGCGGACGAGCAGGCCGACGCGCCCGCAGACAAATCCGTTCCCCGGCGCGAGACGCCGGTACCGGTCGTGCTGACGCGCCATGCCGCACAGAACCTGTACGCGCCGCTGCGCACCGTCGAGCCGGTCGCCGGCATCGGGCGCGTGAACCTGCGCCGTGGCCTCGCACTGGACACCTTGCTGCCGACGCTGCCGGTGCACGCGCGGGCATTGGCCGCGTGGCGCCTGGAAGACCAGTGGGTGACGGCCGTGCGCCTCACCAACACCTCGGCGCGTTGGCTCGACCTCGACCCGCGCGCCCTGCAGGGGAACTTCGTGGCGGCGACCTTCCAGCATCCGAACCTGGGGCCGGCCGGCACCCCGTCCGACACCACGGTGCTCTACCTGGTCACGCGCGGCCACGGCCTGGCCGAGTCGCTGCTGCCGGCGCTGAGCCCGATCGATGCCACCGCGAACCTGCCGCCGGCCGCCGCGGCCGGCTCGACCGGAGGAGCGCGCGATGAAAAGTAATCCGCTGCTCAAGTGGCTGCTGATCCCGATGGCGCTGCTGCTGGTGTTCGTCGGCGTCAAACTGTTCTCCGGCGCCCCCGGCGGCCAGCCCGCCCCCAAGGGCGCGGCCAGTACGCTCACGCCCGAGGAGATGAAAGCCCTGGGCATCGCAGGCGACACGCCGCGCGATACCGTCGCCACGCTGGTGGCCCAGGTGAAGCAGTTGCGCACCGAGCTGCAGAGCGCGCTCGGCGACAACAAGCAGCACAAGGCCGAGAACGAGCGCCTGCGTGCCCGGGAAAGCGCGATCGACCAACGCATCCAGAGCGCGCTGGAAGGCGAACGCAGCCGCCTGGAGCAGGAGCGCAATCAGGTGGCCAGCGACAGGCAGCAGACCCAGGGGCTGCTGCAGGATCTGCAGCGGCAACTGGACGGCCTTTCCGGCAAGGGTGGCCGGTCCGATCTGCCCGTCGGGCTGGGGCTGGAAGAGGGTGACGGCCAGCGCTTCAACCGCGGCGTCGGTGGCACGCAGTGGGTCGAGCCCGACGATGCCAAGGTCGACGCCAAGAACGCCAGCAAGGAGCCGAGCTTTCCCCTGAGCTTCGGGCCGGCCCAGAAAAGCCTGTCGGCCGCAGTGGAATCCGTCGCCGACGTCGGCAGCCGCGCGGTGGGCGCATCCACGAAGGCGGTCTACACCGTGCCGTCGAACTCGACGCTCATGGGGTCGATTGCCATGACGGCGCTGATCGGGCGCGTGCCGATCGACGGAACCGTCAACGACCCGTACCCGTTCAAGGTGTTGATCGGCCTGGACAACCTCACGGCCAACGGCATCGACATCCCCGACGTGGCCGGCGCCGTGGTCAGCGGCACGGCCTCGGGCGACTGGACGCTCTCGTGCGTGCGCGGGCAAATCCGCTCGGTCACGTTCGTGTTCCAGGACGGCACCATCCGCACGGTGCCGGAGGACAGCAGCAAGGGCGGCAGCAGCGGCGGCAACGCGGGTCACAACGGCGCCAGCATCCAAGGCGGCCTGGGCTGGATCAGCGACCCCTACGGCATTCCCTGCGTCAGCGGCGAGCGGCGCAGCAACGCCCAGCAGTACCTGGGCAGCCAGGCGCTCATCACCGCGGCCGGCGCCGGCGCGGCCTCGCTCATCAAGTCCGACAACGGCAGCGTGGCCGTGGTCGCCAACAGCAACGGCTCGCTGGGCACCGTCGGCATCAGCGGCAACGAAGCGATGGGCCGCATCCTCGCGGGCGGCGTGCGCGACATGGCCGATTGGGTCAACAAGCTCTACGGCCAGGCCTTCGCGGCGGTCTACGTGCAGCCCGGCGCCAGGGTGGCCGTGCATCTGGAGCAGCCGCTCGACATCGACTACGACGCCAAGGGGCGTCGGGTCCACCACCGCACCGGAGAAACCCATGCCTCGGATCTGGATTGACGCGGCCGCCGTGCTGCTGGCGGCCACCCTGCTCGGCGGCTGCGCCACCAGCAAGGAGAAGCTGCTGCCGCACGGCGACAACACCATGCTCGACATCTGGCATCAGGAGACCGGCGGCAGCGCGGGCGGCGGCCAGGCCGCCCGGCAACTGCTCGATGCGCGCCAGGGCCTGCGCCGGCCGCTGGTCGAGGCCGATGTACAGGCGGCGCCCGGCGTGCAGGCGCGCTACACCCGAACCGCGCAGAACGAGATTTACCGCCAGTTCCACCGCCTGCCGAACCCCGACCTGGTGATGTACGTGTTCCCGCACCTGGCGGGCACCGACCCGGTTCCGGTGCCCGGCTACAGCACGGTCTTCCCGCTCTACCAGCGCGTGCAGTACGCGATGCCGGGCGAGCGCGTGGAGGACTATTGATGGCCTGGTCGCTGCCGTGGTCACGCAAGCCCGACGCATCGCCTGTTGACGCCGCGGATACGACCGATGATGCCTGGGCACGGCACGTAACGGCCTTGGCGGCACAGGGTGTCGCCGAGCCGGGCAGCGCGCTCGGCCGGGGCCGGCGCAGACCGGCCACCCAGGCCGACCACGATGCGCTCTATGGCGTCGCGCCGTCGTTCGCGGACTTGCTGCCCTGGGTCGAGTACCTGCCCGACACCAAGTGCATGTTGCTGGAAGACGGCCAGTCGGTGGCGGCCTTCTTCGAGCTGGCGCCGGTCGGCACCGAGGGCCGCGAGATGGCCTGGCTGTGGCAGGCGCGCGATGCGCTGGAGAACGCCCTGCAGGATTCCTTCGACGAGTTGGACGACAACCCCTGGGTGGTGCAGCTCTACGCCCAGGACGAGGCCGACTGGGACAACTATCGGCGCTCCCTGGCGAACTATCTGCAGCCGCGTGCACAGGGCAGCGCGTTCAGCGACTTCTACCTGCGCTTCTTCGCCCATCACCTGCGGGCCATCGCCAAGCCGGGTGGCCTGTTCGAGGACACCACGGTGACGCGCCTGCCGTGGCGCGGCCAAGTCCGGCGCGTGCGCATGGTGGTCTACCGCCGCACGTCCGCGGCCCAGACCTCGCGGCGCGGCCAGTCGCCCGAGCAGGCGCTGACCACGATCTGCGACCGCCTCGCCGGCGGGCTGGCCAATGCCGGCGTGAAAGCCCGGCGTCTCGGCGCGGCGGACATCCATGCCTGGCTCCTGCGTTGGTTCAACCCGAATCCGACCTTGCTCGGCGCCACTGCCGAAGATCGGGAACGCTTCTATGCGCTGAGCCGCTACCCGGAAGAGCGGGAGGAGGGCGAGATCGAACTCGCCAGCGGCACCGATTTCGCGCAGCGCCTGTTCTTCGGCCAGCCCCGCTCGGACGTGCCCAACGGCCTGTGGTTCTTCGACGGCATGCCGCATCGGGTGATCGTGATGGATCGCCTGCGCACGCCGCCCGTGACGGGCCATCTGACGGGCGAGACGCGCAAAGGCGGCGATGCCATGAACGCGCTGTTCGACCAGATGCCCGAGGACACGGTGATGTGCCTGACGCTGGTCGCCACACCCCAGGACGTGCTGGAGGCGCACCTCAACCACCTCGCCAGGAAGGCCGTCGGCGAGACCCTGGCCTCGGAGCAGACCCGGCAGGACGTGCAGCAGGCGCGCGGGCTGATCGGCAGCGCGCACAAGCTCTACCGTGGCGCGCTGGCGTTCTACCTGCGCGGCCGCGACCTGGCCCAGCTCGATGCGCGCGGCCTGCAGCTCGTCAACGTGATGCTCAACGCCGGCCTGCAACCGGTACGCGAAGAGGACGAGGTGGCGCCGCTGAACAGCTATCTACGCTGGCTGCCGTGCGTGTTCGATCCGGCGGCCGACAAGCGCCAGTGGTACACCCAGCTCATGTTCGCGCAACATGCGGCGAACCTGGCGCCGGTCTGGGGCCGCAGTCAGGGCACGGGGCATCCGGGCATCACGTTCTTCAACCGCGGCGGCGGCCCGATCACCTTCGATCCGTTGAACCGCCTCGACCGGCAGATGAACGCGCATCTATTCCTGTTCGGCCCCACGGGTTCGGGCAAGAGCGCGACGCTCAACAACATCCTGAACCAGGTGACGGCGATCTACCGGCCGCGCCTGTTCATCGTCGAGGCGGGCAACAGCTTCGGCCTGTTCGGCGACTTCGCGGCACGGCTGGGCCTCACCGTGCATCGGGTGAAGCTCGCGCCGGGCGCGGGCGTCAGTCTGGCTCCGTTCGCCGACGCCTGGCGCCTGGTCGATACGCCGAGCCAGGTACAGACGCTGGACGCCGATGCGCTCGACGAAGACCAGACCGATGCCGGCATGGCGGTGGAAGGCGACGAGCAGCGCGACGTGCTCGGCGAGCTGGAGATCACTGCACGGCTGATGATTACCGGCGGCGAGGACAAGGAAGAAGCGCGCATGACGCGCGCCGACCGCAGCCTGATCCGCCAGTGCATTCTCGATGCGGCCCAGCATTGCGTGGCGGACAGACGCACGGTGCTCACGCGCGATGTGCGCGACGCGCTGCGCGAGCGCGCCCGCGACGCCACGCTGCCGGAGATGCGGCGCGCACGGCTGCTGGAGATGGCCGACGCCATGGATATGTTCTGCCAGGACGTGGACGGCGAGATGTTCGACCGGTCCGGCACGCCGTGGCCCGAGGCGGACATCACCATCGTGGACCTGGCCACCTTCGCGCGCGAGGGCTACAACGCCCAACTCTCGATTGCCTACATCTCGCTCATCAACACCGTCAACAACATCGCCGAGCGCGACCAGTTCCTGGGCCGTCCGATCATCAACGTGACGGACGAAGGCCACATCATCACCAAGAACCCGCTGCTCGCGCCCTACGTGGTCAAGATCACCAAGATGTGGCGCAAGCTCGGCGCCTGGTTCTGGCTCGCCACGCAGAACCTCGACGACTTGCCGAAGGCGGCCGAGCCCATGCTCAACATGATCGAGTGGTGGATCTGCCTGTCGATGCCACCCGATGAAGTGGAGAAGATCGCGCGCTTCCGCGAACTCAACGCTTCGCAGAAGGCGCTGATGCTCTCGGCGCGCAAGGAGGCCGGCAAGTTCAGCGAGGGCGTCATCCTGTCCAAGTCGATGGAAGTGCTGTTCCGCGCTGTGCCGCCCAGCCTCTACCTGGCGATGGCGATGACCGAGCCCGAGGAGAAGGCCGAACGCTTCCAGTTGATGCAGCAGCACGGCATCAGCGAATTGGATGCCGCCTTCCGCGTGGCCGAGAAGATCGACCGTGCGCGGGGCATCGAACCCCTGGCGCTGGGCACGTTGGCCTGACGGGAGCGACACGATGCGCATGCCTTCATTCGCCCGCCGTCATCCCTGGATCGGTCTGCTGATCGTGGTGACGATTGGGGTTGCCTCGTGGATGCTGCTGCTCGCGCCGCATCCGGCGACCGAGCCCGTGTCCCTGGCCGCCGTCGGGTCCGAAGCGTCGAAACCGGCCGGCCCGCCCTGGCTGTATGGCCGTGCCGATGCGCGCTTCACGGTGGTCGGGTACGCCGACCTGGAGTGCCCGTACTGCCGGGCCTACTTCCCCGCGCTCAAGCGCTGGATCGACGCCCATCCCGAGGTGAACTGGCAGTGGCACCACCTGCCGCTGTCCATGCACGAGCCAGCCGCGACTGCCGAGGCACGCCTGGCCGAGTGCGCGGGCGAGACGGGCGGACATGCCACGTTCTGGCAGGCCGTGGCGTGGCTCTACTCGAACACCCGTGGCGACGGCCAGGGCCTGCCGGAGGGCCTGCGCTATCCCGACCTCACGCCAGCCATGCAGGGTTGTCTCGACAGCGAGCGCCCCGATGCGGTCATCCGTGCCCAGGCGGTGGAAGCCGCACAGCAGGGCATCGCGGCCACGCCGGCCCTGCAACTGCGCGACCGCGAGTCCGGCAAGACCCTCCTGCTGCACGGTCCCGTCGAAGGCGATGCCTTGCTGTCGGCCATCGACCTGCTCGCCGCCGGCAACACGACCGTGGCCGAACCCGCCCATTCCCCAGACATGCCCGCCGGCGTCGCCGGTGACATGCCCAGGTAGCCATCGATCTTCAAGGCTGCGGCGCGGCTCGTCCGCGTTGATCGAAACCCGTTCGCATCGCATCCCTTGACGCGAACAGCCACCGCATCCGCGGTGGTGGATGCCCGCTCGTCACCTGTTCCATCCCCATCGTCCCCAGGAGGGTTTGCCCTCCAGGGGCAGGCGCCCTCCTATCTCATCCATTGGAGGTTCGCCATGTCTCTCGTCATCGCCGACTCCCGCCCGGAGTCGCTCACCCTGATCGCCGCCCAGCACGAAGACTGGATCATCCGGCAGGCCATCACCCTGCTGGAGAACCGCGTGTTCAAGGCCGGTCCGGCGCTGGGCAGTCCCGCCGCCGTGCGCGACTACCTGCGCCTGAAACTGGTCGCGGAGCCGAACGAAATCTTCGCCGTCGTGTTTCTCGACAACCAGCACCAGGTGCTCGCCTTCGAGCCGCTGTTCAAGGGCACGGTCGACCAGACTTCGGTGTATCCGAGGGTGGTGGTCCAGCGTGCGCTGGCGCTCAACGCTTCGGCGCTGATCCTGGCGCATCAGCACCCCTCGGGGAACACCGAGCCCTCGGCCGCTGATCGTGCGATCACCGAGCGGCTGAAGAGTGCCCTGGCCACCGTCGATGTCCGGGTGCTGGATCACTTCATCGTCGGCAAGGGCAGCCCGTACTCGTTCGCCGAAGCCGGCTTGCTGTAGCAGCACCAGCGGACGCGCATTCATGTCATCACCACGGGAGCCATTGGCTCCCGTTTCCTTTCGCCGACCCGCCGAGAAATCGGGACTGACCGGTTTCGGTTTCTTTGTCGTCCCCTGATCTGCGTTGCGCTCGACTACGAGTCTGCATCGACTCCGCGGAGGCGCGACATGCCGGCTCATTCCCTCAACCTTCCTGCCGCTTCGCGGCGCCCCCTGGCCACGAGGCTGGCCGCTGGACTGTGCGCCGCGCTGCTCGGTCCCATCGCGGCGGCCGCCGATGTGCTCATCGTCATCGACAGCCGTCATCCGGTGCAGGCCCCGGCCGGCGTGCGGATCATCGAGCTGGACCAGGCCACGCGCATCGAGGTCGAACTCGCCGCGCACCTGCCGGCCGACCCCCAACAGGCCGCAGCCGTGGTGCGGCAGCGGTTGCATGACGGTGGCGAGGCCCTTCAACGCCGCATCGGCCACGCCTACCAAGGTGTCGTGGATGCCTGGGGACTGGGCATCGCCAAGATTCCCGCCGTGGTGGTCGATCGACGCTACGTGGTCTACGGCGAGCCCGACGTGCCCCGCGCCGTCGCGCGCATCAACGCCTACCGGAGCACGCAGCCATGAGCCTCCTGCTGGCGTCCCGGCGTCTGCGCGCCACCGCCGCCTCGCTGCTGCTGGGCGCGGCCACATCGACGTTCGCCCTGGACACCGCCACCATCGTCTCGTCTGCGCTGTCCCCCGACTGCCTGGAGTACCGCGTCGCAGGTATTTGCTACTGGCTGTACTGCACGCCCTTCGGCTGCTCGGTGCGCACCTCCATCAAGGTGCGCCACTACGTCCCCGATGCGGTGGTGTCGAGCTACTCGAACACCGGCGAAAACCCGTGGCTGGAAGTCAGGGCGATGAGCATGCCCAACCCGACCGCGAAGGCTGGCGGTGACGGCACGACCAATAACGACAACGAGAACAACCTCGCCAAGTTCAAGAACGCCGATGTCATCGGCCATCCGGCCGGGATGGTGTTCAGCCAGTTCGCCAGCGCCTCCGGCTACACCTGCGAAGGCGCTGGCACGGCCTTCATGCCGTACCTGCTGAGCACGCTCGACACGATCGCCTGGCGCTACAACATCCCGGAAGCGTTCTACCCCGAAGCGCTCATCCCCGGCCGGCGCGAAATCGGTACGCGCACCGGCCTGAACCTCTGGGGCAACGTGTATCCCCGTGGTGGCTTCCTGCACCAGACCGACGACCACAAGAGCGGCGCCGTGGTCGCGCAGCGCGCGGGCGACATCGTGACGCGCCGCAACCAGATTCACGTGTACCAGCCTCTGCTGGCCAACGCCCGCGACGGCTACTGGCCGGCCGGCGCGCTGATGGAGACCGACGCATCGACGGGCAAGTGGCAGGAGCTGGCGCCCACGCTCTCGAACAGTTGCGTGGTCTTCCCGCACAGCCGCACCCGCGTGCAGGCCCAGCAAGGCGACTACGCCTGGGCCTTGTGGCGGCCTTACTCCTGCTGCCGGCGCCGTGGCCAGGTCTTCCTCGGCAGCGTCGATTCCATGTGAGGAACCCACGATGAACGCCTCCCTCCCTGACTTCCTGCACCGCGCGAAATCGCCCTTGCGGGCCACGCTGCTCGTGGCGGCCATCACGCTGGTCGTCGGCGTCGCCTGGGCGCAGACGCGCATCGATCCCAATGGCGTGAACGTCAGCGGCAGCGTGATCGGCGACGACGTGCTCTACAGCATCGGCGGCGGCCGGGCCGTGTCGATGGGTGGTGCCGGCAACATGCAGAGCATCGGCGTGGGGATCGGCTGGAACAGCAACCTGATCTGCGGCGACATGAGCATCACCACGACGCTGCAGAACCAGCTCAACGGCATCACCAACGGCTTCCAGACGATCATGAGCAACGTGATCCAGAACGCCACCAGCGCCGTGGCCTCGCTGCCGGCCCTGATCATCCAGCGCGCCGACCCGGGGCTCTACAACCTGCTGACCAACGGCATCCTCCAGGCACGCATGGACTTCGACCGCTCGAAGATGACCTGCCGGGCCATCGCCAATCGGATGGCGGACATGGCCGGCGGCCAAGCCGGCTGGGACCAACTCGCCGAGGGGATGGCGCTGCGGGATGCGGTCAGCAGCACCGATGCCGTCTCCGCCATCGAGCAAGCCGAGTCCAACAAAGGGAACAACGGCGTGCCCTGGGTCGGCGGCGGCAACGCGGGCGGCTCCGGCCAGAGTTCGATCAAGGTGGTCGGTGATGTGACGCGAGCGGGCTACAACCTGCTCAACGGGCGCAACGCCACCGATACCTCGTCGATCGCGCGCAGCGCCTGCGGCAACCGCCTGACCTGCCAAACCTGGTCCTCGCCCCAGGCGGCCGCCGACTGGGCGACCCGCGTGTTGGGCGAACGCGAGCAACGCACCTGCGAAAACTGCACGAAGACCCAGACCACGCCTGGCGTCGGGCTCACGCCAATGATCCAGGAAGAGTACGAGACCAAGCTGCAGGTGTTGCAGGAACTGGTGACGGGCGCCCGGCTGACGACGCTGGCCAATCTCGACGCGGCCGGCAGCAGTTCGCTGCCGATCACCCGCGGCGTGATCGAGGCCCTGCGTGACGAGCCCGACCAGGACGTGCTGGGCCGGCGCCTCGCGTCCGAGGCGGCGCTGTCCAGCGTGCTGGAGAAGGCCCTGCTGCTGCAACGCACGTTGCTGACCGGCAAGAAGGAGCCGAACGTCGCCGCCAACGAGCTGGCCGTGCAGGCGGTCGACCAGGAGAACAGCGCACTGGAGCAGGAGATCAACAACCTCAAGACTGAGCTGGAGCTGCGGCGCACGCTGGCCGGCAACTCGGCGATGGCGATCATCCAGCGCCACAGCACCCGCGCTGCCGGCTCGCGCGGCGTCTTCGAGGGCGACACCACACGTGACCGTCTGCGGGAAGTCCAGAAGCCGCGGAGCGGTACGCCATGAGCGCGCCCGCACGGCCGCCCGAAGGGCGCGCGAACCTCCCCAGGGGAGGATGTCGCGCTAGCGACAGGAGGGTAGTCCAGTGAACCGGCTGACCTGGCTGCGGCTGCCATGGCTGTTCAACCGCCGCATCGGCGTGGCGCTGTTGTGGACCTTGCTGGTGGTGGCCGCCGCGGTGGCGGTGAACATCGCCGGCATCCACGTCGTCGGCGGCGTCGAGGGCTGGCAGCACTGGCTGCAGGCGCATGCCGGCCATTTCTTCGTGTGGCGGCTGTGCCTCTACGGAGCGACGGCTTACGGCTGGTGGTGGATGCGTCGGCGCCTGTTGCGGCGGGAGCCGTCCTGCGAGACGCATCAGCGCCTGCTGCGCACGGAGGTCGTGGCCGTGATCGCCGTGGTCGCGCTGGAAGCCAGCCAACTGTTGCGGCACGGCTGAGACCGGGAGGCAGGCATGACGCTCTACACCACGGACTACCTGGAGTATTACCTGACCCTGGTGGCCTGGGTGGTCAACAACGGCATCTGGAGCATTCTCGTGGCCAGCGGCGTGTTCGCGCTGCCGTTCGTGGCCATCGTGATCCAGGAATGGCTCAAGGCCCGCAGCGAAGGCGCGGACGAGGGCAACAAGGGCGTGCTGTCGTCGATGCGCATCGAGAACCGGGTGTGGGTGGCGATCGTGGTCATCATGTTCGCCGGCATCCCGTTCATCCCGGTGGATCTCGCCACGATCAAGTTCGACACCACGCGCTCCGCGCAATGCCAGGTCAACGTCCCGTTGCCCAACGACACGGGCTGGTCCAACGTCTACACGGCGCTCAACGACCAGAGCGCGCTGGTGCCGGTGTGGTGGTTCTTCATGCACGCGCTGTCGAAAGCCGTGACGGGCTCCGCGGTGGCGGCGATCCCCTGCGGCACGGACCTGCGTCAGATTCGCATGGATGTGGATGCCACGCGCATCGACGATCCGGTGCTGGCACAGGAGGTCGCCGACTTCACGCACGACTGCTACGGGCCGTCGCGCGCCAAGCTGTTCATGAACCGGCCGACGCTCTCCGACGAGCAGATGAACGACGTCACCTGGATCGGGTCGAGTTACTTCCTCGACACGCCCGGCTTCTATGACACCTATCGCGCCAAGACCCCACGCACGGCCTGGCCCTACGACGCGACCCGCGATGCGGGGCTGGCACAGGTGGACAGCGGCGGCGGCTATCCGTCCTGCCGGCAGTGGTGGGCCGATGGCGGCCAGGGACTGCGCAGCCGGCTGCTGGCACAGGTCGCCCCGGACCTGCTGACCCGCATCGGGCGCTGGGTGGGCTTCCTGTCGCAGAGCGAGGTCAATGACTCGGTGATCCGCGCCGTGGTCTCACCGAGGCAGCAGAAGATGAACCAGGGCGCCGTCTACACCGACTACGGCGGCCAGATCGACAAGACGCTGCCGAACGTCGTCACGCGCGGCGCGAGCGACCTGGGGCTGACCGTCGGCTCGCTGGGCTTCTTTCCGGCGATGGACGTGGTGCGCCAGGCGCTGCCGATGGTGCTGACCATGCTCAAGATGGCGCTCGTCATCTGCATCCCGCTGGTGCTGCTGATCGGCACCTACGACCTGAAGACGGTGGTGACGGTGAGCTGCGTCCAGTTCGCGCTGTTCTTCGTGGACTTCTGGTTCCAGCTCGCGCGCTGGATCGACAGCACGATCCTGGACGCGCTCTACGGCTGGGGGTTTGGCGCGGACAGGCCGCACACGAACTTCGATCCGCTGATCGGCTTGAACAACGCCTTTGGCGACATGCTGCTCAACTTCGTCATGGCGATGATGTTCATCGTGCTGCCGACGTTTTGGGTGATGGCACTGGCCTGGGCTGGTGTACGGGCAGGCAATATTCTTGGAGCGCTTACCGTCGCTACCGGCGACGCAAAGGCGGCTGGAGGTAGTGGCTCTCGCCTTGCGATGACGGCTGCGTCGAAAGGCGGCGCGAAGTAAGGCGCATCCTTTCGCACCGATGGGGCAGCTACGACTCGTCAGAGTCGCCCATGTCGTGGCGCCACTCGTTCTTGTCGTACAGACCATGGCCGGAGTGTCCTTCACGCCACTCTGGCTGGTTCTCATCATCCGCATCGGCGTTCCGCGCGAGCCATGCGGCGACCACCGCAAAGGCAAGCAGCAGGACGAGCCAGGATACGGTGTAGAGCAGCACGCCAAGTACGGCCAGCTTGACGATCCAGAGCACCGCCGTGATCGCGCCCGCAGGCACCCCGCGCGTCACCAGCCAGCCGGCTACACGCTGCTCGCGGCGCAGGTATCCACGCCAGGCACGGCCAGCCCCCCGGCCCAGCCGGTGGCTCCAGCGCCCGTTGTGCGTGTTGGTGGTCATGCTCATATGCCTCGGCTTCAGTGGTGCCTCACCTCGCGGAGCGGCCGGTCGTGGCCTGCCCTCCAGCATAGACCGCGATCAGGAGGGCGGGTTGCGGCCGGCAGAGCCGGGTTGGCTCGGGCCGCAGGTCGATTAGATTCTGCACGATAAATCAAACCTAATGCTACTTTCCATGCACGTTCTTGCAATGGCTCTAGGGGTCGATTGGATTTTGTGTTATTTTTATAACATGGATGGAAATTCTCGGCACCAGGTAATCAAGCGACTGCAGGCGGGACTCCCCCGCGGGGCGCCGTTCGACCTTGCCACCCTGAGCCAGTTCGGGGTGTCGCCCCAGCTCGCCGCCCACTATGCCGACGGCGGGTGGCTCGTGCGCCTGGCCCATGGCGTCTATGCCTTCCCGAACGATGAGTTCGGGGTCTACGGTGCGCTGAAGTTCCTGCAACAGCGCGTGCCCGGCCTGCACGTCGGCGGCAAGAGCGCCCTGGCCCTGCAGGGGGTGCGGCACAACCTGGGCAGCCGGGAGGCGCTGGTGCTGTGGGGCGACGGTCGTTTCGCGTTGCCGGCCTGGTTCACTTCGCGCTTTCCGGCCCGCTATGTCCACGCCCGCCTGTTCGACTGGCCGGACACGGCGCTGGCCGGCAAGACCCTGACCACGCCGCCTAGCCTGCCCGAGGATCTGCGGGTGGCAGCCCCCGAGCGTGCCGTTCTGGAGCTGCTGTACGAAGCCGGCGTCAAGCAGAGCCTCGAAGAGGCCCGCAACCTCTTCGATGGACTGCGTTCCCCCCGCAAGGACTTGCTCGGGCAACTGCTGTCTTGCTGCGCCAGCGTGAAGGCCGTGCGCCTGTTCCTCACCTGGGCGCGCGAGACCAGCCTCGTGGATGTCGATGCCCTGCTGGAGCAGTACCCGGTTCGCACCGGCAGCAACACGCGCTGGATGAGCCGGCTCGATGACGGCACCTTGCTGAGCCTGAGACCTCATGGATAAGACCTACGCGGACACCGTTCGCCTGCTGCTGGCCGTCGCGCCCGACGTGTTCGCCAACGACATCTTCGCCATGAAGGGCGGCACGGCCATCAACCTCTTCGTGCGGGACATGCCGCGCCTTTCGGTGGACATCGACGTGGTGTACCTCCCGTGGCAGACGCCGCGCGACGAAGCGCTGCAAGCCATCAACCAGGAGCTGGCCGCCATCGCCACGCGCGTTGCGCCACTGGGCGTGCAGACACGCCTGGTTCGCGCCAAGGACCTGGGAGACACCAAGCTGATCGTCGAGAACGACGCCAGCCAGGTGAAGATCGAGGTCAACGTCGTGTTCCGAGGCAGCGTGCTGCCCGTCGAGCGGCGGCCGCTGAGCGCAAAGACCAGCGATCTGTTCGGCGTCGAGTTCGAGCTGCCGGTTCTGGCACCGGACGAGCTGTACGCCAGCAAGCTGGTGGCCGCGCTGGATCGGCAGCACCCCCGCGACCTGTTCGACGTGTGGCAGCTCTACGAATCGGGCGACATCAGCGACGGCATGGTCGAGTGCTTCGTGATCTATCTGGCGGGCCACAACCGGCCGCCCCACGAAGTGCTGTTCGGCAACGACAAGGACATCGCCGGCGAGTACGAGCGGGCCTTTGTCGGCATGACCGAAGTGGGCTGCTCCCTGGAGACACTGCTCGACGCTCGCGCCAGGGTGCGGCGCGAGCTGCCACAGCGACTGAGCACCGCGCACAAGCAGTTTCTGAGCGGGCTGGCGCGCGCAGAACCGGACTGGTCGCTGGTGCAATGCCAGCACGCCGCGCAACTGCCGGCACTGCGCTGGAAGCTCGCCAATCTCGAAACCTTCCGCAAGCGCCGTCCCGACGACTTCGCAGCGCAATCCGCCGCCCTCGACACCGGCTTGGGCCAGAGCTGACGAACATCCCGCAGCTTCCGGCTTGCCGGGATTGCCCCATGCCGCATTCATCGTGGCACCCGCGCAGCAGCGGCCCTATACCCAAAAGCTTCCGACAAAGGCCAAAGGGCTGGGAAGGGGCAAAGGAAGGGCGCCAAGGGGAAAGGCCCTATCCTGAAAAGGCCAAAAGGCGCCCCCGAGCAGCCCGTCATCCGGGGTTCGCCATGCTCTCGCTGTTCCAGCGCAAAAGGGTGCCACCCACCGCCGGCACGCCGCCCACCTCCGCCATCGAAACTCCGAAAGGGTCGATGCGGCCGGAGTCGGCCGCATCGCTGCTGGCCACGCCGCGCCGGCAGAAACTGCTGGAACACATCTGGCAGCGCACATCGCTCTCGCGCCGGCAGTTCGCCACGCTCTACCTCGCCCCACTGGAGCGCTACGCCGAGCTGGTCCAGCAGTTCCCGGCCTCCGAGAACCACCACCATGCCTATCCGGGCGGCATGCTGGACCACGGCCTGGAGATCGTCGCCTATGCGCTGAAGCTGCGGCAGTCATACCTGCTGCCTGCGGGCGTCACGCCGGAGGCACAGGCGGCCCAGGCCGAGGCCTGGACCGCAGGCACGGCCTACGCGGCCCTGCTGCACGACATCGGCAAGATTGCGGTCGATCTGCACGTCGAGCATGCCGACGGCAGCGTCTGGCATCCCTGGCACGGCCCACTGCGAAAGCCCTACCGCTTCCGTTACCGAAAGGAGCGTGAGTACCGCCTGCACAGCGCCGCCACCGGGCTGCTCTACGCGCGCCTTCTCGATCGGGACATCTTCGACTGGCTCAGCGGCTATCCCGACCTCTGGGCCGCGCTGCTGTACGTGCTGGCCGGCCAGTACGAGCACTCCGGCACGCTCGGCGAGCTGGTCGTGCAGGCCGACCAGGCATCGGTCGCCCAGGAACTCGGCGGCGATCCCAGCAAGGCGCTGGCGGCGCCCAAGCATGCGCTGCAACGCAAATTGCTCGACGGCTTGCGCTACCTGCTCAAGGAAGCGTTCAAGTTGAACCAGGCCGGCCCGGCGGACGGTTGGCTGACCCAAGACGCCTTGTGGCTGGTGAGCAAGACTGTCTCCGACAAGCTGCGCGCACATCTGCTGTCACAGGGCATCGACGGCATCCCGGCCAGCAATACGGCGGTGTTCAACGTGCTGCAGGATCACGGCATCGTGCAACCGACGCCGGATGGCAAGGCGATCTGGAAGGCTACCGTCACCAGCGACGCCGGCTGGTCGCACGCCTTCACCTTCCTGAAGCTCTCGCCGGCGATGATCTGGGATGCCGCCGACCGGCCGGCGCCGTTCGCAGGCCGTGTGCAGGTCGAAGAGGAACAAGCGGAGCCGACGCCGCAGGCGCCGGCGGTGGCTGATGGGCCGCGCGTGGAAGGCACCGAAGCTGCACCCGCGAGCGCGGCGCCGATCGCATCCGCAGCCATGGACACCGGCGTCGCAGCGCTGCTCGACCTGCTGGGCGACACCGCTCCACCCACCGCGCCGGAGACCCCGAGTTCCCCTGTTGCCGAGCCCAAGCCGGCCCCTTCGACCATGCCCCCGCCGCAGATGAGCCTCGCGCCTTCCCAGGATCGCGCGGAGCCCTCTGGGGCGCACTTCATGGCCTGGCTGCGTCAGAGCGTCCAGACGCGCAAGCTCATCATCAACGACGCCAAGGCCCTGGTGCATACCGTCGCCGGTACGACCTATCTCGTCAGCCCCGGCGTGTTCCAGCGCTACGCGCAGGAGTACCTTCAAGTCGCCGCGCTGGCCAAGCAGGAGAAGCTGGAGGGGTGGCAGTGGGTGCAGAAGCGCTTCGAGAAGTTGGGACAGCACCGCAAGCAGCCGAGCGGGCTGAACATCTGGACCTGCGAAGTCACGGGGCCGCGCAAGTCGCGCCGGCTGCACGGCTACCTGCTCGTCAGCCCGGATGCGCTGTTCCAGGAGACGCCGCCAGACAACCCATACCTGCGGCTCCTCAACGAGGCCGCAAAGCGCGAAGATTCAGCCCTTGGGGCCAAGGACGACGATCAGGCGTAGGCATGCGACCGCTGTGCGGGCCGGCTTCAATCTGCGGATGGGGCCGACTCCGCCAGCTTGGCTTCGGTCAGAGTCATCAAGTGGGCGGAACTGCATTTCAGCGCACGGGCAATCTTGAGGATGAGAGGGAGCGTGGGGACATGCTCGCCGCGCTCGATCTTGCCCATGTGCGACCGTTCGATGCCGGCCATGTGGGCCAGCGTTTCCTGAGCGATGCCCTGGTTGGTTCTTTCTTCCCGCACGGCAGCCCCAAACGCGATGGCTGGTTCCGCTTCGTAGGTAGTGGTGCCGGTGGGGCGGCCCCTTTGGATCGAACGCTTTGGCATTGCCAAGAGCGTCGAACACGGTCACGATTTAAACCACGTTAAACTTAACTCATTCAACGACTTCGAGATCAGTTGCCACGACTTCACCGCCTGGGGGGAGCTGGACGTGGAATCGAGTGACATCACCGCCGAAATTCGCATGGCCGTCCTCGGCGAATGGGTGCCTCCCCAGCTCGCCGACGTGCTCGCCCTGCAGCGCGCCGAAGAGCCGGAGACTCATGCCGTCCTGGCCGGATGGACAGATCCCGGTCGAGGCGCGGAGCTGCCGGGCGACGGCTTCGACTTCGCCTTGTCTGCGGCTGCCCGGCAGTGGCCTGGCTGGATATGCGAGCCGCTGTGGCATGACACGCTGGCGGTCGCCGTGGCCAAGCGCTCCCACCTGCTGGCCTACCGTGAAGTGCCGTGCGAGGAAGTGCTCAAGCAGCCCTTGATCTGCTCGCAGTCCACGGCCGATGAACCATGGCGCGTGACCGTGCAGCGCGTGTTCGAAAACGCGCTGCAGGAGCGGGAGCAAACGGTGGAGACATTCGATGTGGCGATGACGCTGGTTGCTGCCGGGTACGGGATCGCCATTGCGCCTGCCGCGAGACTGGCGAGCTACCTACGCCGAGGCATCGCCGTACGGCCGCTGGCCGGCGCACCAATGATCGTGATGGCTTACCTGCTCCGCCGCAACGCTACCTTGTCGGACACCCAGGCAAGATTCGCCCGCCGCGCGCGCTTGGTGTCCTGACTGATGCGCTGGCCTTCCCATTGATGCGTAACGGCCGGAACTGCACGTCTTCGGCCCTCCGGCTCTGCCGCCATACGTAGTCGCCGATCAAATTGATGTGCTCCCAGCCCAGCGGCGACAGGTATTGCAGCAACCCGTCGTCGATCCCGTTGCCGGAGTCGCGCAGCGCCTGCGTCGCAGCTCATCCTGACAACAATCTACCCTTGTTACCCTTGTCTCGAATTTCAAGGAACCTAGCGATCAAACAGCCGACTCCGATGGAGATCGCAACATCGGCGAGGTTGAACGCGGGCCAGTGCATGCCCTGCCAGTGGAAGTCGAGGAAGTCCACAACCTGACCGCGCAGCAGGCGATCCACCACGTTGCCAAGTGCCCCGCCAAGAATGAGGCTGTAGCCGACGGCTTCGAAGCGCGGCAGCGTCTGCTTCAGTTGTCGGATGAGCCAGACCGCGACGAGCAGTCCTAACGTGATGAAGAAGTAACGTTGCCAGCCACTCGCTCCGGCCAAAAAGCTGAACGCGGCGCCCGGATTGAGCACATGCACGAGGTTGAAGAACGGCGTGATCTCGACCTGTTTGCCATAGACGAACGCCCGTTCGATCGAGAGCTTGGCTGCCTGATCAGCAGCAACCGCTGCCGCAGCCACCCCGTACCACGGCAAGGCCGGCGCGAGCAGCCCCTTTGCGCGCGCCGCAGTGGCGAACGAGATCAGCCACCGCGAGAGCACGGTGCAGCCCAAGCCCAGCCCCCAGCCTGCCAGCACGTCGCCCGGGAAGTGCATACCTGCCGCCATGCGTGACCAGCCAACCAGGGCGGCATACATCAACAGGCAACCGCGACCGCGCCAGGCCAGCAGCGGCCACAACGCAGCGGCCACCAGCGCCGCGTAGGTCGCGTGCCCGCTGGGCAGGCTGTAATGCAGCTCCACAGCGCCGATGACATGCACCGCTGCGCCCAGCACCGCATGCGGGCGCGGAAAGTCGAGCCACCACTTCAAGGCCGACGCCGCCGCCAAGGCCAGCAAGAACGCGACGCCGAAGTGCAACAAACGGCTCCGCACTAGCCGAACGCGGGCCGGATCGGAAGATGCCTTTGACCATGCCCATAGGCCCAGTACGGTTAGGGGCGCGGTCCAGTAGCTGCCGATTAGGCTGAAGAGCGACGCCAGCGGCCACAGCACTGCGGGCGTCCCAGCATTGATCGCTTGAAATAGCGCGAGATTCAGACCGGCCCAGTCATACAGCACGAATTTCCAACTCATCGGCGCAGCAGCCTCAAGCCATTGCCCACCACCAGCAGGCTAGCTCCCATGTCGGCGAACACCGCCATCCACATGGTCGCGTGGCCGGTGAAGGTGAGCACCAGGAACACGGCCTTGATGCCCAGCGCAAGCGCGATGTTCTGTGTGAGCACCTGTGCCGTGGTGCGGGACAGCCGCACGAAGGTCGGAATCTTGCGCAGGTCATCGTCCATCAGCGCCACGTCGGCCGTCTCGATGGCCGTGTCGGTGCCCGCCGCGCCCATCGCGAAGCCAATGTCGGCACGAGCCAACGCCGGAGCGTCGTTGATTCCATCACCGACCATGCCGACCCCGCCGGACTGGGCAAGCGCTTCGATCTCGCGCAGTTTGTCATCGGGGAGCAGGTTGCCTTGTGCGCGGTCGATCCCGGCCTGTGTGGCAATCGCCTTGGCGGTGTGTGGGTTGTCGCCGGTCAGCATCATGGTCTGGATGCCCAGCGCGTGCAGTTCGGCCACGGCGCTCCGGCTGCTGTCCTTGATGGTGTCGGCCACTGCCATGAGCGCCTGCACGCCCTCGGGCTCCACCAGCATCACCGCCGTCTTACCCTCGGCTTCCAGTGCGGTGATGCGTTGTTCCATTGCGGGGGAGCAATGTCCCAGCTCGTCGAGCATCCGATGGTTGCCGAGGTGATAGGCCACTCCGTCGATCACGCCGCGCACGCCTCGGCCGGGCAATGCGGCGAATTCCGCGACTTCGCGCAGCGCCACGCCGTCGGCAAGGGCGGCTTGCGCGATTGCCTTGGACACCGGATGGTCGGAGCGGCTGGCCAGGCTGGCCGCGAGACTACGGGCGTGCTGGGGCGAAGCGTTACCCAAGGCAACGAAGTCGGTCTGCGCGGGCTTGCCGTGGGTGATGGTGCCGGTCTTGTCCAAGGCCAGCCAGCGCAGCTTGCGGCCCTCTTCCAAATACACGCCGCCCTTGATGAGAATGCCGTGGCGTGCCGCTGCGGCCAACCCGCTGACGATGCTGACGGGTGTCGAAATCACCAGCGCGCACGGGCAGGCGATCACCAGCAAAACCAGCGCCCGATAGATCCAATCCAGCCATGCCGCTCCCACAAAGAGCGGCGGCACCAGTGCGACGACCACGGCCAAGGCGAATACGGCGGGCGTGTACCAGCGCGCGAACTGATCCACGAAGCGCTGGGTCGGCGCGCGGCTGCCTTGTGCGGCCTCCACCGCATGAATGATGCGGGCCAGCGTGGAGTTGTTCGCCAGCGCCGTGACACGGTACTCGAACGAGCCTGACTCGTTGAGGGAACCCGCAAAGACGGGATCGCCTAGGCCCTTGTCGACGGGCAGACTCTCCCCGGTGATCGGCGCTTGGTTCACGGTCGAGCGGCCTTCTACGACCTCCCCATCGAGGGCGATGCGTTCGCCAGGCCGCACTCGCACCCGGCTGCCGATCGCAACCTGCTTGGCATCCACCTCGCGCCATGAGCCATCAGGCTGTTGCACCGTGGCTCGCTCCGGGGCCAGATCGAGCAGCCCCGCGATGGCGTTGCGGGCGCGGTCCAGCGACTTGGCCTCGATGACCTCGGCCAAAGCGAACAACACCATCACCATCGCCGCCTCCGGCCAGTGCCCGATCAACATGGCCCCGGTGACGGCAATCGACATCAGGGCGTTCATGTTGAGGTTGCGGTTCTTGAGGGCAATCCATCCTTTCTTGTAGGTGGACAGGCCACCGGTGAGGATGGCGACCAGAGCCAGAACCATCACCGACCAATGATTGCCGCCTTGGAGCCAGTACACGGCCTCCGCCGCAACAGCGGCGACTAGCGAGATGCCGAGCGGCCACCAATGGGTCGTGGTCTGCCCCGGTGCTGATGACGCAGGCGTGCGGTTGGCTTCTTCGAGCACTTGGGCCTCGAAGCCGAGCGATTGCAGAGCACCCAGCACGTCAGGCAGCACGGCTGGGGCATGGCGCACGGTGAGCGTGCGTTGCATCAGGTTGAAGTCGAGATCGATCACACCGGCCAGCGTGGCGAGATTGCTGCGGATCAGCGCCTCCTCGGACGGACAATCCATCTTGGCGATGGCAAGGCGGGTGGTCTGCACCGCCGAGCGGTCGTCCTGTCGCACCGCCTGCATATCGACAGCCGCCAAGGCTTGTTCCACGGGGGCCAACGACGCCAGGGTGTGCCGCACGGTCAAGGTGCGCCGCATCAGGTTGAAATCGAGCTCCACCACGCCGGGCACGCCGCCCAGCTTGCCCCGGATCAGCGCTTCTTCCGTGGGGCAGTCCATGTTCTCGATGTGATAGACGGCAACCGCCACCCCGGTAGTGGCGCTGGTCTGTGTTTCTGATTTGAGAACGGGAGCATCAGCACAACCGTACCCGCTTGATCCGCAACTCATAGCAATTCCTCGGCGTCGTCATTCGTTCAAATGCATTAAAATCCCTATAGTGGCTATAGGGTCAAGCATTGGAGGACCAGCATGGAAATCAGGATCGGCGAACTGGCGCAGCGCACGGGATGCGAGGTCGTGACCATTCGTTACTACGAAAAGGAAGGGCTATTGCCTGAGCCGGCGCGAAGCAGCGGGAACTATCGGCTGTACGGCGAGGAGCAAGTCAAGCGCATGCAGTTCATTCGCCACTGCCGTTCGCTGGACATGTCGCTGGGCGAGATTCGGACCTTACTGAACCTGTGGGACAGCCCCACCCAGGATTGCGGAAAAGTGAATGCCCTGCTGGATGACCATATCCGGCAGGTGGAGGCGCGGGTCGAGGCGTTGTTGCAGCTAAGGCTGCATTTGACGGCCTTGCGTGAAAAGTGCGCCGGCGCACGACCCGTCGAGGCGTGCGGCATTCTTCAAGGGCTCGTGAATTGTTCTTGCCATACCGTCAGCACCCGAGACGAGGCCAGCGCTGGCGTTTAGCGTACGATTTTTCCCAAATTCTGTGGCTTCCCCTGCTAGGCGACCCCGACTCGCGGCGGGGTCCATTCGCTTTCCTTCACGGCCGTGCTCACTGCCATGGCGAGCTTGTCGAGATTGCTGGCAGTCACGCCCTCCAGTGCCGAACGCCCCCGCAGCATCGAGCGCGGTTGCAGCAGTGCATGGTAGATCTGCCAAGGGTCCGCATCCCTGGTCAGCTTCAGGACGGACTGGATCAGCTCGTGCTTGAGCGGGTCGAGGTGCCAGTCCGGCACGCGCTGGCCGCGGTTGCCTACGTTCAAAGCCAGCAAGTTGCCCGCCTTGATCTCGTAGCTGATCCACCTGCGGGATTTGCCTGCCATCTTGGCAAACGCAGCGACGGGAAGGTTGTGCGGCGCTTCGAAGACATCGAACAGCTCCATCCGCTCGCGCTGAATGTCCGAAGGCACCAGCGGCGCGGCCGATCGAGGGGGCGGAACCGCCGGCAGCCGATGTGCGGCGGCAGAAACCAACGGCATGGCGTCACCCGGCTTTGTCACGAGCAGGATTGGCGAAGCAGCAACCGGCGTAGAGGGGGCGTTTGCGGTTTGCTCACTCGGGAATGCGGGCACGCCTTCCAGATGCACGGTGAGGGGCATGCTGGCCGCCTCGACCTGGTTCTGCTCGAAGAGGTCGAGCCGATCGGCCCAGTCCTGCATCATGCGGCGACGCTGCTCCACGTACTCGGCATGGTTGTAGGTCGCGCTGACCTTGTTGGGATCGACGTGCGAGAGCTGTGCATCCACCCAGACTTTCGGGTAGCCGATCTCGTTGAGCGCAGTGGACATCGTGCCGCGGATGCCGTGTCCGGTCAGGCGTTCCTGATAGCCCATGCGCTTGAGGGCACCATTGAGGGTGTTCTCGCTGATGCGCTTCTTCAAGTCGCTGTCGTGCCGGAACAGGTGGCGCTGGGCCGGCTTGAACTCATCGAGCAGGTGCCGGACGATCTCCATGGCCTGAATCGACAGCGGCACGATGTAGGGCGGGATGTCCTTCGCCTGCTGCCGCTTCTTGCGCATATCCAACTGGAGTTGCTTCACGACGTCGGGCGGGATGATCCACAACCCACGGTCCAGATCGAATTGATCCGGCATCGCCTGTCGCAGCTCGCCGGTTCGCACGCCGGTCAGCAGCAATAGCCGCAGCCCGAGCTGGGTCTGCCGCCTGCCGCGATAGCTGCGCAGCCGCTGCAACAGCTTCGGCAGCTCGGCCATGCGCAGGAACGGGTTGTGGTTGACGGGTGGCAGCGGCAGCGCCACCACATCGAGATCGGAGGCGGGGTTCTGCTCCAGGCCCGGCACGATCACCAGCGCGTAGCGGAACAGTTGGTTGAACCACGTCCTGACTTTCTCGGCGACGGAGAGCGCCCTGCGCTTCTCGATCTTGGCGATCACCTCCAAGAGGTCGGGACGCTTGATCTCATAGATCGACCGCTTGCCCAGGGCGGGCAGCACATCTTTGTCGAAGATGCGCGGAAGTATCGAGAGGGTCGTCTGCCGGCCTTCCTTGAGGCTGAGCCCGCGATGCTTGAGCCACTTGCGATACACCGCCTCGAAGGTGTTTTCGTCGGCGAGCCGGACAGCGGTGCGCTTCTGCTTGCGGTGAACGCGAGGATTGGTGCCTTTGGCCAGCAGGGCGCGCGCTTCGTCGCGCAGGCTGCGGGCCTCGCGAAGCGTCACCTCCGGGTAGGTGCCGAGCGACATCCGCTTCTGCTTGCCCGCCCAGTAGTAGCGGAAGTGCCAAGTCCTGCCCCCTGCAGCCGTGACGGCCAGGGAGAGGCCATCCAAGTCAGGGAGGGTGTATGCCTTGCCAGTTGCCTTGGCCTGTCGAACGGCCAGGTCTGAGAGTGCCATGCTCTTGCTCCTGAACATGAGTCAGGAACCAGATGCTGGTCACGTCGACCTCGCCCCTCCATCAACAATCCGGAATCAGCCGCGCCCGCAAAAATGGACTTGTTTGTGGACTTAAAAGTCCCGGCTGTAGATGGATCGCAGTGGACCGCGGCAGAACGTCAAAGAGAGGAAAAGTCCTTGTGTGGCAACGACTTGCAGACTCTCTTGGACTTCTGCGGAAGTCCGCAGAATGATGCAGTGGAGCGGGCGATGGGAATCGAACCCACGGCTCTAGCTTGGGAAGCTAGGGTATTACCATTATACGACGCCCGCTCGGGAGATCCGGGATTGTACGCAGGCCGGGGGCGGAGGGCAACCGGGTGGGCGTGGTAAACTGGCAGCCATGTGTGCTGATGCTTCTTCCTCCGTGTCTCTCAACATCACCCTCAACGGCGAGGCACGTGTCCTGGCCGGGCCCCTGTCGGTGGCCGACCTGCTCGATCAGATGAACCTCACCGGCAAGCGCCTGGCGGTCGAGCGCAATGGTGAGATCGTGCCCAGGGGGCGCCATGCCGATACCGCGCTGGTCGAGGGCGACGTGCTCGAGATCGTGGTGGCGGTGGGCGGCGGCTAGGCCGCAATGCTGTTGTGGGGCGCGGGTGGCGTCCCCTTCCCTCTTTCTCCCCTCATCCCTCATTTCAGACTGGCGCTTCGATGGACGATTTGCTGACGATTGCAGGCAAGGCCTATTCCTCCCGGCTGCTGGTGGGCACGGGCAAGTACAAGGATTTCACCGAGACCCGCGAGGCCGTGCTGGCCAGTGGGGCGCAGATCGTCACCGTGGCGATCCGCCGGACCAACATCGGCCAGGACCCGAACGCGCCCAGCCTGCTGGATGCGCTGCCCCCGTCCGAGTTCACCTATCTGCCCAACACCGCAGGCTGCTATAGCGCCGACGACGCGGTGCGCACTCTGCGCCTGGCGCGGGAGCTGCTGGATGACCACCGGCTGGTGAAGCTGGAGGTGCTGGGCGATCCGCACACCCTGTTCCCGAACATGCCCGAGACCCTCAAGGCCGCCGAGACGCTGGTGAAGGAGGGCTTCGAGGTGATGGTGTACTGCTCAGATGACCCCATCCAGGCCAAGATGCTTGAGGACATCGGCTGTGTGGCGGTGATGCCCCTGGCCTCCCTGATCGGCTCCGGCATGGGCGTGCTCAACCCCTGGAACGTGCAATTGGTGCGCGATGCGGTGAAGGTGCCGGTGCTGCTGGATGCCGGCGTTGGCACGGCGTCGGATGCGGCCATTGCCATGGAGCTGGGTTGCGACGGGGTGCTGATGAATACGGCCATTGCCCTGGCCAGGGATCCGGTGAAGATGGCCGGTGCCATGAAGAAGGGTGTTGAAGCCGGCCGCGAGGCTTTCCTGGCGGGCCGCATGCCCCGCAAGTTCTACACGGCCAGCCCGAGTTCGCCCACTACGGGCATGATCGGCAGCTGATGGGGGCTCGCCCCCGCGTTTTGGTTTGACGGATTTTCCATGAGTGATGAACAACAGCAGCCGGTGTCCGGCGACGAGGCGCAGCCGGCCGGCCGCCTGACCTCCCAGTCGATCCGCAGCTTCGTGCTGCGCCAGGGCCGCATGTCGGATGCGCAGCACCGTTTCCTGGACGAGATGATGCCCAGGGTGGGCATCACTTTCCGCCCCGAGCCCATCGACCTGGCCCAGGTGTTTGGCCGCAAGGCACCGCAGATCGTGGAGATCGGCTTTGGCATGGGGCAGGCCACGGCGCAGATCGCCCAGGCGCGGCCGGACGACGATTTCGTCGGCATCGAGGTGCATGCGCCGGGCGTCGGTGGCCTGTGCAAGCTGATCGAGGAAGGTGGCATCACCAACCTGCGCATCGTCCAGCACGACGCGGTGGAGGTGCTGCGGGACATGATCCCCGAGGCCTCCCTGGCTGGCGTGCATATCTACTTCCCCGACCCCTGGCCCAAGAAGCGCCACCACAAGCGCCGCCTGGTGCAGGGGCCCTTCGTCAAGCTGATCGCCTCGCGTCTGGCGCCAGGGGGCTACCTGCACTGCGCCACCGACTGGGAGGAGTACGCCCACCAGATGCTGGAGGTGCTGTCTGCGGAGCCGATGCTGGCCAACACCGCCGAGGGCTTTGCGCCCAAGCCCGACTACCGGCCCCTGACCAAGTTCGAAAACCGGGGCATCAAGCTGGGCCACGGGGTGTGGGACGTGGTCTTCCGGAAGGTCTGAGGGTGGCCCTCAAGCGCTTGCCGGCGGGGGCCTGGCTGCTGGGTGTGCCCGGCCTGCTGTGCCTGCTTGCCGGCGGTGTGCTGCTGGCGGGCTTCGGTACCGATCTGCATCCTCTGTTGCAGGAGTCGGGGGCAGGGCTGGTGCTGTTGGTATCCGGTGTGGCACTGGTGGGCAGCGCGGCGTTTCCGCTGGTGCTGGCCGAACTGGCGGCGAAGGACGGGCAGGGCTGAAGGTTGTTTTCGTGAGTATTGGCGGTGCCTGTGCTCACGGTCCGCGGGCGAATGAATTCGTCCCTACAGGAGAACCCCCGCAGCTCGTGGGGGCACCTTCATTCGCACTGTGTAGCTTGACGCACCGGCCGGCAGTTGCCGAACGCCCGGCGATGTCGGCTCCCAGCCCTCAATACACCTTCGCCTCGCCCTCCGGCCGGGTCTTGAAGCGGCGGTGCACCCAGTAATACTGGGCCGGCATGGTGCGGACCAGGTCTTCGATGGCGGCGTTCATGCGATGCACGTCGGCTTCCACGTCACCACTCGGAAAGTCCGTCCAGGGTTCGCTCAGGGTCACCACGTAGCCCTGGCCGCCCGGGAGCATGCGGGTCACGCAGGTCACCACCACCGCGCCGCCCAGGCGGGTGAGGCGGGGCAGGGCCGACAGGGTCGCGGCCTGCACGCCGAAGAAGGGCGAGAAGATCGAGTCCTCGATGCCGTTGTCCATGTCCGGCAGGTAGTAGAAGGGCCGCATCTCCTTCATGGCCTTGATGGAGGCGCGCACGCTTTCGTCCCGGCGCAGCAGCACCTGGCTGCCGAATCGGCTGCGCCCATGAAACAGCCAGTGGTCGATCACCGGGTCGCGCTGGCGGGCGTAGATGCTGACGCAATCGAAGCTGGCAGCCAACCGGGTGCCGCCCAGGTCCAGGCCGAGAAAGTGGGGTGTCAGCATGATCACCGGCTGGCGCTCGGCGATCAGGCGGGCCAGGATTTCCTCTCCTTCCACCTGTACGATCTGGCGCACCCGCGCCTCCGGCGCAAACCAGGCCAGGCCGCGCTCGATCAGGCTGCGCCCGGCCAGGGCGAAGTGCTCCTTGGCCAGGGCTCGGCGTTCAGCCTCGGGCAGATCGGGGAAGCACAGGCGCAGGTTGGTGTGCACCACCCGGCGGCGGGGCGCGATGATCCAGTACAGCAGCAGGCCGATGCTGCGGCCGATGGGGGCCTGGACGGACAGGGGCAGCCAGTGGATCAGCCACAGCAGGGCAACGATGATTCGACTCATGGGGGGATGATTACCGGGTTGCAGGTGCGGGCGGTGCGCCGGACGGGCGCTTGTAGCGGTTGTAGCCCCACAGGTATTGGGCGGGATTCTCGCGGATCTGGGCTTCGAGCTCCCGGTTGATGGCGGCGGCCCGGGCGGAGGTGTCGCCGTCGAGGGGCGTCAGCGCCGGGCGCAGGTGCAGGTGAAAGCCCTTGCCGCCGGGCAGGCGCTCGGCCCAGGCGAAGAGGGTGGAGACTCCGGCGACTTCCGACAGGCGAGCGGCCAGGGTCATCGTATACGCCGGCCGGCCGAAGAAGGGCAGCCAGGCGCCTTCGCCACCACCGGGCACCTGGTCGGGCAGCATGCCCACCGCCTCGCCGGCGCGCAGGGCCTTGATCAGGCGGCGCACGCCGCTGACGTCGGCCGGGGCCAGGTGCATGTTGCCGCGGCGGCGGCCGGCATTGATCACCGGCTGCAGCACGGCCTTCTTGGGCGCCCGGTAGAGCACGGTGATCGGCTTGTGCATGGAGAAGTACTGGGCCGAGATCTCGAAGCAGCCCAGGTGCGGGGTGATGAACAGGATGCCCCCGCCGCCCGCTTCGGCGGCCTCCACATGCTCCCAGCCCGTCACCTGTACGACCTTGGCGGTGATCTCGTCCTGGGGGCGCAGCAGGACCCAGGGCAGCTCCAGGGCCTGCTTGCCGATCTCGCCGACGCAGCGCCGCCAGATGCGCCCGGCCTCGTCGTGGCCGAGGGCCTGCTCAAGATTGGCGCGCAGGCGCCGTCGATAGGTGGGTGACAGGGCGTAGGTGAGCCAGCCGGCGAGAACGCCCAGGGACTGGAGGAGTCCGAGGGGAAGACCGGCGAGAAACTTGAATATCAGGGACGCCATCAGCCAGGGTCGGGTTGCGGCCGAATTGACGGCCGGGTGCGCAAAGTTATAATTGTGATTCCGCCGAGTTAATCCGACAACTTGCAGGGCGGGGGCACCGCGCAGCCAAGCTGCCAGGGCGCCCAAAAAATACTGCTAAAGCGTCGCCGCTCCGAAGATCCCCAGAGACGGCAACGCCGAACCACTGGGGATTTTTGTTTTTTGAGGAGCGTTGCATGGCCCGTGAATTCCTGTTTACTTCTGAGTCCGTCTCCGAAGGCCATCCGGACAAGGTCGCCGACCAGATTTCCGATGCGGTGCTCGACGCCATTCTGGCCCAGGACCCCCGCGGCCGCGTGGCCTGCGAGACCCTGGTGTCCACCGGCCTGGTGGTGATCTCCGGCGAAATCACCACCCGAGCCGACATCAACTACATGGATCTCGCCCGCGAGACCATCAAGCGCATCGGCTACGACGATTCCGACATCGGTTTCGACTACAAGAGCTGCGCGGTGCTCACCGCCATCAACCGTCAGTCTTCCGACATCGCCCAGGGCGTGAACGAGGGCGAAGGCCTGGATCTGGACCAGGGGGCCGGCGACCAGGGCCTGATGTTCGGCTACGCCACCAATGAAACGCCGAGCCTGATGCCCTTCCCCATCTACTACGCCCACCGCATCATGCAGCGGCAGGCCGAGGTGCGTAAGGACGGCCGCCTGCCCTGGCTGCGCCCCGACGCCAAGAGCCAGCTCACCGTCAAGTACGTGGATGGCAAGCCGGTGGCCATCGACACCGTGGTGGTGTCCACCCAGCATCACCCGGACATCTCCCACGCCGACCTCACCGAGGCCGTGATCGAGGAGGTCATCAAGCCGGTGCTGCCGAAGGAAATGCTCACCGCCGGTACCCGCTTCCTGATCAACCCCACCGGCCGTTTCGTGATCGGTGGCCCGAACGGCGATTGTGGCCTCACCGGCCGCAAGATCATCGTCGACACCTACGGCGGCGCAGCCCACCACGGCGGTGGCGCCTTCTCGGGCAAGGATCCGTCCAAGGTGGATCGCTCCGCCGCCTACGCCGGCCGTTACGTGGCCAAGAACATCGTGGCTGCCGGCCTGGCCGAAAAGTGCGAAGTGCAGGTGGCCTACGCCATCGGCGTGGCCCAGCCGGTGAGCCTGATGGTGGAAACCTTCGGCACGGGCAAGATCTCCGAAGACCGCATCGTCGAGCTGGTGCGCGCCCACTTCGACCTGCGCCCGAAGGGCATCATCGCGGCCCTCGACCTGCTGCGCCCGATCTACTCCCGCACCGCGGCCTACGGCCACTTCGGTCGCGACGAGGTGGATTTCACCTGGGAGAACACCGACAAGGCGGCTGCACTGCGCGCCGACGCCGGGCTGTAAGCCACCCAGCTCCGGGCATGCAAAAGGGCGACCCGCGGGTCGCCCTTTTGCATGGGTGAAACGGGCTTACTTGTCGCTGCGGATCGGGCTGAACTCCACGGGTACCCAGGCGTAGCCCTTGCCTTCGGCACGCACATGGCCCAGGCCGGGGAAGGGCAGGTGCATGCCGGCGAGGGCCAGCTTCTCCTTGGCGGCGCGGGCGAAGAGCTTCTTGCGGGCGGCCACGGCCTTCTTCTTGTCACTGTCGAACTCGATGGCGACCTCAGGCCGGGCGAACTGCACCGCATGGCTGTGCACTGCATCGCCGACGATCAGCAGGCGCTGGCCCTTGGATTCGATCAGGTAGGCGGTGTGGCCGGGGGTGTGGCCGTGGGCGTCGACAGCGGTGATGCTCGGGGCCACCTCGACCTCACCGGCGAAGGGCTTCCAGCGGCCGGCGGCCTGGTAGGGGGCGGCGGCCTCCCGGGCCAGCTTGAAGAAGGGTTTGAAGCCGTCCGGCGCCTTGGCGGCGATCTCTTCCGACAGCCAGAAGTCGTGGTCGGCCTGGGCCACCCGGACCTGGGCGTTGGGGAACAGGGGCTTGCCGTCGGCGCCAAGCAGGCCGGCGGCGTGGTCGGCGTGCAGGTGGGTGAGCAGCACCACATCGACCTGCTCCGGGCTGTAGCCGGCGGCCTTCAGGTTGTCGCCGATGTAGCCGAGGGTCGGCCCGAAGGCCTTGGCGGCGCCGGCATCCACGAGGATCAGCTTGCCACCGGCGTTGACCAGGAAGGCGTTGACGGCGGTCTGGACCTTCTGGCCCCCCAGGAACATGCGGGCCAGCAGGCGCTGGACTTCGGCCGGGCTGGTGTTGCTGAGGATCTTGGTGTCGAGATCGATGAAGCCGTCGTAGAGGGCGGTCACTTCCACATCACCCACGGCGAGGCGGTAGAAACCGGGCACCTGGGTGCGCACGGCCGGGGCTTCGGCCAGTGCCGGGGTGGCGGGGAGGAGGGTGATGCCAAGGGCCAGGGCGAGGGCCAGGCGGGTGAGACGATGACGGATCATGGGTCTGGGCTCCAGCGTGCAAAAGGACAAGAGAGTACCCAAATATCCGCCCGCTGCGGAGTTCAGAGTGCCATGTGGATGGCCAGCCAGACGGTATCGGGGCCGGTGGCCGCGACCCGATGGCGGCGCCCGGCGGGGATCAGCAGCCAGTCGCCGGGGGTGAGCGCCAGGTGTTCGCCGTCGTCGAATTCGAGTTCGGCGCTGCCCTGGGCCAGCATCACCCACTCGTCGTCGGCCTGCTCGTACCAGAAACCCGGTGGGCTGGCGTGGCGGTGGGAGACGATGCGTTCGATGCGCAAGCCGGGCCGGCTCAGCAGGGGCTCGAAGTGCTCTTCCGGGCCGGCGGGCGGTAGCGGGGATAAGAGGTTACGGTGGGGCAAGGGGCTTGGGCAGATCGGGCTGCCTGGGGCGGCTCTGGGAGCGATGCTGAAAAAAGGCTGCGCCGGGATGAAGTCTCTGTGGGGTTTCTGGGGGTCTTTGTTGTGCCCCGGCGCGCCGCTCAAGCACGTTCCGGAAGCCCTGGAGGCACCAAAACGCTCAATGATCATACGTTGCGCGGAGCGTGGCGGCCAATTGAAAGTGGGCATGTTCCGGATAGTCCGTTCCTATCGTTCGCCGGGCAATCATGTGCCCGAAATGGGTGAGGCCACGGCCCGTGGCGCAATGCAAGGGCTTACCCTGAGGGCAGGAGGTGGGATTGAGCATGGTGACGCTGAAGTCTCGCGTGCGTGCTGCACTCAAGCCCTTGTCCACGTCCTTGCGCCTGCGTGTGGCGGCCGGCGTGCTGGCGGGGGTGATGGTGGTGCTGTGGCTGACTACGCTGGCGCTGCTGTATTTCCTCGAGCAGGAAATGCTGGGCACCCTGTCGGCCCAGCAGTATTCGGTGGTGTCCCTGCTTGCCGACGACATCGACCGCTCCGTGGCCGAGAGAGTCAAAGCCCTGGAGGTACTGGCCGGCAGCATCGAGGCGCCGCTTCTGGCGCAGCCCGAGCGTCTCGATGCGTCGATCCGCAGCCAGACGGTGCTGCTGACCCTTTTCAACTGGGGGGTGATGGTGACCGACCGGCACGGCACGGCGGTGCTCAGCCTGCCGGATGCGCTCGGCCGTCAGGGCGTGAATTACGCCGATGTGCCGGCCGTCACCCGGACCCTGGAAAGTGGCCGTGCCGGCGTGGGCGCCGCCCAGGTCGGCAAGACCACCCATCAGCCCGTGGTGCCGATGATCGTTCCGATCCGGGATGCCGGCGGGCGCGTGGTCGGCAGCCTGATCGGGCTGACGAACCTGGCGCAGCCCAATTTTCTCGACGAGATCGGGGCCAACCGCTTCGGCCGTCAGGGTGGCTATCTGATCACCGATCCGGTGCAGCGCATCTTCATTGCCGGTACCGACAAGTCCCGGGTCATGCAGCCAGGGCCGCCGGTGGGCATCAACCCGGTGTACGACCGCTATATCGATGGCTATGAGGGCTCCGGGCTGGCACGCAGTTCGCGGGGTGTGGTGGAGCTGTCGTCCAGCCGCAAGGTGCGCTCGACGGGTTGGCTGATGCAGTCGGTGCTGCCCGCCGACGAGGCCTTTGCCCCCTTCTATGCCCTGCGCTGGCGCCTGCTGGCCTCATCCCTGGTCCTCAGCGTGCTGGCCGCGGGCATTGGGGCGTGGTGGCTGCGGCGGGAGCTCAGGCCCCTCGGTGAGGCGGCGGACCTGCTGGGCGCCATGCGCGACGGGGTCATTCCCCGTCAGTCCCTGCCGGTGCGCCGTGACGATGAGATCGGAGCCCTGGCCGGGGCCTTCAACGGCCTGCTGCAGACGATCATCGAGGGGGAGGCGCGGGCGGCCGAGCATGGCTTCAACCAGCGCCTGCGGGTCATCGTGTCGCAGATCCCCGGGGTGGTCTTCCAGTACCGGGTGGGGGCCAACGGGCATCACAGCCTGCCCTTTGTCAGCGACGCGGCCCGGGAGGTGTGGGGGCTCGCTCCCGAAGCCCTGGCGAGCGATGCCGGCGGTCTCGCGGATGCGCTGCACGAGGATGACCGGGCCGGCTTTGCGGCCTCGCTGCAGGCTTCTGCCGCCACCCTCGAGCCGTGGCACCTGGAGTGCCGCATCTCTCATCCCCGGCGCGGCCTGCGCTGGATGCACATGGACGCCGTCCCCGAAGCCGCTGCCGACGGCAGCCTGACCTGGCAGGGCTTCGCCATGGACATCACCGAGGCCAAGGACGCGGAGAGCGAGCTGCGCATCGCGGCGGCGACCTTCGAGACCCAGGAGGGCATCTTCATCACCGATGCCGCCGAGCGCATCGTGCGGGTGAATCAGGCCTTCACCGCAATGACCGGCTACACCCCCCGTGAGGCCATCGGGCAGACGCCGCGCCTGCTCCACTCCGGCCGTCACGATGCGGCTTTCTACCGGCGGCTCCGGGAGGGCCTCGAGCGGGATGGCTTCTGGCAGGGTGAGATCTGGAATCGCCGGAAATCGGGGGAGATCTTTGTGGAGTGGGTCACCATCTCGGCGGTGCGCGACCGCGCCGGACGGATCACTCATTATGTGGCGGCGTTTTCGGACATCACCGAGCACAAGCGGGCCGAGGAGCAGATCCAGCAGCTGGCCTTCTATGACTCCCTGACCCGCCTGCCCAACCGTCGGCTCTTCCATGACCGTTTCGATCAGGCCCTGGCGGCCAGCGCCCGCAACAACAGCGCCGGGGCGCTGATGTTCATCGATCTGGATGGCTTCAAGGGTCTCAACGACCAGCACGGCCATGTGATGGGCGATGCCTTGCTCACCGAGGTGGCCCGGCGCCTGAGCGCGTCCGTCCGTGAGACGGATACAGTGGCGCGGCTGGGCGGCGACGAGTTTGTCGTGGTGCTGGAAAACCTGGATGTGGGGCGTGACGCCGCGGCGGCCCATGCTTGCCGGGTGGCGGAGAAGCTGCGGCTGGCCCTCGCCCAGCCTTATCTGCTGGTGCTGCCGTCCGGCGGCGCGGGGGTGGGTTACCGCTGCACTGCCAGCATCGGCGTATGCCTCTTCAACGGGCACGGGGAGACCCGCGACGAACTCCTCAAGCAGGCGGATATCGCCATGTACCGGGCCAAGGCGGCAGGGCGCAACGCCATCTGCTTCTTCGGGCGTCAGGTCGAGGCGGATGAGGGCGCTGCCCCGACCGTGGCCCCTGCGGCTGGCGTCGGGGCAGCCTTAGGGCAGGATCTTGTCGATGACGACCTTAAGGCCGGTGGCGCCGGGCTTGACGGGTGAAAGCTCACCGCTCAGATCGCCCGGCTTGGCGATGGCATCGCCGCCCTTGGAGATGCGCGCCTCGATGCGCAGCTCGCTGGCCGAGGACAGTTTGGTATCGGGGCTCATGGCCATGCTGTCGTCCAGGGTGAAGTCCTTGGGCAGGTCGGCCACCCGGATGCGCAGCACCGCCAGGGGCATGCGCGGCCCGTTGGCCGGCCGGGCGAAGATGAAGACCACATCATCCGGGGAGGCCTTGTCCTTGAGGGCCGGCGCCAGGCTGACCCGCCCGCTTACCGCGGCGGCCTTGCCGGTGGCGGCTGGCTTGGCGGCCGGAGCGGTGGCTGGGGCACCCTGCCCCATCATGCTGCGCACTTTCTCGATGCCGGCGCCCAGATTGCGCGCGTCTTCGGAGTCGGGTGCGACCTGGGCCAGCACTTTCTCCCAATGGCGCAGCGCGGCGGGATAATCCTGGCGGAAATAGGCATCGGTACCGGCCAGCACCAGGGCCTGGGGGTTGTCGGGCTGGCTCTGAAGCACTTTTTTCAGCAGTTCCGCGCCGCGGCCTTCCACCTTGCCCTGGTTCAGCTCGGCCGACAGCTCGGCCACTTCGAGCATCAGTTCGGGCTCGGATTCCATGATCGCGCCGGCCTTGTCGAAAGCCTTGCCGGCCTCCTCGAGGCGGCCCATGACCTTGTAGCTACGGCCGAGCATGGCCCAGCCTTGCTGGTTTTCGGGGTTCTTTTCGAGTTTGGCGGCCAGGGTGGCGACCATCTGTTCGACTTCCGCCTGGCTCGGCATGCCGCCCTGTTGGGCGGCGGGGTCGAGTGCGGCAGGGTTGCCCAGCACCATGTACAGGGCCACGGCGGCGGCCGGCAGGCTGAGGCCCAGCCCGATCGCCGTGCGGGGCAGCCGTTTGGCAGTTGCGGGCGTGGGGCTGCCGTCGTCCGCCACGTCTTCGAGGACACGGCGCTCCAGTTCGTCCCGGGCGGTGGTGTAGTCGGCCTGGGACAGGGTGCCGGCAGCCAGGTCGCGTTCCAGATCGCTCATCTGGTCGCGAAAAATGGCGGCATTGATGGCGCGTCGGGAGGCGCTGGAGGTCTCCCGGCGGCGCAGCAGCGGCCAGCACAGTACGGCAAGGGCGAGGGCGGTGAGCAGCCCGGCGGCGATCCAGAAGGCGGTCATGCGGGGTCTTTCGGGCGGGGGGGCGTGTCGGCGAGGAGGGCTTCGGCAGAGGCCCTGTCGGCGGCGGAGAGGCGGGCGGGCTCAACCCGGGTGGCGCGTCGGCGCAGGTAGAGGATCAGGCCGATGACGGCGCCGGCCATCAGGCCGAAGGGGCCGAACCACAGCAGCCAAGTGGTGGGTTTGACCGGCGGCCGGTAGAGCACGAAGTCGCCGTAGCGGGCCACCAGGTAATCCTTGATTTCAGGGTCGGTCTTGCCGTCCTGGATCAGCTTGCGGACTTCCCGGCGCAGGTCTTCAGCCAGCTCGGCGCGGGAGCCCGCCAGGCTTTCGTTCTGGCACACCAGGCAGCGCAGCTCTTCGGAAATGGCGATCAGACGGGCTTCGACGGCCGGATTCTCGGCCATCGGCGTGGCTTCGCCGGCCTGGGCGGTGGGGCTCAGGGGCCCCAGCAGCAGGGCGGCGGCGCAGGTGGCGAGGGTGACGCGGAATGCCTTCATGTCAGGACTCCGCAGCCAGCTGGCGGGCCAGGGGGAGGATCTTCTTCTCCAGGGCCTCGGGGGTGATGGGGCCGATCTGCTTGAAGCGGATCACGCCCTTCTTGTCGATGAGGTAGGTTTCCGGCACGCCATACACGCCGTAGTCGATGCCGACCCGGCCGTCCATGTCGAGGACCGACAGGGTGTAGGGATCACCATGCTGGCTCAGCCAGGCGCCGGCGCGCTGCCGCGTCAGGCTGGTTTCGTCGGCGGGGGACAGCTTCTTCGCATCGATGCCGCCGTCGCCGCGCACTTCCTTGTAGTTGAGGCCGACGATGGGCAGCCCGCCCTGTTTGGAAAAGGCCACCAGCAGCGGGTGTTCAGCCCGGCACGACACGCACCAGGATGCCCACACGTTGAGCAGCCAGACCTGGCCCTGCATGTCGGCCGGCGAGAAGGTCTTGCCGGGTTCGGCGAGCTTCTCGAGGCTGAAGGCGGGCGCCGGCTTGCCCACCAGAGGCGAGGGGACTTCATGGGGATCGCGGTTGAGGCCGATGGCCAGGAACACGACCAGGGTCAGGAAGAGGCCGAGGGGAATCAGGAAACGTTTCAAGATGCGGCTCCCTGGGCGGCCAGCTTGTCGGCCCGTGCTGCGGTGGATTTGAGGCGATAACGCCGGTCGCTGGCGGCAAGCAGCCCGCCCAGGGCCATCAGTACGGCGCCGCCCCAGATCCAGCTGACGAAGGGCTTGTAGTACACGCGCACGCTCCAGGCCCCGTCGCCACCTTCCAGCGGGTCGCCGAGGGAGACGTAAACGTCGCGGGTCAGGCCCGGGTCGATGAAGGCTTCGGTCATGGGCATGGCCGACGACAGGTACTTGCGCTTTTCCGGGTGCAGCGACATCACCAGCTGACCATCCTTGAGCAGTTCCAGGTTGCCCCGGGCGGCGTTGTAGTTGGGGCCGCTGATGCCCTCCACACCCAGGAAGCGGATCTGGTATTCACCGGTCTTCACCGTGTCGCCAGGGGCCATGCGCACGTCCCGTTCGGACTCGTACTGGGTGACCATGACGATGCCGACAACGGTCACGGCGACGCCCATGTGGGCCAGGTGCATGCCCCAGAAGGCGCGCGGCGGCAGGCTGCTGCGGGCGCGGGTGATGATCTGCAGCACCGAGGCGCCGACGATCCAGATCGCCAGCCCCATGCCCAGAGCCACGCTGCCCGACCAGCCGCCATAAAAGAAGGGAATGCTGATGCCGGCCGCCACGGCGATGCCGAAGGCCCAGCGCAGGGGGCGGGCGATCTCGGCCAGGCTGGCCTGTTTCCAGCGTGCCACCGGGCCGACTGCCATCAGGAACAGCAGGGGCACCATCAGCGGGGTGAACACGGCATTGAAGTAAGGGGGGCCGACGGACAGCTTGCCCAGGTTGAGGGCGTCGATCACCAGCGGGTAGAGGGTGCCCAGCAGCACCGCGCCGGCGGCGGACAGCAGCAGCACGTTGTTGATCAGCAGCAGGGTTTCCCGGGATACCAGGGCGAAGGCACCACCCAGGCTGACCTTGGGTGCGCGCCAGGCGAACAGGGTCAGGGACGAGCCCACCACCACGGCCAGGAAGAGCAGGATGAAGATGCCGCGCTTGGGGTCGGAGGCGAAGGCATGCACCGAGCTCAGCACCCCGGAGCGGACCAGGAAGGTGCCCAGCAGGGACAGGGAGAAGGCACCGATGGCCAGCAGTACCGTCCAGTTCTTGAAGCTGCCGCGCTTTTCGGTGACCGCCAGGGAGTGGATCAGCGCCGTGCCCACCAGCCAGGGCAGGAAGGAGGCGTTCTCGACCGGATCCCAGAACCACCAGCCACCCCAGCCCAGCTCATAGTAGGCCCAGATGGAGCCCAGGCCGATGCCCAGGGTCAGGAAGATCCAGGCAGCGGTGGTCCAGGGGCGCGACCAGCGGGCCCAGGCCGCGTCCAGCCGGCCCGACAGCAGGGCGGCAATGGCGAAGGCGAAAGCCACCGAGAAGCCCACGTAGCCCATGTAGAGCATGGGGGGGTGGAAGATCAGCCCCGGATCCTGCAGCAGGGGGTTCAGGTCACGGCCGTCTTCGGCGCCCGGGAGCAGGCGCTCGAAGGGGCTGGAGGTGAGCAGGATGAACAGGATGAAGCCGGCGGCCACCAGCCCCAGCACACCCTGCACCCGGGCCACCATGTCGTCGGGCAGGCTGCGGGAGAAGGCCGCCACCGCCAGGGACCACAGGGACAGCATCAGCACCCACAGCAGCAGCGAGCCCTCATGGCCGCCCCACACGCCGGAGATGCGGTACTCGAGGGGCAGACGCGAGTTGGAGTGCTGGGCGACATACACAACCGAGAAGTCGTTGTTGATGAAGCTCGCGGTGAGGCAGCCGAAGGCCACGGCGATGAGCAGGAACAGCATCGACGAGGCCGGGCGGGCCAGGGCGATCCAGGCGGGCACCCCGCGCTGGGCGCCGATCAGGGGCAAGGTGCCCTGGACGAGGGCCACCAGCAGAGCGAGGACGAGGGCAAAACTGCCGATTTCCGGGATCATGGAGCGCCTCCGGGCTTATTGCTTGAGGGTACGGGTGGCTTCGTGGGCCTTGTCTACGGCCGCCTGGGCTTCCGGCGGCATGTAGTTTTCGTCGTGCTTGGCGAGCACCTCGGTGGCGGTGAATTTGCCGTCGGCGCCCAGCACGCCCTGGGCCACCACGCCCTTACCCTCGCTGAAGAGGTCGGGCAGGATGCCTTCGTAAGCCACCGGGATTTCCTTGGCCGTGTCGGTGACGATGAAACGGGCGACGATGTCGCTGCGTTGCAGGCTGCCTTCCTTGACCAGCCCGCCGATGCGGAAGGCGCGCTCCTTGGGGGCTTCTCCGTTGGCCACCTGGGTGGGAGTGAAGAAGAACACCAGGTTGCTCTGGAAGGCATTGAGGATCAGCGCGGCGGCGATGCCGAGGGCGGCGAGTCCGCCAAGGATGATGGCGAGGCGTTTCTGACGTGGCTTCATGATTCAGTCCTGAGTGTCCCGGTCGGCGGCAAGTTCCCGGCGCAGGCCGCGCCGCACTGCGGCAAGTCGGTGGCGCACCAGCCCCACCTCGATCAGGAGCGCCGCGGCCGTGACGCCGAAGCTGCCCCACACATAGAGGCCGTAGCCTCCCATCGCAAAGAATTCGCTGGCGCTGCCCCAGTTCATCGCTGCATCTCCGGCAGTTCGGCCACCCAGGTGGTGTGGCGCTCCCGTTCAAGGATGATGGCCCGCACCCGGTACAGGGCGATGGCGATGCTGTACATCCAGAAGGCCAGGGCCATGATCAGCATGCCCCACAGCATGGTGGCGGCCATGGTCGGCGCCTTGGTCATCGAGACGGAGGCGCCCTGGTGCAGGGTGTTCCACCACTTCACCGAGAAATAGATGATGGGCACATTCACCACGCCCACCAGGGCGACGATGGCGCCAGCCTTGTCGGCCCGGCGCGGGTCGTCGATAGCGGCGGTGAGGGCGATGTAGCCGATGTAGAGAAAGAACAGGATCAGCTCGGAGGTGAGGCGCGCGTCCCACACCCACCAGGCGCCCCACATGGGCTTGCCCCACAGGGCGCCGGTCCACAGGGACAGAAACGCGAACAGCGCCCCGGTGGGGGCCAGGGCCGAGCTCATCATGCCCGACAGGCGGGTGTTGAAGGTGATGCCGATGGCGGCCCAGAAGGCCATTACGCAG
Source organism: Zoogloea sp. (assembly GCF_023150065.1). Lineage (GTDB taxonomy): Bacteria > Pseudomonadota > Gammaproteobacteria > Burkholderiales > Rhodocyclaceae > Zoogloea. The sequence continues at coordinate 63,455 of NZ_JAKLLN010000004.1, forward strand.
TAGATGAACATGGACATCCACGAGGCTGGCACGTGGATGAAGATGATCCGGTAGCCCTCGCCCTGCTGGAAGTCGGTGGGGGCGACGAAGAAGCTGATCCACAGGCCCACGGCCGCAAGGACGGTGCCCAGGGCCGCGAACCACGGCCACATCTTTCCGGCCAGGGGGTAGAAGCTGGCCGGCGAGGCGAACTTGAACCAGTTGACGAGACGCTGACTCATGGATGAATCCGGTTGATTGGATCGGACCGCCCTACTCGAGGGCGATGCGCAGGGCTGCCGTGGCGGCCCAGGGAGCAAAGAACACGCCCAGGGCCAGCAGGGCGCCGAGCAGGGACAGATGACCACCGGCGCCCAGGCCGGCCACGTCAGCCTCGACGGCCCCGGCGCCGAAAATGAGCGCCGGAATATACAGGGGCAACACCAGCAGGGACAGCAGCACGCCACCGCCGCGCACGCCCAGGGTCAGCGCCGCGCCGATGGCGCCGATCAGGGACAGCACCGGCGTGCCCAGCAGCAGGCTGATCATCAGCACCCCCAGGGCCCGGGCCGACAGGTCGAACTGCAGCCCGATGACGGGGGCGAGCAGCACCAGGGGCAGGCCTGAGGTCAGCCAGTGGGCCAGTACCTTGCCGCTCACCAGCACCGCCAGCGGAGTGGGAGACAGGCTCATCTGCTCGAGAGTTCCGTCCTGGTGGTCGGCGGCAAACAGCCGGTTGAGGGACAGCATGGCGGCCAGCAGCGCGGCGACCCACAGCACGCCGGGGGCGATGCGCCGCAGCATGGCGGTCTCGGGGCCGATGCCCAGGGGAAACAGGCTGACCACGATCATGAAGAAGAACAGGGCGGTGAACACCTCGCTCTTGCGCCGGGCGGCCAGCAGCAGGTCGCGGCGGACGATGGCGATGAAGGCGTTCATGCGGCCACCTCCCGGGGCTCGGCACCCGCCCGCGGGTGTGTGGAGGCGCTCAGCTTGAGGGTGGCGCCGCTGCCCGCCAGCTGCACCGCCTGGTGGCTGGTGAAGATCAGCATGCCGCCCCTGGCCAGGTGCTCGTCGAGGATGCCACACAGCTGGGTGACGGCGGCCACATCCAGGGCCACGAAGGGTTCGTCGAGGATCCACAGGCGTGCCTGGCTGCACAGCAGGCGGGCCAGGGCCACCCGGCGCTTCTGGCCCTGGGACAGGACCCGGGCGGGCAGGTCTTCGCGCCCCTTCAGGCCAATGCGGCGCAGGGCGGCGAGGGCGGTGGCCTCGTCCAGGGGGCGCCCGGCGATGGCGGCGGCGGTCTGCAGGTTTTCGAGGGCGGAGAGGTCTTCCTTGATGGCCGCGGCGTGGCCCAGGTAGAGCAGGCGGGCGTGGTAGTCGTCACGGGCCTCGCCCATCGGCCGGCCGTCCCACTCGATGTGCCCGTCGGCCGCCGGTGACAGGCCAGCGAGCATGCGCAGCAGGCTGGTCTTGCCGGCCCCGTTGGCACCCTCGACCTGCAGCCATTCGCCGGGGGACACGCACAGGTCCACGGCAGAAAACAGGCGGCGATCGCCGCGGTCGCAGGCGAGACCGTGGGCTCGGAGCATCAGGGGGCACACTGGGAAGTCAAAGGTCGGCGCATTCTGCCCGACCCACCCCGGTGGGTAAACCGCCTAGGTCAAGGAAAGGGATGGCTGGCGTTTCTTAATGATGGGCCGTGCTGGCGTAGCCTTCGGGGAGTACGGTGGGCGGCGGGCTGGCCGAGCGCTCTGCCTGCTCGGTGGTCTGGGGCTCCCGGGGGGCGTTGTCGCCGATCTCCAGCACCTCCAGCACCTGCCTCGCCAGCGCCCGGCAGGCGTTGCCGACGTTGGACGGCAGGCCGTCGGGGATGCTCTTCTGGAGCAGCAGCTTGGAGGCGGACAGGCTGGCCACCGGGTGGAGCAGGCGGTCGCGGTGGGCGCCGAGGATCTGGGCCACGCTGCGGTCGGCGGCGTCCCGCGCCCAGGCGTTGGTGGGCCACTGGGAGGGCAGGGCGTAGGCGTGGGGGAAGGCGTCCAGGTCGCGCAGCACGGTGCGCAGGTCTTCGTGGGAGTCGCGGAAGGGCAGCAGCACGATGTCGGCCAGGCCGTTGAGCATGCGGTCCATCTCGCTGCGGTTGCCGCCGCCATCGATGACACCCAGCCAGCCGTCCATGGTGCGCAGCTTGCCGACCACCTTGTGCAGGGCCTCGGGGGTGCGGGCGTCAGCGGTCACGTAGCGGCGGCCGTCGGGGCTGAGGGGCTCCCGGGAGGTGTCGGTGAGCACGCAGGCGGAGCGCTGGCCGAGCAGGCCGAGGCCTTGGCAGAGCATGTGGGACAGGGTGGTCTTGCCGGTGCCGCCCTTGTTGCCGATGATGCAGATGATCCGGGACATGGTGGGAATCCTCTCGCTGAACGCCAGGCGCGATGGCGCCATTATTCGGGCATTAACGGCCGCAGGAGAGGCGAAATTGAGGGGCTATCTGCCTGTAATTCCGGATTTTTGCTGATAAGCCGGCCCGGCGGGGCGGTAGCAGTAGAGGCGGGTGTGGCGGCGGTCGTCCACATCGATGACCTGTTCTGGTTCGATGCCGTCCACGGGGAAGCTGTTGCTCACCAGCAGGGCGCCCGGGCGCAGCTCGGTGCTCGCCTTCTGCCACACCTGGGCCATGGGGACCGGCGACAGGAAAGCGTAGACAAGGTCGTAGTCGGTCCAAGGGATCTCGAAGAAATCGCCCCGCGCCAGGGCGATGGTGGGCTGCCGGCGCGACAGCAGGACCGACAGGGCGTAAGGCGCGGGGGCCGATTCGATGCCTTCGAGGCGGCAATCGGGCCGCAGCCGGGCCAGGGGGCGGAGCAGGGAGCCGGTGCCGCTGCCCAGGTCGAGGAGGCGAGCGGGGCGCTGGCGGGGGAGCAGTTCGGCGACGGCGGCGGCGGTGCTCGGGTTGGACAGGAACAGGGGCACCTGGGTGCGGAAGCTGCTCCAGAAGACCAGGGCGAAACCGATGAAGGCCGCCAGATACCACCCCGGGGCGATGTGCAGTTGCAGGGCGGCCAGCACCAGAGGGGCGAAGCCCAGGTGGATCCAGCGCCACCAGGGGGCGCTGCCGAGGGCCGTGGCTGCCACCGCCGCCGCCAGCGCCTGGATTGCCGCCACCGGCCACAGCCCGCCCGGCAGCAGGCCGCTACGGGCCACGGCCAGCGCCGCGGCCGTGCCGATGAGCTGGGCCAGCAGGGCCTTGAGGGCGGGGGGCAGCTTCATTTCGTGGGGCCCGGTGCTGCGTGCTTACTTGGCCGCCTTGGCGTCCTGGACGGTTTTGGCCATGGAGGCCTTGAGCTTCTCCACCAGGGGACCGATGCGTTGCTGGGTGATGGCGGCCGACTTCTGGGTCACCAGGGGCATCTTCTCGAGCAGGGCCACGCCGGCGGGGCTGCGGTAGAAGGCGAGCAGGCCGTCCACTTCCTCCTGGGTGAAGGTCTCGGCGTAGAGCTTCACGTAGGCGCTCTTGAGGTCGGCCCAGTTGATCTCCTTGCGGATGATGGTGCTGGCATCGGCAGTGAAGGTGTCGATCACCTTCTGGCCCTGGGGGGTGAGGGTCTTGCCCTGCAGGCCCTGGGTGATGGAGTTGCGCACGGCCTGATCCAGGCTCTGCTGGGCCACGCTGACCGAGCGCTCCATGCGGGTGGCGACGAGGAGCTGGGAGATGGACTCGTTGCTGGGCGGGGCGGCAAAGGCGGAGGTGCCGAGGAGCAGGGTGGTGAGCAGCAGGGACAGGTGTTTCATGGAAGGCTTTCGTGACCGGGTGGCGTTGATGTGCCCGGATGATGAAGCCATTTCGGGGCGCTGCAAAGCCCGTTCCCGGGCTGGCGGGGCGTGGGCTGGTGAGATTGCGTTTCGAGTGTGACGAAATGGACGGATGCCGCCCCGGCGCTCTTGCCAGGAAGCGGCATCCCGTACCCTTCAGGCGGCCTGGCTGGCCTTGGCTGCCTTGCCCGACCAGCGCGCCAGCAGGGCCTCGCGTTGCCCTGCCACTTGCCGGATCGCCGCCGCCTTGATATGGCCATAGCCGCGGATGCCCTCCGGCAGGCTGGCAATCTCCGTGGCCAGGGGCAGGCGGCTGGCATCCAGGGCCCCCAGGAGCTGGGCGATGTCCTGCTCGTACGCCAGGATAAGGGCCCGCTCGGCGCGGCGCTCCGGGTGGTAGCCGAAGACGTCGAAGGGCGTGCCACGCAGGCGCCGCAGGCGGGCCAGCCACTTGAAGGCGTTGAGCATCCAGGGGCCGAAGACGAGCTTGCGGATGCGCCCGGAGGCCGGGTCGGGGCGGGCCAGGAAGGTGGGGGCGAGGTGGAAGTGGAGCTGGAAATCCCCTTCGAACTGGCGCTTCAGGGCGTCGCGGAAGGCCGGGTCGGCGTACAGGCGGGCGACCTCGTACTCATCCTTGTAGGCCAGCAGCTTGAAGTAGTTGCGGGCCACGGCTTCGCTCAGCTGGGTGCTCCCCAGCGGGGCTTCGGCGCTGCGCACGCGGGCCAGCAGGTCGGTGTAGCGCCGAGCGTAGGCCGCGTCCTGGTAGTCGGTGAGGATGGCGGCCCGGCGGGCGATGCGCTCGTCCAGGGTTTCGGGGCGGATGGGGATCACCGGCGCGGGGCTCACCTCCCGCTCCACCGCGTGCAGGTCTACGGCTGCCCGACGGCCCCACAGGAAGGCGCGCCGGTTCATGTCCACCGCCGCGCCGTTGAGCTCGATGGCTTTGTGCAGGCTGGCCTCGCTGATGGGCACCCAACCCTTCTGCCAGGCGTAGCCGAGCAGGAACAGGTTGGTGGCGATGGCATCACCCAGCAGGCGGGTGGCCAGGTGCTGGGCGTCGAGAAAGTCGCAGCCCTCCTTGCCCACGGCCTCGACGATGGCGGCCTGCATCTTTTCCAGGGGGAACTGCCAGTCCGGGTTGCGGGTGAATTCCGAGGTGGGCGTCTCGGCGCAATTGACCACGCCCCGGGTGCGGCCGGTGGCCATCTTGGCCAGGGCGTCCACGCTGGCGGTGACCACCACGTCGCCGCCGATCACCGCGTTGGCCTCGCCAGCGGCGATGCGCACGGCGTGCAGGTCTTCGGGGCGGTCGGCAATGCGCACGTGGCTGAACACCGAGCCGCCCTTCTGGGCCAGGCCGGTCATGTCGAGCACGGTGACGCCCTTGCCGTCCAGGTGGGCGGCCATGCCGATCAGGGCGCCGATGGTGACCACCCCGGTGCCGCCGACGCCGGTGACCAGGATGCCCCAGGGCTCGCGGGTGGAGGGCAGCCTGGGGGCGGGCAGCGCTGCGAAGCGGCTGTCGTCGCCCTGCAGGCCCCGGCCCTTGCGCACCTTGCCCCCTTCAACGGTGACGAAGCTGGGGCAGAAGCCGTTCATGCACGAGAAGTCCTTGTTGCAGGCCGACTGGTCGATCTGGCGCTTGCGCCCGAACTCGGTCTCCACCGGCAGGATGGCCATGCAGTTGGATTCCCGGCCGCAGTCGCCACAGCCCTCGCACACCGCCTCGTTGATGAAGACGCGGGTCTGCGGGTCGGGGTAGGTGCCGCGTTTCCGGCGGCGCCGCTTCTCGGCGGCACAGGTCTGGTCGAAGACCAGGGCCGACACGCCGGCGGTGCTGCGCAGCTCCCGCTGGATCACCTCCAGCTCGTCCCGGTGGCGGATGGGAACGCCGTGGGGGATGTCGGCCACGTGCCACGGGCGGTCGGTGCCGTCGGTCACCAGCACGATGGTGTTCACCCCTTCGCCCTGCAGCTGGCGCAGCAGCTTGGGCACGCTCAGCTCACCGTCAACCGGCTGCCCGCCGGTCATGGCGACGGCGTCGTTATAGAGGATCTTGTAGGTGATGCCGCTGGTCACGCCGGGCCGGTTGAAGGCCGCCACCGCCTGACGGATGGCCAGCAGGCCCGAGTGGAAGTAGGTGCCATCCCCCAGGTTGGCAAAGATGTGCGCCTCCTTGAGGAAGGGCGCCTGGCCGACCCAGGGCACGCCCTCGCCGCCCATGTGGGTGAAGGTGCCGGTCTTGCGGTCGGGCATGAAGGTGGCCATGTAGTGGCAGCCGATGCCGGCCATGGCGCGGCTGCCCTCGGGCACCACCGTGGAGGTGTTGTGGGGGCAGCCGGGGCAGAAGGTGGGCACCCGGTCGATGGCGAACACGCGGCGGCCGAGGGTGGCCTCCTTGGCCTGCAGGAAGGCCAGCCGGGCCTCGATGCGCTCGGAGGTGAAGAAGCGCCCGATGCGGGCGGCGATGACCCGGGCGATCATGGCCGGGGTCAGCTCGCCGGCCGCCGGCAGCAGCCATTCGCCGTGGTCCACGGTGACCTTGCCGTCTGGGCGGAGGGTGGTGAGCAGCGACCACTCGCCCTTCTCGTCGAACTTGCCGACGACGCGGGGGCGCACGTCCTCGCGCCAGTTGTAGAGCTCTTCCTTGAGCTGGTATTCGATGAGCTGGCGCTTCTCCTCGATCACCAGGATCTCGTCCAGGCCCTCGGCAAAGTGGCGCACGCCCTCGGCCTCGAGGGGCCAGACCATGCCCACCTTGTACAGGCGGATGCCGATCTCGGCGGCCAGGGCCTCGTCGATGCCCAGGTCGTCGAAGGCCTGACGCACGTCCAGGTAGCTCTTGCCGCTGGTGATGATGCCCAGGCGCGGCTGGGGCGAGTCGATGATGACGCGGTTCAGGCCGTTGGCCCGGCAGTAAGCCAGGGCGGCGTAGAGCTTGGCGTGGAGCAGGCGCTTTTCCTGCACCAGGGGCGGGTCGGGCCAGCGGATGTTGAGGCCGTCGGGAGGCAGGGCGAAATCGTCGGGGATGCGGGTGGTGACGCGCATCGGGTCCACGTCCACCGAGGCCGAGGTCTCCACCGTGTCGGCGAGGGCCTTGAAGGCCACCCAGCAGCCGGAATAGCGGGACAGGGCCCAGCCGTGCACACCGAAATCCAGATACTCCTGGACCCCAGCCGGGGCCAGCACCGGCATCATCATCGACTTGAAGAAGTGGTCGGTCTGGTGGGGCAGGGTGGATGACTTGGCCGCGTGGTCGTCACCGGCGATCACCAGCACGCCGCCGTACTGCGAACTGCCGGCGGCGTTGGCGTGGCGGAAGACGTCGCCGCAGCGATCCACCCCTGGCCCCTTGCCGTACCACATGCCGAACACCCCCCGCACCCGGGCCTGGGGCGACAGGGACACCTGCTGGCTGCCCCACACGGCGGTGGCGGCCATGTCTTCGTTGATGCCCGGCTGGAAGACGATGTCGTGGCTGGCCAGGTGGGCCTTGGCCTTCCACAGGGTCTGGTCGAGGCCGCCCAGGGGCGAGCCCCGATAGCCCGAAACGAAGCCGGCGGTGTCGAGCCCGGCGGCCCGGTCGCGGTCACGCTGGATCAGCAGCAGGCGTACCAGGGCCTGGTAGCCGGTGAGATAGACGCGCCCGGAGGGCGTGGCGTACTTGTCGTCGAGAAGCGTGCTGCCCGACGTGGGGGCGCCCAGGGCGCGGACGGGGTCCTGCTCGGCCATGATGGATTCCTCGCAAAAATCGTGTTTTTGATCCATTCGCGGGAGGAGCCTTGTGGGCCCCGCCGCGGAGGTGTTGCAAGGCGAGTCTGGTTGCCGGGGGGCGACAGCTCAATACTTGGATACCCTGACGGTCTGCCGGTTCCGGGAAGCCTGATGTATGCCGGATGGCTGGTGTGCTTGTCGGTCCCCGTGATCGCGTAATATAGGGCGCTGAAAATTGTCGATTCACGACGCGATCAACAGCCTGCCGACACTGCCCGGAGCGCGATCCTTGGAACCACACCCGCTGCCGCTCACCGAGTCGGCGACCCTTGCCGTCCCCGGAGCAGCCGACGCTCCGCCGCGGCCGCTCGCCCGGATCGGCGCGCGCCTGCGGCATTGGTGGTGGTTCAAGGGGCTCGGCACCAGCCTCTTCATGTATGTGTTCTTCCTGGCCTACCTGGAGCTGCTCCATCATCCGCTGAGGCCGGTGTTCGAAATGCCCCTGACCTGGGTGGATCGACAGGTGGGCTTTCAGCCCTGGGCCCTGGTGGTGTATGCCTCCCTGTGGGTTTACGTCTCCCTCCCGGCGGCGCTGGCACCGGGCTTCAAGCGTCTGTTCAGCCTCGGCTTGCACATGGCCTGCCTGTGCGGGGCGGGTTTGCTCTGTTATGTCTTCTGGCCCACGGCGGTGCCGCCGGCCGCGGTGGACTGGGGGCTGTATCCGGGCTATGCGCTGCTCAAGGGGATCGACCCGGGGGGCAATGCCTGTCCGTCCCTGCACGTGGCGGCGGCGCTCTATTCGGGGCTCTGGCTGGACCGCGAGCTGCGTGAGATGCAGTGTGGCCTGGCCTGGCACTGGGGTAACTGGCTGTGGAGCGGCCTGATTGTCTTTTCGACGCTGGCGACGAAGCAGCATGTCCTGCTGGACGTGCTTGCCGGCAGTGCCCTCGCCGCGGCGGCGGCGGCCCTCTCACCCGGCCTGTGGCGCAGCCGCAGCGGTGGCGGGAGGGGCGGGATTACGGTATAACCGCGCCGCCGTCCTGGCGCTGGATGCGAGGAAACGAAATGGTTGAGCCTGCACTCAAGGAAGACCCGCGGCCTGCGATGAGCACCTGCGATGTACTGGTGATCGGCGGTGGTCCGGCGGGCAGCACCGTCGCGCCGCTGCTGGCCCGCAAGGGTTACAAGGTGGTCCTGCTCGAGAAGGCCCATCACCCGCGTTTCCACATTGGCGAATCCCTGCTGCCCGCCAACATGCCGCTGCTGGAGGCCCTGGGTGTGGCCGACGAGGTCAAGGCCATCGGCATGGAAAAATGGGGGGCGGAGTTCGTCTCCCCCTGGCATGAGCAGGGCCAGGAGTTCCGCTTCGCGGACGCCTTCAACAAATCGCTGCCCATGGCCTACCAGGTCAAGCGCGCCGATTTCGACCATGTCCTGATCCGCAATGCCGCCCGCGAAGGGGTCGAGGTCATCGAGGGCTGCAAGGTGGGGGCGGTGGATTTTCAGTCGGACACGCAGGGCGCGGTGGTGAAGGCCACCCACGATGACGGGCGGGAGCAGCGCTGGCAGGCGCGCTTCGTGGTCGATGCGTCGGGTCGCGACACCTTCCTGGCCAACCGTTTCCAGATCAAGCACCGCAATCCGCGCCACAACAGCTCGGCCATGTACGCCCACTTTGTCGGTGCCCGCCGCCATCAGGGCCAGGCGGAAGGCAACATCACCATCTTCTGGTTCGACCACGGCTGGTTCTGGTTCATCCCCCTCTCCGACGGGCTGACCAGCGTGGGTGCCACCGTGTGGCCCTATTACATGAAGACCCGCGCCGGGCGGAGCCTGACGCAGTTCCTGCTCGACACCATCGCCAGCTGCCCGGCCCTGGCGGAACGCCTCAAGGACGCGCAGATGGTGACCGAGGCGGAGGCCACCGGCAACTTCTCCTACGTGTCGGAACGCAACCACGGTTCCAACTACCTGATGCTCGGCGATGCCTTCGCCTTCATCGACCCGGTGTTCTCGTCCGGGGTGATGCTGGCCATGAACAGCGGCTTTGCCGGGGCCAAGGCGATCGACACCTGCCTGTCCCGCCCGGCCGGGGCCGCCGCGGCGCTGGCGGAGTTCGACCGGGCCATGCGGCATGGGCCGGAGGTTTTTTCCTGGTTCATCTACCGCATCACCAATCCCACCATGCGCGACATGTTCATGGCGCCACGCAACATCTTCCGGGTCCAGGAGGCGCTGCTCTCGGTGCTCGCCGGCGACATCTACGGCAGCACCCCGATCTGGCGTCCGCTGCGCATCTTCAAGGTCATCTACTACCTGTCCTTCCTGGGCAATCTGCGCCAGTCCCTCCGTGGCTGGCGCAACCGCCGGATCAACATCCGGCCGGTGGATGAAGCCGGCCTGGGGGCCGGCCAGTGACGGGGATGCAGCATGATCTGCACCGCTTTCTTTCCGGTACCGTGCTTGCCGGCGGGCAGCTGGATCCGACCCTCCTCGGCCTGTCCTGGATAGGTCTGGCCGAGCCGACACACGTCCCCCAGGGGCTGCCGTGCCAGCAGCTCCATGCCCCCTGTCTGCTCGGTGAGCCCGTCGAGGCCTGGTTCGGGGCCGGACCGGCCGAGGCCGGTACCCGCCACGGTGTGCGTTACCGGCACGATGGCGAGCTGCTGTTCGGCGTCATCGAGGTTGCAGAGGACGCCGCCGCCGCGCTGGGCGGCGACAGCGGCCCGGTGCTGCAGCGGGCCGGCCGGCAGGCCTATGACGCCGTGTTCAGGCTCCTCGCCGAGGAGGGCTACTCCCACCTGTGGCGCATCTGGAACTACCTTCCCCGCATCAACGAGGAGACCGACGGCCTCGAGCGTTACCGGCAGTTCAACATCGGGCGCCATCTGGCCTTCGAGGCGGCAGGGCGTCTGGTGATGGACAGCATCCCGGCGGCCAGCGCGCTGGGGGTGCAGGGCGGGCCGCTGAGCGTGGCTTTCCTGGCCGGGCGGGCGCCCACCCGCTCCATCGAGAATCCGCGTCAGCTCAGTGCCTTCCGCTACCCGGCAGACTACGGCCCGTGCAGCCCGACCTTCTCGCGGGCGGCGCTCGGGCGGCATGCCGATACGGAGTGGCTGTTCGTGTCGGGGACGGCCAGCATCGTCGGGCACCAGAGCGTGCACCCCGGAGATCCGGTGGCCCAGACCCGGGAGATCGTCACCAACCTGGACGCCGTGCTGGCCGAGGCCAGCCGCTGCAGCGCCGGCCCGGCCTATCACCTGCCCGAGCTCAGCGCACGGGTCTATGTGCGCCACCCCGAGCATCTGGCCCCGGTGCAGGCCGAGCTGACCCGGGCCCTGGGGGCAGAGGCGCAGCTGGTCTACCTCCAGGCCGACGTCTGCCGTGCCGATCTGCTGGTCGAAGTCGAGGCCCAGGCCTGCCACCTATTGAGTTGAGTTTTTCATGAGCGTGTTTTCATCTGCCTGCGTCGTGCTGGGGTGTGCGGCACTGCTGGCCAGTGGTGCTGCGGCCGCGGCCGACAAGCCCCTGTGGGAGGCCGGTGCCGGCCTGGGCGTGATGCACCTGCCGTCCTGGCGCGGCGCGGCGGAATCCCGCGAGCTGGTCCTGCCGGTACCGTATTTCATCTACCACGGGCGTTATCTGCGCGCCGACCGTCAGGGTGTGCGCGGCGTGCTCTTCGATTCCGACCGTGTAGACCTGGGCGTCAGTCTCGGAGCCTCGCCGCCGGTGAGCAAGGACAGCAGCAGCGCACGTGCGGGGATGGCCGAACTGGACGCCACCGTCGAGATCGGTCCGCAGCTCGATCTCACCCTGTGGCGCAGCCCGGACCGGGCCAGCCAGCTCAAGCTCATTCTCCCGGTGCGCAGCGCCTTTACCCTGAGCAGCAACCCGCAGCATGCTGGCTGGGTTTTTTCGCCCGCGCTCAACCTGGATCTGGTCGACCCGCCCGGCCTGGCAGGCTGGCGTCTCGGCCTGCGCAGCGGCCCCATTTTTGCAACTCGCCGCCAGCACGCCTACTACTACCAGGTGAGCCCCGCCGAGGCCAGGCCGGACCGCCCGGCCTACACGGCCAGCGGTGGCTACAGTGGCACCCAGGTGCTGGCCTCGCTGTCGCGGCGCTATCCGCGTCACTGGGTGGGGGCCTTCGTCCGCTACGACATGCTGCAGCATGCTGCCTTCGACGACAGCCCGCTGGTGGCCCGTGATCACTATCTGGCCGCGGGTGTGGCGGTAGCGTGGATTTTCGGTGAGTCGAGCGAGCGGGTGAATGTCGATGACTAGCCCGCTGGCCCGTTGTGGCAAGCTGCTGTGGACCGCCTACGAATATGTCGCCATGGTGCTCGGGCTGGGGGCGCTGGCGCTGATCTGCATGGTGTGGCTGCCGTTTGCGCTGCTCCTCGGCGTGCTGCCGCGCCCCCTGGGGACCTTTGTCGGGCGGCTGGCCATCATGATCGGCTTTCGCCTGTACCTGCACTTCCTGAGCCTCTTCTGCGCCTGCAGCTTCGACCTGAAGGCGCTGGATGCCCTCCGCCGCCAGCCGTCCCTGGTGCTCGTGGCCAATCACCCCTCGCTGCTGGACGTGGTGCTCATCGCGTCACGTCTGCCGAACGCCGTGTGCATCATGAAGGCGGCGCTGATGGACAACGTCCTCCTGGGGGCTGCGGCGCGCCTGGCCCGTTACATTCATAACGACAAACCCGTGCGGATGGTCCGGCGGGCGACCCGGGAGCTGCAGGCCGGCGCCCACCTGGTGATCTTTCCGGAGGGCTCGCGGACGTCTAATTTCCCTTTTGATGGCTGCACCAATGCGGCGGGCCTCATTGCCCGGCATGCGCAGACCCCCGTGCAGGCCCTGATCATCGATTTCAGCTCGCCTTACCTGGGCAAGGCCTGGCCCCTGTTCCGCAAGCCCGAGCTGCCCCTGCGCTTCAGCGTCCGGCTGGGGCGGCGTTTCGACCCGCCGGCGCGGGTGCTGGCCTTTACCGCCGAACTGGGCGACTACTACCGCAGCACCCTGGCCCAGCCCCCGGCTGCCAGCGCAGGCTCACCCCGCAGCACCGAAGAAAGCACGGCATCGTGATGCAAGCCTCCTCATCCCACCTGGTCATGATCCCCAGCTACAACCCCGGCCCGAAGGTCGACGCCACCGTCCGGGAGGCGCGTGCCCAGTGGAATCCGGTGTGGGTGGTGATCGACGGCAGCACCGACGGCAGCACGGCGCGCCTGCGCGCCATGGCGGCCGCCGACCCCGGCCTGCGCATCATCGAATTGCCCGAGAACCGGGGCAAGGGCGCGGCGGTGCTGGAGGGGCTGCGGGCGGCGGCAGCGGCGGGTTTCACCCACGTGCTGACGATGGATTCCGACGGCCAGCACCCGGCCCACTGCATTCCCGAATTCATGCAGGTTTCCACGCGCAATCCGGGGTGCATGGTGCTGGGCAAGCCGGTGTTCGATTCGGCCGCACCCCAGCTGCGGGTGAAGGGGCGGGAGATCTCCAACTGGTGGGCCAACCTGGAAACCCTGTGGATGGGGATCGGCGATTCGCTGTTCGGTTTTCGCGTCTATCCCATCGCACCGCTGGAGCGGATCATGGCCAGGCAGCGCTGGATGCGGCGCTTCGATTTCGACCCCGAGGCGGTGGTGCGCCTGGCCTGGGCAGGGGTGCGCCCGATCAACCTGCCCGCCCCGGTGCGCTACTTCCGCAGCGACGAGGGCGGGGTGTCGCACTTCCGTTATTTGCGCGACAACCGCCTGCTCACCTGGATGCATACCCGGCTGTTCATCGGCTTTCTGCTGCGCCTGCCGCGCCTCGTCGTGCGCCGCCTGCGCGAGGGGTGAGCGCCCCGCCGGGCCGGGTCAGCGGATGGCCGGGCCCATGCGGGGCAGCCAGCGGCGCAGCCCCGGGGTGGTGACCACGGTGCTGACAATGGCCATCAGCACCAGCATCGTGAACATGTCCTGGGAGATCACGCCCAGGTCGTAGCCGACGTTGATGACGATCAGCTCCATCAGGGCCCGGGTGTTCATCATGATGCCCAGCACGCTGGATGCCGCATGGTCGAGCCCGCAGCTGCGGGCCGCCACATAGGTGCCGCCGAACTTGCCCAGGGTGGCCAGGGCAATGGTGAGCAGGCACCAGCCCCACAGCACCAGGCTGTCCAGCCCGCCGATGTTGGTGCGCAGCCCCGTGTAGGTGAAGAAGATGGGCAGAAAGAACACGGTCACGAAGTGGCCGATGCGTTCCTTCCAGGCTTCCACCAGCTCCGGCTCGTCGTGCACCAGCACTCCCATCACGAAGCCCCCGAAGATGGCGAAGATGCCCAGCTTGTAGGTGACCATCGCGCACAGGAAGATCGCTGCCAGCAGCAGCCCCATGAGGTGGGGCGAGAGGTGGCCGTGGTGGCGGGTGCGCCGTATCGTCCATTTCATCAGGGGCCGGATGACGAACCAGGCCGCCAGCATGAACACCCCCACCAGCGCGACCTTCAGGCTGAAATCGGCCGGATCGAAATGGGACAGGGTCAGCGTGGTCACCAGGGCCAGCAGCAACCACCCCACCACGTCATTGACGGCGGCGGCGCTGATGGCGATGACGCCGATGGGGCGGCGGGTGAGCTCGAACTCGATCATGATCCGCCCGAGGATGGGGAGGGCGGTGATCGAAAAGGCCGTGGCGATGAACAGCCCGGAGGCGAGCCGGTTGGCCTGGGGCGACAGCACCGGAGCCGCCAGCCACCCGAAGCCCAGACCGAGGATGAAGGGCGCCACCAGCCCGGCGAAGGCCACACGGCGCACCGTCTTGCGATGCTGGCGTTCCGACAGGTGGGAGAAGTCGAACTCGATGCCGATCTGGAACATCAGCAGGATCAGGCCGATCTGGGAGAGAACCTGCATGGGCTCCGGCGGGCCGGAGCGGAAGACGTGGTCGAAGATGTCGGGGAACAGCAGCCCGAACAGCGAGGGCCCCAGCAGGATCCCGATGATGATCTCGCCGACCGCGGACGATTGCCCCACCCGGCGGGCGGCGATGCTGCCGATGCGGCCCGCCAGCACGATCACGCTGAGTTGCAGCAGGGCGAAGAAGAGGACGGCCTCCGCCTTGTGGACCGACACCTGGCCGGCCAGCTGGGGGGTGGTGCTCATGCAGGTTTCCTGTTCTTGTGTGCCATGCCGGGCCCGGAATGCCTGGGATGGGCGGGATTGCGTGGTGGCCCGATGGCGGCGTGCGCCATCTCAGACCATACCGCCATTGACCGAGATGATCTGCCCGGTGATGTAGGTGGCCTGGTCGGAAACCAGGAAAGCCACGAGATCGGCCACCTCTTCGGGTCTGCCGGCCCGTTTCATGGGCACCAGGCGTTCGATGCTGGCCTGATCGAAGCTGCCTTCGATCATTCCCGTGGCGATGATACCGGGGGCCACCGCATTGACGGTGATGCCCCGGCTGGCCAGCTCGAGGGCGAGGGACTTGGTGGCTGCATGGAGGGCGCCCTTGGCCGCGGCGTAATTGACCTGCCCCCGGTTGCCCACCAGGCCGGCCACCGAGGTGATGGTGACGATGCGCCCCCAGCGATTGCGGATCATCGGCATGGTCAGGGGCTGGGTGACGTTGTAGAAGCCGTTGAGGTTCACATCCATCACCTGTTGCCACTTTTCCGGGCTCATGCCGGGAAACACCGCGTCGGCGTGGAGGCCGGCATTGTTCACCAGGATGGAGATCGGGCCGGCTTCGAGCATGGTGTTGATTGCGGCGGTGGTGGCCGCCGCATCGGTGAGGTCGAAGCACACGACCTCCGCCGAACCGCCCGCGGCGTGGATCTCCTCGAGGACGACGGCGGCGCGCTCGGGGTTGCGATTGGCGTGGATCAGCACATGGTGGCCGTCGGCACCCAGCCGCCGGGCGATGGCCGCCCCGATGCCGCCGCTGGCGCCGGTGACGAGGGCGCGCCTCATGACAGGGCTCCGGCGTCGAGGATCACCGCCGCGCGGCCGTCCAGCACCGGCGTGCCGTCGCTGCTGAGGGTGAAACGGTAGAGCACCTGGGTGGCATCGCCGGACAGGCGTTCGGCGGCGATGTGCAGCTCGCCGGGCAGGTCGTCCAGGCGGGGAACGTGAAACTGCACCTGGCGGACGCTGGCCAGGTAGCCCTGGCGCGGGGGCGCTGCATCCGCGGCGAGCAGGCCGCCATGCACGGCCATGGCCTGGGCGGCGTATTCGATGCCCGCGGCCACGCCCAGCTGCCCGGCGCTGCGCAGCGGATTGTCGGCCTGGCGATGGCTGACGGCGGTGCAGCGGATGTGGGTGGCGTCCCACTCGATCACGGTGTCGAGCAGGCTCATGTCGCCGTGGTGCGGAATGCGGGCGGCGATGGCGTGGCGGTCTAGCATGGGGTCAGGCTGACGTGGAGGCTGAGGGGGGCGAGGTACTCGACGACGAGCTCGCCGCCTTGGCCCGAGGCCAGGGCCTGCAGCAGGGGCAGGCCGCGCAGGGCCGGGATGGTGGTGCGCAGGGCTTCCAGGGAGGGCGTGTCCAGCATGGAGGCTGGGCCGTCGCCGAGGCGGATGTCCAGGCGCGCCACGCTGCGGGGCCCGGCCTGGGGGCTGAGGGCCAGGCCGATGCCGGCGGCGTCGGGGATGGGGCGCAGGCTGGCGATGGGCTCCGGGTACTCCGCGTCGTAGGCGATCAGCACGCAGGGGGCGGCAGTGGCGTGGATCTGCACCAGGGCCTCGAGCAGGCCGGCCGCAAAGCTGGCGTCGTAGGCGGCCAGGGACTGGCTGGCCGCCATGGCGCCCGTGGCGATGCTCCAGTAGCCGGCCGGAGTGTTGTGCAGGGAGTTGTGGAAGCGCGTCGGCGACACCCGTTGATCGCTGGAGGCCAGGGTTTCACAGAGGGCATGGCAGTTGTGGCCGTCGGCGGTCGAGGCGGCGAAGACCGCCGCCACGCCGGACGGATCCACGCCGGCCTGCTCCAGGGCCGCTAGGCCGCTGGCCAGGGCCACGCGCACCACGCGGCTGGCGCGGCGGCGTTCGTTGGGCGGCAGCACCAGGGGCGCCGGCAGCACGCTCGGGGCCGGCACGTGGGCTTCGCGGCCGGCCAGCACGGCCTGGCCGTGGGCCCAGTCGGGCAGGCCGGGGGCCAGCAGGCCGACGCCGTCGATCCAGGCGCTGAGGGACATGTCGGCGCTCATCCGGCCCTCCCGATGATCACGCTGCAGTTGCTGCCACCGAAACCGAAGGAGTTGCTCATGACGTGGCGCAGGGGGGCGTTGCGTGATGTCAGAACGTAGTCGATGGGGATGCCCGGGTCCGGGCTGCGGGTATGCACACTGCCCGGCACCAGGCCGTCGGTCAGGGCCACGGCACTGACGCTGATCTCCAGCGCCCCCGCGGCGCCCAGGGTGTGCCCGGTGATGCCCTTGGTGGAACTGGCCGCCACCCGGTTGCCGAACAGGCCGGCCACGGCGCAACCCTCGGCGGCGTCGTTGTTGTGGGTAGCGGTACCGTGGAGGTTGATGTAGTCGATGTCGGCAGGGCTCAGGCCGGCCAGGGCCAGGGCGCCCTCCATGGCCAGCCGGGCGCCGAGGCCTTCCGGATGGGGGGAGGACATATGGTAGGCGTCGCTGGATTCGCCGTAGCCCAGCAGCAGCAGCGCGTCGGCGTCGAGGCTGTCGGAGGCGCGTTCCAGCAGGCCGAAGGCAGCGGCCTCGCCGATGGAGATGCCGGAGCGGGCGGCGTCGTAGGGGCGGCAGGGCTCGGGCGAGGTGAGCTCGAGGGAGGCAAAGCCGTGCAGGGTGGTGAAGCACAGGCTGTCGACGCCCCCCACCAGCGCGGCGTCGATCAGGCCGGCGTGGATCAGCCGCGCCGCCGCCGCGTAGGCCTTGGCGGACGAGGAGCAGGCCGTGGATACGACGCAGGCGGGGCCTTCGATGGCCAGCCAGCTGCGCACGAAGTCGGCCAGGGAATAGGTGCTGTGGCTGCCGGGGTAGTTCAGCCCGGCGGGCAGGGGGCCATCTTCGGGGGGGCGCTGGCGGTAGGCCAGCTCGGTGCTGAGGATGCCCGAGGTGCTGGTGCCCAGGACGATTCCCACGCGCCGGGCGCCGTGGCGGGCGATGCGGCTGCGGATGGCGTCCTCGAAACCGTCGGCGGCCAGACCGCGCCGGGCGAGCCGGTTGTTGCGGCAGTCGAAGCCGGCCATGGAGGCGGGCAGTGCGGCATCGTCGAGCCCCGGGACTTCGCCGATCCAGGTGTCGATGCCCAGCCCCTCGATGCGGTGGGGGCGCAGGCCGCTGGTGCCGTTGCGGAGGGCTGCGCGCAGCGCTGCCAGGCCATCGCCTGCACAGCAGCTTACGGTGTGATGGGCAAGGTGGAGTGGTGTCACGGTGCAGTCTTTTCGGGCGGTGACGGGAGTCTACCAGAGGGGCCCGCAGACCGATCCATCCCGTGTCATGACGCTGGCGTCAGACCGGCCGGGCGTGGAGCAGAACGTTGGCGAAGCCGGCTCCGGCCATCGGGCAGGGGGTGGTGTGAAAACCCACCTCGCCGAGCAGGGCCTGCCAGGCGGCCAGCGGGCGACAGTGCAGGCGCGGCCAGCCACCGCCCTGGGCCCGGACCACGAGGCTGTCGACGATGCGGGACAGGTGATGGGGCAGGCCGGCGGCCCCGTCGCCGACCCGCAGCAGCAGCCGGCCGTCGGCGGGGAGGCGGCTGCGGATGCGTCGCAGCAGCTGCGCCTGGGCCGTCGCGGGGAGGTAGTGGAGCACGTCGAAGAGGGTGATCACGTCGGCCTCGGGCAGCACGTAGTCGCGCAGGTCGCCGACCTCCAGGCGGACGGGAAACGGGCAGCCGGCCAGGGCCTGCCGGGCATGCCCGATGGCGGTGGCCTGCATGTCGAGCCCGTGATAGGCACTGACTTGCGGCGGGGCGGCCTGCTCCGCCGGCCAGTCCGGACCGTCATGCAGGGTGGCCGCGGCATGCAGCCAGCTGGCCAGCAGGCCCTGCCCGCAGCCCAGATCCAGGTAGCGGCCGTTGGGCGGGAGCAGGCCCGGACGCAGCAGGGCCGCAAAGAGGGGGTCGCCGCCGAGCTTGCCCCGGGCGAAGTGCCAGGCCCAGGGGCCGGCGGGGCGATACGGTGCGCTGGCCAGGCCGACCAGCCTGTCCTGGAGGCCGTCGCTCACAGGCACACCGGGGTCAGGCCGGCCGCACGGATGCGCTCGAGGAGGGCGGGCAGCACCTCCAGGATCACCGCCTGCCCGGCGGGTGTGCGGGCCGCGTTGCCGTCATGGAGGAGCAGGATGTCGCCGCCCGCGAGCCCCCTGCTGAGCCGCGCGAGCACGCTGGCGGGGTCGCCGTTGCGGGTGTCGTAGGCGCGACGGGTCCAGCTGGCCAGCTGCAGGTCGAGGCGCGCCAGCACCGGGTCGAGGAAGGGATTGCGCAGGCCGGCGGGGGCGCGGAAGTAACGGGGCTGCCTGCCGGTCAGGGCCGCGAGGCTGGCCTGGGCCGCCGCCACTTCCCGCGCCATGGCGCCGGGGCCGAGGGTCGAGAAGCGCTTCCAGTGGTGCTCGCTGTGGTTTTCGATGCGGTGGCCACGGTTGATGATGTCCCGCACCAGGCCCGGGTGGGCGGTGGCGAGCTGGCCGATGCAGAAGAAGCTGGCCCGGGCGCCGGCGGCGTCGAGCTGGTCGAGTACCCGGGGGGTGATCTCCGGGTCGGGGCCGTCATCGATGCTGATGACCACCTCGCCGCGGGCTGCCGCAGCGGCGGGCAGACGGGTCAGGTTGGGGCCCAGCAGCGCGCTGCGGGGCAGCAGGCCGGCGGCGCTGAGGACGACGTGATTGGCGGCCAGGGCGCCGGCCGCGGCGGGCCAGCTGGTGGGTTCGAGCAGCAGGCCGGCCAGGGCGCCCGCATGCACGAGGGCGCTTGCCTGCAGCGTCGGGCTGGGCCGCCAGTGGCTCATCTCAGTGGCTCCACCGTGCGTGGCGCGACCCACGCTGCATGAGGCGGGGGCAGCGAACACAGTGAGCGTGGGGGCCGTTTCATCTCAGCGGTCGATCCGGTGCGCCAGCATGGCGGAGAGGACCAGGGTGAGCACCGCGCCAGGGCCGACGGTGATGCCGATTGCCTGCAGCACCGGCACGGGCGAGAGGGCCAGGATGCCGAAGCCGATCACCGTCGCCAGGTTGGCGAGGAGCAGGGAGGCCAGCGTGCGGGGGTCGTCGCCCGGGTTGCGGTCGGCCTGATTGAAGAACAGGGCGTAGTTGGTGCCCACGGCGACGATCAGCAGCATGCCCACCAGGTGCAGCAGGGTCAGCATGTGGCCGGTGGCGACGAGGCCGGCCATGACGATCAGCTCGGCGGTGACCACCGGGACCATCACCCGCACCAGGCGCATGGGCTCCCGCAGCACCACGCCCATCAGCACGATGATGGCGAGAATGCCGGCCAGGGACAGCAGGATGGCTTCGTCCAGGTAGGTCCGGTAGAGGTTGTTGGATTCGCCGAAGATGTCGACGAAGAGGGCATCGCTGCCGTCCAGGGCGGCCTCCAGCCGCGCGCGCTGGAAGGGGGCGTCGCCGTCCGGGGTGCGCAGGGGGATCAGCACGGTCCAGCCCTGCGGGCGTTCGAGCAGCAGGGAGTCGACGGCCAGGGCCAGGGTGGAGCCGCGCAGGGCTTCGGGGGTGAGGAGGGGCTGGCTGCGGGCGGTGTCCACATCATCCAGGAAGGCGCTCAGGCGGTCTGCGCGGAGGGGCAGGTCGGCCAGGGCGGTTTGCAGGTTGCGGGCGAGGACGTCCCGTTCCGGCAGGGCATTGCGCCGGGCTTGCTGGGTCGCGGTGCTGGGCAGGAAGCGTGCGGGGCTCTCGAAGCCGGCGAGCACCCCCTCCGCCACCAGCCCCCTGAGGCGCTCTCCGACGGCCTCGGCACGCTCCAGGGCGGCTTCACGGCTGGCGGCCTTGAGAACCACCAGGTAGCGCAGATTGGGGGCCCCGAGGTCGGCGCGCAGGCTCTGGTCGAGGGCCTGGTCTGCGGCGGAGACGGGGCTGAGGCCCGACAGGCTGCTGCTCCACACGTGGTCCTTGTTGGCAAACAGGATGACGGCGGCGGCCAGCCCCAGGACGGGTACCACCAGGCGCAGCCGGGACAGCCAGGCCCAGAAGCCTGCCAGGGCCCGGCCGATGGGGGCGATGTCATGGATGTGCAGCCTGGCGGGGCGCAGGTGCGGCAGCACGAAGCGCGTCACCATGGCCGCGGTGACGAGCCCGGCGATGGAATACAGGCCGAGCTGGGCGAGGCCGGGAAAACCGGAAAACAGCAGGGATGCGAAGCCGAAGATGGAGGTGAGCACGCCGAGCCGGATGGTCGGCCAGAAGCGTTTCATCCAGCCACCGTCCTCGTCGTCGTCGGACTGCACGAAGTAATAGATGGAGTAATCGACGGCCTCGCCGATCAGGGTTGTGCCGAAGCCGATGGTGAGCCCGTGCACGGTGCCGAAGCCCAGGGCCACGGCGGCGATGCCGGCGAGGGCGCCGCTGGCCACCGGCAGCAGGCCGAGAAAGACGGCGGTGAAGGAGCGGTAGATGAGCAGCAGCAGCAGGATCACCGCGGTGGTGCCCAGGGTGCTCAGCCGCACCGCCTCGGATTCGATGGCGGCACGGGAATTGACCGCAAAGACCGCGGCGCCGGACACCAGCATGCGGGCGTCGCTCAGCTTTGCCTCGCTGGCGAGGTCCGCGAAGTCGCTGCGGATCCGGGCGATGGCGAGGGCCTGGGCGTCGGTATCGGAGCCCGCGGCGCGGGTCTGCAGCATCAGGATGGCCCGCTGCCCGTCCCGGGACACCCACACGCCCTTGTCGCTGGAGGGGCTGCCGCTGGTGTCGAGGCTGCCGATCAGTTCGACCAGCTCGCCGGTGGGGTCGCGGCCCAGCAGGCTCTTGAGCATCATCCCCATGGGCGAGGCGAGGAGGTCGATGCTCTCGCTGATGGCCGCGTGAAGCCCTTCGGGGGTGAAGCGCTCGGGGCTGACCGATGGGCTGAGAAGGTAGCGGTGGGTGAACAGCAGCTCCCGGTCGCGGGCCAGAATGGCCGCGTCGCCGTTGCGGACGGAGAGGAACAGCCCCCCGTCCTCCAGGCGCCTGGCCAGGCCGCGGGAGAGTTCGGCGCGGGCCGCCGGGGTGCTGCCCTCGATGCCCACCAGCAGCAGCCGCGACAGCACGCCCTCGGTGAGCTGGTCCACCAGCAGCTGCTGGGCGGGCGTGGGGCTGCGCGGCAGGAAGGCCGACATGTCGGCGGTGTAGTGGGCGCGCAGGGCCACGCCGGCGCACAGGGCCAGGCCAAGCAGCCAGAGCAGGACGGGGCGGGCGGAAAGGCGTGTCATCGCGCGTCCACGGGCTCGATGGACATGACCGAGCGGTCTCCGTCGGCCTGCAGGTATTCGATGCTGCGGACCTGCTGGCGGCTGCCGCTGATGGTGATGCGGGTGACCAGCTCGGCGATGCGCGGGTTGCTCGGGGAGAGGTTGAGGGTCCAGTTATCCCGCTGGCCCGATAGGTGCAGGGCGTAGTTCTGCTCCAGCGCGGCGCGATTGCCCGACAGGGTGCCGCGGATGCTGGCCACGAAGGCCAGGACTTCCGGCTGTTCGCGCAGGCGCAGGGTGATCTTCTGCTTGCCCCGTTCCAGGCTGATCTCGTCCTTGTCGAGCACCATGAGCTCAAGGCGCGGCGAGAGGGTGCGCTTTTCGAGGTAGTCCGGGGCACGGTAGTGCATCTCCCCCGACGAGACGACCGGCTTGTCGAGCAGGGCGATGTACTTGCGCTCGGTGAACAGGGCCCGGCCGCCCTGGTTGCGGGCCAGTTCGGTCATGAGCTGGGGCAGGTCCCAGGCGGCGAAGGCCGGCATGGCGGCAAGCGTCAGGAGGCAGGCGGCGAGGCGGAGAGCGAACGTCATGGGGCGGGGCGGTCGGATCGGGAGCGGGGGTCGCTCCAGAAATCGAAGAAATTGAACCAGTTATAGGGCGCCTGGCGGCAGTGGCTTTCGAGCAGTGCGGCGTAGGCCTCCTGGGCCCGGGCGATGGCGGCGGCGCGCTCGCGGGGCTCCACGCCGGTGAAGTCGGCGAGGGGGGAGAGCTCCACCCGGTAGCGCCTGCCGCCCTGCCAGGTGCCGCTCATGAAGAGCACGGGCCGCTGCAGGAGCGCGGCGAGGCGGAAGGGGCCGTTCGGAAAGGGGGCCGGGCTGCCCAGGAATGGTAGGTTGCGGACGCCGCTCTCGCCGGGGTTGCGGTCGGCGAGCACACCGACCAGCTGCCCGCCATCGAGCCTGTCGCGCAGCTGCAGCATGGAGTCGAGCTGGCCAAGGGGGAGGATGTCCTGGCTGGCTTCGGGGTTGATCGCGGCCAGCACCTGGTTGATCTTGCGGGCGTTTTCGGCGTGCATGAGCATGCACACCCGCTGGGTGGCATGCCGGTGGCCGACGGCGCGGAGGACCTCGAAGCTGCCCAGGTGGGCGCCGAAGAGGAGGGTGCCGCGGCCGGTGCTCATGTGCGCTTCCACGTGCTCGAGGCCGTGCACCTCGACGTCGAACAGATCGAAGCGGCCGTTCAGGAAGTAGATGCGGTCGTGGATGCTGGTGGCGAAGGTGAGGATGTGGCGGTAACGCTCGGCCAGCGTGGGCGGGCGCCCGAGAATGCGCTGCAGATAGGCCCGGGAGGCCCGCCCGGCCTTCGGGGAGAAGAGCAGGAAGTAGGCCGCGATGCCGTGCAACACCATGCGGCTGAGCTGGCGCCCCAGGGTGAGGGACAGCCACACCATGAAGCGCATCACCGGAACGCTGCTGCGTTCCGCCTGGCGTGCCCAGGCCGCGCCGGCCGCGGGAGGCGGGGGCGGACGGCTCACGTCGGCTGCCCGAGGGTGAGGCTGCCGGAGGCGATGATCCGATCGCCCGCGCGCACCTCGAAGGCCAGGGCCCTGGCCCTGGCGCTGGCGGGGGCGTAATCAAAGACGAGGGGGGTGCCCGGGCCCACGGGCTCGAAGAACTTGGTGTTGCCCAGGCCGCGGATGGTGCTGCCTGCCGGCAGCAGCCCGTCGGCCAGCTGGATGGCCTGGTCGATCAGCACCACGCCGGGCAGGATCGGCCGGCCGGGGAAATGCCCGGGAAACGCGGGGTGCGCGGCGGGCACCTGCCAGTGGCGTTCCCGCGCGCTGGCGGGTGCCGCGGCGCCGGGCAGCAGGGCCAGCAGGTCGGCGCGGGGCAGCTTGCTGGCGGCGTTGCGGGGCAGGCGCTCGACGAACACCAGTGGGCGCGGCAGGAAGGCCGTATCGATGCGGCTGCGCAGGGCAGCAAGCAGGCTCTGGCGGGTGTGCCCGGGGGCCACCACGCAGGCGCACAGGCGCGTGGCGTGGTCGTCGGGCTCGGCGTCGGGCATGAAGAACACGCCGTCGCTCACACCGGGAACCTCCAGGAGTTGCTGGTTGAGATAGCCGAGGGAGGTGCGTTTGCCGGCGATATTGACCTGGTCGGCATTGCGGCCGTGGAGCAGGAAGTGGCGCTCGTCCACGAGCTCGATCACGTCGCTGATCGCTACCGTGCCTTCGACATGCCCACCCCGGGCCGCATGGCCGCTTTCGGTGGCGCAGAGGGTCACTTCACCGAGGAGCTGCCAGGCGCGGGTCTGGGTGGAGCGGCGGCTGGCCAGCTGGCCGGTCTCGGTGCAGCCGTAGATCTCCAGCAGGGGGGCGCTGCAGGCGGCCTCGGCGCGGGCGGCGAGATCCTCGGAGAGGGGGGCGGTAGCCGACAGCAGGAAGTCCACCGGCGGCAGCGCCAGGCCGGCCTCCAGCAGGGTGCGCAGATGGAAGGGGGTGGTGACGAGGGCGCGGGGGGCCGGAACGGCGTCGAGGGCCGCACCGATGTCCGCCGGGTAGAAGGGGCGCCCGGACCAGCATGCTGCGCCACCGTGCAGGCAGATGAGCACGGTGGATTCGAAGCCGTACATGTGCTGCGGCGGCACCGTGCCGACCAGGGCGCAGCCGCGGGCGCCGAGGCGCTCGGACTCGGACAGGGCGTTGATCACCAGGCCGCCCCAGGTCTTGCGATGGATCAGGGCCGCGCCGGTGGAGCCAGAGGTGAACACGTGGGCGACGATCTGCTCCGCGGGGATCTCCGGCACCGCCAGGATGTCCTCGGCGGGGGCGTGCCCGGCCGGGAAGGGCACACCCGGCAGATCGATGTCCTCGAGGCTTGCGTCGTGCAGGCAGAACACGTCCGGGGTGTCGTGTCGCAGGCGGGCGACGGTGTTCGGCGTCAGGCTGGAGGGCAGCAGGCTGATCTTGCCACGGACGATGGCGGCCGCCAGACCGACCAGGAAGTGGTAGCGGTTGTGGCAGATGTTGAGCACATGCCGCCCGTCGGGCAGGCGTTCGGCGAGCTGGTGTACGTCAGCGAGAAACTGGTTGCGCGTGACCGGGCCGGCGGGCTGCCAGGCGATGATGCTGTCGGGGGCGGGGAGGTCGGTCAGCGGACAGGAGGCTTGCCTCATCAGGAGATCCGGGGGGGCAGGTCGGGGTCGGTGAGCGGTGGCGGGGGCGTTCGGCTGGCGGTCATGTAGGCCTTCACCGAGGCGATGATCCCGTGGCGTTCTTCCGGCGGCAGGCGCTTGCGTCGCACCAGCCCTTCAACGATGAACATGAGCGCCAGGGAGGGCAGATAGAACAGGTTGGTGAAGGCCGACCACAGGGCGGTCGATGCGAACAGGTAGAGGAGCATCGAGGTGCCGGCACTGGCGAGGAAGAACACGGTCCAGGCGACGGTGACCTGGCGTGTGTAGCGGATGACCGTGGGGCTCGGCGACGGGTGCAGGACCATGGCGAAGGTGGTGCACGCCGGGGTACGGCCACCCGTCAGGCTGTGACCGAAGTAGCTGGCCAGGGCCAGGTTGGTGCCCAGATACTGGAGCAGGTAGAGGTGGGTCAGGTTGTCCCGCACCAGGGGCCACAGCAGCAGGGCGCCGCCGACGCTGGCGAGGCCGCCCAGCAGCGCGGCCGTCAGGCCAAGACGCCGGTACAGCAGATTGATGAGCAGGGCGGCCGCAGGCAGAGCGGTGAGCAGGGCCACCCAGGTGGCTGCATCCGGGTCGCTGCTGACGTAGTGGGCCAGTGCGTCGTAGGCAAGAACCGCGCTTCCCGCCAGCAGGCCGGTCACGAGGGGGCCGGGCTGTCCCGTCATGCGGCCCTGGAGGCGGCGACGTAGTCCGCGAGGCTACGCAGGGAGCGGAAGATGTGCGTGTTGTCCTCGTCGTCGGCGCGCAGCTGGATGCCGTACTGCTTGGAGATGACGAGGGCGACTTCGAGGATGTCGATGGAGTCCAGCCCGAGGCCTTCGCCGAACAGGGAGTCGTCGGGATCGATCTCGGACGGGGACATCTCGAGATTGAGGGCGGAGACGATGATGCCGGCGATTTCGGCAACAAAGGCGGGCGTGGCGCCCGGCGTGTTCTCTTGAGGCGTGGTGCTCATGGTGTGGAGTGCGCTTGCAAACGGAAAATCGTGAAGAAGATGCCGGGCCGATGCTCAGGCCGGAGCGGCCTTGCGGAAGGCCAGCACGGCATTGCATCCGCCAAAGGCGAAGGAGTTGGACAGGGCAACCCGTGCGTCCGTCCCCCGCAGTGCGCTGCCGGTGATGTGGCGCACGCCTTCGCAGGCGGGGTCGATGGCGTCCAGGTGGGCGGTGGGGGGCAGCGCATCTTCGGCCAGGGCCAGTACCGTGGTCACGGCCTCGATGGCACCGGCGGCACCCATCAGGTGGCCGTGCATGGATTTGGTGGCGCTGACGGGAACCTGGGCCGCCCGGTCGCCGAACAGGGCGCGCAGGCTGTCCACCTCGATGGCGTCGCCTTCGACGGTGGCGGTGCCGTGGGCGTTGACGTAATCGACATCGTCGGGGGTGAGGCCGGCGTCATCCAGGGCGAGGCGCATGGCGCGGATCTGGCCGTCCCGGTCGGGGCGGACGAGGTGGGAGTGATCGCTGCAGGTGCCGTAGCCCACGACTTCGGCGAGGATGGTGGCGCCGCGCGCCCGGGCATGCTCCCACTCCTCGAGGATCAGGGTGGCCGCGCCTTCGCCGAGGACCAGCCCGCTGCGGCCGGGGTGGAAGGGGCGGCAGCTGGCGGGGGCGGTGTCGGCGTCGCCCTGGGCGACCACGCGCAGGGCGTCCCAGGCTTTCATGACGGCGTAGGCCAGGGGCACATCGGAGCCGCCGGTCACCATCAGGCGGGCCTCGCCATTGCGGATGCGCTTGTAACCTTCACCGATGGCTGCCGCGGCGGAGGCACAGGCGGCCACGTAGGTGAGGCTGGAATTGCCCAGCCCGAGCTGGATCGAGATATGGGAGGCGGCGGCGTTGCTCATGCCGAGCACCACGGCCAGGGGCGGCAGGCGGTCGCGCCCGTTCTGCCACATTTCCCGGTAACCCCGCTCCCAGGTGCTCGTGCTGCCGAGGGCCGACCCCCAGGACACCCCGTAGTCGTGCCGGCCTTCCTTGTCGCGGCTCAGGCCGGCGTCCAGCCAGGCTTCAAAGCAGGCCGTCAGGGCCATCTGGACGGAACGGTCGGTGGTGCTGGCCAGGGCTTTGCCGATGTGGGCCTCAGGGCTGAAATCGGCGCAGTGAATGGCGGGCTGGGTGACCGGGCGGGGGGGCTGGTCGATGGTGTGCAGCCGGATGAAGGATTCACCGTCCACCAGACGGCCGAACATCTGCCGCGCGTCGATGCCCGAAGGGGCAACCACGCCAAGGCCCGTCACGGCTACGCGGTGGGGGCTTGCCATGCTTCAGGCCTGCTTGGCTTTTTGGGCTTCGACGACGAACTCGTCGACGATGCTGACGAGTTCGCCGATGTTCTTCGGCGAGCGCACATCCCGCTCGAACACCACGTTGTACTTTTCCTCGCATTCGAAGATCAGTTCGACCAGCATCAGGGAGTCGATCTGGAGTTCTTCCAGGGTCGCTTCCGGTTGGATTCTCGCGGGGTCGATTTCAAGACGATCGACGAGGAATTCACGGATGACGGTCAGAGTGTCCATGGCAGATAGTGGCTTCGGAATGAAATGGACATCCCGGGTCAAGCGTGCCGGGGATGTGGTTTTACCCCCGATTTTAACATGGATGTTCCGGACTCAAGCCGCCCTTGCGCCGCAGGCGGGATTCCTTGCCGCTGATTCATAGGGCATTTTTGGCTAGAAGTAGTGCTGCCAGCCGATGCTCAGGCGGCGCTCGGAGCGCTCTGTGTGATCGTTGCCGGGCAGCCCGATGCGGGTCCATTCGTAGCCGGCGACGAGGTTGTCGCGGGGGCTGAGGCGGGTGCGCAGGTGGGCCCGGGCTACGCTGCGGTCGAGGCGCTGATCGTTGAACCACTGGCGGCCGGCCTCGAGCTGCAGGCGTGTGTCGGCGCCCGCGTCCCACAGCAGGCCGGCCAGGGGGCCGCTGCCGATGGCCCAGTTTTTCTCCACCTGGCCGTGGCCGAGGAGCTGGTTCTCGAGAAAGACGTAGCCGAGCAGGCCCTTCCATTCCCAGGCCGCGCCGGGGCCGCCTGCGAGGGTGGGCCCGCTGGCACGGCCGGCACCCAGGGTGCGTTCCCAGCCAAAGCGGACCTTCCAGGACAGGGGCTGGGTCCAGCTCAGGCGCGGGGCCACGGAGACGATGTCCACCGGCAGGAAGCGGTCGAGCCGCCAGCCCTGCCCTTCGCGCTGGCTGAAGCCGAGGTCGAGGAAGCGGATCTGGGCCCCCCGGGCGTAGCCGGTTTCGGGGTCCGTGAGGTCGTGATAGGCCGGACGGAGATCGAGGAAAAGGGCGTTGGCGCCGCCCAGCCGGCCGGCGGCGAGGCCGACGCGCCCCGAGGCGTGGCCGCTCTCGGGGCGGGCCGGCACCGGCACCGTGCCGGTGTCGATGGCGGGCAGCTGGCTGCGGGTGGTCTGGATGGTCTTGAGGCGGGCCAGGGCTTCGTCCTGGTCGAGCTTGCCGGCATGGCCGCGGAAGGACACCAGGCGGTCGGCAAACTCGAGCTGTTCGATGGCTTGCGGGGTGCTCCCCAGGCTTTGCGGGGTGCGCCGGCCCTCGGCGACGGCGATGGCGGCGTCGAGGCTGGCCGGGTCGAGTCGAGTGGCCCGGTGCGCCAGTTCGGTGCCCGTGGAGGCCCGGAAGCTGACGTCGGTGACCAGCCCCGCCCGGGCCACCACGCCCTTCACGGTGTCCACGGGGATGGCCGTCCAGTAGAACGGCTGCGCCACCCGCAGGCCGGGCCGGGCCACGTCGAGGAGGCGCAGGATCATGTAGGAGCAGTTCTCGTCGAAGAACCAGTAGTCGAAGCGGGTGGCGCCGATCTCCCAGGCGTGGCGCAGGAGCTGGCGGGTTTCGTCCGGGCTGAGGTTGAGGCGGTATTCCCATACGTCGCGGCTTTCCATATCGCCGTACTCGCGCACCTTGACGTAGTAGGGCGAGCTGGACAGGGTGCCGGGATAGCGCCCGGTGAGGCCCTTGAGGGCAAAGGTGAAACCGTCGGTGGGGTCGGCCTTGGCGGCGTAGTTGATGGTGTAGGCGAGCAGGCGCGTGGCTTCGGTCTGGCCGGGGGGGTCGATGCGCAGCAGGGTGTGGCCGAACATGGAGGCCGGGCTGTTCACATAGGCGGACGGAAAGACCAGGGTGACGCCGCCGGGTGTGATCTCCTCAGCCCACTTTTCGAGGCGCGGGCAGGGCTGTTCGGGCAACTGGGCAGCACTGAGGGCGAGGCGCTGGCGCAGCCAGTGGTGGCGGGCCGGAAAGCGGCACTGGGGGTGATCGTCGGGGGCTTCGGGGCGAGCGGGCTCGAACAGGCGGGTCAGGGTGGCGTCGAGTTCCGCGGCCGGGTTGCGGGCGCCGTCCGGGGCATTGAAGAAGCCCGGGTCGTCAGCCAGGCTGCGTAGGTGGCCGGTGACGGGATAGAGCTCGTACTGGAGCAGGTCGGCCCAGGCCGGGTCTTCGGCGAGACGGGCGTCGCGGGCGGCGGCACGGGCATCGACCAGGGAGTCGGCCCGGGCGGGGGCGGCGGCCAGGCTCAGGTTCAGGCTCAGGTTCAGGCTCAGGGCGGTGCCGAGGGCGATCAGGATCTTCATCAGTGGGTGGGCGCCGACGTGAAAAAGCCCTGTGCAGGCACAGGGCTTGGTGTGGCGCGGGCCGGGGGCGACCCGCAGCCGCGGAGGCTTACACCGCGTCGGCGTACTTGGCCAGGCGGGCGTCGGACTGCAGCGCGGCCTTCAGCTGGGTGGCGATGGCTTCGGCGGACTCGACGGAGGCGAAGATCTCGGCGTGGCGTGCCTTGGTCAGGCTGACGAAGGCGGCCTTGTCCTGGGCGTCGATCTTCAGCAGGGCAGCCAGGGCGTCCAGAGTTTCGCCCTGGCCGGAGGCGGCGTCGCGGGCCAGCTGCGACTTGTTGCCGTCGATGAACATGGCGGTCTTCCAGGCGGAAGTGACGACGCCGTCCTGGGAGCAGCCGAGGGTGCCGGAGGTGATGCCGAAGGTCTGGTTGCCGAAGAGGCCGTTGGTGGTGGCGGCAAGAACCTGGGGGGCAAGGCCGCGCTGACCTTCGAAGACCTTGGAGCCGAGGCCACAGGAGCCAATGTTGTTGGCGGCGGCGAAGGCCGTCACGGGCAGGAATACGACCAGCGGAAACAGCAGTTTTTTCATGGCGCTTACCCTCACTCTGTGTTTGTTGGTTTACGCACCGTCAGGACGATGCCGTGAGGATGGTAGCGCATTCCCTGTCGGGGGCGAGAGGGCCGGCGTGGGGGACTGTTGTTTCCCCGCAA
Organism: Zoogloea sp.; assembly: GCF_023150065.1. GTDB lineage: Bacteria > Pseudomonadota > Gammaproteobacteria > Burkholderiales > Rhodocyclaceae > Zoogloea. Next base: position 93,777 of record NZ_JAKLLN010000004.1, read on the forward strand.
ATCACCGCTTATGGCGCCTCAGAAGAGATCCACGGCGCCTGCGTTGACGTCCGTCTGACGCACCGAGTCGAAGCGGATTTCCTCCGCCGAGCGGGTGGAGGCCTGCAGCAGCTGGGCCAGGATGGCGTTGCGGCGCTGGATGCGGGCCAGGCCATCACGCTCCTCCACGTCCCGGTGCACATCGAAGAAACCGTGGGCGTACTGGCTCATGAAGTCGGTGTGCTGGCGCAGTTTGCCCAGGAGCTGGCTGACGATGTCCTCGAACTGCATCGACAGGACACCCTGCATCACCAGGCGGTGGATGGCCGCCGACACTTCGTTGATGCGCCGGGACTGCTCTGCGGCAAGGGCGGTGAGTTCCTGCACCTCGCGGCCCATGGCGGTGACGTTGGCCTGGGAGGCTTCGGCCTTGCTCACGTCGGTGGACGCGGTCACATCCACGGCACTGCCCACGTCGTTGATGGCGGTGTGGATTTCGGCCAGCAGCGCGTCGATCTGCTCACTGAACTTCTCGGTGCGCTGGGCCAGCTTGCGGACTTCGTCGGCCACCACGGCAAAGCCCCGCCCTGCTTCACCGGCCCGGGCGGCCTCGATGGCGGCGTTGAGGGCCAGCAGCTCGGTCTGGCTGTTGATCTGGTTCACTTCGGTCATCAGGCGGCTCACCGCGTCGACCTTGCCGCGCATGGTCGCAAAGCGTTCGGCGATGTCGGTGCCGCTGGTCTTGAGCTGCTGCACGGTGCTGACGAAGGCGTCGATGGTGTCGCGGGTCTCTGCGGCGAAGCGGGTCAGGCCGCTGTTGCGGGCCGAGCTGTCCTGGGCGCTGGCCAGGGCCAGGAGCTCGTCGGCCAGGTGGCGGAGGGAGTCGGACTGCTGGGCGTTGCTGCCGGTCAGGCTGCGGTTGAGGTCGGCCAGGGCGTTGGAGAAGACTTCCTGGATCTGGCCCAGGGATTCCTGCAGACGCTGGTACTGGTGTTCGCTGCTGCCGGCGATGCGTTCGCACAGGGCGTCGTATTCGTGCACGCTGCCGTTGATCCGTTCGCGCTGCAGCTGCTGGTTGCGCCGGGCCCGGGCCCGGGCGCGATGGCTGATGGCGGTGGCTGCCAGCAGGGACAGGATGGTGCCGATGCCCAGGGTGTAGGCCAGCCATGCAGGGCCGCCGAAGGCGGTGGCGGCGATGCCCGCAAGGGACAGGCCGATGCCGGACAGGGTGGCGACATCGTCGGCGCGAATGGTCGTGGCGTGCATGGCTGGAATTGTTACAAATAAGTCAAATTCAAATCCTTATCGGCGTAGCGTTGGGCGACTTGATGACTCCGTATGACAAAAATCACCAATTAACAGTGACTAACAAACTTGTGCGGCAAGCACCTTTCCCGGGTTCATCAGGTTCAGGGGGTCGAGGGCGGCCTTCAGGGCGGCCATCACAGCCACTCCTTCCCCGTGTTCGGCGAGCAGGAAGTCCCGTTTACCGATACCGATGCCGTGTTCGCCGCTGCAGGTGCCGTCCAGGGCCAGGGCGCATTCCACGATGCGCCGGCCGAGTTCTTCGGCGGCGTGCACCTGGGCCGGGTCGTCCGGGGTGGTGAGGATCACCACATGGAAGTTGCCGTCCCCCACGTGGCCCACCACCGGCGCGGTCAGGCCGCTGTCGGCGATGGCCGCCTGGGCACCGGCGATGGCGTCGGCGAGGCGCGAGATGGGGACGCAGACGTCGGTGGAGATGCCCCGGCTGCCCGGCTTGAGGGCCAGGCTGGCGTAGAGCACGTCGTGCCGGGCCTGCCACAGGCGGCTGCGGTCTTCCGGTCGGGTGGCCCATTCAAAGCCCTCGCCGCCGTTGTCGGCAGCGATTTCCTGGACCGTGCGGGCCTGCTCCTCGACGCCGTTGGGGGAGCCGTGGAATTCGAAGAACAGCATCGGCGATTCACGCAGGCTGGTCTTGCTGTAGCGGTTCACGGCGTGCACGGTGAGGGCGTCGAGGAGCTCGATGCGCGCCACCGGCACCCCCAGCTGGATGGTCTGGATCACGGTCTGCACGGCGCTGGCCACGTCGGGGAAGGAGCAGGTGGCGCTGGAGATGGCCTCGGGCAGGGGGTGCAGGCGCAGGGTGACTTCCGTGATCACGCCCAGGGTGCCCTCCGAACCGACGAACAGGCGGGTCAGGTCGTAGCCGGCGGCCGATTTGCGGGCGCGGCCGCCGGTGCGGATGACCCGGCCGTCGGCGAGCACCACCTCCAGGGCCAGCACGTTCTCGCGCATGGTGCCGTAGCGCACGGCGTTGGTGCCGGAGGCGCGGGTTGCGGTCATGCCGCCGAGGGAGGCGTCGGCGCCCGGATCGATGGGAAAGAACAGGCCGCTGCCATGCAGGGCCGCGTTGAGCGCCTTGCGGGTCACACCGGGCTGCACCACGGCGTCCATGTCCTCGTTGTGGATGGCCAGCACCTGGTTCATCTCGGACATGTCCAGGCTTATCCCGCCCCGGGTGGCCAGGATGTGGCCTTCGAGGGAGCTGCCCACGCCGAAGGGAATCAGCGGCACCCGGTGTTCCCGGCACAGATTCACCACCTCGACCACCTCGGCGGTGCTGTGGGGCCACACCACGCCGTCGGGCAGGGCGTCGGGGAAGTGGGATTCGTCGTGACCGTGGTGGGCACGCACGGCTTCGGCGGTGGAGAAGCGCTTGCCGAAGCGTTCGGTGAGCTGCTGGACAAGGGGAGCGGGCAGGGCGGGCATGGTGTCTTTCCGGTTCAAACGGGCCAAACCCGAATCTTGCCACCGGCGTGCGCCGGGCAGGAGCAGGGTAAACTCCGGCGCGAGCGAATTCCGCCGGATTGCCGGCATCTCTTCACCCGGAGCCCCTTCATGAGCAAACAGATCATCGCTACCCCCAGCGCCCCCGCCGCCATCGGCACCTACTCCCAGGCCGTCAAGGCCGGCAACACGGTTTACCTGTCCGGCCAGATCGGCCTCGACCCGGTCAGCATGCAGCTGTTGGAGGGCTTCGAAGCACAGACCGTGCGGGTCTTCGAGAACCTCAAGGCGGTGGCCGAAGCGGCCGGCGGCACGCTGGCCGACGCGGTCAAGCTCAACATCTACCTCACCGACCTGGCCAACTTTGCCAAGGTCAATGAAGTCATGGCCCGCTACTTCTCCGAGCCCTACCCGGCCCGGGCCGCGGTTGGCGTGAAGGAGCTGCCCCGCGGTGCCGTCGTCGAAGCCGACGCCATCCTGGTCATCGGCTGAGCGTCCGGGCCCGTGCCGGTCGAGTCTGCTGCCGCCGCCCCGGCTGCGCCGCGCAAGCCCGCGCAGCGCGGCTGGCCGGGTGTCGGGCCGCAGCTCGCCGAGCGCCTGGCCAAACTGGACATCTTTGCGCCGGCCGATCTGATCCTGCATCTGCCCCTGCGCTATGAGGACGAAACCCGCCTGACCCTGCTGGCCGACGCCCGCCCCGGCGTGCCGGTGCAGTGCGAGGTGGAGGTTCAGTCCTGCGAGATCACCCACGGCGGCCGCCGCCAGCTGGTGGTGCGGGCCACTGATGCCAGCGGCGAGGTGATGCTGCGCTTCGTGCATTTCTACCCCAACCAGCAGAAGCAGATGGCCGAAGGTGCGCGCCTGCGCATCTTTGGTGAGCTGCGCGACGGCTTCTTCGGGGCCGAGATGATCCACCCGCGGGTGCGCCCGGTGGCCGCGGGGGAGCCGCTGCCGGAAAGCCTCACCCCCATCTACCCGACCACCGCCGGCATGGCCCAGTCGGCCCTGCGCAAACTCATCGGCGGGGCCCTGCGCCACAACCCGGTGCACGACGACCTGCCGGACACCTTGCGTCAGCGCCTGCATCTGCCCGCGTTGCCGGAGGCCTTGCGCCTGCTGCATGCGCCGCCGCCGTCGGTTTCCGCCCTGGACATGGAAGACCGGGGCCATCCGGCCTGGCAGCGCATCAAGCTGGATGAACTCCTCGCCCAGCAGATTTCCCTGCGCCGGGCCTACGCCGCCCGCCGCGCCAAGAATGCCCCGGCCCTGCCCCTGCACGACACCCTGACCCGCAGCCTGCTGGAGCAGCTGCCGTTCGCGCTGACCGGGGCCCAGAGCCGCGCCTTTGCCGAGATCGCCCGGGACCTGGCCTCGCCCCACCCGATGCAGCGCCTGCTGCAGGGGGACGTGGGCAGCGGCAAGACCTGCGTGGCCGCGTTGGCCATGCTGCAGGCCGCCGAAAACGGCCGCCAGGCCGTGCTGATGGCGCCCACCGAGATCCTCGCCGAGCAGCACTACCGCAAGCTCGCCGTCTGGTTGGCGCCCCTGGGCATCGAGGTGGCCTGGCTGTCGGGCAGCCGCCGCAAGAAAGAGCGCGAGGCCACCCTGGCGCGCCTCGCCGCGGGTGAGATGCTGCTGGCGGTGGGCACCCACGCCCTGATCGAAGACCCGGTGGCCCTGCCCCTGCTGGCCCTGGCGGTGGTGGATGAACAGCACCGCTTTGGCGTGCGCCAGCGCCTGGCCCTGCGCGAGAAGGGGCGGGCCGGCGAATCGCCGCACATGCTGATGATGTCGGCCACGCCCATCCCGCGCACCCTGGCCATGAGCTATTACGCCGACCTGGATGTGTCGGTGCTCGACGAGCTGCCCCCCGGGCGCACCCCCATCGTCACCAAGCTGATCAAGGACGAGCGCCGCGACGAGGTGATCCAGCGCGTCCGTGACGCCTGCCTGAAGGGGCGTCAGGCCTACTGGGTGTGCCCCCTGATCGAGGAGTCCGAGGCCCTGCAGCTGAAGACCGCCGAGGAGAGCTTCGAGATGCTCTCGGCGGCCCTGCCCGAGCTGAGGATCGGCCTGGTGCATGGCCGGCTCAAGAATGACGAAAAGTCGGCCACCATGGCGGCCTTCATCGCCAACGAGGTGCAGGTGCTGGTGGCCACCACGGTGATCGAGGTGGGCGTGGACGTGCCCAATGCCAGCCTGATGGTCATCGAGCACGCCGAGCGTTTCGGCCTGGCCCAGCTTCATCAGCTGCGCGGGCGGGTCGGCCGCGGCGAGCATGAGTCCGTGTGCATCCTGCTCTTCGCCCAGCCCCTGTCCCAGACCGGGCGGGAGCGCCTGAAGGCCATCTATGAGCACACCGACGGTTTCGTCATCGCCCGGGAAGACCTGCGCATCCGCGGCCCGGGCGAGTTCATCGGGGCCCGCCAGAGCGGCGTGCCCCTGCTGCGCTACGCCGACCTGGAGGAAGACGCGGTGCTGGTGGACATCGCCCGCGATCTGGCCGAGGAGATCCTGCGCGATGCGCCCCGGGTGGCCGACGTGGTGACGGCGCGCTGGTTTGGCGGGCGGGCGTCGCTGCTCAAGGCCTGATTCCTGCGGGCATTCTCCTGCCGGCATTCCCGAGGCTCCTGCCCGCGCCGACAGAATCCTCCTACATGCCAATCCGCCTCGTCGGACACCGGTTTTCGTGGGCAGGCCCTATCCTCGAAGCAGCTGTACGCATCGGGAAACCGGGTTTCCCTGGCCACAACAACACTTCAAGGAGTCCGAACATGAAAAACAGCGCTGCCACGCTCGCGCTTGCCGGTCTGCTGGCCTTTACCGCCGCCGGATGTGCGGTGACCCGCGAGCAATCCACTGTCGGTCAGTACGTGGACGACACCACCATCACGACCCGCGTCAAGACGAAGTTTGCCGAGGACTCCACCGTGAGCGCCATGGCGATCAGCGTCGAAACGCTCAAGGGCGTCGTCCAGCTGTCGGGGTTTGCCAAGAGTGGTGCGGAAAGGAGCAAGGCCGAAGAGCTGGCGCGCGGCACCCCGGGCGTGACCTCGGTCCGCAACGACATCGTGCTGCGCCCGTAAGCCCGTTTGTCGGGCACGAGAAAAAGGGGTGGTTCGCCACCCCTTTTTGCTGCCCGTGTGCCCGGTCAGGCAGCGGGGCTGCCCGACAGGCCCTGCACGAACTCGAGCATTTCATCCATCTGGAAGGATTTGTCGAAAAAGGCCGCAGCCCCGAGCGCCAGGCAGCGGGCGCGGACAACCGGGTGGGCGTGGTTCGAGAAGACCACCGCGCGCGTCGTACCGAGGCCACCCGACATACCCTGGATCGCACTCAACACCTTCAGGCCCGTACCCGTGCGCAGTTCAAGATCGACGATGGCCAGTTGGGGGCGGAGGCTTCGGATCAGTGAGATCGCCTCCGTTTCGCCGGCCGCCGTGCCCACCACGGTGATGCCGTCGATGCCTTCCAGCATTCCTTTGAGCAACTCCAGGAGTGCCGGGTTGTCTTCGACGATGACCGTTGTGGTCGGTGACAGGGCTGGGGGCATGGTGCGCAATGACGGAGCGTGCATGGGTCGGGGCGGGCATCCGGGAGACGGTCTGCGTGACATCTGCTTTCAGATTAATGCTTGCGCCTAGCCCTGTCTGTCGGCCATTTCCTACAGTTTCTGGGGGCTTTGGCCCACACCGCGGGCCGGGGTGTGACGCCCATGATGGTGTCCGTGGCCGCCGTGCCCTGGCGGCCGTCATTCGGAGGAGCAGTGACATGCATGCCTTTCTTCGCAATCCGTCCACGGCCGGGTGTCCGTGAATCATGGCGCCCCCGGAAGTGCCCCTCCTGGATGCGCGTCCGCCCTGGGTGGTGGTGATCAACGCGGCGTCGGGGCGCCAGGAGGGCGAAGCGATTGCCCAGCTCATCCGTGATGCCCTGAGCCAGGCGGGATGTCAGAGCAGCATCCGGCTGGTTTCCCATGCCGAGGAGATCAGCGTCATCGCGGAGCAGGCGGCGCGTCAGGCGCGGGAGCGGCGGGGTGTGCTGGTGGGCGTGGGAGGGGACGGCACCCTCAGTGCCGTGGCTGCGGCGGCTATCCGGGCGGGGGCGGTGTTCTCGGCCGTGCCGGGGGGTACCTTCAATTACTTCGGCCGCAGCCACGGCTTCCCCGAGGAACCCGAGGCGGCCATCCAGGCGGTGTTGCATGGCCGGCTGCGTGCGGTGCAGGTCGGTCAGATCAATGGACGGATCTTTCTGGTGAATGCCAGTTTCGGCCTCTACCCCCAGTTGCTGGAGGACCGGGAAGCATTCAAGCAGCAATGGGGGCGCAGCCGCCCGGCCGCGTGGGGGGCGGCGCTGCTCACCTTGTGTGGTCGCCACCGGCTGCACCGCCTCCACCTGCAGATGGGGGAGCAGGAGCAGGTCATGCTGGCTTCCACCGTGTTTGTCGGAAACAACCGGCTCCAGTTCGAGCACATGGGTTTGCCCGAGGCATCGGTCGTGGATGAAGGGCGGTTGCTGGGGCTGGTGCTGCGTCCGGTGGGGCGTCTGGGCCTCGTGAGGCTTGCGCTGCAGGGGGCGATGGGCAGGCTGGCCGACGCCGATGAAATCGAGCGCAGGGTGTTCCGGCGTCTGAGCGTCGCGCCGGGGGGCTGGTGGCGGCGCCGGACGGTGAAGGTCGCGATGGACGGGGAGCAGCATCGCATGCGCAGCCCGCTGGTCTTTGACGTGTCGCCCCGGCCCCTGTGGCTGCTTGCGCCGGCCGGCCCGGCGGCGGAGCCGCGCCCTTGAGCATCGTCCTGCAGATATCGGATACCCATTTCGGCACCGAGCGACCCGGGGTGGTGCTCGCCCTGCTGGCCTTAGCCGCCGAGATCCGCCCGGATCTGGTCGTGCTCTCCGGTGACCTGACCCAGCGCGCCCGACCGTCCGAGTTTGCGGCGGTCGGCGCATTTGTTGCGCGTTTGCCGTCCGTGCCGCGGCTGATGGTGCCGGGCAACCACGATATTCCGCTGTTTGACCTGCTCACGCGCTGGCGCCGCCCCTTTGCGGCCTATGTGGCGGGTTGTGGCCCGGAGCTCGAGCCGTCCTGCCGGCTTGCCGACCTGTTCGTTACCGGCGTGAACAGTGTCCGCTCCTGGCGGCACAAGCACGGCGCCCTGGCGCCCGGGCAGATCGATGCCGTTGCGCAGCGCCTCCGCACTGTGGGGCCTGGGGCGATGCGCATCGTGGTGGTCCACCACCCCGTGGATGTGGGTGACGCGGTGGATGCGGGCGACATCGTGCGTGGTGCGGCTGAGGCCGTGACGGCCTGGGCCGAGGCCGGTGCCGATCTGGTGATGTCGGGGCATGTCCATGTGCCCCTGTGCCGGCCCCTGTCGGTGCGCTATGGCGCGCCGGCGCGGCAGTGCTGGGTGGCGGTGGCTGGCACGGCGGTGTCCGGGCGCACCCGCCATGGGTGGCCGAATTCGGTGAATGTGCTGCGTATCGACCGGCTTCAGGGTGTCGAGCGGCGGGTGCTCGAGCTGTGGAACTTCGATGCCTCACAGCAGGCGTTCCGGCCGGGTGCCTGTTTTGAGCTGCGGTGAGCCGTTGCCCTCATGGGGATGCGATGACGGCAATGTGGCGCCGGCAGTGTTGCAGGTAGCCGCGTTCGTGGCTGGCCAGGGCATCGACGATGGCCTGCCATAGCCACGAGGGGGCGTCCACCACGGGGCTCCGGGATTTTCGCAGCCCGCGGAGCCATTGCTTGCGTTCGTCCGGGGACATCTGCCGGGCATGGGCGTCCCCGAGCACTCTTCCCAGGTAGGCGGCAATCGCGTCCATGGCGTCGGGCGGGAGGTGATCGGGCTCGATCTTGAGATCTTCCGGGGCGAGCTCGCGCAGCACCATCGGTCGGCCCAGCACGCGCAGGGCGAGCATCCGGTCGCCTAGGGCGGGCGACAGGGCCCGGGCGGCAGCCACCACCCGTTCGGCGTTGTCGCGCGGCATGGTGGCGGTCTTGCTGCGTGGCGCTGCGGCCGCAGGAGCATCCTTGATGTCCAGCATCGCCAGCCGTGAGCGGCCTGACGGGGCGCTGATGCTCAGGAGCACGGCGTAGCGTGGACGGCCGAGGCTGCTGCATCCCTTGACCCAATAGGCGGCGTCGGCCACGGTCACGGTCTCTTCGGCCGTGGCGATGCCGAGCCGTTCTGCGAGCGCGCCCAGGCCTGATGCGGGCAATGCCTCGCTGATGGCGCGCTGCTCGCTCCGGGACAGGGGCCAGAAGCGCTTGCCACGGGGGATGTGTGGCCGGGTGTGGGAGAGGTGGTCGCGGACCAGCTGCTTCCAGGTGCGTCCGATGGCGTGCTTGAGCAGGGCTTCGATCGACCCCGGCGGCTGTGCCGGGGTGGGGCGGGGCCGGAAGGCCCGGGCGTAGCCATCGAGGAGCAGATCCACCACGCGCACGCTGGTGGCGCCGGGAAGGTTGGCGCTGCGGCACGCACTGGCGAGGGACAGGCCGAGGCGGATCAGATCGTGGGCCGGGTTGCCGATCACGGCCTGATCAAGGTCCCGGATGAGCACGCCGACCCGTCCGTCACCATCCACCACCGGGCCCAGATTGCCCACGTGGCAGTCACCACAGATCCAGATGTCCGGCCCGTCGGGAAGCGACGGGGGGTGGTCGGCTTCCAGCCATGTGTAGAAGCGCTCGGTGTTGCCGCGCACATAGGCGTGGGCCGAGCGCGCCATCTTGCGCAGCCGGCGACGCGTAAGGCGTGCTGCACGATCACGCGGTCGGGTTGGGGGGCTGAGCGTTGGTATGGTGGAGGGGCCTGTGGGAAGGATCATGAAGGGATGCGACCATCATCGGCCTGCCGGCCCTGCGGCGGCCGTCGTTCGAAGCTGATTGCCGTGTAGGACGATTCCTGCAGCCATGTCAGACAACGAAGACAGGCGCCGGGCAAGGCGTCCGATAGAATGGAATGAACGCATCCGGGAGAACACACATGCTGCGTCTGGCCATCGTGGATGATCACAGGATCGTGCGGGCGGGGTTCCGGGAGATGCTCTCGGATGAGCTCGGCCTGCGGGTCGAGTTCGAGGCGGCCAGTGGCGAGGAAGCCCTGCAGCGGCTGCGTGACACGCCCTGTGATGTGCTTCTGCTCGATCTCTCCCTGCCCGGGCAGAGCGGTATCGATGTGCTGCGCGCCGTGCGCCAGCGCTATGAGGCCCTCAAGGTGCTGGTGCTCAGCGGTTTTCCGGAAGAGCGCTATGCGCTGCCGATGATCCGCAACGGGGCCAATGGTTATCTGTGCAAGGACTGTGAGCGTGACGAGCTGATCAAGGCCATCCGCACGGTCGCCCAGGGGCGGCGCTATGTGTCGGCCCGCACCGCGGAGCTCATGGCCGATGATCTGGCGGGGGCCGGCACCTCACTGCCCCACGAGACCCTCTCCGAGCGTGAGCTGCAGGTGTTCTTGCGGCTTGCCAGGGGGGAGTCGGTGTCGGGGATTGCCGATGTGCTCAATCTGAGCGTCAAGACGGTCAGCACCTATCGCTCGCGCCTGCTCGAAAAGATCGATGTGGCGAGCAATGCCGAACTGGCCGCCTACGCCCTACGCCACGGGCTCATGGTGGATTGATTCGGGAGGCGGCGGCGCGTCGCCCAGGGGCATGCGGGCATCGATGCGGGTGCCCGAGCCGGGGGTGGAGCGCACCGCAAACTGCCCCCCGAACATCTGGACCCGATGTTTCATGCCCGCCAGGCCATGCCGGTTCAGCTTGGGGCTGGCCGGGTCGAAGCCGCAGCCGTCGTCGGCAATCCACAGGTGGATCTCGCCGTCCTGCGCCGCCAGCCCGAGTTCGAGCTGCCGGGCCCCGGCATATTTGCGGATGTTGGTGACGGCCTCCTGGGCGATCCGGAACAGGGCCAGGGCCTGCTGTTCAGGGCAGTTGATGTCCGTTTCGGGCAGCTTGAGGGTGATCGTGTATTCACCGCTCAGGTCGCTGGTCATAGCGCGCAGGGCCTCCACCAGCCCCAGGCCCTGAAGCAGGGGCGGACGGAGATCGTCGATGATGCGCCGCTTGAGGGTGATGCCCGAGCCGATGGTGTCGATCAGGCGGCGGAAGCGCCCCTGGATGTCGGGGCTGATGTCCTTGCCCAGGCTGCGCAGCAGCCAGCTGGTATCCATCTTTGCCGCGGTCAGGAGCGCGCCCAGTTCATCGTGCATCTCGCGGGCAAGGCGCGCCTTTTCGGCTTCGCGGGCGTCGGTGAGGTAGCTGGCGAGGTCTGACAGCTCCTGGGTGCGCTGGACGACGGTGGACTCCAGCACGTCGTTTTCGTTGGCGAGCAGTTCGGCGATGCGGGCGCGCAGGATGGCCTGCCGCTGCTGCACGGCGAACAGGGCAATGATCAGGCCCAGCGCGCCCAGGGCCAGGATGGTGATGGTCCGCTGGGTGTCGGCGAGGCGCCTGGCCGATTCGGCGACGAGATGCTGGTTGCGCGCCTCCAGGCCTTCGCGCAGGCGGGCAATCGACACCCGGATCTGGTCCATGTAGACCTTGCCCATGCCGCTTTGCCCCGGGGGGACGACCGCGGTAGGCCGGCCTTCACGGACGACCTTCGCCAGGACCTGGCGCTTGGCGTCGATAAGCCCGGTGAGCAGCTCGAATTCGCTCCGGTCGGCGCTGCCTTCCGGAAAGTCCCCGTTGATGGCGCCGAGCAGGGCCGGGATGCTGCGTTCGCTGGCCTCGTAGGGCTCCAGATACGCCGGGTTCCGATCCGTGAGCAGGTAGCCGCGCACGCTGGTTTCGGCATCCAGCACGAGGACGAGCAGGGAGTTGAGGCGGTCGATCTGCGTCTTGAACACCTGCGTGCTGCGCATGGCCTCACTGGCGAAGTCGGAGTGCAGGCGGCCGAAGACCAGCAGCGTGGACACGAGCACACAGCCTGTCACGATCAGCACATAGGACCACAGCCGGTGCGGCACGAGCCGGTTGAGCTGCTGACGGATCGAGAACTTGTCGGAATCCATGGGCATGATGACGGGCGAGGTTCAGGCACCGGAAGGATAGTGTGCCAGAGCCTTGCCCCTGCGGGCCCCGCCTGCTGGTGCCCTTTACGTTTTGCCGCGCAGGGCGTTGAGCACGAAGCTGACAACCGCCAGGAGCAGGAAAACGAAGAACAGGATCTTGGCGATTTCGACGGCGCCCGCAGCAATTCCGCCAAAACCAAAGACGGCGGCGATCAGGGCGATGATGAAAAACACGACGGCGTAGTGGAGCATGATGTTCTCCTTCATGGTGGACGACTGGACGCGAACGTTCGCCGGGCTCGATGCGTGAGCCGGGTGACGGGGCTCGTGCGTTGAGACTGCATGTTCGAACCTTATGTGTCCGGGGCGTGGCTGCCAGTCGGTGCGGGCCGAATGCGGTGTGGGAATTGTCCGACGTGCCGTGTGTTGCGTGCCGGCCCTGGGGGCGAGGGGCGTGCTGTCAGGCCTGTGGGCCGTCGCGTAGCGCTCTGGCGAGACCCTGCAATGCCGTGCGCAGGCCCTCTTCGACCACGGGGTGATAGAAGGGCGACGCGAGCGCGATGTTTGCCGAGTCGCCGCGCTGGATGGACCAGGCCAGGAGATGGGCCAGGTGTTCCACGTCCGGCCCAAATAGCTCTGCCCCCAGCAATCTGCCGTTTTCCCGAGCGCCATAGACGCGCATGAGGCCCTGGTTGCGACCCATCATCCGGGCGCGGCCCTGGTCGGCAAAGGAGGCCTCACCCCAGGCAAACGATGCGCCGCTGCGGTTCAGTTCCGCATGGCTTGCCCCGGCTATCGCCATCTGCGGGTCGGTAAACACGATGTTCAGTGGTGTTCTGCGCGTCTCCCGGCGTACATCGGGATAACGTCCGGCATTGTGGCCGGCGATCCGGCCATCGTCTGCGGCCTCATGGAGAAGTGGTCGATCGTTGTCCGCATCGCCGGCGATGAACACCGCGGTGTCGCCGATCCGGCAGGTCTCGGGATCGAAAGGGGGGACGCCCTTTTCATCCAGGGGGATACCGGCCTTGTCCAGGTCGAGCCCGGCCAGCGCCGGCCGCCGACCTGCCGCGGCAAGGAGGTAATCGAAGCGTTCGCTGCGTTGGGCCTGGTGCTCATCCCGCCACTGCACGACGACCGCCTCACCCTCGCGGTGGGGGGTGATGTCGGCTGCATTGGCGCTGTAGGGAAGCGTTGTCTGCAGCCAGGCCTTGACGGCGGCTTGCGTCACCGGGTCGGTCAAGGGGCCGGCCTTGCTGCTGCGTCCGAACAGGCGGACCCGCACACCCAGGCGATGCAGTGCCTGGGCCAGTTCGAGCCCGACGACCCCGGTCCCGACCACCGCCACGGAGTCGGGCAGCGTCGTCCAGTTGAAGACATCGTCGTTGACGATCAGGCGTTCGCCCAGCCGGTCGTGCCAGCCATCGGGAACGCTTGGCTGGGCGCCCGTGGCGATGATGATGCGTGCGGCGTTGACGTGGATTTCGTCATTTACGCAGAGCACGCCGGGGGCCAGGAAGCGTGCCCGGCCCTGGAGTTTGTGCCCTTCCGGCCACCGGTCCACCGTATCGAGCACAAAACCCACGAAGCGGTCGCGTTCGCGACGGACCCGCTCCATGACCGCGGTGCCGTCGACCCTCCGGCCATCGACTTCGATGCCGAACCTGGCGCTATTGTCGATGGTGTGGGCGCTTGCCGCCGCGGCGATCAGCAGTTTGCTCGGCATGCAGCCCACCCGCGCACAGGTGGTGCCGTAGGGGCCGTCCTCGATCACGACCAGCCTGTCCGTGTGGGTGCGAGCGGCCTTGTAGGCACTCATGCCGGCCGAGCCTGCGCCGATGATTGCCACATCCACGTCGATGCGCTTCATGGTGAATCCTCCTGGGGGGTGAGCTCGGGTGCGGTGCGCTGCTGCTGCACGTACATGACGCAGGCGCCGTAAAGGAAGATCTGGGCCGAGGCATAGCACCACACCAGGATTGCGGCGAAGGAGCCGGCCGCGCCATAGGCGGAGGTGACGCCCGCATGGGTCACATAGGCGGCAATCAGGTAGCGGCCGATGGCGAAGAGGAGGGTGATGACGAGCGCGGCGGGAATGGCATCGCGCCACCCGGCGGCGGAAGGCGCGAGCCTGGACAGCAGGACCGCGAACAGGAGGGTGCTGAAGGCATTCACGACGAAGAGATTGACGAGCCCGGCCGTGAGGTCGAGTCCGGGGAGGTCCTGGCCGATCCATGCAACAGCGGCGCGCAGCGCGGTTTCGGCAAGCAGGGTGACGCCGAGCAGGAAGCCGATGCCGAGGGCCAGCGCCAGTCCGTCCAGGCGGCCGGCGATCATGTCCTTGGGCCCCGTGCGGGACGCCGGGCGTTTTCCCCAGATCGACGCCAGTGCGGCCTTGAGCTCCAGGAAGGTGACGCTGGCCCCGAGGAGTGTGCTGCCCATCGCCATCCACGCCGCCATGCCGCTCGACTGCAGGCGTTCGAGGGCATGACGCATCATTGCGATGATCACCCGTGCCTCTTCCACGTCGAGCACGCGCTGGATGTACTCGGCGATCGCGTTCTGTGCCGATGTGGTCCCGAGCAGCACCGCAATTCCGGCCGTCACCACCACGAGCAAGGGGGCCAGTGAAAAGACGGTGTAGAACGCGAGCGCCGCGCCATGGCGGGGGGCATCCCTCTCAAAGAACACCCGGACGGCGGGCCACAGGCAGGCGGGCAAGGCCGAAAGCCCGCCCGTGGTGGGTGCCTTGGGGGGTGTGAGCGAGACCCGCTGATTGTCCTGATGCATGTTGGGCCCCTGGGGCAGGCACCTGTGCCGACTGCGCAGGCTGATGCTTGACATGATTGTGTGCTGGTTGATGTGCCGCCATCGGGATATTGCCGAATGTGCAGCCGGATTTTTCCTGCCTTGCGCCGGCGGCGGGGGCGTGCTGCGCCCGTACTGGCAGTTGTCAGACCGTCCGTTGAGATCGCCACGGCTGAAATACGTTCATGACGCTTCCGGGTGCCGGGTGGGTGCAACAGGCGTAAGGACTGCTCCATGCCGGCCGTATTGTCAGTGCGTCGCTGACAAGCGCGTAAGCGCATTCTCACATCCCATTCGGATGCTGCCGACTGCCCCGGCGGCGTGTCGTGGATAAAGTGGAGACATGCAGAAGCCACTGCATCCCAGTGAAGAAAGAGGCTACGGCCTTGCTCTCGCAGGCCACTTCATAGGAGAAACGCCATGAACCGCGACATCATCGAAGGCAATTGGAAGCAACTCAAGGGCAAGCTCAAGGAGCAGTGGGGCAAGCTCACCGACGACGATCTGGACGTGATCGAAGGCAAGCGTGAAATGCTGGCGGGCAAGATCCAGGAACGCTACGGCATCACCAAGGACGAGGCCGAGAAGTTCGTGAAGGAATGGGAGAAGAAGCACGACGCCTGATTCGTTGGCCTGCCCCCCTTCCCCTCGGGATCAATTCAGGAGATCGACATGAACACCACTGTTTCCAGCACCGCCACCCAGGTCGTCGACAACCTGCGCAGCGCGGCAAAGGATGCGGCTAAAGTCCTGCGCCGCGACGCCCACCATACCAAGGATGTGGCGGAGCGCTACATCGGCAGCAATCCGTGGCGCTCGGCGGCCATCATCGGCACGGTGGGCCTCGTGGTTGGGGCGCTGCTCACCCGCCGCTAGGGTATTCGTGCCCTCTTCGGGGGCCTGCCCATCGGCGGATGATGCCGATGGGCAGGCCCTGCGTGCACTGTTTGCGCGTGACCCGGCTGCTTCCTACCGCGGCGGCGAGAACCGTACAATGCTGTCCGCCCGCTTCAGAATCAGCCCTCCATGACTCTTGCCCACTTTCCGGGCCGTGACCCATTCCGTATTTCCGCCTGGCAGGCCCCCCGTTTCATGCATGGGTGGCTGACCGATGACAGCTCGCTCACCGCCCGCATTCGTGCGCGCTGCGGGTGTTTCTCTTTGCAGGTGGTGAGCCAGGGCAAGGGGCGGGTGATGCCCGACGAGCGGGCCGCGCTGGGCGTGGCGCATCACGGCGAGTTGTGGTTGCGCGAAGTGCTGCTCGTTGCCGATGGCGTGCCGGTGGTCTTTGCCCGGTCGCTGGTGCCGGCAACGGTCATTCCGGCTGACTGGCATCTGCTCCACGGGCTCGGTGGGCGGCCGTTGGCCAATGTGCTATTTGATGACCCCCGGGTGCGCCGTTCGCCCCTCGAGGCGGCCCGCCTGGATGCCCGGGATTCCCGCTGGCACCAGGCTGTACGCGCTACGGGGCATGCCGATCTGCCCCCTTTGTGGGCGCGCCGCTCGGCCTTTCACCGGGCGGGCACGCCGCTCCTGATCACCGAAGTCTTTTTGCCTGCCATCCGGAACCTGGCCCCATGAGTACCCTGAGCCTTTCCCAGCGCCTCGACGAATACACAAAGCTGATGCGCCTGGACAAGCCCATCGGCATCCTGCTGCTGCTGTGGCCTACCCTGTGGGCGCTTTGGGTGGCGGGGGCCGGAAGGCCGGCCCTGTTGGTGGTGGCCATCTTTGTGGTAGGCACGGTGCTGATGCGCTCGGCGGGTTGCGTGATCAATGACTACGCCGACAAGGACTTCGACGGCCACGTGGAACGTACCCGCAACCGCCCGCTGGCGGCGCAGCGGGTGAGCACCCGGGAGGCGCTGCTGCTGGCGGGCGGGCTGGCCCTGCTGTCCTTCCTGCTGGTGTTGCCCCTCAATGGCCTGACCATTGCCCTCAGCGTGCCGGCCGTGTTCCTGGCCGGGAGCTACCCCTTCACCAAGCGCTTCCTGGCCATTCCCCAGGCCTACCTGGGTATCGCCTTCGGCTTCGGCATCCCCATGGCCTTCGCCGCCCTCCAGGGCGAAGTGCCGGCCGTGGCCTGGGTGATGTTGCTGGCCAACGTGTTCTGGGCGGTGGCCTACGACACCGAGTACGCCATGGTGGACCGCCCCGACGACCTGAAGATCGGCATCAAGACATCGGCCATCACCTTTGGCCGCTTCGATGTGGCCGCGGTGATGCTGTGCTACGCCCTGACCCTGGTCCTGCTTGGCTGGGCGGGGCTCAGCACCGGTGCCGGCGGGGCCTTCCTGGCCGGCCTCGCCGTGGCGGCCGGCATCATGGGCTATCACTACACCCTGATCCGGGAGCGTGACCGGCCGAAATGCTTCAAGGCCTTTCTTCACAACAACTGGGTGGGGGCGGCGATCTTTACTGGTTGGGTGGTGGATTATTTGCTCCGGGGAACACCCTGAGCGTCGCTTCGGAGGTTGAGATGAAGAAGGACGGATGCCGCCCGGCGGCGGCAGTGGGCTTGCCTGCGGGCTATGCACTGACAAGGTGGCGGCTGTGAGCGGGCGGGAACCTGATCTCGCCGCCCAGCAGGCGCTGGTGACGCTGTTCAGATCCGGGCGTTTTGCTGATCTGGAAGCCCAGGCGCTCGCTTTGGCGCGGCGGTGGCCCCTGCACGGACCGTCCTGGAATTTTTTGGGTGTGGCTCGGCTCGCGCAGGGAAAGGATGCCTTCGAGGCACTTGAGAAGGCCGCGACACTGCTGCCGGACGATCCAACGGCCCAGAACAATTTTGGCAATGCCCTGAAGGCCAAGGGAGATCTCGATGCGGCAGCCGTGCGGTTTTCACGCGCAGTGGCTTTGCGGCCGGAGAATGCCCGTGCTCATCTCAATCTCGGTGCCGTGCTGCTCGATATGGGACGGGTGGCCGAGTCGGTCGAGGCATCCCGGAGAGCGCTCGCCCTCAATCCGGATTATCTGGAAGCGATGGCCAACCTGGGGACCGCGCTCAGTCTCCTGGGGCGTCCGTTTGAGGCCGAGCCACTGTTTCGCAAGGTGCTCGCTGCGCGCCCCGATAGCCCTGAGGCATTGGCGAATCTGGGGGCGAGCCTCAGCCTGATGGGGCAACCGGCTGAGGCCAGTGTGCTGCTGCGGGAAGCGATTGACCGTGGGTTCCGGATGGAGGGTGCCCACATCGGGCTGGCTGTCAGCCTCTGCGATCTGGGCGAGATGAAGGCCGCAGAAGCGGTCCTCAGACAGGCGCTGGAGATTCGGCCGGGCTCTCTGGAGGCGCGGACAATTTTGCTCTTTGTGCTTAATTACCAGAGCGGCCGTTCGTCCGACGAGTTGCTGCAGGAGGCCCGGGCCTACGGCACCCAGGCCGCGTCCCAGGCGAAGGTGTTTAGTGAGTGGTCGAACCGGCCGGATCCGGAGCGTCGCTTGACGGTGGGCTTTGTCTCTGGCGATTTTTGCCAGCACCCGGTGGCGCAGTTCATGGTGCATGTGCTCGAAAGTCTGGTGGAGGACCAGAATGAGCGTATCGAACTGGTGGGCTACTACAGCCGTCATCACAAGGACGCGATGACTGAACGCCTGCGCGGGTTTTTCTCTCGCTGGCGAGATGTGGCCGGTGTCAAGGATGAGGTGCTGGCCCAGCAGATCCGGTCGGACGGCGTGGATATTCTCATCGACCTGTCCGGCCATACGGCCCATAACCGACTACCCGTATTCGCATGGAAACCCGCGCCGGTGCAGATGACCTGGCTGGGCTATCTGGCCACGACCGGTGTGGCGGCCGTCGACTATCTCATCGCCGATCCACTCGTGCTGCCGGAAACTCTGGAAGGTGACTTCACCGAGAAGATCCTGAGGATGCCGCGCAGTTATCTTTGTTTCTCCCGCCCTGATGCGGATGCCGACGTATCGCCGTTGCCCGCCTTGACCCGCGCAGGCGTGACTTTCGGGAGTTTCAACAATCTGAGAAAGCTCAACGACGAAGTGCTGGATCTGTGGGCCCGGATTCTGGCCGCCGTTCCGGATAGTCGCTTGTTGCTGAAAGCACGACAGGTGACGGACCCCGCCGTCCAGGTCCGGCTGCAGGCGTTTTTTGCAGCCCGGGGGATTTCCGCTGAGCGTCTTGAGCTGCTCGGCCATGTGTCCCGGGATGCGCATCTAGCCACCTATGGCCGGGTAGATATTGCGCTCGATCCCTTCCCTTATCCAGGTATCACAACCACTGTCGAAGCGCTCTGGATGGGGGTTCCTGTGCTGACGCTCTCCGGACCGAATTTCATGGGGCGGCAGGGCGTTGGCCTACTCACTCATGTAGGGCTTGAGGACTGGGTTGCATCGGATCCGAGCGATTATCTGGCGCGAGCCGTGGCGCATGCCCATGATCGGTCCGCCCTGGGGAGGCTTCGAGAGGGGCTCAGGGCTAGGGTGCAGGCTTCTGCATTCTTTGATCAGCGCGCGTTTGCCGGTGATCTTGAAGCGACGCTCCGTGGCGCCTGGCGAAATTGGTGCAATCAGAGGGGCTGCGTGGTGTGAGCCTGGGGGCGATTCGAGTTCTTCGGTATCAACGGGGCGAGTAACGCGAGGGTACGTCCCGTAGCGCCCCGATGCAGGGCGGTAAAGCGACGTCCTTCCTCGCTCATTGACTTCCGCTGGCTGGGGGTCTCGATGAGTTCCAGGGCCAGGTTCAGGCCGTGGGGAAGGTCCTTGGCCCGGAGGGCTGCGCCAGCCTCGATGGCTTGCTCGCAGACGAGCTTGAAGTTGAAGGTGTGAGGGCCGACGATGGCGGGACACCCCACCGCACCGGCTTCGATGGGGTTCTGCCCCCCAAGCTTTTCCCAACTGCCACCGATCAATGCCACGTCTGCAGCGGCGTAATACGCATACATTTCACCCATTGAGTCCCCCAGCCATACCCGGGTGTCGGCCATGACGGGTTCGTTGCTGGAGCGGCGCTGCAGCTTGAGTCCGCTCCGGGCCACCAGGCGTGCTACTTCATCGAAGCGTTGAGGGTGGCGGGGCACCAGCACCAGCAAGACGTGGGGAGGGCAACGTAGCGATAGCGCCTCCAGCAAGGGGGCTTCCTCGCCTTCCCGGGTGCTGGCGGCCAGCAGCACGGGGCGCGGGCCAAAACGGTTGCGAAATGCTTTGCCCAGTTCCAGCAGGCCCGGGGTTGGACTGCTGTCGAACTTGATGTTGCCGGTGACCTGGACCCTGCGTGCTCCCAGGGCCTGGAGCCGGTTCGCATCGCCATCCGTCTGGGCGCCGATGGCGGTGAGATCGGCGAAAGCCTCTCGGGCCAGGGGGCCCGCTTTGCGATACCCGCGGGCCGAGCGTTCGGAGAGGCGTGCATTCACCATCACCAGCGGCGTGCCGGTGCGTCGGCATCCGTGCACCAGATTGGGCCAGAGTTCGGTTTCCATCAGGATGCCGATACGGGGACGGAAACATCGGATGAAGCGCAGTACGGCCCAGGGAAAGTCGTAGGGCAGATAGACACTCAGTACCCTGGGGGCTAGCTTGCCGAACAACTCAGCCGCCGTGGCACGCCCGGTGGGCGTCATGTGGGTCAGGAGCAGCCGGCAGTCCGGGTGGGCGTCCAGTAGGGCGTGCACCAGCGGGGCGGCTGCCCGGGTCTCGCCCACCGATACCGCATGCAGCCAGATGAACGGCCCTGCGCCTGGATTCGCGTAGCGTCCGAGGCGTTCGCCCACATGCTGCAAATACTCCGGTTGATGCCGGGCGCGCCAAGCTAGACGCAGGCCGACGAGGGGCGCTGCGAGATACCAGCAGAGGGTATAGAGGAAACGAGGGATCAAGGGGCGGGCCCGGGTTTTCGAGGCCAGAAAGTATAACGGTCGTTACAGAAGACACGTTCATCGGGGGGAGCCGATTTACCCTGACATGCTCCCGTGAGAAAATGCCGGGCTGCTGATGGCGTATCCGGGCATCTTTGCGTTCCGGCCCCGCCTTGCCCGCTTCCCACAACTTCGAGTACCCCGCGATCATGAAAATTCTCGTCACCGGCGCTGCCGGATTCATCGGCATGCACACCAGCCAGCTCCTGCTGGCGCGAGGCGATCAGGTGGTCGGTCTCGACAACCTCAACGATTACTACGAGGTCCAGCTCAAGCACGATCGGCTGGCCCGCCTGACCCCCCACGAGAATTTCCGTTTCGTGAAGATGGACGTGGCCGACAACGATGGCATGGCCCGCCTGTTTGCCGAAGAGAAATTCGACAAGGTCATCCACCTGGCCGCCCAGGCCGGCGTGCGCTACTCCCTGGTCAATCCCCAGGCCTACGTGGAGAGCAACCTGGTCGGCTTCATGAACATCCTCGAAGGCTGCCGCCACAGCAAGGTCAAGCACCTGGTCTATGCCTCCAGCTCCAGCGTGTACGGCGGCAACACCCGCATGCCCTTCTCGGAGCACGACAGCGTCGACCATCCGGTGAGCATGTACGCGGCCACCAAGAAGGCCAACGAGCTGATGGCCCACACCTACAGCCACCTCTTCGGCCTGCCCACCACCGGTCTGCGTTTCTTCACCGTGTATGGTCCGTGGGGCCGCCCCGACATGGCCCTGTTCCTGTTCACCAAGGCCATCCTCGAGGGCAAGCCCATCGACGTGTTCAACCACGGCAAGATGAAGCGCGACTTCACCTACGTGGACGACATCGTCCAGGGCGTCATCAAGACCCTCGACCACACCGCCGAGCCCGATGCCGCCTACAACGCCGATCAGCCCAACCCCAGCACCAGCAACGTGCCCTACCGGGTGTTCAACATCGGCAACAACAACCCGGTCGAGCTGATGGCGTTTGTCGAGGCCATCGAGAACGCCCTGGGCAAAAAGGCCGAGAAGAACTTCCTGCCCCTGCAGGACGGCGACGTGCCGGCCACCTACGCCAACACCGACGCCCTCAACGCCTGGACCGGTTTCGTGCCGGCCACCCCGGTGCCGGTGGGCATCGGCCGCTTCGTCGAGTGGTACCGCGGCTACTACGGCAAGTAAGCCCGGCCCGACTTCGGTTGCCAGTGGGCGCCCCACCCGGGAAGGGTCGGGCGCCCACTTTCTCTTAAAGACCCATACCGCGTCGGTTAAACTGTCGGCCGAATTTGTTGGAAAACCGATGACGATGAAACCACGTTTCGCCCTCGGCATGCTCGCCCTGAGCCTGCTGAGCCTTGTGTCCGCTCCCGTTTTCGCTGCTACCACGACTGCTTCCGGGCCGAGCGTCCGGACGGCCTTTCAGGGTTACGAGGCGCGTCTCGAGGCTGCCCGGGCGGCGGTCGAGGTGGCCGAGCAAGGGGGGCGGTCCGAGGCGTTGAAACTGGCTTCTGCACTCAACGAGCTGGCCTCCCTGTACGTCCTGAACGGTGATTTCGATCTGGCCGAGCCCCTCTTCGGGCGTGCCCTGTCGATCCGTGAGAGTCGTCTCGGGCCGGACCATCCGGATCTTGCCACCGCCCTGAACAACCTGGGCCTCGTCTATCTTGCCCAGGTTCGCCTCGACAAGGCCGAGCCGCTCCTTGCCCGTGCCCTGGACATCCGCGAAAGCGTCAGGGGCTACAGCAGCATTGAGGTGGCCAACTCCCTGAACAACCTGGGGGCCTATCACAAGGCCGCGGGCAACTATGCCAAGTCGGCGCTGCTGCACAAGCGCGCCCTCGATCTGCGCGAGCGGGCCCTGTCTCCCGCCCACGCCGATGTGGCCATGTCCCTGAGCAATCTGGCCGAGCTGTACCGGGCCCAGGGTCTGTTTCCGGTGGCCGAGCCCCTGCAGGCCCGGGCCCTGTCCATCCGCGAGAAGGCGCTGACTGCCGACCACCCTGATCTGGCGGCGTCCCTGGGCGATCAATGCGAGCTGCTGCGGGAGCAGGGGCGTTACGCCCAGGCGGAAGCCCTTTGCAACCGTGCCCTGGAGATCCGCGAGCGCAGCCTGGGGGCCATTCATCCCGATGTTGCCCTGTCGCTGCTCACCAAGGCCGAGCTTCTTCGCGCCCAGTTCCGCCATGCCGCGGCCGAACCCCTGTATCGCAGGGCGCTCGAGATTCGCGAACAGCGTCTGGGTGCCAGCCACCCGGAGGTCGCTACGGCCCTGACACGCCTTGCCGCGCTTTATGCGGATCAGCGCCAGTATGCGCTGTCCGAGCGTACCCTCAGGCGAGCCGTGGTGATCCGTGAGGACCGCCTGGGCCGCGATCACCCCGACTACGCAGAAGCCCTCGCCCGCCTCGCCGCGGTAGTGAGCGCTCAGGGCCGGCATGCCGAGGCTGATGTGCTCCTGGACGAAGCCTTCCTGGCCCTCAAGGATGGGGTCTGGGCCGATCACCCCGCCCTCAATCTGGCGGAGACCGTGCGTGCCCGTGTGGCCCTCGCCGAAGGTGATGTCGCCCGGGCTGAACCCCTCTACCGCCGGGCCCTCGCCATGCGCGAGAAGAACCTGCCGGCGGGGCACCCCGCCGTTGCCCGCGCCCGCCATGAGTTGGCCGAGCTCTACCGTCTGCAGGGCCGTTACGTGGACGCCACGCCCCAGTTTGCCAAATCACTGGCGGCGCTGGAGAAAGTCTTCGGTGCCGAACACCCTGAACTGCTGCCGCCTCTGAACGGCCTTGCATCGATCAGCCTCGCCAACGGCGATCAGCCGGCTCTCGAGGGGTATAACAAGCGCATTCTGGCGGTTCAGGCCAGCTTCCTGGGCCCGGATCACCCCACTGTGCTGGCGATGCTGCAGTCCCAGGCCGACGCCTATCTGGCCAGCAAGCGCTATGCCGATGCCGCGCCCCTGTATGCCCGCCTGATCAACGGCAGTGAGCTGCGCCTGGGGGCCAGCAGCCCGGCCTTTGCCACCCTGCTGGAGCGGGTGGCCCGCATTCACCAGGCCAACGGCAATGCCACCGAAGCCGAGGCCCTGTACCGGCGCCTGCTGGCCCTGCTGGAGGCGCGTCCCAACGCCGACCAGGACCCCCGGGTCTTCGACCTGCGCCTGATGCTGGCTGATCTGGCCTTTGCCCAGAAGCGCTACGTCGATGCCGTCACCGACTACCGTTTCCTGCTTGAAACCCGCGCCGCGGTGCTCAACGACAGCAATGCGCAAACCGGCGTCCTCCTCAACAACCTGGGCGAATCCTGGCGCCTGCAGGGCCGTCACGACGAGGCGGAGCCCTGCTACCGCCGGGCCATCGCCATCCTGCGCCGGGTGTCGGGTGAGGCCAGCGTGGAACTGGCCAATGCCGAGAACAACCTGGGCGTGTCCCTGTTTACCCGCCGGGCCGGGCCGGAGGCCGCCGAGCACCTCAACGAAGCCCTGCGCATCCGCCGCGCCCTGCTGCCTGCCGACGACCTGGATCTGGCCACCTCCCTCAATAACGTGGGTACCGAGCGCGTTGCCCGGGGCGATCATCAGGGGGCTCTGCCCTTGCTCGAGCAGGCCAAGGCCATCGTGGACAAGAAGCCCGAGGCCACACGTCTCAAGGTGACGATCAATCAGATGCTGGAGTCGGCCCGGACCATGGCCCGCAATGCGTCCGGCGCAAAGTGATCCACGCCTGCCGTATCTGCCCTTGAAGAGCTCTGCCCATGATTGACGTACAGAATTCAGCCTCGCCCGTGTCTTCCCGTCCGCTGCTCGGCGAGATGCTGGTGGCCGAGGGCAAGCTGGGGGCCCGCGACCTGGAGCGCGCCCTGTCGGCCCAGGCCGAGATGGGGGGGCTGCTCGGCTCGGTGCTGATCCGCCTTGGGGTCGTGTCGGATCTCGATCTGGCCCGGGTGCTGGCCAGTCAGCTGACGGTTCCCCTGATCCTGGCGGATGCATTCCCCGGGGAGTGGGCCTTGCCCGACGGCGTCTCGCCGGACTTCCTGGTGTCCCACCGGGCGTTGCCCCTGGGCGAGCAGGATGGGGTGCTGACCGTGGTGTGCGCCGAGCCCCAGAATGCTTTCATCGCCCGGGCCCTGCGCCTGGCCACCGGGCTGGACGTGCGTCTGGCCCTGGGGCTGGAGGGCGACATCGAGGCTGGCCTGAAGGCCCTGCTGGCGACGCCGGAGGAGGATGACGACGGCGCTGCCGGTGGCGATGATTTCGAGGCCGGCGGTGATTTCATCGAGCACCTGAAAGACCTGGCCAGTGAGGCGCCGGTCATCCGCCTGGTGAACCAGATCGTCGCCCGGGTCATCGATCTGAAGGCCTCCGATATCCATCTGGAGCCCTTTGACGACGGCCTGCATGTTCGTTACCGGGTGGATGGGGTGATCCAGATGGGCGAGGCGGTGGCTCCCGCCATGGCCGCGGCGGTGGTGTCGCGGATCAAGCTGCTGGCCCATCTCAACATTGCCGAACGCCGCTTGCCCCAGGATGGGCGCATCAACCTGCGCATCAAGGGGCGTGAGCTCGATCTGCGGGTGTCCACGGTGCCCACCGTACATGGCGAGAGTGTGGTGATGCGGGTGCTCGACCGGGCTAGCATCCGCTTCAGTCTCCACCAGATGGGATTCAGCCAGGACACCCTGGAAGTCTTCGAGTCCCTGCTGCAGCGGCCCCATGGCATCCTACTGGTGACCGGCCCTACCGGCTCGGGCAAGACCACCACCCTCTACGCGGCCCTCGGCAAGCTCGACGCCCAAGCCACCAAGATCATCACCGTGGAAGACCCGGTGGAGTACCAGCTCGGCGGCATCAACCAGATCCAGGTGCATCCCCAGATCGGTCTGAGCTTCGCAAGCGCCCTTCGCGCCATCCTGCGGCAGGATCCGGACATCATCATGATCGGCGAAATGCGTGACGGTGAGACCGCCCAGATCGCCGTGCAGTCGGCCCTCACCGGCCACCTGGTGCTGTCCACCCTGCACACCAACACGGCCGCCGGGGCGGTGATCCGCCTGCAGGACATGGGGCTGGAACGCTACCTGATCACCTCGTCGGTGAATGGCGTGCTGGCCCAGCGTCTGGTACGTCGGCTATGCACCGCCTGCAAGACGCCGGTGGTGCTCGACGAGGGCGTGCTGGAGGGGAGCGGCCTCAAGCGCTTCATGAAGCCTGACAGTCAGGTCTTCAGCCCGGTGGGCTGTCCCGCCTGCCGGCAGACGGGCTACTCGGGTCGGACGGGCATCCACGAGCTCTTCGTGCTTGGCGAGAGCATGCACCACGCCATCATTTCGGGCGCTGACGCCACGACTCTCCACGAGACGGCGCGCAAATCCGGGATGTTCACGCTTTACGAGGATGGTCTGCGCAAGGTGGCGGCCGGAGAGACCAGCCTGGCCGAGGTGATGAAGGTCACGCAGGATCAGGGCAATGCCTGAGTTTTCCTATCAGGCCGCCGATGCCAAAGGTGCGCGCCGCGACGGCGTGATCGACGCCCTCAGCGAAGATGCCGCCCTGCGTAGCCTGAAGGCCAAGGGGCTCACGCCCCTGCGCATCGTGCCGGCCGGGGCGGGCAGCACGCCGGCGGTGAAGGGCGGTTTGCCCGCGGCCCCAAGGGCGGCCGCACCGGCCAAGGGCAAGCCCAATCAGGCGGATCTCCTGGCCTTCACGTCCGAGCTGTCCATCATGCTGCGCGCTGGCCTGTCCCTCGACCGGGCCCTGAAGGTGCTGGTAGGAATGAGCCACAAGGCTTCGGTGGGCAGCCTGCTGGCAGGCATCCTTGATGCGGTCAAGGGGGGCGCCCCCCTGAGCAAGGCCATCGCCCCCCATCGGGATTACTTTGGCGACTTCTACATCAATATGGTTCGCTCCGGCGAGGTCGGCGGGCAACTCAGCGAGGTGCTGGCGCGGTTGGTGGAGCACCTGGAGCGTATCCGCGCCCTGCGCGAGAGCGTCATCTCGGCGATGATCTACCCGGCCATCCTGCTGGTGGTGGCGGTGATCTCGGTGATCGCCATGCTGGGCTTCGTGGTGCCCCAGTTCGAGAGTCTGTTCAAGGATATGGGCGACGCCCTGCCGGCCCCTACCCGCTTCGTGGTGGCGGTGGGGCACTTCTTTACCGACTACGGCCTGCTGCTGGGAGTGGTGACGGCGGTGCTGGGGGCCGTGCTGACCCGCTGGCTGCGCTCGCCCGCCGGGCAGCTGTGGTGGCAGGGCCGGGCCCTGCGCCTGCCGGTGTTCGGCGCCATCTTCCTCAAATACGAGATCACCCGCTTCACCCGGTCCCTCGGCACCCTGCTCGGCAACG
Source organism: Zoogloea sp. (assembly GCF_023150065.1). Classification (GTDB taxonomy): domain Bacteria; phylum Pseudomonadota; class Gammaproteobacteria; order Burkholderiales; family Rhodocyclaceae; genus Zoogloea. The sequence continues at coordinate 120,524 of NZ_JAKLLN010000004.1, forward strand.
GTGTGCCGGTCATCTCGGCTCTCAACATCGCCACCGAAACCGTTGGCAATGTGCATGTGCGCGGCGCCTTCGAACATATCGTGCCGGCCATGAAGGGGGGCGGGCGGATGACCGACGCCCTCTACAAGACCGCGCTTTTTGAACCGATGGCGATCAATCTGGTCCGTGTTGGAGAAGAAACCGGCCGGCTAGACAGCATGATGCTCGAGCTGTCACGGATCCTCGACCGGGAGGTGGAGACCAGCATCAAGCGTGGGCTGACCCTCCTCGAGCCCTTGCTAATTCTGACGCTCGGCGTAATGATCGCCGGGATCATCGTGTCGATCCTGATGGGCATCCTGTCGGTGAACGATCTGGCTGTCTAAGACTTTCCCTACCAAGTTCCGGAGTACCCATGCTGTTTTCTGCCCGTTTTGCCCGTCCGGCCCGTCAGGCCGGCTTTACCCTGGTTGAACTGCTGGTCGTGCTGGCCATCCTCACCCTGCTCGTTGGCCTTGTCGGTCCGCGCATGCTGGGTCAGCTGGGGGGCGCCAAGAGCAAGACCGCCGGCGTGCAGATCGCCGACCTCGAAAAGGCCGCCGAACTCTTCAAGCTGGGTGTCGGCCGTTTTCCGTCCGATGAAGAAGGCCTGGAAGCCCTGGTCAAGAAGCCGGCGTCGGCGAATGGCTGGGATGGCCCCTATCTGAAGGGTGGCGCCGTGCCGCTTGATCCCTGGAACAACCCGTACCGCTACAAGCGCTCACCCAACGGAGCCGAGGTCGAGATCGTGACCTACGGTGCCGACGGCGCACCGGGTGGTGAGGGCGAGAACGCCGACGTCCGCAATGGCAAGTAGCAGTGCCGGCCCGGCGTTCCGGCCGGGCCGCCTGAAGGCGCCGCGCGCCTTCGCCGGTTTTACCCTGCTTGAGTTGCTGGTGGCCTTTGCGGTGATCGCCCTGTTGCTGGGTCTCGCTCCGGTGGCCTTTGGCAAGCTCATGGAAACCTCCCAGTACCGCAGTACCGTGCGCCACATGCTGGCCAGCATGACGGCCACCCGTCAGCTGGCGGCACAGACCGGCCAGAGCGCGGTGTTTTCGGTGGACCTGGAAAAGCGTGTGTTTGGCCCCGAGGGGCGCATGGATCAGACCCTGCCGGATTCGGTGGAAGTGCGCCTGGTCGTGGCGGGCATCGAGTCGCGGCAGGCGGGGGGCAGCATTCGCTTTCATCCCGGAGGCGGCGCCACCGGCGGCAGCGTCGATGTCCTGCGCCGTTCCGGAGACGGGGTTCGCCTGCGGGTGGACTGGCTGCTCGGTACAGTGAGCCAGGAGCCCATCACCCGATGAGGTCGGCGCACCGCCAGGGTGGCTTTTCCCTGCTCGAAGTGCTCGTGGCTTTTGCCATCATGGCCATGTCCCTGGCTGTCCTGTACCGGACCAGCGGCGGCAGCGTGCGGGCTGTGGCCGATGCCGAGCGTTACGAGCGCGCCATCCGCACGGCGCGTTCGGTGCTTGCCTTGCAGGCCGGCGTGCCCGAATCAGGGGTGCGCCAGGAAGGGGCGGACGGTGGCCTGCGCTGGCAGCTGCGCTCGGCCTTGTACCCGGTGCCCGCCACGCAAGGGCCGGCCGTGCCGCTGCATCGGGTCGAGGTCGAGGTGTTCTTCGGGAGCCCCGAAAGGCCGCAGTCGGTCATTCTTGCCACCTTGCTGCCCCAGCTTCGCCCGGCTCCGGGTGGGCCGCCGGGCGGGCCTCTTCCGGGCAGCTTTCGATGAGTCGTCGGCAGCAGGGTTTCACTCTCATTGAGTTGATCATTTCCCTGGTGATCGTCGCGATCATCATGGTGGGGCTGCTCACCGCACTGCGCTCCTTTGGCCTGACCGAGGAGAAGCTCGATGGACGCCTCGCCCAGGTCGACGAGCGCCGCGTGGTGTCGGGTTTTCTGGAGGACGTGCTGGGCATGGCGGTGCTGCGGCCCCGTCTGGCCCTGGTGGGTACCCCGGACGAGAGCAGCTTTGTGGGAGAGTCTTCAGCGTTGCAGTGGATTGGAGTGATGCCGGCCCGCAACGGGACCGGGGGGCTCTACCATTTCCGGCTTCAGCCCGGCCCGACGGCAGACGGTGGCACTGGCCTGATCCTGATCTACGTGCCCTACACTGGGCTGGACAGTCCGCCCGAATGGTCCGTGGCCGAGCAGCGGGTCCTGGTGCCGCGACTTGATGGGTTCACCCTGGCCTACCAGCTCGATGACGATGGCGATTGGCTGCAGGGCTGGCGTAACACCACCGAGCCGCGCTCCCTGGCGCGCATCCGGATCGCCGTGGCGTCGGCCGGCAGCGAGTGGCCGTTTCTGGTGATCCCGGTGCGTGGGCTGATGCCGTCCGGCACCTCCGGTCGTATCGTTACAGGAGCCGGCTGATATGCGCTGCACCCCCAAGCATTTGCGGGGCGAGGTCGGCTATGCCCTGGTGGCCGTGCTGTGGATGGTCAGCGCGTCGATGCTGCTGGTGTCTGCGCTGGTCTTTCAGGCACGCACCGAACTCCGCACCGTGACAGCCGGCCGTGACATGGCGCTCGCTGAGGCCCGCGGTGACGCGGCCATCCAGCTGACCTTGCGCGCCGTCGGGGCCGATGTGAAGGCGTTCTCCAGTCAGCGGGTGCTGGAGGTGGAGTTCGACGGCGAAGTGATCCAGGTGATGGTGACGCCCCTCAACGGCCTGATCGCCCTCAACTCGGCTACCGAGCCTCTGCTCACGGCTTTGTTCCTGCACGGGGCGGCGCTCGAGCCGGGGCTGGCCCAGGTCCTTGCCCAGCGTGTCATCGACTGGCGTGATCCGGACTCCGCGCCTCTTCCCAAGGGTGCTGAGAACGCTGAATATGCCGCGGCTGGCGTGCCATTCCGGACCCGTGGAGGCGCATTCGAGGCGCCGGAAGACCTGCTCCAGGTGCTCGGGGTCGATCTGGAAACCTATGATAAAATTAAAAGCTTGATCACCGTCGATGGTGGTTCGGCGCGCATCAACCCGCTTGCAGCGCCGCCCGAGGTTCTGCTGGTGCTGGCCCAGGGGAACGCCGCCGTCGCCGGCCGGATCGCCGCAGCGCGAGACGCAGGGCAAGTCCAGGTTGACACCACCAGTCTGATGCAGGAATTCATCGATCAATCCGCCTCTCCCCGCTTTCGCCTGAAGGCTCTCGTCCCCATGGGCGGCGAGCGCGCACTGTTGCGTACCCAGGTGGTCGATCTCGCACCCCCGCCGTCCTCCCGCCTGCCCTGGAGCATCCTGCGCCGGGAGCGCGCCCAGGGTGTGTCGGGCGATTCCCTCCGGGCTTTGCGCTGAATGAGCAGTCAGAAGAGCCAATACGACCTGTTCGGGCTTGATCTTGCGCAGGTCGGTCATTTCTTTAGGGATGGCTGGGCCGAAGCGGCTGGCTGGCCGGTGTTCCGCTGGTTCAATCCTCAACCCCCGGTGCGGGTGATCGACGCGGAGGGGCGCTCCACCATCCGTCTGGGCCTGTCGACCACGCCGGTCAAGGCAAAGGGGCATGTCGCACGGGTTGCCGTTGAATTGCCCGAAGACCTGTTGTTGCGGCGTAGCCTGACCCTGCCCAGGCTGAGCGGCGGTGATCTCGAAGCGGCTGTCGCTCTGGATGCCCGGGGGGCGAGTCCATTTGCCGAGGGCGATCTGGTCTGGGGTTTTGCGCCTCCCCGGCCCGGTGAAGGTGATGCCCTCGTCGTTGAGTCTGTCCTGTCTTCCCGCAGCCTTGTTGAACAGCATCTGCGTGGGTTGTCCGAGCTCGCCCTGCCGCCGGGGCATGAGGTGTGGGCGGGAGGGGCGCGCCCCATCCAGATCCGTGGCTTTGGTGAGGCCGATGGCAACGGCGGCGCCAGTCTGGCCCGCTGGGGCACCATTTTTCTGGCCCTGCTGGCTGTCGGATTGATCGCGGTCATCGCCCTGACGCCCTTGCTGCAACTCAGGGCGCAGGTGCTGGACGCGATGGAGCGCCACCAGAAGCTCGTCAAGAGCTCTTCGCCCCAGGTCAATCTGCGCGCTGACCTCATGAAGTTCAATGCGGGCCTCGAAAAGGTCGACGAGATCGTCGGTGCCTACGCCAATCCTCTCCAGACCCTCGACGAATTGTCGAAGCTCCTGCCGGACGACGTTCTGGTCAATACGCTTGAGTTCAAGGGCAGCACTGTCCGAGTCACAGGGCAGGCCGCCAATGCGGCCCGGCTTCTGGATCTGCTGGCGTCTCAGCCGGCCTATCGGGATGTCAAGGCGCCCGCAGCCACCACCCGGGTGCAGGGCTCCGCCAAGGAATATTTCACCATCGAGTTCAAGGTTGACCGCACGGAGAAGGGGGCATGAACCTGATCCGTCACCGGGCCCTGATTGCCGTCGGCCTCACCGTATTGCTGGTGCTTGGCGTGATCGGTGTTGCCGCCAGCCAGGCCTGGGACCGTTACCTGCAGGCCCAGGCTGCGCTCGAGGAGCTGGAACCCCGTCATGCGCGCCTGCTTGGACTGCAGGGAGCCGATGCGCCCCTCAAGAAAACCGTGCTCGACGCCTATGCCTTGCTGCAGCGCTGGATCTATCCGCCCGAACAGGAACTGGGCAAGGCCGGGAACGATGTGCAGCAGCGGGCGCGACGAGCCGCCGAAGCCTCGGGCATGACCGTGGTCAGCAGCCAGGTGCTGCCTGCCCGCAATGAAGGTGCCGTGGATCAGGTTCCGGTGTCGCTGACCCTGGAGGGTAACGTGCAGGGCCTGCAGATGACCCTGTCGGCCCTGACCGGCGAGAAGCCGGTCCTGTTCGTCGATTCCCTCAGTCTGCGGGCCATTGATCGGGGTGACCCGAAGCAGCCTCAGCTGGTGTCGGCCACCCTGGTGGTCATGTCTCTGCGGATCCAGCCATGAGAGGGCGCCTGTGGGTCTTCCTGCTGGTCCTGAACCTCGGTCTTGCCTGGGGGGTGGGTGCCTTGTGGCTGGATGAGGATCTGGACCCGAAGAATGTCACATGGCGTGAGCCTGTTGTCATCGCACCGGCGGCGGACTCCCTGGCTGTCCGGTCGGTGAGGCCTCTGCTGAATGATCTCTCCCAGTTCAACAGCACCGGAGAGCGCCCGCTTTTCTGGGTGAGTCGAAGGCCGCCACCACCGCCATCACCCGAAAAGCCGGCCGCCGAACAGGAGCCTGATCCTCTGGCCGACATCCGGCTGGTGGGCCTCATGGAAGGGGGGGGCGAGAGCGGTGTGATCGCCCTGACCGGCGGACGCTTCCGTCGGGTCATGGTGGGGCAGCCGCTGGGGGCCTGGACCCTCGATGGGGTGGAGGGTAAGGTTGCGCGCTTCCGGGGGGCGGGGGGCGATGTCCGCAACCTCGAAATGAAACATGCTCGCCAGGGGGACGCCGATCTATTGGCCCAGGGCGAGGGCGGAGGCGCTTCGGGCGGCCCCCGTATCGTTGGCAGTGATGGAAAATCGCGGACGGTGGACGAGGCGATTGCCGAGCGGCGTGCCCGCAAGGCAGCCCTGCTGGCGCGCACCAAGCGGCCGCCGGAGCAGTAATACACGAATGGATCTTCAACGGATGAAACGGCTGCAATCACTGTTATGGGCCTGCGTCCTGGGCCTCTCCCTCCCGGGGAGCGTGCTCGCCCAGGGGGCGCCTACCGAGCCGTCGGCGGCGTCGACCCTGTCGGCCGAGGCTTCGGGGCGTGCCGGGGTGGGTGCTCCCGAGGTTATCGACGGGTACCGGGCCGAGGGCTCTGTCGCGGCTGCTGTCGAAGGCGGGCCTGCCGGGTCTGCCGCCCAGGCAGCCCGTACCAAACGCTCAGGGCCGATGTTGGTCAAGGGTAATGATCAGCTGACCAAACTTCCGCCGGCGCGCAACCTCGTGGTGAGTGACGACAAGGGCGTCGGGCTGCGCTTTGAAAAGGCTACCGTGACCGAGGTGATCCACTTCATCATGGGGGATCTGCTCAAGCTCGACTACACCATCGTGCCTCCCCTGAGCGGCGACGTTACCCTGCACACCCAAGGTGCGGTGCCCAAGGATCAGGTGCTGGGTATCCTTGAATCGGTGCTGCAGAACATTGGCATCGTGATGGTGCCTGATGCCAATGGCCGCTACCGGATTGGCAAGGCCGAAGTGATGAAGAGCGCGGTTCCGCTCCCTCGGCGTGCCGATTCCAATCTCGCCGGCTACGGCAGCGTTGTCATCCCCTTGCAGAACATCGGTGCAGCCGAGATGGCCGACATCCTGCGCCCGGTGGCGGGGCCGGAATCCTTTGTGAGAGTTGATGTGCTGCGTAATCTGCTGGTTCTGGCCGGCTCGCGCAGTCAGGTCGAGGGCTGGCTGGAGATCATCGCCACCTTTGACGTGGACATGCTCAAGGGCATGTCGGTAGGGCTTTTCCCCCTCGAGAACAATTCCGTCAAGGAGGTGGAGACTGCTCTGCGTTCCCTCTTCGGCGGGGCAGAGTCCGCTGCCGGGAGCGCCCAGGCCAAGCCTGCCGCGGCGGCCGGTTCCACTACAAAGCCTGATGACTCTAGTTCGGCGGCGGCCGTGCGTATGGCGGGGCCGCTGGGAGGGCTGATCCGAATCATCGGTATCGAGCGTCTCAATGCGCTGCTCGTCATCACGCCCCGTGCCCATATGCTTGACCAGGCGAAGACGTGGATCGAGCGGCTCGACAAGCCGATGGAGTCGGATGGCGAGGCCCAGTTGTATGTTTACCCGGTCCAGAACGGTTCGGCCCAGCATCTGGCCAATCTGCTCAATGGTCTCTATGCGCCACAGCCGTCCACCTCGGGGCAGTCGGCGACGGGGGTCGCCCCCGGGCTGGCGACGACGGCGCAGAGCACAGCCGGATTTGGCTCCACAGGCAGCACCCTCGGGTTGGGAACAGGTCTGGGGGCGACCGGAACGACCGGCTCCGCATTTGGCACGAACCGGACCGGGCAGGGTATTGCGCAGGTGATTCCGTCATCGGTCACGCAGGTGAGCCTGGGCAAGGACATCCGGGTGGTGGCGGACAATAACAACAATGCCTTGCTGATTCACGCTCCACGCAGGGATTACCGGCGCATCGAAGCGGCGCTGCGGCAGCTCGACATCGCGCCCAATCAGGTGCTGATCGAAGCCAGTATCGTCGAAGTGACGCTGACCGACGAAACCAAGTATGGTTTGCAGTGGTATTTCGAGGGCGGGCTTGGTAACGGTGGCTGGCGCGGCACGGGCGTTCTCGGCAATACGACTTCGGGGGCCATTAATACCGCCCAGCAAGGTTTCTCCTACACGGTCACCAACCCGTTGGGGGCTGTGCGGGCCGTGCTCAACGCGATGGCCGACAAGCAGCTCGTGAATGTCATCTCCTCGCCCTCGGTGATGGTGCTGGACAACCAGACCGCCTCCATACAGGTGGGTGATCAGCAGCCCATCCGTTCGTCCACCACGGTGACCGACGGCGGCGTGAGCACCTCCTCCATCCAGTACAAGGATACTGGCGTACTGCTGTCGGTGACGCCGTCGGTGAATGCGGGCAACCTGATCTCCATGCAGATCAACCAGAGCATTTCGGATGTCGGCAACATCGATTCGGCTACCGGTCAGCGCAGCTTCCTGCAGCGCATGATCTCCAGCAAAGTGTCCGTGCGCTCTGGCGAGACCATCGTGCTCGGCGGTTTGATCCGCGATAACAAGGGCGATGGCAAGCAGGGCATTCCCTGGCTCCAGGAGATTCCGGTGCTCGGGGTATTGTTCTCGACTACCACCCTGTCCAAGACCAGGACAGAGCTTCTGGTGATGATTACCCCCCGGGTTGTACGAACCGAGCAGGATGTGCGTGAGGTCGGTGCGGAACTTAAATCCAAGATGCTTGGCCTCAAGCCGATGCTTGGAATCAAGCGTTGAGATGGGCTGTTTCAGTCCGGGTGCAATCTGTAATCGTGATCACGGTGAGCAAAAACATGCTGTTTATTCAACGTAATGTGACTTTTGACTCGGTGGGGCGTCTTCGTTCCGTGGGTATGATCGCGGCCGCATGTGCAGCTCTTCTGTCTGGGTGTGCCACCCTGGGGGGCGCGAATGCGCCGGAGGATGAGGTGCGAGAGCGTGCCCAGGCTCGCTGGACGGCTATCGTTACCGGGAAATGGGAGAAGGCGTACAGTTATGCAACCCCAGGCTATCGTCAGGCTGTCGATGTACGCGGATTTACGGGGCGTTCGGCCCCAGCGGCTAAACTTAAGAGTGCTGAAGTCGTTAATGTGAAGTGCAAGGACGCAACCTGCGACGTCATCATGCGTATCGGTTTTGCGCCTCTGCAACGGGGTTACCCCGAAACCACCACCGATCTTGAAGAGCGTTGGATACTCGAAGAGGGTGAGTGGTGGCGGTATGAGCGATTCTAGGCATCGTCGCCGTTGCTCGGGGTCGTGAATGAGCTGTATGTGTATGTAAAATTTCGTTGTTTTTGTGCAACAAAACACCAATCAATTGTCTTTGCAGGCTGTTCAAAAAAATTGCTGGCTGTGATATGGTGTCATCCAGCGTAAGACTTGATTACGTTGCGTTCATTTTTTGCTATTTAGGAGTTCTGTATGAAGAAAAAGCTTCTTGCTGTTGGTGTTGCGGCCACTCTGGGTGCGCTGTCCGGGGTTTCGAACGCAGCGATCACCGTTGCGCAAAATGGTGTTGGTCACATCAACGTCCTGCCGTACTACTCGGTTCAGAACGGTAACACCACCCTGATCAGTATTGCCAACACCGACGAAGTGAATGGCAAGGCTGTCAAGGTCCGCTTCCGCGGCGCTCAGTTCTCCGACGACGTCTTTGACTTCCAAGTCTTCCTGTCCCCGGCCGACGTCTGGACCGCTGCTGTGTCCCTGGACGGCAACGTTGCCCGTCTGGCCACCAGCGACAAGTCCTGCACCCTGCCGGTTAGCGTTAATCAGCAGTTCGTGACCGCTCGCCTGCTGGACGCCAATAAGGCTCAAGGCACTCGCGAAGGCTATGTTGAGATCATCAACATGGGCGATATCGTCACCGGTGGTACCGCTGCTCAGACCGCTCTGTTCACCGCTACCAAGCACGTGAATGGCGTGGCTCCTTGCACCACCGCCACCCTGATCGGTTCCGGCGCTGAGCCGAATGACCTGTCCGCTTCCCTGAGCGCTCCGACCTCCGGTCTGACCTCCTTCGCGACCATCATCAACGTCGCCTCCTCCAAGGCCTTCACCATTCCCGGTACTGCCCTGGTTCAGAGCGTCGCTGTTCCGGTTCGCTACGCCCGTCAGGCCAACCTGACCACCGGCACCGCCTCCTTCCCGCTGATCGCCTTCGACACCACCACCACCGCTGACAGTGTGTTCAACACTGCTACCGGCAACGTGCGCATGTACGAATTCGACCTGCCCGATCTGTCCACCCCCTACGGCACCGCCAGCACTGCTGCTCAACTGACCGAGCTGCAAGGCATCCTGGCGAAGGCTTCCGTCGTCACCGAGTACGCCACCGATGATTCCATCCTGGCCTCTACCGATGTCGTTCTGTCCCAGCCGACCCGTCGCTACTACTACACCTGGTCCGACACCCCGGGCGCTGGTACCGACCCGCTGCGCACCCTGGCCACTGTTGCTGGCGCCACTGGCCCCTACGCCAGCCTGGCTGCCGCCACCAACTCCGTGGTTGTTGGCGCTCCCACCGTCTATGACCGTGAAGAGCGTACCGTGGTTGATCAAAGCAGCATCGTGATCTCCCCGAACCCGCAGGGCTCTGCCACTTGGACCCTCATCGGTGAAGTGTCCGTTGTGTCCATCAACAACGGCTCCGCCCCGACCGGTGCTCTGAGCGCCAACATCACCGCTCAAGACTACACCTTCGCCTATAACGACGGTCTGGTTCGTCTGAGCACCACCAGCGCCAACGGTGCTCTGCCGGTGATCGGCTTCACCGCGGTCAACGTGTTCAACGCCTCCGCTGGTGCTGCTGGCACCAACTACGGCCAAGTTCTGCCGCTGAAGTGGTAAGCTGAGCTGTATCCAAACACCCCTTCGGGGGTGTTGAACGACAAAGGCGGGCCTGGCCCGCCTTTGTCGTTTCTGCAAAAAGCAGACATGCTCGTGTTGTGCTGAACTGCGTTGAACGAATGCTGTCTTTTCGGCTTTTACCCTTGGAGAAAGCAAGTTGAAGTTGTCGAGTCTGTACCTCGTTCCCTTGGCCCTCTTGGCGCTGACCTCTAGCCAGTCGGCCGTTGCTGCCGATGAAACCGTTGCCACCCAGGGCAAGGTTTCCGTGACTACTGCCGACATTCAGGCAGATATGGCAGGGCGTTCGCCTGAACTGATCAAGCGGATGCGTGAGCCGAACTCCCCGTCGGGAGAACGCATGGCTGCCGACATCATGCTGCGTCGTCAGGTGGCCAACATGGCTCGCGAAAGTGGTCTCGCTGCGCGTCAGGATATCCGGAACCGGCTCAAGCTGGCGGAAGAGCGCGCGCTTTACGAAATCTACATGGAGCAGGCTGAAGCCAAATCCATTTTCGACAGCCAGCTTGAGGCTGTTGCCCGCGACGAATACAAGGCTTTTCCTGAGAAATTCACCAAGCCTGAAGAGGTGAGGGTGAGGCACATCCTCATCCGCCCGTGTGGTGGTGACAGCAAGAACGCCAGGGGCCAGGCCGAGGCCATCCTCGAGAAGCTCCGTAGTGGTGAGTCCTTCGAGGCATTGGCTCAGGCTCATTCCGATGATCCAGGTTCTGGCAAGCGGGGTGGTGACCTGGGTCTCAAGCCCAAGGGCAGCATGGTGCCCGAGTTCGAAGCCGTGGCTTTTGCCATGAAGAAACCGGGTGAATTGTCCGACCTCGTCGAGACCCAGTTCGGTTTGCACATCATCCGCTTCGAGGAGCGCAAGGACGCCGTGCTGCGCCCCTTCGATGAGGTCAAGGAAGGGTTGATCGAAAGTGTGCGGAACCGGATGCGGGGTGAAGTGCGCAAGAAGATCGCTGATCCGTTGCGCGATCCCGCCAACATCAAGATCGATTCCGAGGCTGTGCGCCGGGCTGTGGGCCAGTAAGCTTCGTGTGACGATCGTCGCCTGCAATGAATATTCTTACTGAACTCTGGCAGCAGCGCTGGCTGTTTCTCACCTTTGTCCGGCGCGAGGTCAGCGGTCGGTATTCCGGCACCATTGCGGGCGGCCTGTGGGCCCTGGGCCAGCCCGTGCTGCTGCTGATGATCTACGGCTTTGTCTTTCGCAAGGTCTTCAAGGTCGGCTTTCCTGAGCTTGGAGAGCACAGCTTTGTCGCATTCGTGGCCTGTGCCCTGTGGCCCTGGATGGCCTTTCAGGAGGGCGTGCAGCGGGCAACTCATGCGGTGGTCGGAAATTCGGGTCTGGTAAAGAAGGTCCATTTTCCTCATGAGTTGCTGGTCTTTGCCTCGGTAGGGGCCACCTTCTTCATCCACTTCCTGGGTTTTCTGGTGGTCATCTGCGCGCTGATGCTGGGAGGTGAGCCTTTCCAGCTTGCGGGCCTGCCGGTGGTGCTGATGGGATGGCTGGCAATTTTGCTGCTTGCATCGGCCATTGCCTTGGTGACATCGTCTTTTCAGGTGTTCCTGAAGGACATCGACCACATGCTGGGGCCGGCATTGATGATCATGTTCTATGTCACGCCGATCCTTTACCCGACTACCCAGGTGCCGGAATCGGTGCGCTGGATCGTTGGCTTCAATCCGCTGGTGCATCTGCTGGAGCCGATCCGTGCCGGGTTGATGCAGGGTGATGTGTCTGCGATCGGGCGTCTCATGGCCTTTGTGGTGGGAGGCATGGCAGCCGTGTTTGCGGCTGTCCTGCTGTTTCGCAGGCTGTCGGATTATTTCGAGGATTTCATCTGATGAGCGGGAGCCCGGGCGATACGCCCCTGATCAGCCTCGCCGGCATCGGCAAGTCCTATCCCATTGCCAACTCTGCGGCGGGGCGGATCCGTACCCTGTATTCGCTGCTGCGCCGACAGCCGTTTGCAGAGCGCTATGACGCGCTGACCGACATCAGCTTTGAGGTGCGTCGCGGGGAGTCCCTGGGCTTGATCGGCGTGAACGGGGCCGGTAAGTCCACCCTGCTCAAGATCATCGCTGGCGTGGTCAAGCCCTCCGCTGGCGAGATCCGCTTGGGAGGGCGCATCAGCGCTTTGCTTGAGTTGGGCGCGGGTTTTCATCCGGAGTACACAGGGCGCCAGAACGTTTTTCTGGCTACGGCCCTGATGGGGCTGAGTGAGCAGGAGACCCGGGAGCGTCTGGATGACATCCTGGCCTTTGCCGATATCGGCGAGCACGTGGATCAGCCGATCAAGCATTACTCGTCCGGGATGATCGTGCGTCTGGGTTTTGCCGTGGCCACCACGGTGAGCCCCGACATCCTCATTACCGATGAGGTGCTGGCGGTGGGTGACGAGTCCTTTCAGCGCAAGTGCATTGCCTGGATGGAGAACTATCTGGCCAATGGCGGTACCCTGCTCTTGTGTGCGCACAGCATGTTCCACATCCAGAAACTGTGCCAGAAAGCCGCGTGGATCCACGACGGGCGTCTCCACGGCTATGGTGATGCCAACCGGGTGACGCGGGAATACCTGGCCTGGCATGACGCGCGCAATCAGCCCAAGGCGCAGGACCATGCGTCTGCCATCAAGAGTGGCCACTATGCCGTCTTGTCCGTGACCCTGAACGACCGTCCCGCTTCGCAGGGCATCATCCTTTCGGAAGGGGAGAGCCTGCGCGTGGGGGGGCGGCTGTTTTCCCCTGACGGGCGGGCACCCACTGCGCTGGTCGGTTTCGTGCGCAAGGACGGCATGCCCATCTACGGTGTGTCGTCGGAGATGGATGGGGCCGTTCTGTCCCGGGTCGGTGACAGCGAATTCAGCTTCGAACTGGAGTTGCCTGCGCTATCGCTGCTTCCCGGCGAATACACCATCAAGGCCCACGCCCTCGATCCGGAAGGCTATCGGCTCTTCGACGAGATCGTCTGCGACCTCACCGTGACTGGCGACAGTCGGGAGCTGGGGGTCTGTCGGTTGCCTCACCGGTGGAACGCCGTGTGATGCCGTGGGCCGCCCTGTTTTTCGGGGTGGCCTGTGCCGGTGCGGGCGGTCTGGCGGGGCTGCCAGCCGGGGTCTCCTGGTGGCTCGCCTTACCGGCAGCCCTTAGTCTTTTGGGGGCCGTACGCTTTGGACGTCGGGCGGGGCTGGCTACATTGGCGGGTGGCTGGGCGCTCACGGCGCTGGCGCTCTTGGCTTTGCTGGCTGTCCTTGCCCTGTTGCGCGTACCGCTCTGGATAAGTACGGCGTTGATGGCCCTGGGGTGTGTGACGCTTGTTGCCGTCAGAACGGAGCGTCCGTCCAGTCAGGCTGAAAGCCATCCTGGCCTCTTTTTTCTGCTGCTGATTCTTGCCCTGCCGCCTCTTGCCCTGTGGGGTGAAAGTCTGTGGTCGGCGCCCGCCGGGCTTGCTTCAGGCGGCGCCCAGCGGATCTGGCAGGATTGGTACTTTCATGGCGTGCTGGTGGACATGCTGGCTGACAGTGTCCGCCATGCTCCCCATGATCTGCGGGGAGTCGGCCTGCCTCCCGCGCCTTATCACTACCTGAGCTATGGTCTCGTGGCATGGCTCGCTGCGGTGACGGATGGCCGGGGGCTGGATGGCGTGCTGCTGTTGTGGTGGCCGCTGGGCATGTTTCTTCTGCTGGCTGCGGCATCCGAGTGGGTGTGCCGCCTTAGGCCGGGGCAGCCCTGGCTGGCGGTGATCCTGCCTCTGACCCTGTTCTGGCCCGATGCATCGGGGCTTGGCTCGGGGCAGCACTTTCTGGGCTGGCACTGGCTGCAGATGATCTCGCCGGGGAGCCTGTATGGTGCGGCGGCGGCCCTGTTGCTGGCGAGCTGGTTGTCGGGCCGTTGTATGGCGTCCGATGCTGCCGCGCGTGTCCGGACGCTTCTTGTTCTCCTGCTGGCACTGGCGGCGGCCATGCTGTTCAAGGCGCAGATCGTCCTGCTGGCGGGGCCCTTGCTCATTTTCTGGTGGGCAGGCAATCAGCCCGCGCCCGCCCGCCAGCGTCTGGTTTGGCTAACGGTCTTCACCGTCATTGCCTTGTCGATCCTGTTGTGGCTGCCTTTGCCCGGCCTGCCGCTCATTCATCTGGGGGGCGGTGGCTGGCGCGAGTACTGGCCCGCCTTGCTGCATCTTCAAGATAGGGGCTGGCTGGAGACGCTGCAGGCAACCGCTTGGGCGCCAGTGGTCATTCTGGCCGGAACGCTGGGCGGCATGCTGGTCGGTGTGCTCGCCTGGCCCCGGGCGCCGCGGGCCGTGCGCTGGTGGATGCTGCTGGTGCTGGGAGGGTATCTGCTCTACGCCTTGGGCCTGGACCCCGACACACGGGGTGGGGCGGGGACGCCCGAAGAACTGCAGCACCGCCCGCTGGTGTGGGTGCTGCCCATGTGGTGGATGAGCACAGCCCCCTTCCTGCTGCCTGCAGGGGTGGGGCGGAGCGGGCGTTCGGGCGGAGTGCTGGCTGCCCTTGCCCTGGCTGTGGCCTGTATGGCGGGAATCATGCTGGGGCCGCAGGTGCAGCGTGGCCCCGAGAAGATCGACGGTCGGCCGGCAGTGCCCCAGGGGCTGGCCGAAGCGGCCGCCTTCATCCGACAGCATGCCCAGCCCGGGGACGTGTGCCAGGCCGCGGATGCGGACCCGCGTTTCCAGCTCCCGGCCCTTGCTGCATGTACGCCCTACTGGGTGGGCTTCAACCTGCACTCCCGCAGCTCGGCCGCCGTGCGTGGACGGGCTGACGAGTGGCTGCGCCTGCGCGCCCTGCCGCCGACCGAGCGCCTTGAGGCGCTCCGGAAGGCCGGTATTCGGTGGTACAGTGCGGGGCCCGTGCCGGCCGAGAACGCAGCCGCGTACCTGCCCGACGATCCCCGTTTGCCCCTTGCGCCGGCATTCCAGTCTGGCGATGCCTATGTCGTCTATCAACTCCTGCCCTGACGCCCTTCCCGTGATCCCCATGAATTGCCTGAGCGCTGTGCATGGGCGCTTTCAGGCCGATCTCAACGCTGCCGCCGCGCGCGTCATTGCCAGCGGCTGGAGCATTCTGGGCCCCGAGGTCGAGGCCTTCGAGCAGGCTTGGGCGGCCCGGGTGGGGACGGCCCACTGCATCGGGGTGGCCAGCGGCAGCGATGCGCTGCAACTGGCCCTGAGGGCGCTGGACATCGGCCCCGGTGATGAGGTGCTGACGGTGGCCAATGCAGGGGGCTACAGCACCCAGGCCATCCTGGCGGTGGGCGCCCGGCCCGTGTTTGTGGACATTGATGCAGACTCGCTGCTGATGAATGTCGGGGCCATCGGGGGGGCTGTCACGCCGCGCACCCGGGCCCTGATCGTGACCCATCTGTACGGCCGCATGGCGTCCATGCCGGCGGTGCTGGAGGCTTGCCGGGCGGCGGGCATTGCCGTGATCGAGGACGCGGCCCAGGCCCACGGTGCCAGCTGGGCGGGCCGGCAGGCCGGCGCCTGGGCTGATCTGGCCTGCTTCAGCTTTTACCCCACCAAGAACTTGGGGGCTCTGGGCGACGGCGGCGCGGTGTGCTGCGCCGATCCGGCCCTGGCGGCGCGTCTGCGTCAGCTGCGCCAGTATGGCTGGCAGCCCAAGTACCAGGTCCAGTTGCCGGGTGGCATGAACAGCCGGCTGGACGAGATCCAGGCCGCCTTTCTGAGGGTGCTGCTGCCGGCGCTGGATGCGTTCAACGCGGCCCGTCGACAGGTGGCTGCCTGCTACGAGGCGACCCTTGCGCTGCTTCCGGGGGGAGGGCTCCCCAGCCGCCCCCCCGAGGCACAGGATGTGGCGCATCTCTTCGTGCTCGGCCACCCGCACCGTGATGCCATCCGGGCGGCGCTGCTGGCCCGAGGCATTCAGACCGACATTCACTACCCCGTGCCAGACCACCTGCAGCCGGGCTTCATCGCCCGTGCCCGGGGGCTTGGTTTGCTGCCGCTCTCGCCGGCTGGCAGCCTGCCTGTGACCGAAGCCGTGGCAGGGAGAGTCTTCAGCCTGCCCTGCCATCCGGGGCTGGATGCCGGGCAGGTGGAGCGCATCTGCACGGCCCTTGCGGAGAGCTGGTGATGCAGACAGGGCAGCCGCGGTTTTCCCTGGTCATCCCGGTCTATCGCAACCAGGGCTCCTTGCCGGAATTGCTCCAGCAAGTCAGAAGCCTGGCCGCGCGCCTGCCAGGCGGGCTGGAGCTGGTGATGGTGGTGGATGCCAGCCCGGACGGTTCTTATGGCTACCTGCTGCAGCACCTGCCGACGCAGGTGTTTGCCAGTCAGCTCTTGCTGCTGGCCCGCAATTTCGGCTCCTTTGCCGCCATCCGTGAAGGCCTGCGCCACGCCCGGGGCGACTACATTGCCGTGATGGCGGCCGATCTGCAGGAGCCGATCGAGCTGATGGAGCGCTTCTTCCTGAGCCTGGCCGCGGACGAGGCCGATGTTGTCGTGGGCAGCCGCGAGGGGCGCGACGACCCGCTCCTGCAGCGCCTGCCAGCCCAGCTCTTCTGGTCGGCATACCGGCGCCTGATCAACCCCGACATCCCCCCCGGCGGGGTGGATGTGTTTGGCTGCACCCGGCGTTTTGCCGGCCATCTGGTGTCCCTGCCCGAAGCTCGCAGTTCGTTGGTGGGGCAGCTGTTCTGGCTGGGGCACCGGCGCAAGGTGCTGGGCTATAGCCGGCTGGCCCGGGTGCACGGCACCAGTGCCTGGAGTTTCCGGCGCAAGCTGGCCTACTTGTCCGACAGCCTGTTCGCCTTTTCGGATCTGCCTATCCGCATGCTCCTGGGGCTGGGGGCGGTGGGCCTTGCGCTGGCCCTTGTGCTCGGCCTGGCGGTAGCCCTGGCCAAGCTTTCCGGGCAGGTACCGGTGCCGGGCTACGCCGCCCTGATGGTGGCAATTACTTTCTTTGCCGGGCTCAACGCCCTGGGGCTGGGCCTGATCGGTTCCTACGCCTGGCGGGCCTACGAAAATACCAAGCAGCGGCCCCTGGCCCTGGTCATGACACGGCACGATTTTGATGCGGAGAAATCCCATGGTGGATGACGCCCTGCCCGAAGGTGTTTTTGTGCACGCCCACGCGCTGTGCGAGAGTCGGCAGATCGGTGAGGGGTCTCGCGTGTGGGCTTTTGCCCATATCCTGCCCGGCGCCCGCCTGGGCAAGGACTGCAATGTCTGTGATCACGTCTTCATCGAGAACGACGTGGTGATAGGAAATCGGGTCACCATCAAGTGTGGCGTGCAGTTGTGGGATGGCATCGAGGTGGCTGACGACGTCTTCATCGGCCCCAATGCCACCTTCTGCAACGACCGCATGCCCCGCAGCAAGTGCTATCCCGAGGTTTTCCTGAAGACCCGCATCGAAGCCAGGGCGTCGATCGGTGCCAACGCCACCGTGCTGCCCGGGCTCAGTATCGGACGGAATGCCATGGTGGGGGCCGGCGCGGTGGTGACCCGTTCAGTACCACCCAACGCCATCGTGGTGGGTAACCCTGCGCGCATCGTCGGCTACGTGGATACAGTGGATCAGGGCCCGGCCAGCGCGGCCGGCCAGGGCTCCATGGATGCGCCGATGCGTGCGGAGGGTGTCCAGCTCTTCCGTCTTCCCCTCATCAAGGACATGCGTGGCGACCTGACCGTGGGCGAGTTCGAGCGCTCGCTGCCTTTCGTGCCGCGCCGCTATTTCATGGTGATGAACGTGCCCAGCCAGGAGGTACGCGGCGAGCATGCGCACCGGGAGTGCGAACAGCTGTTGCTTTGTGTCCGTGGCCGCTGTCAGGTGATGACCGATGATGGTCGGGTGCGTCAGGAGTTCACCCTCGATGATCCGACCCTGGGGCTCTATCTGCCTCCCATGACCTGGGGCGTGCAGTACAAGTATTCGGCCGATGCCCTGCTACTGGTCTTTGCTTCCCATTATTACGACGCTGACGATTACATCCGCGACTATCAGGGCTTTCTCGATACGGTCGCGGGCGGGTCGCCCCCTCCCTGAACGGACCCTGAGTCATGACTTTGAGCTTTACCGGCGAGCGTTTCCTCCCCAGCTGCGAGGGGGAAATGATCTATGAACACTGGCACCGCTACCTGTTTGCCCGGCAGTACGTGGCCGGCAAGCGGGTGCTGGACGTTGCCAGCGGCGAGGGCTACGGCAGTGCCCTTATGGCGGGGGTGGCCGCCAGCGTCACCGGGGTGGATATCTCGGCCGAGGCGGTCGAGCATGCGGCGGCCCGGTATGGCAGCGCTCCCAACCTGCGCTACGTCTGTGCCAGTTGCGCCAGTATCCCCCTGCCCGATGCGAGCTTCGATGTGATCGTGTCCTTCGAAACCATCGAGCACATGACCGAGCACGATGCCTTCATGGCCGAAGTGGCGCGCCTGCTGGCACCAGGAGGGCTGTTCATCATCTCGTCGCCCAACCGGGTTGAGTATTCTGATCGCACCGGTTACCGCAACGAGTTCCACGTCAAGGAACTGGATGGTCCCGAGCTGCGCAGCCTGCTCGATCGCCACTTCCCCGAACAGCACTGGTTTGCCCAGCGTCCCTGCTTCCAGTCGATGCTATGGTCTCTGGAAGGCCCGGCCGTGACCAATCAGGTGCTGGCCGTCGATGGCGAGAGTGCCTATCCGGCTGAACTGTACTTTCTGGTGTGTTGCGCCCGGGACGCCAGCGTGCTGGATCAGATCCAGCCCAGCCTCAGCCTTGTGACAGACCGGCATCACTCGGTGTACGCAGAATGGAGCCGGACCTATGCGGAAAACCGGCAGCTGGGCGCGCGGGTGGGGGAGCTCGAGGCGGCACTGTCGAGGCACGAGGCTGAGCGTTTTGTTGCCTCCAGCCATCCGGCGGAGGGGAACCCCAGTCTTCTTGCCCGGATACGAAAGATCTTCGGTTTCTGATGATGTTTCCGAAGCAGGGGGCTGCGTCCCGTTGCCGGTTCGGAGGGATGTTCCGTCGATACGGGGTAGCGCTTGTTCTGGGGGCTGCTGTTCTTTGGATTGGCGGATACCTGGTGGCGCTTGGCTACCACACATGGCCGGTTGCGGATGACTACTGCAACATCGTGAGCGTGGACCGTCGAGGCGTGTTTGGTGCCCTCGCGGATTTATGGTTCCAGTGGAGCGGGCGTCTGGGCAGCAGTCTCGTGCTCTATGGTCTGTTTGGTCTTATTCCGTTTGGCTTGCTGCATTGGGCCAGCGCCCTGGCGGGTGCCAGTGTGCTGGTGTTGGCGGGCCTGATCCTGCGTCTGACAGGCCCTTGGGCACCACCGATGCGGTGGCCAGCCTTGCTGGTGATCCTTCAATTGCTGGTTTTCTGCGCGTTTGCTTTGTTAGGGCAAACCGTCTTCTGGGTTACCGGCTGGGTCGTGTATCACGTGGCACTGCTGTATTTCGTCGGCTGGTTGTGTTTCCTGTCCCGGGATATGAAGCAGGCAGGAAACCCCTCTGTTGCCGCGACGGCATTGCGTTTTGGTGCTGCGATCGTCGCCGGAAATTTGATGGAACTGCTCTGGATGCCGGCCATTGCCTGCCTGCTGTCGTTGTGGCGGCGGGCCGGGCCAGCAAGGCCGCTGGATGCGTCCCATCCATTGTTGCCTTCCATCCTCGGATGGGGCGTCGGGGCGTGCATCCTTGCTGCGGCACCAGGAAACTATGCACGGGCGGGAGCGACAGCAGGCTCCTTCAGCATCGATATGGCTGACAAGGTTCTGACCTACGGGGCAATGCTGCAGACCGCATTTCTGTCGGGGCATGGCTGGATGTTGTCCCTCATCCTTGTCCTTGCTTTGATCGCGCTCTGCGTACCGGGGGTGCCGGGGCGCGCGCAGTTCGTCACGCGGCGGGATGGGCCATCAGCGCGGGCTTTGCTTGTTGGTGGGCTTCTGAGTGTGGCTCCGATGCTGGCTGTTCCTGGACAAATCGCCCCTCGCAATGGCTATTTCCTGGTGGTGTTCGTTGTTGCCGCAGGTGTCGCCGCGTGGCGTGAAGTGCTTTCCGGAGCGCATAGCGCCAACAATGCGGGTCGGGTCCTGTTGATTGTTGCCGTACTCGGGACATGCCTGCTCACGCCCGTCCTGGGGCAGGCGCTGGACCGGCAGCGAGATGCATATGCAATGCTGGAGGCGCGTCACGAGCACATGTTGAGTGCCGCAGCGGGCGCCTCTGGCGTTGTCAGCGTCGCTCCAGTGGACTACCAGCGGATTCCCGGCACAGTGCATTTCATGGAGCTTGCCGTGACTCCGGAGGGGTATCCCAATACGTGTGTTGCAAGCGTGCTGGGGCTACCTGGGGTGGTGCTCAGCGCAGACTCGCACTAGCGGATCCGCTCAGGATTGGACGGAGAGCAGACTGGGGGCGCAAAGCCAGAGATGCCACGCCTCGGGTGCAACTGAAAGTGCATCGTCCAGCATGTCCGCCAACTCCGCGACCTGTTCGACAGGCGTGGTGCCCTTGAGAGGCTGAATTTTCAGGCGACGCTTCCCACTGTTCCAGTCTACGTCCATCACAAAACCTGCCACAGGCAGATGCCGACCCGCCGCGATACCAAGAAGTCCCGTGGGGAGTGTGGCGTCGCGATTCAGGAGTCGGACCGGCTGACGACCTTTTTCCGCTTGATGGGGGGGGACGTCGATCAAGCCGATCACCGTTTCTCCCCTGTCTGTGGCTCGTTGAATGCTCGCGATGCTTCCGCCCGTGTAGATGATGGGGGCGTTGCCTGCCCGTTCGACCGTCCACATCCGGAATCGCGCAAGCAGGTATCGCAATGGATGTTTGCCAAAGTCGGCCCGGGAAAAGCGCAGTGACAGAAATGAAGCCCGCTGCCCGGTACGGGCAAGGTGAGGGATGGACCACATCCCACCCCCGAAGTGAAATGTGATGCCGATGAAGGGTGTGTCAGGCCATTGACCCGAGACGGCCACATGGCGGTCCAGCCATGTCGTGCTGCGGGTGAGAGTCAAAAAGGCGTCGGCGCGATCGATGAGCAGGGTCAGCCGGAAGCGCCTGAGCCATTCGTCGTCCGGATAGGTTCCAAAAACCGCAAAGTAGCCGGCACTCGCCGACTGGCAGGCCTCATGGAGGAGTCGCCTGGAGCCCGCGATCCGGTAAAGGAGCCGATAGTACGCTGGCCACGGCAGCAGGCAGGCGGCTGCAGGAATCAGTGCGTGCTCGACAACGTCCCTGATCTGGGATTTAAGGATTTGCAGGGCGCTCACAATGATCTTCGGGCCCCCTGCGGCGTTTCAGGAATCTGGCTTCCACCAGACAGTAAGAAATACAGGCGCCCACGATGCAGGTGATCAAGGCGGCCAGGAAGAAACGGCGGCTGGACACCGGCAGGAAAGGCAGCCGCTGCAGCCAGTCCAGGATTGGAAAGTGCCAAAGATACAGGCTGTAGCTGATGGTGCCTAGAAAGACCGCCGGGGGGGATGCCAGGAGACGTGCGGAAAGCCCAGTCGGGTGTACGCTGAGTGCCAGGATCAGGCAGGCCATGGCCAAACCGACCAGGGTGCAGTGGTAGTAGAGCCATGGCTGACGAACTTCGGCAAAGACGTCACCCAGCGGGGCGACCCGAATCATGAGTGGGATGAGGATCAGAAGGCCGATCGGAGTGGCCAGCCGTGATAGGGCTTGCCCGCGTCCTGACAGCACTAGCCACGCGGCACCCATGCCGAAACTGAACTGATCCAGTCGGGCTGGCAGCTGGATGATCCACCTGTAATAGGGCAGCCCGTCAACTCCCCAGGTGTTGAGCGCCATCACGCACAGAATCCTGAATCCGACCGAAAACATGATCGCCGCGGGAACAATCCATGGCAGTCCGCGATGGCGGGAGAACCCGAGGGCCAGCAGAGGGAGCAGGATGTAGAAGTTCCACTCGACCGGCATGGACCAATAGACAGGATTGAGGGACGACGTGTTGTTGAAAAGATTGAAGGTCAGCGTCAGATGTGAAGCGATGTCCTGTGGCGGAATCTCCTTGCCCTGGTAGCCGGCGATGGCGAGCAGCACGGCCAGTTGCACGACGTAGGCGGGAAGAACCCGTCTGCAGCGATGTTCCCAGAAGAGTCCCAGATGAGGGGCGGGGGCAAGGCCCATCCTTGCCCGGATGAAGGGAGGGGCTAGAAGGTAGCCGGACAACACAAAAAACAGATCGACCCCGAAATAGCCGCAGGCAAGAAAAGGGGTCAGATCCAGCATTCCGAAGCCGACATGCGGCTGGCCCTGTGTCTGCCAGAGATGGAACAGTAGTACCCACACAGCAGCCAGACCCCGGGCACCGGTCAGTGAGGGAATCTGCTCCGGTGTGCTGTGAAGGGGGGTGCAGCTCATGCGTGGGTCGGAGAGTGGTGATCGACCGGGACAGGGATCATCGCTTCGCCTGCCGATGCTGCCACCTCACCCGCACATACTTGTAAACCTTCCCTGCCGATACCGCGGTGTGCAGCAGGGCCCGGTGCACCGGGTTCAGATCGGTGCGCTTCTTGAGGCTGGCGGCCCACTGGGACTGGCGGATGTACTGGATCAGGCTGTGGCGGTCGCGGCGGACGAAGGGGGAACGCAGGACCACGCCCATGGAGGGTACGGCGCTCTGGTCTACAAACTGGCCGACACCGAAGACTTCGTTGTGGCTGAGGGCGCTGTAGGCAGCGAGCATCTCCTCGGGGGTGCGGGTGACCAGGGCGTTCCAGATGGCCAGGGCCTGGGGGCGCAGTTCGGCGCTCGAGACGGCGTGGTTGTCCAGGTACTCGGACCAGGCCTGGGCGGCGTGGAGCACGCCGGCCTGGAAGTGGGACACGTAGTGGTGGAAGACGCTGTTTTCTTCCTCATCCACCAGGCGCCGGGCTTCGATGCGGCCGGAGGGCAGCGGGCGGTAGCCTTCCACGCTGCCGTGGGGGGAGTTGCTGAGCATTTCCAGCGGGGCCACGGCGTCCAGCAGGTTGCTGGCTTCGGGGGTGAGGTTGAGGTCGGGGCCGAAGGCGTACTTGCGGGCGTTGGCGGGCTGCTCGTTGAGCACCCGGGCGAGGCCCAGGTAGTGACCGAAGAAGGTCTTTTCGGGCAGGACGTGGGCCAGGTTGTCCTGGATGGTGCCGCGCCAGCCGATGTCCACGATGCCGATGCGGGTGTCGCTGGGGGCGAGGCCCTTCTGCTCGATGTAGGCGAGCAGGCTCTCCGCGTCGGCCATGGATTTGTCGCCCACCAGGCGCTGGAAGTCCGGGTCGGCAAACAGGGCCTGGATGCGGGCGTCCTGCCAGGGGTAGACCACCTCTTCGCCGACGGGCAGGCCATGGCGGCTGCACAGCCCTTCCAGCGCGGCCGGTTCGAGACCCAGGGAGCGGGCCAGGGCGAACATGGACTGGGTGCTGTAGAGGTTCCACATGCGCATCAGCTCGGCGGTGCTCACCTCGCGCAGGGAGGCGCAGAAGGTGGCCAGGCGGCTGACCTCCAGGGTGTCCCGGGGCGGCAGGGGCAAGCCGGCGATGCTGTCGTGGGGGAAGAGGCGGTTGAACACCTGGATGAAGAACTCGCCTTCCCGGGTGAAGAAGAACAGCCGGTCGAACTGGTGGATGACGGCTTGCTCTGCCACCGACAGGCAGAAGCCCACCCATAGGGGGGCGGCCTGGGTGCCCAGCTGGAAGGCCGCCCGGGCGTCGCCCTCGCGGCCTTCCAGGGCGGCATCGCGGTTTTCGCTGACGATGCGCTCCAGGTGGCCGAAGAGGCTGGCCCGGTCGGCAAACAGGCTCTCCCGCAGCTCCCGTTCGGCGTGGGCCTGCTCGGGCAGGTAGTGCACCGACCGGATGCCGATCGCGCCGGGAATGCTGACGTCCGAGTGGGCGTTGTCGCCGATGTGGACGTGATGCTCGGGGGCCAGCGCAAAGGCCTCATGGACGTGTCGGAAGAGCTGGCCGGAGCGCTTGTTGAGGCGGATGTCGCAGGAGCTGATGCCGTCGGCGGCGATGTCGTCGAGCCCGTGGTGCTGCAGGAGCTCGTTGAGCATGCCGGCGGGCATGTAGAAATCGGACAGGAACAGGGTGCGTTCGGCCGGGTACTGACCGATCACCTCCCGGCACTGGGGGTCGGGGAAGGTGTTGGCCTTTTCGATGGCCAGTTCGGCGGCGGCGAGCTCATCGGCGACTCGGGCGGCGTCGATGCCGGGGGCGCTGACGACCCGCTGCACCAGGTGCTCGAGGACGTGGTGCAGGCTGTACTCGTCATCGGTGCCCGCCTTGGCGGCGGCGCGGGCGAGCTCGCCTTCGATCTGGCAGCGCTCGCGGAAGATCGCCCAGTGATCGGCGAAGCCTTGGGTCAGGTGCGCGTTGAAGCGCAGCTGCAGGTGACGTGCGGCGGTGAGCTTGATGAAATCCGGGTGACATTTGCGCCGGAGCAGCGTGTCCCAGACATCGAGCGTCTTGAGCTTGTACATGCGGCGCAGGTCTCAGCGGTTCTCGAGCAGCCGGCGTGCCACCCGGGCGCCCCAGCCGACCACCCGGCGAAGGCGCGGCGGCAGGGAGTTGACGTAGGCGTTGGGCGGCGAGGACAGGCGCTTCTGGATGCTGTCCGGCAGGGTGCCCACGTAATGGCGGGAGGTCTCGGCCGGGGCGGTGTACAGGCGTTCGACACCGCTCAGGCCGGGCAGGTCGCCCTTGAGCACGCGCTCCACGGCATCCCGGAACTGGTCGGTCTCGACACGCAGGGGGCGGTCGGCCATGAAGCGGGTGCCGGCCTGGCTCATGGCCGCGCGGGTGGCGGGCTGGTCGAGCAGGCGCAGGATGCTCTCGGCGATGCACTCGGGGGTCTGGTTGGCCAGGGTGACGGCTTCGGGGGGGAAGTCGTAGAGGGTGTTCTCCCGCCACATTTCCACCACCGGAAGGCCGGCGGCCATCATCTCGAAGGGCACTCGCGACGGGTTGGAGCTGCTCAGGCACAGGCCTACCGCGCTGCGGTTGTAGAGGGCGTTGCAGTCCTGCAGGTTGAGCAGGCCCAGGTGTTCGTGTTCGAACCAGATGTGGCCCTTGTCCCGGGCGGGGGAGCCGTACAGGTAGATCTTCACCTGGGGCATGCGGTGCTTGACGATGCCCAGGGCTTCCAGGCCCAGCCGGCTGCAGCGGCGGGGTTTGTCGGGCTGGTGGATGAAGCACACCGCCAGCTCTTTCTGCACATCGGGCAGGGGGCGGTAGATGTCCAGGTTGGCGCCGAAGTCGAAGTGATAGGCCGGCACGCCGAAGCGTGCGCCCAGCTCGTGGCGCAGCCAGCGCCCGATGGTCACCGGGGTGAGGCCGTAGCGGTAGGAGTTCTCCGCCATCAGGAAGGCGTCGCCCATGGGGTTGAAGCAGGCTTCGTAGTCCTGGACGAAATACAGCTTGCGGCAGGCGAAGGGCAGGTCGCGGACGATGGCTGCGGAATACCAGATGGTGGCCACGGCGGCATCGGCCGGCTTGATGGCGTCCCAGCCGAAGCTGACGTGCTCGAAGGTGTAGCCGAAGATCTGCTCGATGAGCTGCCGGCCCTTGTCGGGGTCGGCGTGGGTGCCTTCGAGGTAAAGGTGGCAGTGGTGTCCGTGCCGCTCGAGGGCGAGGGCATGCTCGAGCATGGTGCGATGCCCGCCCGAGCCTTCGATGAGTCTCGGGATCAGCCAGGCGATGGTGGCCATGAGGGTGTGCGGTGTGTCGTTATGGTTTGAAACGACCGGGCCGGCAGGCGCATGGCGCACCGGCCCGGTGCGCGTGGGGCCGGATTATCGCACGGGGGCTGCCGATGATGGCGGCCCGCAGCCCTGTTGGCCCCGGATTGGGGCGGATTTGGTGTTTCCGGATGTGTGCAGCTCAGCGCCCGGTGGCGATGCGTTTGACCAGTCGGCGGTTGTAGAGCACGAGCCCTAGATTGAGGAGAGTGGCAAGGGCGACGAGCACGAGCAGGCTGCGGCTGGTCCCGTCCAGCTCGCCCGCGGCCTGGTTAACGAAGAGGTCGCCGTTCAGATAGATCCCACCGTCGTTGTCCACGGCCAGGATCTCCTTGCGGTTGTCGTGGCTCACCACACGCAGGCCGCCGGTGCCGGCGCGCAGGGTCAGCCAGCCGCGTTCGTCCTGGAAGTCCTCGCCCCAGCGTCGGCCGCCGTACATCTCGCCGCTGTTGCCGTCGTTGAGGATCAGGCCGGTACCCACCCCCGTCGAGCGGCCGCGCAGCAGGCCCTCGGTAAACAGGGCGCGGCGGAAGTCGAGACCGATACTGGCCTTGTCGAAATCGGCCACGATGAGCCGGCCGTATTCGGGCTGGATGGCGTTCTTGACGTAGACGATGCTCTCGAAGGCGCCGGCGGGCGCGCCGGTGTACTTGCGGTCGGAGTCTTCGCTGCGCACCTCCATGGCCATGGAGTTGGGATGCCCGAAGCCGACCACCTGCAGGCCGGTCTTGGACATGTTGGGATACACCCCGGGCTTGCTCTCGTTGAGCACATCGATCTCGAGTCCGATGAGCTGGTTGTCGCGTTCGGGGCCACACCCCTGCAGCTCGGGAGCGTACTGATTGAGGGGGCCGCCCTTGGCGTAGGTGCTGCAGCTGGAGCGCGCGCTCAGGAAGCCGCCCCAGGCCTTGGCACCGTCAGCCAGGGCGTGGGAGTCGCCCCAGATGGAGACGGCGTTGACGTTGGGCACCCGATTGACGGTGGAGACCAGCAGGTTCTGATAGTGGTTGTGGGCGTCGGCGTAGTTGTCGGCGGTCTCGTTTTCCTTGCCGTGGAGGGGGATGGGCTTGCCGTCGAAGGTGGTGAAGCGGCTCTCGGGGGTGATCACGTCCGCGAAGTAGATGTGCCCGCGGAGGGCGGTGCCGAGGCCGAAATACTGGTCGAGCATGCCCTTGGCGTGGGGGTGGTTGCCGCGGATGGTCTTGACGTCGGTGGTGTCACCGAAGGCGGCGGAGCCCGTCAGGGCCAGGCTGGCGGCCAGGGCAAGGCGAATGAGTGTGTGCATGAGCGTTCTCACAGGGTTGGGGCGTGCCTCAGCGGCTGCCGGGCAGGCGTCGGCGGATGGCGAGGCCGATCCGGATCCACCAGGTCTGGTACAGCGCCTGGAGTTCTGAGCGGGTGGCATCGAACTGTTGCTGGGCTGCGTCGCGTTGGGCGTTGAGCAGCCCGATCTGTTCGTTCCGTGCGTGGATCTCCCGCCCCATCTCTTCCATGGCGGTGAAGCGTTCTTCGAGCAGGCGCCCCTGGGCGGCGATGGCGTCGTCCCGGTGGGCGATCTCGGTGCTCATGTGGGCCATGGCCGCGGCACGCGCTTCGATGAGTTCGGCCTGAGCATTCAGCGCCGTGTCGCGTTCGGCGATGGTGGTGCTCATCTCCTCGATGGTGGCCCAGCGTTCGTCGATCAGACGCACCTGGGCGTCGAGAGCCGCTTGTTGATCGGAGAGCTGGCGGGCCGAGCGGAAGATCCTTTCGTCCAGGCCGGTGGCCCGGGCCAGGCGGGGAAGGAACCAGCCGTCGGGGCCGGGGCGGGTGAGCGCACGCAGGGCGGCCGGGTCGGGCAGGCGGCGGGCGGCGATGCCGAAGCACAGGGTGGCCAGGGGGGGGAGGCTGGGGTTGTGGAGCAGGGCGGTGCAGGTGCCTTCGGCGTCGAGACCGTCCAGGGTGCCGCCCAGGGCCAGAGTCTGGATGTAGGCGTTTTCGTGGATGTGCCGCCAGACGTCGTCCTCGGCCAGGGTGTTGCTGGGATGGACCCGGTAGCGGACGAGGGGCTCGGGCAGCCACAGGGGCGGTGTGTGGCTGCTGGCGCGCAGGGCCCATTCCCAGTCGTGGGTGTAGCGCAGGTCGGAGAACTCGCCCACCTGCCGGAGCAGCGCCCGCGGAAAGACGAAGTTGGAGGTGGTGATGGCCAGGTTGCTGGTGAGCAGCCAGCTGGCGGGTGGCTGGGCTGCGCACAGGGTGCTGGCGGCGGCGTAGTCCCGGGCCCGTTCATGGTCGGGGGCCGGCTGGCCATGGCTGTCGATGAAGTCGACGCCGCTGAAGGCCAGGCCCAGGTCGGTGCCCAGGGCGGCCACCATGCGGGCCAGGCGTTCGGGATGGAAGGCGTCGTCGGAGTTGAGGATGGCCAGGTAGTCGCCGCGGGCCAGGGCCAGGCCTTCGTTGAGGGTGGCGTGGGCGCCCTGGTTGGTGCTGTGGCGGAGGGCCCGCAGGCGTGGGTCGCGGATGCCCTGGATGATGTCCCAGGTGCCGTCCCGGGAGGCGTCGTCGATGACGATCAGCTCCAGGTCGGCGAGGGTCTGACCCAGGACGCTGGTCAGGGCTTCGGCGATGTAGGCCTCGTGGTTGAAGGCCGGCACGACCACGCTGATCTTGGGGGTGGGCATGGCTTAGTCCTCGGGGAGACCGTCGAGCCAGGCCCCGAGGGCCCGGACGGCATCGTCGGGGGTGAGGGGCGGCGTGAGGGTGAGCAGGCCGGCCTCTTCGGCGTCCGGGCCATGGCTGTGGAGGCTGCCGGTGTCGACGGCGAGGAAGGCATCGGCAGCAAGCAGAAAGGCATCCCTGTCGTGGGTTGATTCGGCCAGGAAGAGCTGGCGGGTGGCGATGAGGGCGGCCAGCTCGTCACGGCAGCCCTGCCAGCAGGTGGCTTCGGGGGTGACGCCGATGAGTACGGCGCTGAGATCGTTGCGAGAAGCGGTGAGGGGCCTGACCAAGGACAGGTAGTGGCGGGCGGCTTCCGGATCGGTGGGGGCGCCGATGCTGAGGAGGATGCGCCCCCGGTCGGGGATGCCGAACCAGTGCCGGACCCGCTCGCGCACCTCTCGTCGGGCGCCGGCGTCGAGCAGGGGCAGGGGGCGGCGGGGCGGCGGGCTGGCTGGCACGCTGGCGGCGGGGGGCGGTGTGGTGGGCAGGTCGTTGCCCCCCAGGCGGCGCGCGGTGCGGCCCAGCACCCTCAGGGGGGCGGAGAGGCGCCAGGAGTGGGATGCATGCATGTCGCGCAGCCGGCTGTCCAGGTGCTGCACCTGGTTGTCGAGCTGGGCGATGCGGGTGTCCCGGTCGCTGAGGGCAGTCTGGTGTTGGCGCAGGGCTTCGTTGAGCGCCGCGTTGTCCTGGGCGTGCTGTTGGCGCTCCCGGGCGATCTGATGCAGGGCGTCAAGGCGCCGGGCGGCGCGCTGCTCGGCCGAGCCGGAGGCGGGAGCCGGGAGGAGGGCGTTGTAGTCGGCCACCATGTCGGCCAGGTTGCGCCCGGGATGGGTGGCGAGATGCTGGCGCAGGCTGGCAAGGAGGTTGTCGCTGGCCAGGGCGCTGCGCACGCAGCGGATCAGGGAGGGGGCGTCCGGGGTGAAGAGCAGGCCATTGACGCCGTCCTCGATGCGTTCGGCGAAGGCGCCGATGGCGGTGGCGGCCACCGGGATGCCGAGGGCGCTCATTTCGCTCAGGGTGTAGCTGAAGGACTCGGGCAGGGTGGAGACGAGGAGGGCGAGGTCGGGGGCAAAGTCGCCCAGCAGGCGGGGCAGGTCGGCGTGGTCGTAGTGTTCGATGACCTGAATGCCGGCCATGTCACGGAAGGGGCGGCCAAAGTCACCGCTGCCCAGCAGCAGGATGTCTGCGTCCTGGCTCAGCTCGGTCAGGCAGGCACGGATCAGGTCGAGGCCCTTGTGGGGGGCGAGGCGGCCGGGGATGACGAGGCGTGGACGGCGCGGGCCCCGGGGAGGTGCCGGCAGAGGCTCGGGCAGCGGGATGCCATGGCCGATGCAGGTCCAGGGCAGGCTGGCCAGGTCGGGTTGCAGCGTGGCCCAGCGCTGATGGATGCTCCGGGTGGGAGCGACGACCTGAACGGATGGCTGGCGGATGGCGTCGGCGTAGGCCGTGCGCAGGGCGTGCCAGTCGGCCTCCACGGTGTTGTGCCAGAAGACGTTGAGTGGATTGTGGCGCTGGCAGTCGCCAAGGCGTGTGCCGGGGCATTCGGTGCACGCGCCGTCGTAGCAGGCGAAGAGGGCCGGGCAGAACGGGAAGAGGTCGTGGAGCACGACGACGGTGGGTCGCCCGCTGCGCAGGGCTTCCAGGCTGTGACCGATGAGGGACGAGACGACCAGGCTGCCGACCTCGAAGTCCTGCAGCACCGCCTCCATGATCGCTGCGTATTCGGGGTGGGAGGGGCTGCTGGCGCGGATGGGCAGGTCCAGATCCCAGGCCTGGAGGGGGAGTCCCCCGACGGCCGGCTCGACAAGCTCCAGGCGAAAGCCTGCCGCATTGCGATGACTGCGGGAGCGCAGCAGGAGGTTGCGGCGGTGGGTGTCGCTACTGCAGTAGTCGGTGATCCAGCGGTCGGTGCCCCCGCCCCAGCTGTGACTGACATGCAGCTGCACCGGGCGGGGGGCCGGCGCCCGATGACGTGGGCTGGCACTGCCGCGCTCGTCGCGCACGGCGGCTTCCTCGGCACCGCCCTGGGCGCAGCGGGCCCGGTCGATGGCCCGGCGCAGCCCGGCTGCGGGGTCACGGGCAATGAAGTCACGGACGACGTCGAGGTAGTCGGGGTGGGCCTCCAGCAGGCGCTTCATGGCGTTTTCCTGGAGGGCTGCCCGCTCGGCGGAGAAGCTCACGCCACCCTCGTGAAACACAAGGATGTCTGCGGCCAGCAGGTTGGTCCAGCCCAGGGCGGCGGCGCGGCGGCAGAAGTCGTTCTCTTCACCGTAGCCGCGGCCGAAGCGTTCGGCGTCGAAGAGGCCGACTTCATCCAGGCAGCTGCGCCGGATGTACATGCAGAAGCCCACGCCGGTGGGGATCTCCACCACCTGCCCCGCCAGGGTGGAGGCGATCAGGCGGTCCAGGCCGGCGAGGCCGAGGCTGCCGGGTACGCCGCCGGTCCAGCCTTCGAAGGGGTAGGAGCAGATGGTGGCGTTGTTGGAGAAGGGGGTCAGGGTGCCCGCTCTGGGGTTGCGCGCGGCGCAGGCGGCGAGGCGGTCCAGCCAGTCGTTGGCGACCTCGGTGTCACTGTTGAGCAGGATCACGTCCCGCTCGGGATGCAGGGCCATGCCGCGATTCACCGTGCGCACGAAGCCCAGGTTGGTGTCGTTCTCCAGCAGGGTGAGCTTGCCTTCGGCGGCCAGCTCGCGTAGCCAGGCCGTCAGGGCAGCTTCGGGGCCGGCATCGTTGATGGCGATCAGCTCGAAGGCGCTTTGCTGGGGGGCACGCAGCACGCTTTCGATGCAACGTTGCGTTTCTGCCAGGCCCCGATATACGGGGACGATGACGTCGATGGGAGGGGTGTTCACCGGGTTCCAGGCCAATCGTCGGAGGGGGCTTGCGGGCGGCCCTGAAAGCTCGACTTACACTCTTTCAGGACCCGTATCAGGGCCGGGATTTTATCATTGCAGGGCCGTGACGGCCGTCCTTTCCGGAAGGCCGGCGCGGGGTGGTGCATGTGCTTCACGTTGATATGGTGCATCATGGCGAGCCCTGTAAATCCGGGGCGGCGGGCCTGTTGCGGGGCTGCCCGGCAGAAATCGAATAGTCTTTTGGCATGGGGTTGGTGGTGGGGATGAATATCTTGTTCGGGTGGCGCGGCTGGTGCCGGGGAGCCTGCGTGCTGGCCCTGCTCGGGGGCATGCCCCCGGTGCTGGCGGCCGAGGCTGCGCCGCCCCTACTGCTGGCCGAGGTGCTGCGCGGTGAGGTGGAGGTCGGCCGTTACTGGGTCAGCGAAAAGCTCGATGGTGCCCGGGCGGTGTGGGATGGCCGCAGCCTGCGTTTCCGCAGCGGGCGTCCGGTGCATGCGCCGGCGTGGTTCATTGCCGGCCTGCCGCCGGAGCCCCTGGACGGGGAACTGTGGATTGCCCGCGGGCGTTTCGAGGCGCTGTCGGGCATCGTGCGTCGCCAGGTGCCCCGCGATGCCGACTGGCGGCAGGTCAAGTTCATGGTGTTCGAGCAGCCCGACGGGGCGGGCTCCTTTACCGAGCGTATCGAACGCCTGCGCGACATCGTCGCCCGGGCGGGCGTGCCCTGGCTGCAGCTGGTGGAGCAGTTTCGCGTGGCCGACCGTCAGGCCCTGCAGGCACGGCTCGACGAGGTGGTGGCGGGCGGTGGCGAAGGCCTCATGCTGCACCGGGACGACGCGCCCTATCTGACCGGCCGCAGTGATGCGCTGCTCAAGCTCAAGCCTCTGTTCGATGCCGAGGCCCGGGTGGTCGGGCATCTGCCCGGCAAGGGGCGCCTGAGCGGCATGCTGGGGGCGCTGCAGGTGGAGACGCCCGCCGGCCTGCGCTTTGAGCTGGGCACCGGCCTGAGCGATGCGGAGCGGCGCAATCCGCCGCCGCTGGGCACCCTCGTTACCTACCAGTACCGGGCCCTGAGCCAGGATGGGGTGCCACGCTTCGCCAGCTATCTGCGCCGCCGGGAGGCCTTCTGAGCGACCATCGGGTTCTCGTTGCCGGCGGGCGGGGCTTCATCGGCCGGCGGCTGGTCATGGCCCTGCGCGCCGATGGGGTCTCTTCCCGGGTGCTCACCCGCGGCCAGCCGGGGGCGGATGAAGTGCAAGGAGACCTGTCGGACCCGGCTGCCCTCGATCTGGCCTGTTCCGGCATCGATACGGTGTTTCACTGTGCCGGCCATGCGCATGCCTTCGGCGCCCTGGGGGCAGAGGAGGAGGCGCGGCACTGGCAGGTCAATTTTGAAGGCAGCCGGGCGCTGGCCGAGGCCGCAGGCCGGGCCGGGGTGGCCAGCTTTGTCTTTCTTTCCAGCGTCAAGGCGGTGGGTGAGCCTGGTGAGGACTGTGCCGACGAGGATTGGCTGGTGCAGCCCGATTCGGCCTATGGTCGTGCCAAGCGGGCCGCCGAGGCGGCCGTGCTGGCGGCGGGCGAACGTTACGGCATGCGGGTGACGGTGCTGCGCCCGGCGATGGTCTTTGGCGCGGGGGGGAGGGGCAACCTGGAGCGCATGGCCAGCCTGGTCCGGCGCGGGCTATTCCCCCCCCTGCCGGAAACGGGCAACCGCCGTTCTCTCGTCCATGTCAGCGATCTGGTGGCGGCCATGCGCCTGGTGGCGGCAGACGCCCGGGCAGCGGGCCGCATCTACATCGTGGCGCATCCGGTGACACCGTCAGGCCGCGGGCTTTACGACGCCTTGCGGCACAGCCTGGGCATGGCGCCGGTTGGCTGGAGCGTGCCCCGGGCGGTGCTGCAGGGGCTGGCCCGCTGCGGCGACGCCGTGGAGGCCCTGACCCGCCGGCGCGTGCCCCTGGACAGCGAGGCGCTGGCCCGCCTGTTGGGGTCGGCCTGCTATTCGCCGGCGCGTATCGAGGCCGAACTGGGCTGGCGGGCAGGCATGGGGCTGGAGGCCGGGCTGCGGGAGATGCTGCATGGCTGAGCTGCTGGCCTTGCTGGCGCCGGTGCTGGCCTTCGGGGTGGCCTGGGGGGTGACCCGCGCCTGTTGCCGGCCGGGGGCCTGGCTGTACTTCCTGGATCAGCCCAACGAGCGTTCCCTGCATGTCACCCCGACACCGCGTACGGGCGGGGTCGGGGTGATGGCCGGGCTGCTGGCCGGCGGGGCTCTGGTTGCCCTCGCCGGGCTGGGGAGCGTGCCCCTGGGGGCGGCCCTGGCTGGCGCTGGCGGGCTGGCCCTGGTGGGGTTGGCGGATGACCGGTTCACGCTGTCGGCAAAGCTGCGCTTGCTGGCTCAGTTGATGGTGGCCGGGGCCTATCTGGCCCTGCTGGGCCCTGCCGCGGGGTGGCTGGAGCTGTTGGCCCTGGGCCTTGGTCTGGTCTGGATGGGCAATCTCTACAATTTCATGGACGGGTCGGATGGTCTGGCCGGGGGCATGGCCTTGGTTGGTTTCTCGGCTTTCGCGGTGGCGGCGGCGCTGGCTGGGCAGGCGGGGCTGGCCCTGGTGTGCGCGGGCGTGGCGGCGGCGGCGGCCGGCTTCCTGGTCTTCAACTTCCACCCGGCGCGAATCTTCATGGGCGATGTCGGGTCGGTGCCCCTCGGCTTCCTGGCCGGGGCCCTCGGGCTGGCTGGCCGGGAGGGGGGAGCCTGGCCCCTGTGGTTTCCGCTGCTGGTGTTTGCGCCCTTCATCCTGGACGCCACTGTCACCCTGCTGCGCCGCACCTTGCGTGGTGAGCGGATCTGGCAGGCCCACCGTACCCACTACTATCAGCGCCTGGTGCAGATGGGGGCCGGGCACCGCCGGACGGCCCTGCTGGCCTATGTCTTGATGGCCGTGGCCGGTGCCGCGGCAGTGCTGGCCCTGCCCCTGGGGTTTTCGCTGCAGTGCGTCATCATTACAATGTGCGTATTCCTTCACCTGGTCCTCGGCTTCCGGATCGACCGCGCCTGGCGGCGTCATCAAACCGGAGCCCCAACGCCTTGATCAACAAGAACTATTACTCCTTTCTGGTGTTCCTGTCGGATCTGGTCGGGGTCGGGCTGGCGTGGTGGCTGGCTTACTTGGTGCGCTTCAATTTCGATGTGCAGGCCGAGTTCATGCCGGCCTGTCTGGTGGGGCTGGTGGTGGCCGTGATTGTGCAGGGCGGCATCCTGCGTGCCTTCGGCTTGTATCGGGGGGTGTGGGTCTTCGCCAGCCTGCCGGATCTGCTGCGCATCACCCGGGCGGTGGCGGTGGCCGCGGTGGTGACGCCCCTGGTAGTGGTGGTGGCGGTGCGCTACAACCCGGGCGTACCGCGCCTGGTGCTGCTGCTGCAACCCGTGCTGCTGGCCATCTACGCCGGCGGCACCCGGGCCCTCTACCGCACCTGGAAGGAGTTCCACCTGTATGGCGCCCTGCGTGCCCTGGGGCAGCCGGTGATCGTGCTGGGGGGCGGAGAGGCGGCCGTCAGCCTGGTGCGCGAGCTGTCCCGCTCCGCCGAGTGGCGGGTAGTGGGGCTGCTTGATGACAGCAGCGCCCGTCAGGGGCGCGAGGTGTATGGCTGCAAGGTGATCGGCCGGATTGCCGACCTCGAGCGTCTGGCCCAGGAGCTCAAGGTCCGCCACGCCATCATCGCCATGCCGGGCGAGCGTCATCAGGTGCGCCGATCTGTGGCCAGCGCCTGCGTGCGTGCCGGCGTGAAGGCCATGATCGTGCCGGCCCTGGATGACGTGATGACCGGGCGGGTGAAGTTCAGCGAAGTCCGCCGGGTGGACGTGGAAGACTTGCTGGGGCGTGACCCGGTGCGCATCGATGATGTCGAGGTACGTGAGTACCTGCGCGGCAAGGCGGTCATGGTGACCGGCGCCGGGGGCTCCATCGGCTCCGAGCTGTGTCGCCAGATCGCCCGCTTCGAGCCGTCGGTGCTGGTTTGCTTCGATGTCAGCGAGTTCGGTCTGTACCGCCTGACCGAAGAGTTCGCCCTGCATTTTCAGAACGTCCAGCTGGTGGCCCTGGCCGGTGATGTGAAGGACGCGATCCGCGTCGATGAAGTCATCGCCCGCTACCGCCCCCACGTGATCTTCCATGCGGCGGCCTACAAGCACGTGCCCCTGATGGAGGACGACAATGCCTGGCAGGCCGTGCGCAACAACGTGCTGGGCACCTGGCAGGTGGCGCGCAGCGCGGTGTCCGCGAGCGTGCCGCGCTTCGTGCTGGTGTCCACCGACAAGGCGGTCAACCCCACCAACGTGATGGGGGCCACCAAGCGTCTGGCCGAGCGGGTCTGCCAGGCCCTGGCGAGCCGCGGCAAGACCCAGTTCGAGATCGTCCGCTTCGGAAATGTGCTGGGCAGCGCCGGCAGCGTGATCCCCAAGTTCCAGGAGCAGATCGCCGTCGGCGGGCCGGTCACGGTGACCCATCCGGAGATCACCCGTTTCTTCATGTCCATCCCCGAGGCCGCCCAGCTGGTGCTGCAGGCGGGCTCCATGGGGCAGGGCGGCGAGATCTTCGTGATGGACATGGGCGAGCCGGTGCGCATTGCCGAGCTGGCCCGGGACATGATCCGCCTCTCCGGCCGTTCGGAAGAAGAGGTGCGTGTCGTATTCACCGGCCTGCGCCCGGGAGAGAAACTCTACGAGGAAGTGCTGGCGGACAGCGAGCACACCCGCGCCACCCATCATCCCAAGTTGCGTATCGCCCGTGCCCAGCCCGTCGAGGACGGCTGGCTGGATGCCCTGCTGCTGTGGTTGCGCCAGCGCCGGGCTGTCGGTGCCTCCGAGGTGCGTGGCGAGCTGCGTCGCTGGGTGCCGGAATACGCGCCCTCCCACCCCTCCGCCCCATCCCTGCTGGTGGTGGAAAAGAACGCACATCGAGCCTGACATGATCCACCTCCAAGCCCACATCGTTTGCCGCCCGGCGCGTGAATCCTTGCGAGCCCCGGGGCGGCACTGACATGGCGACCTACGCCATCGGCGATATTCAGGGGTGTTTCGCGTCCCTCACTGCCTTGCTCAAGCGGGTGGCCTTCGATCCGGCCCGGGATCGCCTGTGGCTGGTGGGCGACCTGGTCAATCGTGGGCCGGACTCCCTGCACACCCTGCGCTACGTCCGTGACCTGGGGCCGGCAGCGATCACCGTTCTCGGCAACCACGATCTCTACCTGTTGATGGTGGCCTACGGCAGCGTGCGCAGCCGGGGCAAGGACGACACCATCCAGGCGGTGCTCGATGCGCCGGATCGGGAGGCGCTCCTCGGCTGGCTGCGCACCCGGCCGCTGATGCATGTCGAAAACGGTTTCGCCATGGTCCATGCCGGCCTGCTGCCGGGGTGGACCGTTCCCCAGGCCCGGGCCCTGGCCCGGGAGGTGGAGGGTGCGCTGGCTGGCCCCTACCATGCCGATCTGCTCCACAACCTGTGGGGGAGCGAGCCGGCCGCCTGGCGTGACGAGCTACGGGATTACGAGCGCATGCGGGTGATCGTCAACGCCATGACGCGCATGCGTTTCTGCACCCCTGAGGGGGTGATGGACTTCAAGGTCAAGGGCGAGGTGGCCCGGGCGCCGAAGGGCTACCTGCCCTGGTTCGAGGTGCCGGGCAGAAAGAGCGCCGACACCACCCTGGTGGTCGGACACTGGTCCGCCCTGGGGCTGAAGATCGAGCCCGGTCTGCTGGCCCTGGATTCCGGTTGCCTGTGGGGGCGTGAGCTCACCGCCGTGCGCCTGGAGGACCGGGCGGTGTTCCAGGTGCCCTGCCCCGGGCTGACCCACGGCAAGCTCAAGCCCTCCTGAGCCCTGTCAGTCGGTGATGCCGGCGACGATGCACTCCCGTGCCTGGCGGGCGAGGGTCTTGCGGTCGGGTATTTCGATCACTGACAGGGGTTCGCCGACGGTCAGTCGGGCGACGATTGCCGGCTCCGCCACGATCGCCCTCAGGCTGTCGAGCAGGCTCAGATCTCCGTCGTAGGCCGGCGCCCGGGTGTATTGTCCGTCGGGCTGGCGATAGGCGATGGCGATGGGCTGCAGCGGTGCTGCGGCGTCGATGGCTGCCTGCAGCAAGGCTCCGTGAAAACCCAGCACATGGCTGCCGTCGGTGGTGGTGCCTTCGGGAAAGACCGTGACGTGACGCCCTTGCTTGAGGAGGCTGGTGATCTCTCCGTTGACCACACGGGCGTGGCCGCGGCTGCCACGGCGCAGGAAGACGGTGTCGTGCCTTGCAGCCAGCCAGCCGGCCAGCGGCCATTCACGCACCTCGGCCTTGGACACGAAGGCCGTCGGGAAGGCGGCGTTGAGCACGAAGATGTCCAGCCACGACACGTGGTTGGCCACGATCAGGCTGCCGGGGCCGACAAAGGGAGCGTCCGTGTTCAGACGGATGCCGAGGATCTTCAGCAGGCGGGCCGACCAGCGCTGGCGGAGTTCGAGTTGCCGTGAGGGCTGAACAAAGGGAACGAGCAGGGCGGTGAGCATCACCGCCGCCAGCAGGTGAGCGGCCAGAGAGGCGTAGCGGGTGAGGCGCTGGAGGCGGTGGGCGGGTTTCAGTCCTTGCGTCCCATGAAGTGTTTGGCGTAACGGGCATCGAGCCGGGATACCGGCAGCAGGATGGGCAGGTCGGCCGTGTTGAAGTCGGGGTCCCAGGCCGGTTCGCCGCAGATCCAGGCGCCCGCTCGCAGGTAGCCCTTGATCAGGGGCGGGGTGTCGGCATCGAGATCCTGGCGCAGGGCCTGCAGCGGCAGCGGGGTGCGCGGGAACATGCGGTACTCGAGCGGGCACAGGTGCTCTTCCTTCAAACGATTATACAGACTGGCCGCAGCGTGCCCGCCGTCGGCCATGCTGATCGAGGCGCAGCCGATCAGGTAGTCGTAGCTGTTTTCCAGCATGTAGCGGGCCAGCCCTGCCCATAGCAGGGTGATGACGGCACCGGAGCGGTAGTCGGCGTCGATGCACGAACGGCCGATCTCGACCATGCGGCCACGCAGGTGGCGCAGGCGGGTCAGGTCGAACTCGTTTTCGGAGTAGTAGCTGCCGACCTCCCGGGCCGACGCCGGGGACAGGATGCGGTAGGTGCCGACGATGCGCCCGGCGTCCTCGTCGCGGACGATCAGGTGATCGCAGAAGGCGTCGTAGAGATCCCGGTCGACGCCCGGGACGCGGGTGGGCAGGCGGGCGCCCATCTCCTCGCCAAAAACCCGGTAGCGCAGCTTCTGGGCTTCCAGGATCTCGGTCGGGCAGGTGGCCAGACCGACATGCAGGTTGCGGCCCGGGCGTTGGGTGCTTCGTTGTTCCTTTTGCAGCATGGCGGAATCCTCAGGGGGTTTCCGCCATTGTGGAAATGCTGCATTGCGTTACCGTGAAGGGGTGATGACGGGCTCATGACGCCGCCCGCCGGCAGCCTCAGCGGGTGACGCGGGTGTTGCGGCCGTCCTGGAGCAGGCGCACGCGCTCGCCGGGTACAAAGTTCTCGCCGCCGTCTTCCTGCACGATGGCCAGCATCTCGCCGTTGTCCATCTTGAGGGTGACTTCAACGCCCTGCTTGCGAGTCATGCCTTCTTCTGCAGCGGCACCCGCCAGACCACCGACGACGGCACCCACCACCGCTGCAATGTTGGCGCCCTTGCCGCCGCCCACGGTGCTGCCGGCGATGCCGCCGACGGCAGCACCGGCAACCGTGCCGATGGGGGAGTTGGTGCCTTCGAGCTTGACCGGGCGCACGCCTTCGATCACTCCCATGCGCACGCTCATCACGCGGCGGGCTTCGGTGCGCTCGTAGTCACCCCCGCCGAGGCCGGAGGCGCAGCCGGTGATGGTTACTGCGGCAAGGAGGGCGAGGCTGATATTGAGAAGTCGCATCATGTTTCCTTTCACCAAAGTCGTGTTCCGAAAGCTGCCCGGTAGGCATCCCCGATCTCGTCGCGGGAGGGGGCGTGGTTCTGTCCGCCCCGGCTGGCAATCTTGATGGCACCCATCACCGAGGCGAGGCGCCCGGTCTGTTCCCAGTCCATGCCGTGTTCGATGCCATAGAGCAGACCGGCCCGGTAGGCATCGCCGCAGCCGGTGGGGTCTTCCAGGGCAGTGGGCTGGGCGCAGGGAATGTCGAATTTACGCCCATTGGCGTGGATTTCCGAGCCTTCGCCGCCCTTGGTCACGATCAGGGCGCCGACCTCGCCGGCCAGGGATTCGATGCTGCGGCCTGTGCGCTCGCACAGCAGGCGTGCCTCGTAGTCGTTGACCGCGCAGTAGTCTGCCAGTTGCAGGCAGTGCAGCAACTCTTCGCCATTGAACATGGGCAGGCCCTGGCCCGGATCGAAGATGAAGGGGATGCCGGCCTCGGCGAACTGGCGGGCGTGCTCGAGCATGCCCTCGCGCCCGTCCGGTGCCACGATGCCCAGGCTGACGCCGCGGCTGTGGGGCACTTCGTTGCGGTGGGAGTGCACCATGGCGCCCGGGTGGAAGGCGGCGATCTGGTTGTCGTCCAGATCGGTGGTGATGAAGCACTGGGCGGTGAAGGTGCCGGGGATCTGGGTGACGTGGGTGCGGGGCAGGCCAAGACGGTCGAGGCGCTCGAGGTAGGGGCCGGCGTCGTCGCCGACGGTCGCCATGATCAGCGGGTCACCGCCCAGCAGCTTCAGGTTGTAGGCGATGTTGCCGGCGCAGCCACCGAACTCCCGGCGCATCTCGGGCACCAGGAAGGAGACGTTGAGGATGTGGATCTGCTCGGGGAGGATGTGATTGCGGAAGCGGTCATGGAAAACCATGATCGCGTCGTAGGCGATGGAACCGCAGATGAGCGTGGACATGGGGCGGGTCGGCGAAAGTGAAGGGTTGTATCGGGGCACGGCCCGGTGGATCTGCGTCTGGCGTGATCCGCTCCGGCCGGGCGGGGTTTGTCAGGGGTAGAAGGCGTAGACCCGGTAGCCGGCGGCGGCCACGCCGGGTGCCTCGAAAGCCACCCGGATGGCGGTCTCGCCCCGCGCCGGGAAGGCATCTTTGGGCGCATCGGCCGGCAGCCATTGGGCGGGCTCCAGGACGCGCCGCACCAGGGCCTTGTCGCGGGCGTCGGTGAGGGTGATCTCCACGTGGGGCCAGGCCTGCTGGAATTCGGCCCGGTTGCGCAGGGTGGCGTGCAGGGTGAAGTAGGCCTCGCGGCTGGCGTCGGGCTGGATGTCCGAGCTCTCGATGGCGATGTCGGCGGCGTGACGGGGCAGGGGAAGATCGCAGCCGAGGCCGGCGCACAGACTTTCCAGGGCGGGGCGCAGCTGGGGTGAGGACAGGGCGATCTCGTTGCGGAAGACCAGCGCGCCCTGGGCCAGCACCCCCAGGGTCAGCAGGGTGGCTGCAGCTGCCCACAGGGCCTGGCCGAGTGCCGGGCTGCGGGTTTCCTCCTGCGGGTCAGCTGTATCGCTGTCGTCCTCATCTTCGTCCTCGACGGTGTCGGCGGTGCCTGCCGGGGAGGCTGCAGCGGTGATGCTGTCGAGCTGAGGCTCCGGCGTATGGGGCGGGGTCAGCGCCTCGCTGGCATGTCCCGGGTCCCGGGTGTGGATCAGGGTGTCGAAGTCGATGGGGGCTTCGCTGCCTGCCGTCTCCGGCGGGAGATCAAAGTCCGGGGAGGCGCCCTGTGCCGGGCGGGTGTCGGTCAGTGCGTCGGGGTGGGCGTCCAGGTCCAGCGACAGGGAGTCGGGGATGGGCAGCTTGCCCAGCAGGGCGGCTTCGTCGAAGGACGGGGAGGAAGCTCCGTCCGGCGGCGGCTCGAAGGCCGGAATCTCGTCAAAACTCGGGAAGGCCTCGTCCGGAAAGGCTTCAGCGGGGAGGGCTTCCGCCGGAGTTGGAGCGTCCTGCGGTGTGTCTGCGGCTTCGGGCGGCCACGCCTCTGCGCTGATTTCGCCCACCGGCTCGCGGCGATCGGTCTCGTCGAACAAAGCCGCCGGGTGGGGTGGGGTGTCCGTCAGCGCCTGGTCCTCTTCCAGCAGCAGGACGTCGGTGACCTCGGCCATGTCCGTGTCGGCGGGCTGTGGCGGGGTGTCGTCCGGCAGGGGCGCGTCTGACAGAGGGGCGTCCGGGAGGGCAGCGCCGAATTCGATGAGCGGTTCTGCATCCCACTCCGTCTCGACGGCCTGCTGGAGGTCGAGGGGTTCGGGCTGGATGGTGTCAGCGGCGATGGGAGGCCCGCCGTCGTGGGGCTCGAAGCGTTCCGCCGGGTCGGTGAGCTCAGTGGGCTTCTCTTCCAGGACGAAGAGCGCCGTTCCGCCCGCAGGCGGCGGTAGATGCGGATGGGCCGGAATACCCTCGTCGACCAGGGTCTCGAGAGCATTGAAGGCATGCTGGCACTGACCGCAGCGCACGCGCCCCTGGCGGGCGCGCAGCTGCTCGGGGCGCACCCGGAAGGTGGTGGAACACTCCGGGCAGCGCGCCAGGATCATGACACCGCCGGCTCCGGCCGGTCGCCTTCAAGGCGAACCCAGCCTTCGTGGGTGGCGCCAACGCGCAGCGCGATGTAGGGGGCGTAGGCGTCGATGACGTCCTGGGCCTGGGCCTCCAGAACCCCCGACAGGGCCAGCTTGCCGCCAGGGGCGACGCGGGCCGCCAGCAGTGGGGCGAGCATCTTGAGGGGGTTGGTCAGGATGTTGGCAACCACTCGCTGGAAGGTACCGTCGAGGGGCTTGGCGGAAACCTGCAGGTGCAGGCTCACATTATTGTTGGCGGCATTGTCGGCGGCGGTTTCGACAGCCTTCTCGTCGATGTCTACGCCGGTGACTTCGCCCGCCCCGAGCTTGACTGCGGCGATGGCCAGGATGCCGGAGCCGCAGCCGTAGTCGAGCACGCTGACGCCCGGCTGGATTTCGGTGGTCAGCCACTCGAGGCACAGGCGGGTGGTCGGATGCGACCCGGTGCCGAAGGCCATGCCTGGATCGAGGATCAGGTTGATGGCACTGGCGTCGGGGGATTCGTGCCACGAGGGCACGATCCACAGGCGGTCGGTGATGCGGATCGGGTCGAACTGGCTCTGGGTGAGCTGCACCCAGTTCTGTTCTTCCACCTCCTCGATGGTGAAGGGCGGCACGGCGGCGAGCCCCGCGGCGGCCGTGGCGGTGGCCAGGGCCTTGGCGAGGTCGGTGTCGGTGTCGAACAGGGCGATGACGCGGCTGTGGTCCCACAGGCTGGCCGGGGACATGCCGGGTTCGCCGAACTGGGGCTTTTCAGCCTCGGTGCCGGCGTCGGCGTCGTCGATGCTCACCGACAGGGCGCCATGCTCCATCAGCGCTTCGGAGAGGGCTTCGGCGCGGCGCGCGTCAGCCTGCAGGATGACCGAAATCCACATCAGTTCTTGCTGACCTCGTTGCGCCCCGCCAGCTTGTGCTCCAGGTAGTGGATGCTGGTGCCGCCTTCGACGAAGCGGGCATCGAGCATCAGCTCCTGGTGCAGCGGGATGTTGGTCTTGATACCTTCGACAAGCATTTCGGACAGGGCGATGCGCATGCGGCGGATGGCCTGGTCACGGGTGTCGCCGTAGGCGATCAGCTTGCCGATCATCGAGTCGTAGTGCTGGGGCACGGTGTAGCCGTTGTAGACATGGGAGTCCACGCGGATGCCGGGGCCACCGGGCACGTGCCAGTTACCGATCTTGCCTGGGCAGGGGGTGAACTTGAACGGGTCTTCAGCGTTGATGCGGCACTCGATGGCGTGGCCGCGGAACTCGATGTCCTTCTGCTTGTAGCGCAGCTTCTGGCCGGCGGCGACGCGGATCTGCTCCTGCACGATGTCCACGCCGGTGATCAGCTCGGTGACCGGGTGCTCGACCTGGACCCGGGTGTTCATCTCGATGAAGTAGAACTCGCCGTTCTCGTAGAGGAACTCGAAGGTGCCGGCGCCCCGGTAGCCGATCTTGCGGCAGGCCTCGGCGCAGCGCTCGCCGATGCGCAGGATGTGGCGGCGTTCGATGCCCGGTGCCGGGGCTTCCTCGATGACCTTCTGGTGGCGGCGCTGCATGGAGCAGTCGCGCTCGCCCAGGTGGATGGCATTGCCATGCTGGTCGGCGAGGATCTGGATCTCCACGTGACGCGGGTTTTCCAGGAACTTCTCCATGTAAACCATGGGGTTGCCGAAGAAGGCGCCGGCCTCGGAGCGGGTCGTGGTGACGGCGTTGAGCAGCGCGGCCTCGGTGTGCACCACGCGCATGCCGCGTCCGCCGCCGCCGCCGGCGGCCTTGATGATCACCGGGTAGCCGATGGCCCGGGCGATCTTGACGATCTCCTTGGGGTCGTCGGGCAGAGCGCCTTCGGAGCCGGGCACGCAGGGCACGCCGGCGGCCTTCATAGCGTCCTTGGCCGACACCTTGTCGCCCATCAGGCGGATGGTCTCGGCGCGGGGGCCGATGAAGACGAAGCCGGATTGCTCGACCCGTTCGGC
Source organism: Zoogloea sp. (assembly GCF_023150065.1). Taxonomy (GTDB): domain Bacteria; phylum Pseudomonadota; class Gammaproteobacteria; order Burkholderiales; family Rhodocyclaceae; genus Zoogloea. Next base: position 164,279 of record NZ_JAKLLN010000004.1, read on the forward strand.
GAAGTCGGCGTTTTCGGAGAGGAAGCCGTAGCCGGGGTGGATGGCTTCTGCATCGGTGACCTCGGCCGCGGAGATGAGCGCGGGGATGTTGAGGTAGCTCAGCGCGGACGAGGCCGGGCCGATGCACACGGACTCGTCGGCGAGCTTCACGTACTTGGCCTCGGCGTCGGGCTCGGAGTGAACGGCGACGGTCTTGATGCCTAGCTCACGGCAGGCCCGCAGCACGCGCAGGGCGATCTCGCCCCGGTTGGCAATGAGGATCTTCTCGAACATGGCCATGCTCAGCCGATGATGAACAGGGGTTCGCCAAACTCCACGGGCTCGCCGTTCTCGACCAGGATGGCCTTGATGACGCCAGCGGCGTCGGCCTCGATCTCGTTCATCAGCTTCATGGCTTCGATGATGCACAGGGGTTCGCCGGCAGACACGCTCTGGCCGACCTCAGCCAGGGGCTTGCCGCCCGGGGCGCTGGAGCGGTAGAAGGTGCCGACCATGGGCGACTTGACCACATGGCCTTCGGGCAGGGTCGGTTCGGTGCTCGCAGCGGGTGCGGCGGCGGCCGGTGCAGCAGCAACCGGTGCGGCGGCGGGGGCGTGGGCCACGTAGCTCACCGGCGCGGGGCCGGCGATGTGCTTGGCGATGCGGACTTTCTCCTCGCCTTCGGTGACTTCCAGCTCGGAGATGCCCGATTCCTGGACCAGGTCGATCAATTTCTTGAGCTTGCGAAGATCCATAGTATTCCCCTTGATATATGCGGCAGCCCGCCGGACGGCGGGCCTGCCTGTGTCTGGTTTAGCCGCGCTCGGCGCGGAGACGGGAGAGGGCGAACTCGAGAGCGAGTTGATAGCCCTGGGCTCCCAGCCCGCAGATCACCCCGACAGCCTTGTCGGAAAAATACGAGTGGTGACGGAAGGGCTCGCGGGCGTGGACGTTGGATAGATGCACTTCGACGAACGGAATGGCGACGCCGGCGAGGGCGTCGCGCAGGGCCACGCTGGTGTGGGTGTAGGCCGCCGGATTGATGACGATGAAGTTGACGCCTTCGGTGGCGGCGGCCTGCACCCGGTCGATCAATTCGCCTTCGTGATTGCTCTGGAAGGACTCCAGCAGCACCCCATCGGCCTTGGCCCGACTTTCCATGGCTTCATGGATGTCGGCAAGCGTGGTAAGCCCGTAGATGCCGGGTTCCCGGCGACCGAGCAGATTGAGGTTGGGACCATGCAGAACGAGAATGCGGTTCTGGGGAAGGTCCTCTGCGGTGGCTTCCTGGGGGCGTTTTTTCCGCGTCATGTGTGCAAGTTTGCCGTAGTTTGACGCAATTTGTCCACCGCGCGGGGCTGCGGCAGGCGCTCAGCCCTTGCTGAGTTCGGCCAGTTTGCGGTCGAGTTCTTCTTCCGAAAGCATGCCCAGCTTGACCAGGCTGATGTTGCCCTTGCGATCAAGGATAAGGGTGAAAGGAAGGCCCTGGGAGGCGTTGCCAAGCTCTTCGGTCAGGCCGACGACCGATGGCGAGGCGATCACCAGGGGGTAGGCCACCTTCTGGGCGGCCTGGAAATCGATCACGTTCTTCGGGGTGTCGATGCTGATGCCGACAAACTGGACGCCCTTGTCGGCATATTTGCGGCTCAAGGCCGAAAAAGCCGGAATTTCCTTGCGGCAGGGGGGGCACCAGGTAGCCCAGAAGTTCACCACCAGCACCTTGCCCTGCCATTGGGCCAGGGGCTGCTGCTTGCCCGTGGTGTCGGGCAGGTCGAGGGCCATCAGTTTGCCCACCGCGGCGTTCAGGGCTGGTGTGACGGGAGGGGAGGAGGGGCTTTGACGGGCTGCATACAGGCCGGCTGCACCGGCTGCAAAAGCGACGATGACGACCAGAAGAAAGCGGATTCCACGTTTCATGGGGGGAGTTCGGCAGGGGCCGGTGTTTCGTTGATGAGGGCTTCGACGACGGAGAGGCGCGCCCGTTCCATCTGACGCGATCCGTGGGCGCCGCGGCGGTGCAGGCGTTCCACGTCCGGCGAGTAGATGCGCAGCTTGACCGGCACATCGTCCCAGTCGAAGACGAGGATCGCCTCGGGGCCTTCGGGCTGGTTGCGGCGGGGCTCCCGGTGCTCGTAGGCCACGTCGTTGTTGAGGAAGAAGATCTCCACCTCCTTGGCGCTTTCCGGGAAGAGGTCGATCTCCACGTCAGAGTAGCGTCCGGCGGTGCCTTCCAGCACGGCGCCGGTCAGATAGGGGCGGAAGGCTTCCAGCTCGCGCATGATCTCTGCGGCGGCGACGCGCATGGCGTGCTGGCGTTCCAGGTGCTCGTCGTCCTGGAAAACGGCCAGGTAGGTGCGGACCTCGGCCTCGATCTCGGCGTTGTTGGGCAGCTCGTCGGCATTGACGGCGCCCAGCTGGCGGGCGGCCTTGCGCTTGGCAAAGCCATAGTCGGTGATGCCGTCCTCGGCGATCATGCGGGCTGCCAGGGCGGCGATCTCACGGCGCAGGTTGCTGCGATGGGGAACGGCAGGGCGCGGCATGGGCGGTCGGAGCTCCCCGTTCGATTAGAATGCCAACCATTCTACACACGACTATTGCGGCGCTGTTTCTGCCTTCCGGACTATGCATATTCACATTCTTGGTATCTGCGGCACCTTCATGGGTGGTATCGCCCTGCTGGCACGGGCGGCCGGCCACACCGTGACGGGCTGCGATGCCAACGTCTATCCCCCCATGAGCACCCAGCTGGAAGAGCAGGGCATCCGCCTTGTCGAGGGCTATGGGGTTGACCAGCTGGCCCTCAAGCCGGACGTGTTCGTGGTGGGCAACGCCATCTCCCGGGGCAATCCGCTCCTTGAGGAGATCCTCGACAAGGGGCTGCCTTATGTCTCCGGCCCCCAGTGGCTGGCCGAGAACGTGCTGCAGGGGCGCTGGGTGCTGGCGGTGGCCGGCACCCACGGCAAGACCACCACCACGTCCCTGCTGGCGTGGATACTCGAGGACGCCGGCCTCAAGCCGGGCTTCCTGGTGGGCGGGGTGCCCAAGAACTTCGGCCTGTCGGCGCGCCTGGGTGAGACGCCCTTCTTCGTCATCGAGGCCGACGAGTACGACACGGCCTTCTGCGACAAGCGCTCCAAGTTCGTCCATTACCGCCCGCGCACGGCCATCCTCAACAACCTGGAGTTCGATCACGCGGACATCTTCGCCGATCTGCAGGCCATCGAAACCCAGTTCCACCACCTGGTGCGGATCATCCCGCGCACGGGCCGGATCATCGCCAACGCCGCCGAGGAAACCCTGCCGCGGGTGATGCAGCGCGGTTGCTGGTCGGAGCTGGAATGGTTCAACGACGCTGCCGGCTGGTCGGTGGCCGAAGGCGCGACCGAGGACGAGGTGGTGGTGCGCCATCTGGGCAAGGAGATCGGCCGCCGGCGCCTGCCCCTGTCGGGCAGTCACAATCGCGCCAACGCCCTGGCCGCCATCGCGGCGGCTCGCCATGTGGGCGTCACGCCCGAGGTGGCGCTGGATGCCCTGACCCGCTTCGAGGGTGTGAAGCGCCGGCTCGAGTTGCGCGGCACCGTGCGTGGCGTGGCGGTATACGACGACTTTGCCCACCACCCGACGGCCATCACCCTCACCGTGGAGGGCCTGCGCCGCCAGGTGGGGGAGGCCCGCATCCTGGCCGTGCTGGAGCCCCGCTCCAACACCATGAAGCTGGGTGTGATGAAGGACCAGTTGCCGGCCAGCCTGGCCCAGGCCGACAAGGTCTTCTGCTACGGCGCCAACCTGGGCTGGGACGCCCGGGCCGCCCTCGAGCCCATCGCCGGCAAGACGGTGGTGGAGGACGACCTGGACGCGCTGGTGAAAGCCATCGTGGCCGAGGCCCGGGACGGTGACCGCATCCTGGTCATGAGCAACGGCGGCTTTGGCGGCATCCACGGCAAGCTGCTGGCGGCCCTGGCCGCCTGAGCGGCCTCAGCTCAGCATCCCGAACTGCTTGAGCTTGCGGTAGAGGGTGGCCCGGGCCACCTTCAGGCTGCGGGCGGCCGCCGACACGTTGCCGCCGCTGCGGGTCATGGCGGCCCTGACGGCCTCCAGCTCCAGCTCGCGCAGGCACATGTTGCGCACATCCGGCCGTGTCGTGGTCTGCGGAGCCTGGAAGGTCTCACGCTCCAGCAGCTCTTCGGGCAGGTGTTCGGGGCGGATCTCCGTGTCGTCCTCGGCCAGGGTCAGGGCAAGGCGCAGCACGTGGCCCAGCTGGCGGATGTTGCCCGGCCAGGGGTAGTGCATGAGGATGTGCGTGGCGTCCGCCGAGAGCCGGGGGGCGGCGGTGGCCGTGCCAGCCTCCCGGGCCAGCATTGAAGTGATCAAGGCCGCGCGGTCATCCCGGTCGCGCAGGGCGGGGAGGCACACCTTCACCCCCTTGATGCGGTAGTACAGGTCCTCGCGGAACAAGCCCTCGGCCACCCGTTCTTCCAGGCTGCGGTGGGTGGCAGTGATGATGCGGGCGTCGAAGCGGATCGGCCGGGCGCCACCCAGGCGGGTGAAGTTGCGCTCCTGGAGCACGCGCAGGAGGCGCCCTTGCAGCTCCAGGGGCATGTCGCCGATCTCGTCGAGGAACAGGGTGCCACCCCGGGCCAGTTCGAACTTGCCCGGCGCACCGCCCCGGCGCCCACCGGTGAAGGCGCCGTCTTCATAGCCAAAGAACTCCGATTCGATCAGCCCGGCCGGCAGGGACGAACAATTGATCGCCACGAAGGGGCCGGCGGCCCGGTCGCTCTCGTCGTGCAGGCGGCGGGCCAGGACTTCCTTGCCGGTGCCGGTTTCGCCGTTGATGAGCACCGGGATGTCGCGCTCGAAGGCCCGGCGGGCGATGTGCAGGGCGCGCCCGGCGGGGCCGTCCATCCCGGCGCCGAGGGGGCTGGTGGCCGGGCGACTGTCGTCGGTGTTGCGCAGGGTCCGCACGGCGTTGCCGATCCGGGCCATCAAGGTGCTCCGGTCGCGGGCCTCGAAGCGGGCCTCGAAGCCCAGGCCGTCGTCGTTCCACAGCGTCCCCTGGGTGATCCGGCCGGACAGGGCCTGGTTGAAGGTTTCGGCCGGGCAGTCGAAAAGCTGGCTGAAGCCGGGGCTGCTGTCCCGTTCGGGGACGAGGTGCAGCAGCTGGCGGGCTGCCTGATTGGCGCCCAGCAGTTGCCCCGCGTCGTCAAAGACCATCACGCCCGCCAGCGGGGTGGCCAGCAGTTCCGGACGGGTGTGGAAACACAGGCGCAGGGAGCCCCCCAGATCGTCCAGCATGCGGTTCTCGATGGCGCGGGCGGCGATGGCCAGAGGTTCGAGCACCGTGATCGGGCTGCCGTCACAGTAGCGTGTGGCGTCGAGGATGCCCGCCAGCTGCCCGGCCGGATCGAACAGGGGCACCGAGGCACAGGCAAAGGGGCGGATCTCGTCGAGGAAATGCTCGGCGGCACGGATCACGATGGGCTGGCGCTCGATCAGGGCGCAGCCCAGGCCGTTGGTGCCGATGTCGGCCTCCAGGATGGAGCGGCCGACCTGGAAGATCTGGTTCAGGCCATCAAATGACGTCCCCGTACCGCACAGGGACTTGACCACCCGTCCGTCCGGGTCGGTGCACACGATGCCCCAGTGCCCCCGGGCCATCATCGTGCGCAGCCTTTCCATCTCGGGTAGCGCGCAGGCGACCAGGCGATGGTTGCGTTCGGTGACGGCCTGGGTCTGCTCCCGCGACACCGGGTTCATCACCCTGGCGTCGCCGGTCTGAAGCCCGTAAGCCAGGGATCGTTCCCACGATCGGATGACGGGCGGGCTGACGAGTCCGGCAGGGGACTGTCCGCCTTCGAAGAATTGTCTGCGTCCTTGTTCCAGTCGTGCCTCGAACGAGGCGAGCTGCTCTCCCATGGTGTCTCCTCCATGTGGCCAGTTGCGAGTCAACCGGTGACACCGGTGTTGACTCGTTTCAAGTCAGTGCTGAGTGGCCGGTCTTGCCAGGGGAAGACCGGGGTGCTTGGCCAAGTGTTTGATTTTTATTGGTTGTTATGAGTGTTTCCGGGGCGGCACGCTTGCTGCTGCAGAAGTGTTGCTGGTCCGGAACGACGTTTCGCCGCTGCTGTGAAACGCGTTCCACATTAAAGAACTTCAATGAACGAAGTCAATCTGGAGACAACATGCAACGAACTTTCCCCCGCGGTCGCCAGGCCGTGATCGGGCTTGCCGGTCTGCTGGCCGGCGCCCTCGTCTGTCAGGCGGCCCTGGCCGCACCCAAGGGCTCCCCGGAGCATATCGCCGCAGTCACCGCCCGCATCGATGAAAGCGCCATCCGCGCCAATGCCGCCCGCAGCACCGACTGGCCGGCCTACGGGCTCGATTACGCCGAAACCCGCCACAGCAAGCTCACCGGCATCCATGCCGGCAACGTGAATCAGCTCGGCCTGGCCTGGACCTACAACCTGGAGTCGTCCCGGGGCGTGGAGGCCACGCCGCTGGTGGTGGACGGCATCATGTACGTTACCGCGTCCTGGAGCGTGGTGCATGCGGTGGATGTACGCAGCGGCAAGCGGCTGTGGTCCTACGACCCCAAGGTGCCCCGCGAGTATGCCCAGAAGGGCTGCTGCGACGTGGTGAACCGGGGCGTTGCCCTGTACAGGGGCAAGGTCTTCGTGGGTACCTTCGACGGCCGCCTGGTGGCGCTGGATGCGGCCACCGGCAAGCCCGTGTGGGAAAAGGACACGGTTGAAGACCGCAGCCGCCCCTATACCGTGACCGGCGCGCCGCGGGTCATCAAGGGCAAGGTGATCATCGGCAATGGCGGTGCCGAATACGGGGTGCGGGGCTACCTCACCGCCTACGATGCCGAGACCGGCGAACAGAAGTGGCGCTGGTACACCGTGCCGGGCGATCCGGCCAAGCCCTTCGAGAACGACGCCATGGCCAAGGCCGCCAAAACCTGGGACCCGGCCGGCCAGTGGTGGGTTGCCGGTGGCGGCGGGACGGTCTGGAACAGCATGACCTACGACCCCGAGCTCAACCTGATGTACGTGGGCACCGGCAACGGCTCGCCCTGGAACCACCGCAAGCGCAGCCCCAAGGGTGGTGACAACCTCTACCTGGCCTCCGTCGTCGCCCTCAACCCCGACACCGGCGAGTACGTCTGGCACTACCAGGAGACCCCGGGCGATAACTGGGACTACACCTCGGTGCAGGACATGATCCTCACCGACCTCAACATCGCCGGCAAGAAGCGCAAGGTGATCCTGCACGCGCCCAAGAACGGCTTCTTCTTCGTGATCGACCGGACCAACGGCAAATTCATTTCCGCCAAGCCCTTCACCGAGGTGAACTGGGCCACCGGTTATGACCGCAAGGGCCGGCCCATCGAGACGCCGCAGGCCCGCTCCCGGGAGGCCTTCGACAGCGTGCCCGGCCCCTTCGGTGGCCACAACTGGCATGCCATGTCCTTCAACCCGAAGACCGGCCTGGCCTACTTCCCGGTGCAGAACGTGCCCGTCAACCTGGCCGAGGACAAGGACTGGCGCTTCAACGCCAACACCCCGGGCCAGCCCCAGTCGGGCACCGGCTGGAACCTGGGCATGCAAATCAACAGCCAGCCGCCCAAGAGCAAGGCCTTCGGCCGGCTGGTGGCCTGGGACCCGGTGAAGCAGAAAGAGGTGTGGCGCCAGGAATATGCCTCGCCCTGGAACGGCGGCACCCTCACCACCGCCGGCAACCTGGTGTTTGCCGGCACGGCGGACGGCCGCTTTGCCGCCTACAGTGCCGACAAGGGCGAGAAGCTGTGGGAGGCGCCCATCGGCGTCGGCATGGTAGCCCCGCCGGTGACCTACGAGGTGGATGGCCGCCAGTACGTGTCGATCGCCGTGGGCTGGGGGGGCGTCTTCGGGCTGTTCCAGCGCGCCACCGACAAGCACGATCTGGGACGCGTCTACACCTTTGCGGTCGGGGCCAGTGCGCCGCTGCCCAAGGTGCCGGACTACCCCCTCGGCCAGCTCATCTCCGGCGTCAAGTACGACCCGGCCCACATCCCCGAAGGCACCAAGCTCTACGTGAGCAACTGCGTCTTCTGCCACGGGGTGCCGGGTGTGGACAAGGGCGGCAACATCCCCAACCTGGGCTACGTCCCGTCCGCTGACATCGAAAACCTGGGCGACTTCGTCTTCAACGGCCCCTTCGTGAAGAAGGGCATGCCCGACTTCACCGGCAAGCTCAGCCGGGAGGACGTGGAGAAGATCAAGGCCTTCATCCAGGGCACCGCCGACGCCATCCGGCCCAAGCCCTGAACCCGACCCCGATCCTGACCTTTAACCCCTCCGGAGCCCTGCCTCCCTCTTGCCGTGACCACCGTTTCACCCCCTCCCCTTCCGGGTGGTCACGGCCCTTTTTATTCCGGACCGGACGCGGCGACGTCCGGCCATCGTGTTGCACACCATGAGGAGACACCCATGAAGATGACCCGCTCCATTATCGCCGGCGCCTGCGCCGCCGCCCTCCTGACCCTGGCCACCGGCGGTGCCCGCGCCGACGTGCGCCCCGACCCGGGCGACTACACCGGCCTGCCGGCCGGCACCAACCTGCTCTTGGCCTACGCCCAGTTTCCCCGCGCCGACAAGGTGTACAGCAACGGCAACAAGGTGGTGGATAACCTGGATCTGTCGGTCAATGCCGGCATCCTGCGTTATGTGCACTTCATGAAGCTGGGCGACTACATCATCGACCCGCAGATCATCCTGCCCTTCGGCAGCCAGAAGATCGGCCTGTCCGACACCAAGAGCAGCGGCATCGGCGACGTGATCTTCGGCGGCACCCTGTGGACCATCGCCGATCTGGCCAAGGGCGAGCACCTGGGCTGGTCGGTGTTCTTCACCGCCCCCACCGGCAGCGACAAGAACCAGGGCTTTGCCCTCAGCAACAACCGCTGGGCCACCGATTTGCAGGTGGGCTACATCCGCAAGCTCTCCAACAACTGGACGGTGGATCTGATCGGCGAGACCGAGTTCTACCAGGACCAGCGCGACACCAAGTCGCAGAAGGACCCGCTGCTCCAGGCCCATGGCCACCTGCGCTACCACCTCAGTGACGCCACCTACGTGGCCGCCACCTACCGCCACGCCTGGGGCGCCAAGGAAACCCTGAATGGTGCCGACATTGCCGGGCGCAAGAACAACGGCACGGCGATGCTCACCTGGGCGTCCTTCGTGGACAAGCAGTGGCAGGTGCAGCTCCAGTACGTGCATGACCTGAAGGTGGAGGAGGGCCCCAAGATCAGCGCCCTCCAGGCCCGCCTGCTGTATGTCTATTGATGGCACCCCGTCCGAGGAGAGACCCATGAACAGTTTTCACGGCATTGCCCTGCACCCCGATACCGCCGCTTTCCTGGCCCGCCCCCGCCGCATGCTGATCGGTGGCGAGTGGGTGGAGGCGGCCTCCGGCGCCAGCCTGCCAGTCACCGATCCGGCCAGCAACGAGGCCTTCTGCCATGTGCCCGCCGGCGACGCGGCCGACATCGAACGGGCCGTGGCCGCCGCCCGCCAGGCGTTTGAAAGCGGTGAATGGCCACGTCACCGCCCGGTGGACCGGGAGCGCCTGCTGCTGCGCCTGGCCGACCTGCTGGAAGCCCACGCTCAGGAGTTCGCCGAGCTGGAGGCTCTGGACAACGGCAAGCCGGTGATGATGGCGCGCCATGTGGACGTGGCCCTGTCCATCGACTTCATCCGCTACATGGCCGGCTGGGCCACCAAGATCGAAGGGCACACCATGGAGCTGTCGGTGCCCCTGGTGCGCGAGCGGGAGTTCTTCGGCTTCACCCGGCGCGAGCCGGTGGGGGTGGTGGGGGCCATCATCCCCTGGAACTTCCCCCTGCTGATGGCCGTGTGGAAGGTGGCGCCGGCCCTGGCCGCCGGCTGCACCATGATCCTCAAGCCGGCCGAGGACACGCCCCTCACCGCTCTGCGCCTGGGTGAGCTGGCCCTGGAGGCAGGCTACCCGGCCGGTGTGCTCAACGTGGTCACCGGCCTGGGGCACACGGCTGGTGCCGCCCTGGCCGCCCACCCGGGCATCCAGAAGATCGCCTTCACCGGGTCCACCGAGGTGGGCAAGCTGGTGGGAAAGGCTGCCATGGAGAACATGACCCGGGTCTCCCTCGAACTGGGTGGCAAGAGCCCGGTGATCGTGCTGGACGACGTGGACCCGGCCGTTGCGGCGGCGGGGGCGGCCCAGGCCATCTTTTTCAATCAGGGGCAGGTGTGCACCGCGGGCTCCCGCCTGTATGTCCACAAGAGCCGCTTTGACGCGGTGGTGGACGCCCTCTCCGGCATTGCGGCGGGCATGCGCCTGGGCCCGGGCATCGACCCGGCCACCCAGATCGGTCCCCTGGTGAGCAAGGTTCAGCAGGGGCGGGTGATGGAGTATGTGAACAGCGGCTTTGCCGAAGGCGCCCGGGCGGCGGCGGGCGGCGCGGTGGGCGAGGGGCCAGGCTGCTTCGTGCAGCCCACCGTGCTGGTGGATGTGCGCGAGGACATGCGCGTGGTGCGGGAGGAGATCTTCGGCCCTGTGGTGGTGGCCCAGCCCTTCGATGATGTGGAGGAGATTGCCCGGCGGGCCAACGACACGCCCTACGGGCTGGCGGCCAGCATCTGGTCCAACGACCTGTCGCGGGTGCATCGCCTGATCCCGAAGATCAAGGCCGGGACGGTGTGGGTGAACTGCCACAACATCATCGAGAACGTGATGCCCTTCGGCGGCTTCAAGCAGTCGGGCATCGGCCGCGAGGCCGGGCGTTCGGCCCTGGAGCTGTACACCGAGCCCAAGTCGGTGATCATGATGCTGTGATCGGCGTGGCCCTCAGCGCAGGGCCTGCATCCGCCTGGGGAAGCCCGCCGCCTGAAAGGGTTGGCGGGCTTCGTTGCGCTGGAAGACCCGGTAGCTGGCGGCCAGGGTGGCGCCGAGCAGCAGGGCTGCGCCGGTGTTGTGAGCGACGGCCAGGGCCAGGGGCAGCTGCAAGAGCACGTTGGCGATGCCCAGGCCGATCTGCAGCACGAGGGCTGCCAGAACACACTGCCCGTAAAGGCGGGTCTCGGGGCGGGCCAGCAGGCGCAGGGCGAAGCCGCCGGCCAGCAGCAGGACCAGCGCCGCGCCCAGCCGGTGGACCCAGTGGATGGCGGTCAGGGCCGCACCGGACAGCAGCGCGCCGCTGGCGGTGGTGCCGAGCTCCCGGTCCAGGGTGAAGGCGTGGTGGGTGTCCATCTCGGGCCACCAGCTGCCCTGGCAGGTGGGAAAGTCGGCGCAGATGGCGGCGGCGTAATTGCTGCTCACCCAGCCCCCCAGGGCGATCTGCATCAACACGGCACCCAGGGCCAATACGGCCAGCAGGCGCAGTCCGCCCGGCAGGGCGGAAAGCCGGCGGGGCGATGCCAGGTCGCGCAGCACCAGCACCGCCAGCAGCGCCAGGGTGCTCATGCCGCCCAGCAGGTGGCTGGTGACGATGACCGGCTTGAGCAGTCGGGTGACGGTGAGCATGCCCAGCAGGGCCTGCCCGGCCACCACGGCCAGCAGCAGCACCTCGAGCCAGGGGCTGCGTCGCTCGCGCTGGCGCCAGGCGAGCAGCGCGAGGGCCAGGATGGCCAGACCCAGCAGGCCGGCGGCGTAGCGGTGGATCATCTCCTTCCAGGCCTTGGGCGCCTCGACGGGTTGCCCGAAGTGCTGCTCGGCGGCGTGGATTTCGTGGGCTTCGTCGGGCACCCCCACCAGCTGGCCGTAGCAGCCGGGCCAGTCGGGGCAGCCCAGGCCCGCGTCGGAGAGGCGCACGTAGGCCCCCAGGGACACCACCACCAGGGCCAGGAGCAGGGCCGCCAGGGCAAGCCTTCGATAGGTTCGGGTCATGGGCGGGTCCGGGGGGCGATCAGGCCAGGCGGTCGAGGAAGAGGGCGGCGAACAGCCCGGTCAGGTAGATCAGGGAGTAGCGGAAGGCGCGCCGGGCGCGGGCATCGGAGTAGTTGCGCCACAGCACCCAGGCCTCACGCAGATAGCCCAGGTTGAGCACGGTGACCAGGGCGGCGTAGACCGCACCGGAGAGGCCCAGGGTGCAGGGCAGGTAGGACACGGCGGCCAGCAGCACGGTGTACAGCAGGATGTGCAGGCAGGTGAGGGGCACGCCGTGGCTCACCGGCAGCATGGGCAGGCCGGCACGGGCGTATTCCTCGCGCCGGTAGCAGGCCAGGGCCCAGAAGTGGGGCGGGGTCCACAGAAAGATGATGAGGAACAGGGCCAGGGCCGGCAGGCCGATGCTGTCGGTCATGGCGGCCCAGCCGAGCACCGGCGGCATGGCCCCCGAGGCGCCGCCGATGACGATGTTCATGGGCGTGGCGGGCTTGAGGATCAGGGTGTAGACGATGGCGTAGCCGAGGAAGGTGGCCAGGGTCAGCCACATGGTCAGGGGATTGACGGCCACATGCAGCAGCCACAGGCCGGCGCCGCCGGTGAGGCAGGCCAGGGTGAGGGTTTCGGTGGGGGTGATCAGGCCCAGGGGCAGGGCACGGCCGCGGGTGCGCGCCATACGGGCGTCGATGGTGCGCTCGACCAGGCAGTTGATGGCCGCCGCGGCGCCTGCCACCAGGGCGATGCCGACTGTCGCGGCGAGCATCAACCCGGCCGGCGGCCAGCCCGGAACGGCGAGGAACATGCCGATCATCGCGGTGAACACGATCAGGCTGTTGACCCGCGGTTTGCACTGGGTGGCAAAGGCCGCCAGACGCAGGCCGAGGGGTGTGGGGGCGGTGGTGCTGGTCAGGAGCGTCGGCATCGGGGTCTCCGGGGGTAGGGGCAGGCAATGCGGCGGGCAATGCGGCTCTTCAGCCTGCCCACGCATAGCGCAGCAGGCGTTCCATGTCTTTCAGGATGCCCTGGGGGTCGGCATCGGGGGCGTAGCGCAGGATGATCCTGTCCTGGGGGTCGACCACGTACACCCGGTACCCGCTGCTGCCGAGGTCGAAGGCCGCGCGGGAGGGCGCATCGGCGGCGACGGCGGTGTGCAGGTCGGGCTGGAGGGCGAGGAGGGCGGCGTCATCGGGGGTGGGCTGATCGGTAAGCCAGGTGCGCTGGACCCGGGACATCTGCTTGTACAGCGCCACATGCACCTGACGGGTCAGGACGATCCACTTGCGGCAGGCCTCGTCGCAGGGGCCTGAGCCGGCAATCACCAGGCGCCAGTGGGGCGTGGCGCTGACACCCAGGTGGGCTCCCCTGGCGTCGACCAGGGCCGGCAGGGCCCGTGGAGGTGACAGCAGTTCGCCGTGGTTGCCCGAGCGGTCCGGGTGCCAGCCGACGAAGTAGAGCGTTGCCGCCACCACGAAAGGCAGCAGCAGCAGACCAAGGACCAGGGCCAGGGTGCGTTTGCCGCGCATCAGGGGCGCTTCCAGCCGAGGGCCAGCCAGATCAGCAGGGCGGAGGCGGCAAAGCCGTACCACTGCCAGGCGTAGGACAGGTGGCGCTCGAAGCGCTCGTCGGGCCGCGGCCATTCCCGGGCGAAACCGGCGGGGGCATCCGGGGCCAGTTGCACTACCACGGGTTGCAGCGGCCAGGGGACCAGCCGGGTGAAGCGGGCCAGGTCGAGGTTCTGCCACACGGGTTGCCAGCCTTCGCCGATCGGCTCCTTGCCCAGGGTGAAGAAGCGGGTGCCAGGCACCACCGCGGTGCCATGCAGGGCCACCGGGCCCGTGGGGGTGGCGATCTGCGGCAGATCGCTGTGCAGGGCGGAGGCCGGGACCCAGCCCCGGTTGACCAGCACGCGCATGTCGCTCCCCTCGATGCGCAGCGGTGTGATGACGTGGTAGCCGGCCTGCTCTCGATGGATGCGGTTGTCGAGGAGGATCTGGTGGGTGGTGTCGAAGCGGCCGCGCACCACCACCGGGCGGGAGCGCAGGGCTTCGGCATCGACCCCGGTGGCGCCGAGACTCACCGGCGCGTCGGCGCCCCGCTGGTCGAGCAGGGCCTGGGCGGCCTGCTTGCGGTCGGCCTTGGCATGCTGCCAGTTGCCCAACTGGATGCAGCCGGCTGCGACCCCCATCGCCAGCATTCCGCCCCATACCGACGGGCGGAAGCGCCGGCCGCTTGTGGTGGCCCGAAGGCGGGCGCACAATCGGCCGAAGACCCCGGAGGAGCGCGCTGTGCTGTTCAAGTTGGCAGTGGTATTCATGCTGTTGCTGGTCATCGGCAGCCTCTTTTCGGGCCTGGTCTTCCTTTATCGCGACAAGGGCCACGGCGACCGGGTTGTGCGGGCGCTTACCTTGCGCATCTCCCTCTCCCTCTTGCTCTTTGCCGGCCTGCTGCTGGCCGGGCGCTTTGGTGGCTACGGCGGTTGAGTAGGTCTCGCGCCTACAGCCAATACACCACCACGAACAGCAGCAGCCACACCACATCCACGAAGTGCCAGTACCAGGCCACCGCCTCGAAGGCGAAGTGGCGTCTGGCGTCGAAATGCCCGGACAGGCAGCGGCCTGCCACCACAGCCAGCATGATGGCGCCGAGGGTGACGTGGAAGCCGTGGAAGCCCGTGAGCATGAAGAAGGTGGCGCCATAGACGCCCGCACCCATGGTCAGGCCCAGCTCGGCATAGGCGTGGTGATATTCATAGGCCTGGAAGCCGAGGAAGATGACCCCCAGCAGCACGGTGAGGATCAACCCCAGGTTGAGCTGGCTGCGCTTGCCCTTCATCAGCCCCCAGTGGGCCCAGGTGAGCGTGATGCCCGAGGTGAGCAGCAGCGCCGTATTGATGGCGGGGATGCCCCAGGCGCCCATGGGGGTGAAGCTGGCGCCCTTGGGGCCCGAGGTGGGCCAGGCGGCGGTGAAGCCCTCGTACAGGGTGAAGGCCGGGTCCATGCCGGCCAGGGCCGGTACCGAGATGACCCGGCAGTAGAACAGGGCGCCGAAGAAGGCGGCGAAGAACATGACCTCCGAGCCGATGAACCACACCATGCCCTGGCGGAAGGATTTGTCCTCCCAGTCGGTGTAGTCGCCACGCTGGTTCTCGGCGATCACTGCGCCAAACCATTTGAACAGCACGAAGATGATCACCGCCGCTCCGGTACTCATGACCCAGGGCCCCGGGGCGAACTTGTTCATCAGCAGGATGAAGCCCAGGGCCAGCAGGAACATCCCGCCCGACAGGAAGATCGGGTACAGACTGGGTTGTGGCACGTAGTAGTGCGTGGCGTGGGGCGCGGCGGTGGTGGCGTGCGAAGCGTTCAAGGCATGCTCCCGAGGGCAAGAGGTTGAATCACGGTTTCGGCGGCGCGGGGAAGAAGGCGTAGGCCAGGGTCAGCTCGGAGATGTCCTTGTCGATGCCGCTGTCCACGACGAAGGTCAGGGCCATCTCGCGGCTTTCGCCCGGGGCCAGGGTCTGCTGGGTGAAGCAGAAGCAGTCGAGTTTCTGGAAGCTGCGTGCCGCCACCGTGGGCGACACGCTGGGCACGGCCTGGCCTACGATGGTCTGGTCGGACAGGTTGCGCACCAGGAAGCGGGTGGTGCGCAGCTCACCCGGGTGCAGCTCGATGGCCGGCTCGAGGGGGCGGATCTCCCAGGGCAGGCCGGGCATGAGGGTCGAGATGAATTGCACGCCGAGCTTGCGGTTGTAATCCACCGCGCTGGGCGGCAGGTCCTTGGCTTGGGTGGCGTCGCGCAGGGTCTTGCCGTTGAAGCCGACCGCCTCGCAGAAGGTGTCGTAGAGCGGCACCAGGGCGAAGCCGAAGGCGAAGAAAGCCACCGCCAGCAACAGCAGGCGGACGACCAGGCGGCCGTGCTTGCGGGGCGGTGGAAGGGTGGCCTCGTTCACGGCGATGCCTAGCGCTGGATGAAGAAGCCGATGAGGTAGAGGCCTACGGCCACGCTGCCCAGCACCCAGGCAAAACGGGCCGAGGCGCGGCGGCGCAGGGCGAGGTCAGAGTCGTCGAGATGCATGCCGGTTCTCCTCAGGGGGTGGATTTGATGACGGGCTGGGTGTCCCAGGAGTGGTAGGGGGGCGGCGAGCTGAGCTCCCATTCCAGCCCGTTGCTGCCTTCCCAGACCTTGTCGGTGGCCTTGTCGCCTCCCTTCACGCAGCGCCAGATGTTCCAGGCGAAGAGCAGCTGTGACAGGCCGAGTACGAAGGCGCCGACGGTGGAGATGGCGTTGAATTCGGTGAATTGCAGCGCGTAGTCGGGAATGCGCCGGGGCATGCCGGCCAGGCCCAGGAAGAACTGGGGCATGAAGGTGAAGTTGAAGCTGATCACGGTGAGCCAGAAGTGCAGCTTGCCGAGCTTTTCGCTGTACATGTGGCCGGTCCACTTGGGCAGCCAGTAGTAAACCCCGGTCATCACGCCCATGATGCCGCCGGCAAACAGCGCGTAGTGGAAGTGGGCGACCACGAAGTAGCTGTGGTGGTACTGGGCATCGGCGGCCACGTCGGCCAGCACCAGGCCGGTCAGGCCGGCAATGCCGAACAGCACGATGAAGCCGATGGCAAACAGCATGGGCGTCTCGAAGCTCATGGCGCCCCGCCACATGGTGGCGATCCAGCAGAAGAACAGCACGGCCAGGGGCAGGGATATGGCCATGGTGCTGTACATGAAGTAGAGCAGGGCCGGCACCGGCAGGCCGGCGGTCATGAAGTGGTGCGCCCACACGATGAGGCCCAGCACGCCGATGGCGATGAAGCCGTAGACCTGGGCGGTGTGGCCGTAGATGGGCTTGCGGGTGAAGGTGGAGAGAACATGGGGCATCAGGCCCCACACCGGTAGCAGCAGGATGTACACCTCGGGGTGGCCGAAGAACCAGAACAGGTGCTGGAACAGGATCGGGTCGCCCCCACCGGCGGCGTTGAAGAAGTGGGTGCCGAAGTGGCGGTCGGTGAGCAGCATGGTCACGCCCCCGGCGAGCACCGGCAGGGTGATGATCAGCAGCACCGCGGTGACCAGCCAGCCCCAGCAGAAGAGGGGCATCTTCATCAGCGTCATGCCGGGGGCCCGCATGTTGAGCAGGGTGGCGATGATGTTGATCGAGCCCATGATGGAGCTGATGCCCAGGATGTGGATCGAGAAGATGGCGAAATCCACCCCGATGCCGCCCTGCACCGACAGGGGCGCGTAGAGCGTCCAGCCGGTGGCCACCGCGCCGTCACCGATACCGAAGATCGCCAGGATGAAGGGCATGGTGAGCAGCAGGGCAGCCGGTGGCAGCAGCCAGAAGCCCCAGTTGTTGAGGCGCGGCAGGGCCATGTCGGGGGCGCCGATCATCAGCGGGATCATCCAGTTGGCAAAGCCGGTGGCAGCGGGCATCAGGGCCGCGAAGATCATCACCAGGGCGTGCACGCCGATCAACTGGTTGAAGAACTCCGGCTTCATCAGCTGCAGGCCGGGCTGGAAGAGCTCCGCCCGCACTGCCAGGATCATCGCCCCGCCGAGGAAGAACATCAGCAGGGAGAAGGTCAGGTACATCGTGCCGATGTCCTTGTGGTTGGTGGTGGTCAGCCAGCGCAGCACCCCGGTGGGGTGATGGGCATGGCCGGCATGGGGATCGAGGGTGTGGGTGGCGGTGTTCATCCGATGCTCCTCAGCGAAGGGCCTTGATCTGGGCGGGCTGGATCATGTCGCCCTTGTTGTTGCCGAAGGCGTTGCGCTCGTAGGTGATGATGGCGGCGAGGTCGGCGTCCGACAGGGTGGCCTTGAAGGCCTGCATGGCCGTACCCGTCTTGCCGTTGAGCACTCGGTCCACATGGCTGTCGGGGATCAGCTTGCCCTCCGGCGAGAGCAGCGGGCCGGTGACGATCTTGCTGCCCGCCAGGGCCGGGAAGGCCGGCGGGAGGCCCTGGCCTTCGGCCTGGTGGCAGGCGGCGCAGTTCTTCTCGTAGGCGGCCTTGCCGGCGGCCATCAGCTCGTCCTTGGTCCAGGCCCGGTCGCTGCCGGCTGCCGCTGCGGCCATCTCGGTCTTCTTCTTGTCCACCCAGGCCACGTATTCGGCCTCGGGCACGGCGCGCACCACCACGGGCATGAAGCCGTGGTCCTTGCCACACAGCTCGGCGCACTGGCCCCGATACACGCCGGGCTCCTCGATGCGCACCCAGGTTTCGCGCAGGAAGCCGGGGATGGCGTCGCGCTTGACGCCGAACTGGGGCACCCACCAGGTGTGAATCACGTCGGTGGAGGTGAGCAGCACCCGGACCTTCTTGCCCACCGGCAGCACCACTTCGTTATCCACCTCCAGCAGGTAGTTCTCGCCCTTGGCCGCCTTGCCCTCGATCTGCTCGCGGGGGGTGGACATGGTGCTGATGAACTTGATGCCGGAGTCGGGGTATTCGTACTGCCATTTCCACTGCAGCCCGGTGACCTTGAGCACCATGTCGGCCTTGGTGCGGGTGTCTTCCATCTCGATCACCGCGTGGAAGGCCGGGATGCCCATCAGCACGAAGTCGATGAAGAGCAGGATGCCGAAGGGCACCAGCACCCAGAACCACTGGAAGGCACCGGTGGGGCCGGTGAAGGTGGCGGGTTCGACCCCGGTGCTCTTGCGATGCTTGATCATGGAATAGACCATGATCGAGAACACCACCACGAAGAGCACGGTGATGATCACCATGAACTCGTTGTGGATGTGGAGGGTGTCCCGGGCGATGGGCGTGACCGGGGTGGGGAAGTTCCAGGTGTAGTCGGCGAGAGCGGTGCCGGCGGCGAGAAGGAGGCTGAGTCCTGCGAAAAGCCTGCCAAGGGGGCGGGGGTTGAGTGGGGTCAAGTCTCGTCCTCGTCTTTTCGTGGAATGATCAGTTCGACTTCGCGGTCTAGCTGCGGAGCCGTCTGGAGAGATCTGAATAAAACTGCTGCCGCTGGGGCGGGGTCATCAGGCGCCCCACCTGGCAGCTGCGGCCGTGGGAACGGATGCAGATCAGCGGATCGGGGGCGTCACCGGCCTCGAGGCTGACCCGGGCCCAGGCCGTGGAAAAGCTGTATTGCCGGGCATCGCCGAGAAAGCGTGTGGTGACGGTGAGGCGGTCGCCCTCCAGGCGGATGGTTTCGCTGGACGAATCGGCGCGATCAAGGGCGCGCAGGGCAATATAGAGGGCGGCGAGTTCGAGACCCGCAAAGGGAAGGACCAGCCAGGCACCGGCCAGCAGGAAACCGCCACTGACGAGCAGGCTTGCTGCAAGAATGCCACAGACGAGATTGCGGCGTGCTGTCGGGGTCAGGGAGCAGTTGGGGCGCGCAGTCCATTCCTGCGCGCCCGCTGCTTCTGTTTTGGTTATAGCCATGGCGTCTCCTCCAGGCCCTGTCTGCGACTATTTGACGCAGATCAAATTCTGGGCCCAGTGTAGCATCGGTCGCCTCTTTTGCAGCGCACTTGATGAATTTTTAAATGACTGAATAAAAAAGGTTAATCAAATGATTTTGTTGCTGCGACGCAGCATGTCGGCCTTGGCTGCGCTGATGGTGGGGCTGGGAGGGCTGACAGCCTGTTCGCCGGCCGGAGACGGTGGCGCGCAAGCCGGTTTTGCCAGCACCGACATTACCGGCGCCAACTATGCCAAGGGCTTTCAGCTCACCGACCACACAGGTGCGGCCCGCAGCCTGGCCGACTACCGGGGCAAGGTGGTCACCCTGTTCTTCGGCTATACCCAGTGTCCGGACGTGTGCCCCACCAACCTGCTGGGCATGGCAGAGGTGATGCGTCAGCTGGGGGCGGATGCCGACAGGGTGCAGGTGCTGTTCATCACCGTCGATCCGGAGCGGGACACCCAGGCGCTGCTTGCCGAGTACGTTCCCGCCTTCGACAAGCGCTTCACCGGCCTGTATGGCGACGCCTCCACCACGGCCGCCGTGGCCAGGGATTTCAAGGTTTTCTATCAGAAGCAGGGTGACACCAAGGGCGCCGCCTATACGGTGGATCACTCCACCGGCACCTATGTCTTCGACCCCCAGGGCCGGTTGCGCCTCTATGTGAAGCACGGGGAGAAGCCGGAGGTGATCGTCGGCGATCTGCGCAGGCTGCTGGCGGGCAAATAGCTTCCCGCTGCGCTGAAATGAAAAAGGGCAACCCGCGGGTTGCCCTTTTGCCAGGAGAGTGACGCTCAGGCCAGCGCGGCCAGCTGGGTGCGCATCTTCTGCATGGCCTTGGCCTCGATCTGGCGGATGCGCTCGGCGGACACGCCGTACTCGGCGGCCAGCTCATGGAGCGTGGCAGCATCGCCTTCGGTCAGCCAGCGGCGCCGCACGATGCTGGCGCTGCGCTCGTCGAGGGTGGCCAGGGCGTGGTGCAGGCCTTCATCCTGCAGGCGGGCGGCCTGGCGGCTGGCCAGCACGTCGGACGGTTCGGCGTGGGGGTCGGCCAGGTAGGCGATGGGGGCGAAGCGCTCCTCGTCATCGTCACTGCCCCCTTCCAGGGCCATCTCCTGCCCGGACAGGCGGGTTTCCATCTCGCGGACTTCTTCCGGCTTGACGCCGAGCTGCTGGGCCACGGCCAGCACTTCCTCGCCCTGCAGGGTGTTGCTGCTGCTCTTGAGGCTGCGCAGGTTGAAGAACAGCTTGCGCTGGGCCTTGGTGGTGGCGATCTTGACCAGGCGCCAGTTCTTCACGATGTACTCGTGGATCTCGGCCTTGATCCAGTGGATGGCAAAGGACACCAGGCGCACGCCCCGGTCGGGGTCGAAGCGCTTGACGGCTTTCATCAGGCCCACGTTGCCTTCCTGGATCAGGTCGGCGTGGGGCAGGCCGTAGCCCAGGTAACCGCGGGCAATGGCCACCACCAGGCGCAGGTGGGACAGCACCAGCTTGCGGGCCGCTTCCAGGTCTTCGTTTTCCCGGAAGCTGTGGGCGAGGTCGGACTCTTCCGTCTCGGTCAGCAGCGGGATGCGATTCACGCTCTGGATGTACTGATCCAGGCTGCCAACCGCGGACGGGACGGGAAACGACAGGGTATGGGACATCTGCAACTACCTCCTTGACGCCAATGTTAGCACTCCCGGCCTGTGAGTGCTAAGGGGGCGGATTGGTTCCCCGGCGATGAGTTTGATGAGGGGTGAGGCGACACAGGGGCGGTGTTGCCTGAGCAGGTTTCGCGCCATGCGTGGGCTGGATGAAACCGGCCATGAAAACCGCCATGGTCGGTTGATTTCCCGGATCGGAAAACGAGATGGGTCAATTTCCAGCGATCAATGGAATCTGTGCTGTTGAATTCCAGACACCTCACTGTTGATATTTCAACACTTGTCCTGGATGGCGCCTTATTCGGAGATGGCGAAAAGACCCCAATCATCTTTCCCGTATATCGATCCCATTTATTTTCATTTCCCATTATTGATCCAGGTCAATAAATTGCACTCATCTTGTTATGACAAGTTGAGATGCTCGACACCGATATTCAATCTTCCTCCACGCCATTGGGTGATGGGCCCCTTCATCGGCGGATTCACCAGGCGCTGCGCGAGCGGATCCTCGACGGCGAATGGCCGCCGGGGCTCAGGCTGCCATCCGAGAGCGCGCTGGGCACACTGTTCGAGGTCAGCCGCATCACCATCCGGCAGGCGCTGGGGGCCTTGCAGAAGGAAGGGCTGATCTACAGCCAGCAAGGCCGTGGCAGCTTCGTCAGTCGCCCCAAGGCGGTCCAGAACGTCACCCGGCTGCAGGGTTTTGCGGAGCAGATGGGGGCGTACGGTTACGAGGTGCGCAACCGCCTGCTGGCGCTCGCCGAGGTGCCGGCCGACCAGAAGGTGGCGTCGCGCCTGGGTTTGTCGAAGGGCGCGCCGGTGGTGGAGATCCGTCGCCTGCGCCTGCTCGACCGGGAGCCGGTCTCCATCGAGTTCACCTGGCTGCCGCTGGACATCGGGCGACAGGTGGCCCGGGCCGATCTGGCGCTGCGGGACATCTTCGTGATCCTGGAGAACGATTGCGCGCGCCCTCTCGGCGAGGCCGACCTGGCCCTGGATGCGGTCGCCGCCGATGCCGAGCTGGCCGCCCACCTGAAGCTGCCCGAGGGTGCGCCGCTGCTGCGCGTCGAACGCCTGACCCATGACAAGAGCGGTCAGCCGCTGGATTACGAATTCCTCTATTTCAGGGGTGACACCTTTCAATACCGATTCCAGGTGGGCCGCGGCCCATCTTCAGTGGAGTGATTCATGTCTCATCAATTGGATACACGGCAAAGCGAATACGACATCGTGGTGGTGGGCGGCGGTACCGCCGGCCCCATGGCCGCCATCAAGGCCAAGGAGCGCAATCCGGAATTGCGCGTGCTGCTGCTCGACAAGGCCCACGTGAAACGCAGTGGAGCCATTTCCATGGGCATGGACGGCCTCAATAACGCCGTGGTGCCCGGCTATGCCACCCCCGAGCAATACACCAAGGAGATCACCATCGCCAACGATGGCATCGTCGATCAATCCACGGTGTATGCCTACGCGAAGCACAGCTTCACCACCATCGAGCAGCTCGACCGCTGGGGCGTGAAGTTCGAGAAGGACGCCAACGGCGACTACGCGATGCGCAAGGTGCACCACATGGGCACCTATGTGCTGCCCATGCCGGAAGGCCACGACGTCAAGAAGGTGCTGTACCGCCAGCTCAAGCGGGCGCGGGTGGAGATCACCAACCGCATCATCGCCACCCGCCTGCTCACCGCGGCCGACGGCAGCGTGAATGGCGTGATGGGCTTTGATTCCCGCACGGCCGACTTCCACGTGATCCGCGCCAAGGCGGTGATCCTGGCCTGCGGAGCGGCGGGGCGGCTGGGGCTGCCGGCATCGGGCTACCTGATGGGCACCTACGAGAACCCCACCAACGCCGGCGACGGTTACGTGATGGCCTATCACGCCGGGGCCGAGCTGGCCAACCTGGAGTGCTACCAGATCAACCCCCTGATCAAGGACTACAACGGCCCGGCCTGCGCCTACGTGGCCGGCCCCCTGGGCGGCTACACCGCCAACAGCCGGGGCGAACGCTTCATCGAGTGCGACTACTGGAGCGGCCAGATGATGCTGGAGTTCTACCAGGAGCTGCAGGGCGGCAACGGCCCGGTCTTCCTCAAGCTCAATCACCTGGCCGAGGAAACCATCCAGACCATCGAGACCATCCTGCACAGCAACGAGCGCCCCAGCCGCGGGCAGTTCCACGCCAACCGGGGTACCGACTACCGCCACCAGATGGTGGAGATGCACATCTCCGAGATCGGCTTCTGCAGCGGCCACAGCGCCTCCGGCGTGCACGTGAACGCCCGCGCCGAGACCACCGTGGCGGGCCTCTACGCGGCCGGCGACATGGCTGCCGTACCCCACAACTACATGCTGGGCGCCTTCACCTACGGCTGGTTTGCCGGGCACAGCGCGGCGGAGCGGGCCAGCAGCCACGACTTCTCCCCGGTGGATGCCGAACAGGTGGCCCGCGAGCGGGCCCGCATCTACGCCCCGCTGCTGCGTGACCACGGCCTGCCCGCCCTGCAGGTGGAATACAAGCTGCGGCGCTTCGTGAATGACTACCTGCAGCCGCCCAAGGTCACCCGCAAGTACGAGATTGCCCTCGACCGCTTTGCCGAGATCGGCGAAGACCTGGCGCACCTGCATGCCAGCGACGCCCACGAGCTGATGCGCTGCGCCGAAGCCTCGGTGATCCGCGACTGCGCCGAGATGGCCGCCCGCGCCTCCCTGTTCCGCACCGAGAGCCGCTGGGGCCTTTACCACCTGCGGGTGGACTACCCGGAGCGCAATGACGCCGAGTGGTTCTGCCACGCACACCTGAAGAAGGATGAATCGGGCCGGATGAGCCACCACAAGCGGCCCGTCGAACCCTACATCGTCCCCATCGCCGAACAGGAGCGGGATGCCTACGACCGGCTGCGCGTCGCCCCGAAGGCCCCCGCCGAGAAAACGGCCGCCACCGTCTGACCCCTGGAGAACCCCCATGGCATTCCAACCCCGAACCATCGCCCAGTTCAGCGAGGCCGCTGTCACCGTGGATCTGGACAAGTGCATCGCCCACAAGGGCTGCACCGTGTGCATCGACGTGTGCCCGATGGACATCCTCGACATCGACCCCCAGACCGGCAAGGCCTTCATGAAGCGCGACGAGTGCTGGTACTGCCTGCCCTGCCAGAAGGACTGCCCGACCGGCGCGATCCACGTCGCCATTCCCTACCTGCTGCGCTGATCTTCCGCTTAAACCCAAATAGAGAGAGAACCCCCATGCGATTTTCGACCTTCACCAAGGCCGCGGCGTCCGCGCTCGTCGCCATGACCGTCAGCCTCGGCGCCCACGCCGAGACCCTGCGTCTGGCCATCGGCACCCAGGACACCACCATCAACTGCGCCACCGGCGGTCTGCTGATCCGCGAGCTCAAGCTGCTCGACAAATACCTGCCGAAGGACGGCAAGTACAAGGACGTGCAGTACGACATCCAGTGGAAGAACTTCACCTCCGGCGCCCCGCTGACCAATGAGATGGTGGCCGACAAGCTGGACATCGGCACCATGGCCGACTTCCCGGGCTCGGCCAACGGCGCCGCCTTCCAGAAGGCCGGCAAGAAGAGCCTGTTCATCACGGTGCTGTCGGGCAGCACCCAGGGTAGCGGCAACGGCGTGGTGGTGCCCAAGGACTCCAGCGCCACCACCCTGGCCGAACTGCGTGGCAAGACCATCTCGGTGCCCTTCGCCTCCGCCGCCCACGGCATGCTGCTGCGCGCCCTCAAGCGCCAGGGCCTCGACCCCGAGAAGGACGTGAACATCATCACCCAGGCGCCCGAAGTGGCCGGCCCGGCGCTGCAGGCCGGCAAGATCGACGCCCACGCCGATTTCGTGCCCTTTGCCGAGCTGTTCCCCTACCGCGGCTTCGCCCGCAAGATCTACGACGGCGTGCAGTCGGCCACCCCGACCTTCCACGGTTCACTGGTCAATGCCGAGTTCGCCCGCAAGTACCCCGAGGTGGTGGTGGCCTTCCTGCGCGCCGCCATCGAGGCCGACCGCCTGTTTGCCAGCGACCCCGAGAAGTACAGCGAGCTGATCGAGAAGCACACCGGCATCGAGGCGCCCGTCAGCTACCTGTTCCACGGCCCCCTTGGCCTGCAGACCCGGGACTTCACCTGGAAGCCGGAATACCGCCAGGCTCTCAAGACCTCCATCGACACCCTGCACCTGATGCGCCGCATCGATGTCACGCCCGACCCCGCCACCTTCATCGACGACCAGTACATCCGCGCCGCCTTCAAGCAGTCCGGCCTCAACTACGACGCCCGCCTTAAGAGCTACGACAAGCTGCCCCTGAAGGCCAACGATGCCGTCACCGGCAAACCCATCACCGACACCCGCCGTCTGGCCGGCCTGTGGGTGGCGGGCGAGCCGAAGGTGCGTCACTACGCCACCATCGCCAACGCCATCCAGGACCTGCGCAAGCTGGAGCAGGGGGGCAAGGCGGTGCGTGCGGTGTATGTGCACGACCTGATCCACGGCATCAAGCTGCTCGGCCCCCAGGCCTGGTTCGCCCGGGACGCCCAGGGTGAGGTGAGCGCCTTCCTGCAGAAGGACGCCGCCGTGGCCTACGCCTCCACCAACAAGGGCCAGCTCCTCGACTTCGCCGCCCTGAAGGGCCAGGGGGCAGGCAGATGAGCACGCCAGCCCTGCCAACCCGGGCGCTGCCCCTGCTGTCGCTGATCGTCTGCGTGCTGCTGTGGCATGTGGCCTCATCCCGACACATGAACCTGGGGCTGGTGACCTTCCAGAACGTGCCCCAGCCCCTCGAGGTGGTGCACGCCGCCTGGGACCTGTTCCAGTCGCCCAAGCTGCAGAACCACCTGGGCGCCAGCCTGGGCCGGGTGGCCTCGGGCTTTCTGGTCGCGGCGGCGCTGGGGGTGGGCCTGGGGCTGGCCATCGGGCGCTTCCGCTGGGTCCGGGAAACCCTGATGCCGCCCCTCGAGGTGGCCCGGCCGATCCCGGCGGTGGCCTGGATTCCCCTGTCCATCCTCATGTTTCCCTCCTCCGAGGGCAGCATGATCTTCATCACCTTCGTCGGCGCCCTGTTCCCCATCCTGCTCAACACCATTCATGGCGTGCATGGGGTGGACCCGCGCCTGATCGCCTCGGCCCGCAGCCTGGGCACCCGTCGCTGGGCCATCTTCGCCCGGGTCATCCTGCCGGCGGCCGCACCGTCGGTGCTCACCGGCCTGAGCATCGGCATGGGCACCTGCTGGTTCTGCCTAGTGACCGCCGAGATGATCTCCGGCCAGTACGGCATCGGCTATTACACTTGGGAGTCCTACACCGTGCAGAACTACGCCAACATCATCGTCGGCATGCTGCTGATCGGCTTTCTCGGCATGGGTAGCAGCGTCCTGCTGCACCGGGCCGGGCAGGCCCTGATGCCCTGGTATCGCCCGGGAGGCCGCCCATGAACGCCATCCTTTCCCTGTCCGAGCTCGCGCCGGAGGTGAGCACCGGGCGGCTCGACATCGACCGGGTGTCCATCGAGCTGGGGAGCGGTGCCGACCGCTTCACCGCCCTCGCCGATGTGTCGGTGAACATCGCCCCGGGCGAGTTCGTGTGCCTGCTGGGCCCCTCGGGCTGCGGCAAGTCCACCCTGCTGGGCGCCCTGGCCGGCCACCTGACCCCCTCCCGGGGCCAGCTGCGGCTCGACGGCGCGCCCATCGGCGGCCCCGATCCGGAGCGTGGCCTGGTGTTCCAGCACCACACCCTGTTCCCCTGGCTTTCGGTGCGCGACAACGTGGCCTACGGGCTGCGCATGCGTGGCGTGGGCCGGGCCGAACGGCACGCCCAGGCCATGACCTGGCTGAAGGAGGTGGGGCTGGAGGGCTTCGAGCATCACTACCCCGGCGCCCTGTCCGGGGGCATGCAGCAGCGGGTGGAGATCGCCCGCGTGCTCATCAACCAGCCCCGCGTGCTGCTCATGGACGAGCCCTTCGGGGCGCTGGACGCCCTGACCCGGCTGAAGATGCAGGAGCTGCTGCTGGCCCTGTGGACCCGTCGCCGCATGACCGTGGTGTTCGTGACCCACGACATCGACGAAGCCCTGTTCATGGCCGACCGGATTCTCGTCATGAGCGCCCGGCCCGGACGGGTGATCGAAGAGATCGTCGTCCCCGCCGGCCGCCCTCGCACCGCCGAGTGGCTGACCGGGGCGAGCTTCATCGAGCACAAGCGCCACTGCCTGGCCCTGCTGCGCGACCCGGCGGTGACCGTACCGCTGGCGCGCCTCTCCCCCATCAACCCGGCGGCAGACGCCGCCGATCCGGCCGCCTAGGCCGACTGAACAGACCGAAGCCTGAAATCAATCCGATGACGACATCCCTCTTTTCGCTGGCCCTGCCCGCCGGCGACGCCGATCTGGCGGAACTCCACCCCCGCCTCACCGCCGATGATCCGACGGTGCGCCGCCTGGCCCTGATCGAGCTGGCCGAGCTGGAGGACGAGGCCCACACCGCCTGGCTGGTGGCGGCCCTCTCCGACCCGGCGGCCGAGGTCCGCGCCGAAGCGGCCGACCGCCTGGCCGACCGGGAGAACCCAGACGCCGTGCGGGCCCTGCTGGCCCGCCTCGAAGACGACGATGCCACGGTACGGGCCGCCGCCGCCCACAGCCTGACCGAGGTGCGTGCTCCCGAAAACGGCGCGTTGCTGGTGGAGGCGTTGGGCACCGCCCGGGGGGCGACCCGCGCCCGGGTGCTGCACGCCCTGCGCGAGCTGCGCCTTCCGGCCAGCTTCGCCCCGGCGCTGGCCGCAGTCGATGCCCCCGAGGCGGAGGTGCGCCTGGAGGCCGTCGGCGTGCTCGGCTGGCTCAAGCAGCCGGCTGCCCTGCCGGCCCTGATGCGGCTGGCGACGGGCGACGGGGACGCCGATGTGCGGCGGGCCGCGGTGGGGGCGCTGGGCCTCGCCAGCGACGACACGGTGTTGCCGGCGCTGCTGGGGGCGCTGGCCGACCCGGTCTGGCAGGTGCGCGAGGAGGCAGCCACCACCCTGGGCAAGCTGCGCCTGGCTGGTGCCGGGGAGGCGCTGATCGAGGCCCTCGGCGACAGCTACTGGCAGGTGCGCCAGCGCGTGGTACGCACCCTCGGGCGCCTCAAGGAGGCCCGCGCCCTGGAGGCGGTGGTGGGCTCGGCCCTGTTCCATTCGTCCGCCAACCTGCGCAAGGAGGCGGCCATCGCCCTGGGTGAGATCGGTGACGCCGGGGCCCTGACACCCCTGGCCCAAGCGGCATCCGATGCCGATCCGGAGGTGCGCAAGTCGGCCCGCCTGGCCATTGCCCAGATCCAGGCGGGTGCTGCAGTGAAGGCCTGAAAGCTGCTGGGTGGTCGTGGTCGGGTCAGGCCCCGAAATAGCGTTCCGGCCGGTGATTGATGGCGATCACCAGGTTGAGGGCGCCGGCGGCGAGGATGGACAGGGCCACCTGCAGTGGCGACACCACCAGCAGCCCCAGGGCCAGGATCACGCAGTCGCCGGCCATCTGCACGGTGCCGGCGCGCCAGCCGCGGGTCTTCTGCAGGTAGATGGCGAGCACCCCCAGCCCGCCCAGGCTGGCGCCATGGCGGATCAGGATGAGGATGCCGATGCCCGCCAGCAGCCCCGCCATGATGGCGGCAAACACCGGGTCGATGCGCTCGAAGGCGATCAGGCCCGGCAGCATTTCCGTATAGAGCGACAACACCCCCACCGCACAGAAGGTCTTCAGGGTGAAGCTGCGCCCCATGGCCCGGTAGGCGAACACATAGAAGGGCAGGTTGACGGCAAACAGCACCGTGCCCAGGCGCCAGCCCCCCAGGTAGTGGAGCAGGAAGGCCAGCCCGGCGGAGCCCCCCAGCAGCAGCCGGCTCTCCCGGAAGATCAGGATCGCCAGGGCCACGAACAGGCAGCCGGTGAGCACCCCCTGCACGTCTTCCAGGGGGCTGTGGCGCGTGGCCTGCAGCGCGGGACGGGCGGACTCGGCGGAAGAGGAGGGCATGGCGGGCTTGTAAGAGGGTGGTACGCGGCCGATCATACCCGCCCGCCCTCAAACAATTTTTATCGGCGCATGTAATAAAGAGGGAGGGGTGGCCGACCAATGGCCAGCACCAGGTATTTGCGTGGCCGCCCGGCCACCAGCCGGCGCCCCCCGATTCCAACAGGAGAGACGATCATGAAAAAGACCACTTCCGGCCTGAGCGCCGCTGCCCTTGCCGCATCCCTGGCCCTGGCCGGTGCCGCCCACGCCGGTGAAAACCCCTTCGCCGCCAAGCCCCTGGAGGGCGGCTACCAGCTGGCCCAGGCCGACACCAAGGCCAAGGACGGCAAGTGCGCCGGGGACAAGAAGATGGACGGCAAGTGTGCCGGTGACAAGAAGGCGGAGGGCAAGTGTGCGGCCGGCAAGAAAGCCGACGGCAAATGCGCCGCCGACAAGAAGAAGGACGCCAGCTGCGGCGGCGACAAGAAGATGGATGGCAAGTGCGCCGCCGACAAGAAGTAAGCAGCCCGGCGGCCCGGGGCAGGCTGGCCCCGCCCCGGGCCGGGAGGCGCTGACATGCACGTCCGTCTGCCCCAGGGCGCCGGGCTCGGTTTCCGCCGGGAGCTGCTGCCCGAGCTGGAGGCCGGAGTTCCGGACGCCGTGCAGTTCTTCGAGCTGGCCCCGGAGAACTGGGCCGGCATGGGCGGGTGTTCGGCCCGCCAGCTGCGCGCCTTCACCGAGCGCTATCCCTTCGTCTGCCACGGCCTGTCCCTGTCGGTGGGGGGGCAGCGTCCCCTCGACACCGATCTGCTCCGGCGCACCCGCACCTTCATGGCCGAACACGGCATCGGCCTGTACACCGAGCATCTGTCGTGGAGCAGCGACGACGGCCAGCTCTATGACCTGCTGCCCCTGCCGTGTACCGCTGAGGCCGTGCGCTGGGCCGCGGCCCGCATCCGCCAGGCCCAGGATGTGCTCGGCGGCCGCATCGGCATCGAGAACGCCTCCCGCTATATCACCCCGCCCGGCGCCGAGATGGACGAGGCCAGCTTCATCCGCGCCGTCGTCGAGGAGGCCGACTGCCTGCTCCACCTGGACGTGAACAACATCCTGGTGAATGCCCGTAACTTTGGCTTCGACCCCTTCGATTTCCTCCACGCCCTGCCCCTGGCACGCACCTGCTACATCCACGTGGCCGGCCATCATGTGGAAGACGACGGCCTGCTCATCGACACCCATGGCGCCCCGGTCATCGACCCGGTGTGGGACCTGCTGGCCGAGGCCTACCGCCACACCGGCCCGGTGCCCACCTGCCTGGAGCGGGACTTCGGCTTTCCGCCCCTGGCCGAGCTGGGAGAAGAAGTGGCCCGCATCGCCCGCCTGCAGGCTGCGGGAGCGGCCCGATGAGCCCGCTGCGCGAATTCCAGCTCGCCTTCGGCCGGCGTATCCGGGCGGGTGTCCGGGCGCCGCTGCCGGCCGGCGTGCCGCGGCAGCGCATGGCGGTGTACGAGGAACTGCTCTTCAACAACCTGTGCGGTTTTCTCGAGCGTTGTTTCCCGGTGGGGCGGGCCTGCCTGGGCGAGCAGCGGTGGACGCGCCTGTGCCGGGCCTTCTACCGGGAGTGGCCCTGCGCCACCGCCTGGTTCCGCGAGATCCCGCGGGAGTTCGTCGACTACCTGCAGGCGGGTCCCCGCCAGCGCCTGCCGCGCTGGTTCGCCGAGCTGGCCCGTTACGAACAGGCCGAGCTGGCCGTGGACGTGATGGACGTGGCACCGCCTGCCGGCCTTGCCGACGGCGATCTCGTCGACGGCTGCCCCGTGCTCAATCCGGCCCTGCTGTCCCTGGCCTTCCAGTGGCCGGTGCACCGCATCGGGCCGGAGGCCCGCCCGCGCCGGCCGGCGCCGGTGCAGCTGCTGGTGTTCCGCGACGGGGGCGACGAGGTGCGCTTCGTCGAGACCAACCCCGCCACCGCCCGCCTGCTGAGCCTGCTGGAGCTTGGCGGCGTGTCCGGCCGCGAGGCCCTGACTCAGCTCGCCGCCGAACTCGGCCGGGTGCCGGACACCGCCTTCATGGACTTCGGCCGGCACAGCCTGGCCGACCTGCGCCGCCTCGGCGTGCTGCTGGGGACGGCCGCATGAGCTTCCCTGCTATGCTGGACCAGGTGGCCGGACATCCGGCACCGTGCCTCACCCCCCGGACCTCGCCCCATGCCATGACCGCCACGTCCCACGCCGAGCTGATCTCCGGCTTCCGCCCGCAGATGCTCAAGTTTGCCCGCCTGCAGTTGCAGGACGACGCGGCCGCCGAGGATGCGGTCCAGGAGGCCATCGAGGCCGCCCTCAAGGGCATCGAGCGCTTTGCCGGCCGCTCGGCCCTGAAGACCTGGCTGTTCACCATCGTCCGTCACAAGGTCATCGACGTCCTGCGCGAGCGCGGGCGCACGGTGCAGGTCTCCAGCCTGGAGCGCGACGAGGCCGACATGGATGAAGCCTTCGACGCCCTGTTCCGCGAGAACGAGCACTGGAGCCCGGTGAGCCGCCCGCGGCCATGGGGCAACCCCGACGAAGCCCTCGAACAGAAGCAGTTCTGGCAGGTCTTCGAGATCTGCCTGGAGGTGCTGCCGGCGCGCACCGCGCGGGTCTTCATGATGCGGGAGTTCCTCGGCCTCGAAACCGACGAGATCTGCACCACCCTGGCCCTCAGCGTGAGCAACTGCAACGTGATCCTGCACCGGGCCCGGGCGGGGCTGCGGCAATGTCTCTCCGAAGGCTGGTTCGGAGGAAAGGCGGTTTCATGCTGAGCTGCAAGCACACCACCCGGCTCCTCTCCGAGGCCCTCGACCGCCCCCTGGGCAGGCGGGAGCGCCTTGCCCTGCGCCTGCATCTGGTCTTCTGCCGGGGCTGCCGGGCCTTCCGGCAGCAGATCGATTTCCTGCGCCGGGCCAGTCGTGCCTTCACCGGTCACGACGATGGCGCCACCTGATCCTTCCGCGTCCCCTTCAGTTTTCCCGCGAATGACCGTCACAGGTGGCGCGTAGTCTGTTGCGCTGCGATACCGGCTTTGCCATCCCTGGCAACGAAATCACGTTTCAGGCCTCCAATGAGGCGAATGTGCTTTGCTGCATCGCAGCAGCGGGACTATCCTGTCGGCTACGGCACCACCCCATGAAGCGAGAATCAGCGTGAGTGAAATCGATCTGAAAAGGTTCTTCCTCGAACAGGTACGCCTCTTCGAACACTTCCCGGCCGACAAGGTCGAGGAAATCGTCAGCCAGGGCCAGCTGGCCAGCTACGAGGGCAACGAGGCCATCCTCGAGACCGGCGACGACAGCAAATACATTGGCGTGCTGATCACCGGCCATGCCGAGATCTCCATCACCGACAACACCGGCACCCGCTCGGTGCTCAGCCAGCTCGGGCCCGGTGACGTCTTCGGCGTCATGTCCATCCTCACCGGCGAGCGCCTGTCCGCCGACGTGATCGCCGGCAACCGCTGCTACGTGCTGCTGATCCCCCAGGCGGTCTTCAACGCTCACATCCTCACCAACCCGAAGGCCATCGCCTACCTGTCGCGCCTGCTCCTCGACCGCATGCGCAACATGAGCCTGGACATCGTGGCGGGGCAGACCACCAGCACGGCCAAGTCCGAAGATCCCTATGCCCTGTCCCTGGTCACCGGCCAGCCGGGCAAGGTGGTGGCGCTCAACGTGGGTGTCAGCCAGATCCATTTCGGCATCTACGACACCAAGGACATGGGCGCCGACGTGCATGGCATCGTCGACAACGCCGACCCGGCGGTGGTCTGCATCACCGTGATGGTGGGCACCCAGGTCAAGACGCAGATGCGTGAGCCCTTCCCCCTCACCGAGCTGTTCCGGGTGATGCAGGAAGCCACCCGCCTGCTCGGCGACGCCTTCACCTTTCATCCCGAGGACGTCACCGCCGTCGGCCACCGGGTGGTCCATGGGGGCAGCAAGTTCTCCAGCGCGGTGGTCATCACCCCGCAGGTGATTACCGAGATCGAAGCCCTCTCGGTGTTCGCGCCCCTGCACAACCCGGTGAACGTCGAGGGCATCCGCATGGCCATGAGCCAGCTCTCCGGCGTGCCCCACGTGGCAGTCTTTGACACCGCCTTCCACCAGACCCTGCCGCCCTACGCCTACCTCTACGGCCTGCCCTACGACCTGTACAAGCAGGAAGGCATCCGTCGCTACGGTTTCCACGGCACCTCCCACCGCTACGTCTCCCTGAAGGCCGCCGAAGTCGTCCAGCGCCCCCTCGGCGAGCTCGAGGTGGTGTCCTGTCACCTGGGCATCGGCGCCTCCCTGTGTGCCATCGACCACGGCCGCTCGGTGGACACCACCATGGGCATGACCCCCACCGACGGTCTCATCATGCCCAGCCGCTCCGGCAGCATCGACCCGGCGGTAATGATCCACCTGATGCAGCAGCACGGCATGTCACCCGAGCAGCTCTCCAGCCTGATCAACACCGGCAGCGGCCTGAAGGGCATCTCCGGCATCTCCAGCAACATCCACGACATCGAGACGGCGGCCAGCAACGGCCATCACCGCGCCCTGCTGGCCCACAAGGCCTTCTGCTACCAGGTGCGCAAGAACATCGGCGCCTACGTGGCGGCCATGGGCGGCATCGACGTGCTGGCCTTCACCGGCGACGTGGGCGAGACCAGCGCCACCGTGCGCAGCCTGGCCTGCCAGGGCCTCGGCTACATGGGCATCAAGCTGGATGAAGAGAAGAACCGCAATCTCGGCCTGGTGGGCTCCCACGCCATCATCTCCGCCGACGATTCGCCGGTCACCATCCTCGTCATCACCAACGACGACGAGCGCCTGGTGGCCTGGGAGACCCTGCGCGCCATCGAGCGCAACCAGCTGCTCCTCGAAGCCCGCACCGGCGAGCCGCCGGCCATCCCCATCGAGATCTCGGCCCACCACGTGCACCTGTGCCAGGCCGACGTGGACAAGCTCTTCGGCCCCGGCCACCAGCTGACGCCCGAGCACGAGCTGTCCCAGCCGGGGCAGTTCGCCTGTGCCGAGAAGGTGCACCTGGTCGGCCCCAAGGGGCGCATCGCCAACGTGCGCGTGCTGGGCCCGACCCGCAAGGAGACCCAGGTCGAGATCGCCATGACCGAGCAGTTCAAGGTCGGCATCCAGCCCCCCATCCGCGAGTCCGGCGACCTGGTGAACACCCCGGGCATCACCCTCGAAGGCCCGGCCGGCAGCACCACCATCGAGCGCGGCGTGATCTGCGCCCAGCGCCACATCCACATGACCCCCGAAGACGCCCTGCGTTTCCGCGTGCGCGACAAGTACATCGTCCGCGTACGCATCGAGGGCGAGCGCGAGCTGATCTTCGGCGATGTGGTGGTGCGTGTGAACCCGGCCTACCGCCTGGCCATGCACATCGACACCGACGAAGGCAACGCCGCCAACATCCGCACCGGCATGCAGGGCTTCATCGAAGAGATCCAGAGCCGGCTGTGAGGGCAGGGGGCCCAGCCCCCTTGCCGGTAGAAGGGGGCGGCTTCGGTCGCCCCTTGTACTTTCAGCCCGGGCCTTTGTGGGGTCGAATTCATTGGCTATGTTCGCGCTAGGTATGTAAACACGGTCTCTGGCAGGCCCACTGAGCTTTAAACGTCTTGCCTGTCGTTGGGAAAGCGCTTTTCTGGCGCTAGGGAGCGGCTTTCCGTTGTGTGACGTCACATTGGCCGGGGACTCGCCCCCGGCGGGCGACCTTCTTTCTTGTTGTACGACAAGAAAGAAGGCAAAGAAGCGTGCCCCGCTGTCGCGCCCCCTTCGGGGGTTCCCTCCTTCCGGCAATGCCGGGCGGGGTCTTCGCAAACTCGCCCTTCGGGCTCAGACATGCGAAGCCCTTTTTCCGCCCGTCATCACCTCCAGTCGGCGCGCCAGAGGGGAAAGGAAAGGCAGGTGATCAACGGCCAGTGCCCGACTCAATTTCCGCAGGGGCTCGGTGCGTCCGAAAAGCCCGTTCCGACCCCGCCGAGCAGCACAGCAGCAGGCGGGGAAGTCCGGCGCGGCTGTCTGAGCCCGAAGGGCGAGTTCCGCGCCGGCCGCCTGCTGCGAGCAGCGCAGGGCAGTCGGCCGAAGGCCGACCGGTGAAGCCGGGTCGCCTTCTTTGCCTTCTTTCTTGGCGAAGCAAGAAAGAAGGTCGCCCGCCGGGGCGAAATCCCGGCCGACGTCACGAAAAAAAACGGAAAGCCCGCCAGTTACGGCAAGCCCATCAGGCCTGGAGAGCCTTGCCCAGTGGGGCAACAACGCTTTCCACACTTAACGCGAACAGCGCCAATGAATTCGACCCCACAACAGCAGAAACCCGACGACTCAGGCCGCCAGCCGGGCCTGGAGCACCCGGGCCGAAGCCTCCGACACCACCAGGGTGAGCTTCATGGTGGCCCGGGTGGCACCCACGAAGAGACGGCGCATGGCCTTGTCGTCCAGCTCGGCAAAGTCGATCTCGGTCAGGATCACGCAGGGCGCCGCCCGGCCCTTGAAGCGCAGTACCGAGTCGATGAGGATGTCCCCCGCGGTCTGCACCGGGTTGCCCAGCAGGTCGTACTGGCCGGTGGGCGCCTTGAGGCTGTAGGGCCCCAGGCGGGTCAGGGGGCTGAAGGCCGAGTGCTCCCGCCCCCGGTAAGTGATCAGGGCGATGTGCTCGCGCTTGAAGCCCAGGCCGATGGCCCGGGTAAGGGCGTGCACGCTGCGGCTCAGCAGTTCGGCGGGGTCGGCGTAGGTGAGGATGTCCACCTCCGCACCCTTCACGGGGCTGCCCGCCTCCACCGACTCCGCCAGGGGCAGCAGCAGGCGTAGCGTCGCGAGGATGTCCCTGGGGCTGCGGTAATTGGTATCCGAGCGCAGGCTCACCCACCCGGGCAAGGCCGCCGGTGGCCGGCCGTAGAGGTTCTGCAACGGGTCCTCCAGCCACCACGCCCGACCACCGGGGTGCAGGAAGCGCAGCAGGTTGTCGGCCCAGGCCGCCTGAAAATCCTGCCCCTCGTCGATGATGATCTCGTCGTAGCACGCATCGGCCGCCGGGACGTAGCCGTCGAGAAACGCCTCCAGCCGCTCGAATGCCCCGGGCTGGCGGAAATCCGGCACCTGCCCCGCAGCCCGGCACAGGCGGTCGGCCAGCTGGTGGTAGGTGGCCACCTCGCCGCCCGGCGGAGCAATCAGCGCGATGTGATCGGCCAGGGGCCGGTTGTAGCACACGTAGAGGGGCCGCCGCCCCGCCGCCAGGGCATCGCGGTAGGCCGCCATGGCCAGCTGGGTCTTGCCCGAGCCGGCCGTCCCGATGATGCGCAGGCGGAAGGGCTCGCATTCGATGCGCCGCGCCCACTCGGCCAGCCCGCCGGAAAGGCGGGTGTACAGGGCGTGGGCCTGGCCGACCACGGCATGGACCTCGGGCACCAGCTGCAGCACGTCCCCCAGAAAGCGGTGGATGCGGGCCCGGTCGGGCAGCGCCGGCCCGGTGGCGGGCAGGATGCTGCGGATGATGGGCACGAGGTAGTCCCGCCGGCTGGCGTCCACGATGCGGGCCGGGTCCAGCCCCGCCGTGCCGGCTTGCTTCACCTGGTAGTCGGGGCAGTACAGCAGGGCCTCCACCGGCACCGGCTCGCCGCCACAGGCGGCCCGCAGCCGACGGGTCAGGGCATCAGTGCTGCGCGCCAGCTGCAGGGGCACGTTCTTGTCCCGGCCGGCGTAGCGCTTGACCAGCCCCTCGGGGGTTTCCGCCAGAAAACCCGACTTCTGCTCGATCAGCAGCACCTTGCCGGTGGGCCCGACGATGGCAAAGTCGATCTCGCCGACGAAGGCCTGCCCGGCCTCGCCGACACGGGTCCAGTGCACCCCGTGGTAGACGGTGTAGGCGTCGTCCAGCCCGTCGGCGAGCTGGGTGAGGGTCTCGATCTCGCGCTGGGCGGCGCCGGTGGCCTGCATCTCGCGCCAGCCTTCGGGGTGAACAATGGCCATGACTTTGGGTTACAGTGATCCGGAAGAAAGCGGCCAGGTCGGCACGCCTTCCATTCTGTCAGCACTACCCTGCGGCTGTCATGCAGCCCCGCTCGAGGACTCCCGATGAAGACCCTGCTCTCCCTTTCCCTGCTGGGCGCCCTGCTGGCGACCACCGTGGCCCGGGCCGACGAGATCGGCTGCACCACCACCACCTGGAAGCTGATCGGCGCCAACCACAAGGTGTGTGTCGAGGCCTTCAAGGACGCCAAGGTGCCCGGCGTGACCTGTCACGTCAGCCAGGCCCGCACCGGCGGCGTCTCCGGCAGCCTGGGCCTGGCCCAGGATCCTTCCCAGTTCTCACTGGCCTGCCGCCAGACCGGCCCCATCACCCTGCCGGCCAAGCTGCCCGAGAGCGAGACGATCTTCTCGGAGGACACCTCCCTGGTGTTCAAGGAAACCCGCGTGGTGCGCATGTGGGACAAGGCCAACAACACCCTGGTTTACGTGGCCATCAGCCGCAAGCTGATCGAAGGCGCACCGATGAACAGCATCTCCACCGTGCCGGTCATGCCCTGGGGCGGACACTGACCCGTGTATGCCGTGGGGTCGAAGTCATTCGACCGCCTCGGGTGGTGGCTCGATGGGCAGGATGACGGTAAAGGTGGTGCCCTTGCCCACCTCGCTGCTCACGTCGATGCGGCCATGGTGGCGTTCGACGATGCCCCATGACAGGGACAGGCCCAGGCCGGTGCCCTGCCCCACCGGCTTGGTGGTGTAGAAGGGTTCGAAGATACGCTGCAGGTCCTCGGCTGGAATCCCCTTGCCGGTGTCCGTCACGCTGATCCACACCCGGTCGTCGCCCTGGCGCCCGGTGCGCAGGCGGATCTCGCCCTGATCCTGGATCGCCTGGGCGGCGTTGACGATCAGGTTCATGAACACCTGGTTGAGCTGCGAACCCAGGCAGTACACCGGGGGCAGCTCGCCGAACTCCTTGACCACCGTGCAGTGATACTTGAGCTGGTTGCGGGCCATGTTGAGGGTGGATTCGAGGCCCAGGTGCAGGTCGGCCCAGTGCCATTCGGCGGCGCTGGTGTGGGAGTAGTCCTTCAGGTCGCTGACGATCTTGCGTACCCGGTCCACCCCTTCTGCCGATTCCCGGAGCAGGGACAGGATGTCTTCGCACAGGAAGGCATAGTCGAGCTTGCCGCGCAGGGCGGCCGCTTCCGCAAAGGGGGCGGGATCGGCCACCTGCTGCGCGCCCCGCTCATAGGCATCCACCAGGGCCAGCAGATCCCTGACGTAGGTTTCGAGGGAGCCGAGGTTGGAGCCGACGAAACCCACCGGGTTGTTGATCTCATGGGCGATACCGGCGGCGAGCTGCCCGAGGGAGGCCATCTTCTCCGCCTGCATGAGCTGCAGCTGGGCCTTTTCGAGGGCCTGGGCGCCGCTTTCAACCTTGTGACGCAAGCGCTGGTTGTTGCGGTCGAGCATGTCCCGGGCGGCCTTGGCCTCCAGCTGCACCTGGACCCGGGCATTGACGATGGCGGCATGGATGGGCTTGTGGATGTAATCGGCCGCCCCCATGCCGAAGCCCCGCTGCTCGCTGTCCTCGTCGATCAGGGCGGTCACCAGGATCACCGGGATGTCCCGGGTCGCCGGCTCCTCGCGCAGGCGTTTGAGCACTTCGAAGCCATCCATGTCCGGCATCATGATGTCGAGCAGGATCAGATCCGGCCGCGGCTCGCCGACCGCGAGCTCCAGGGCCTTGATGCCGCTGGCCGCCGAGATGACTTTCAGATGACGGGGCAGCACCCCCTCCAGCACCATGCGATTGATGGGTTCGTCGTCCACCACCAGAACGGTGTGCCGGTGACGTCCGGTGTCATCAGGGCGGCTGTCCGCGTGATCCATGATCAAACTCCGCTGCTGCGAGGGCATTTGTTGATTTAGTTATTTTTAATGATTTTAACAATTATGCAGGCGGTGTGCCCATGACAATTGCCCGATCCGGTCATGTGGGCCAGACCTCAAGGACGCATCGGCCTTCAGATTACCCGTTCTTTCCGGCCCTGGAGCCATCGCCGCGGACATTGCGCAGGCCCGCAAGGCCGGGTTGATACCCATCAAGGCTGCAGGGGCAGGCAGGCGCGGACAATCATCCCAACTCCTTCGGAAGCACAGGCCATGTTCCGCATTTCCAGTTATATCCGCGAAATCGCCAGCCCGAGCCCCCTCGGCCCGCGCCGTCATCCCCCCGGTCCGGTGGTGATCTGGAACCTGATCCGGCGTTGCAACCTGACCTGCAAGCACTGCTACTCCATCTCCACCGACAAGGACTTTGCCGGCGAGCTGGACACCGCCGAAGTGTTCCGGGTGATGGACGACCTGAAGGCCTTTCGGGTTCCGGTGCTGATCCTCTCCGGTGGCGAGCCCCTGCTGCGCCCCGACCTCTTCGAGATCGCCGGGCGGGCCAAGGCCATGGGCTTCTACGTGGGCCTGTCATCCAACGGCACCCTGATCGACGAACGCAACATCGACCGCATCGCCGCCGCCGATTTCGACTACGTGGGGGTCAGCCTGGACGGCATCCGCGATACCCACGACCGCTTCCGCCGCCTTGACGGCGCCTTCGACCGCTCCCTGGCCGGGCTGCGCCGCTGCCACGACCTGGGCGTGAAGGTCGGCGTGCGCTTCACCATGACCCAGGACAACGCCGTCGACCTGCCCGGGGTGCTGCAGCTGGTAGAAGACGAAGGCATCGACCGCTTCTACTTCTCGCACCTCAACTACGCCGGCCGGGGCAACAAGAACCGGGCCGACGACGCCCGCCACCAGCTCACCCGCGAGGCCCTCGAGCTGCTCTTCGAGACCGCCTGGGATTGCGAGCAGCGCGGCCTCGACAAGGACTTCACCACCGGCAACAACGATGCCGACGGCCCCTTCTTCCTGCAGTGGGTGCAGCGCCGCTTCCCCCAGCATGCCGCCCACATCGAAGCCAGGCTCATGCAGTGGGGTGGCAACTCGAGCGGCGTGAATGTGGCCAACATCGACAACCTGGGCAATGTGCACCCCGACACCATGTGGTGGCACCACACCCTGGGCAATGTGCGCGAGCGCGCCTTCGGCGACATCTGGCGCGACACCTCCGACCCGCTGATGGCCGGCCTCAAGCAGTCGCCCCGCCCGGTGAAGGGGCGCTGCGCCGAGTGCCGCTACCTGGCCATGTGCAACGGCAACACCCGGGTGCGCGCCCAGCAGCTCACCAACGACCCCTGGCAGGAAGACCCGGGCTGCTACCTGGACAACGCCGAGATCGGTGTGGCCGAGGGCGAGCGCCTGGAAGTGAAGCCCTGGGTACGCCTGCAACCCGCCGCCTGAGCCCCCACCGGAACCGCGCGATGAACCGCCTGCTCTCCCTCCTCGCCCTGGCCGTGCTGGCCCTCGGCAGCCACAGCGCCCGGGCCGCCGACGCCGCCAGCCTCTACAGCCAGCACTGTCTCGCCTGCCACGGCGCCGCCCGCCTGGGGGGCATGGGCCCGGCCCTGCTGCCCGAGAGCCTGGAGCGCCTGAAGCGCAAGGACGCCCAGGCCACCATCCGCGACGGTCGCCCCGCCACCCAGATGCCGGCCTTCGGCCAGGTGCTCAGCGCCGACGAGATCGAGACCCTCACCGGGTGGATCTACTCACCGGTCAGCCCGCCCCCCAGCTGGAGCGAAGCCGACATCCGCGCCTCGCGGATCGAGCACTTCCCCAAGGGCAGCCTGCCCGACGCCCGCCAGGGCGCGGTGGCCAAGGCCGACCCCATGAACCTGTTCATCGTCGTCGAGGCCGGCGACCACCATGTGAGCGTGCTCGACGGTGACCGCATGGAGCGCATCCACCGCTTCCCGTCCCGCTACGCCCTGCACGGTGGGCCCAAGTTCAGCCCCGACGGGCGCTACGTGTATTTCGCCTCCCGGGACGGCTGGATCAGCAAGTTCGACATCTGGAACCTGCAGGTGGTGAGCGAGGTACGGGCCGGCATCAACACCCGCAACGCCGCCGTGTCGGCCGACGGCCGCTACGTGGCGGTGGCCAACTACCTGCCCGGCAACCTGGTGCTCTTCGACGCCGACCTGCGCCTGCTGCGCGTCATCGACGGCAGCAACTTCAAGGGCGATGCACGCTCGCGCGTCTCGGCGGTGTACGACGCCGCCCCCCGGCGCAGCTTCGTGGCGGCCCTCAAGGACATCCCCGAGCTCTGGGAGATCAGCTACGACCCGGCAGCCCAGGACATCGCCACCGGCTTCGTGCACGATTTCAAGTACAAGGAGGGCGCCTTCATCCCCGGCTTCCTCAACCCCCGCCGCAGCGCCCTGGAGCATGTGCTCGACGACTTCTTCTTCACCCAGGACTACAGCGAGGTGCTGGGCACCTCCCGGGAGGGCCGCGGTCAGGTGGTCAACCTGGACGCCCGGCGCAAGATCGCCGAACTCGACCTGAACGGCATGCCCCACCTGGGCTCGGGAATTTCATGGGAATACCAGGGGCGCCGGGTGGCCGCCAGCACCCACCTCAAGGACGCCACCGTCAGCGTGATCGATCTCAAGAACTGGCAGACCGTGGCCACCATCCCCACCCTGGGGCCGGGCTTCTTCCTGCGCAGCCACGAGAACAGCCCCTACGCCTGGGTGGATTCGATGATGAGCCCCACCGCCCGGGACACCCTGCAGGTCATCGACAAACGCAGCCTTGCGGTGGTGGCACAGATCCGCCCGGAACCGGGCAAGACTTTCGCCCATGTGGAGTTCGACCGTTACGGCCGCTACGTGATCGCCAGCCTGATGGAGAAGGACGGCGCCCTGATCTTCCTCGACGCCAGCACCTTCAAGGAGATCAAGCGCCTGCCGGCGAGCAAGCCCATCGGCAAGTACAACCTGTTCAACAAGATCCAGCGTTCGGAAGGCACCAGCCACTGAGCCCCGCGGCGCCATCAGCAATCCAGGGTGGCGCGCTTCTCCTGGTACACCCGGCGGCGGGTGGTGAGCTGTTCGATGGTGGCCGAAGACTGGGGCAGCTGCAGGGCTGCATCGACCCCGCGGATCACCTCCAGCAGTTCCTCGCACAGGGCCGCCCGGGCCACCGGATCGCGGGGCCCGACCACGTCCAGGCGCTCCGGTACGGGCTCTGCCTGGGGCAGGGCGGGCGGCGGCGGCGGGCGGGAGGACAGATCCTCGGCTTCGCGCGCCACCACGGCCTGGTCGGCGAGCCGGTAGTGGTCCGACCAATAGGCAATGGCCACTGCCAGCAGCAGGGCGACGAGGAGGGCAGACCCCTCCTTCACGGTGTGATCTCGTTTGGCATGGCGCGGAATGTAGCATCCGGACGCCCGAACCGGGTGCGCCGCCCGACACGGAGAAGCGCCGGCCCCTTGAGCAGGGTCAAGGCTGGCCGTGCCCCCCGGGGCCACTCTGTGACCCCTGCCCCACTCGTTTGATCAGGACTCAACCCATGTCGCCAAGCCCCGCCCCCGTGATCGTCGATGCCCGCGGCCTGCTGCCGCCCGAGCCCCTCAACCTCACCCTGGAAGCCCTGGACACCCTGCCGCCGGACGGCGAGGTGATCCTCCTGCTGTACCGGGAGCCAACGCCCCTGTATGACGTACTGCGCCGCAATGGCTATACCCACCGCACCGAGATTGGCGAGGACGGCGCCTTTGCCATCCATATCCGCCACGCCGGCGCCGCGCCGGCGCCCTGAGCTTCAGTCGTGCTCGGCGAGGCGGGCTGCGTCGTGAATGACGATGTGCTTGCCCTGCACCGAAATCAGCCCGGCATCGGACAGCTCGTGAAAGATGCGCGACAGGGTTTCCGGCGTCAGGCTCAGGCGCGAGGCAATCACCTGCTTGCTGGTGGGCAGCTCCACCGCCCGCTCGCCCTGTTGGGGAGAGCAGGGCACGCTCTCGGCCAGTTGCAGCAGATAGCCGATGACCCGCTGGGTGGACGAGCGCAGGGCATACGACTCCACGTCGCGCACCATGGAGTGCAGGCGGATCGACATGCCGGCCAGCAGCTTGCGGGCAAAACGCGGGTCCTGCTCGGTCTGCCCGAAAACCGCCGCGGCGCCGATATGCAGCACCAGGGTGTCGGCCAGGGCCTCGCCCAGCACCGGATAGGGCTGGTCGAGGAACATCACCGCCTCGCCGAAGCTCTGCAGGGGGCCGAGGATCTCGACCACCTTTTCATTGCCCTGGGCCGAGGTGAAGGCCAGCTTGATCTGCCCCCACACGACCAGGAAGAAGCCCTTGGGCTGGTCACCACGCTGGAACAGCCGGTCCCCCTTCTGCAGACGCCGCTCCCGGGTGGCCGCCGCCATGTGGGCGAGATCTTCCGGGGACAGGGCACTGAAGAGCGGCATCCGGCTCAGCAGGCCGGGAATATCGATTTTCTCGGTGGACATGACACTGACTCTCGATTCGGGCGACATGCCCACGAGGGATTCTAACCCCGTCCGCAGCTCCCGACGCCGCGGCAAGCAACGCCTACCCCTTTATGGATAAACCCATCCGCCTGCAGCCCCGCCCCAGCGAACCCGCCCCGCCCCCGGCTGCCGGGCCCGTCGGCCCGATCCTGTTTGCAGCCCCCCATCGGGCCATGTTCCTGGCCGGCATGATCCAGGCCGTCCTCGTCTTCCTGCCCTGGAGCTGGGAAATGCTGGCCCGCAGCGGTCTCGTCGCCGGCCCGGCGTGGCCCTGGCCGCCCGGCTGGGTGCATGGGCTGTGGGCCAGCTACGGCGTCTTCCCCTTCTTCGTCTTCGGCTTCCTGCTGACCGCCATGCCCCGCTGGCAGGGCCTGCCCGACACGCCGGGTGCAGCGGCACGGCCGGCCTGGCTGCTGCTGTGCGGCGGCTGGCTGCTGTTTGACGGCGGACTGCTGTTCGACCAGCCCGGCCTGCGCGCCGGCGGCCTGGCCCTGGTGCTGGCCGGCTGGGTGCTGGCCCTGCGCCGTCTCCACCCGGTGGCCTTCAAGCCCGGAGCCGCGCGTCTCCACCCGGTCAGTGCCTGGCTGGCCCTGGCGGCCGGCGCGGCAGGCCTGCTGGCATGGACCGGCTACGCCCTGTCCGGCGAGCCCGCCCTGGCCCGCATCGGCATTGCGGTGGGGCTGTGGTGGCTGCTGGCCCCCCTGTTCATGGTGGTGAGCCACCG
Organism: Zoogloea sp.; assembly: GCF_023150065.1. Classification (GTDB taxonomy): domain Bacteria; phylum Pseudomonadota; class Gammaproteobacteria; order Burkholderiales; family Rhodocyclaceae; genus Zoogloea. Next base: position 208,377 of record NZ_JAKLLN010000004.1, read on the forward strand.
CATGATTCCCTTCTTCTCCAGTTCGGCCCTGCCGCGCTACGAGGCGGTCCGCCCCGACAGCGCGCTGGTGACCCTGCTTGTGGCCAGCGTCATCCACGGCGCCTGCGCCGCCGCCGACCACGCAGCCTGGGCCTGGCCAGCCGATCTGGCCGGCGCGGGGACGGCCTTCTGGCTGAGCGCCCGCTGGCAGCTGCGGCGCAGCTTCGCCGTGCCCCTGCTGGCCATGCTGCACCTGGGCTTCCTGTGGCTGGGGGTGGCCTGGCTGCTGGGCGGTGCCAGCGGACTGCTGCAGGTGAGCGGGCTGGGCAGCCTCGGCCTGGCACCCCAGCATGCCCTGACGGTGGGCTTCTTTGCCTCCATGAGCCTGGCCATGGTGTCCCGGGTGAGCCTCGGCCACTCCGGCCGCCCCCTGGTGGCCGATACCCTGACCTGGCGCCTGGCCCTGGGCCTGCACGCCGTGGCCGGCCTGCGCGTGCTGGCCGACCTGCTGCCGGGCAGCCAGCAACTGCTGCTGAACCTGAGCAGCTTTGGCTGGCTGGCGGTGATGGTGCCCTGGGCAGTCCGCCTGGTACCGGTCTATCTGAAAGCCCGGGCCGACGGCCGCCCCGGTTGAAAACAGGAACTATGACCGGATCCATATCACTTCGTAGACCCCGCCGTCATGGATCCGGGACTTCCTTCCTTAGTCCGCGGCAGGCCCGGCGGGCATGATCGGGGCCAAACCGCCTCACCCGGATCAGACCAGGATGGAACACAAGCCTAACCCGACAGACGCCACCCGCCACGCAGGACGCCACCTGGCGCCGGAGTGCACCCTGTTCGACGCGCTCTCCTGCCTGCTCACCCGTGGCCTCGGCGCCATCCCCGTGGGCGAGGCCGGGAGTGGCCAGAAGATCCTCAACGCCGCCACCCTGGTGAAGGCCTGGCAGGCCGGCCTGCCCGGTGAAACCCCGCTCTCCGACCTCGATCTGGAAAGCGCCGATGGCGCGCTGCCGGAAGCCCCCGGCGCCGAAACCCTGATCAACGGCCTGCCCCTGCTGCTGTGGCTGAAGGATCGCCAGGGGCGCTTCCTGCTGGTCAATCAGAGCTTCGCCGAATCCTGCGGCCACACCGCCCCCCAGTCCGTGCTCGGCAAGACCGACCTGGACCTGTGGCCGCGAGAGCAAGCCGAGCTGTACCGGGCCCAGGACGCCGACGTGATGGACAGCGGACGCCCGCGCACGGTGATCGAGGAGCTCACCGACAAGGGCGCCCCCGCCTGGTTCGAGACCTACAAGGCCCCCGTGCGCAGCGCCGACGGACGCGTCCTCGGCACCCTGGGCTTCGCCTGCAACATCAGCGAGCGCATGCGCCAGGAGGCCGCCGCCCGCCACGACAAGGCCCAGCTGGCCTACGTGCTGGCCACCATCGGCGAAGGCGTGTGGGACCGGGACCTGCTCTCCGACCAGGTCAGCCACAACCCGCGCTGGTGCGAGATGCTCGGCCTCGACGAAAGCTACCTGACGCATCCGGCTGCAACCTCCCTGACCCTGGTGCACCCGGAAGACCGGGCCCGCCTGTCGCGGATCATCGACACCTGCCTGTGCGGTGGCGGCGCCTACTGCTGCGAGTACCGCATCCGCCATGCCGACGGCCACTACCTGTGGGTGCGCGACCGGGGCGACGTGGTGGAGCTGGACGAACATGGCCAGCCCCTGCGCATGGTCGGCAGCATCGCCGACATCACCCTCGCCCGGGAGACCTCCGCGGCCCTGCAGGAGAGCCAGAGCCGCTACCAGCAGGTCTTCGACAACGTCCGCGAGGTGATCTTCCAGACCGACACCCGGGGCCACTGGGAGCTGCTCAACCCGGCCTGGACCGAGATCAGCGGCTTCAGCGTGGATGAATCCCTGGGCCGCAACTTCGGCGACTTCCTGCACCCCGACGACCGACCCCACAAGTACCGCGCCTTCAAGCCCATCATTGCCCGCACCCTGCCCCACTGCAGCGCCACCCTGCGCCTGCAGTGCCGTGACGGCAGCTACCGCTGGATGGACATCTTCATCCGCGCCCAGCTCAACGAGGCCGGCGAGGTCATCGGCACCTCGGGCACCCTCAACGACGTCACCGCCCGGGTGGCCGCCGAGGACTACCTGCGTCTCACCGCCAGCGTGTTCCGCCACGCCCACGAGAGCATCATCATCACCGACCCCCACTCCCGCATCCTGGAGGTCAACGACAGTTTCTGCGCCCTGACCGGTTACGCCCGCGAGGAGGTCATCGGCCAGAACACGCGCATCCTGCGCTCGGGCGTGCACGAGCCGGCCTTCTACGAGCAGATGTGGGCCGAACTGCGCGACACCGGCACCTGGCAGGGCGAAACCTGGAACCGCAAGAAGAGCGGCGAGCTCTACGCCCAGCTCGGCAACATCTCGGCCGTGCGCAACGAGGCCGGCCAGACCACCCACTATGTGGGTCTGTTCACCGACATCACCGACCTCAAGGAAAGCCAGCGCCACCTGGAGCACCTGGCCTACCACGACGTGCTGACCCAGCTGCCCAACCGCAGCCTGCTGGCCGACCGCATGCAGATGGCCCTGGCCCAGGCCGAACGCAACAACACCCTGGCCGCCGTGGCCTACCTGGACCTGGACGGCTTCAAACCCGTCAATGACCGGCTGGGCCATGATGTGGGCGACCTGCTGCTGGTGGAGATCGCCCGCCGCCTGCAGGCCTCCACCCGGGCCGGCGACACCGTGGCACGCCTGGGCGGCGACGAGTTCGCGCTGATCTACAACGGCCTGGAGCACAGCGACGAATGCGAGCAGGTCTTTGCGCGCCTGCTCGCCAGCATCGCCGAGCCGGTCATCATCGATGGCCTCGAACTGCGCGTGACCGCCAGCGTCGGCGTCACCCTGTGCCCCCTCGACGGCTCCGACCCGGACACCCTGCTCAGCCACGCCGACCGGGCCATGTACCTGGCCAAGCAGGCCGGCCGCAACTGCTTCCACCTCTTCAACCCGGAGCGTGACCGCGCCCTGCGCGCCCATCGGGACGCCCAGACCCGGGTCGAATCGGCCCTCTACGACGGGGAGCTGGAGCTCCACTACCAGCCCAAGATGGATGCCCGCTCCGATCACCTGACCGGCGTCGAAGCCCTGATCCGCTGGAAGCATCCGCAGCTCGGCCTGCGCCTGCCGGGCGAATTCCTGCCCATGGTCAGCGAATCGCGCTTCGAGATCGAGCTCGGCAACTGGGTGCTGGCCACCGCCGTCGCCCAGCTGGACAGCTGGTGCCAGGCCGGCTTCGCCACCCCCATGAGCGTCAATATCTCGGCCCGCCACCTGGCCCACCCCGGCTTCGTGCCGCACCTCAAGGCCGTGCTCGACGCCCATCCCCGGGTGGACGCCGGCCTGCTCCAGCTGGAAGTGCTGGAGACCACCACCCTCGACGACCTGCAGCACATCGCCGCCATCATGGCCGAGTGCAACAGCCTCGGCGTGAGCTTCGCCATCGACGACTTCGGCATCGGCTACGGCGCGGTCAACAGCCTGCGCAGCCTGCCCGTACGCAGCATCAAGATCGACCGCTCCTTCATCCACAACATGCTCGACGACGATGACGACCTGGCCACCGTACAGGGCGTGATCGGCCTGGCCGCGGCCTTTCACCGGGAGGTGATCGCCGAAGGCGTGGAAACCCCCCGGCACTGCCAGGCCCTGCTCAAGCTCGGCTGCCACCAGGTCCAGGGCCACGGCATCGCCCGCCCCATGCCTGCCGCCCACATGCAGGTGTGGATGCAGGAGCATGCCCGCCGGCACTGAGGCCGGCTTCCCTACCGCCCCGGAGCGCAGCGCCTTGCGCCCTTGCAGCTGACCCATCGCTCAACCCCGCCCCCGGTGCGTCACCTCGCGCCGTGGGTGCGATTTCGTGCGACCATGCGCGGCGCGGCCCATCCCGATGGCCTGCCTCCCCGCAACAACTGCATACCCAACCATGGAATTCCTGACCGACCCGCAACTGCTGATCGCCTTCCTCACCCTCACCGCGCTCGAGCTGGTGCTGGGGATCGACAACGTGATCTTCATTTCCATCCTGGTGGACAAGCTCCCCCCCGAAAAGCGCGCCTTCGCCCGCCGGCTGGGGCTTTTCCTGGCCATGTTCATGCGCATCGGCCTGCTGATGATCCTGTCCTGGCTGGCCGGCCTGACCGAGCCCATGGTCACGCTCCTCGACCACGGCTTCTCCGGGCGCGACCTGATCCTGCTCGCCGGCGGCCTCTTCCTGGTCTGGAAGAGCACCCAGGAAGTGCATCAGCTGATGGAAGGCGAGGAAGGCGAAGCCTCCAGCGCCGTCAAGGCCACCTTCAGCGCGGTGATCATGCAGATCATCCTGATCGACATCGTCTTCTCGCTGGATTCCATCATCACCGCCATCGGCATGGTCAACAACCTGCAGGTGATGATCGCCGCGGTGATCGCCTCGGTGGGCCTGATGATGGTGGCCTCCGCCCCGATCGGCGAGTTCGTCTCCCGTCACCCCACGGTCAAGATGCTGGCCCTGTCCTTCCTGCTGGTCATCGGCGTGGTGCTCATCGCCGACGCCTTCGGCCACCACGTACCCAAGGGCTACATCTACTCGGCCATGGCCTTCTCGGTGCTGGTGGAAATGCTCAACCTGCGCATGCGCAGCCGCCAGGCGGCAAAGGTTCAGCCGGTGCAACTCCACGAACCCTACGTACGCGAAGGCAACCAGCAGTGACGGCGCCCTTCGGGCCGCTCACCCCCGATTTCATCCTCAGCGCCGTGGAGGCCTCCGGCCTCCGCTGCGACGGACGCCTGCTGACCCTCAACAGCTATGAAAACCGGGTCTACCAGGTCGGCATCGAGGACGCGGCCCCCCTGATCGCCAAGTTCTACCGCCCCGGGCGGTGGAGCGACGACGCCATTCTCGAGGAACACGCCTTCCTGGCCGAGCTGGCCGACGCAGAGATCCCTGCGGTGGCTGCCCTCGAGACGGGCGGTCACACCCTGCACCACCACGAGGGCTTCCGCATCGCCCTCTTCCCGCGCCGGGGCGGGCGGGCCCCCGAACTCGACAATCCGGAAGTACTGGGCTGGCTCGGGCGCTTCCTCGGACGCATCCACGCGGTAGGGGCCACCCGGCCCTTCGCCCACCGCCCGACGCTGGACATCCATAGCTTCGGCGACGCCCCGCGGGACACCCTGCTGGCCTCCCCCTTCCTGCCCCCCGAGCTGCGCGACACCTGGCTGTCGGTGGTGAACCAGGCCCTCGACGGCGTGCGCCGCTGCTTCGAGCACGCCGGCCCCCTGCCGCAGATCCGCCTGCACGGCGATGTGCATGGGGGCAACGTGCTATGGACCGACGCCGGGCCCCATTTCGTGGACTTCGACGACGCCCGCCAGGGCCCGGCCATCCAGGACTTGTGGATGCTCCTCTCCGGCGACGCCCAGGCCATGGCCCGGCAGCTGGACAGCGTGCTGGAAGGCTACGAACAGTTCGCCGATTTCGACCCCCGCAGCCTCCATCTGGTGGAGGCCCTGCGCACCCTGCGCCTGATCCACTACGCCGGCTGGATCGCCACCCGCTGGGATGACCCGGCCTTTCCGGCCGCGTTCAGCTGGTTCGACAGCCCCCGCTACTGGCAGGACATGATCCTGTCCCTGCGGGAACAGGTGGCCTTGATGGAAGAATCACCGCTGACGCGGCTGTTCTAGGGCTTCGCTCAGTCAAGCAGACGCGCTCAGGCCGCCGCCTCCGGCGCCTTGAAGGCCCCGCTGCGGAAGGCATCCAGCAGGCGTCGCATGCGCCCCGCGTCCTCGTCGGTGAAGCCCTGCTTGAAATCCGTCAGCACCAGCCTGGCCCGGGTCGGCCAGTTGCCGGGGGCATCATCCACAGCCAGCCACTCGGCAGCGGGCGCCCGGCGCTCCAGCCACTGCCGGGCCTCCCGCTCGCGCAGGCCGTAAAGCTCGTTGGGCGTGCGCGGAAAGATGGTGGGGGCACAGTCGATCACCCGCGCCCGGATATCTTCCGAAAAGCGCGCCGACAGCTTCTGGAGGGAAAACAGGGTGCGCCAGTCGGAGGAGATGATCACCTGCGTCTCCGGATACTCCCTCAGCACCGACTCCAGCAGGGGCAGGCAGCGAAAGTCCTCCGCCTCACCCCACGGATGGGTCACCCCGTCGAAATCGAGGAAGACATAGACCGGCGAGAGGCCCACCGGAGGAGTGTTTTCGGCCGTTTTTTGATGCATCGCAACAAGGACGCTGAGGAAAGGCGGAAACTTGCCGTTAATTGAAAAATGACTACGTAACAGTCACGTTAGACTATTCTAAGGTCAGCAATTGCTGCAGTGCGGTAATTTTTCTCGTTCCAACGGAGTCCAGCCATGAAACCCATCATCAACCTCGAAGGCAAGGTCGGCCTGATCACCGGCATTGCCAATGAAAAGTCCATCTCCACCGGCGTTGCCGAGTCCTGTATCGAGGCTGGCGCAAAAGTCGTCATCACCTACCAGAACGAAAAGACCCTGGCCTTCCTGGAGCCCATCGTCAGCCGTCTGGGCGTCGAGGACGTGCTGCTGCTCGATGTGACCAAGCCCGAGACCATGGACGAGGTCTTCGCCAAGATCGACGCCAAGTACGGCAAGCTCGACTTCGCCATCCACTCCATGGCCTTCGCCAAGCGCGACGACCTCCACGGCCGCGTCGTCGACACCTCCGCCGACGGCTTCGCCCTGGCCATGGACGTGTCCACCCACTCCTTCGTGCGCCTGGCCCGCAAGGCCGAGCCCCTGTTCGACAAGGCCGGCGGCGGTTCGCTGATCACCATGACCTACCTGGGCAGCGAGAAGGTCATCGCCAACTACGGCGTGATGGGCCTGTGCAAGGCCGCCCTCGAGGCCGCTACCCGCTACATGGCCTTCGAGCTGGGCCCCAAGAACATCCGCGTCAATGCCATCTCCCCGGGCCCGCTGATGACCCGCGCCGCCTCCGGCATCGCCGGCTTCGACGGCCTGATGGCAGCTGCCGTGGATCGCTCCCCCCTGCACCGCCTGGTGACCCCGGAAGACATCGGCGCCCTGACCGCCTTCCTGGTCTCCGATGCCGGCCGCAACATGTCCGGTGGCGTGCACTTCGTGGACGCCGGGTACAACATCATCGGGTAAGCCCCCGGGTTCGCCATGATGCCCCCCGCTGCCGGGACAGGACAGGCCGGCGTCAGCCTGCCCGATCCGGTTCCGGCCCACCCCCTGCTCGACGGCCTGCCCGAACTCGGGCGGGGGGAATCCTCCATCGTCCTCGACCCCGGCGACGGCCAGCGGGTCTTCAAGATCGTCAGCTCGCCGGCAGACTACTTCTACCTGGCTGCCGACGACCGGCCCACGGGCATCCACTTCCCGCGCCTGTTCCACGACCATGGCGTGATCGGCAAGGCCAGCTCGGGCTATTCCTTCCGCCTTCTCGAAATCGAACGCCTGCTGCCCGTCTCCGGCGACGCCGAGGCGCTCGCCCAGCTGCTCTCCCGGGCCTACTGGGAAGGCTGCGAGAAATGGGCCAACATGGGCGTCAATCGCGGCCGCCTGGCCCTCTACCACATCAGCCGGGAGCCGCCACCGGGCCTGCCCGACAGCCTGATCCAGGCGGTGGCTGCCCTGTCCGACTTCATCGAGGAGTACCCCGTGCAGCCGGACATCCTCAACCCCCACAACCTGATGATGCGCAGCGACGGCACCCTGGTGCTGTCCGATCCGGTCTTCCTGCCCTAGGGGACAGAAAGACCGCTCAGGCGGATCAGATCACCGCGTCCTTCACCTCCCCGCCCAGCACCTCCAGCAGGGCCGGGATCAGGCGCGACAGCTCGCCGCTCATCAGGGCAAAGTCGGCTTCCATCTGCATGTCGGCGGCGTCGGCCTGGCGTTCGGCTTCTTCCTTGATCACGTCGAGGAAGGCGACCCGCTTGATCTCCATCTTTTCGGTGAGGATGATCGAGATGCGGTCATCGAAGGTCATCGCCAGGCGCGTCGGCAGCTTGCCGGCGGCCAGGTGGTCCTGCACGTCCTTGCCGTCGAGGGCGTGGCGCACGTAGCGCACGGCGGCCTTCTCGTCGGTGACGGCGCGCAGCTCGCAGTCCAGGTCGATGGTGAAGTTGCCGCTGGCCTGGTTGGCCGCCAGCCAGCCGGTCATCACCGACACGGGCGACAGCTCGGTCTTGACCATCTTCACCGGCAGCTCGTCCAGGGTGTCGCGCAGGGCGTCCAGCACCTCCTCGGCCCGGGCCGGGCTGGCCGCGTCGATCACCAGCCAGCCGCCCTTCGGATCGATCCAGCTGTACACCTTGCGGCGCCGGGTGAAGGCCCGGGGCAGCAGCTCCTGCAGCACCGCCTCCTTGATCTCCTTCATCTGCTTGCGGCCCGGCTTGAAACCCTGCTGGGCCTCGATCTGCTCGGCCTTGTCGGCAGCGACTTCATTCACCACCGACGACGGCAGCAGCTTCTGCTCGACCATCAGGGCCACCAGGAAGTGCCCGCCCACGGCCAGCACGAAGCGGTCGTCCTTGGTCGGCGAACTCCAGCCCCGGCTCGCCATGTCCTGGCTGCCGCAGGGTGCAAAGGGCCGGGCAGCGAGCTTTTCGTTGAGGGTTTCGACGGTCAGGCCCCAGTTTTCGGGGAGACGATAGATCTGGAGATTGCGGAACCACATGGCGGGAAACGATCCGTGCTGAAGAAAGAGAGGCGGCATTGTAGCGGCTCGGTGCAGCACCGCCAGCCCGTTCGGCGGATCGTTTTGTCGTTGACACTCTGCGTTTCAGAGCATATAACTCTGAACTACAGAGTTAATCCACGTGGAATTTCCCGATCATGGCCGACCCCATCACCCGCCAGCTCGACACCATCCAGTCCATGCTCGTCCGCGGCCAGCGCAACCTGCGCATGGAGCGCCACAGCCTGGTGCTGTGGGGCCTCGCTGGCGCCGGGCTGTTCCTGTCCAGCGATGCGGTGTTCACCGCCGAGCAGATCCCCGACACCACCCAACGCGCGCTGGTCTGGCTGGGCTGGATCGCCCTGGTCCTGGGGGGCGCCGGCTGGGCCGACTGGCACCTGACGGGCCGGGTCAAGGCCGCCCGGGACGAGACCTGGTCCTTCATCCACCGCCAGGTGGTCAAGCTGCTGTGGCTGCTGATGGGCATCGGCACCCTGTTCACCTTTGCCACCTTCTTCTTCGGCGGTGCCTACATGCTGTGCACCGTGTGGCTGGTGATGATCGGCCTGGCGCTATACGTGCACGGCCTGTTCTCGGAAGAAGTGCTGGAATGGGCCGGCGGCATCATCATCGCCATCGGTGTGGCCGGCCTCGCGGCACGCCTTCCCTTCGAGACCATGAAGTGGATCGCCGCTTCGGTGTTCGGGCTCGGCCTGCCGATGCTGTCGGGCCTCCTCGACCACGGCCGCGCCCGTCCCTTCGCCCTGCGCCTGACCCAGGCCGCCGGGTGGACGGTGCTGGTGCTGGCCGCCCCCCTCGCCGGCCACCGCTACGCCTCCACCCTGCTGCCGCCCGAAGTACCGGTCACGTCCCTGGAAGCCTTCCGTGCCGGCCCCCACCTGGCCGGGCCGCGCATCGTCAGCCTGCCGGCCGGCACCCGCGTGCCGGTACGGGTCGAGGTGTCGGGCGACCTGTTCCGCCCGGCCGCCGATGCAATCCTGCCCCTGACCCTCGACCAGCCCCTGGAGATCCTGCTGCGCGACGGCCAGCCCACCGGCGACGTGCGTGCCCCCGGCGGCCCCTGGCGGCTGGCCCGGGAAACCCACTGGATCTCCATCCCGTGGATGCGCGCCAGCCTCGACCCGGCCCGCGGGCCCGAGGTCGAGTCCGCCCTGGAAGTGAACTTCCAGGGTGGCAGCGCCCGTCAGTAAGCCCCTTTTCCTGCATCACTTCCCCCACGTCCACAAGGAGTCCTACCGTGATCCTGCGTCTTTCCGCCGGCACCCTTGCCGCCCTGACCCTGGCCGGTTGTGCCAGCTTTGGCAAACCGGGCGCCGATGAACTCGCCCGCCTGCCCGTCGTGCGCTTCGGCGATCAGGCCCCCGCCGGCCAGCCCTACATCCTGCTCTACCCCGCCGGCGCCCCCCTGCCGATCGAGGCCCGCATCCATGGCAGCCTGCTCGACGGCGAGGCCCGCAGCACCCTCACCGTGCGCACCCGCCAGGACGTCTACACCTACAAGCACTGGGCCAGCCTGGACGGCAAGAACTGGAAGGCCGGCAACGAGGTGGTGGGTGGAAACTTCGAAATCCGCGTGCCGGGCGAACAGGACGGGCGCAATCCGGGCTCGATGCGGGCAGAATTCAACCTGAAATAGACATCCGGTGCCCGCTGCGGCGGGCCAGCAGCCCATGGAAGCCCTCGACCCCCTCCTGCACCAGCCCCTGCGCACCCAGCTCGCCGCCTTTCTGGCGGGGGCCGGTGAGGCCAGCTTTTCCGAACTCAAGCGCAGCCTGGATGTGTCCGACGGCAATCTTGAATCCCACCTGAAGAAGCTCATCGCCGCCGACTACGTGAGCCTGCAGCGCAGCGAGGGACCGGGCCGGGCCCAGACCCGCTACAGCATGACGCCCACCGGCCTGGCAGCCCTGCAGCGCTACATCCAGGCCCTGCACAAGCTGCTGCCCATCGGTGCCGAGGGCCTGGCCGGCGCGGGACATCTGGCCGGCAACACCGGCAGCTGACTCACCCGGCGTCGGCGGGTACTGCCGGCGCCTGCCAGCCGTTCTCGAAGACCACCGTCTCCAGGGGCATGCGCTCGGCCCACTGGTGGATCTCCAGCATCGGGCGCGGGTAGAAGGCCTCCACGTGGCCGATGCACAGGATGGCCACCGGCCGGGCGCCGGCGGGCATGCCCAGCAGCGTAGCCAGTTCGGTGGGATCAAAGATCGACACCCAGCCCAGGCCGATGCCCTCGGCCCGCGCCGCCAGCCACATGTTCTGGATGGCACAGGCCACCGAGGCCAGGTCCATCTCGGGCAGGGTACGGCGGCCGAAGACGTGCTTCTCGCGCCCGTCGGCCAGGGCCACCACGATCACCTCACCGGCCTCCAGCAGCCCCTCCACCTTGAGACGCATGAAGTCCTCCTCGCGCTCGCCCAGGGCCCGGGCGGTGGCGCAGCGCTCCACCTCGACCAGGGCGTGCATGCGCTCGCGCAGGCCCCGGTCGGTGATGCGGATGAAGCGCCAGGGCTGCATGTAGCCCACGCTGGGGGCATGGTGGGCGGCCCACAACAGCCGCGCCAGCAGCTCCGGGGCCACCGGGTCCGGGCGGAAATGGCGCATGTCGCGCCGTTCGGCGATCACGCGGTAGATGGCTGCCACATCGGCATCCGGAAAGCGGTGTTCGTTGTCGGCCATGATGGAGACCCCGTTCAGGGCGGGTTGATCGGGCGTTGCTGCGGACGCGCCAGTTTACTCGTCGAGCAGCCGCACGCGGACCTTCTTGCCCTTGATCTTGCCGTCGCCGAGCCGCTTCAGGGCCTTGCGGGCAATGCTGCGCTCCACGGCCACGTAGGTGGATTGCTCGTTCACGTTGATCTTGCCGATCTGGCTGGCGGCAAAACCGGCCTCACCGGTGAGGGCGCCGAGCACGTCGCCGGGGCGGATCTTCTCCTTACGCCCGCCGAGGATCTGCAGGGTCACCATGGGCGGCACCAGGGGCGTCCGGTCCTCGGCCTGGAGGGCGTCGATGGACTCCCACACCGGCTCGAAGCCATGGGCGCGGGCCAGGTTGTTCACCCGGTTCATCTCGTTGGGGCTGGCCAGGCTCAGGGCCCAGCCTTCCTCGCCGGCCCGGCCGGTACGGCCGATGCGGTGCACATGCACCTCCGGGTCGGGGGTCACGTCCACGTTGATCACCGCCTCCAGGCGGGCGATGTCGAGGCCACGGGCGGCCACATCGGTGGCCACCAGCACCGAGCAGCTGCGGTTGGCAAACTGCACCAGTACCTGGTCCCGATCACGCTGGTCGAGCTCGCCATGCAGGGCCAGCACATGGAAGCCCTCGGCGTGCAGCACGTCGATCAGGTCGCGGCACTGCTGCTTGGTGTTGCAGAAGGCCAGGGTGCTCTCCGGGCGGTAGTGGCGCAGCAGCAGGCCCACGGCGTGGAGGCGCTGGTCCGGCGTGACCTCGTAGAAGCGCTGGCGGATGGTCTCCTCGGCGTGCTGCTCGGGCAGGGCGATCTCCTGGGGCTGACGCATGAACTGACGCGCCAGACGCACCACACCCTCCGGATAGGTGGCCGAGAACAGCAGGGTCTGGCGCGCCTTCGGGCAGGCCTTGGCCACGTAGGCAATGTCGTCGAAAAAGCCCATATCGAGCATGCGATCAGCTTCGTCCAGCACCAGGCTGTTCAGGGCGTCGAGCTTGAGGCTGCCGCGGGAGATGTGGTCCATCAGACGCCCCGGGGTGCCCACCACGATGTGGGCGCCATGCTCCAGGCTGTCGGCCTGCGGACGGATCGGCGTACCGCCGCACAGGCTGAGGATCTTGATGTTCTCCTCGGCCCGGGCCAGGCGGCGGATCTCCTGGGTGACCTGCTCGGCCAGCTCGCGGGTCGGGCACAGCACCAGGGCCTGCACGGCGAAGCTGCGCGGGTTGAGGCGATCGAGCAAGGCCAGCGCAAAGGCCGCCGTCTTGCCGCTGCCGGTCTTGGCCTGGGCAATCAGGTCGTGCCCGGCCAGGGCCACCGGCAGGCTGGCGGCCTGGATGGGCGTCATGCTGTGGTAGCCGAGGCGCGCCAGGTTGGCGATGACCGCTGCCGGCAGGGGCAGCTGGTCGAAGGGGGCCGCCACGACGGCAGCCGGGGGCGGAACGAAGGTGGCGTCGGAGACAGGGCCGGAATCGGCGTCCGACGGCGGGGGCAGGGTCGAGTTCATGCCGGATTATCCCGGAAAGCGCCGGGCCACGCCTGCAACACGGGAAAAAGCCCGGGAGGCCACCTCAATGGCGGCTCAGTTGCGCAACTCCTGCTGCCAGCGCGCCCGCTCCCGGGACAGGCGCTCCTGCACGCGCCGCTGCTCTTCCATCTCGGCGCGGCGCTCGGCTTCTTCCTTCTGGCGCTTCTCGTATTCGGCCTGCTGGCGGGCGGCCTGCTCGGCGTGCTGCAGGTCGGAGGAAACCCGGTCGGCGTAGTAGGTGCGCTCACGCAGGGCCTCCTCACGGCGGCGCTCCTCATCCCGGCGGGCGCGCTCCTGGCGCTCCTGCTCGTAGCGGCTGGCCGAGTCCACCCTATCCTGGCGCTCCCGGCGCTCCTGCTCGGCGATCTCGGCCTCGCTCATGTTGCCGTACATCTGTCGCCGCTCGGCGGCCATCACCCGCTCCTGGGCCTCGGCGGCCATCTCGCCGCTGGCCGCGCGCCCGGCCTGTTTGAAGGCGAACAGGGAGAAGAAGATCTGGATGACCATGCCGACGATCATCAGGCCACCGATGATGGTCAGCATGATGCGGCCGGGTGTCCATTTGACGTCGCTGATCTCCACCTTCAGGGGCAGGCCGCCGTCCGCCAGCGGCGGCGGGGCGACCGTGGCGTGGACCAGGCTGGCATCGTAGGCGGCACGCCGGCCGGGCTCGGAGAGAATCCAGTAGGCCTCCTTGATGGCCTTGATGCGGTTGTCCGCATCCACCGGCGGGAGACCGTGCTTGCCCGACTGGTAGCGCTCGACCAGCATCAGGTGCGCGGCGCGGATTTCGGCCTCGGTGGCATCCGGGCCGAGCCCGAGCAGTTCGTATAGGGTGGTCCTGGCCTTCATGGCATGACAGAAACTTGGGAAGGGTTGCGCACGTGGGCGTGATTATGGCCGACAGGCTGGGCCTGCGGAAAGGCCGCCTCCTGCCTTCAGGCAGACCAGCTCAGCGCAGCGGGCGGCACTCGGCGGTGCAGCGTCCGTAGGCGGCTTCGCAGTCGGCATCACGTTCGAAGCGCCGTTTGTCGGCCTCGGCCCGGCGGGCCTCCAGCCGTTCCATTTCGGCACTGGCGTCGGAGCCGGCGCGGACATCCTGCCGGGACACCCAGGTATCACGCTCGAAGCGGTCGACGGAGCGGGCTTCCTTCTGGCACCGGGTTCGCTCCGTGGCACACACACTGGTGCACAAGCCCCCTTCGTCGGCATGGGCCGGCAAGGCCGAGGCGAGGGTCAGGAGCAGCAGGCTGGGGAGGTAGGCACGGGGCATGGCGATATTGAACAGGGACTGGCTGGCCGGAAATTTTGAGGCGGCGGATAATCACTCCCGATGGTCCGGCGCCCAACCTTGAAAGGATAGCATCATGAGAATCGCTCCCGTGCTCAGCCTGACCGTGCTGCTGCTGGGCAGTCAGCCGGTGCTGGCCCAGGCCACCCTCGGCGAGCTGCTGGAGCAGGGCGGAAAACGCCTGGACAAGGCCGAGGTGCAGGCGCTGCTGGTCGGCGCAACCCTGTCGGGCCCCACCACCATGGGGGGCGATGTGCGCCTGGAGGTGAAGGCCGATGGCAGCGTCAGCGGCAACATCCGGGGTGTCCGCTCCTACGGCGTGATGGGCACCTGGAAGCTCGAAGACGACGCCCGTTTCTGCACGGATCTCAACAGCGTCGGGGCGAGGCCGACCCAGCTGTCCTCCTGCAATCACTACTACCGCCGGGGCAACGACTACTTCGCCGCAGATGCCGCATCCACGCCCGACACGCAGGTCCGCCCACGCCAGGTGAGCCGCTGAGCGGGCTTCAGGTCGAGGCCGGCCGGTCGTCGGCGATGCGCCCATCCACCAGGCGCACGATGCGGTCACAGCGGGCCGCCAGGCGCGGGTCGTGGGTGACGATGAGGCAGGCACAGCTGCTCTGGCGGTTGAACTCCCGCAGCAGGGCAAAGATGTCGTCGGCGGTGTGGGTGTCCAGGTTGCCGGTGGGCTCGTCGGCCAGGATCAGGCGCGGGCGCAGGGCCAGGGCGCGGGCGATGGCGACGCGCTGCTGCTGACCGCCCGACAGCGCGGCCGGCTTCTTGAGGGCGTGGGCCTTCAGGCCAACGGCGTCGAGCAGTTCGAGGGCGGTGGCTTCGGCCTCATCGTCGGCACGGCCCCGGGCGATGATGGTGGGCATCATCACGTTTTCCAGGGCGGTGAAGGCCGGCAACAGGTGGTGGAACTGGAAGACAAAGCCGATGCTGCGCCCCCGCAGCTGGGTGATCTCGGCCTCGGACAGGCTGGCGGTGTCGCGCCCGCCAATGGACAGGCGGCCGCCGGTGGGGCGCTCCAGCAGGCCGATGATGTTGAGCAGCGTGCTCTTGCCCGAGCCCGAGGGGCCGATCAGCGCAGCGAACTCCCCTTCGGCCAGGCTCAGGTCGATGCCGTGCAGCACCTCGGTCTCCACCGGCGTGCCGAGGTTGTAGGCCTTGGTGAGGCCGGCCAGTTCGATGACAGGGGTAGTCATGAGCGGATCGCCTGCACCGGGTCCATGCGCGCCGCCCGGCGGGCCGGGATGAGGGCCGACAGCAGGCCCACGGCGGTGGCCACCACCGCCGCCATGGCGATGAAGCGCGGCTCGAGCTCGGCGGCGAAGAGGGGCTGGCCGTCGGCGTTGCGGTAGATCGCCGAGAACACGTTGAGCAGGGTGAAGGCCAGGGCACTGCCGAGGATGGAACCCACCGCCCCCACCACCGCCCCCTGGATCAGGAAGACCTGCAGGATCATGCCCCGGCTGGCCCCCATGGCGCGCAGGATGCCGATCTCCTTCTGCTTCTGCACCACGCTCACCACCAGCACGCTGGCAATGCCCAGGGCCACGATGATGACCACGAAACTGCGGATCAGGTTGTTGGACACCGACTGGTTGCGCAGGGCCGCCAGCAGCTGGGCATTGGTCTGCATCCAGCTCTCCACGGTCAGGCTGGTGGCGCCGCGCAGGCGGTCGGCCACGGGCTGGGCCTCGAAGATGTCGGCCACGGTGAGGTCCAGGTTGGAGACGCCGCCGGGCAGATCCAGCAGGCTCTGAGCCAGGGGCAGGGTCACGAAGATCCAGCGGCGGTTGAGATCCTTGTTGCCGATGTCGAAGATGCCCCCCACCTGCAGCAGCTCGTCGCGGCCATTGGGCAGGGCCACCCGCAGCTTGTCATCCATGCGGATGCCCAGATCCTTGGCCAGCTCGGAGCCGATCACCGCCCGCGTGCCGTCCACGGCAAAGCGGCCGGCCACCATGTATTCCTCCATGCGCACGATGCGCCGGTAGCGCTCGGCGTCCACGCCCATCAGGGCCACCGACTTGCTGGCCTGGCCGCGCACCGCAAAGGCCGGCCCGGTGACCACCGGCGACACCGCCGTGACCCCCGGCATGTCGGCGGCCAGGCGGGCGATGTTCTCCCACTGGTCGATGGAGCGCAGGCGCTGGGCGCGGGGTTCGATGATGGAGGCAAAGCCGGCCTCGTCGATGGCACGCCGGTTGGCCTCCTCGGCGGGGCGGATCACCACGTGGGCCTGGCTGCCCAGCACCCGGTCGACGATCTGGGCCTGGAGCTGGGTGATGAGCTGGGTCAGGAAGACGATCACCGCCACCCCGCCGGTGGTGCCGGCGAGGATCAGCAGGGTCTGCATGCGCCCCTCGCGCAGGAAGCGCAGGGCCACGAGGGGCGCGAAGGGGAGCCGGAGCTTCATGCCGGGGGGCTCCGCCGGCCAGCCGGGGCGGCCATCAGCGGGTCATGCCCTGGGGCACCTGCACGCCCGACACCTTGGGCTTGCGGGCCTCGCGGATACGCAGACGGTCGCCTTCCAGGGCGCCGCCGGCGGGCAGCAGCACCTCGTCGCCTTCAGACACGCCTTCCAGCACCTCGACCCGGCCGATGCCGCTGAGGCCCAGCTTGATCGCCACCCGGGTGGCGATGCCGTCCCGGGCGACCAGCACCCAGGGCTTGCCGCTGTCCGCGTCGCGCACCACCTCGGCGGGCAGCACCAGGGCGGCATCCCGGTGGCCGGTGATGGTCTCGACGGAGACGGTCATGTCCGGGCGCAGGAAGGCCGGCGCCGCCGGCACCCGGAAGCGGGTCTCGACGGTGCCGCGCTGGGGGTCCACGGCCGGTGCCAGGTAGTACAGCTCGGCGTCGAAGGGCTGGGCCGGGAAGGCGTCGGCCACGCCGCGGGCCTTCTGGCCGGGCTTGAGCAGACGCAGGTTCTTTTCGTCCACGGTGGCATAGACGCGGGTCTCGCCGGCCTCGGCCAGCTCCAGCAGCACCTTGCCGGCGGTGGCCACGTCGCCGGGCTCGGCCTTGCGGGTCAGCACCACACCGGCCGCCGGGGCGGTCAGGGTGAGCTGGGCGGCGCGGGCGCGGGCGTTGACCAGCTGGGCGCGGGCCTGCTCGACCCGGGCGCGGGCCGCCTCGCGCTCGCTGCCACCGGCCTGCTGGGCCGTCAGCTGGGCCCGCGCGGTATCGGCCGCTGAAGCGGCATTGGCGGCATTGCGCAGGGCGTCGTCGGCCTTGGACTGGGCGTAGAAGCCCTTGGCCACCAGCTGGCGGGCACGTTCGGCCTCGGCCAGGGCCACCTTGCGGTTGGCCTCGGCCTGGGCGAGCTGCTGGGCGGCCACGGGGCGGGCAACGCTCTCGATCTGGGCAAAGCGCGCCTCGGCCTCGGCGAGGGCTGCGGCAGCCTGGCCCACCAGGGCCTCGGCGTCGTCGGCGCGCAGGCGGGCCAGCACCTGCCCGGGGCGCACGGAGTCGCCCTCGCGCACCTTCACCTCCAGCACGGTGGCCGCCAGGGGGCTGCCGATGACGATGCGCGCCGGGGTGGCGATGCGCCCGGTGGCCACCACCGACTGGGTCAGGGGTGCCCTGGCGACGCTGACCACCTCCACCTCACGCCCCCGCGGCCACAGCACGGCAGCCGCCACCACGCCAGCCGCTGCCAGCGCCAGGATCAGATTGCGGCGCTTCATGCCGGCTCAGCCAGCAGCTTGTCGAGGAGGGCGTGGAGCTTGGGGAAGTCCGGCTCACCAAGGAACTTCTGGACGATGCGGCCCTTGCGATCAATGATGAAGGTGGTGGGCGTAAGGCGCACCTCCTCGAAACCCTTGGCCGCCTCGCCGGTGGTGTCGAGGACCACGGTGAAGGGCAGGCCGCTGCGGGCGGCGTAGTTGCGCACGTATTCCGGCGGGTCGTAGCTCATGGCGATGGCCACGGTCTCGAAGCCCCGGGAGGCGAATTTCTGGTGGGTTTCGACGAGTCGGGGCATCTCGGCCACGCAGGTGGTGCAGGTGGTGGCCCAGAAGTTCACCAGCACGACCTTGCCGCGCAGGGCCCCCAGATTCGCGCTCTGACCGTTGAGGGTGGTGTAGCGCACATCCGGCGCCGCCGGCTGGCTGCAAGCGTTAAGGAGTGCAAGGAGGGCGACTGCGCCCAGAAGGCGCGTGATAGCCTTGAGAAACATTGTTTTTAACCGGAAGAGAGAGGTGTGCCGTGCGTGGGATTCTGCGAGCTTTGCTGCTACTTGTCATCTGTGGCCAGGCCTGGGCCCTGGGTCTTGCCGACCTCACCGACAAGGATGCCTCCGGTGGTTTGCGTGAGGCTCTCGCCCAGGGGGCCGAGAAAGCGGTAGGACAACTGGGGACTGACGGGGGTTTCTTCAACAACCCGAAAGTCAAGATCGGCCTGCCCTCCAGCCTGGCGCCCATGGAGGACATGCTGCGCACCATGGGCCGCGGCAAGGATCTGGACGCCCTGGTGAGCACCATGAACAAGGCCGCCGAGCAGGCCGTGCCCAAGGCAAAGCCGCTGCTGGTGGAGGCGGTGAAGAAGATGAGCGTGGAGGACGCCAAGAAGATCCTCTCCGGCGGTGACGACGCCGCCACCCGCTACTTCAAGGACAAGACCGGCGCCCAGCTCGCCGAGTCCTTCCTGCCCACCGTCAAGGAGGCGACCGACAAGCTGTCCCTGTCGACCCAGTACAACAAGCTCGCCAGCAAGGCCAGCCAGTTCGGCCTGGCCAAGGGCGACGAGCTGAAGATCGAGAACTACGTGACCCGCAAGGCCCTGGACGGGCTCTTCCTGATGATCGCCGAAGAGGAAAAGGCCATCCGCAAGGACCCGGTGGGCGCCGCCGGCGGGCTGGCCAAGAAGGTCTTTGGCGCCATCGGGCAGTAAGCCCGGCCGCTGCGGGGCCCGGCCCCTGCCTGCCAGCGTGCATCCACAGCCCCGCCTGCTCGCCCTGGGCGATGCCGCCTTCACGGTGGAGTTCGGCGAGCCTGCCGCCCGGCAGATCACCCCGGACATCCAGGCCCGGGTGCTCGGTCTGGCCGCCGCCCTGGCCGAGCTGCATGCCGCTGGCGAGCTGCCGGGGGTGATCGAGTGGGTTCCCGCCTTCCGCTCGGTCACGGTGCATTTCGACCCCGACCGCTGCCCTCCCCGCCACCTCGCCACCCGCCTGCAGGCCCTGGCTGCCGAAGGCCGGCAGGCCACCGGCAGCGGGCGTGAGTGGACCATCCCGGTGTGCTTCGAGGGCGACTTCGCCCCCGACCTGGACGCCGTGGCGGCGGCCCGGGGGCTCAGCCGCGAGGCCGTCGTGGCGCAGCTCATCGCCACCGAGTTCATCGTCTGCATGCTCGGCTTTCTGCCTGGCTTCCCCTATCTCGACGGCCTGCCCGCCAGCCTGGAGATGCCCCGCCTGGCCACCCCACGTCCCCGCGTGCCGGCCGGCTCGGTGGCCATCGCCGGGCGCATGGGGGCCATCTACCCGTGGGACAGCCCGGGCGGCTGGCGCCTGGTGGGGCGCAGCCCGGTCAGCCTCTTCGACGCCCACCGGGCCGAGCGTCCCGCCCTCTTCGCCCCCGGCGACCGGGTGCGCTGGCAGGCGGTGGGGGCGGACGCCCTGGCCAGGCCGTGAGCGCCCGCCTGGCGATCCGCACGCCCGGCCTCGGCGTCAGCATCCAGGATGGTGGCCGCCACGGCCACCGGCACATCGGCGTGCCCCTGTCCGGCGCCCTCGACCCGGTGTTCCTGGCCGCGGCCAACGGCCTGCTGGGCAATCCGGCCGACGGTGCCGGCCTCGAGGTGCTGCTCGCCGGGCCCCTGCTGGAGGCTCTCGACGAACCGGTACGCATCGCCCTGGCCGGCGCCATGGGTGCCCGACACCTTCGCATCGGGGGCACCAGCCGGGCCGTTCCGGCCTGGTCCACCCTGACCCTGCAGCCCGGCGAACAGCTGCAGGTGGGCAGCCCCCGGGGGGTCGGCTACATCGCCATCGAAGGCGGCCTGCTCACCCCACCCCTGCTCGGCAGCCGCTCCACCTACGCCCGGGCCGGGCTGGTCCATGGGGCCACCACCCTGCCCTGCCACGCCGCCCGCCCGCACACCGGTGAGTGGCAGAACGACGCCTTGCGCCATGGGGACGGCCCGATCCGGGTCATCCCCGGCCCCCAGGACGGGCATTTCACCGCCGCAGCCCTCGACCACTTCTACACCACGCCTTTCCGCGTGACCCGCCAGCGCGACCGCATGGGCCTGCGCCTGGCCGGGCCGGCCCTGGCCCACAGCCCGCTCGGCGCCGACATCGTCTCCGACGGTGTGACCCCCGGCGCCATCCAGGTACCGGCCGACGGGCAGCCCATCCTGCTGCTCGCCGATTGCCAGACCGTGGGCGGCTACCCCAAGATTGCCACCGTGATCCGCGCCGACCTGCCGCGCCTGGCCCACCTGCAGGCCGACGACGAGATCCGCTTCCGCGCCGTGGACGCCGACGAAGCCGCCGCCGCCCGGGCTGCTCTGGCCTGCCGCCTGGCCGACTGGCTGACCCGCGCACGACCGGCCCCGGCGGGCGGCGACCCCGAGACGGCTCTGCTGCTGGCCGCCAACTTAGCCGGCGCCGCAGTGCGTGGCGACGACCCCCACCTGTGGCCCGACGAAACGAGACCCGGCACATGACCCGCCTCCTCAACCTCAACGCCGACCTGGGCGAAAGCTTCGGTGCCTGGCAGATGGGCAATGACGCCGAACTCCTGGGCAGCCTCGACAGCGCCAGCATCGCCTGTGGCTTTCACGCCGGCGACCCGCTGGTGATGCGCGACACCCTGCGCCGGGCCAAGGCCGCCGGCGTGAGCATCGGCGCCCACCCCGCCTACCCTGACCTGCAGGGCTTCGGCCGGCGCCCCATGACATTGCCCCCGGCCGAACTGGAGGCCATCCTGATCTACCAGATGGCCGGCATGGCCGGCATGGCCCGCACCGAAGGGCTGGCCATGGCCCACGTCAAACCCCACGGCGCCCTGTCCAACATGGCCTGCACGGACGCCACCCTGGCCGACACCGTGGCCACCGCCATCCGGATCTTCGACCCGGGCCTGATCCTGCTCGCCCCGGCCTGCTCGGCCCTGGCCAGCGCCGGCCGCCGGGCCGGGCTGCGGGTGGTCGAGGAGATCTTCGCCGACCGGGCCTACCAGGACGACGGCAGCCTGGTCCCCCGCAGCCGCCCCGGCGCCCTGATCCACGGCGCCGCCGCCTCCCTCGCCCATGTGCTCGCCATGCTCGAGGCCCGGTCCATCATCGCGGTGAGCGGCACCCACCTGCCCACCCCCATCGGCAGCATCTGCGTGCACGGTGACGGCCCCGAGGCAGTGGCCACGGCCCGCGCCCTGCGGGCCGGGCTGCTCGAACGGGGCTACCGTCTGGCTGGCCTCGAGGCGATTGCCACCGACTGAGCAGGATGGCCGGGCCACCGGCCCCCCTCACGGAACCCGCAGCCCGGCACGGCGTCCACCGAGGGCCAACCCGAGGAGAAACAACAATGAACAACGTCTCCCACATCCCCTCCTACCTGTCCCCCGAACACCTGGGCCCCTGGGAGACCTTCCTGGTCCAGATCGATCGGGTGGAACCCCATCTGGCCCCCGAGCTGCGCCCCCTCGCCCCGATCCTGACCCGCCCCATGCGGGCGCTGATCGTCAATGTGCCGATCCGCCTGGACAACGGCGAGATGGCGCATTTCGAGGGCTACCGGGTGCAGCACAACCTGGCCCGGGGGCCGGGCAAGGGCGGCATCCGCTTCCACCCCCAGGTCACCCTGTCGGAAGTGATGGCCCTGTCGGCCTGGATGACGGTGAAGAACGCCGTGGTGAATGTGCCCTATGGCGGCGCCAAGGGCGGGGTGCGGGTGGACCCGAAACAGCTCTCCCTGGCCGAGCTGGAACGCCTGACCCGCCGCTACACCAGCGAGATCCACATCCTGCTGGGGCAAGACAAGGACATCCCGGCCCCCGACATCAACACCAACGAGCAGACCATGGCCTGGATCATGGACACCTACTCCATGAACGAAGGCCGCACCGCCATGGGCGTGGTCACCGGCAAGCCGGTCAGCCTGGGGGGCAGCCTCGGGCGCAAGGACGCCACCGGCCGCGGCGTCTTCGTGAGCACCGTGGAAGCCGCCCGGCACCTGGGCCTGGAGATCGCCGGGGCGCGGGTGGCGGTGCAGGGCTTCGGCAATGTGGGTGAGGCGGCGGCACGGCTGTTTGCCGAGGCCGGCGCCCGGGTGGTGGCCCTGCAGGACGGCTCCGGCGCCATCGCCAACCCTGGCGGGCTCGACCTGCAGGCCGTCAAGACCTGGCGTCAGACCCAGCGCAGCCTGCTCGGCGCCCCCGGTGCCGAAACCATCGACGCCGAGCGCTTCTGGTCCACCGACGCCGACATCCTGGTGGCCGCCGCCATGGAGAACCAGATCACCGCCGCCAACGCCGGGCTGATCCGTGCCCGCCTGATCGTCGAAGGCGCCAACGGCCCCACCACCCCCGAGGCCGACCTGATCCTGCAGGAGCGGGGCATCACCGTGATCCCCGACGTGCTGGCCAACGCCGGCGGGGTGACCGTGAGCTACTTCGAATGGGTGCAGGACATCAGCGCCTTCTTCTGGACCGAGGACGAGATCAACGCCCGCCTCGACCGGATCATGCGCGAGGCCTTCGCCGCCGTCTGGGAGGCCGCCCGCAGCAAGGGCATCGTGCTGCGCACCGCCGCCTTCGTGCTCGGCTGCGAGCGGGTGCTGATGGCCCACAAGCTGCGGGGCCTGTACCCCTGAGAGCCGCGCGGGGTCGATCACCCTGGCCGAAGCCCATGGCGTGACCACCGCCGTCATCCAGACGTCACACCGATGTCACCCTGGGCAGGCAGGCTCGCGGATCCGAATTTCCGCGTACCTGCCGTGCTGCCCTCCGACGCCTCCTACGGTTCCGACCGCTCCGGCCTGATCTCCGGCTTCCTGTTTCACCCGGGCAGCCGGGGCGAGCCCCTGGACACCGCCGCCGCCGCACGCTGGCTGAGCGGCGAGGACGCAGCAGCCGGCGCCTTCGCCTGGCTGCACTTCAACCTGGCCAACGCCGCCACCGAACGCTGGCTGGGGGAGCACCTGGGCAACGCCGAGGCCTTCATGGACGCCCTCCACGAGGGCTCCCGCTCCACCCGCATCGAGCACACCCAGGACGCCCTGATCGCGGTGGTGAATGATGTGCTCTACGACTTCGATTTCGAACCCTCCCAGATCGCCACCCTGTGGATCTCGGTGGATGCGCGCACCCTGGTGAGCGCCCGCCTGCAGCCCCTGCGCGCCATCGACCGGCTGCGCGCCGCGGTGAAGGGCGGCGAGACCTTCGACTCCAGCGTGGCCCTGCTCACCCATCTGCTGCGTGACCAGGCCGACGTGCTGGCCCAAATCGTCCGCGCCGCCACCGAGCGCGCCGACAAGGTGGAGGACGGCCTGCTCGCCGGGCGCATCCAGCACAGCAGGGCCCGCCTGGGTACCCTGCGGCGGGTGCTGGTGCGCCTGCGCCGCCTGCTCGCCCCCGAGCCCGGCGCCCTCTTCCGCCTGCTCAACCAGCCGCCCGCCTGGATCGCCGACGACGACGTGCACGACCTGCGCTACTCCACCGAGGAGTTCTCGGCCGTGCTGGGCGACATGGCAGCCCTGCAGGAACGCATCAAGCTGCTGCAGGAAGAGATCGTCGCCCGGGTCACCGAAGAGACCAACCGCAGCGTCTATGTGCTGACCATGGTCACGGTGCTGGCCCTGCCCATCAACATGATCGCCGGCCTGCTGGGTATGAACGTGGGCGGCATCCCCCTGGCCGAACATCCCCACGGCTTCCTGATCATCGTCGCCATCATCGCCAGCTTCACCGTCATGGCCGCCCGCTGGGCCTTCCGGCAGCAGGAGGAGTGAGCAGGCTGCATCCCCGTGGGGTCGAATTCATTGGCGCTGTTCGCGCTAGGTATGTAAACACGGTCTCTGGCAATCCCACCGGGCTTTGAGCGCCTTAACTACCGATGGAAAAGCACTTTCCTGGCGCTACGGAACGGTTTTCCGTTGTATGACGTCACATTGGCCGGGGACTCGCCCCCGGCGGGCGACATCCTTTCTTGTTGCACGACAAGAAAGGATGCAAAGAAACGTGCCCCGCTGCCGCGCCCCCTTCGGGGGTTCCCTCCTTCCGCGTCCGTCAGGCGGGGTCTGCGCAAACTCGCCCTGCGGGCTCAGACATGCGCAGCCCTATCTCAGTAAAGGCTCGGTGTGTGTGAAAGCCCGTCTGAACCGCCGAGCAGCGGAACAACGGGCGGGGAAGTCCGGCGCAGCTGTTTGAGCCCGCAGGGCGAGTTCTGCGCCGGCCGCCCGTTGTGAGCAGCGCAGGGCAGTCGGCCGAAGGCCGACCGGTGAAGCCGGGTCGCCTTCTTTGCCTTCTTTCTTGGCGAAGCAAGAAAGAAGGTCGCCCGCCGGGGCGAAATCCCGGCCAACGCCACGAAAAACAACGGAACCCCCGCCAGTAACGGCGAGCACCAGCATGGCTTAGCGCCGGATCGGGGTGACCTTGGGGAGGTTCTTGGTGAGCAGCTTCCAGGCCACGCCGAAGACATCATCGCCCCGGGACACGGCCTTGCGGGGCAGGGTCAGGGGGTCGTCGGCGGGGGTGGCGGCGGCGCGCACGCAGGTTGTGCCGGTGAGGTAGCCGGCCTCGGCGGCGGCGTGCACGGCGCGCAGGTCGTGGCTGCCGTAGGGGTAGCAGAAGTGATCGACCCGCCGCCCCAGCAGGTCCTCGAGGGCGAGCTTGCTGTCCCGGACTTCGGCGAGGATGCAGGCGTCGTCCTGCTGGGCCAGGCGCAGGTGGCTCTTTGAGTGGGAGCCGATGGTAAAGCCCAGGCTCTGCACCTCGCGCAGCTGGGCGGCGTTCATCAGGGGGGCCGGCTCGGGGCCGACGCCCGCGTCCCAGCTGGAGGTGGTACCGATCAGGCTGCTCACCGCGTAAACGGTGGCGGGGTAGCCGTGGGCCTTGAGCACCGGCGCGGCGTTGTCGAGGAAATCCACGTAGGCGTCGTCGAAGGTCAGCACCAGGGGCCGGGGCGGCAGGGCGAGCTCGCCACGCAGGCCGGCGGCGGCGTCATCGAGGCTGACCACCGAATAGCCCAGCACCTTGAACAGGCGCATCTGGGCGCGGAAACGCGGCAGGTGGCAGTACAGCGCCCCATGGGCCTTGACCCGGCCGGGGAAGTGCCCGACCCGGTGATACATGAGGATCTGCACCTGGGTCATCGGGCGCAGGCCTCGCGATACACGGCAATCGTCCTGTCGAACATGGCGCTCTCCGTGAAGCCGTCTTCAAAACGCTGGCGGGCCCGGGCGCCAAAGGCGCTGCGGCGGGCCGGGTCGAGCAGCAGCGGGGCGATGGCTGCCGCCAGGGCGGCGGGATCATCCGGCGCCACCAGGGCACCGCTGGCGCCCTCCTCCACCACCTCGCCGATGCCGCCGACGCGGGTAGCGACGATGGGCAACGAACAAGCCGAGGCTTCGAGCAGGGTCAGGGACAGGGCCTCCCGCCGGGACGGGGCGAGGAGCAGGTCGGAGGCCGCCATCAGGGCCGGCACATCCTCGCGCAGCCCCAGGAAACGGACCCGCTCGGCAATGCCGAGTTCCCCTGCCAGGGTCTGCATCTGGGGGCCCAGGTCGCCGTGGTGGTCGCCCGCCAGCAGCAGGGTCCAGGGTTGGTCGCGCAGCCGGGCCAGGGCGCGCAGGGCCGTGTCGTGGCCCTTGGCCGGCACGATGCGGGCTGCCATCAGCAGGCAGGGTTCGTCGTCGGCCAAGCCCAGCTCACGCCGGAGCGTGGCGCGGGTGTCGGCCGGCAGCCGAGCGGCCAGGTCGGCGATGCCGTGGTGGACCATGCGGATGCGCGCCGGGTCGTAGCCCTGGCGCTGCAGGAAGTCGGCCACCGCACCGGACACGGCGATGATGCGGTCGGCCCGGCCAAAGTGCTTGCCGGCATTGTCGGAGTGGGCCGTGGCCACGTTGGGCAGGCCCGCCAGCCGGGCGGCCAGGCCCACATACCAGGCGCTGCGGGTGAGGTGGCCATGGAGCAGGTCCACCCGCTGGCGCCGGGCATACAGGGCCAGGCGCAGCAGCGAGGGCAGGTCGTAGAGCCCCAGCAGGGGCAGGTCGATGCCATCGAAGCCATCGGCCCGCAGCTGCTGGCCGAGCCAGCCGGCCATGGGGCCGGCGTACAGGCAGTCGTGGCCCCGGGCGCGCAGGCCGCGCATGAGCTGTAGGGCGTGGCGCTCGGCGCCGCCACTCTTCATGCTGCGCAGGACGGTCAGGATCTTCACCGGCCCAGCACCTGGTGGTAGATGGCCAGGTTGCCCTCGACCATGCGGTCGATGGAGAACTCGGCCAGGATGCGCGCCCGGCCGGCTTCGCCATACTGGTGGCGCAGGGCCGGGTCGCCGGCGAGGCGGTCGATGGCCGCCGCCAGGGCGTCCACGTCGGCGGGGGGGCACAGCAGGCCGGTGACGCCATCGAGCACGGCCTCGGGCAGGCCACCGGCACGGCTGGTGATGACCGGCACGCCGGCCGCCGCCGCCTGCAGCAGGGATACACCCAGGCCCTCCATCTCGGCCGGGTGCACCAGCAGGTCGAGGCCGCCGATCCAGTGGGCCAGGTCGTGGCGGAAGCCGGCGAAATGCACCACGCCCTCCAGCCCTCGGGCGGCCACGTCGGCGCGCAGCTCGGCCAGCAGGGGGCCCTGGCCGAACACCAGCACCTGCAGCTCGGGGTATTTGTCCACCAGCCCGGGCAGGGCGGCAAACAGGTAGCGGTGCCCCTTGCGCGGGATCATCTGGGCCACCACGCCGGCCACCAGAGCGTCCTGGGGCAGGCGGAACTCGGCCCGGAAGGCGGACGGATCCACCAACGGCAGAAAGGGCGCCGGATCGACGGCGCTGCGCACGCAGCTCACCCGCCCGGGGGCCAGCCCCTCGTCCAGGAGCACCTGGCGGATGCCCTCGGAGATGGTGATCACGTGGTCGTAGAGGCGGTATTTGAGGGCCACCGCCAGGCGCGACTCGGGGTTGTCCACCCGCCGGGACAGCACGCAGGGCACCCCAGCCAGGCGCGCACCGAGGGCACCCCAGGTGTCGGCGCCACGGCGGCTGTGGAGGTGCACCAGGTCGGGCTTTTCGGCGCGGATCAGGCGGGCCAGGCGGAAGGCCAGGCCGATGTCGGCGTCGCCACCCATGCGGATGGGCAGCACCCGCACGCCGGCCGGCGGCTGGCGGCTCATCTCGCTGTCCAGGGGGCAGGCGAGCAGGCTGTCGATGCCCCGGGCAGCCAGGCCCTCGGTGATGTACTGGACCTGGCGGGCGCCGCCGTAGAGGTGCTTGCCGGCTTCCACATGGAGGATCTTCATGGCGCGGCCCCTCCGGCGGAGAGCAGGGCCCGGGCGCGTTCCAGCACCATCGCCGGGGTGATGTCGCGCAGGCAGGTGAACTTGCCGCCGCAGGTGGGGCGGCGCCGGCACGGGGAGCATTCCATGCCCAGCCAGATCACACTGCCGCTGGGCCGCCCGGTGTCGGTGTAGGGGCAGGTGGAACCGAAGAGGGCCACGGTGGGGCGGGCCAGGGCGGTACCCATGTGGGTCAGGCCGGTGTCGACGCCCACCAGCAGCGCAGAGTGGGCGATCAGCGCAGCGGCTTCGGGCAGGCGGGTCTGGCCGGCCAGGTTGACGATGCGCGGGTCGGCGGCGGCGATGCGGGCGGCGGCGTCCACGTCGGCCGGGCCGCCGAGGATCACCGGCGTCAGGCCGGTGGCCTCGATCAACAGTGGGGCCAGGGCCTGCCAGGCGTCTTCGAACCAGTGCTTCTGGGGGCGCGTGGTGAAGGGGGCAAACACCGCGTAGCGGCCGGGGGCCAGGCCCCGCTCGGCGAGCAGGGCCCGCACCCTCGCGTCGGTGGCCGGCGCCACCGTGAGGGTGGGCAGGAAGTCGCCAGCGTCAAAGCCCATCTGCGAGGCCAGAAACTGGTATTCGGAGCCGATGCGGGCGGCCTCGCCGCCCCGGGGGATGACCTCGCTCATGAGCCACTGGCTGCCCTCCTTCGAGCCCAGGCCGACCCGCCGGGACGCCCCCGACAGCCAGGTGAGGAAACCGCTCTTGAGGAGGCCCTGCAGGTCGATGGCCAGGTCGAAATGACGGTCGTGCAGCGCGCTCCGCAGCGCGCGCACCTGGCGCCACAGGGCCAGGCGCTGGCCGGATTTCCACAGGCGCACCCACTCGGCCTTCGACCAGGTGATGACCTCGTCGATGTCCGGGTCGGCCAGCAGCAGCTCGTGGATGCCCGGCTCCACCAGCCAGGCGATGTGGGCGTCGGGATGACGCCGGCGGATGGCCCCCGGCAGGGCCGAGGCGAACACCACGTCACCGATGGCGGAGGTGCGGACGATCAGGACACGCATGGCCCTCAGCGCCCCCGGCGACCGGACAGGGCAGGCATGGGGCCAGGACACGGACTGACGTGCTCGAAGACGGGCGGAAGGGACATCGACAAGGGCTGGGCAGGGCGGGAAGGCGCTATTGTGCCCCAATCCGGCGCCCTTTCCCCTGCGCTACCTTCAGGCAAGCTGGGGGCTGCGGCGGATCGGCGTGCTCTTGTATTGATTGCGGGCGAGCAGCTTCCAGAACAGTCCGAAAGCCGTGGTGCCCTGGTGCACGGCCTTACGGGGCAGGGTCAGCAGGTCGTCACGGGCCGTGGCCGCCGCCCGCAGGCAGGTGGTGGCGCTGCGGTAGCCCGCCTCCGCCGCCGCCTCCACGGCCCGCAGATCGTGACTGCCGTAGGGATAGCAGAAGTGATCCACCGGCTGGCCGAGGGTGTCTTCGAGCACCCGCTTGCTGTCCACCAGCTCGCGGGTGATCGATGCCACGGACTCGACCCGGGCCAGCCGGGGATGGGTCATGGTGTGGGAACCCACCGTGAAGCCCATGGCCTGCACTTCGCGCAGCTGGGCGGCGTCCATCAGCGGCGCCGGCGCCAGGCCTTCCGGGGCGACCCAGTCAGACCGGCCGCCAAGCATGCCGGCCACCGCATAGACGCAGGCGGGGTAGCCATGCCCGGCCAATACCGGCGCCGCGTGCTCGAGAAAATCCACGTAGGCATCGTCGAAGGTCAGGGCCACCGCACGATCGGGCAGGGCAGCCTCTCCGCGCAGGCCGGCCACGACCTCATCGAGGCTGACCACCCGGTAACCCAGGTGCCGGAGCATGGCCATCTGGGCCTTGAAGCGGGGCAGATGGCAGTACTGCCCCCGGTGGGAGGGCATGCGGTCGGGAAAATGGCCGACCCGGTGGTACATCAGGATGTGGACTCGGGGATTCAATGCGCTTCCTTTCAGGTACGTGCCTGGCTGAGCAGCAGGACAAGCAGCACCAGCACGCCGCTCCATACGCAGATGTTCCTGACCTTCTTGAGGGTGCGCTGCAGCTTGACCCGGCATCGGCTGGCCTGAAAGTGCTCGACCACTGGCGTCTCGTCACCGCGGTCGAAGATCTTCACGTAGCTGGACGGCAGCTCGCCCACCCGCAGGTCCCCCGAATGGCCCATGGCCGTGGTGAAGCTGTCCTGGTCGACGCCGAGGAGCATGCCCCCCTGGGCGTCGATCCAGGCCTGGACGAAGGCATGGACGGCCGGGGTGTTGCGCAGGAACAGGGTGCCGGTGAGGTAAGGGTGGGACATGCCGCTTCCCGCCGGCGCCTTGAACACGCCAACATCCCCGGGAAAACCGTTGAACAGCACCATCGGCGAGCGGACCACGGAGTCGGCATCCAGGTACACGATGTTGCGGTCGGGAAAACGGCGCAGGCAGTCGAGCAGAAACTCCGGCTTGATCCGCGTGTTGGCCTCCCAGAACCCTCTGCTGGCGTAGCGCTTCTGATAGTACGCGGTGCCCGTCGCCTCGAGGGAGGCGCGCAGGGCCTCGGCTTCATGGGTGTAGTTGTCGGTGTAGAAGCAGCACGCGATGAAGGTGCTCGGGGTCGCGCCTTCCGAGTGGCGCTCCCCCTGTTGGGCGGCGATTTCTGTCATGCGGGTGTGGTGTGTCGTTTTGGCGATTATCACCGATTCAACCCATCCACAACCCATCTATCCGCTCGAATCGTAAGCGGATACGACAAAAAATTCTTTCCTTTCAAGGAACTGACACTACCCTGACATTTCCGGGGGACTTACAGTGCCGCCACACCCGGGCTGTTCAGCTCGGCCAGCCGCTGCAGCACCTGGTCCACCGAGATGGCAGCCATTCCGTCACCGACGAGGGCATGCAGCAGCGGGTCATGGGCCAGGGGCGGCGTTGCGCCGAACAGCCCCAGGGAAGGCACGCCGTTGGCCACCGCCATGTTCAGCACCCCGGTGTCGTTGCCCAGGCAGAACTGGCACTGCCGCAGCAGGGCCGCCGAGCGTTGCACCGACGCCTGGGCCGACACCCGCAGCCCGCCACGCAGGGCGGCCGGAATTGCGCTGGCGATCTCTTCCGCCCCCCCCGCTTCGGCAGGGCCGCCGAGCAGGATCACGCCAGCGCCCTGCTCGAGCAAGCGGGTGGCCAGGGCCGCAAAATTGGCCCCACCCCAGTGCTTGCGCGGCTCGGAGGTGCCGATCGAGAAGGCCAGCCGGGGCTGCGGGAAATCCGCCAGATCCGCCTCGGCCTGACTCAGGGCCGCCGGCAGCACCGCCATGCGCGGCACCACCGGCCCGTCGACCAGACCCTGGGCAACGCTGAAGGCCGTGGCCTCGGGAAACACCCAGTTGCCCGGCCCCTCGTAAGGGCGGATGAAAGGCGGCTGGGTGAGCAGCAGGCGTTCGGCCAGGCTGAAGCCGAAACCGGCCCGGCGGGGAATGCCGGCCAGCAGGGCCAGGGCCGCGTAGCGCGCCCGCCCGGAGAAGATGTATACCCGCTCGTAACGATGGGCACGCAGGGCGCGGATGAAGCCGAACTGGGCCAGCAGGCCGTCGTGGCGGCCCTTCCGCCGCTCCGAGGCGCGGGGACGGTGATCGTACTCGATGACCTCCGCGACACAGGCCTCCCCCGCCAGTACCTCGGCGGCCCGGCTGGAAGGCCGCGCCATCACACCGATCCGCCCCCCGGCGCTGCCGGCGGCGATGGCCCGCAGATAGGGGATGTGCCAGACCAGATCGCCGATACCGCTGCGGTGGTGCACCACCAGGGTACGCGGACGGTCGTCTGCCTTGCCCGACGCGCTCACCGGCCACCTCCCTGGCGCTTGCCACGGCGCATCTCGGTACGCAGGCGGCGGGCCATCAGCTTCACGGTCAGCTTGCGGCGCTGGGCCATGGCCACCCGGGCCAGGTGGCGCAGATAGGTCTTGCGCTCATCGCTGCCGTAACGGCCGGCGATGCTGCTGGCCAGGCTCGGGTCTTCCTCCACCAGGGTCGGTGAAAGCACCGGGATGCGCAGGCCATGGCGCCAGTACAGGTCCAGGGTGTCGTCAATCGGGCAATTCAGCACGGCGAGCCGGGCCAGCATGCGCCGGGCGCCCTCCAGGGTGACCAGGTAAGCCTGGGTGCCGCTGGGGTTCTTGGTGGGCAACACGATCCGCTCGCCCCCGGACAGGGTTGCGAGGGTCTCGCCCCGGATCGGCCGCAGCGCCGACAGGCGCAGGGCGTCGAAAGGCACGCCACTGGCCAGGGCCTCGTCCACCACCTCCTGCAGACGGGGGCTGCACAGCACGTCGTCCTCAAGCACGAGGGCATGGGGCAGGCCACGCTGCACCACGATCTCCCAGAAACGCACATGGCTCAGGTAACAGCCGATCTCGCCGGGCGACAGATCGGGGTGGGTGCCCGGCGGCAGGTCCTCCGGGGGCACGCGGGCCCCTTCCACTGCGGGGAGGATCTCGGCCTCGAGCCCCAGGCCGCGCAGATGGGCGAGGATCTTCTCGCGCCGTTCGACGGCACGTTCCATGTTGATGACGAAGATCGCCAGGGTCATCAGTCTTCCCTGTCCTGGCGATGTCCGAAGAGCTTCATGATGTCGCGCTTCTTTCGCTCGACCAGACCGGCCAGGCCCCGGCGCAGACCCTGCAGGGCGCCCGGGCGGACGTGGATGCCCACCACCCGGGGCGAGCGTTCGACGGGGGGCAGGGTGTCGAGCACCGCCTTCAGCTCATCGGCCGGCACCACGCCATCGGCCGCCAGCTTGCGGTAAAAGGCACCGGCGGCCTGGATCGGCTTGACGTGGCGGATCACCGCCGTATCCACGATGCCCACCTTGCCGCCATCGACCCGTGCCAGGTGGCTGTAGGCATAGTCACTGCCCCAGGTGCTGCGGGTCACCGGAATGTCCTGCAGCCGGCGGGCCACGAAGGCCGTATCGAAGCACGGGCACATGATTTCGACGAAATTGGTCTCGCGCCACTCGGCCAGGGGGTTCCTGAGCATGATGCGCAGGGACCAGTAGCCGCTCCAGTCCTGGGCGGGGTGGGACACGGTGAGCCCCAGCCGGTCGGCGCTCTCGAAAAAGGCCGAGATGCTGCCGCCGGTCACGTCCAGGTCGTCATCGGCCAGCAGCACCAGGCGATAGGGGCTCAGGTCGAGGCTACCGGAGACGACACAGTCGCGGAAGTGCTCCAGCTTGTTGTAACCCCCGGTTTCGGTGGCAATGGCCGCCGGATCGGGCTCGGTGGGCATGTAGGCGCTGAGGAAGAGATCCCAGTTGCGCGCGGGCTCCTGCTCCAGCCAGCGGGGATAGAGCCCGTTGGCCCCCGTGCGCATGAAGACCAGATAAGGACGCGCCCCGGCAGGAGCAGAGGTCGGTGACGGCAAGGGAGAAACAGGAGGCACAGACGAAGGAGCAGGGCTCGACATGGTGGGCGCACGCGACATATCGGCCATATTGTGCCGTATTCCCTCGAATCATGCGCCCGATCTGGGGCGAACAAAGCTGTTGATGGCCGCTTTGCGCTACCCTTCCGGGTTTGTCCGTGTTGCCGGATCATCGGCCCGCCCCTGGATGCTCAATCTGCCCGACGTCAGCCTGGCCTGCCTCGACACCCGCCACCCCGAGCTGGCGGTCTTTGCGATGCAGCACTGCCTCGACCAGGCCCGTTTCGGTGAAGCGGTGCTGCTCACGGTGGCCGACTATGCCAGCCCTGATCCGCGCATCCGGGTCCAGCCGGTGACCTGCCTGCGCAGCGTTGCCGACTACTCGGCCTTCATCGTCAAATCCCTGGGGGCCCACGTGCGTGGCAGCCATGTGCTGGTGATGCAATGGGACAGTTTCATCCTCGATCCCGGGGCCTGGGATCCGGCCTTCCTCGAATTCGACTACCTGGGCGCCCCCTGGCCGCACCGCGCACCGCCGGTGGGCAATGGCGGCTTCTCGCTGCGCTCGCGGCGCCTGCTGGATGCCCTGCACGACCCGGACATCCGCGATCTCCAACCCGAGGACTACTGCATCTGCGAGCTCTACCGGGACAGGCTGGAAGGCACGCACGGCATCCGCTTTGCCCCGCTGGAGCTGGCCCGGCGCTTCGCCTTCGAGCTGGAAGCGCCAAACGGACCGACCTTCGGCTTCCACGGCCTGTTCAATTTTCACCGGGCGCTGTCGGAGCCGGATCTGCTGGCCTGGCTGGACCGGGCTCCTGTGGGCCTGCTGTGCTCCATGCAGGGGCGCCGGCTGGTGAAGAACCTGATCCGCGACGGGCGGGCGGCCTCCGCCCGGAAGATCCTGCAGGTGCGGGCCCGGGGCGGCCTCAAGCTGCGCCTCGATGCCATCAAGCTGGGCAGCCTGCTGGCCGCCCGGCGCCTGTGGCACTGAGCCCTCTCAGGCCCGCGCCGGTGTGGCCGGGTGGGCACCGGCAGCAAACACCGCCAGCAACACGCTGAAACCGAGGGTACCGAGGGACGACGCGAACATCGACCCGACGTTGGAGAACACCAGCTCGCCGATCAGCAGCACCAGGCCCCAGGTGGCGAACAGGCGCTTGTCACCATCCAGGCTGCGGCGCGCCGCCACAAAATGCCCCAGGGTGCCGGCCCAGAAGGCCAGCATGGCCAGGGTGCCCACCAGCCCGGTGGTGGTGAGATGGTCGATGAACAGGTTGTGCAGCCCGCCAAAGGTGGTGAGGATGGGTGGCAGGGTGCCCGCCGCCACGGCCGCCGCCACGGCACTGCGGAAATTGCCCAGGCCGATGCCGAACACCGGGTTGGCCAGGAACTGCTCCCAGCCCCACTGCCAGCTCAGCAGGCGCAGGCCGAGGGAGGTCTCCCGGGCGCTCGGCGATGCGGGGTTGGCCAGGTAGGCGCTGACCTCGGCGATCCCCTCGGCCAGGCGTGCGCCCACCAGCTCGCTGGCCAGCAGGGCGGCCAGCACCACGGAGACGAGAGCGGCCAGCACCCAGCGCCGGGGGATGGGCCGACGACCCGGCATGTAGAGCACGGCGATCGACATCAGCGGCAGGGCTGCCCAGGCCGAGCGGGTTTCCGACAGCAGCGCCGCCATCAAGCCGCCGACGATGGCCAGCAGCGCAAGGGCCGGCGCCCCCGCCAGCGGCCGAACACCCACCGCCAGCCCACCGGCCAGGCCGGCCACCGCCACCACGGCGCTGTAGTTGCCAAATGGCCCGGGGCTCGAGAACGGCCCCATGGGCCGGCCCGAATTGAGGGCCAGCAGGCCCTCTCCCCCACCGCTGCCCACGGCCAGGGCCGCCAGCGCCCCCGCCGCCAGACCTGCCACGGCCAGACCGAAAAGCACCGACGGCCGGGAGATGCCGAGGCGCCGGAACAGCAGATACACCAGGATCGCCGCCAGCAGGTGGGTTGGCCGGTCCAGCGCCCGGGCGTTCCAGCCCAGCAAGGCCATGTTGAGCAGATAGGCCGCCGGCAGCACGGCACAGGCCAGCATGAAGCGCCGGTCGAGGCGGTCGAAGCGGCGCCCGGGTGCCACCGCCACGACCAGCCCGCCGGCAGCCATGAGCAAGGCGAGATTGCGGGCCAGGCCCGCCGAGAGCATCAGGCCGAGCAGGAACAGGGGCAGCAGCCAGGGCGCCACACGGACGACCAGGGCGGGCATCGATCCAGGCAGTCGCTCAGGAAGCATCGTGGAGGCAGACCCCGGTGGTGCGGAAGGCGTCGCTCATCTGGCGCTTTTCATCAGCAGACTTGAAGCGCACCCGGTCCCAGCCGAAGGCCACCACCCGGGTGCTGGCCGGGCTGGTCTGGCGGGCGAACAGCAGGGCGCTGGAGCGCACCCCCACCACGGCGTCGTAGGGGGTGTTGGCGAGATGCACCTCGAGGGGCTCGGCCAGGGTCACCACACTGTAGTCGGGGTGGTTGAGCTCGCGCTCCGGGTCTTTCGGGTGCCCTTTGTAGAACACCTGCGCCATGCCCTCGGCGGCCAGCCAGGCGTGGATCTCGTCGCTCACGGCGTCACGGTCGGCGGGCTTCATCAGGCCGGCGCCCACCAGGGGCTGGCCGATGACCAGCGCCCGCCGGGGGCCGCCGGACGCCACCGCGTCGCCCCGGGGGGTGACCAGGGGCGGCAGCGCCACCGCCTTGTCGGCGGGGTATTCGTGGGGCAGGCCGGGCAGCACGTAGACGCGGTCACAGAAGGGCGCGTCGGAGCCGATGCGATCCCCCGAGAAGCACCAGTAATCGAGCTCGGGGGCGATCAGCCGGCGCAGCTTGCGGGCGTACTGGGCCAGGCGCTTAGGCAGGCTGAGGGGATAGCGGCGGATGCTGATGAGGCCGTCGGGCAGGATGCGGGCGTGCATCTGCGTGGCCCCGGCGGCCTTGGGCAGAGCGCGCAGGAAGTAGTTGATGGCCTCGGTGTCGAACACCGCGCTGTGGATGTGCAGGGCGCTGCAGCGCCCCACCAGGCCCGCCACCAGGCGGATGTTGGCGCGCTGGCGGCGCAGGCGCCCGAAGGGGCCGGGCAGAGGCTCCCAGCGCGGCCACGGCATGTACACCGCGGCGTCCCAGTCGGCCTCGCGGACGATGGGGGTGACGCCCGGCTTGTACCACACCAGCACCTGGCGGGCGTCGGCCTCGTGGACTTCGGCGATGCGCCGGGCGGCCAGGTATTGCAGGGGTGAGGCGACGAAATAAACGGCAACGCGGTCGCTCATGGGATGACCTCAGGCCTCGTCCCGGGCGACCTGCTCGCCGCTGGCCAGCAAGCGGGCGTAGGCTTCGCCGCGGGCGACGAGCGCATCGTGGGTGCCGGCCTCGACGATGCGGCCGCGCTCCATGACGATGATGCGGTCGGCGTCGCGGATGGTGGACAGGCGGTGGGCGATGACGATCACGGTGCGGTTGCGGCGCAGCTCCACCAGGGCGTCTTTGACGGCCCGCTCGGACTCGTTGTCGAGGGCCGAGGTGGCTTCGTCCAGCAGCAGGACGGGGGCGTCGCGCAGGAAGGCGCGGGCGATGGCGATGCGCTGGCGCTGGCCGCCGGAGAGCTGGCTGCCGTTGGCCCCCACCCTGGTGGCGAGGCCCTCGGGCAGGGTGTCGATGAACTCCATGGCGTGGGCGGCACGGGCGGCGGCGATGATGTCGGTCTCGGGCACATCCGGCCGGCCGTAGGCGATGTTGGCGGCGATGCTGTCGTCGAACAGCACCACCTGCTGCCCGACCCAGCCTAGCTGCTGGCGCAGGTGGGCCAGGGGCAGCGCGTCGAGGCGCGTGCCGTCGAGCAGGATGCGGCCGGAAGAGGGTTCGTAAAAACGTGCGATCAGATTGACCAGGGTGGTCTTGCCGCTGCCCGAGGCGCCCACCAGGGCCACCGTCTGGCCGGGGTGTACCTCCAGGTTGAAGTGGCTGAGGGCCGCTTCGGTCTGCCCGGGGTAGGCGAAGCTGAGGTCCTCGAAGCGCAGCTCGCCCCGGGCCCGGGGGAACTGGCCGGTGGCGGTGTCCACCTCGGCGGGGGTGTCGAGCAGCTCGAAGATGCTCTGGGCGCCGGCCAGGCCGCGCTGGATCACCGCGTTGATGTTGGTGAGGCGGCGGATGGGCTCGAAGAGCATGGACATGGCGGTAACGAAGGACACGAATTCGCCGGGGCTGAGCTTGTCCTGGGCCGACAGGGAGGTGGCCGTCCAGATCACCGTGGCCACCGCGGCGGCAGCCAGCACCTGCACCAGGGGCACGTTGATGGCCGACACCCGCACGGTGCGCATGGTCTGGCTGCGCAGGCGCTCGGCCACCTCGGCAAAGCGCCGGTCTTCGTGATCGTGGGTGCCGAAGAGCTTGATCTCGCGCACCCCGCCAAGGGTCTCCTCGACCATGCCGGTGAGGCGGCCGGTGGTGTCCTGCATCTGCTGGTTGGAACCCCGCAGCTTGCGGCTGGCCACCCGGATCAGCCAGGCCACGATGGGGGCGATGGCGACGATGACCAGGGTCAGTTCCCAGGCGGTGTAGATGAGGTAACCGGTGAGGCCGATGATGATCAGGGTGTCGCGCACCACGATGATCCAGGCGTTGGACAGGGCCGCGCCCACCTGGGGGATGTCGTAGAGGATGCGCGACAACATGCGCCCGCCGGTCTCGGCCTGGTGCACCGGGATGGGCAGGTGCATCTGGTGGCGGAAGACCTGCTGGCGGAGGTCGGTGATGGCCTTGTTGGCGATCCACTGGCTGGATACGTTGGCGGCGTATTCGGCCACGCCCTTGGCCAGGAAGGCCAGCATCAGGAACAGGGGCACCTGCCACTGGGCCACCTGATTCTTCTTGATCAGGCTCTCGTCCACCAGGGGCTTGAGCAGGGCCGGCAGCACCGGCTCCAGGGACGCCGCGGCGATCATCGCCAGCACCGACAGGGCCACCACCTTGCCATAGGGGCGGAGGGAGCCGAGCAGGCGGCGGTACAGCTGGAAGGAGTTCTTCATTCCCGGTGCAGGACCTTGTCCACGATCAGGCTGGCCCAGCCTTCGGCCCGAAAACGGTCGTGCATCTCGAGGCGGTTGTATTCGGTGTCCACCCACTCCAGAAAGCCGATGGGCGACTGGCGGTTGCGGGCCACGTAAGTGGCGAAGAAGAAATCCAGCACGCCGGTCTTGGCCTGCTTGAAGTGGCCGTACTTCCAGCCCAGCTCGGCCATGGCGGCCTCGACCGGGTGGCCCAGGTGCAGGATGCGGTACAGGGCGGCCCCCAGGCCGGCCCGGTCGGCGCCCGACTTGCAGTGCAGCAGGGCCGGGTACTGGATGTTCCGGAAGAGCGCGTCCATGGCGTGCACCTCTTCGATCTCGGGGGGCGTGCGGGAGTAAAGCTTGACGTCGTGGAGGGCGATGCCGAGCTGCTCGCAGGCCTCCTTTTCGAGGGCATAGGAGCCATAGCCGTGGGCGCCGCGCAGGTTGATCACGCTGGCGAGACCGAGGCGGTCACGATACTTGCGGAGCTGGGCCGGGCTGGGCTGGCTGCTGCGGTACATGCCGCCGCCCAGGTCGTAGAAGTTGCTGTACACGGCGCGGACGGCGCCGTGATCCACCAGGTGCATGTCCAGCCAGGCCCGGATGCGGCCGCTGGTGGTCGAGATGTCCATGATCATGGGCGGGCGGGCAGCAGCAGGTGGGGGCCGAGGCTGGCCAGCAGGGTGTCGCGGCCAGCGGCATCGAGGGCCACCACCCAGTCCACGGGGCGCAGGGCGGCGAGCAGGGCCAGG
Organism: Zoogloea sp.; assembly: GCF_023150065.1. Taxonomy (GTDB): domain Bacteria; phylum Pseudomonadota; class Gammaproteobacteria; order Burkholderiales; family Rhodocyclaceae; genus Zoogloea. Next base: position 247,330 of record NZ_JAKLLN010000004.1, read on the forward strand.
GTGTCGGCCGGGGTGTCGGCGGCTTCGACGATCAGCACCCGGTCGGCCTGGCGCCCGGCCTGCTCGAGGGTGGCGAGCAGCGCCGCGTCGGGCTGGCCGACAGGGCCCGGCAGCACGGCGATGCGCTCGCCGGCGCTGCGCGCCCGCTGGGCCGCGGAGAGCACCGCCGCGAGGCCCAGGCAGCCCCGGGCCAGGGGCTCGTGTACGTCCATGGCGGCATACAGTTCGTCGAGGGTGGCAGTGGCGGTGCCCAGCTTGCCCACCACCACGCCCGCCGCCAGGTTGGCCAGGGCGGTGGCCTCGAGCAGGCTGAGGCCGGCGGCGATGCCGCAGCCCAGGGCGGCCGACACGGTGTCGCCAGCGCCGGTCACGTCGTACACCTCCCGCGCCCGGGTGGGTTGATGGTGGGCCGGCTGGCCGCGCTGGAGCAGGGTCACGCCCTGCTCACCGCGGGTCACCAGCAGGGCATCCAGGTCGAGCTCGGCGCGCAGGGCCTCGCCCCGGGCGATCAGGGTGGCCTCGTCGGGGCAGGGGCCGACCACGGCCTCGAACTCGGACAGGTTGGGCTTGACGATGGTCGCGCCCCGGTAACGGGAGAAATCGGTGCCCTTGGGGTCCACCACCACCGGCACGCCCCGGGCCCGGGCCAGGGCGATCAGGGCCGGCACATCGGCCAGGGTGCCCTTGGCGTAGTCCGACAGCACCAGCACATCCACGCCCTCCAGGTGGGCGGCCAGGGCAGCGGCCACCTTCGGCGCATGGCCGGCGGCAAAACGCTCTTCAAAATCCAGGCGGATCAGCTGCTGTTGACGGGAGATGACGCGCAGCTTGGTGATGGTGGGGGCATCGACAAGGCGCTCGAAGCTGCAGTCCACCCCGCGGGCGGCCAGATTGTCATCCAGCAGGCGACCGGCCTCGTCGTCACCCACCAGGCCGATGACCCGCGCCCGCGCCCCCAGGGAGGCGGCGTTGAGGGCCACGTTGCCCGCTCCGCCAGCGCGCACTTCGTCGTTCTTCACCTGCACCACCGGCACCGGCGCCTCGGGCGAGATGCGGGCCGTGGCCCCGTGCCAGTATCGATCGAGCATCACGTCGCCGCACACGAGCACGCGGCAGGCGGAGAAGTCCGGCAGGGAGAAATGCATGCGCTGACAGGCACCTGCGAGGCAGGCACCGGAGGAATAAAGGACGGATTATCGCATCAAGGGTGGAGGGGCGCGAAGGGGCGGGGGCGGAGCCGCCCGATGCCGACCTCAACAAACGCTCCCGAAAGCCTGTGACTCACGTCACAATATGCCAATGACGCACTCCTGCACTCCTCGCAGCCCACGGATTTTTGCCCGGCATGACTAGCGGCATCAAGGGCTCCACCGACTGGTTCGGCCGGCTACCGGAGCAGCTCGCCTTCATCGGGCTGTACCTGGCCCTGGATGCGGTGAGCTTCATCCATCCCCTGTGGGGGCTGAACATCACCCCGTGGAATCCGGCCCCGGCCCTCGGGCTGGTGTTCCTGATCCGGCATGGGCGCAGCGCCTGGCTGGCCACGGTGCTGGCGGTCGTGCTGGGCGATTTCGTCGTCTACGATTTCGAGCCCCTGCGCTGGCCCCTGCTGGGCACCAGCCTGGTACTGGCTGCCGGCTATGTGGCGCTGGGCTCGGAGCTGGCCCGCATCCTGCCCCGGGACAGCCTGCTGAATACCCGCCGGGCCCTGGTCACCTGGTTCATCGGGGTGGCCCTGGGTACCCTGCTGGTGAGCCTCCTGTACGTGTTCTCCCTGCGCCTGGGCGGGTTTCTGGTGCCGAGCGGCTGGTGGCAGGCCCTGCTGCGCTTCTGGGTCGGCGACGGGGTGGGCATCGCCATCCTGATGCCCCTGCTGTGGTGGCTGGGCAATGAGCAGGGGCGCCGGCAGCTGCTGCAGGCCATTCGCCAGCCGGAAAGCGGTGGCTATCTGGCCCTCGCCGTGGCCACCCTGTGGCTGGCCTTCGGTATCGGCGGACACAACGGCTTCAAGCTGTTCTACCTGCTCTTCCTGCCCATCGCCTGGGCCGCCGGACGCCAGGGCATGGCCGGGGCCATCATCTGCGCCGCCTTCCTGCAGCTGGGGGTCATCGTCGCGGTGCAGCTGCTCGACTACAGCGCGGTCACCGTCGCCGAGCTCCAGATCCTGGCCCTGGCCATGGCCCTGGTGGGCTTCTTCGTCGGCGTGGTGGTGGATGAAAAGCGGCGTACCGGCACCGAACTGCGCCATAGCCTGCGCCTGGCCGCAGCCGGCGAGATGGCCGGTGCCCTGGCCCATGAGCTGCAGCAGCCTCTCACCGCCCTGCGTGCGTATGCCGGCGCCTGCGAACGCCTGATCGAGCGGGGCGCTACCTCCGAGCAGCTGCTCGCGGCCGTGCAGTGCGTACAGCGGGAGTCGGCCCGGGCCGACGCGACGGTGCGGCGCCTGCAGGATTTCTACCGGGCGGAGCCCACCCGCCTGGAGTCCGTGGCCCTGGAGACGCTGGTGGAGGCGGCGGTGGCCCCCTTCCGCAACCAGGCCGAACAGGAGGGCGTGCGGCTGAAGGTCAATGCGCTCCCGGCGGTGTCCCTGTGGGCGGACCGCCTGCAACTGGAAGTGGTGCTGCGCCACCTGCTCGCCAACGCTTTCGATGCCGTCGGCGACAGTCCGCGCCACCCCCGCCGCATCCTGCTGAGTGCCTTTCAGGAAAGCACCGAGCGGGTCTGCCTGCAGATCGAGGACTCGGGCCTCGGCCTCACCACCCAGCACGCCGCGCGCCTCTTCGACGGGCCGGCGGCAGGCGGGGCCGGCCCCCTGGATGCCGGCCTGGCGATCAGTCGGGCCATCGTGGACACCCATGGTGGGCGCCTGTGGGGCGAGGCGCACCGGCACCGCATCTTCAAGCTGGAGCTGCCCGTCGAGGCGGCCCCCGGCGCGCCTTGCCGGCCAGGCTGGCCCGGTCGCATACTGTCCGGATCGGGTACGCGTGAAGGAGTCCATCATGCTTGACCACAGCCGCGGACGGAATGCCGAAGCAGACGACGACGAGGTGGAGCCATTTGGCGGGCTGGTGCGCTACGAGCGGCACGTGCCGCTGCACCAGGTGTCCTACTACCTGTGCGGCGAGCTGCAGGCGCCCCAGTACTACACCGAGCTGTTCTACACCCTGCGCAGCGCGGCCGAAACCGACCTGATCTACCTGCACATCAACTCACCCGGCGGCGACTTCAACACCGGGCTGCAGATCATCAACAACATGCTGGCCTCGGACGCCCACGTGATCACCGTGCTGGAGGCGCGGGCCTATTCGATGGCGGCCTTCATCTTCCTGAGCGGTGACGAGCTGATCGTCCACGATAACTGCCAGCTGATGTTCCACACCTACTCGAGCAGCTTCGCCGGCAAGGGCAGCGAGCAGCTGGCCGAGGTGCACGCCCTGGGCAGCTGGTTCGAGAAGGTCACCACGCGCCTGTGCTCGCCCTTCCTGAGCGCCACCGACATCAGCCACATCCTGCAGGGCAGCGATCTATGGATGGATTCGGACGAGATCCGCCGGCGCCTGGCGCGGATCAAGCCGACCCGCTCAAAGGCCGCGCCGCGCAAGCCGGCCGTACGCAAGGGCAAGACCCCGGCCTGAGCACCGCACCCGGGCCGGTGCCCCTCAGGGCCCGCGGGTACCGGCCGGGAGGGCCGTGGCGATGTCGGCCGCCAGGGCATCGACAAGACGCCCGTGGGCGAGGGCGAGGGCTTCCCAGGTGGGCTCGGCCACCTTCTCGGTGGCCACGAATCGCCGACCCGCCAGGTCCTTGCCGCCCTTGCGCAGGGTCCACACCACCTCCAGGCTCACCTTCTCGAAGCCCTCCGCATCGAAGCGCAGCACATCGATGGGCAGGCTCATCTCGGGTTCGGCAATGCTCGACTGGGGCCACGCCACGATGCGGCCGTTGCCGCTGCGCCGCGCCAGCTCCACCGCCACCCGGCGGGCGATCTCGGTCTTCAGCGGGGCGGCCCAGCGATGGCCCTCGGCCACGTCGGCCCGGGCGCCATCCACCTGGCGCACGATGAGCAGGCGGTCGATGCTCGCCGGCACCCCCACCGGCCCCACCACCAGGCTCGGACCGCTGCCCAGGGCAGCCGACCCGGCCGACGTCAGCGCCCCGAGGGTGTAGTAGCGCACCGGCGGGGTGCTGCTGCAGGCGGCCAGCAGGCTGCAGGCCAGGATCAGGGAGAGCCGCTTCATGGTTTTTCCTCGGGTTTGCCGCGCAACAGGGCCTCGGGATGCCGGTCGAGGGTGTCGGCCAGATGGCGCAGGGCCTGGGCGGCCCGGGTGAGTTCCTGCAGGCTGGCGCGCAGATCCTGCTGCAGGGGCGCATCCGTGGCCAGCAGCTTGCGGGTGTCGGCAATCGCCGCCCGGGCCTCGACCACGGTGTCGCGCACGTCGCCATTGGCCAGGCCGTCGATGCGCTTGACCAGCGCCTCCGCCTCGTCGACGGTGCGCCCCAGGCCGACGATGGCCTTGCGGGTGTCCTGGCCGATCTCGTTGAGGGGCAGCCGGTCGAGCTTGTCGATGATGCGCAGCAGGGTTGTCTGCAACTCGTCCAGGCTGCCGCGCTGGGTCGGCAGGCGCGGCGGCCTGGCCGCCCAGTCCGCCTTGCCCGGCTTGGCCCCCGGGAAGAAATCGAGGGCCACGTAGAGCTGGCCGGTGACCAGGTTGCCGTTGCGCAGCTGGGCCCGCAGCCCGCTGCTCACCAGCCTGTCGATGAACTCGCGGAAATCCTTGTCTCTGTAGTCCTTGCCGAAGAAGGTCTGCTTGTCCGAGTCGGGCCGGGCCTGCATGCGCCCCGGGTAGATGGCCACCTCGACCAGCAGGCCCAGGTCGGTGGCGCCTTTCTGGATGTCTGCGTGGATGGCACTGACCTCGCCCAGCTGGATGCCACGGAACTCCACCGGCGCCCCCACCGACAGGCCGCGCACGCTCTCGGTGAAGCGCAGCAGGTAGTGCTGGATCGTCGTATGGGGCTGCTTGAGGGCCTGCTCGCGGGTGTCGAACAGGTGGAAGACGTGCTCCTGCGGTGCCCGCGCGGCCTCGCTGGTCTCCGGGGTCAGGAAGGACAGGCCGCCGGCCACGATGGAGGTGAGCGATTCGGTGTTCACCTGCACCCCGTCGGCCCCGAGCTTGACGTCCACCCCGCTGGCGTTCCAGAACCGGGTGTCGGTGGTGACGAAGCGATCGTAGGGCGCCTTGATGAAGACCCGCAGATCGACGTGCTTGCCCGTCGCATCGAGCCGGAAGCCGGTGACCTGCCCCACAGGAATGCGCCGGTAGTACACCGGCGTGCCCACGTCCAGCGAGCCCAGGGAGGGGGCCTCGAGGGCGAAGTAGCGGCCGGGCACGTCGATGCTGATCACCGGAGCTTCGTCGAGCCCCTTGAAATCCCGCCGTGACTCATCGGACTTGCCCACGTCCATGCCGATGTAGGCCCCCGACAACAGGGTGTCCAGCCCGGATACGGAGCTGCCCGAGACCCGCGCGCTGACCACCCAGAAGCGGGTGTCGTCCACCAGCAGACGCGCCGCCTCGCGGGCCAGCTTGGCGGTGGCGACGACGTGGCTGCCATCGGCGGCGAGGGTCACGGCGCTGAGCTGGCCGACGTCCACGTCCTTGTATTTGATGCGGGTCTTGCCGGGCTCCAGGCCCACCCCGGTGCCGAAGGTGATGGTCACGGTGGGCCCCTGCTCGTAGTAGGTGCGCACAGCCAGAAAGGCGCCGATCAGGGCTGCCACCAGCGGGATGATCCATACCAGCGGGATGCGGAAGCGCCGCGGACGGTCCACCACGGCGACGGGAAGGGCGGGAGGGGTGGGGTCAGTCATGGGGAGGCCGGGGGGAAGCGGTGTCGGTGAGGGGGTCCCAGATGAGACGCGGGTCGAAGCTCATGGCGGCGAACATGGTCAGCACCACCACCGCGCCGAAGGCCACGGCGGCCGGACCGGCCTGGATGGTGGCGAGCCCCTGGAACTGAACCAGCGCCACCAGGATGGTGATCACGTAGATGTCGAGCATGGACCAGCGCCCGACAAACTCCACCATCCGGTACAGGCGGGTACGCTGGATCAGGTTGTGCCGGGAACGGCGCTGGACCGAGGCGACGAGGTAGACCAGGGCCAGGATCTTGAGCAGGGGCACCATCACGCTGGCAAAGAACACCACCGCCGCCAGCGGCCACGAACCCGACTGCCACAGGAAGACCACGCCGCTCATGATGGTGTCCTGCTGGCTGCCGAGCAGGGAGGCGGTGACCATCATGGGCAGCAGGTTGGCCGGGATGTAGAGCAGCACCGCGGCCGCGATCAGCGCCCAGGTGGTGGACAGGCTGGCGGGTTTGCGCATGTGCATCGGTGCGCCGCAGCGCGGACAGCGCAGGCCGTGCGCCCCGCCCTCGGGCAGCCCGGCGAGCTGGCCGCACACGTGGCAACTCATCAGGCCGGCCTCCCGGGCCGTCAGGGGCAAGCCGCTCACCGGAGCGCCCCGGGCAGCGGGGCCTGCCACAGCAGGCGCGTGTCGAAGGCCCGGGCGGCCAGGGTCAGCACCACGATCAGGGCCGCCGTGGCCCAGAAGGCCGTGCCGAGCACCACCGTGGCCAGGTGCGACAGCTTGACCAGGGACACCAGCATGCCGAGCAGAAAGACCTCCATCATGCCCCACGGCTGCACCGAGCGGACCAGGCGGAAGAAGGTGGCCAGCCGCGGCGACACCCGGCCGAGGCGCAGGGGCACCAGCACCAGCAGGAACATCAGCAGCTCGAGCACCGGAAACAGCAGGGCGGTGATGAAGACCAGGGCCGCCACGGGCTCGACACCCCCCTTCCAGAGGATCTGCACCGCCTCGAAGAGCGTCACCTCGACGCGCCGCCCCTGCATCTCGAGGCCCACCAGAGGGTGGATGTTGGCGATCAGGTAGAGGATCGCCGCCGCCAGGCTCAGGGCCAGGCTGCGGTCGAGACTGTCCGGCGGGTTACGCGCCAGGAAGGCTCCGCAGCGCGCACAGCGGGCCGTCTCGCCGGGGGCGAGTTGAGGCTCGGTCTGCAGCAGATCGCACTCGTGACAGGCGATCAGATCGGCAGGCAGGGTCAGGTGCGCGTCGGGTGCGGGCATGGCTTGGCGCCGGATAATGACGGCCAATTGTGCGGTGCAAGCACGGCGGGCGCAAGGGTGGCCCCGGGGGCCTCCCCCGGGGCGGGCAGGCAGCCGGCGGGCCGCCTGCTGCGGCAGCGGAAATCAGCGGCCGGCGCTGGGTCCGGGCAACGCAGGCCCGGTCAGGCCGCTGCCGGGAGGCGGCCCCGAGGCATCCACCGGAGGCGGCATGCGCTCCGCCGGCAGCGCCTCAACGGTGGCGGACGGCGTCCGCTCCACGGGCGGCGGCGGAATCTCGTCCCGCCACTGGGGGTCGGCCCCCCGCCCGGTCTCCATGCCCGAGCCGACCGGAACATCACCCGGCATCAGGCTGAGGGGCAGCACGATCGGCGCCCCCGAGCTGCGCTGACGCAGCACCACCCGGTCGGGCAGCACCCGTTCGACCCGCAGATCATCGTTGAACGCGGCGCCTTCGGGCACCAGCACCGGACGCCGCCCCGCCTCGGCCAGGATGGCCACGCCCGGGGTGCTGCGATCACCGGCAATCACGCCCTGGAGCACGATCCGCGTCGGCAGGGGGGTCGCCAGCGGCAGGTCGGCCGGGTGGGCCCCCGCCGGCGGCGCGATCTCGAGCAAGCCGGCTTCCTCAGCTATCCACAGGCCGGCAACCGTGATCACGCCCAGGGTCAGGAGGATGCGCGGCACGCGGTTGAAGTCGAATCCGTTCATCAAGAGCCTCTCATCCCAATGTCGTTCAATAGCGCCCACCGTAACACCGGGCGAGGTCGCCCTCTCATCGCTTTTGCCATGATTAACGTATTTAACGTTTTTCACAATTACCCTCGGGCGCAAGACATGGTGTACTTGCCCCCATGCACCCGGGTCGCCAAAGCCGCCCCCCAGCGGCGCGTCGGCCGTCCCCGGATCTGGCCCAATTTCAATGTAGACCCTGATCATGCGTTCACGCCTCCCCGCTTTCCGCCACGCCCCCGCCCTGTTTGCCGGCCTCCTGCTCCTTGGCCTGACCCCTCTCACTGCCCGGGCCGGCGACGAGCACGCCCACCACCATCACCACCACCACGCCGCATCGGCTGTCAGCCGCAGCGAAACCAGCGTCGTCCTGCCGCGGGTCAGCCTGCGCAGCCAGGACGGGGCCACCTTGGTGTTGGCCGATGCCCTGGATGACGGCCGCCCGGTGCTGCTCAACTTCATCTACACCAGCTGCACGGCCATCTGCCCGCCGATGACGCGGATCTTTGCGGAGGTGCAGGAAGGCCTCGGCGCCGACCGCCAGCGGGTGCGCCTGGTCTCCGTCTCCATCGACCCGGAGCAGGACACCCCCCGGCGCCTGAAGGACTACGCCCGCCAGTTCGGCGCCGCCGAGCCCTGGCTCTTCCTCACCGGCAGCACCGCGGCCAGCACGGCGGTACAGAAGGCCTTCAACAGTTACCGCCCGGACAAGATGGGCCACACCCCGGTGAGCTTCCTGCGACGCGGCCCCGGCCAGCCCTGGGTACGCCTGGACGGCCTGGCCCAGGCCGGCGACATCCTGCGCGAACTGCGCCCGATGCTGCCGCCGCGGCCCTGATGCGCCGCCGCCTCGCCCTCACCCTGCTGCTGCTGCTCGCCCTGCCCGGCCCGAGCCACGCCGACGAGGCCCTGCTCGCCGAAGGACGGCGCCTTTACCTGGAGGGCCTGCGCGCCGATGGCAGCCCGCTGGCGGGCTGGCGCCCCGGCGGTGAAGTGCTGCGCGGCCGCGATCTGGCCTGCGCTCAGTGCCACCGCCGCAGCGGCATGGGAACCGTCGAGGGGGTGGTGGTGGTGCCGCCGGTCACCGGCGCCGTCCTGTTCGCCCCCGGCCAGACCCCGGCCGGCCACGCGCCCCGGCGGGCTGCCGGTGTGGCCCTGCTCGATCATGGCTTCCGCACCCGTCCGGCCTACGACACCCCGGGCCTGGCCCGGGCCCTGCGGGAAGGGATGGGCCCCGGCGGGCGTCCCCTCGACCCGCTGATGCCCCGCTACACCCTCAGCGACCGGGAGCTGACAGCGCTCCAGGCCTGGCTGGAAAGCCTCGGCGCAGGCCCGGTGCCAGGCGTGGGCAGCACCGCCCTGCACCTGGCCACGGTCGTCACGCCCGACGCCGAGCCCCGCCAGCGGGACGCCATGCGGGATGTCCTGCGGCGCTGCATCGCCGGGCGCAGCCCGCCCCCCGGCAGCGGCCGGCGCCCCTGGGTGCTGGAGGAATGGGCCTTGTCCGGCCCGCCCGAGGGCTGGCGCACCCAGCTCGAGGCACGGATGCGCCAGCAGCCGGCCTTCGCGCTGGTGTCGGGCATCGGTCGTGAATGGGCGCCGGTACATGAATTCTGCGAGGCCGAAGGCGTGCCCTGCCTGTTCCCCAACACCGACCTGCCCGGCCCGGCACCCCGCGCCTCGGTCTACCTGTGGCCGGGCATGGCCCTGGAAGGGGCAGTGCTGGCCCGTCACCTGCTGGAACAGGACCGCCTGCCAAAGCGCGTCATCCAGGTCTTCGACCCTTCCGACACAGGCCGTGCAGGCGCCGCCGCCCTGCGCGCCGCCCTCGCCGACCATGCCGTGACGGTGCTCGACCGGACCTTCCACGACCCCCTGGATGAGGCCGCGTGGCGTGGCCTGCTGCCCCCCGCGGAGGCCGGTGACGTGCTGATGCTATGGCTGGGGGCCGCCGACCTGGCGCGCCTGCCGGGCCGCCGGGCGTGGCCATCCGCCGCCCCGGTCTTGGTGTCGGGCACGCTGGCCGGGCTGGAACGTGCGCCGGATGCCCGGGGCATTCCGCCGCCCTGGCGCGCCGGGCTGCGCGTGATCTACCCCTTCGACGCCCCGGAGGCCCGCCTCAGCCGCATGGTCTTCAACCTGGGCAGCTGGATGAGCGCCCAGGGCCTGAGCCTGGCGCGGGATACGGAGCGCACCCAGGGCAACACCCACGCGGCCTGCGAGATCACCGCGCGGGCCCTGTACACCCTGGGCGAGCGCCATTCCCGGGACTACCTGCTGGAGCTGGTGGAAGATTCCTACGCCGGCGCCACCGCCAGCGCCTTCCCGCGCTTCACTCTGGGGCCGGGGCAGCGCTACGGCTCCAAGGGCGCCTATCTGATGCGCATCGAGCAGGACGGCAACCTGGCCGTGGACGGCGAGTGGATCGTGCCCTAGGCCGGGCCGGGTTCAGCCTGCAGGCAGGGCGACGAAGTCGAGCAGGTCGCGGATGAAGCGCCCCCGCTCCCACAGGTGCGGGGCGTGGTCCACCCCGTCGTAGATGTGCAACAGGGCATTGGGGATGCTGTCGCGCACATATTCGGCCGTGCCGGTGGAGTAGAAATTGCTGGCGCCGCCATACACCAGCAGGGCCGGGATGAGGATGGTCTGCAACACCTCGCGGTAGTCGGCGGCGCTCAGGCTGGCCCAGCAATCGATCAGTGGCCGCGGATCGAGGGCACGCAGGCGCTGGCGCGCGGTTTCGATGCCGGAACCGTTCTCCAGGTACTTGGCCCGGGCCCGTTCGTTATGGCCGAAGGCCGCCAGGCGCAGCACGGCTTCGGCGAAGTCACCCTCCAGCTCACCCATGAAGCGGGCGTTGCGACGATGATCGAAATCCCCGTAGATACCGCGTGTCCATCCGGCATCGGTGAGCAGCTTGGGCGACTGGTCGATGATCACCACCCGGGACAGGCGTTGGCTGCCGAAATCGCGCAGGTATTGCCAGAGGGTCAGGGCCCCCATGGAGTGCCCCACCACCACGGCCTTGTCGAGGCCATAGTTGTCCAGCAGATTGTGCAGATCCCGGGCCATGCGTTCCACCGTGGGCGCGCTCGCGGTGCGCAGCGCATGGCCCCCATGGCCCCGGGCGTCCCAGCGCAGCACCTGGTGATGGGCCTCGAAATCTTCGAGGAAGGGGTTCCAGTCCCGGTGGGTGGATGTCCAGCCGTGGAGCAGCACCAGCGGCGCACCGCGGCCGGAGATCTTCAGATGGATGCGTTCGCCATCATCGGCGCAAAAGGAGTCCATGGGCACTGCGGGCGGAAAGGAGAAGCGCCGAGTATATGACGTGCACGGAAGGCAGGGGGCGCCGACCCCCGCCTTGCCGCGCTCAGACGACGATGAAGCGCCGCATCATCTCGTGGTCTTCGTGGGACAGGATGTGGCAGTGCCACACGTACTCGCCGGGCCGGTTGAAGGTGGCGATGATGCGGGTGACCTGGCCGGGGTAGGCCAGCACGGTGTCCTTGCGGCCCTGCTCGCTGGGCAGCGCCGGGGTCTTCACGCCGACCATGGCGATACGGGTGAGGTAGCCCCCCGCCGCCACACCGCCCGGGCCCATGGGCTTGGGCTGGACCACGCCGGTGAAGCCCTGGCGATCGAGCACCCGGAAATCCACCAGGTGCAGGTGGATGGGGTGGGCGTCCACGGTGGTGTTGTGGATCTCCCAGATCTCGGTGGCACCGAGCTTGATGTTCTCGGTGACCGGGTCGGTGAACAGGAAGGTGCCGAAGCCGGGGCCGGCCGGGTTGCCCGGGGCCGGGTTGACCGTGCCGAGCATGGTCTGCAGGCGGCCGTAGGCATCATTGCCCTCGAACAGCATCATCTTGCGCACCGTGGCCCCCACCGTCGAAGGTACGGGCAGCGGGCCATGCACCGGACGCAGGTTGGCGGGCAGGTTGGCACTGGTCAGGGCGGCGCTGCCCTGGCCGAAGAAACCCAGCGGCTTGGAGACGCTGAAGGCCATGACCCGGTCGGTGCTGCCGGCCAGCACCGGGTCGCCGTCGGGGAAGGGCGTGTTGGCGTCGTTGCGCAGGATCACCCGGCCGTGCCACCAGGACACCACCTTGGAGAAATCCACCACCACGTCGGCCCGTTCGCCAGGGGCCAGAGTCAGGGAGGTGAGGGGCACCGGGCTGTTCATCAGGCCCAGTTCGGTGCCGATCTGCCAGAAGGTCATGCGGTTCTGGGGGAAGTTCTCGAAGCTGAAGCTCAGGCGGACCACCCGGGAGTCGGAGCCGTTGAGCAGACGCAGGCGGTACAGGCGCGGCTCGCAGTCGAGGCGCGGCCAGGGCACGCCATTGACCACGATGACGTCACCGAAGAACTCCGGCATGTGGGTGGGCTGGGGTGCCTGGGGGTTTTCGGGGTCGCTGGCGGGGTAGCGCAGGGCGCCGCTGATGCCGAACTGGCGATCCTGGATGCACAGGGGCACTTCATGGGGGTAGGCGGGTAGCTGCCCGGCCTGGACCAGGTAATCCTCGTTGGCGTCGCGGATGAAGTAGTTGCCGGCCAGCCCCATGTACACGTTGAGGCGGGTCACGCCGAGGGCATGGTCGTGGTACCAGAGATGCCCGGCTTCCTGGGAATTGTCGAAGGTGTAGCTGGCGCTGAACAGGCGGCCCCGGTAGTCGGGCATGCCGTCGCGGTTCACGTCCGGCGTGGCCCAGGCCTCGGGCAGGCCGTCGCTGCCGGTGAGCTGGTCGCCGCCGTGGCGGTGGGCCACCAGGGGCACCGGCGCCCGCCCGCCCAGGTTGCCCGGGTTGGCCCAGCCCAGCGTGGTGTCCACGGGCAGGCGATGGGGCAGGGGCCCCTGGGCGTTCATCAGGGCGTTCTGATAGCGCACGGAAACGGCCACTCCCCGGCGCAGATTGAAGCTGCGCCCCGGATAGGACGGCGCCTGCAGGGGCGTGCCGTAGCCCCACAGGGTGGTGTACAGCGCCTTGCCGCTGGCATCCACCAGCCCCAGGGCGGCCGAGAATTCGCGGATCACCAGGGTATAGCTGGTGCCCCCCGGGGCATCGGGGGCAAACAGGTTGGCCGGATCGAGGGGGTTGGGCAGCAGATCGGTGAACTGCTTGTTGCGCAGGGCACCGAGGACCGAGGGGACTGTCTGGCCGTAGCCCCAGGTGGGCACAAGGGAGCTCAGGAGTCCGGCCGCGCCCGCCTTGAGGACGCTTCGTCTGTTTGCCATGGTGTGAATGCCTTTGAGTCTGGCGCGCCAAAGCACGCGGTGATGTACGTGTCCACGTACGCCTTACAGGGTGTCGCCCCACAGACCCAAGTATCCGATCGGAATCGATCGCAAAACCATGCAAACAATACAAACGCCATAAATGTAACTACATGCTACAAATTTATGTGTATTTGATGTTTTTTCGCCACTGGCTCATCCCCTTCCCTGCCAATGACGCTTCCGGGCTCAGCGGTTGAACCAGCGCAGCACCGTGCCCCACGCATGCAGATCCAGACGCGTGACTTCACCGCAGGCGAAATCCAGGCCCAGCCAGTGCTCCGGCGGCAGGCCGAGGAGCTGCCCGGCCAGGGCACGCAGGGGGCCGCCATGGGCGACCACCACGGCGGCGGCGGGATCGGCCTGGCGCAGGTCGGCCAGGAAGTCGAGGGCGCGGGCAGCCATCTGGCGTGGTGACTCGCCCCCCGGCGGGGCGAAGTCGAGAGGCGCGGCCGACCAGGCATCCAGCGCGGCCTTGCCGATATCCTCGAAACTGCGCCCCTCCCACTCGCCGAAGTGGATCTCCTGCAGGCGTGCGTCCACCTGGGGCGCGCCCAGGGCCTCGGCCAGCAGGCGGGCACGGCGCAGGGGGCTGGTGTACAGGGCGTAATCGGCAGGCAGCAGGGGGCGCAGGCGCCCGGCCACGACCTGCGGTGATTCGGCCAGCCCGAGATCGGTCTGCCCGTAACACGTCCCCGGCGCCACATCGGGCCGGGGGTGGCGGATCAGGTAAAGCTCCATGCGGCAAGGATTCCAAGGTAGATGGCGAGCTCGGCGACCTGCTGGGTGGCGCCGAGGCAGTCGCCGGTATAGCCGCCCAGCCGGCGGGCAAAGGTGCGCATCGCCAGCACGCTGACAACGGCGGTCAGCACCAGCACGGTCAGGGCCTCCCCGGCGTTGAGCAGCAGCAGGGGCAGGATGCCGCCCAGGGTGGCGATGCCCAGCTCGGCCGCCGTGGGGCGACGGGCGACGGAGGCCGACTTGGCGCTGTCGTCGGCACGGGCGTAATCGAGCACTACCATCAGGCTCACCGCGGCGAGGCGCGACAGGGGGTGCGCCACCAGCAGGGCGGTGATCAGGGGGTAGTCCTGCTCGGCCGCCAGATCCGCCAGCGCCAGGTACTTGGCAAGGAGCATCAGGACCAGGCCGATGGCGCCGTAGCTGCCGATCCGCGAGTCCTTCATGATCTTCAGGATCTGCTCCCGGTTCCAGCCACCGCCGAGCCCGTCGCAGGTGTCGGCCCAGCCGTCCTCATGGAAGGCCCCGGTGGCGCGGATGCTCGCCGCCATGGCCAGGACGATGGCCACATCCACCGGCAGCACCTGTACCGCCAGCCCATACACGCCGGCCCCGATCAGGCCGACGATCCAGCCGATCCAGGGCAGGAAACGCGCCGCCTGGCCAAGCTTCTCCGGCGAGAACTCGACCCAGCCGGGCACCGGCAGCCGGGTGAAGAAACCGAGGGCGATGAAGAACAGTTCGAGCTGGGCGCGAAGCATGTCAGTACGTGCCGCGTGGCCGCCCCGGGATCATCGGGCTCACTGCTGGCCGCTGACGCCGGCCGACTCGAAGCTGGCCATCTCGTTGAGGAAGTTAACCGCCGCCTGCACCAGGGGGTAGACCAGGGCAGCCCCGGTGCCTTCGCCCAGCCGCAGGTCGAGCTGGACCAGGGGCTCGGTGTTGAAATGGGTCAGCTGCACGGTGTGGCCGGGCTCCTGGGAGCGGTGGGCGAACACGCAGTAATCGAGGATCGCCGGACACAGGGCATGGGCCACCAGCAGGGCGCTGGTGACGATGAAACCGTCGATGAGCAGCACCATGCCCGCCTCCGCCGCACCGAGCATGGCGCCGGCCATCATGGCGATCTCGAAGCCGCCATACTGGGCCAGAGCCTCCAGGGGGTCGCCCGGCCGGCCGCCACGGGCCACGGCACGGGCCAGCAGCTGGCGCTTGCGGGCCAGGCCAGCGTCGTCCAGGCCGGTGCCGCGGCCGATCACGATGTCCAGTTCGGCACAGGTCAGGCAGTGGGTCAGGAGGGAGGCCGATGCGGTGTTGCCGATACCCATCTCGCCAAAACCGATGACGTTGCAACCTTGCCCGGCGAGCTCCCGGGCCAGGGCGCGACCGCGGGCGATGGCGGTGTCGCGCTGGGCAGCATCCATGGCCGGCATTTCCAGGTAATTGGCGGTGCCGGGCGCCACCTTGGCGTCGATCAGGCCCGGACGGGCCCCGAAATCCCGGGCCACGCCGGCGTCCACCACCGACAGATCCATGCCGACCTGGCGGGCAAACACATTGATCGCGGCGCCCCCGGCGACGAAGTTCTCGACCATCTGCCAGGTCACGTCCTGGGGGTAGGCCGACACGCCGGCCCGCGCCGCGCCGTGATCGCCGGCAAAGACCAGCATGTGCGGCTTGCTGAGCCGGGGAGCGAGGGTTTGCTGGATCAGGCCGATCTGGCGGGCCAGCGCCTCGAGCCGCCCGAGGGCGCCGAGGGGCTTGGTCTTGGTATCGATGCGCTGCTGGAGGGCGGCCGCGAGACCGCGGTCGGGACGGACAATGGCGAAGGTCATGGGGCGCATCTGCAGGCGGGGTCAAGGCCGCGGATGCTAGGACGGTGCGACGTTTATTTCAAGCGCCGCGCCACCCCACGTACCGGCAGGACAACCCCCGGTACGGCCGTGACGCTCAGCTGCTCAGGCCACGGCGGTCGCCGCCACGCACCTGGAAAACCACGCGCCGGCTGTTGCGGACCTGGCTTTCCCAGGCGCGCTTGAGCACGAAACGCAACTCGTAATCGCCGGGTGCGGCACCGACGAGCAGAAACACCTGACTGCGGGGCCGGCGGGCATCCGGCTCCCCGACCGTCTGCTCGAGCGTCACCTGCAGCGGGGCTGCGGACGCATCCACGTACCAGGTGGCGCCCCCCGGCGGAGAAGGCAGGGCCAGGCGGCAGGGCTGACCAATACCGCTGGCAAGATGCTGGGTATCCATGGTGACGACTCCTCCCGCTGTTACATCTTGTAATAGGAGCCGATGTTGCACTGCGACGGACAAATCCGCTGTGACCCACCACACCTGACGACTGTGCGGCAGTTCCGGAGAAGCCCGAAAAATTCCAATAGAATTAATCACATAGGATTAAAAACAAGCCATCAGGGGCTTGCCTTGAGGGTCAGCGGCAGGCCCGCCGCCACCAGGGTGACCTGGTCACACAAAGCCGCCACAGCCTGGTTGAGGCGCCCCGCCTCGTCCCGGAACAGGCGCCCGAGGGCGGTCTCCGGCACCAGGCCGAAGCCCACCTCGTTGGCCACGAAGATGACCTGCCCCGGCAGACGGGGGATCAGGGCCAGCAGAGCGGCCCGCTCCCGGGCCAGGGCCGGCAGCAGCTCACCGCCGCCGCCCGGCGGCAGGGCGTCGGCGCCATCGAGCAGGTTGGCGAGCCACAGGGTCAGGCAATCGACCACCACGCAGCGCCCCTCCGCCGCCTCGGCCGCCAGCGCGGCGGCCAGCCCGCGGGGAGCCTCCACCACGCCCCAACCGGCCGGCCGGTCGGCCTGATGGCGGGCGATGCGGGCACTCATTTCTTCGTCCAGCGCTTCGGCGGTGACGATGACACGCACCGGAAGGCCGCTGGCGGCAGCACGTTGTTCGGCATGGCGGCTCTTGCCCGAACGGGCACCGCCAATGATCAATTCACAGGGCATAGTGGGCTTCCAAACATTCCGTGCACGTCAACCAATTTCGGGAAGTATCTGATTTCGGTGGTATTATCGCAGGCTGTCCGGTGCAACATGGGCTTTACCGGGCAAACGTGTTCCAGGTGCTCCACGGGTCTTCCAGACCAGGAGTTAAACGGGAAACAGGTGCGCGTGCTTCTCGCCGAAGCCGCAATGCCTGTGCTGCCCCCGCAACGGTAAGCAAGCGCAAGGTGTGTCACACCGCCACTGGGCCCCAGGCCTGGGAAGGCGATACACCGCGTCCGGTCCGGCATCTTTCTGCCCCACCGGCTCAGCTTGCGAGCCCGGATACCGGCCTTGATCACATGAAGCGGCAGTGCCACGGGGTGGTGGCGACGAGCGCGGTCATGGATCTTCCCGGACCTTCTCTGCACCTCCTCCCCCGGCACCGCCAAGCGCAATCCACCCGGCGGCGGGGACGCGGCCGGGCAAGGGAGAAACCAACAGATGATCATCCGCCTTTCCGCTGCCGCCATCGCGGTCGCCTCCGCCTTCCCCCTCACCGCACTGGCCGCCGACAACGAGCAGCCCACGGTGACCGTTACCGCCACCCGCCAGGCCCAGCGCGCCGACGAGGCCATCGCCGACATCACCGTGATCGACCGTGAAGTGATCGAGCGTGCCGGCCCGAGCTTCTCGCTGCCCGAGCTGCTGGCCCGCCAGCCCGGCATCCAGATGAGCTCCAACGGCGGTCCGGGCAAGGCCACCGACATCTCCATCCGCGGCACCAATTCCAAGCACACCCTGTTCCTGGTGGACGGCATGCGCCTGGGCTCTGCCACCCTCGGCACGGCTGCCTGGCAGGACATCCCCCTGTCCCAGATCGAGCGCATCGAGATCGTTCGTGGACCCGCCTCGGCCCTGTATGGCGCCGACGCCATCGGCGGCGTGATCCAGGTCATCACCAAGAAGGGCAGCGGCGAACCGAAGATCAATGCCTTCGTGGGCGCCGGCAGCTACGGCACCCGCGAAGTCTCCGCCGGCGTGGCCGGGGGTACCGAGCAGCTGTCCTATTCGGCCCGCGGCGGCTACTCCCATACCGACAGCTTCAGCGCCCAGAACCGCAAGCTGTCCACCTACAACCCCGACAACGACCTGTACCGCAACGGCAACTTCTCGGGCAACTTCGCCTGGCGCCCCGCCGCCGGCCATGAACTGGGCGGCTCGGTGCTGTATGCCGAGAGCCGCTCCATGTACGACTCGGGCCGCACTTACGACAACTACAACAACGCCGCCCAGAGTGCCTGGAACCTCTACAGCCGCAACCGCCTGACCGATATCTGGACCAGCACCGTGCGCTTCGGCCAGTCCATCGACGACTACGAGAACTTCGCCTCCTACGCCCCCACCGGCGCCACCATCAAGACCACCCAGAACCAGTTCATGTGGCAGCACGACGTGCGCCTGCCGGTGGGCTCCCTGCTGGCGGCCTACGAGAACCTGCATCAAAAGGCCACCAACGAAGGCACTTTCGACGTCAGCCGCTCGGTCAACTCCTTCCTGCTCGGCTGGACCGCCAGCATCGACGCCCACCGGCTGCAGCTCAACGCCCGCCACGACGACAACTCCCAGTACGGCGGCAAGACCACCGGCTACGCCGGCTACGGTTACCAGATCCTGCCCAGCCTGCGCGTCCAGGGCAGCGTCGGCTCGGCCTTCCGGGCACCGACCTTCAACGAGCTGTACTACCCCGGCTTCGGCAACCCCGAGCTGAAACCCGAAAACGCCTACAACAAGGAAATCGGCCTGCTGTGGGAGCAGGGCGGCCACAACCTGAGCGCCACCTACTACCGCAACCGCATCAGCAACCTCATCGCCAACGACCAGAACTTCATCCCCCGCAACGTGGCCAACGCCAAACTCGAGGGTGTCACCCTGGGTTACGGCGGGCAGCTGGCGGGCTTCGATCTCACCGCCAGCGTGGACTTCCTCGACCCGAAGGACACCGACACCGGCAAGCGCCTGCAGCGCCGGGCCAACAAGTTCGCCAACCTGGCCATCAGCCGGCGCATCCAGGCCCTCACCGTGGGCATGGAATGGCGCGGCTCCGGCGACCGCTACGACCGGGCGGGCGAGATCCGGCCCCTGGGCGGCTACGGTGTGCTCAATGCCTACGCCAAGTACGCCCTCACCCACGAGTGGGCTGTCGAAGGCCGGGTGAACAACCTGCTCGACAAGCAGTACGAGACCGCCTACGGCTACAACACCCCCGGCGCCAATGTCTTCTTCGGCGTACGCTACGCTCCGAAGTAAGACATGAGCGGAGGGACCATGGCCCACGGGCAGGCAGCAAGGCGCAATACCGGCATGCTGTCGGTGCGCCGCCGCGCCGGCCTGGTGCTCACCGGCCTGGTGCTGGCGGCCCTCGCCGCCTTCGCCTGGTCCCTCTCCGCCGGCGCCCTGCCGGTTTCCTTCGACGACCTGCTGGCGGCCCTCTCCGGCACCGGGGGCGGCATGGAGGCGGACATCATCCGCAGCCTGCGCCTGCCCCGGGCGGTGGCCGCCTTTGCCTGCGGCGGCCTGCTGGCCCTGGCCGGCGCGCTGATGCAGGTGCTGCTCCGCAACCCCCTGGCCGACCCCTACGTGCTGGGCATCTCCGGCGGCGCGGCGGTCGGGGCGCTGGGTGCCATCCTGGCCGGAGCCGCCGCAGGCTGGATCGACGCGGGGGCCTTCATCGGCGCCCTCGGCGCCACCCTGCTGGTCTTCGGCCTGGCCCACGGAGACGGGTCCTGGACCCAGACCCGTCTCCTCCTCACCGGCGTCATCGTCGCCGCCGGCTGTGGCGCGGCGGTGGCCCTGATGCTCAGCCTGGCCCCGGAAGGCCGCATCAAGGGCATGCTGTTCTGGCTGATGGGCGACGCCAGTGGCGCCACCCGCCCCTGGCCGGCCCTCGGCTTGCTGGCCATCGGCCTTGCCGCCGCCCTGCCCTTCGCCCGGGAGCTCAACCTGCTGGCCCGGGGCGAAGTCACCGCCCGGGCCCTCGGCGTGCGGGTCGGGCGCCTGCGCGGCCTGGTCTATGGCCTGGGCTCGCTGCTCACCGCGGTGGCCGTCACCACCGTCGGCTCGGTGGGCTTCATCGGCCTGATCGTGCCCCATCTGGTGCGCCTGGCCATCGGCAACGACCAGCGTCTGCTGCTCCCCGCCGCCACCCTCGCCGGCGGCGTGCTGCTGTGCGCTGCCGACACCGCTGCCCGCACCGTGGTCGCCCCCATCCAGCTGCCGGTGGGGGTGCTCACCGCCCTCATCGGCGTACCGGTGTTCCTCTTCCTGCTGGCCCGTCACCCGCGATGAAGATGGACGCCCGCCCCCCCGTGCTGGCCGCCGACGGCCTCACCGTCCAGGTGGGCCGGCGCGACGTGTGCCGCGATCTGGACTTCACCCTGCAGGCCGGCGACACCCTGGTGATCCTGGGCCGCAACGGCGCCGGCAAGACCACCCTGCTGCACACCCTGGCCGGCCTGCGCGACGCGGCCCGCGGCGCCGTGCTGCTGTCGGGCCAGCCCTATGGCGCCTGGCCGCGGGGCCACGAGGCCTGCCTGCGTGGCCTGCTGGCCCAGAGCCAGCCGGATTTCTTCAGCGCCACGGTACTCGAGACCGCCCTGGTGGGCCGTCACCCCTACCTGGGCCGCTGGGACTGGGAGAGCCCCGACGACGAAGCCATCGCCCTCACCGCCCTGGCGCACATGGGGCTGGACGGCTTTGCCGAGCGCCAGGTGCCCACCCTGTCGGGGGGCGAACGCCAGCGCCTGGCCATTGCCGCGCTGCTGGTGCAGCAGCCCCGTCTGTACCTCCTCGACGAGCCCCTGTCACACCTCGACCTGCACCACGAGATCACCGTGCTCGACCACTTCCGCGGCCTCGCCGCCGGGGGCGCAGGGGTGGCCATGGTGCTCCACGACATCAACCTCACCGCCCGCTACGCCAGCCACGTGCTGCTGCTCGACGGCAAGGGCGGCCACGTCTTCGGGCGCGCGGCCGAGGTGCTCACCACCGACACCCTGTCCGCTGCCTACGGCCACCCCCTGCGCGCCATCGCCGACGGCGGGCACACCCTTTTCGTGCCGGTCTGAACCGGCCCCCTCCCCACCCGAGACACCCCATGAGCACACCCGCCCAGAACCCCGCATCCACCGAAAACGAACGCAACGCCCGCCACAAGGCCCGCATGGAGCGCAAGAAGGCCGTGGTGGATGCCGCCATCGCCGCCGCCACCGACACCCGCGGCCTGCTGCTGGTGAACACCGGCAACGGCAAGGGCAAGTCCAGCGCCGCCTTTGGCGTGCTCGCCCGGGCCATCGGCCACGGCATGAAGGTGGGCGTGGTGCAGTTCGTGAAGGGCCGCTCCGACACCGGTGAAGAAGCCTTCTTCCGCCGCCAGCCCGAGGTGAGCTGGCACGTGATGGGCGACGGCTTCACCTGGGACACCCAGGACCGCAGCGCCGACATCGCCAGCGCCAAGGCCGGCTGGGAGCAGGCGCGGCGCTTCCTGGACGACCCCGAGATCGGCCTGGTGGTCCTCGACGAGCTCAACATCGCCCTCAAGTACGCTTACCTGGACCTGGCCGAAGTCCTCCGCGACATCAACAGCCGCCCCGAGATGCAGCACGTCATCGTCACCGGCCGCGGTGCCCCCGAGGCCCTGATCGAGGCCGCCGACACGGTAACCGAGATGGGCGTGGTCAAGCACGCCTTCAAGGCCGGCATTGCCGCCCAGGCCGGGGTGGAGTTCTGACCCGCCTGCGGTAAACCCCGGTTCAGGGCCGGGGCCGGGACGCGCTAAGCTGGGCGCCCTTCCCCACTCCGGCCCCACCATGCACCGCATCGTCACCCTCGAAGCCGGCGCCCTGATCGCCAACGTCCGCCGCCCCGCCTTTGCCCACGATTGGGTCGAGCACGACGCCACCCGGCAGGAAGACGTGGCGGCCCGCCTGGCCGACGCCACCATCGCCATCGTCAACAAGCGCCTGCTCACCGCCGACATCATCGCCGGCCTGCCGCAGCTGCAGATGGTGGCCATCGCCGCCACCGGCTACAACAACATCGACCTGGAAGCCTGCCGCGCCCGGGGCATCGTCGTCTCCAACGTGCGCGGCTACGCCCGCGAGACCGTACCCGAGCACGTCCTGGCCCTGCTGCTGGCCCTGTCCCGGCAGATCGGCCCCTTCCACCGCTCGGTGGCCGCCGGGCGCTGGCAGCAGAGCGAACAGTTCTGCTATTTCGACTACCCGATCCGCGACCTCCACGGCCGCACGCTGGGCCTGCTCGGCAGCGGCAGCCTGGGTGAAGGCGTGGCCCGCCTCGCCGAGGCTTTCGGCATGCGGGTGATCCGGGGCGAACGCAAGGGCGCCGACAGCCTGCGCGAGGGCTACGTGGCTTTCGACACGCTGATCCGCGAGGCCGACATGATCAGCCTGCACTGCCCCCTCAACGACGCCACCCGGCACCTGATCGGCGCGGCAGAACTGGCCGCCATGAAACCCGGCGCCCTGCTCATCAACACCGCCCGGGGCGGGCTGGTGGACGAAGCCGCCCTGGCCGACGCCCTGCGGGCCGGCCACATCGGCGGCGCCGCCTTCGACGTGCTGAGCGAGGAGCCCCCCCGGGACAACCCCCTGCTCGCCCCCGACCTGCTGGACGCCGGCAACTTCATCCTCACGCCCCATGTGGCCTGGTCCAGCCGGGAGGCCATGCAGACCCTGGCGGACCAGCTGATCGGCAACATCGAGGCCTTCGTGGCCGGCGAGGCGCGCAACCGGGTGGCGTGAAGCCTCCGGCATGGCAGTGGCGGGAGGGCTGGGAGGGGTATGCCCCGCCTCACGCCTTCTTCGGCCGGCCCCGTTTCTTCGGGGCGTCGCCCTCGCCCTTCACCTCCGGCAACGGCGCAAGCAGGGCGCGGATGTCGTCCTCGCCGAACTTCACCGTGCCCTGGTGATCCTCGGCGAGGATGCCGGCGGCGAGCTCGGCCTTTTTCTCCTGCAGGCCGAGGATCTTTTCCTCGATGGAGCCGGCCACCACCAGCTTGTAGACGAACACCGCCTTGGTCTGCCCCAGGCGGTGGGCCCGGTCGGTGGCCTGGTTTTCGGCGGCGGGGTTCCACCAGGGGTCGAAGTGGATCACCGTGTCGGCGGCAGTGAGGTTGAGGCCCACGCCACCGGCCTTCAGGCTGATCAGGAAGACCGGCACCTCACCGTCCTGGAATTGGCGGATGGGGGTTTCCCGGTCCTGGGTGTCGCCGGTGAGGGTCACGTAATCGATGCGCCGGGTGGTCAGCTCGGCAGCGATCAGGCCGAGCATGCCGGTGAACTGGCTGAACAACAGGATGCGCCGCCCCTCCTCCACCAGCTCCGGCAGCATGTCCATCAGCAGGTCGAGCTTGGCCCGCTCCTTGACCTTGGCGGCGGCGTCGGTCTTGAGCAGGCGCGGGTCGCAGCACACCTGGCGCAGCTTGAGCAGGGCGTCGAGGATGACGATCTGGCTGCGGGCGAAGCCCCGGGCGGCGATCTCGTCGCGGACCCGCTGGTCCATGCTGGCGCGCACGGTCTCGTAGAGGTCGCGCTGGCGGCCTTCGAGCTCGACGCTACGCACCACGATGGTCTTGGGGGGCAGCTCGGTGGCCACCTGCTCCTTGCGCCGGCGCAGGATGAAAGGGGCGATGCGGCGGGCCAGCAGGTCGCGGCGCACGGTGTCGCCGTGCTTCTCTACCGGGGTGCGCCAGCGGGCGGTGAAGTCCTTCTGGTCGCCCAGGAAACCCGGCAGCAGGAAGTCGAACTGGCTCCACAGCTCGCCCAGGTGGTTCTCCAGGGGCGTGCCGGTGAGGCACAGGCGGTGCTTCGCCTTGAGGGTGCGCACCACCTGGGCGGCCTGGCTGGCGGCGTTCTTGACGGTCTGGGCCTCGTCGAGGATCAGGGAGTGGTACTCGTGGGCGGCCAGCTGCTCCCGGTCGCGCCACAGCAGCGGGTAGGTGGTGAGGCAGACGTCGTGCTCGGGGATCTTGGCGAAGGCCTCGGCCCGGCCGGCGCCACGCAGGCTGAGCACCTTGAGATCGGGGGCGAAGCGCTCGGCCTCCCGCTGCCAGTTGAACACCAGGGAGGTGGGCAGCACCACCAGGGCGGGTTTGCCCAGGCGCCGGCCGCGCTTCTCGGTGAGCAGGTGGGCGAGGGTCTGGGCGGTTTTGCCCAGGCCCATGTCGTCGGCCAGGATGCCGCCCAGCTCATGCTTGCGCAGGTGCTGCAGCCAGGCCAGGCCTTCAAGCTGGTAGGGGCGCAGATCCAGGGCAAAGCCCTTGGGCGCGGCCACCGCCCTGATCTTTCCGGCGCCGCGGATGCGCTCGATCCAGCGTTCCAGGCTGGCCAGGCCTTCGGCGCGCCAGCCGTCCCCGAGCACCTCGGCCAGGCGCGGGGCATCGAGGCGCGACACCTTCAACGTGGCGGACGGGGTGTCGAAGAGATCCACCAGGTTGCGGGCGATGGGCTTGACCCGCTCGGCGGCCAGGGCCACCCGGTCGCCGTCGTCGAGCTGCACCAGCACCTGGGCATCATCGGGGATGCCGTCGATCAGCTTCGGGTCGAGCCAGCGGGCGTCCTGGCGGAAGACGGCGTGGAGCATGGGCGCCAGATCGATCCGCCGGCCATCCACCTCGACCCCCAGGGACACCTCGAACCAGCCCTCGTCGCTGTCCTCGATGTTCACCTCCCAGCCCGTCGCCACCAGCACCCGGTGGCGGAAGTCCTTGGGGCAGTCGATGTGCCAGCCGGCGGCGCGCAGCACCGGGGCGACGATGGAGAAGAAGTGGATCCAGTGGGCCTCGCTCTCCAGGCCGTAAAGCCCTTCGGTGACGGTGCCCGGACTGATCAGCCAGCCACGCTTGAGGGGCTGGAAGCCGGCGGCCAGAAAGGCCTTCCAGGCGGTCTCCTCGGCGGCGAGGTCACGCTGCACGCGGACGGCCCGGCCATCGGGGAGGCTGGCCAGCTCACTGGTGGCGCCGGGCTCGAAACGCGCCTCGCCGTAAGTGAAGGCCGGAGTAGCCACGTCGTACTCATGGCCGCCGAAATCCGCTTCGTAGCCCCGGTGCTTGCGCCAGCTCCAGCAGAACAGGGAGGCCAGGCTGAGGACAGGCTGGCAGGGCAGCGCCAGCAGGGGCAGCTCAGCGGCCCGCTGGCCCTGGGGCGAAGGCAGGCCGGGCGCCACTTCGGCCAGGGCGTTGGCGATGACCGGCAGTTCGGCCGGGGCCAGGGCCGGCAGGGCGAGCAGCTCGGCAATCACTGTGCTGTCTTCCAGCAGCACACGACCCACCTCGCCGACGGCGACATCCAGGTAGGCCAGGGGCTCGGTGCGCACCACCAGAGTGGCAGGGGGCTCGGTGGCAACCCGCGCCTTGACGCCGTTCGCGCCGGGCACCCATTCGAGGCGTCCGGGGCGGGTAGCACCGGCGCGCAGGGGCGATACCCGCCCGTTGCCCTCGACCTCCAGGTAGGCCCGGCCGGTGGCGACCGCCGCATCCAGCAGGGCCAGGCCGGCACTGCCATGGAGATGGGGCCAGCCATAGCCGCCGGTGCGCCGGTTGGTCTCGCGCAGCAGACGGAACACGTTGAGGTCTTCGTCGCGCACGAAACCGGGGGGGCGCAGCAGGGCCTGTTCGTAGTTGGACCATTCACCGGCCAGGCTGGTGAGGCCGCCGTCGGCCCCCACCCGGGCCTTGAGTAGGCTGAACTCCAGCTCGTCGCCCGTGGGCAGGCTGATCACCGAACAGAGGTAGAAGATGGCTTCCTTGGGGGCGGCGGCCTTCTTCGCCTTGCCAACCTTGTCCACCCGGTCACGCAGGCTGCGCGCCCAGGCGAGGATCTCGGCGCGGGGCTTGTCCACCAGGGCACCCGGGCGGCGGGCGGCGAGAATGAGGGCAGCCGCATGCTTGCAGCGGTTGCCGACCGGGCAGGTGCAGCGAGTCGCCAGCTCGATACTGCCCTGGCCGAAGAACTCCCGCCGCTCGATCCGCACCGATACCCGGTAGGGTACCGGCTCGGTCCCCTGGACCTGGGCCTGGAGCTGGTTGCCCGCCATCTCGATGTGGCGCACCCGCCCCACGTAGGTACGGGCCCGGCTGAGGGAGCTGGCGGAGAACAACTCGCCGAGGAGGGCGTCGTCGAGCTGGGCAAGAAGGCGGGGGAGATCCATGCCGGCGGCCGGGCAGAGAAAACCCCCGATTCTAGGCTTTGCGGCGCTGCAGCGAAACCAGCCCGGGAGACTCAGGCGCTGGCGTCGCGGCCGCTGTCCAGCGAAAAACCGGCGGCGTCGAGGATGGCCGGCAGGGCCTCGGCGGCGCGCAGACGCAGGCGGATGTCTACCCGCTCGCTGACGGGCGTGCTGCCCGGATTGATCTCGATGGTCGGCACGCCGTTTTCCAGGGCCCACAGCACCGGGCCGGCGATATAGGGGAAGGCGCTACCGGTACCCACCGTGAAGATCAGGTCGGGCCCTGCCGCGAGCACGGTCTCGAAGCGATGCACGGCCTGATCGGGCAGGCTCTCGCCGAACAGCACCACGTCAGGGCGCAGGACACCGCCGCAGTGAGGACATTCGGGGGGGATGGACAAGCCGGCATAGTTTTCCACCTGGCGTACACGGCCGCAATCCACGCAGCGCAGGCGGCGCAGGGTGCCGTGCATCTCGATGACGTCCCGGGAACCGGCCTCCAGGTGAAAGCCGTCCACGTTCTGGGTCAGGGTGGTCACCGTGCCGTGCAGGGCTTCGAGGCGGGCGATTGCGTAGTGACCCGCATTGGGCCGGGCGCCCCGGCAGCTGGATTCGATCTGCGCCAGGTAGCGCCAGGTGATGTCGGGCCTGGAGCGGAAGACCTCGCCGGAAAGTGCCTGCTCGATAGGCAGCCCGATGTCGGTGAGGGCCCCTTCGTACAGGCCACCGACGCCCCGGTAGGTGGGCAGGCCGGAATCGGCTGACAGACCCGCTCCGGTGATGAACAGGATGCGCCTGGCGGCAGACAGCAGGCGACCTGCGGCAGCAATCCGGTCGGCGTAATCGGCTATGGTGGCGTTTGTCATGCTGAGCCCCTTGCGGGAGAATTCCGGGGTGACACGTGCGTCGCCCGAGGGCGACACACGCCGAGACTGCAATTCTGACGGCCACAACGATCGCAGGCCATAGGGGAAGCCGAAAAGAACATGTGCCAGCTACTGGGGATGAACTGCAACACGCCGACGGACATCTGCTTTTCCTTCGCCGGCTTCCAGGCCCGCGGCGGACTGACCGACGTGCACGGGGATGGCTGGGGCATCGCCTTCTTTGAAGGTCGCGGCGTGCGGGTCTTCCTCGACCCCAAGGCCAGCGCCCATTCGCCGGTGGCCGAGCTGGTGCGCAATTACCCGATCCACTCCCTCAACGTGATCGCCCACATCCGCAAGGCCACCCAGGGTTTCATCAGCCTCGAGAACACCCACCCCTTCCAGCGCGAGCTGTGGGGGCGTTACTGGGTGTTCGCCCACAACGGCAACCTGCAGGATTTCTGCCCCGATCAGCGCGGCGACTTCCAGCCCGTCGGACAGACCGATTCGGAGCGGGCCTTCTGCCACCTGATGGAAACCCTCAACCGCGACTTCCCCGACGGAGAACCCCCGCAGGCGGAGCTCTTCGCCGCCATCCGGCGCATCGCCACCGACATCGGGCGCCACGGTGAATTCAACTTCCTGCTGTCCAACGGCACCTGCCTGTTCGCCCATTGCGCATCCCGGCTGACCTACATCGTGCGCAAGGCGCCGTTTGACGAGGCCCACCTGAAGGATCAGGACATCACTGTGGATTTCCGCCAGCTGACCTCCCCGGCCGACCGGGTGGCCGTGGTGGCCACCACGCCGCTGACCGACAACGAAAACTGGGCCACCATCCCGCCCGGTACGCTGATGCTGTTTGTCGACGGCGAACCGGTGGATGCGGGGCCCGCCGATACCTGCGCTTTTGTTCGGGCACCTGGCTGAGGATAGGATGTCAAAAGTGCCTGAAAATACAATTTCTATGAATTACGTCACAGCCGGACAGCTGTGAAAATTTGCGATGTATCCGGGCTAAAATCATCGGATACCGCCAACCCGGGTCGAAACATCCATGCCGACAAGCGCCCCGAAAGACTGCCCCCTGTGTTTCCCCGAGTGGGAGAACGTACTCTGGCACGACGCGAGCTGCCGGGTGATCCGGGTCAGCGATCCGGACTACCCCGGCTATTGCCGGCTTGTGTGGACCGAGCATGTGGCAGAGATGAGCGATCTTTCCCCCGCTGAACAGCGCCACTGCTTCAACATCCTGATGGCAGTCGAGGTCGCCGTGCGGGAGTGCTTCCGGCCCGAGAAGGTCAACCTCGCCAGTTTTGGCAACGTGGTGCCGCATCTGCATTGGCACGTGATTCCGCGCTACCTCGACGACCGCCACTTCCCCCAGCCCGTGTGGGGGCAGAGCCAGCGCAAGGGGGGCAACTCGCCGGCACCCGAGGTGGATGACGCCCGTCTCGCCCTGGCCATACGCAATGCCGTTGCCGAGCACCTTTCCGGCTGAACGCGGAGGATAGCCCCATGACGGACAGCCCCCAGAATTACACCGATCTGCGCAGCGTGGAGCAGTATCGCAAGCTGCTGCGCAACCTCCACACCCTCAATGCCGCCGAGAGCCACGCCACCCTCGTGCGCATGCTCGAGGGCCTGCTGGCCAGCCCCCTCGGGCCGGAAGAGCAGCTGGAAGTCCTCGAGTCGGCGCGCCAGACGATCACCTTCGTGCAGCACGAGATGTCGTCCCGCTATGCGGCCCACCCGCTCCCTCCCGACAGCGCCGAGGACGCCACCCTGCGTCAGGTGGTACGCCTGTGGACGGCCCTCAGCACGGCCTACGCGCGCCTGGTGGAAAGCGGCGCCGGCAGCGACGAGTTCCGGGCCCAATGGCCCTTGCTGGCGCAGCGCCGCATCCAGTATCTGGGCCAGGTGATCATCGAGTATTTCCGGGCCCACCGGGCCGAGCCCCAGGGCGCGTGGAAAGCCGTGCATTCGGCCTATCTGGAAGCGGAACGGACGGGCGTGGCCCACAGCCGGGTCATCGATCCCCTCAACAACACCTGGAAGGCCCAGAGCCCCGACGAGGCCTACATCGCCCTGCTGCTGGTAGATCTGACCAATCCCTACGGCCGCAACCAGCGCGAGCTCAACTGGATCTGCCGCTGGGCCCAGCGTTTTGCCCCCTACTGCATCATGCAGAGCGAATGGGAGAAGGACGACGTTCGCGCCTACGGCCTGGATCTGACCGAAGACCACGGCCTGCGCCCCATCGCCCTGATCGGCAGCCGGCCCGGCATGCGACGTTTTGACGGACACCGCCTGGCGGCCCAGATCAAGGCCATGCTGGCCGAATTCAAGCAGGGCACCACACCGGCCTCCCTTGGCCTGGGTGACGACTGCTCCCAGCCCGCCTGCGCCCGCCTGCTGGTCTCCCTGTACCGACCCTGGGGCATGTCCGCCGCGGGCCGCCGTTTTCCGCGGCACAGCAAGAAGGTCGGCAACATCATCAGCACCGACTGGGAAGCCATCGGGCTGCTGGTGTCCGGGCAGGAGTTCGTCCCCCCCAACCGGCGCCAGACCATGGGCAGCCGCTACGATCTCAACGTGATCACCTTCGGCGCCCGTGTGGATGACGAGGTGCCGACCATCATCGATGCCGAAGCCGAGGTCAGGCGGCGGGGTTTCCACATCGACGAATGGACCACCGTCGATCACTCGGTGTCGGGTTTCCGGCTGCAGCGCAAACACCCCGGGCAGCGCATCGAGCACCATCAGCTGGTCGGCATCAAGCCCGGCGACGGCAATCAATACCTGCTCGGCCAGGTGAGCTGGCTGATGTATGAACCCGATGGCACCCTGATGGCCGGCATCCATCTGCTGACAGGTCTGCCGACATCGGTGGCCGTCCGGGGAACGGGCCTCAATGTGAGCCCTCACGAGCCCTACGCCCAGGGCTTCCTGCTTCCCGAAGTGGCGGCCATGCGTGCTCCGGCCAGCATCGTGCTGCCGGGTGGGTGGTTCCATGCCGACAAGGTGCTCGAACTGCACACCGGCGAGCCACGCCAGATCCGCCTCACCTCGCTGGTGGCCCGGGGTACCAATTTCGACCAGGCAACCTACGAGGTGGTCGTTTCCTGAGCGCGGTCGCCCGCCTCAATCCACCAGGCGCCGGGCCGGAAAACAGGCCGTGAAGGTGCTGCCGGTGGCGGGCTCGCTCTCGATCAGCAGGTCGCCTTGGTGGCGGCTCAGCACATGCTTGACGATGGCCAGACCGAGGCCGGTCCCTCCGGTCTCCCGGGAGCGGCCGCGATCAACCCGATAGAAACGCTCGGTCAGGCGGGGAATGTGCTCGGGTGCAATCCCGATCCCGTCATCCTTCACCGCGTACTCCACCACGGAACCCCGCTGACGCCAGCTGATGCGGATATGCCCCCCCGCCGGGGTATAGCGCACGGCGTTGATGGCCAGGTTGGCAAAGGCGCTGTAGAGCTCCTTGGCGTTGCCGAGCAGGCGGGCGTGGGTGCTGCAATCGAGCTCGATGGTGTGCCTGCCCCCCGAAACCACCTGCGCCTCCTGCTGCACCTCTTCAAGCAGATCGGCCACATCCACGGCTTCCTCGTGGCGGATCGGCTCGTCGGCTTCGAGGGCTGACAGGGTGAGGAGGTCCTGGATCAGCCGCTGCATGCGCCCGGCCTGCTCGGAAGCCAGACCCAGGTAGTGGCGGATGTCGTCCTTCTCCAGATCGTCCAGCCCATCGATGACGGTCTCGAGAAAGCCGGTGACGACGGTCAACGGGGTTCGCATCTCGTGGGACACGTTGGCCACGAAGTCGCGGCGCATGGCCTGCAGGCGCTCACCCTGGGTGATGTCCTCGGACATCAGCAGACGCATGTCCTCGCTGAAGGGCACCACGTGAACCATCAGCATCCGGGGATGGGGCCGGCCAATGTTCAGGATCAGCGGTGCCTCGTAATGGCCGTCCTCGAGGTAGCGGACGAAATCAGGCTGGCGAACCAGGTTGGTGATCGGCATGCCCTGGTCGCGGGCCTGCTCCAGGCCGAAATGCTGTTCTCCCTGCCGATTGACCCATTCGATCGTATGGGTGTTGGACAGGAACAGCAGCCCGTGGGGCATGGCCTGACTGGCTTCCCTGAAACGCTCCAGGGCCGAAGACAGGCGCTGCTGCCGACGGTTGGCACTGCGCGCGCGGCTATTCACATCAGCAAAGATGTAATCCCACATGCCGACGGCGCGGGGCATGGGCGGCGAGTCATCCACGGGAGTCCGCAGCCAGCTCACCAGTTTGTGCAGGTTGCGGACGTGATAGATACCCGCCAGCAGAAGACCGGCAGAAAAGAGGAGGAGCGCGGCAAGCGGATCGAACACAGCCCAGACAAGCAATGCCGCAAGGGCAATGAGTGCCAGGTAGGTGAAGGCTGCAACGAAGATATAGCGGACCGGCCGAATGGCCATCATCCCTTCAGCAGGCTGAACTGACATGAATTATCGCACGGGGGCGGCAGATTCCTGCTGGGTCGAAAAGCGGTAGCCACTCCCCCGCACGGTCTGCACCAGGCTGTCGTGACCACTGGGCTCGAGGGCACAGCGCAGGCGGCGGATATGCACATCCACGGTCCGTTCTTCCACGAAGACATGATCGCCCCACACCTGGTCAAGCAACTGGGCGCGGGAATGCACGCGCTCGGGGTGGGTCATCAGAAAGTGCAGCAGACGGAATTCGGTCGGTCCAAGGGTGACCGGATTACCCGATGCAGCCAGCCGGTGGGTGGCCGGGTCCAGCCGCAATCCACCCATCTCGACCGGATCCTCGGTGGTCTCGGGGGCCCGGCGGCGCAGTACGGCCTTGATGCGCGCCACCAGCTCCCGCGGCGAGAAGGGCTTGGTGATGTAGTCGTCGGCACCGGACTCCAGGCCGAGCACCTTGTCCTGCTCCTCACCCCGTGCCGTCAGCATGATCAGCGGAATGCCGCGGGTACGCTCCTCGGCGCGCAGACGCCGGGCAAACTCGACGCCGGACATGCCGGGCAGCATCCAGTCGAGCAGAATCAGGTCAGGCAGGGCGTCGCGCACGATGCGCTGGGCCGTTTCGGCATCGGCAGCCCGCACCACGTGGTGACCGGCCCGCATCAGATTGGCGGCAATGAGTTCCTGGATGGCAGGCTCGTCTTCAACAAGCAGGATGGTGGCGGGCATGGAGACCTCGGTGATTTCTGGCGACCGGCGCAGTGTATTGCAGCAACTTGAAGTTTTGATGACAGGTCACGCGCCTGCAACAGCGCCGCAGCTTGCTCCCCGACAGGGCAGGAAAGCCACCTTCTAGTATCATTCGCCCATCACGAACTCAGATCCCGGATCTCCATCATGGCAGGCCTGCGCAAGGACGATCCCGTCCCCACCGAAATCAAGTTGCACCAGCGTTCGCGCATCATGGAAGTGAGCTTCGACGATGGCCGGAAGTTCGAATTCAGCTTCGAATTCCTGCGCGTCTTCTCGCCCTCCGCCGAAGTCCGCGGACATGGGGTCGGTCAGGAAGTCCTGCAACTGGGAAAGCGTGACGTGGACATCACCCGTATCGAGCCCGTCGGCAACTACGCCATCAAGCCCGTCTTCTCCGATGGTCATGACAGCGGCCTGTATTCGTGGGATTACCTCTACGACCTGGGTGAAAACCACGACGATCTGTGGCAGACCTACCTGCTGCGCCTCGCCGAGGCCGGCGGCAGCCGCGATCCCGCCCTGCAGCCCGCGCCGGCGCCCAAGGGCGGCGGCTGCGGTCACCATCACTGATTTTCAGCTGGCCCCTCCGGGGGCCAACTCCCTCCGATTCCGATCCGTATCCCGATCATGAATGACAAGACCACCCATTTCGGCTTCCAGAAGGTTGCCGAATCCGAAAAGGCCGGCAAGGTAAGAAGCGTCTTCTCGTCCGTTGCCTCCAGCTACGACGTGATGAACGATCTGATGTCCTTCGGCCTGCACCGCCTGTGGAAGGCCTTCACCGTGCAGATCGCGGGTGTCCGCGCCGGTGACAGGGTGCTCGACGTCGCTGGTGGAACCGCCGACCTGTCGCTGGCCTTTGCCAAAAAGGTCGGGCCCACGGGCCAGGTCTGGCTCACCGACATCAATCACGCCATGCTGTCCCGTGGTCGCGATCGTGTCGTGGACAAGGGCTTCCTGCTGCCCGTCGCCCAGTGCGATGCCGAAAAGCTGCCCTTCCCCGACAACCACTTCGACGTGGTGACCGTGGCTTTCGGACTGCGCAACATGACCCACAAGGACGCCGCCATTGCCGAAATGCGCCGCGTCCTTAAACCCGGCGGCCGTCTGCTGGTGCTGGAGTTTTCGAAAGTCTGGAAGCCACTCGCCCCGGCCTACGACTTCTACTCCTTCAAGCTGCTCCCGATGATGGGCGAGAAGGTCGCCAAGGATGCCGACAGCTATCGCTACCTGGCCGAGAGCATTCGCATGCATCCCGACCAGGAATCCCTGAAGGATCTGATGGAAGCCGCGGGCCTGGCGCGGGTCGAATACTTCAACATGACTGCCGGCGTGGTTGCGCTGCATCGGGGCTACAAACTCTGAGTTCGGGGACCGGAATGCTCACCTCCTCAGCCATCGCAGGCCTCAACCACGTTCTCGGCGATGCTCCCTGGGCCCGGGAGAGGCTGGCCCCCTTTGCCGGCCGCAGCGCCGCTTTCGTGCTCAAACCGCTGGAGCTCGGGCTGGGCATCGATGGCGATGGTTACTTTACCGAGGCGGCAACGACATCACCCGATGTCGTTCTCGACTTGCCCCTGGCCAGCCTGCCCAAGCTGATCGGTGGTCCTGACGCGCTGATGGCCGACATCCGCATCAGTGGCAATGCCGATCTGGCAGACACCCTCGGTTTCGTGCTGCGCAAACTGCGCTGGGATGGTGAAGAAGCCCTGTCACGCCTGATCGGTGACATTGCTGCCCATCGAAGTGTCAGCGTCGTTCGCAGCGTGGCTGGATGGCATCGGCAGACTGCGCGCAACGTTGTCGAAAATCTTGCCGAATACCTGAGCGAAGAGCAGGCCGTACTGGTCAAACGCCACGCCCTTGAAGACCTGGCCAATGAAAGTGCGGCCCTCCGCGATGATCTGGCCCGGCTCGACAAGCGACTGCAGAAACTCGAATCCGCGCGCTAAGGCCGTAGTCACCACGCAAAATGCAAAAAGGGCAGCCCGTTTGGACTGCCCTTTTTGCAATACAGCGAACCGTTGTGCTTAGTGGCCGCGCTTCTTCAGCTTGTTGATGGCTGCGATCTGCGCAAGTGCCGAAGCCAGCTCGGATTGGGCCTTTGCATACTCCAGGGCGGAACCCTGGTTCTTCAAGGCTTCTTCCGCGAGGCGCTTGGCATCCAGTGCCTTGGCCTCGTCCAGATCCTTGCCACGGATGGCGGTATCTGCCAGAACCGTAACGAGGTTGGGCTGAACTTCCAGCAGGCCGCCGGCCACGAAAACCAGCTCTTCTTCAGCCTGGTTCTGGACCTTGACGCGCACGGCACCCGGCTTGATGCGGGTCATCAGCGGCATGTGGCCGGGCATGATGCCCAGTTCACCTGCTTCGCCGGGCAGCGCCACGAACTCGGCCAGACCGGAGAAGATCTGCTCTTCCGCGCTGACGATATCGACATGAATGGTCATTGCCATAGCTAATTCCTCCTCAAACCGGCAGCGCTACAGGAGCGCCGCCGGGCGATGGTCGCATTGATCAGAGGGTCTTCGCTTTTTCGAAGACTTCTTCGATCGGGCCGACCATGTAGAAGGCCTGCTCGGGCAGATGGTCCACTTCACCGCTGAGAATCGTCTTGAAGCCCTTGATCGTTTCCTTCAGGGGAACGTACTTGCCGGGGGAACCGGTAAACACTTCCGCCACGAAGAACGGCTGGGACAGGAAACGTTGGATCTTACGGGCACGGGCGACAAGCAGCTTGTCTTCCGGGGCCAGTTCGTCCATACCCAGAATCGCGATGATGTCACGCAGTTCCTTGTAACGCTGAAGGGTCTGCTGCACGCCGCGCGCGGTGTTGTAGTGCTCTTCGCCAACCACCAGCGGATCGAGCTGACGGGAGGTGGAGTCCAGCGGATCCACAGCCGGGTAGATACCCAGGGCAGCGATGTCACGGGACAGCACGACGGTCGAGTCGAGGTGGAGGAAGGTGGTCGCGGGGGACGGGTCGGTCAAGTCATCCGCAGGCACATACACGGCCTGGATGGAGGTGATCGAGCCCACCTTGGTGGAGGTGATCCGCTCCTGCAGACGGCCCATTTCTTCGGCCAGCGTCGGCTGGTAACCCACCGCGGAAGGCATACGACCCAGCAGCGCGGACACTTCGGTACCGGCCAGGGTGTAACGGTAGATGTTATCCACGAAGAACAGGATGTCACGGCCTTCGTCACGGAAACGCTCGGCCATGGTCAGGCCGGTCAGCGCCACACGCAGACGGTTGCCGGGGGGTTCGTTCATCTGACCGAACACCATCGCCACCTTGTCGAGAACGTTGGAGTCCTTCATTTCGTGGTAGAAGTCGTTCCCTTCACGGGTACGCTCACCCACGCCGGCGAACACCGACAGACCGCTGTGCTGCTTGGCGATGTTGTTGATGAGCTCCATCATGTTCACGGTCTTGCCCACACCGGCGCCACCGAACAGACCCACCTTGCCGCCCTTGGCGAACGGACAGATCAGATCGATAACCTTGATGCCGGTTTCGAGCAGATCCACGGAGGGAGAGAGCTCGTCGAACTTCGGAGCCTTCTGGTGAATGGTCCGGCGCTCGTCGCACTGGATCGGGCCGGCTTCGTCGATCGGACGACCCAGCACATCCATGATGCGGCCCAGGGTGCCGTGGCCCACCGGCACAGCGATACCCTTGCCGGTATTCGAAACTTGCATGCCACGACGCAGGCCGTCCGAAGACCCCAGCGCAATGGTACGCACAACGCCATCGCCCAGCTGTTGCTGAACTTCGAGAACCAGTTCAGAACCAGCCAACTCGAGGGCGTCGTAAATCTTGGGCATCGCGTCGCGCGGGAACTGCACATCCACCACGGCGCCGATGCATTGAACGATCGTTCCTTGACTCATCGTCGTTTCCCCAAACTTGTTAAACCGTTACACCGCGGCTGCGCCGCCGACAATTTCGGACAGTTCCTTCGTGATCGCGGCCTGACGGGTCTTGTTGTAGACCAGTTGTAGTTCGCCGAT
>NZ_JAKLLN010000050.1 GCF_023150065.1 Zoogloea sp.
CTGCGCGTCCACAAGGCGCGCCAGGCCCGCGACAAGCGCATCGGGCAATGGCTGCGCCTGCTGGTCCAGTGGACGCTGCAGCGACCCGCAGCCCTCGTTGGCGGCGTCACGCAGAAGGCGTACCACCGCACTGCGGACGTCCTCGATGAGGCCATTGCCGCCGCACCGCCGGCCTCGCCAGCGACATCGAAGCGGGGCGCGCGCCCTGCCTCGGGCCGTGACTCCGACGGCAGGACCGAACCGGCCGCCGCACAGGTTCGTCAGCTGCTGGGCGATGCCGAGTTCGCCGACGCGCACGCCCGCTTCCAGCACCAGGCCGGCATGTCCAAGGCGTCGCCGGTCAGTGGCTCCGAAGGCCGCTCCGAGCGTGCCCCGGAACCTCCCGTCGACGGCCCCGCACCCGCCGTGCTGATCAGCCGGCGCTGATCCGAAAACCGAACCCCGGCGCAGCCCCATCGGCTGCACCGGGTTCGATCGCTGACGTGCCTCGGCCAAGGACTGACGTCCAGCGGCCTGGCGCGACCGGCACCCCATCCAACCGCCCGCGGGCCCGCCCGCCAGGGCCGGTGTCCGCCCTCCCCACTTCGAGAGTTCACCATGCGAGACATCACCCTGAATCCCGAGCAACGCCTGTATGTGATCGCCACCGAAGGTGGCGTGACCTGCTTCGGCTTCGACAACGCCCGCGACCATGCCCGGCAGATCGCGCAGCGCCTTAAGCGTCCCGACCTGATGCCGACCGCCGACGACGCGGCCAGCCTCACCGGCTACGAGAAGTACCTCGCTGCGGTGCGTGCCTGGGGCGAGTCCGCCCAGGGCCACGGCACCTACTTCGATCCCGGCACGGACCCTCGCCTGGCGAGGGTGCTGGAGACCTGCCGCCGGGACGGCCGCAAGGTGCGGCTGGTGCTGGGCGACACCGGCACCGGCGCGAGCTGGCTCGACGAGTTCGACGTGGTCGGCACGGTCGGCCGCTCGACCGGCCTGCTGAAGGTGCCGCTGCTCGTCGAGCCGGGCCAGGCGGGCGGCACGGCCATCCTCTGTGCGAATGTGCTGGCACTGATGGACTGGGACACCGGCCTGCCCCTGTACCGCCACCCGCGCTGGCAGCCACCGGAACTGCGTATCCGCGCCAGTGATGACGATGCCCGTCCCTGGGCCGTGGTGCTGCACGAGCAGCCCGTGGCGAACTTCGACGACATCGGCAAGGCCGGTGCGTACCTCGCGTTCATGCGCGGGGCGAGCGTCGAGCCGCGGGTGTTCCGCTGAGCTGTCCGGTCGAACGTTCGAGACCCTTCAGACGGCGCGATCCAGATCCACGCCAGGCCGTCACCCAGCACGCCCCCGGCCCAGCACCGGGGGCGTTCCTGTTTCCGAGACTGCGAACGGGGCGACAGGCGCTCAGCGACCGGTCAGGGACTGCACCTCACGCTCGATCAGCCAGTGCAGGAACCGGGTGTCATCGGAGTGGCCCCAGTAGTGGGCCTTGCAGCGGCGGACGTAGGCCTGCAGGTCCGCGACGCTTCGGATGGACCCCGGCTCGATGGCGGTGATGCGGGCCAGCCGCGCCCGTTCGGGTCGGGTCAGTCGAAGCTGGTTTCCGGAGCGCAGCATGTCGGGTCGGCCTTGTCGGTAAGCCGCGCATCTTCGCGCGCCTGAGCAAGTCTGTGCGCATCCGCTGCTGCCCGCGGCGAAGAAATTTCTGCAGTGACAGCCGAGTGCCTCTGCGGTGTCACTTTTGCAGTCTGCCCGCCAAGACATCCGCGCAGGCCGTGGCCCAACCACAACGGCGCGGCCACGCGCAGTGCGGTCACGCGAACCGTGCCACCTCCCCGCGTACCGATGCCCGACCAAGGCACGGACCCTGGCGCCCTTTGCGCGGGCAAGCGCGGCAAAGGCGCTGTCGCTGGCACCGCCCCGGTTGAATCCCCGGCGCCGATGGCGCAGACTTGATGGGCTCACACCCACTCCCGAGAGGAGTGTTTCCGATGCCGACCGAACGGGCGGCAGCGGCGTCGCAGTCGTTACCTGCCTCGGATGATCATCTGAGCCACCGTGCCGGCCACGTTCCGTCGTGTGCCTGCACATCCTTCCCTTGCGGGGACACCAGTCCCTTGCCTGTGAAGGAGGGGAACGGCGTTCCCGTCTTCCTTTTCGCCACGAGAGGAGAACGCCATGAACTTCCACCCTTTCCAGGGTCATCAACATCTGCCGGACCTGCCCGATGCTGCTCATGCGTCGCGCGAGGACCTGGTGGCAGAGATGCTGGGCCTGCCGGCCCATCCATCGCCAGGCCCCACGCCGGCTGCGCTGCGCGTCAGCGACCGGGAGACGCCCCACGCGAACCCGGCCACGCAGCAGCTCCTGACGCGCCGACTCGGTGTCGCCCGCGAGCTGCTGATGCGCGAGCTGCGTGACCGGATGGCGCAGGGGCCCGTGATGTCGTCGCCCCAGGTCCTTCGGGACTGGCTGCGACTGCGCTGCGCAGGCCTGCAGCACGAGGTCTTCCTCGCGCTCTACCTGGATGTCAACCACCGGCTGATCACCCACGAGGAGGCGTTCCGCGGCACGCTCACCCAGACCTCGGTGTACCCGCGGGAACTGGTCAAGAGCGCCCTGGCCCGCAACGCCGCCGCGATCGCGGTGGCCCACAACCACCCGAGCGGTCAAGCCGAGCCGAGCCGCGCGGACGAGTTCCTGACGCAGACGCTGAAGTCGGCGCTGGCGCTGGTGGACATCCGCCTGATAGACCACTTCGTCGTCGCCGGCGACCAGTGCGTCAGCTTCGCGGAGCGCGGACTGCTCTGACGCCATGTGCGGCAGTCACGCCCTGCACGACCCAGCCGCGAGAAGGGCGCCGCCGAGGCGGTGCCCCTCCGCTGATCCCACCCCAACCAAGGATGCCCATGTCGGAGAGAAGACCCCCGACCTGCCCCTGCTGTGCCGGCCACGGCGTGCCCCTGGGCGCGCTCGGTCGCCTGCACTGGTTCCGCTGCCGCGACTGCGGCATGACGTTCGCCCGAGCCGGACGATCGAAGCGCTCCACCCAAGCGCCCACGACC
>NZ_JAKLLN010000051.1 GCF_023150065.1 Zoogloea sp.
CCATCGCCACGCCGATGTCGGCCTGCGCCAGCGCCGGGGCGTCGTTGATGCCGTCGCCGCTCATCGCGGTCGGCCCGATCTCGCGCTGAAGGTCCCTGATCGCTTCCAGCTTGTGCTGCGGCAGCAGGTTGCCGCGCGCCTGCAGGATACCGGCCTGGCGCGCCACCGCACCGGCAGTGGCCTGGTTGTCGCCGGTCAGCATGACGGGCGTGATGCCCAGGGCATGCAGCGATGCGACCGCCTCGCGCGATGACGGCTTGATCGAGTCGGCCACGGCGAACAACGCGATGACCTTGCCTGGCGTGGCCAGTAGCGTCACGGTGCGACCGTCGGCTTCGTGCTGCTTCAGGTTCTCTTCGAGTGCCGCGGAACACAGTCCACGCTCCTCGATCAGCCGGTGGTTGCCGAGCACGTAGGTCACGCCACCGACATCGGCCTGCACGCCACGGCCGGCGAGCGCCACGAAGTCCTTCGCCTCGATGCTGTTCGGCGCGAGCCCCGCCGCGATCGCCTTGGACACCGGGTGATCGGAGTGGCTCGCCAGCACGACGGCGATGTGCTCAGCCGTCGACGGCTCCGTGGCCGGATCGACGACAAACCAATCGACCAGCCGGGGCTTGCCCGCGGTGATCGTCCCGGTCTTGTCGAGTGCAATGGCCTTGAGCTTGCGAGCCAGTTCGAGATAGATGCCACCCTTGATCAGGATGCCGCGCCGCGCCGCGGCGGTCAGCCCGCTGACGATGGTCACCGGCGTCGAGATCACCAGTGCACAGGGACAGGCGATGACCAGCAGCACCAGCGCCTTGTAGGCGGCCTGCAGCGCCGTCCAGCCGAGCAGCCACGGGCCCAGCAGCCCGACCGCGAGCGCGGTGACGAAGACGGCCGGCGTGTAGACCGCGGCAAAGCGGTCGACGAAGCCCTGCGTCGGCGCCCGAGTGGCCTGCGCCCGCTCGACGGCGTGGATGATGCGCGCCAGCGTGGAATCCGATGCGGGTGCCGTGACCTCGAACTCGAACGTACCCGATGCGTTGATGGTCCCGGCGAAGACCGGATCGCCCGCCGCCTTGTCGACCGGGATGCTTTCGCCGGTGA
Organism: Zoogloea sp.; assembly: GCF_023150065.1. Taxonomy (GTDB): domain Bacteria; phylum Pseudomonadota; class Gammaproteobacteria; order Burkholderiales; family Rhodocyclaceae; genus Zoogloea. The sequence continues at coordinate 1,093 of NZ_JAKLLN010000051.1, forward strand.
CGGGGGCCTGATCGATGCTCGTCTGGCCCGAGCGGACGACACCGTCCATCGGCACGCGTTCGCCGGGCTTCACACGCAGCATCGCGCCCACGCCGATCTCGCGCACCGGCCGGCTGGACCAGCCGCCGTCGGCCTGCCGCACCCAGGCTTCGTCCGGCGACATCGCCAGCAGGCCCTGGATGGCGCTGCGTGCGCGGTCGACGGCGCGTGCCTCGATCGCTTCTGCGATCGCATAGAGCGCCATCACCATCGCCGCTTCGGGCCACTGGCCCAGCACAAAGGCACCCGTCACGGCAACCGTCATGAGGGCGTTGATGTTCAGCCGCCCATGTCGCAGCGCCGTCAGTCCCATCCTGTACACATCGAAGCCGGCGAGCCAGATCGCCACGGCCGCGACGGCAAGTCCCGCCACACGCCAGGCGGTGGTCTCGGACGCGAAGTACCCGATGACCTCGGCACCGATGGCCAGCAGCAGCGCCCCGACCAGCTTCGGCCAGTCGCCTTGTGCGCCCTCGTGGCCATGGTCATCGTCAGCGCAATGGCCAGCTTCGGGCTGGCGCTGCACCTGGCAGCATCCGCCGCAGGCATGATCAGAGTGCTGGCTCTCACGGTTGTGGCCAGCGTGGGGAAGCTTCATCGATTGGGTTCCGTTGACCTGCCTGCCATTGAAGACCCTGCAGCAGCCTCATCCAGGTCCGCGCCATCATCGTGGCACGGAACGGGGACCACCCCTTCAAACCCAATTCTCGCGGACCCCGCCCACGCGTGACCGCCCCGGTACGGCGACACTCACGGCATGCGTAAACCACGCTCGCGCCGTCCCGGTGCAGCCAGGCTGCCTGCGGGTGTGGGCGCCGCACTGCTCGCCGCCGTGCTGTTCGGGGCGAGTACTCCCCTGGCCAAGGCGATCGTGGGCGATGCGGGCCCGTGGATGCTGGCCGGGCTGCTCTACCTGGGCTCCGGCCTCGGTCTCGCGCTGTGGCGTGCCATGTGCCGCACGTCGTCGTCCCGGCTGGCCGCGCGCGAATGGCCCTGGCTGATCGGTGCCGTGCTGACCGGTGGAGTCGTCGGGCCGGTGCTGCTGATGTTCGGGGTCGCGGGCATGCCCGCCTCGGGCGCCTCGCTGCTGCTCAACGCCGAGGGTGTCTTCACGGCGCTGCTGGCGTGGTTCGCGTTCAAGGAGAACTTCGACAGGCGCATCGCGCTCGGCATGATGGCCATCGTGGCCGGCGCCCTCGTGCTGAGCTGGTCCGGCGATGCGCAGTTCGGCAGCATGCGCCCAGCGCTGGCGGTGCTGGGGGCTTGCCTGGCCTGGGGCATCGACAACAACCTCACGCGCAAGGTGTCGCTCGCCGATGCGACCTGGGTCGCCATGGTGAAGGGACTGGCGGCAGGGTCGGTCAACTTGGCCATCGCGCTGGGTCTGGGCGCCAGCTTGCCGCCACTCGGTGTACTCGCCGGCTCGGCCGTTCTGGGCTTCTTCGCCTACGGCATCAGCCTGACGCTGTTCGTCCTCGCGCTGCGCCACCTGGGCACGGCGCGCACCGGGGCCTACTTCTCGGTGGCGCCGTTCTTCGGCGCACTGCTTGCGGTGCTGTGGTTGGGAGAACCGGTGACCCCACCGCTCCTGCTCGCCGCAGCCCTGATGGCCCTGGGGGTGTGGCTCCACCTGAGCGAGCGGCACGCACATCCGCATCCGCACGAGGCGATGGAACACGAGCACGAACACGAGCACGACGTGC
>NZ_JAKLLN010000052.1 GCF_023150065.1 Zoogloea sp.
GGCGTGGGCGATCTCGCGCTCGACGAGCTCGAGCGCATCGACCACATCCTGCTCACGCACTCCCACCTCGACCATGTGCTGGCCGTGCCGCTGCTGGCCGACAGCGTGATGCGCCGCCGGGCGCAGCGACCGCCCATCCGCGTGCATGCCTTGCCCGAGACGCTGGCCACCCTGCGCGAGCACCTGTTCAACGGTTCGCTCTGGCCCGACTTCACCCGCCTGCCCTCGGCCGAGCGGCCCGTGCTCAGCCTGCAGCCATTGCAGGTGGGCCAGGTCATCGAGTTCACGCATGGCCGGCGAATCGAAGTGCTGCCAGCCCTGCACACGGTGCCGGCCGTGGGCTACGCCGTGCTGCCCGGCGCCGGCTCGTCGCGCGGCGCCTGGGTCTACACCGGCGACACGGCCCCGCACGAGCCCCTGTGGCAGCGACTGGCCCAGATGCAGGTGGACACCCTGGTCATCGAAACCGCCTTCCGCGACGACGAGCGCGCGCTGGCGCAGGTCAGCCGCCACCTGTACCCACAGGCCATCGGGCGTGAGCTGCGCCACCTGGCGGCCGGTGTGGCGGTCTACATCACCCACATCAAGCCGGGTGAGCTCGACACCGTCATGACCGAACTGGCCGCCCTGGGTGCCGCCCACGACCTGCGCGCCCTGGCTGCCGGCCAGGTGCTGGCCCTGGACTGACGGTTTGCGGCGCAGGTGACGAAAAACGTCACCTGCGCGACCGCCGGGTCGACGGATTGCGGCAGCAGGGCCCGGTGGCACGTGATCGATTTCGCGCCTGCCACCCCCCCAGAACCCCCAGGCGGGCTGGCACGGGGCCTGCATAAGAAAGCTCGCACAGTCCCCCACCCCTCACCCCAGACAGGAGTTTTCTCATGAAGCGCAGCATCCAACAAGGTTTCACCCTGATCGAACTGATGATCGTGGTCGCGATCATCGGCATCCTGGCCGCCATCGCGCTGCCGGCGTACCAGGACTACACGATCCGCGCCAAGGTGTCGGAAGGCATCGTCCAGGCCAGCGGTGCCAAGGCCACGGTTTCCGAGAACTTCGCCAATGGCGCGGCTGACAATTGCCTCGGCGTGGCGACTGGCACCATCGGCATGACGACGCTGGCGTGCACACACGCTGCCACGGGCGCAACGCTCGGGGTCACGGTTGCGACGGGCGTCAGCGGAACGACCGTTACGTTCAATCTGGTCGGTACGGGCAGCTCCACTGGCATTACCTGGGACTGCAACACGCCTTCGAACGCCAAGTACGTTCCGGCTGAGTGCCGCACCTGATAACTTGACGACGGCAAGGTGGGGCCGGCGACATCCGGCCCACCCCATCGACCGCCAACCGGGCACCCAAGGGTGCCCGGTTGGCGTTTCGGTTGCCGCAGAATCGTCATCACGCAACGACTGAGCAAAGACACCCGGCGATGGCTGCATTCGACTTGAAATCACGTCTGCGCGCCGCAGGCATCCACCTGTTGCTCAGCGCGGGGGTCGCCGCGTTGGCCGCAGCCCTGGTGTTCGGCCTGTGGTACCCGTGGCCCTACACCGTGCTCGCCGGTGGCACCGAGCTCTTCGTGTTGATCACGTCGGTCGACGTCGTCATCGGCCCCGCGTTGACCTTCGCTGTGTTCGACCGGGTGCGCAAGCCGCTGCGCGAGCTGCAGCGCGATCTGGCCGTCATCGCGATGTTGCAGCTCGCCGCGCTGGCATTTGGCATGCACACCATCTTCGTTGCCCGCCCGGTGGCGCTGGTCTTCGAGGTCGACCGTCTGCGCGTGGTAACGGCCGTGGACATTCCGGACGGTGGGCTGGACGATGCGCCACAGGACCTGCGCCACCTGCCGCTGGACGGTCCTCGATTGCTGCGCATCGAGAGACCGGCCGATGGAGCGGAGAAGCTGGAGGCCATCCAGATGGCCGCTTCCGGCACCGATCTCAGCGCTCGTCCGCGATACTGGCGGCCCTGGGACGCCACCGCCCGCGCTGAGGCCCTGCTCCGGTCCCGGCCGCTGGCCCAGTTGCCAGGCGTGGATGCCGATCGCCGAGGCGAACTCGACGCGGCCGTAAAGCGTTCCGGCAGAGCTGCTGACCAAATGCGCTACCTGCCGTTGCAGGCCCGCAAGACCGATTGGATCGCACTGATCGACGGCACCAGCGGCGACGTCGTCGGCTACGCGCCGTTCAACGGGTTCTAGTGGCGAGCGCGGACGCAGGACTGCCCGCGCCCGGTCGGGCGCCTTGGGCTGCCTAGAATCCAGCGCATGTCGCTGCCCACCTGGGCTGCGGGCGCGGCAGCGCCTGCGGCCGCCGATGAACGCCGCTGGCCGTGGCCGGTCATGCTGGCCGCACTCCTGGCCTGCGCGGTGCCGCCGCTGCTGGCCTACAACCAGCCGCCGTCGTCCACGCTGCTGAACCAGTGCCTGGCGGTGTCGCTGTGGGGTGCGCTGGTGGCGGTGCTGGCGCCGCGCATCTGGCCGGTGCGGGGGGGCAGCCTGCTGGGTGCGCTGGCGCTGCTGGCGGCGGCGGCGCTGGGCTCGGGCGTGCTCGGCGCGCTGCCGGCCGGGCTCATGCTCTCGGCGCTGGGCCTGCTGGGCGTGGCGGCGCTGCTGGTGGTGGCATTCGCTGCCGTGGCCGCGCGCGACGATGGGGCCACCGTCTGGCTGTGCGTGGCCACCGGGTTGATGGTGGCCGGCACGCTCAGCGCCGGCGTGGCGCTGGTCCAGGTGTTCGCGCCGCAATGGGCCGACGGCAACTGGATCGCCCACTCGGGTCTGCCCGGCCGGGCGGTGGGC
>NZ_JAKLLN010000053.1 GCF_023150065.1 Zoogloea sp.
GTTGCCGACTTTGCGCAGTCGGATGACCTGTACTCGGCGTTCATGCCGCGCCTCTCGGCTCAGCGATCTCATGTCAGTTGCTTGCATGAATCCAATTTGGGGGTGGTGCAGATAAATTCAAGTACGCAAGGGCCGGATCAATAATCGCAAGAGACACGGATCGTCACGCATTGGGCATTGCCTTGCACACCCAGGCCGCGCCGCTCCTACCCCTGTCCATCTGGCTGCCGCTTCTTGGAGGTCATTGTGCTGGACGGAGCAAAGCTGCGATAACCCCGGTCCCGCGCCATGAACGCCTCCAGCATGTGCGGAACCAGCGCCATGGCATCCACAGCCTCCCCATAGGTCTGCGCATGCAACACTGCATACCGGTCCAGCTCCGCTTTGAGACTGGCCGTGCAGGTGAAGGTCAGTTTGACGCTCTCCGTCCTGGGCAGCGGCCCCAGCCGCAATTTCCTCGGAGTGCTCATCGTGGACCTCCCCTGCCGCCATTGACGAACAACGGCTGATAAGGCCGCAGCACCAGATCCCGGTTCACGATCACCCGCACCGCCAACCCTGGCCTTGCAGTCAGCGTCGGCTGCAGGTTCAGGTTGCGCCGCATCATCTCCTGCCCCACTTGGTTCACACTGTCCTGCAACCCGTCACGCCCCGCGATCACCACACGGTTGCCGTTCTGCCGGTTCTCGGGAGCAGCCAGCTCGGCGCCCACCCCCAGCAAGGTCGTCAGCGCCGCCCCCGCGACCACCCTTCCCCAGTGCCAGTCCACTCCATCCTCCAACCCCGCGCGCCCCGCCGGATCGGTGCCCACGAGGTTGTCGAGCGTGAGCGACGACGTGTCTGGCAGGACGATGCGGTTCCACACCATCTGCAACCGGCTCTGCCCATAGCTCACCTGGCTGTTGTAGCGCCCCAGGAGGCGCGAGCCCTGCGGGATCAGCAGGTGCCTCCCTGTGGCCGTGTCGTAGACCGGCTCCGTCACGGTGGCGACTACATCGCCCGGCAGGTCCGACTGGATTCCCGTCACCAGCGCAGCCGGAATCACCGTGCCGGCCATCACCTGGTAGGGTGAGGCAGGCATCTGCAGGTTTCCTGAATTCCGGGTTTCCGTGGAACCGCCTTTCAGGAAAGCCTCCTTCTGCTCCTGCCGGTTCTGAACAGCCGTGGGGTCTGCAGGCTGCGCCGCCGTCGAGACAGGCCCCGCCGCCAATGGATCGAACCCCGCCAGCACGGATGCCGCAGGCGCCGCCATCGCCGCGGACTGCGCCGCACCCTGCCCCGCCTGCGCTCCCCCCGTGCGGAAGAACACCGGCGATCCCGCCGCAGCCTCGGCCTCCTTGCGCAGCGCATCCGCCGGATCATGGCCTGGTGGCGCATAGCCCGGCTCCACCGACCCCTGCGCCTTCACGATGGCCGGCCCCAGGTCCCCCGGCAACGGAGGCCCCAATCGGGGTACTTCTGGCGATCGCAGTCCGCCGTAGTCGGCCGGCAACCGGTCCAGCCCTTCGGACTTCGACACCCGATCGACGTTGTAGAGCTCCGAGGGATTCGCGCCACGCCGGTGGCTGCCCTGCAGCGACCAGATGGTGGCGCCCAGTACGGCCGCAGCCAAGGAGCCCACGATAGCTGCCAGCATGCGCCGGTTCAACCGCGTCACGGGTCTCGGCGCAGCACGCAGCGCCACCGATTCGGGAGCAACCTTGGCGGGTTGCGGCGGGGTGGCGGCGTTGGAAGAGTCCCGGCTGCCCATGGTCAGAGCCGTCCACCAACACCGTCGGTTCGCTCAATGCGCACCACGTCACCATCCTGGCCCCCACCTCCACCCAGGCGCAGCTCGGCCGCACCAAACAACCGGTCCACGATGTAGTACGGCGGCCGGAAGCGGTAGCTCACCAGCTGCCCGTCCCCTTGCGCCCCGATCACGAACAGCGGCGGCAGTTCGCCCTGTGCGATGCCCGCCGGAAACTGGATGTAGACCTTCTCGCCATCGTCGAAGGCACGCAGCGGCTTCCAGGACGGGTTGCCACCACCGATGGCGTAGCGAAAACGCAGCCTCTCCAGCGCCAAGCCGCTCTCGATGGGGGCCGCGGCCTGGGCCGCCTGCGCCTGGCGCTGCAGGGCCAGCATCCTGTCCTTCGGATACTCCCAGGACACCGAGGCCATCCAGGCCTTCTCGGTGGAGGTCAGCTCGACCAAGTAAGTGCGCCGGCTCGTGGTGATGACCAGGTTGGTCTTGAGGCCCGAGCGGATGGGCTTGACCAGTACCTTCACGCGCAGCGCCTCGCCCGCGCCGCTAGCCGCAATACTGTTCAGATACGAAGCACCGGTGTTGGGTGGTGCTTTCGATGAAGGTTTTCCCCACGATGGCGTACGTTGAAGTTACTCATTTTGCGCTTGACGCCACGAGGGTTGCTGTGGCCGCGACTGCTGACGCATAGGCCTTGGGCAATTTCTGCAAGCCAAGCGTCACGCCAAGACGCCAAGCGCTCAGGGGGGAATGGCCGCAGCTTGCGGCATCTTGCGTTTGATCACTCGTACTGCATGGATAAAGCTCAGCCGATCCGGGTCAAGCTCACGCGCCCAGGCTGCCTGTGCCATCAACTGACGAATGGCAAAGTGCGCCAGCAGCAAGCCCCACAACTCTTGCTGCACCAACTCGGGCGTCTTGCTGCGCAAAACGGTGCTGTTCGCCCGCAAGTGCGTCTTGAATTCATCAAAGACGCCCTCGATTTCCCAGCGTTCGTGGTACAGCGCCGCCAA
>NZ_JAKLLN010000054.1 GCF_023150065.1 Zoogloea sp.
TGCCGACGAGCATGCGGATCACACCGCCATGCACGGTGAAAAAAGCGGCGTTTCCGCCCAGATGACCGATGGCCTCGTCAAGAAGGTGGACAAGTCTGCCAGCAAGCTCACCTTGTCCCATGGCCCGCTGCCCAACGGCATGCCGGCAATGACCATGGTGTTCCGCGTCAAGGATCCGGCCTGGCTGGATCAGGTGAAGGCCGGCGACAAGATCCGCTTCATGGCGGACCAGATCAACGGTGCGATGACCGTGGTGCATCTGGAACGCAACTAAGTTGTTCGTGTTGCCGTGCATCGGGTCGACATATCGCTTCTCAATCATGAGCAACTCACCGCAGTGCTCATGATTGGCGGTGCTGCCGGCCTTGTGCTGGCCGTACTCGGGTTCTGGCTTCTCAGGAGGCGGCTCAGCTCAAAGTCGACGAGAGTCGCCAAGGTGCAGTCGCGTGAGCGCAAGGGGCGACGTAAGAAGTGACGGCTTGTTGGCGAAGTGACTTCGCTTGCCAGAATCCGACAATATTCAGGGAGTCATCAATGAAGATGCGTACGAAACCGCGCGCAAGTTGGTTGTACGCCGTGGTGCTGGGGGCATTCAGCCTGGCTGCGCAGGCACAGGACGCCTCGCTTGGCGCCAATGTCGAATCGCTATTGGACTTCGCCCGCAGCCGCAATCCTGAATACGCCTCGATGCGTTTCGAGGCTGAAGCCGCCGCCGAGCGAGTCACACCGGCCGGCGCCTTGCCGGACCCGAAGTTTCGAACCGAATTACGCGACATCACCCGGATGGGTGAGCAAAACCCGACGCTGGCGCCGGCCCGAGTCGGCAGCACACGCTACCTGCTGATGCAGGACGTGCCCTGGCTCGGGAAGCGGGATCTCAAGCGGGAAATCGCCGAACTCGATGCCCGCGGCGCCGAAGGGCGTGCCAGCGGCACCTGGGCAGAACTGGCGGCCCGGATCAAGACCGCCTATTCCCAGCTCCAGTACGTCTATCGCAATGAACAGCTGACCCGCGAAATCCTCGACCTGATGACGCGCCTGGAGAAGATCGCCCAGGTGCGCTACGCAGGTGGCTTGGCGGCTCAGCAGGACGTGATTCGGGCACAGGTGGAGCAGACCGGCATGAAGAGCGAGCTGGTCGCCCTCGAGAATGAACGCCGGCAGCTCCAGGCAAGGTTGAATGCCCTCCTTGCAAGGCCCAGCGCGTCCCCCCTGGCTGCGCCAGAGCGCCTGAGAACGCTCCCAGCCCCGGCCCAGCTCGACCCGTTGGCCCTTGAGGAGCGTGTGCGGACAAAGAACCCGCAGCTCTTTGCCGAAGAGGCCCGGATCCGCTCAGCCGAGAAGAACCGCGAACTGACTTACAAGAACCGCTACCCGGACTTCACGCTGGGGGTCTCGCCGATCCAGTACCAGGGTTCCGTGAAGGAATGGGAGCTGATGGTCGAACTGAACCTGCCCCTGCAGCAGGGCTCCCGCCGTGCCCAGGAACGGGAGTCGGAAGCCATGTTGTCGGCCGCCCAAGCCCGTCGCGACGCTACCGCCAACCAGGTTTTGGGGGAACTGGCCGAGAACCTGTCCGGCTTCGACGCCGCCCGGCGCACCGAAGCCCTTGCCGCAACCAGCTTGTTGCCGCAATCCGAACTGACTTTCAAGGCGGCATTGGCCGGCTACGAAACCGGCAAAGTGGATTTCGCCACCTTGCTCGACGCCCAGCGGCAGATCCGTCAGGCCCGTCAAAACCGTATCAAGGCTCAGGCCGACGCGCAGATGCGCCTTGCAGAAATCGAACGAATTCTCGGAGAAGATCTATGAAAACAGGCGCAGGTATTGCGATCGGCCTGTCGGTCGCCCTGGCTGCCAGTGGCGGCTACTGGCTGGGTCAGCGGCCGGCAGCAAGTCATGAACCTGCCGCCAGTCAGGTTGCTACCCCTTCGGTAGAAGGTGCGAAGAAGGAACGCAAGCTGCTGTATTACCGCAACCCGATGGGACTGCCGGACACCTCGCCGACGCCCAAGAAGGACCCGATGGGGATGGACTACATCCCGGTCTACGAAGGCGAGGCTGACGATGAGCCGGCAACCGCCAACTCGATCAAGATCAGTACCGAGAAAGTGCAAAAGCTTGGCGTGCGAACCGAGGCGGCGGAACTGCGTACCCTCGACAAGCAGGTGCGCGCCGCTGGCCGCATCGAGATTGATGAACGGCGCAGCTTTGCCATCTCCCCGAAGTTCGAGGGCTACGTGGAGCGCCTGCACGTAAACGTCACTGGCCAGCCGGTCGCCAAGGGCCAGCCGCTGTTCGAGGTGTACAGCCCGGAACTGGTCTCTGCCCAGCGTGAATACACCATCGCCGCCCAGGGGGTCGAAGCCTTGAAAGATGCCGGTAGCGAGGCCCGGAGCGGCATGCAGCAGCTCGCCGAATCCAGCCTCTTGCGCCTGCGCAATTGGGACATCTCCGACGAGCAGATCCGCGCACTCACCAGATCGGGCTCCACCAAACGCACGCTGACCTTCCGCTCGCCGGTGGCTGGGGTCGTCACCGAGAAGAAAGCCCTGCAGGGCATGCGTTTCATGCCGG
>NZ_JAKLLN010000055.1 GCF_023150065.1 Zoogloea sp.
GATGCGCTGGATTGCGGTGGAAGCGGTCGAAGTTCTGGCCCAACACCTGATCGGCCGAGAAGTCGGGCACACGCTGGCGCAGGCCCGGCTCGATGCGCCGCAGCAGCGCCAGCACGGCGCTGTTGGCGAACCGGATCACGCCTTCGCTGTCGGTCACCATCACGGCGCTGGGCACCGCCTCCAGCGCACGGCGAATGCGCAGGTTCTCGGCTGCGGCGTTGTTGGCCTCGCGCAGCAGGCGGCGCACGGTGTCGAGCGTATCGTTGATGAACGCCTTCTTGCCGGGCAGCTTCTCCATGTCGGCATCGAGATTGCCGCGGCTGAATTCAGCCACCACCCCCAGTGCGCGCTTCTTCACATCGATGTGCGCGCCGACCATCTCGTTGATGCCTTGGGCCATGGTTCCGAATTCGCCCTGGAAGCGGCCGGCGTCGATGACCACGTCGATGTCGCCGCGCTCGTGGCGCTGATACATGCCGCGCACCTCGGCCAGCAGGTCCTGTACGTTGGCGCGCGCCATCTCGACAGCCGCGGCGAGTTGGCCGAAGTCGTTCCGCCCGTCCGTGGCCACCTTCACCGACAGATCGCCACGCGACAGCGCCTGGGCGGCATCCATCGACGCACGCAGCGCTCGATTCGACACCCGCAGGATGAGCCACACGGTCACCAGCATCGCCAGCAGGCCGCCGGCGAGCGCCAGGCTCACCTGGACGACCGTCGTGCGCGCTGCGTCGGCGCGGGCTTCCAGGATGCGCGTGAGCTCACCGGTCGAAGCGGTGACCAGGTCGAACTGGCTGTCGATGGCCTGTGTCATGCGGCCAAAGAAGTCCGGCGCGGCGAGCGCGAGCTTGCTGGTGCTCACGAGTTCCGCTTCAGCCAGATCGGCGGCAGTCCTGGCCGCCTCGACTGCCGTACCGATCGACTTCGACAGCGCCGCTGCTAACGTCGTATCCGAAGCCTTCGAGCGATCCAGAGCCTGCTGCACCTGTTGGCTGTAGTGGCGGCTGTTCCCGATCAGGACCGCGATCGCGGCACGTTGCTCGGGAGTGATCTCCTTCTTCGACAACGCATTGGTGCCCTGGGCGCGCAATTGGCCCAGGTACTCGGTCAGGCGCGGGCCATAGTCCAGCGTGCCCATGATCAGGTAGAAGCTCGCGGCCTCGGGGTCCAGAGCCAGGGTGGACGTGGACACGATCTCGTCGAGGATGGCGAACTGGCTTTCGATGAGTCGGGTGTGGCGTTGCGCGCTCTCGGCTGGCGAGATGCCGCGCGAACCAACAGCCTCGGCCAGGTTCTTCCAATCCGCGGCCATGCTGCGCATCCGCTCGTCGATCGTGCCGGTGCGCATGCGCTGCCCGAGCTCGGACCCCGCGGTGGCCGCCTTGGCCAGTGCGGCGTCAACCTCGTCCTTGGCCTTGGCGCGCTTGTCGGCGAAAGCCGCGTTGCCGCTGAGCACGTTGGCCGACAGGCCACGGTGCTGCTGCGTGATCTGGATCGTGCGCAGCATCGCTGCGGCCGGCGCCAGGCCAGCGCGCTCGTCGTGGGCAACACGTTGGGTGTCGATGCGATCGCGCAACACGATCGCGCCGGGGATGGCGATGAGCGTGAGCGCCAGTGCGCCGATCGTGGCGAACTTCTGCCACAGGTTCAGGCGGTGCAGCGGGTTCGGGATCATCGTGCAGGTCCTTTGGGGGCGACGTGTGTTGTGGGGCGAGCCGCGTGGGTTCAGCGTGGCGTGTGCGGCGCGACTGCGCGGCTGTTGCCGGTGACCAGGTCCAGCAGGGCGGGCACGTCGAGGATCAGGGCCACCTCGCCGCTGCCCAGGATGGTGGAGCCGGCCAGGCCGCGGATATGCTGGAACACCTGGCCCAGCGGCTTGATCACGGTCTGGTGCTCGCCCAGCAGGCGGTCGACCACCAGCCCGACACGGCTGCCGCCGTCATGCACGAGGACCAGGCTGCGCCGCGTGGCGCCGGGTGGTGGCGCAGCGTGGCGGTAGAAGCGGCCGATGTCCAGGTAGGGCAGCACCTCGCCGCGCAGGTCGAAATGGCCGGCCACACGCTCGGGTTCGGCCGCGCACTCGGGCGGCACCTCGAGGCACTCGGCCACCAGTTCCAGCGGCAGCACATAGCTCACGCCACCGACGCTGGTCAGAAAGCCGTCGATGATGGCCAATGTGAGCGGCAAGCGGATCTGCATCGTGGTGCCGCGCCCCGGCTGGCTGGCGATGCGGATGTGCCCGCGCAGGGCCTCGATGTTGCGCTTGACCACATCCATGCCCACGCCGCGGCCCGACAGGTTGGTCACGGCCTCGGCGGTGGAAAAGCCGGGGGCGAAGATGAGCTGGTGAACCTCTTCGTCGGACAGCTGCGCATCGTCGGCCACCAGGCCGCGCTCGATCGCCTTGGACAGGATGCGCTCGCGGTCGAGTCCGCGCCCGTCGTCGCTGACCTCGATGACGATCGAGCCCGATTCGTGATATGCATGCAGCGCCAGACGGCCGCGGGCACCCTTGCCGGCTGCCACCCGCTGCTCTGCAGTCTCG
>NZ_JAKLLN010000056.1 GCF_023150065.1 Zoogloea sp.
GCTATGGCGCTGGCAGGCCTGCGCATGGCGGTATGGCGCTGGCTGCCCGGCCGTGCTGCACCACGGCTCGCGGCAGCAGCTATTGCTACGACCGCGACGCTGCTCTTGTCGGGCTACTACCTTCTGGTGGTCACGGGTCTGTGGTCATGGGGACGAGTCGCCAGTTGGTCCCTGGTAGCCCGGTATGTCGGCCAAGTGCCAGAACTCGCTCAGTCGCTGGGGGTTCCGTTGCTGGGTGCGGGCACGCTGGCGGTGGTCATCGTGACTGTCGCACTCTGGCTGGTCGATGGAACTATCACGCGTTGTGACTGGACGAACTGGGCTTCGATGCGTTTGGGACCGACCGGTGCCGGCACCGCCGCGATAGGCGCAATCGCGCTGGCAATGTTGCAACTGTCGGCTTACGCCGGTTTCCCGGCACTGACCGCGCGCGAGCCATTCAGCCTGACCTTTCTGGCGCCACCGGACGAGGGCCAGCACATGAACAGCCACATCCAGGTGTCGCCTGGAGCGGTGGCGGCCGCGCGCCGCGCGCGCGAAGGGTATCGCCCACTGGTGTTGACGCGTCGCCCCAACGTGATCCTGGTCGTGGTTGATGCGCTACGCCCCGATCGCTTATCGGCCTATGGCTACGAACGCGACACGACGCCGCACCTGGCCGCCATGCAGCGCCGTGGACAACTGGTGGTGGTGCCACGCACCGTCGCGGCATGCCCCGAGTCCTATTGCGGCCTGTTGGCCATTGCACGATCCAAGCCGCTGCACCTGATGACGGACGATGACCTGTCGCTGCACGAAGTACTGAGCAAGCACGAATATCGCATCGCGCTGATGCTCGGCGGCGACCACACGAACTTCTACGGGCTGCGCGCGGCATACGGGGCGGTGGACGACTACTTCGATGGCAGCATGGACCGCACTCGCAGCATCAATGACGACGAAAGCGTCATCGAGCGCGTGAAGGCCATGCCCGCGTGGGATGGGCGCCCCGTCATGATTCAGTTCCACCTGATGTCGGCCCACCTGCTGGGTACCCGCAGCGGCGCGTTCGAACAGTACCGTCCGGCCAAGCCTTATGTGCCGTGGCGAAAAGGCGCGGCTGCGGATCTGTCCAAACCTCAGTTCGAGACCGGCAATCACTACGACAACGGCGTGAGGCAGCTCGATGACGTCGTGCGAAGACTCATCGAGGCACTGGCCGCGCGGGAGTATCTGCGCGACGCGATTCTCGTTCTGACCGGCGACCACGGCGAGATGCTCGGTGAGCACGGTGAGTTCGGTCATGCCAAGGGTGTCTATGAGCCGGCCTTGCGGGTGCCGCTGTTGTTCGCCGCCTTCGGTGGTCCGCCGCCTGCCCTCGCCGATGCCGCCGATCGATTGGCGTCGCAACTGGACATCGCCCCGACCGTACTGCAGTACCTGGGCATACCCACGCCGGAAAACTGGATTGGTTTGCCGTTGCAGTTGCCGATGAAGCCTCGCCTGCTGGCGTTCCAGCAGGGCTACTTCGTCGGCGTCTACGACGAACGCCAGCCCGGCCGCAAGCTCAAATACTGGCGCAACATCGACACCGGCGCACAGTGGGCATTCGATGTCCTGACGGATCCCGCGGAGTCTGTGAATCTGGTGGCTCAGCTCGATCCGGCCCACCTCGATGCACTTCAGCAGACCATCCGCCCAATGGCCGCCGCTATACCACGTTAGCGAACATTTGGCCCGGCCAGCTCTGCGCGCAGGAAGGCGCGCCACGGCCATGCAACGGCCGGCGGCAGGCACTGGAACGGCGGTGGCCCATCGGCCTCACACGCCGCGAAAAACTCGTCGGCATCCGGGTTGCGGAATTCGCGCAGGCGCTGGGCCACCGTGCGTGCGGCATCCAACTCGCCCCCCTGGGCCAGGGTGCGGGCCCAGGCCATCATCAGCCGGGTATCGAGCAGGTAGTGCGGCGCGCGCCGGAAGGCCAGCGCCGTGCCGGGCAGCGGCTGGTCGTGGGTGGCCGCGGCATAGTCGGCATGATGGGCGTACAGCACGCTGCGCTGGCCATCGGCAATGCGCGACTCCAGTGAACCGGCACCCTCGCCAGGGGCATAGATCACCACCACGCGCTGGTAGTCCAGCATCGCCAGGCCACCGCCCAGCGTGACCGCCACGCCCAGCAGCGGGGTCAGCCAGGGGGCACGGCCGCGGTCCCGATCGGGGTCGGGCGCGGCACCGGCGATTGACGCATCATCGGCAGCGTCGTTGCTGCCCAGCGCATAGCCCCAGGCGCAGGCCGCGGGCAGCAGGAAGTAGGCGTACCACAGCGGGTACTCCACCATGCTGTGCACGCCGA
>NZ_JAKLLN010000057.1 GCF_023150065.1 Zoogloea sp.
GGCCTGGGCCTCCTGCCAGCACTGGATGGCCAGCAGCGAGGCGCCCAGCAGCTCGCACAGGCGCGCCCAAGCGACGGGGTCCTGGTCGGGGGGCAGCCCCTGGGCCAGGGCCTGGGAGAGGGCGTGGCGGGCGGCCTCGGGGCCGTCGGTGAGGGCGAGGTGCTGCAGGTCGGCGGGCGTGGGCATGGGGCCTCCGACCACGGAGACGCGCCCGGCGGGGGCAGCCTGACATCAGGCCCAGGAGATCCGCAGGACGCCCAGGCCCTCGCTGGTGTGGCGCCCGACCTGGAGCTGCTCGCCCAGCGCCAGCAGGTCCGCCCAGGGCGCAAGCGCCGGCCCGGCCTGGATGGTGCCGGTCCAGCCGGACAGGTCGACGTGCTGGCCCGGGTGGCGGCTGTCGCGGGCGGCGCGCTGGTAGCTCAGCTCGGCGGTGTGCGGCAGCTCGGGGATGTCGGGCCAGCGGGGCTCGGGCGGCAGGTCCAGGGCGCGCTGGACCGAGCGCTCGCAGAGAGCGAGCTTGAAATCGACACGGCCACCCTCCAGGGAGCTATGGTGGACACAACAGGGCCATCGCTGCGCATTCTACCCAGTGTGGCGCCACCAGCGGCCCTCGGAGAAACGATGAGCAGGGACGAGGTGACCACGACTATCAATCGAGTGCCCCCCCGCGTTGCGTGGCGCGTGATCCAGAAGATGGTCCAGGGCAGCCTGGGGCGGTACCGCTGGAGCCGGCGGACCGTTTGGAGCGCCGTCCTGGCGGGCTCCGTCGGTCTGCCCTTGGTCGGAACCGTGGCCGAGAAGCTTCTGGAATCCGTGGTAGCCCTGGTGGCCTCGGAACAACAGGTCGCCTCGGCGCTGATGGCCATCCTCGCGATGGGTGTCGCAGGCACCCTGGTGCTCGCCACCGCCGTGTTCGGACGAGCTGACCTCGGACGCGAACTGGACGCACGCCTGCGCAAACGCGGAGAGCCCGCCCAGGCGCAGCGAGCGCTCGTTCTTTCATGTTCGGAACAGACCTTCGGGCAGGAGACGCTGGACAAGCTGTGCCAGATGTCGCACGAGGACGTGCTGCAGGGGTTCGCCAAGGACCAGATACAACCGCGCCAGATCGAGTTGCTGCTTCGCAGCTTCGAGTTTCATGGGGCCCGGGTGGAACGTATCGTGCTGCTGGTCGACCGCAGCAGGTGGTCGAACAATGCCCAGGCCTTGCTGAAGAGCCTGACGGAGTCTTGGATCGCCTCGGTACCTGGGCGGCGTCTGGGTCCCGTGGAAGTGCATCTGGCCCCCTACGACAATGCCAACGATGCCGAAGCCGTACGGGCATTGGTTGTCGCCGAGCTACGCAAGCTTGGAATGCATGGCATCGAGCCGCTAGAAACGGCTGTCGGAGTGACCCTGGGTACGGCCGCCATGAGCATCGGGATGACCCTGGCCGCAGCCCTCTGTGAGGCCGAGGTGCAGTGTTTCCCTCAGCTCGGCCACAGGCCCTACCCTTCCAACCACCCAGCGGTCGGCAAATTGGCTGGGGTCGAGGGCCTTCTTCCCGTTCGGGTCGACACCGAACCTGCCCGTATCGATTTCGAGGAGTTGGCCCAGCGGCAGCATTGACCTTGATTCCCACTTTGCCGGCCAGGCCCATGACCCCACGCTGACTGTTTCGGTCAGGCGGTTGCAGGCTGGGCCGTCGGCACATGCGCGGCAGACTCTGTCTGCCTGCCTTCCCGTTGTCGTTGGTCCTCCTGGCAAGTGGGTCTGGCTGCCTGCGGATCTCCGTAAGCATGCAGCCCGCCACGTCCTACCCACCGGGGTCGGGGCTGGGCAATCGCCCTCTGCCGTCCTTCCAGACCCACGGCAGGAGCTCCTCTACCGTGCTGCCGCGCTCACTGACCCGGATGAGGGCGTCGGCGAACCACTGCTGGGGGTTGACGCCATGCAGGTGGCAGGTGGCGCACATGGTGAGCAGGATCGCCAGGTTGCGGGCGCCCTCGTCGTGACCGGCGAACAGCGCGTTCTTGCGGAGCAGGGCCACGATGCGCAGGGCCGACTCGCTGGCGTTGTTGTGGATCGGGATCCTGGCGTCGGTCAGGAACAGCGACAGCGCGTCCCGCTGGTTGAGCGCGTAGCGCATGGCCTTGGCGATGGTGGATT
>NZ_JAKLLN010000058.1:0-339 GCF_023150065.1 Zoogloea sp.
CGGGCAGCGCAAGGCCCTCTACGAACGCCTGCTGTTCGCGCTGCAGAACTACAAGGACCCGTGGGCCGAGATCGTCGAAGACCAGGCCGGCGGCCTCCACAAGCGCCAGTTCGAAATCATCAAGGTCTGAGGCCCCCATCATGAGTGACTGGAAAAAAATCTGCACCCTCGGCGACGTCCCGGTTCTGGGCGCCCGCGTAGTGGACAGCGAAGCCCACGGCCGCATCGCGGTCTTCCGCAGCGCCAGCGACGAAGTCTTCGCGGTGCTCGACAAGTGCCCCCACAAGGCCGGGCCACTGTCCCAGGGCATCGTGCACGGCAACACCGTCACCTGCCCGC
>NZ_JAKLLN010000058.1:349-2139 GCF_023150065.1 Zoogloea sp.
ACGGCCAGGTGGTGCCGCCCGACGTGGGCTGCGTGAAGCACTTCGCCACCCGGGTTACCAACGGCGAGGTCTTCCTGGCCCTGTAAAGGTCCCGCGCGGCGGGAGGCGTGCCCTGCAGCGGCAGTCTCTCCTCCACCGCCTCCGCCGCACGGGGCCCCCATCCGAACCCCTGAACCCTTCCCGGCAGCGCCCATCCGGCGCCTGCCCGGGCCCCCTCACACTCAAATCCGTACCGGGAGCCATCCATGGACCGCAAATCATTCCTCAAGGCCGGCCACACGCCTACGCTGCTGGCCGCTTTTTTGTACTTCGACCTCGCCTTCATGGTGTGGGTCATCCTCGGCCCGCTGGGTGTGCAGATCGCCGCCGACCTGGGCCTCTCTCACACCCAGAAGGGCCTGATGGTGGCCACCCCGGTGCTCGCCGGGGCCCTGCTGCGCATCGTGATGGGCGTGCTGGTGGACCACCTCAAGCCCAAGCTGGCCGGCGCCATCGGCCAGGTGATCGTCATCGCAGCCCTCTTCGTGGCCTGGAAGTTCGGCATCCACAGCTACGCGCAAGTGCTCACCCTCGGCCTCTTCCTGGGGGTTGCCGGGGCCGCCTTTGCGGTGGCGCTGCCGCTGGCCTCCCGCTGGTATCCGCCCGAGCACCAGGGCACCGCGCTGGGCATCGCCGGCGCCGGCAACTCCGGCACCGCGCTGGCCGCGCTGTTCGGGCCGGGCCTGGCTGCCGCCTTCGGTTGGGTGAATGTGTTCGGCCTGGCGCTGATCCCGCTGTCCATCGTCTTCGTGGTTTACCTGGTGATGGCCAAGGACGCCCCCGAGTGCCCGCCGGCCAAGTCGATGGCGGAGTACCTCAAGGTGCTCAAGGACAAGGACGCCTGGTGGTTCATGTTCTTCTATTCGGTCACCTTCGGCGGCTTCGTCGGCCTGGCCTCGTCGCTCACCATCTACTTCAACACCCAGTACGGGCTCGACCCGAAGACCGCCGGCTTCTTCACCGCCGCCTGCGTGTTTGCCGGCAGCCTGGTGCGCCCGATCGGCGGCAACGTGGCTGACCGCATCGGCGGCATCAAGAGCCTCACCGCCATGTACGTGCTGGCGGCGCTGTTCCTGGCCATCGTCAGTTTCGGCATGCCCGAGGCCTGGCAAGCCCTGGCGGTCTTCGTGTGTGCCATGCTCTCGCTGGGGATGGGCAACGGGGCGGTGTTCCAGCTGGTGCCCCAGCGCTTCCGCAAGGAGATCGGCGTGATGACCGGCCTGGTGGGCATGGCCGGCGGGGTGGGCGGCTTCTACCTGGCCTCCAGCCTGGGCTACAGCAAGCAGGTCACCGGCAGCTACCAGGCCGGCTTCCTGATCTTCGCTGCGCTGGCCATCGCCGCCCTCCTCGGCCTCACCGCTGTCAAGCGCCGCTGGCGCACCACATGGGGCGCCCCGCACCTGACGGCGGCGAAGATCTGACCCTGGCACGGACGCTAGGCGCGATGGGCTGTGCGGCTTCAGCCGCACAGCCCATCGCCAGAAGTTGTGCAGGCCCTTTTTGCCCCTCCGCGTGCGGCTGAAGCCGCACCTTGTATTATTTGCCTCATGCATCAACACCCGATCGTCATCGCTCTTGCTGGCCGTCGGGTGTGCATAGTCGGGGGGCGCCCCGACTGAGTGGCGGGATGCCGTGTCGCCCCTTGAGCTTCGAGCTCGCAATGTAGATCTTGCAGCCGCCACTCACCCTCACATAAGAGATCGAACAGTATCTTTGGCCCGGCTTGCCGGCAGCCCGCATTCACAAGGTTG
>NZ_JAKLLN010000059.1 GCF_023150065.1 Zoogloea sp.
GTACAGGCGATCGGGCTGGCTGGGGCAGATGCGCACGCAGTGCGGATCGTGAAAGGTCAAGGTGCTGGCGTCGAACCCTTCCACCACCTGCATGCCTTCGACCAGCGTCGACCAGGAACGCCCGGCGTCGCGCGACTCGTGCACGCCACCGCCGGACATGCCGAACAGCAGGTGCGCCGGGTCGCGCGGGTCGACGATGATGGAGTGCAGCTTCGGGCCGTCGGGTGTGCCGTCCTGCACCGTGCCCATCCACTCCCGCAGTTGCGCGTCGTCGTTCACCGCCGGCAGCGGCACCCAGCTCGCGCCGCCGTCCTCGGAGCGGAACAGGCCTTGCGGCGACGTGCCGGCATACCAGGTGTCGCGTTCGCTGGCATGGCCCGGCGTCAGCCAGAAGGTGTGATCCACCGTTCGTGCCGGCAGGCCGTTGGTCGGCGGCGCAAAGGCCGGCGGCTGGCGCGCCTCGGTCCAGGTCTGGCCCAGGTCGATCGATCGGAACACGGTCGGTCCCAGGTGACCCGTCTTCGCCGCCGCCAGCAGCGTGCGGCCGTCGCGCGGGTCGAGCCGCAGGTGGCTGATGTTGTGGCCCAGGAAATGCGGCCCGTCGACCTCCCAGGCCTCGCGCCGGGGGTCACCGTGCAGCAGCCAGGCGCCCTTGCGGGTGGCCACCATCAGAACCAGACGGGTCGGCGAGGAGGTCATGGCAGTTGTTCCCATGGCATACGAGTCGGGGACAACGTGGCGGGGCCGCTCAACCCGCCGCGTCGTACGCCTGCCGCAGCCAACCCGCGAGCATGTCGTCGACATCGGCCGCGCTGGTGATGCGCGTGGTGGCCTGGCACATGCCGCCGGGCGGCTGCACCTTCAGCCGCGGGTGTGCCGGCAAGTCCTTCGCGTTCAACCCGATCTCCACGCTGTCCTTGGTGGCGGGACCCACCATCGCGAACTGCTTCTTGCGCCGCAGGCTGACATAGGTCTTCTTCGGCGCCTCCTCGAATGCGCCGAAGCCCCGCACGCGCGCCATCACCGCCTCGTGCAGCGGACGCAGTCCGGCCTTGGCGCCGGTGTAGAGCGTGGCCAGGGGATCGGCATCGGCATCCGGTGCGGCCGCAGGCGCAGCACCACCGCCGCCCAGATCGGGCAGGGGCTTGTCGATGAAGTGCACCACCGTGTTCGCGTCGCCGTAGCCGAGCTTGAAGCGCTCCATCAGCCAGCTTCGCTTCTCGCCATGCTTGCCGGCACCGCTGGTGGCCACGGCGGCATGCAATTGCGCGATGGTCATGCCGGTGCGCGCCTGGATGTTCCGAAGCTGCGTGACGGTGGCGGCGATGGGGTCGGCCATGGTGCATTCCTCTCGGCGGTGCGGCGGTGGGGCTGTGGCATGCGCGCTGGCCGCACCGGGCAGGGGGTGCGACCGATGCGAGCCAACTGGCCCGCTGGATGCTGACATGCACGCAATAGCTCTGCAAGAGACTCGGGATTCGGTGCGGCACGGCCCGCGCGATCGGCCGCCATCGCATCGGGTGCCGCCGCCGGTATCAGCGGACGAAGCGGCGCCTGGCCTGCAGCGTGTCGACTCCGTTCAATACAACGCCACCCGCCGGCGGCACACTGGCGCATCGCCATCAACGGCCCGTCCGCGCGGGCCCTGGACCCGATGTTGCCCGTGGTGCTCAGGCAGGTCAGCCGAACCTACCATCTCGATGACGTGGAGGTGCCGGCGCTGCGCGATGTGACGCTCGACGTGCGGCCTCAGCGCTTCACCGTCATCTCCGGCCCATCGGGCAGCGGCAAGACCACTCTGCTCAACTTGGTGGGCTGCATCGACCGGCCCGACAGCGGCGAGATCTTGGTGGCCGGTGAACCGGTGCAGCAGCTCGACGACGATGCGCTGTCCGACCTGCGCGCGCGCCGCATCGGCTTCGTCTTCCAGAGCTTCAACCTGTTGCCGGTGCTCACGGCGGCCGAGAACGTGGAGTACCCGCTTCAGTTGCTGGGCCACGGCGCGGCCCGCCGGCGCGAGCGC
>NZ_JAKLLN010000005.1:0-262719 GCF_023150065.1 Zoogloea sp.
AACCGCCCGGTGCGGACCCGCATGCCGGGTGGTGTGGGAGGGGAACGGTCAGATTATCTGACCGCCCCTATCCCGATTAAAACAACAAACAACAACACTCGCAGAAACACCGTAGCAGGCGTCTACGGCTTCCACTGCGGAACCAATACCACCTCAAAAGCCCAGGCTGCAGCCATCATCATCGATGACTGCAGCTGTCTACGGTCGCTGCTGAATTGCCCCGGATTTCCTAGACGCTCCCGTTCCTCAAAAGATACCGCCGTTCGTACTCGATCGGCGACAGTTGGTCGTTGTTGTTGTGCCTGCGATTCGGGTTGTAGAACAGCTCAATGTAATCGAACACATCCGCACGGGGGTCATCTCATCTCGGGTCGGGTAGATTCGGGGCTTGATCCGCTCCCGCTTGAGGAGCTGGAAGAAGCTCTCAACCACCGCGTTGTCGTGGCAGTTCCCGCGCCGGCTCATGCTGGGCTTGAGTCGATGCGCTTTCAGGAAATCCTGCCAGTCATGGCTGCTGAACTGGCTGCCCTGGGCGACATGCACCAGCACCTCCTGCACAGGTTTGCGGCGCCAGACGGCCATCAGCAAGGTGCCGATGGCCAGATCGCGGGTGATCTGCCCCCCATCGACTAACCGACGATCTGGCGTGAGAACAGATCGAGCACCACCGACAGGTACAGCCACCCTTCGTGGGTTCGGATGTAAGTGATGTCGGTTACCCACGCCGTGTTGGGCTAGGCCACGTCGAACGCCGGCTTCAGGTGGTTCGGTGCCACCACGGCTGGCTTTCCGCTGCGCAACCCCGGCCGACGTGTGTAGCCCGTCTGGGACTTCCAGCCGGCCTGGCGCATTAGCCGGGCGACCCGATGCTTGCCGCAGCGTTTGCCTAGGGTGCGCAGACCTTGCGATAGCCATACACCCGTCCGCTCTCGATCCAGGGTTGATGCGCGAGGACGCTCACGCGCCGGTCGTCCTGACTGCGCTTCGAGTGAGGCTCGCGGCGCCACGCGTAGTAGCCGCTGTGATGCACCGCCAGCACCGCGCACAGGCGCCGCACCGGGTGATGCGCTTCCTGGCCCTGAATGAACGCGTACTTCACCCGGACTGCCTGGGAAAGTACGCGGCGGCCTTTCTTAGAATGTCGCGCTCCTCGGTCACCCGACGCAGTTCCGCCTTCAGGCGCCGGATCTCGTCGGACTGGCTGTCCTGCTGGGCGCGCTGCGCAGGTGGAACCCCGTAGCGTTTGATCCACGCGTACTGGCTGTGGCTGCTAACGCCAAGCCGGGCCGCCACTTCAGCGACCGGATGACCTCGCTCCGTCACTTGCCGTACTGCCTCGGCCTTGAACTCTCCAGTGAAGCGTTGCTGCGACTTCTTCGTTTCCATGAACGCCTCCGATTTGCCTCCGTTGTGAGGCTACAGGGTGTCTAGGAAACCCGGGACGATTCAGTCGGTGGCGTCGCTCGGGATGCAGGCTTGAGCGGACACTATCCTCATCCTGATGGTGCGGGTTTTCGGTGAGGCGCGCTCGCCTCACCACCGTCTGCCCATCATTGTTTTCAGTGTGTTATGGACCTTCAGTCTTCAGGCTGGACTTGCCGCTGGAGGGCCACCAGCAGGAGCATGCCGGCGGCCATGACCCAGGCTGCGACGATCAGTGCGCCCTGGTAGCTACCGGTCGCTGTTGCGATGTAGCCTGCCATGGCGGGGGCGACGATCTGTGCGACACCGTAGCTGAGGGTCAGCCGGGCCATGGCTTTTGCTGGGTTTGCGGGAAAGCAGCGTCCGATGATCGAAAGGGTCAGGCTGACGATGCCGACAAAAGTGCCACCGTAAAGTACGGCGCTGAGCAGGTTGGCTGTTGTGCCGTCACTCAGGGCAGGCAGAAGGATGGAGACAATCTGCAGGCCATAGGCGAGGAGCAGGGCGGGGATCTGGCCCAGATTGCTGGCGATGCGATCCCAGAGAAAGCAGGAGGGGGCGGCCGCCAGGCCGACGATGACCCATACCCATCCCCCTTTACCTGCCAGAAGTGGCAGTTTCTCGACAATGGCAATGATGAACGTGGCGCTGATCACATAGCCGAATCCGGCACAGAAATAGGCGGCGATGAACAGCTGCATCCAGCGCTTGGAAGGGGCTGCGGGCAAGGCCTTGGCAGCCTGGGTGGCGATGGCGGCTGGGGCGGGCAGCCAGAACCAGGCTGGCAGGAAGAACGCGACGCCGAGCAGGCCGAGACCGATCCACTGGCCATCCCAGGCGAGATTGCCCACCATGGCGGCGACTGCCAACCCGGATACCACGATACCCAGCCCGATGCCGGCGAAATGCAGGCCGAGCTCGGGGCGATGACCGTGGCGGATCAGCCAGTTCAGGACCAGTCCTGAAGCGATCAGCAGTCCTGCCGTACTCGATAGCCCGGAGACGAAGCGCAGGGCGACCCACAGGTTGATGTCCTGGGTCATGCCCATCGCGGCGGTGCTGACGACTGCGACGACCAGGCCGATTCGGTAGAGCCGGAACTTGCGGCTCAGATCGCTGATGGTGGCGGCAATCAGGGCGCCGGTGATGTAGCCCACGTAGTTGAAGGTGGCCAGCCAGCCGCCGGCCAGATCGGTCAGGCCGGCTTCTCCCCGCATGATCGGCAGAAGCGGGGTGTAGGCGAAGCGTGCCAGCCCCACGGTGAGGATCAGGGCGCAGATACCTGCAAAAATCACGCGGTAGCGATCGGCCGCACCGGGAGTGGAAAGGGCGTTGGAAGCCTGCATGCTGTTCTCTCTTTATCGGGTTTTATGTTCAGCATGCTAGGCCTTGGCGCGCTGGGCTGCTTTCGATAGCATGACTTTATGTGTTGATGAGCCGACAGATCTGAAGATGGCACCCTTGAATTTTGACGCTGGCTGGACCTCGGTCGAGGTACCCGAGATCGAAAGTCTGTCCCGACCAGTGCGGCTGCGCTCGCAGAGCTTGCCCGCACGGCACATCTTTCCGATGCATTCCCATCGCTGGAATCAGTTCGTTTATGCGACGGCTGGCACCCTGGTGGTGACGGTCGAGGATTGCTGGTACGTCATTACCCCGGAGCAGGCGATCTGGGTACCGACTGGGGTTGTGCACACCACAGGTGCCTTGCATGGCGCCGAGTTCCGCAATCTGTACGTGGCTGATCAGCCGGGTCTCGGCATGCCGCACCGCTGTACCGTGCTCTCGGTCACGCCATTTCTGCGCGCCTTGATCGTCGAGTTGGTGGATATCGACCGACGAGGTGAGGAGGAGCGCTACATCACCCGGGTCAATCAGCTCATCCTGGATCAGTTACGTCGACTTCCGGTGCAGGATCTGCGCCTGCCCTGGCCCCGCAGCCCTCAGCTGAGGCGCTTGTGTGAGGCGCTCTATGCCAGTCCGGCGGATCCGCGCGGAGTGGATGAGTGGGGGGCGGAGCTGGGGGCATCCGCCCGTACCCTGGCCCGGCGCTTCGAGCGGGAGCTGGGGATCAGCCTGAGGGAATGGCGTCATCGCCTGAGGTTGTTCCGTGCCCTGGAGTGGTTGGGTGCAGGGCGCAGCGTGACCGAGATCGCGCTGGAGCTGGGCTATGCGTCGACCTCGGCCTTCACCTACATGTTTCGACAAGAGATGGGATGCAGCCCCACCGAATGGCGTGGAAAGTGATGTCAATGTGCCTGCTGCTCAGTCAGCCGGCTGGCCACGTGGCGGGCCATGCTGGCGGCCAGCTCCTGCTCGGCAACGAAGACCTCGCCCAGCTTCTCCTTGCGCAACAGGGTGGCGCCGTCTTCGGTTTCCGATCGGAGTACGGCCTCGATGCCGGGGTTGAGTTTGCGAGCAATATCCACCATCTTGCGACTGGATACGGGGTCGGGAATGGTCACGACCAGCATGGCAGCCTTGGTGATATGGGCCTGGACCAGCACGATGGGGTCGGAAGCATCCCCCGTCACGGCCGCCTTGCCGCGCTTGCGCAGCGCCTCCACAACCTCCCGGTTGCTGTCTGCCACCACGTAGTGGATATGGGCTCGATCCAGAGTCGCTGCGATGTGCCGGCCAACCCGCCCACAGCCGACGAGGACCACCTGGTCGGACAGCAGTTTGCGGTCGGTGGACATGGGCAGGGCGGCGAGGGGGTCGTCACGCAGATCCAGTTTGCGGGCCCAGGCCGAGCGGGCCCTGGCCCACGACTGCGCCGGGCCGATGGCGGCAAAGAGCAGGGCATTCAGAGCGATTGAGATCAGCGCGCCGGCCAGGATCAGGTTCTGTCCTTCAAGGCTCAGCAGACCCAGGCTCAGGCCGAGGCCCGCCAGAATGAAGGAGAACTCGCCGATCTGGGCGAGGCTGGCCCCTACCGTGAGGGCCGTGTTGAGGGGATAGCGGAAGGCCAGCACCAGGCCCACCGCGGCTACGGTCTTGCCGACCAGGATGATGGCGACCACAGCCAGCACCCGCAAAGGCTCATCCATCAACATCCGGGGGTCGAAGAGCATGCCCACCGACACGAAAAACAGCACCGAGAAGGCGTCCCGCAGGGGGAGCGAGTCTTCTGCCGCGCGATGGCTGAACTCGGATTCACGCATCATCATCCCGGCAAAGAAGGCGCCCAGGGCGAAGGACACGTCGAACAGGGCTGCCGATGCGTAGGCTACCCCTACGGAGGCGGTGATCACGCACAGGGTGAACAGCTCCCGGGAGCCGGTGCGAGCCACCAGCCACAGCAGGCGCGGGAAGGCCCGTCCGCCCACGATCAGCATCAAGGCGATGAAGGCGGACACCTTGGCCAGGGTCAGGCCGATGGTCAGGGCCAAGGCCTTGTAGTCGGCGCCGGAGGCAGTTTCACTGCCACCAAGCAGGGGGGCAAGGGCGGGCAGCAGTACCAGCACCAGTACCATCGCCAGGTCTTCCACTACCAGCCAGCCCACTGCGATGCGTCCGTTGGTCGAGTCCAGCAGACCCTTGGCCTCCAGGGCCCGCAGCAGCACCACCGTGCTGGCCACCGACAGGGCGAGACCGAACACCACGGCTTCGCCGGTCGGCCAGCCCCACCACAAAGCCGTGGCAGCGCCGAGGAGGGTGGCCACGGTGATCTGCACGATCGCTCCGGGCACCGCTATCTTGCGTACGGCGAGCAGGTCACCCAGGGAGAAGTGGAGGCCGACGCCGAACATCAGCAACATCACGCCGATCTCCGCCAGCTGGCCGGCCAGGGCCAGATCTCCGACGAAGCCTGGTGTGCCCGGGCCGATGGCAACACCGGCCAGCAGGTAGCCGACCAACGGTGGCATGCGCAGACGCGACGCAATCAGTCCAAGGACCATGGCGAGGCCGAAACCGGCGGCAATCAGGGCAATCAGCGAAACGTTATGGGGCATGTCGGAAAAGGGGTGGGGTCAAGGGCATCCGCCTGTTCGATGTCAGACAGCCCAGCCGGTTCTTGAAAAATTCGAGCTTCTGCCTGGAAGCTCAAAAGGCCCCCATGGCCAGGCCTGCGGCAAAGGCAGCGCCAAGCTCCTCGCCCTTCAGCAGATCGGAGGCGGGGACATGTTTGGGTGCAAGGATGGCTTCGGGCGTCTGGGCCCGGGTGCAGATGATCAGTGGCGGAGCGATGTCGCGCAAACGCCAGCCCGTGGCGATCCGTGCAATCTGGCGCGCGGCATTGCTGCCGTCACTGCCGGCACAGATCAGTGTTGCATAGGGACGGCCATTGATCCGGTCCAGGACAGGATAGTAACAGCGGTCGAAGAAATCCTTCATCAGACCGGCGATGGCAGCCAGATTTTCCGGTGTCGCGAAGACATAGCCGTCGGCGGCCAGTACGTCGTCCGGGCCTGCGTCGGGCGCGCGCAGCACACGCACCTCGACCCCGGGCTCGGTGCCGGCACCCTGCGCCACGGCGTCGATCATCTGATGCGTGGCACCGGTCATGGAGTGGTAGATGAGCAGCAGGGTCTTGCGGGAGGGGTCGGGCATGGTCTGAGGGCCTGAGCGGGCGTAACTGCCTGAGTGTGAGACTAGGCGGCACCCCGACGGTGGTCAATCGTGCCTTCCCCTGATACGGGGCCTGGCCCTGCGGCCGCCGCCTTTGCGCCACGTCAAGGGGAGCGGCGGTACGCCCGCTAAGATGAGGGCATTGTTGCGCTGCATAGCCCCGCAGCAGACGGGGCCCGCGGATTGGGGGAGACGCCTCACCTTCCAGCTGGGAGTAGCAATGAGCACCTATCTCAATCTCGACGGCAACGAAGCCGCCGCACGCATGGCCTACCTCGGCAGCGAGGTGATCGCCATCTATCCGATCACCCCCTCGTCCAACATGGGCGAATGGGCCGACGAATGGGCCGCCCAGGGCAAGCCCAACCTGTGGGGCGTCGTACCGCGGATCATCGAGATGCAGTCGGAAGGCGGGGCCGCCGGGGCCCTCCACGGGGCGCTCACCTCCGGCGCCTTGGGCACCAGCTTCACCGCCAGCCAGGGCCTGCTGCTGTTCGTGCCCAACCTCTACAAGATGGCCGGTGAGCTGACGCCCTTTGTGCTGCACGTGGCGGCACGGGCGCTGGCCACCCACGCCCTGTCCATCTTCGGCGACCACTCCGACGTGATGGCCTGCCGCGCCACCGGCTGTGCGCTGCTGGCCAGCAACTCGGTGCAGGAGGCCCAGGACATGGCCCTGATCGCCCAGGCCGCCACCCTGGCCGGGCGCATCCCGGTGATCCACTTTTTCGACGGTTTCCGCAGCTCCCACGAGGTGGCCAAGATCGTCGCCGTGGCGCCGGACACCGTGCGCGCCATGATCGACGACACGCTGGTTGCGGCCCACCGCGCCCGTGCCCTGTCGCCGGAGCATCCGGTGATCCGCGGCACGGCCCAGAACCCCGACGTGTTTTTCCAGAGCCGGGAGCGCATCAACCCCTGCTACGACGCCTTCCCGGCCATCGTCCAGGCCGCCATGGACCGCTTTGCCGCGCTCACCGGCCGCCGCTACCGCCTCTTTGACTACGTGGGTGCGTCGGATGCCGAGCGCCTCATCGTGGTGATGGGCTCTGCCGCCGAGACCGTGGAGGAGACCGTCGCCCATCTCACCGCCCGGGGAGAGAAGGTCGGCCTGCTCAAGCTACGCCTGTTCCGGCCCCTGGCCGTCGAGGCCATGCTCGGGGCCATCCCGGACAGCGTCACGCGCATTGCCGTGCTTGACCGCTGCAAGGAGCCCGGCGCCGGCGGCGAACCCCTCTACAAGGATGTGATGACCGCCTTCGCCGAGGCCGCTGCCGACGGCCGCCGCCCCATGCCGCGCATCATCGGCGGGCGCTACGGCCTGGCCAGCAAGGAGTTCACCCCCGGCATGGTCAAGGCCATATTCGACGAGCTACGGTCGGCCTACCCGCGGCGGCAATTCACCGTCGGCATCGTCGATGATGTGACCCACCTGTCCGTGGAGTGGGACGCCGACTTCCGCACCGACGCCTCCCGCCGCCTGCAGCACGCCGTGTTCTGGGGCCTGGGGGCCGACGGCACCGTGTCGGCCAACAAGAACTCCATCAAGATTGTCGGTGAGGCCACCGCCCTGCATGCCCAGGGCTACTTTGTTTACGACTCGAAGAAATCCGGCGCGGTTACTGTGTCGCACCTGCGCTTCGGCCCCGACCCGATTCGCTCTGCCTACCTGGTGGAGGAGGGCATGGCCGGCTTCGTGGCCTGCCACCAGACGGTGTTCGTCGAGCGCTACGACCTGCTGGCCCATGCCGCACCGGGGGGCGTCTTCCTGCTCAACACGCCGGTGGCCAAGGATGCCGTGTGGGCCAGCCTGCCGGCGGCCATGCGTGCCGGCATCCTGTCCCGGGGCCTGCGCCTGTGGGTCATCGACGCCTACGCCGTGGCCCAGCAGGCCGGCATGGGGCGGCGCATCAACACCATCATGCAGACCTGCTTTTTCGCCATCTCCGGCATCCTGCCCCGGGGCGAAGCCCTGGCGGCCATCAAGAAGGCCGTGGACAAGACCTACGGCAAGAAGAGCAAGCGCCTGGCCGACCTCAACCACAAGGCCATCGACCTCACCCTCGCCGGGTTGCATGAAGTCAGCTTCCCCGGCCTGCTGGACCTGGGCGATGCGGCGCTGGATAGCACCGCCGCAGCTGATCTGCCGCCCTTCGTGCGCGACTTCACCCTGCCCGTGTACCGGGGCGAGGGCAACCGCTTGCCGGTGTCGGCCATGCCCCTGGACGGCACCTTCCCCAGCGGCACGGCCCGCCACGAGAAGCGCAACATCGCCCTGGAGATCCCGGTGTGGGAGGCCGACCTGTGCACCCAGTGCGGCAAGTGCGTGTTCGTCTGCCCCCACTCGGCCATCCGCGCCCGGGCCTTTCCGCTGGAGGCCGCGACCGACGCACCGCCCACCTTCAAGCACGTGCCGACCCGGAGCAAGGATTTCCCCAGCGGCACCCGCATCAGCTACCAGGTGGCGCCCGAGGATTGCACCGGCTGCGGTGATTGCGTCGAGGCCTGCCCCATCCACGACAAGTCCAACATCAGCCGGCTGGCCGTCAACATGGCCCCGCTGGCGCCCCTGCGCGACGCCGAGCGGGCCAACTTCGACTTCTTCCTGAATCTGCCCGAGTACGACCGCAGCCAGCTCAAGCAGGGCACCCTGCCCGGCGCCATGCTGCTCGACCCGCTGTTCGAGTTTTCCGGTGCCTGTGCCGGGTGTGGCGAGACGCCCTACATCCGGCTGGCCACCCAGCTTTTCGGCGACCGCATGCTGGTGGCCAACGCCACCGGCTGTTCATCCATCTACGGCGCCAATCTGCCCAGCACCCCGTACACGGTCAATGGCGCCGGGCGTGGGCCGGCCTGGTCCAACTCGCTGTTCGAAGACAACGCCGAGTTCGGCCTGGGCATGCGCCTGGCGGCCGATCAACTGATGCTCTACGCAAAGATGTTGGTGAAGGAGACGGCGACCGGCATCGGCGGTGACCTGGCAGAAGCCCTGATCACCGCCGACCAGCGCCCCGAGGCCGGCATCCGCGCCCAGCGCGAGCGGGTGGCCGAGCTGCGCGCGCGTCTGGCCCGCTGCGACCACCCCCGAGCGACCGAGCTGGAGAGCGTGGCCGAATGGCTGATCCGCCGCTCCGTGTGGATCATCGGTGGCGACGGCTGGGCCTACGACATCGGTTACGGCGGGCTCGACCACGTGCTGGCCCTCAGCCACGACGTGAACATCCTGGTGCTGGATACCGAGGTGTATTCCAACACCGGCGGGCAGACCTCCAAGGCCACGCCGGTGGGCGCCGTGGCGCGCTTCTCGGCCGGTGGCAAGGCCACCGCCAAGAAGGATCTGGCCCGCATCGCCTCCGACTACGGCCATGTCTACGTGGCCACCGTGGCCTACGGCGCCAAGGATGTGCACACCCTCAAGGTTTTCCACGAGGCCGAGGCCTACGCCGGCCCCTCCCTGATCGTGGCCTACAGCCCGTGCATCGCCCACGGTGTGGACATGCTCTACAACCAGCGCCAGCAGGACATGGCGGTCAAGTCGGGGCACTGGCCCCTGTTTCGCCACGATCCGCGCCTCGAAGCCACCGGCGCCAACCCCTTCAAGCTCGATTCGGCCGCCCCCAGCCAGCCCATGCAGGCCTTCATGGACAGCGAAACCCGCTTTGCCATGCTGGCCCGCAGCCACCCGGAAGTGGCCCGCCAGCTCGCCGCCGAGGCCCAGCAGGAGGCCGACCGACGCTACCGGGCCTACGCCGAGCTGGCCGCCCGGCCTGCCACCCCGAAACCGGAATAGGAGCCCGCCATGATCGACCTGTCCACCGATTACCTTGGCCTGCGCCTCAAAAACCCCCTGGTGCCCTCGGCCTCACCGCTTTCAAAATCCCTCGATTCCCTGCTGCTCCTCGAGGATGCGGGGGCTGCTGCGGTGGTGCTGCACTCCCTGTATGAGGAGGAGCTCATCGCCGAGGACGCCATGACCGAGCGCTTCCTGCTCCACGGTGAGCTCCACGACGCCGAGGCCACCGGCTTCCTGCCCGACCATGGCAATTTCCAGGGTGCCCTCGAGCGCTACCTGGAGCATCTGCGTCTGGCCAAGCTGCGCCTCGGCATCCCGGTGATCGCCAGCCTCAACGGCGTCACGCCCTCGGGGTGGATCGACCTGGGCAAGGAGCTGCAGAGCGCCGGCGCCGACGCCCTCGAGCTGAACGTCTATCACGTGGCTGCCGACCCCCTGGAAAGCGGCGACGCGGTGGAGGCCCGCTATGTCGCCCTGCTCACCGAGCTGCGTCGGGTGGTGGAGATTCCGGTGGTCATGAAGCTGTCGCCCTTCTTCTCGTCGCTGCCCCATTTCGTCCAGCGCCTGGAAGAGGCCGGCGCCGCTGGCGTGGCTCTGTTCAACCGTTTCTTCCAGCCCGACATCGACCTGCAGACCCGGGAGATGGTCGAGCAACTGCACCTGTCGAGCCGCGAAGAGGCCCTGCTGCGCATCCGCTGGATCGCCATCCTGCGCAGCCACACGTCCATCACCCTGGCGGCCACCGGCGGCGTGTATGGGCATGAAGAGGCCATGAAGCTGCTCCTCGCCGGGGCCGACGTGGTGCATCTGGCGTCGTGTCTGCTGGCCCATGGCCCGGCACATCTGGGGCACATCCTGCGGGGCATGGCGGCGTGGATGGAGGAGGGGGAATACGCCTCCGTCGCCCAGCTCAAGGCCAGCATGAGCCTGGGCCATCTGCGCGACCCGAGTGCCCTGGTGCGCCAGTCCTACATCCGGGTGCTGGACAGCTTCACCCCCAGGGCGGGGGTGTGGCGATAAGGGCTACAGCCGGGTCGAGGCCCGGCTGCGGGCGTCCTGCAAGGCCTTCTGGCCGGTCTGGTGGAATGCCTTCTTTCTGTCTGCGGCCGCTGCAGGCGCAGGGGCGACGAGCATCGCCTGGCTGACTGCACCGGGTTCGGCCAGCCCCGCGGGGCCACCATCCCAGAACACGTGCCCGGCTTCTTCCTGGCAGTCCACCTCGCCAAAGGCGATGCAGCGGGTGTAGGCCTGCTTGATGGCGTCCTGCCGGTCGGCGGAGAAGGCATAGCCGAAGCGTTGGTCGTCCTCCGAGCGGGCCAGCACGATGGCGATGAAACCGGGGCCGTCATAGTGGGCCACCATCTCGCAGCTGCCCTTGGCCTTGTTGTGCTGCAGGGTGCTGCGGCAGGTGCTCATGGCGGTGGCCACGGCGTCGCCGGGCTTGCTGGCACCGTAAGACCAGGCCAGATTCACCCGCCCGCCGTCGTCGCGGATGGCCACGATGGCGCTGGCGGCCTGACTGTCGGGGATGGGGGCCAGGGCCAGCAAGCCGAGGGACAGCCCAATGCCCCTGATAAGCCGGGAACTCACGGCCGGCCAGGAGAAAGACGGGAAAAGAGGCTTCAAGATGGAATCCTTTGTAATCAGTGATCAACCAATTGCAAAGGCAGAAGCAGACATGCGCAGGCGCTGACCGGGCTGGAGATCCAGCATGCGGGCAACCCGGCTATCCCGTTTGATCGGGACCCGTGGCTTTGCGTCCTGCAGTTGCCTGCAGTTTGCCTTTAATGGCTACAGACTAGCACCGTGATTTCAAATGTGAACCAGCGTAAAACACGGGCCGTGACATGCGCCACGTACCACCGCCACATGGGGTAGGAATGGGGTCGAAGGCGATCAGCGACACTTGCGGTGAGTACCGACAAAGCCGACAAAAGCGCTGTCGCAAAGTCGCCAGAGGAGCCTGGATGGCCGCCTTAGGGTGATCTCAAGATACTGTAGGGAAAAGGGTTTTCCGGTTTCTGGCGGTGCTGGCGCGGAATCTGCATAGAAAGGGCATCCCCACCTTTTTCTGGAGATTCCGATGGATGCCCGAGTGTCGGCGAAGATCCAGTCCGTGTTCGAGGAACCGGCCTGCGAGCACAACCAGAACAAGGACGAAAAGGCCCGCAAGAAGGGCTGCACCAAGCAGCTCTCGCCCGGTGCCGCGGCAGGTGGTTGCGCCTTCGACGGGGCCAAGATCGCCCTGCAGCCCATCGCCGATGTGGCCCACCTGGTGCACGGCCCGATAGCCTGCGAAGGCAACTCCTGGGACAACCGCAATTCCTCCACCAGCGGCCCCCAGCTCTACCGCACCGGCTTCACCACCGACATCGGCGAGCTGGACGTGATCTACGGGGGCGAGAAGCGCCTCTTCAAGTCGATCCGCGAAATCATCGAAAAGTACGACCCGCCGGCCGTCTTTGTGTACCAGACCTGCGTCACCGCCCTGATTGGCGACGACATCGAGGCGGTGTGCAAGCGCGCGGCCGAGAAGTTCGGCAAGCCGGTGGTGCCCGTGAATGCGCCGGGCTTCGTCGGCCCCAAGAACCTGGGCAACAAGCTGGGGGCCGAGGCGCTGCTCGACTACGTGATCGGCACCGAAGAGCCCGAGCTGACCACGCCCTACGACATCAACATCATCGGCGAGTACAACCTGGCCGGCGAGCTGTGGCAGATCCGCCCGCTCCTGGACGCCCTGGGCATCCGCATCCTGTCGTGCATCTCCGGCGATGGCCGCTACCACGAAGTAGCCCAGAGCCACCGGGCCCGGGCGGCGATGATGGTGTGCTCCAAGTCGATGATCAACGTCGCCCGCAAGATGGAGGAGCGCTACGGTATCCCCTTCTTCGAGGGCTCGTTCTACGGCATCGAGGACATGAGCGACACCCTGCGTCAGCTGGCCCGGCTGCTGGTGCAGCGTGGTGCCCCGGCAGATCTGCTGGCGCGCACCGAGGCCCTGATCGCCGTCGAAGAGAAGCGCGCCTGGGATCGCATCGCCGCCTACCGCCCGCGCCTGGAGGGCAAGAAGGTGCTGCTCATCACCGGCGGCGTGAAGAGCTGGTCGGTGGTGGCGGCCCTGCAGGAGGCCGGCCTCGAAGTGGTGGGCACCAGCGTCAAGAAGTCCACCAAGGAAGACAAGGAGAAGATCAAGGAGATCATGGGTGAGGACGCCCACATGATCGACGACATGACCCCCCGAGAGATGTTCAAGATGCTCCGCGACGCCCGCGCCGACATCATGCTCTCCGGCGGGCGCAGCCAATTTGTAGCCCTCAAGGCCAAGATGCCGTGGCTCGACATCAACCAGGAACGCCACTACGCCTACGCCGGCTACGAGGGCATGGTCGACCTGGTGCGGGAGATCTCCAAGACCCTGTTCAACCCGGTGTGGGAGCAGGTGCGGGCGCCGGCTCCGTGGGAGACGCCGGCCCTCGAGGAGGCGTGCTGAGATGGCCACCGTCCTCGATAGCAAGAAGGCCTGCGCGGTCAATCCGCTGAAGATGAGCCAGCCCCTGGGGGCCTGCTACGCCTTCCTTGGCCTCTCCAACACCATGCCGATGATGCACGGCTCCCAGGGCTGTACGTCCTTTGGTCTGGTGCTGCTGGTGCGCCACTTCAAGGAGGCCATCCCGATGCAGACCACCGCCATGAACGAGGTCAGCACCATCCTCGGCGGCATGGACAACATCGAGCAGGCCGTGCTCAACATCAAGAAGCGCGCCAACCCGGCCCTCATCGCCATCGCCTCCACCGGCCTCACCGAGACCAAGGGCGACGACGTGGACGCCTACCTGCGCCTGATCCGCGCCAAACACGGCGAAACCCTGGCCGGCACCGAGATCGTCTATGTGTCTACGCCGGACTACGTGGGCGCCTTCCAGGACGGCTGGGCCGCCGCCATCAAGGCCCTCGTCGCGGCCTTCGTGGTGCCGGCCGAAACCCCCGTGGCTGGCCGCATCGGCGTGCTGCCCGGCGCCCACCTGACCCCGGCGGACCTGGAGGAAGTGCGCGAGCTGATCGAATGCTTCGGCCTCAATGCAGTGCTGGTGCCGGACGTGTCCGGCTCCCTCGACGGCCACATCCCCGAGGATTTCACCCCCACCACCCTGGGCGGGGCGACCCTGGGCGACATCCGCGGCCTGGGCGCCTGCGAACATGTGATCGCCATTGGCGAGCAGATGCGCGGGGCCGTCGAGCGCCTGGAAGCCGTGGGGGTGCCCTGCACCCTGTTCGACCGGCTCACCGGCCTCACCGCCACCGATGCCCTGGTGGCCCTGCTCATGCGCCTGTCGGGCAAGCCGGCGCCGGCGCGCCTGAAACGCCAGCGCGGCCAGCTCCAGGACGCCATGCTCGATGGTCACTTCCACCTGGGCGGCAAGCGCGTCGCCATCGGCGCCGAGCCCGACCTGCTGTTCGCCCTGTCGTCGCTGATCGCCGAGATGGGCGGGGAGGTGGCCGCCGCCGTCACCACCACCCATTCGCCGCTGCTGGCCCGGGTGCCCACCACCGAAGTGCTGGTGGGCGACCTGGAAGACCTGGAAATGCGCGCGGTGGGCTGCGACCTGCTCATCACCCACGCCCACGGGCGCCAGGCCGCCACGCGCCTGGGCATCCCCCTGTTCCGCGCCGGTATCCCCCAGTTCGACCGCATCGGCACTGCGCATCAGCTCAGCGTCGGCTACCGGGGCAGCCGCGACCTGATCTTCCAGCTTGCCAACATCTTCCTGGCCCACATGCACGCCCACGGCCCCGAAGACTGGCCCCTGCCCGCCGAGGCCGTGGCCGCCGCCCGGGGCCAGCCCGCTGCCGGCTGCGGCTGCGGCAGCAGCATTTCCGACGAAGTCGTCATTCCGATCATTCCCGCCTGAGGAGCCCGTCATGAAAATCGCATTCGCCACCCAGGACAAGGAGCGCGTTGACGCGCACTTCGGCTGGGCCAAGTACATCGCCATCTACGAGATCAACGCCGAGGGCTACCGCTACCTGGAGACCCACGACTTCGGCGGCGAGCTGGCCGAGGACGGCAACGAGGACAAGCTGGCCCCCAAGCTGGACGTGATCATGGACTGCGCCATCGTCTACGTGGCGGCCATCGGCGGCTCGGCCGCCGCCCGCGTGGTGGCCTGCAAGATCCACCCGGTCAAGGTGGCCGGGCCGGAACCCATCCTCGACATCCTCGACAAGCTGCAGGACGTGCTCAAGGGCACTCCGCCGCCGTGGCTGCGCAAGACCCTCGCCAAAGGCGAGGAGAAAACTTACGACTTTGAAGAAGAGGCCTGAAAAATGACTGATGTAGCTGAAGCCACCGACGTGATGCAGGACCCGTTCATCCGCGAACTGGTCAAGCAATGGCGCGCCCAGGACACCCACGGCGCCTGGGAAGGCAAGACCGACGCCATGCTCCTCGACCCCTACGTGCTGGATGCCGAGAAGCGCAAGGAACTGCCCATGATGGCCGACCCCGACCCGGAAACCCTGTGGCGCATGGAGCTGTTCTACAACGCCATCGCCCTCTCCATCGAGCGCGAGACCAAGGTGATGGTCAGCCCCATGCTCAAGATGCACCACGAAGGCTTCGGCCGTCAGGTGCTCATCGCCGGGCGCCTGATCGTCTTCAACAAGCAGGTGCGCGATGCCCACCGCTTCGGCTTCAACAGCCTCGAAAAGCTCTCGGCTGCTGGCACCAAGGCCGTGACCGACGCGGTGGAGATGATCCGCAAGTTTCCCGACGTGGCCAACTATTCCTGACCGGAGCCCGACCATGGAAGACCTCGACGCCCTCAAGGCCCGCGCCAAGAAGCTCAACGCCCAGGCCACCCAGGCCAAGATGGACCTGCACGACCTGTCCGAAGAGCTGCCGACCAACTGGGAACAGATCCTGGAAGTCGCCCAGCGTGCCTACGACGCCCACAAGAACCTGATGGCCGCCCGCAAGGAACTGGCCGCCGCGAGCGCCTGAACGGCGCCGCCCTTACCCCCAGGAGAGCAGACATGGCTGATTTTTCCGTCACCCTGCCGAGCGGCGAGATCTGGGTTCCCCAGTTCGTCGCCGACCTCAACCAGGAAAAGTGCATCGGCTGCGCCCGCTGCGTGCGGGTGTGCGCCCGGGAGGTGCTCGAACTCGTCGGCGTCAATGAAGACGGCGACGTGATCCACATCGATCCCGATGGCGATGACGACGAAGAGTACGAAAAGAAGGTCATGACCATCGCCCACAAGGAAAACTGCGTGGGCTGCCAGGCCTGTTCCAAGGTCTGCCCCAAGAAGTGCTACACCCACGAGGCCGTCCAGGTCTGATTTCGTAAGGCATGCACGCCACCGAGGAGGCCCGCGCCATGAACGACATCTCCCGCAGCTACCTTGCCGCCCGCGCCGCCCTGCCGCCCACGCGGCTGGTGCCGGCCTGGCTGGCCCTGGCCCTGGAAACCGAGTTCGGCGAACAGGCCGGCGTCATCGCCGCCCTATGGACGGCCCGCCACCCGGCGGTGGTCCGCGAGGACGGCTCCACCGGCATCGACGACCGCCATGAAGAGTACGGCGACCTCCTCGAACTCCTCCTCGAGGGCGCCGCCACCAGCAGCGCCCACACCGTCGCCATCGCCCGCTGGATCGCCCTGTCGTGCTTCGGGGCCGACCACCTGTGGGAAGACCTCGGCCTACCCGAACGCCCGGCCCTCGGCGCCCTCATCGCCCGCCACTTCCCGGCCCTGCACGCCAGAAACGTGCACAACCTGCGCTGGAAGAAGTTCTTCTACAAACAACTCTGCGACCGCGCCCAGGTAAGAGCCTGCCGCGCGCCGAGCTGCGCCGAGTGTTCGGAATATGCGGGGTGTTTTGAAGGAGCTGCATAAGTCGGACCGAGCTCCTCTTTCCTGATCTCCGAGCACTATCGGGATATCGCGCCTATTTGCGTCAGCCTCCGGCAGGGCCGTGATTGTGCAGCGCACTTGCCGCTAGATTGCCGTGCAGCAAGCCTTGCCCGCAGAGGTGAGGATGCAATCACGCATAGTCTCGATACACGCAAAGGAGGACGCAATGGTTGGAATGCTCGAAAACAAGGTCGGGGTCATCACGGGAGCAGGGCAGGGCATCGGGCGCGAGTCGGCCCTGGTGATGGCGCGGGAAGGGGCCCGCCTGATCGTCAGCGACATCAATCTGGAAGGGGTCGACGAGACCGCCCATCTCATCAGCCTGGCAGGGGGGACGGTGCTTCCGCTGAAGGTGGACGTGGCGCGGGGCGAGGATCTCCAGGCTTTGATCGAGCTCGCCGTGAGCCACTTCGGCCGACTCGACTGTGCCTTCAACAATGCCGGTATCTCCGGTGAAGGGGCGCTGCTGGCCGATTTCTCCGAAGAAGGGTTCGACCTGCTGATGGCGGTGAACCTGAAGGCAGTGTGGCGTGCCATGAAGCTGCAGATCCGGCAGATGCTCAAGCAAGGTGGGGGTGGTGCCATCGTCAACACCTCGTCGGTGGGCGGGCTGGTGGGCAAGGAGCATCTGTCGGTCTACTGCGCCACCAAGCACGCCGTCCTCGGGCTCACCAAGTCGGCCGCCCTCGAATATGGCGCCAAGGGCGTGCGGGTCAATGCGGTGTGCCCGGGGGTAGTCCGCACCCCCATGGTGGAGGCCGTCATCAGTGGCACGGGCACCTCACTCGATGATTGGAGCAAGCTCCAGCCCATCGGCCGCTTCGGTACCCCATCGGAAATCGGCGAGGCGGTGGCCTGGCTGTGCTCCGATCGTGCTTCGCTGGTGCATGGCCACGCCCTGGTGGCGGACGGCGGCCTGACCTGCGCCTGACCGGGCGACGCGCGTCGCCCACGCCCGGCGGGCGGCGCATCCGCGTGCCCGCCGGGCGCCCTGGCCGTAAATTGAGCGATTTCTGCAAAGTCACCCCCTGCCGTCGGAACGCCGGGTCATTACAATGGGGGATATAACAAAAGTAGTATCCACTAAAGAGACATCCCATCAGGAGGAGACAATGACGGGATTGCTTTCGTCGACCCCGCAGCTCATTGAGCACGCCACTGCATCACGTCCCGACTACGTGCTGGAGGGCCGCAATGGCGACATATTTGGCGCCCGCTGGAATCACCCGGCCGGTGAGTCCCAGCTCAGGCGCAATGCCGAGCATGTCCTGGTCTATCACCTGTCGGGCAACACCGACGTTGAACGCCTGCAGCAAGGGGTGGTCACGGGTTTTCGCTCCCGCGTCGGAACGGTGACCTTCATGCCCCGTGATTCCGAATCCGACTGGCGGCTGGGGGGCAATACCCAGGTCATCCATCTTTACCTGCGCCAGACCCTGCTCGACGATTTTGCCCGGGATGTCCTGGAGCGTGAGGCATGTCCCGAGATCGAAGACTTCTTCGCCATTTCCGATACCTGGCTGGACGGCTTCTTTCGGATGCTGGCCAGTGAGGCACCCCCTTCGGCGGCCAGCGGCAACCGCCTGGAGACCCTGGTGCTCGATCAGGTCCAGAGCCTGCTGGTGAGCCACCTGGTCACCCGCTATGCGCGGGAGCGTCCGCCCAACGGTGAGCGGGCGCCAATGTCCGGCGGCAAGGCCAGCCAGCTGCGGCAGAGCGTTCTGAAGAAGATCAATGCGCTGATTCACGAGCGCCTCCACGAGGACATCTCCCTCAAGGATCTGGCCGAGCTTGCCTGCATTTCGAAGGACCACTTTTTGCGTGCCTTTCGCGATACGGTCGGGCAGACGCCCTATCACTATTTGCTGTCCCAGCGGCTGGAACGGGCCAAGATGCTGCTGCGCGAGGAGCCCGGTGTGCCGGTGGCGGAAGTGGCGCGGCGTTGCGGGTTCAAGAATCTGAGCCACTTCTCGGCAACCTTCCGGCGAATGACCGGGGTCAGCCCCAAAGGCTATCGCAACTGAGCAAGCATGGACCGGACCGCCAGGCCAGCAAGGCGGTCCGGTGTGGCGCGGGTCTAGCGATGCACGCCGTGCGCCACGCCGTCTCGTTCGGCCATTTCCAGCATCACTTTGTAATCGATGATTCCGGCAATGGAACCGTCCGGCGCCAGCCCGGCGATGGGCCCGTCGAAAACGCAGAACAGCACGCAGCCATTCTTCGAGCGCGGCTGGTGGATATCGCCGGCGGGCTCGAACATGTAGTTCCCGGTCACTCCGATATCCGACTCCTCGTAATAGACATCACCTTCCATCACCATCACCTCAATGGCGCCAATATGCTGGTGAATGGGCGCCTCCACGCCGGGAAGCACTTTCAGCATGCAGGTAAAGCCGCCGGTGCGGGAATTGACGCTCAATAGCTTGTATTCGACACCCTCCATGGCGTAAGGGCGCCACGGAATCGTGTCTATTTTCTGGAACTTCGGATAGGGCAGGGTGATCCTGTCGCGTGCAGTGCTTTTCCCTTCCTGTCCGATGCGCTCGTTGCTCAGGGTGATGCTCATCGTGTTCTCCTCCTGTTAAAGGCGTGTCTGTGGTGTGTTTCTCCATGGCGCCCGCGCGCAGGTCGCGGTCTTTTCCGGATATGCGCCGATCTCGATATTAGGCGCCGTCACCAGGCCGTGCCCCTATTCGAGGCAAATCGCCGCGACTAATACAAAGCCGCGATATATCGACAGTCAGGAGCTGCCATTTGCGAAAAATCGGCAGCTTTTGCGATATCGGGCAGATTCCCGACGGCCTGTGTTTGTGCGCTGCGCTCGCAGTTAGATTTCGCCTCGCCGGCTTATTGACCGGAATACAAATAAACAGGAGACACACTATGACCAGCACCGCCATCGGCCATTCCCCAGCCGCCGACATTGACCTCACCCACCGCCACGGCAAGGATTTCGTGAACCTCTCCGCAGTGCCGTGGACGCCCTGGGTCATGGACGGTACCTATTTCAAGCTCTTGGCCGTCAACGAATTGTCGGGTGGCTTCTCGATGCTGCTCAAAGTCGATCCTGGCGTTCAGGCGCCGGTGCATGCACATATCGGTTCGGCCGAGGCCTATCTGGTCGAAGGAGGCTTCTATTACGAAGAGGACGATCCTGGCTACGAGGGCTACTACACCTACGAACGCGGTGGTTCCGTGCACCAGCCCGTGTCGCCCCAGGGATGCGTGATGTTCGCGGTCACGCACGGGCCGCTGGCTGGCTGCAACCCGGACGGTTCAATCGGCGCCGTGGTCGATTGCCGTCTGATGCTGAAGCTGGCCGAGGCCAATGGCGTCGCCAGCCACGTCGTGCAGATCGTCTCCGGCCGCTGAGCCCCAGCTTGCCCCTCCCTCCATCTCCCCAAGGAGTGCAGATGAACGGCAAACCTTTCAGACCCGGCCTTCGCCGGGCCGCCATTGCTGCAGCCCTTGCCGCTTTCGGCAGTGGCGCCAGCGCAGGCGAATTCACGCTCGGTGACGGCGTCACGGGCTCCTGGACCCTCAACGCAGCCCTCGGCACCAGTGTCCGCATGCAGGGGCGCGATGCCGCGTTGACGTCCTTCGGCAATGCCAACCATAACGGCGGCCGGCCGGGTACCGGTGGCGGTAGCACCGACGATGGCGACCTCAACTTCAAGCGTGGCGATGTCACTTCCACGACCCTCAAGGTGGTGGGTGACATGGAGCTGCGTTATCAGAACTACGGTGCCCTGGTTCGCGCCAAGGCCTGGCACGACTTCACCCTGGCCAGCAAGAAGGTTCAGCACGGCAGTTTCGACAACGGCTATGCGCCCGATCAGCGTCTCGACGACAGTCATTTCGACCGTGCCGCGAGGTTCAGTGGTGCCGATCTGCTCGACGCCTTTGTCTATGGCAACTGGGCACT
Source organism: Zoogloea sp. (assembly GCF_023150065.1). GTDB lineage: Bacteria > Pseudomonadota > Gammaproteobacteria > Burkholderiales > Rhodocyclaceae > Zoogloea. The sequence continues at coordinate 20,624 of NZ_JAKLLN010000005.1, forward strand.
GGGCAATGACAGCAAGCTCAATCTGCGCCTGGGCAACCAGGTGGTGAACTGGGGGGAGAGTATCTTCATCCAGGGCGTCAACGTGGTGAGTCCCATCGATGTGCCGGCAGCCCGGCGCGCCGGCGCCCAGGTGCGCGAGATCCTGCTGCCCGTACCCTTGCTCTACGGCAACCTGGGTCTGGCCGGTGGTGTGAGCGTCGAGGCCTTCTACCAGCTCCAGTGGAAGAAGACCGTGATCGACGGTTGCGGCACCTTCTTTTCGCCGGCCGACGTCATCAACTGTGGCGGCTCCCAGTTCGGCCCCGATGTCTTCTCCGACCGGGAGCAGTACCACGGTGTGGCCGCGCTGGGGGGGCTGAACCTGCGCTCGCTGCGCCAGGCCGACGCCAAGCCGTCGAACGCAGGGCAGTTCGGTCTCGCCCTGCACTGGCTGGAGCCGAGCAGCGAGACCGATGTGGGCCTCTACTACATCAACTATCACACCCGCACGCCCTATCTGAGCCTTTCCAGCAAGCCTTCAGAGGCGAGTTCGTTTTATGGGTCGGTGGCACCCCTGTCCTATCTGCTTGACTACTCGGCCGAGAACATCCAGACCTACGGCCTCAGTCTGTCGAACACCCTGGGGGGCGTGTCGGTGATGGCCGAGCTGTCCTACACGCGTGACCTGCCGGTGCAGGTCAATGGCGGGGATCTGGTGCAGTTCGGCGTGTCCGGCGGTACCCAGGGGCCCCTGGCCGGCAAGCGCGTCTATGACCCGGCGGGGGCCACCATCCAGGGCTACGACCGCATGGACAAGGTCCAACTGCAGTTTGGCGCCATCAATGTCTTCAGCCAGGTGCTCGGCGCCCAGTCCCTGCTGGCGGTCGGCGAGGTGGGCATGAGCTGGTTGCCCAACCTGCCTGATGCGGCGACGGATGTGCGCTATGGCCGTGCCTTCACCTTCGGTACCGCCTGGCATCAGGCCTACACCAGCCCGGCACTGTCCACCCGCGATGGCTGCAATGCGGCCAACAGTGCCGGCATGGTGACGCCCGCCAACTGCGCACAGAGCGGTTTCGTCAGCGCGTTCTCGTGGGGCTATCGCCTGCTCGGGGAGCTCGAGTATCCCAATGCCGTTGTGGGCTGGACCGCAAAGCCCCGGCTGTACTGGGCTCATGACGTAAAGGGCAATGCTGCCGACGGCGCCTTCATCGAGCACAGGCGCACCCTGGGTAGCGGCATCTCCCTGTCGCGCCTCGAAAACGGCCGCCGCCTCACCCTGGACCTCGCCTACACCCGCTTCATCGATGCTGCCCGCTGGGACACCAACCGCGACAAGGACTTTCTTGCCGCCAGCGTCAGCGTCGCCTTCTAAGGACAAAGACATGATCCGCGTTCGTTCTTCCGCATGGCACCTCGCTGCCTTCCTGCTGCCCCTTGCCGTGGGCAGCGCCCAGGCCGCGCTCAGTGCCGCCGACCTTGCCCGTCTGGGCAAGGACCTCACCCCCGTCGGTGCCGAGCGTGCCGGCAATGCGGCCGGCACCATACCGGCGTGGACCGGTGGCCTTGCCAAGGCTCCCGCCGGCTTCGACATCACCCAGGGCCACGCCAACCCCTACGCCAGTGAAAAGCCCCTGTACACCATCACCGCGCAGAACTGGGAGCAGTACAAGAAGGTGCTCTCCGACGGGCATATCGCCATGCTCAAGCGCTACCCGGACAGCTACCGTCTCAACGTCTATCCGACCCACCGCAGCGCGGCCCTGCCACCGGCCGAATACGAGCGCATCCGCGATCAGGCCGCCAAGGTGACAGTCTCGGCCAGCGGCACCGGCCTGGATCACTGGGAGCAGAGCCCCGTGCCCTTTCCCATTCCGGCCAACGGCCTCGAGGCCATCTGGAATCACGAGGTGCGCTCCCGGGCCGGCGGCATTCAGCGCCGCCACCTGATCGGGGCGGTGAACCCCAATGGCAGTTTCAACGCCTATGGCGTCGACGAGAGCTGGATCTTCAGCCAGAACATGGACCGCCAGGAGAACAACCGCTTCTGGTACTTCATGGCGCGGATGTACTCGCCGGCCGACGTCAGCGGCGAGGTGGTGATGGTGCACGAGCCCCTCGACTTTGCCCGCGACGGTCGCCTCGCCTGGGTCTACAACGCCGGCCTACGCCGCGTCCGCCGCGCGCCGCAGATCATCTACGACTCGCCGGGTAGCTTCTCGGAAGGGACGCGCACCGAGGACGACTACGACATGTTCAACGGGCCGACCGACCGCTACAACTGGAAGTTGGTGGGCAAGCGGGAAATGCTGATCCCGTACAACAGCTATGCCATCCACTCCAAGAAGCTCAAGGCCCGTGACGTGGTCAAGCCGCACCATCTGGACCCCGCGCTGACCCGCTACGAGCTGCACCGGGTGTGGGTGGTGGAGGCCACGTTGAAGGAAGGCATGCGCCACATTTACGGCAAGCGCGTGTTCTACATCGACGAGGACAGCTGGACCATCGCCGTCAAGGAGCAGTACGACGGCCGTGGCCAGTTGTGGCGGGTGGGGGAGGCGCAGCTGATGCAGTACTACGACGTGCCCTTGCCCTACTACGCCTTCGAGAACATGTATGACCTGCAGGACGGCCGCTACTACGTGGCCGGCCTCAGCAACGAGGAAGGGCCGTGGCGCTTTGGCGCCAAGGCCCGGCGCGCAGACTTCGACCCCGACGCGCTGCGCCGCAGCGGCACCAAGTAAGCAGCGGCTACGACCGCGCACTCCGGACGCGCCGGTTTTGCTGGCGCGTCCTGCCCACAGGGATATCACCATGACACGCTTTCCCCTCGCCACGCTGGGCGTGGCGGCGGCTCTCGCCGTCGCAGCCAGCGCGGGGGCCGGTCTCGCCCAGCGGACCGCAGCCCCGCCCATTGACCTGCTGGAGACTCCGGCACCCCAGAGCCCGCGCGCCGCCGGGCAGATGATGAACGGCTTGACCCGCGCTGGTGAGCGCCTTGTTGCCGTTGGGGCCCGCGGCACCATCGTGTATTCCGACGATGACGGACGCAGTTGGCATCAGGCCGCAGTGCCCGTGGCCGTGATGCTCACCGCCCTGCATTTTCCAACGCCCAGGCTGGGCTGGGCGGTGGGCCACGACGGCGTGATCCTGCACACCCAGGATGGCGGCGTCACCTGGCAGCGCCAATTTGACGGTCACCAGGCCAACATCCAGATGCTGGTATGGGCAAAAGCCCAGGTGGAGCGCGCCCGGCAGGCCCTGGCAGCAGCCACCGAGGGCCAGCGTCAGGCGGCCGAGGATGCCCTGGCTGCAGCCGAGGACAGCCTGGCCGGCTTTGAGCAGTCCGTCGGCTTCGGCCCCTCTCAGCCCTTCATGGGGGTGTGGTTCGGCGACCCGCAGAAGGGGTATGCCGTGGGGGCCTTCGGCATGGCCTTTGTCACCCGGGATGGCGGCCGACAGTGGACGCTGCTATCCGACCGCCTGCCCAACCCTGAAGGCCTGCATTTGTATGCCCTCAGCGCGCCAGCCCCCGGGGTGCTGCTGATTGCCGGGGAGCGGGGCCTGCTGCTGCGTTCGTCCGACGGTGGCGAGCGTTGGCAGGCGCAAACCGGCCTGGCAGAGGGCGGGTTGTATGGTCTGGCCAGCCTGGCGGACGGCAGCAGGTTGTTCGCTTTCGGCTTTGATGGCGTGGTGCTGCAGAGCTCCGATCTGGGGCAGCGCTGGCAGGCCATCGACAGCGGCACCCGCAGCGCCCTCTACGGTGCCGCACTGGCCGGCAGCGAGCTGATCCTGGTGGGCAACAATGGCACCCGTCTGCGCCTGACCGGCAATCGTTTCGAGACGCTGCCCAGTCCCGATGGCCGCCCCCTTGGTGGCGCTGCTTTCGGCAAGGACGGCTGGGTGCTGGCCGGCTGGGGTGGGCTCACCCGGGAGCCCACTCGCCCGGGCGCAGGAGGTGAGCATCATGAGTGAGATTGACGCTGTGTCCCGCCCCATGCCACACGGCGGCCTGCTGAAGCGCATCGAGCGCTGGCTGGAGGGGGCGCTGTTCGCTCATCGCACCGCTACCGTCCTCGTCTTCGCGGTGCTGACCGTGGCCCTGGGCTGGTCCGCCCTCGGCCTGCGGCCCGACGCCAGCTTCGAGAAGATGATCCCGGTCCATCATCCGGCCATCGCCAACTACCTGACCCACGAGGACAACCTGCGGGGCCTCTCCAATGTGGTGAGGGTGGTGGTGGAGAACCGCAAGGGCGACATCTTCGACCCGGCCTTCCAGGAGGTGCTGCGCAAGGTCAACGACGAGGTGTTCTACATCCCCGGCGTGGACCGGGCCGGCATGCGCTCCCTGTGGACGCCCAATGTGATGTGGGGCGAGGTGACGGCCGAGGGCTTCGAGGCCGGGCCGGTCATCCCCGATGGCTACGACGGATCACCGCCGGCCATCGAGCAGCTCCGGCGCAACGTCTTCCGCTCCGGTGAGGTGGGCACCCTGGTGGCCAACGATCTGCGCTCGGCCCTGATCCTGGTGCCGCTTATGGAGCGTGACCCGGACAGCGGCGAACGCCTGGACTACGCGCGCTTTGCGTCGGATCTCGAGGAGAAGATCCGCGCCCGCTACGCCAGCGACGGGGTGGACATCCGCATCGTCGGCTTTGCCAAGGTCATTGGCGAGCTGATTGACGGGGCCCTGCCCATCCTCGGCTACTTTGTGCTCACCCTGGTCCTCACTGCCGCCTTGCTGCTGTGGTACTCGCGCTGCCTGCGCAGTACCCTGACCACCCTGCTGTGCTGCCTGATCGCCGTGGTGTGGCAACTCGGCATCGTGCGCCTGCTGGGCTACGGACTGGACCCGTATTCCATCCTGGTGCCCTTCCTCACCTTTGCCATCGGCATCAGCCACGCGGTGCAGAACATCAACACCACCGCCAACGCCATGCTCGACGGGGCCGACAGGGTGGAGGCGGCGCGGCGCTCCTTCCGCACCCTGTTCGTGGCCGGCACCGTGGCCCTGCTGTGCGACGCGGTGGGCTTTGCGACCTTGCTGGTGATCCGTATCGGCGTGATCCAGGAACTGGCCATCTCGGCCAGCATTGGTGTAGCGGTGATCATCTTCAGCAAGATGTTCCTGTTGCCCGTGCTGATGTCCTGGACTGGCGTGTCGCCCGCAGCGATCGCCCATGCCCGGTCTCGCCGGGCGCACCTGTCCTGGCTGTGGCAGTGGGTGGCCGCCTGTGCCCGGCCCCGGCCGGCCATCGCGGTGACCGTGGCCGGTGCGGTGCTACTGGCCGTGGGGGCCTGGGGCGCGCGCAGCCTGCAGATCGGCGATCTGGACCCCGGCGCGCCGGAGCTGCGCACCGACTCCCGCTACAACCGCGATGCCGCCTATCTGGTGGAGCACTACACCACCAGCACCGATGTCTTCGTGGTGATGGCCGAGACCCCGCCCCAGGGGTGCCGCGACTATCAGGTCCTGGCCGGCATGGACCTGCTGGCGGCCGAGTTGGAGCGGGTACCCGGCGTGCAGCGCAGCGTGTCCATGTCCGACTTTGCCTACCGGGTGCTGGCGGCCAACAACGAGGGCAACCCCAAGTGGTATGCCATCAGCCGCAACAAGTACGCCCTCGGCGGCGCCTTCCAGAAGACACCCAAGGAGTACATCGGCAACGGCTGCGCAATGACGCCCCTGGTGGTCTATCTGAACGACCACAAGGCCGCCACCCTCGCTGCCGTGATGACCACCGTGCGCGACTTTGCCGCCCGGCATGACTCCGACAAGGTGCGCTTTACCCTGGTGGGTGGGAATGCCGGTATCGAGGCGGCCACCAACGAGGTCATCCGCGATGCCGACCACACCATGTTGCTACTGGTGTATGCCATCGTCGCCGTGCTGCTGCTGATCGAGTTCCGCTCGGTGCGGGTGACAGCCTGCATCGTCCTCCCCCTCTACATCACTTCGGTGCTGTGCGAGGCCATCATGGCCTGGATGGGCTTGGGGGTGAAGGTGGCGACCCTGCCGGTGATCGCCCTCGGGGTGGGCATCGGGGTGGATTACGGCATCTACATCTACAACCGTCTCCAGTCCTATCTGGATCACGGCCATCCGCTGGCCGAGGCCTACCTGCTCACCGTGGCCACCACCGGGCGCGCAGTGGCCTTCACCGGCCTGACCCTGGCGGTGGGCGTGCTCACCTGGATCGGCTCGGCCATCAAGTTCCAGGCCGACATGGGCCTGCTGCTGACCTTCATGTTCCTGTGGAACATGGTGGGGGCCCTAGTACTGCTGCCGGCCCTGGCGCGTCTGCTGCTGCCCGCACCTCCGCCGGCGGTGCAGGCCCCGCTCTCCAAACCCGTTCCCCAACCTTGAAGGAATTGAAAGCCATGACACTCACCGAACGCAGCATGCTGGACCTCACGGGCCGTGTCGCCCTCGTCACCGGGGGCGCCTCCGGCATTGGCCGGGCCTCGGCCCACGCGCTGGCCGCCCAGGGGGCACGGGTCATCATTGCCGATATCAACGAAGCCGGCGGCGTGGAGACCGCCGAAGCCATCGGCAACGCCGCCGGCTTCGTGCATCTGGATGTCACCGACGAAGCCGCCTGGTGCCGGGCGCTGGATTACGTGATCTCCACCGAGGGAGGGCTCGACATCCTCGCCAACGTGGCCGGTATCGGCACCGGTGGGGACTTCGAGGATCTGGCCCTGAGGGACTGGAACCGCATGATGGCGGTCAATGCCACCGGCCCCTACCTTGGCTGCAAACACGCCATCCGTGCCATGGCCGGCAGCGGTCGGCCGGGGGCTATCATCAATGTAGGCTCCATCGCCGCCGACCGGGCCGCGCCGGATCTGGTGGGCTACTGCGCCAGCAAAGGGGCCCTGCGCATGCTCAGCAAGTCCGTGGCCCTGCACTGTGCCCACAAGGGCTATCCGATCCGCTGCAACGCTGTCCATCCCACCTATGTGGACAGCGAGATGCTGGACCCCATCGCCGATCTCTATGGCAGCCGGGAGGCCATGGTGCAGGACATGTCCAGGCTGGTGCCCCTGGGCCGTCTCGCCAAACCGGCGGACATTGCGGCTGCGGTCGTCTTCCTGGCCTCCGATGGGGCGGCGATGATCACCGGGACCGAGCTGTTCGTGGATGGCGGCCACACGGCTGGCGTCCCGCCGTCGCACTTTGCCTGAACGCCTTGGCCCGGTGCTTCACCCGCGCCGGGCGGTGTTGGTCGCCCTCAAGCACGCGTCATTTTGCCAACTTGACGCACTGCACAGACTCCGCCATCCGCATGACCCAGTCTTTGCCGATGGCGGCTTTGCCATCGTTTTCCACAGATAGCGAAACCGACCCTGCCGCCGGATCCCATCCCACCCCCCATCTGGTGTTCTTGGGGTTTGCCCTATCGACCACCAGCGCGATGGTGGCTCTTTGCCCATTCACCTTTGCGTTATAGGCCTCTTCGCTCCGGTAAGAACGCGCACTTGACCGATCGAAGATGGAAAGCATGACCCTCCTGTCCGGACCGGTTCGAAAGAAGAACGTGTCCTGGGCGTGCCCGCTTTCGCTGACACCTTTCTCCACCACCAGGAGACTGGATCTGCAATCGAAACGCGAGTTCGTCGGCCGCGAATCAAGCGCCTTGCGTAGCCCCTCGGTCACCCGTGTATGCGCGTAAGCTTTTGAAAGGATGAAGTAACCGTCGGGGCTGACTGAGCGGTCTTCCCAGAAGGTGCGTTTGGCCAGCTCCCGCAGTTGATCGTCTTCCACGTCTGCGAAGCAGAAATGGGGTGCGATGGAGAGAAACGCGCACAGAACATGGCGTGCATTCATTTCGCGCTCGCCCCCTTGTTGATCCAATTTGCAGTGTTCAGCATCCGACCGTGCAGGAAAGCTGTGTTGAGAAAGGCCGGAATGGTAATGCATATGTCCTTTCAGGGGGCGTGGTGCGGGCGCGACCGTGGTTTCAACTGGCCTCAGGCCGCCATCACTTCGGGCGCTTCCGTATCGCCGGGCCGGGGCCGCCTGAGCATGTTGGGCAGGCCCGGGTGGCTCGCCGGATGCGCCAGTGCCCGGGCGGCCTGATCGGCAAGGGCGTCCAGCAGGGCATAGCGGCGGCGATACATGGCGCGTTTCTGCATGGGCATCTCTTCCGGGCTGCGGCGGCGCCCCTGAAGGGGGATCCGCCAATGGCCGTCGTCGCCCAGCCGTGCGCCGTGCTCCTGCCAGAAGGCGCGGTAGTCGAAGCTGAACTCATCGATCTTCTTCTTGTACTGGGTGACCTGGTTGCAGCTGTCTATGCCAACGATGCGCGTCACCCCCCATTGGGCGCACAGCAGGCGCAGCACCTCCAGCAGCAGGGCATGGGGGCGCAGGCCATGGCACTGCTTGGTCAGGCTGCGGATCGTCTCCCGGTTACTGCCGTCGGTACGCTTGAGCCCCTGCAGCGAGGCGATGAGCAGGGTATCCGCGGCCGTGAAGCCGAAGCTCAGGTTGAAGAGGGGGCGCGCGTCGGCGTCGTACAGGCACAGGGCCCAATAGCCCTCGATGCGCGTCGGGACGTTGAGGGTCAGATCCACCGCGCAGCCTGGGGCCTGGGCCACGCGCAGGCTGCTCCCGCTGGCCAACTGCCCGCACAGCAGGGGGCCAAAGTGGCCAGCCGCCGCGTCCAGATCGGCGATCATGGCGTGAAAGCGCTGACGCAGGCCGAAGCGCCGATCCAGATAGCGCCGATAGAACACGTAAAAGCTGCGCCTGTCGGCGTCCAGCAGGCGCGCCCAGGCAGGGTGGCGGTCCAGGGCCTGCAGCAGCAGGCGGCGCTCGGGCGTGGTGAACCACGCGAGCAGACGGTACTTGAGGCGATGGAACACCCGCCGCGTACGGGCCGGCCCCAGCACGTCGGGCAGAGGCGGCCAGCTGGCGGCTGGGGTGGTTGGGGCGACGCGGGTGAAGGCATGAAGCGAGGACATGGCGGCACGAACGGAGTGAAGGGTGCTGATGCCGACTGTACCGATGAAGCCTTAACGCGCACTTGCCTGGATCTTGCAATGGACTGACAGGCGGGGGTGGATGGGGTGGGAGGAGGGGGCGCCCTATCGGTGAGTTGCGGGGGGCTGGATTGACGTGGTGCTACTTGTGTTGCGCATCACCGCCAGTGCGCCCCGAACCGCCTCCGCCTTGCCCATCTTTCAAGGGTGCCGCTTGTCATGAAAAGCGATGTGGCGTTTAATCCATCCCACATAAGCCTGCTTGGTTCGCAGATCGTAGTGCTTGACCTGATCCGCTCTCAAACCCGATCCAGCAAGCCGGGCAACGAGGTCGGGCCGCAAGAAGGGTAGACGACATCATGGCGGATTTCTTCGATAATTTTTTTGTATACAAAGATTTAGTGAGTTACGGCAGCTTGGGCGACAGTCGTGTAAGACACCAGAGGCGTCAGATGTCGTCTACTTCACGTTAGGCATCAGCAAAATGCAACGCGTCGTTGATCTGGAGCTCTGGTCGTTACCAAAGACACCTCTGCTTGAAGGCAAGGCCGTGGCTCAAGCATGTCGCTTGGCCACAAATGTGTCGCCTGAGATCGTTCTCGGTTTGAGTTTCGTGCCAGATGAAAAAGACATAACGAACCTCGACTTGATTTTTGCAGAGAATCCCTTGATAGAAATCGCATTCAAGAGCTTCTGCCGTGAGCAAGGCCTTGCAAGCGAGCCAAGCAACACGAATTCGGCGGCACGTTTCATAGCGTCCTCAGAAGGTCAACTTTTGGCTTGGTTGCACTTTCCGGCAGAGCCTGCGGGCAAAAGCATGGCGCTTTCTGTCTGCCGTTGGGCGGCAAACTCTGGTTATGTCATTCGTTCAGGTCAGAGTGAACACGCCCTCTCGGAATCAGAGGTTGAAGCGCTATGGGAAGGCTGATGCCAACATTTCACTCCACGCGACAGCCTTCGGCGGCGCGTGAATTCAGGCGTTAGGCGCCATCAATGATTCCCAATCTCCCGATTGCCACTGACAACATCTATAAGTTCGCATGCTTGTTCGGCCTTGCAATCATCATTGCTTCAATACTCTCCTTCGTTAGCGTCTATTCCTCAACGCTCGATAGAAAGGTGGCACTTAGCGAGGTAGTTATTTCTCTTGAAGCCAAGGAGCAACTAACAAAGGCTGAAGAAAACACTCTCGAACTGAACAAGAAGCTTGTTGAAGTCGCACAGAGAAATGAACGCTTCGCTCAAAGCATCATTGGCGGTGCTTTTGCAGTTGGGTTATTGCTCAGCATTTACGGTGCATATCATTGGCACACCAAGATTCAGGCTCGTGATGACTTGCTCGCAACTTTGCAGATTGAAAGAATTCGAGCCGAGATCGCTAAGCTGCAACTTGATACGAATCGACTCAATAGCTCTGCGGGTGAGCAGACTGAACAGCAAGTAGTCGCTAAGAAAAATAACGTCCGGGTTCAACAGGAAAATGAAACAAAAACTACAGAACATATCGCCTAACACTGCGGTCAAGGCCGCTCCCTTCGGTCGCTGGGCGCTGCGCGATAAACCGCCGCGCAGCGCCCCTTACCAACAACGTTGGGCCTAATACTTAGCGATGGATGCTCAAGACCCTCGTCTCCGTGAAATCTGGCTCCAAAAGGTGGTGCCGGTTGTATATCGCCAAGTCCGCCCAGAGCCAGTACTGCTGCGTATTCCTTATGCGCAGAACAACTTTGAGTGGGTTCGTGGCGAGAAGCGCCACAAGCCTGACTGGAACGCAAAGTTCAAGTGTTGGGAAACGCCCGTTTCTTGGTTCGATGAACTCATCGAGCGAACGCTTCGGAAGTTCGGGAAGGTCTACGTCATTCAGCTCTTTAAAGAACATCAGAAGTGCGCGCCGGCCTGTTGGAATGCAAAAGGCTTTCATTGTGAGTGCTCTTGCATGGGAGCCAACCACGGATCGGGCCATCCCGGTGGTCGGTGGCATGAGGTTTCAGAGACGTTTGCCTTTCAATGGGGGGCGCGCAAGTACTCATGCCGGCTTATCACTGCCGATGCTGCCCGTTAGGCCCAACCCATCATTCCACCGGACCTTGCGCATAGATCCGCGCAAGGCCGGTGAATTCAAATGTTATGCCTCAAGGAGCCTCTGTGGCTAATATCCCAACATACAAGGCGCTTCAGAAGTGCTATGACGCAAAATCCGCTGAAGTAAAAAGTCATTTCGGCCATCTTCCCCAGTTAATCGCTGACGGCCTCCCGTATGAAATTGCAATCGCGTACGTTTTCCTGAAAATTGAACAAGCTCAAAACAGAGCACTATATGGCGGGGTCGTTAAGGTCCATCGCTGTAATGCGGAGTTCGCAAGGCGTTTGATGAATTTTCAACACCTAACCCGAGATGGGTTCAAAGAGCTCTACAAAAATGTATTCGGCCGCGCTCTTCCAAAAGCAACAGCAGATTTAATGGCTGATGCGGAAAGTTCTCGCGACAAAGTTATTCACGGCAAGGATGTAACGGATAGTGAGCTTCGTGGAGCTATTGCTGATGTCCTAGCTTATGCTGAGGCCTTCAATTCGGAAGTTAACGACGTTGCAGGCTTTAAACCGCTAGGCAACATGCGCGGCTTTAAGGGACGCGCCGAACCTCTCGACACACGTACTAGCAAATGGTTAATGCGAGGGCTTGGCTTTGGCGTTAAGGCATAACACTGCAGTCGAGAGGGACAGCCAACAAGCTGCGCTTGTTCGTCCCCTCCGCGCTTCGCGCTCCGGCTGCCCCTCACTTCCACGTTGGGCGCCGCAAATTATGCTTGTCGCAGTATGGGGAGTAAATTAGTGAATATCGTGCGCCATGCAGTTACGTTAAGTGTCGCCACCCTGGCTCTGGCCATGGCCGGTTGCGCCATTACAAAGGAAACCCACATGCCAGATGGGAGCAAGGGTTACAGCATTAGTTGTGACGGCGCGGCGGTAGGAATTAACGTATGTTTTGAAAAAGCAGGTGATCTTTGCGGCGCCTCTGGTTATGACCTCGTTACTCGAGAAGGTCAAATTATTCCTTTCGGGGTTAGCTCCGCAAGTGTATATGGAACGCCATCACAAATTCAGGGCCAGAGTTTTGCAACTTATGGTTCATTCAATAGTAAGAGCATAATGATTAGGTGCCGTAACCGGACATCCGGCAGTGTCCCAGAAAATTAGAACATCATGCCCAACCCATCACTCCACGGGACGCTGCGCGATGAAGCCGAGCATCGCCCGTGAATTCAGATGTTGGGCGTTTATCAAGGAGACACAATGAAAAGGGTTTCATGTTCTGTTGCAACCATATTCATGGTTGCTATTCTCTTGGCCGGATGCGCCTCTGAGAGAGTGATTTCCCCCAACATATCCGGCTCATCACGCACCGGTCTCATAGTCTCTCCCGCAATTCTTGGTGCCGTATACGACGGACGGGCCTCGCAAGAACCGAATGATGCAGCGGCCATCCTTCAAGGCGACCTGAGTCGCATTTATGGTACGTCTATTGAGTGGACGGACTATTTCGCAAAAACGCCTGCCGGTCGAGTCTCCGCACGAATCCGAATTGTTACGCTAGGCTCCTCTTTCGGAAATCGCTTGGTATCTTCAGTAGCCTTCGCAAATGCGGTCGGTTCTGCACAGGCAAGCGCAACAGGCCCTTGGGGCCCTGTTGTTGGTTCTGTATCATCCGAGCAGTCGGTTCTCGCCGGCTCATTTTCAGGCGAGGGTTGGTGGAATGGAGCTGCGTGGGTTGACTTGGAAGTGCAAGACAATCGAGGGAAAAAGCCAGTTGCATTCACAGTGCCTATTGTCGCAGAGCATCGTGAGTCAAATATGTGGGGCTACGCATCGGGAGATAAAGCAGCAAAGGTGGCATGGGATCGCGTCGGAATTCAACTTACTAGGGCTTTGGATGCAATCGCTCGCACAGTCCGCGACCAACAGCCATGAGAAAGCACGCTGCGCGATAAAGCCGCGCAGCGCCGGTTAGCTTCACGTTAGGTGTCATCAAATGGCCGCCCCAGTTTTCGAGCTAATTGACAACTCCACATTTCGGTTTGGAGAGCGAGTCGTCTCCGGCCATTTCAGCGATCTGCCGTTTCACGGAAAGTACCGCTATGTGGTGGAGGGAACGTCGGATGAGCGAGCTCGAATTCCCCAGCAGTTATTTTTTCACGACTTTATAGATATTCGCCCTGCAGATCTTCCGAACGGCATTTCTATTACCCTGCAACGCCCAAGGTCTGAATTTCGGCAGGTCAATTTTGCGGAGATCAAGAAGGTTGATGACCAATCTGTACTTGTCATCATCCTGTGCTTTGACTACGTGGACTGGCATCTTCCTATCAACCTTCAGCTCTTTTCCGAGCGCTACCGTGACTCACTTCTGCGCCAAGTCGACAGCGCGGTTGAGGCTCACATCGACCAAGCCGATTTTGGCCTATTTATCAATTGCTCAATTTCGGTTGCGTCCGACGTCACGTTTCTTGCCGCTTACCGAAAGGCCGATAGCCAGATACTCGCAACCTACCGAAAGTGTCTTGAAGATCTCTACAAGACGCAGCCAGCCAAAAATGAGACAAAGCCGGCCAAAACTGATGATTCTGAGGGGGCGAAGTGGTGGTTCCGTTATGTAATCGTTCCCGTTGTAGGCAGCGGCGCCGTTGCAGCAATCGCTGCGGGATTAATGGCCTTTGTGAAATGATGGTGCCTAACCTTTCGGCGCACACCGGCCTTGCGCGAAAAGCCGCGCAAGGCCGGTAATCTCCACGTTAGCTGTCCATGGAATCATCACTCAAACCAAACCCGAACGGATTTGCAGTTGACCCGTTTGGCTACAGCGCGCTCGCATGGCACAAGTGGGGATTGCTGGCGTGTGCAAATGGCTTCGACATAGACATATCCAAGCCGCCAACTGTCGCTGATCTGAAGAATCCAGTTCTTTGGCTATGTCACGCCGATGCGCTAACTGAAGCAGCTATCTGCTTGGTAAAGAATTCGCCGAATTTTGACAACACATCTCCAGATTTAAGGACGATCTGTCATAGTCAATATCACGCAGTAGCGTTGATGCTAGTCGGCTATAGTCTTGAGGTCTGTTTGAAGGCCATGGTCTTGATCAAACTTGGACTAGATGAATTCATACGGCAAGAAAGGAGCTATTTTCACCACCGGCTAGAAGAACTAGCTGATTTCATTCCGGACCTTAATGAGAAGGAGTTGGCGATCTTGAAATGCCTTTCTCACTTTGTTGTTTGGGCCGGTCGTTATCCGGACCCAGGCTCAAAGCGCATGAGCGATGCAGTGGATGTATTTGAAATATCTGAACAACACAAGATAAATGCCAAAGACCTTTTCTATCTGGCTGCAAAGGTAAGCCAGCATGTCAAGACAGTTGTTGACTAGACAGCTAGTCCATCACTCCACTGGGCCTGCGCGAAAAGCCGCGCAGGCCCGAGAAATGAAACGTTAGACGGAAAGTTCATGTATCCATGGGCGTGCCAACCAAGAAACAGCTCTTTCGTTGTGGACCGCCGACGGCGAGGTTGTCTGCCCGGTTGCTCGGGGTGCAGCTATGCTCATGTGGTCTTTGCTCCTTCACTCTTCGTCAAAGGCTCTCGGGCAAAGCCAGCATAGGGGAGAAAACGAGCTATGAACCTTCTTTTCGTCTGTAGTGAGAACCGGCTGCGGAGCCCGACTGCTGAGGAGGTGTTCTCCAAGTACCCTGGCGTCAGTACCATCGGTGCGGGCACCAATGCAGATGCAGAAACAACCGTCTCCGGGGATCTCATTGAGTGGGCCGATGTGGTCCTGGTGATGGAGAAAAGTCACAGGAACAAGATTTCAAAGAAGTACAAAGAGCAGCTAAAGGGGAAGCGGCTGGTATGCCTGGATATTCCGGACATATACGCACGCATGGACCCAGATCTGGTGAAATTGCTCGAAGCCAGGGTCAAGAGATATGTTCGTTTCTGAATGGGCGAAAGTAAGCAGGCGTCCCAGGTGACACCCACGAAACCGCAGCCTTTTGTCTGCGCTTGCGCTTCAACCTCCGGCGCCAAGACCCCAACCCCACGCAGCATTGCGAACAATGTCAGAAGCCCGGATTCATTGCGATAGTTGCGGGAAGACACTTCCAAACCCTCAGGCTGTTTGTCCAGCTTGCGATGCGCAGCTGGAGCGCGAGTTGAAGACCTCCGCAAGTGGCAAACACCTGTGCCCCGTGTGCTCGCAGGGATTCGACAGACCCATCTTTGAACTCTGGCCGCGCGGAGCAAAGTGGTACACCCCAAGGCAGATGAAGCCGACCTGCCCGCACTGTAAGGCGTTCTTGCTGGATCGGAGAAATCCCCCCCTTCCTGCAAAGCTCATCTGGCTGTTTGCAGGCGTCACCGTAGTGGGCTACCTGGCGGTTCCGTCGCGTTATGAAGAGCCGGTCTTGGGCGTCATGCTGGCAATCTATGCTGTGGGTTCGTGGCGCTTTCGCGGGATCCGTGTCAATGACCGAGAGCGCTATGGCAGGGGTGAGGCCTGACCCTCCAATGAAGCCCCCGTCAAGCAGCCTTGTCCCAATCACCGGCCGTCAGGCCGGTTTTCCTTGATCCGACTCACCCCTGCTGAAACTCAAACAACCCCGGGGCCCCTTCCTTGTACACCCGCAACCACATCAACGTAGCCGGCACCAGGGCCCGGATTGCGAACCACAGGGCTTCGTCGTGGGTTGCCGGATCGGCGTTGAGTTGTTCAGGAAGGGCGCGCCAGGTGTTCCAGTCGAGTTCGGCGAACTGCTGGCGCTGGGCGTCGGGGAGGTCGGCGAGGTTGGTGGCCATGACGCCCACCAGGCGGGCCATTTCGGCGCGGGCCAGGCGGGAGCGGCGGAAGGTGGCTTCGTCCATGTCTTCGGCCAGCACCAGGGCGTCGGTGCCGGCGTTGACGATGTTGGCGAGGAGGGCGGCGATGATCATTGGGTGCCGCCTTTCTTGAGGCGATCCAGGTAGCTGTCGCCCGTGGGGCCGGGGCGTTTGCCGGGCCGGGTGTCGGGGGCGGAGGCGTCCTTGAGGCTGGCGATGACGCTGGCGCCCATGTTGTCGGCGGGGTCGAGCTGGGCGGCTTTTTCGAGCAGGGCCTGGGCTTCGGCCCGGTCGCCGCGGCGCAGCCGGATGAAGGCCAGAGCCTTGAGGGTGAACAGCCAGAAGCGGGCCGGGCCGATGGCGCTGAAGTCGGCGTCGCCGCCCTGGACTTCGCGCCAGTGGCGGCCGATGCGGGCTTGTCCGGCGGCGGCATGCAGGCCGTCGCGGGCGCAGCGTTCGGCGTCTTCGAGGCGCTTGCGGTAGAAGTAGAACTTGTACTGGGCGAAGTACACCGGCAGGCAGTCGGGGGCCGACAGGCGGGCGCTCCACAGCAGGGCTTCGGCCTTGGTGGGGTCGGCGTGGGCGGCGGCGGCTTCGTGGAGCAGCCGGTTGACGCTCTCCGGCGCGTCACCGCCGAAGAGCGCCCGGGAGCTTTCGCCGGTAAAGAGGTTCACCAGACGGCCGCCGGTGCCTGCAGGCGGGTGACCACTTCGTCGCCTTCCAGGTGTTTGTCGAAGATCTCGACCACGTCGTCCTTGGTGACGCCGGCGTACATCACGCCTTCGGGGTAGACCAGCACGTTGGGGCCGCTGTCGCAGGGGCCGAGGCAGCCCGAGTAGGTGACGCCGATGTGCTCGTAGGCGTTGCGCTTCTGCAGCTCGCCCCAGAAGGTCTGCAGAATTTCGTTGCAGCCCTTGGCGGCGCAGGAGCCACGGGGGTGGCCGGGGGGGCGCTGCTGGGCGCAGACGAAGACGTGTTTTTTCGGTTTTGCCATGATGCTTCTCCGTTGGGGTGATCCGGCCTGGGGCTCAAGCGGATGCGACGCGGTCGATGAGCTTTTCGAGTTCGGCCACGTGCTCGGCCTCTTCTTCGGCGAACTCGGTGGCCATGCGCTTGACCTTGATGTTGTTGCTGACCGCGGCGATGCCGGCGTAGAAGGCGTGGCCGCGGCGCTCGGCCAGCAGCGCCAGCTCCAGGGCGCCGAGCACGTCCAGGAAGCCGTCGACGCCTTCCCAGCCGGCGTTCTCGGGGCTGATGCCGTCGGGCCAGCGCAGCTGGTCGGGGCGCAGCTCGGGGACGACCCGGAAGCCGCCCCGTTCCATGGCCTCGGCCAGGTGCTTGCGCGAGAAGCCGGCCATTTTCCGGAAGAACTCCGCCACGTCGGTGTTGCCGGCGGTCTTCATGTCTTCCGTCAGCGACTCGTAGTGGCGGGCGGCCTCCCGCTCCAGCTGGATGGCGTGGGCGAGAAACAGGTGGATGTCATCCATGATGGGGTCCGTTTCTCAGCCGAACTTGAACAGGATGCCGTGCCCGCCGCGGGGGTATTCCCATTCCACGTTGGACAGCTCGGTGCAGATGATCCGGCAGCTGCCGCATTCCAGGCAGCCGTCGGTGATCAGGGTGACCGCGCCGTTGCCTTCCGCCTTGTAGCAGGCGGCGGGGCAGACGTAGGTGCAGGACTGGCTCTTGCATTCGTTGCGGCACAGATCCGGCTGGCGGATCTTGATGTGCGGGCGGCCGTGGTCGACCTTGTAGCGGTTCTGGAAGAGTTTCTCTTCCACATTCACGACGGTGCTCATCTGAAGGCCCTCCACAGCTTGAATGCGTCGCCCGCCAGGCCGGCCAGGCTGCGCGATTTACGGAAGCTGGAGAAGATTTCCTTCTCCTTGGTTTTCTTGTCGATGCCGTCCACCGTCAGCATGGTGCGGGCGGCGCGGTTGACCAGCTCGGGGTAGGTGGTGAAGAACTGGCTGTTGTCGTGGAACACGCTGGGCATGTCCCGGTACTTGTGCAGGTCCTTCATCACGAAGGATTCGTCCAGGGCGGCCTTGTAGCCGGCCAGCTGTTTGGCCTTGAAGCCCTTGCCGGCGGCCTTGGCAGCGATGGCGGTTTCGGCGGCCAGGCGGCCGGTGGTCATGGCCAGGTTGGAGCCTTCCCGATGCACGGCATTCACGAAGCCGCCCGAGTCGCCGACGATCATCCAGCCGTTGCCGAAGGTCTTGGGCACGGCGTGGAAGCCGCCTTCGGGGATGAGGTGGGCGCAGTATTCCTTCATCTCGCCGCCGGCGATCATGGGGGCGATGGAGGGGTGGGCCTTCATTTTCTCCAGCATGGTGTAGGGCGAGGTGCGGTTGGGGTTGCCCTTGAAGTCGGAGAGCATGCAGCCGACGCCCAGGGTGATCGAATCCTTGTTGGTGTAGAGAAAGCCGGTGCCCATCAGGCCGTCGGTGATCTTGCCGAACATCTCGATCACCACGCCCTCTTCGTCCTTGACGTTGAAGCGGGCCTCGATGGTTTCCTGGGGCATGAAGAGGATTTCCTTCACCGCCAGGGCCACGTTGCCGGCCTGGATCTCGCCGTGGAAGCCGGCCTTGCGGGCCAGGGTGGAGTTGACCCCGTCGGCCAGGATCACCACGTCGGCAAACACTTCGCCGCCCTGGCGGTCGCAGCGCACGCCCACCACCTGGTCGCCGTCCATGATCAGGCTGTCCACCGTGGTCTCGCAGATCACCAGGGCGCCGGCCTCCTTCACCTTCGACGAGAACCACTTGTCGAACTGGGCGCGGATGATGGTGTAGCGGTTGTAGGGGGGCTTGTTGTAGTCGTCGGAGCGGAAGTGGGTGCCGACGAAGGATTCGTCATCCAGCACCCACATGCGCTGCTCGATGATGTGGCGCTCGAGGGGGGCATCCTCGCGGAAGTCGGGGATGATCTGCTCCAGGGCGTTGGCGTACAGGATGGCGCCCTGCACGTTCTTCGAGCCGGGGTATTCGCCCCGCTCGATCTGCAGCACCGACAGGCCGGCCTTGGCCGCGGTGTAGGCAGCGGCGTTGCCCGAGGGGCCCGCGCCGACAACGATGACGTCGAATTTCTCGCTCATGATGGGTCTCCGGTGGGCGCTCAGGCGGCCTTGCGGCTGCGCATGGCAATGTGTTCGCGGAAGGTGTCGGTGAGCACCGGCAGCACCTGCATGGCGTTGCCGACGATGCCGTGGTGGGCGAAGTCGAAAATCGGGGCGTTGGCGTCGGTGTTGATCGCCACGATCACGTCGGCGCCCTCCATGCCCACCCGGTGCTGGATGGCCCCCGAGATGCCGGCGGCGATGTAGAGCTTGGGGCGCACCGTCTTGCCGGTCTGGCCCACCTGACGCTCCGCATCCACCCAGCCGGACTGGACCACCGGGCGGGTGGCGCCCACCTCGGCGCCGAGCACCTTGGCCAGGTCCCAGATCAGCTTGAAGTTGTCGGGCGTCTTGAGGCCCTTGCCGCCGGACACGATGATGTCGGCGTAGGCCAGGTTGACCTTGTTGCTGTTCTCGTCGGCGATGAAGTCGAGCAGCTTGGTGACGATGTCGGTTTCGATCATGCCGAGGGTGTCCTCGACGATGCTGCCGCTGCGTGCCGGGTCGGCGTCGGGCATGCGCATCACGCGGGGGCGCACGGTGGCCATCTGCGGCCGGTAGGCCAGGGTCATGATGGTGCACAGCAGGGAGCCGCCGAAGGTCGGGCGGGTGGCGGCCAGGGCCCGGGTGGCCGGGTCGATGCGCAGCTCGGTGCAGTCGGCGGTGAGGCCGGTGGCCAGGGTGGTGGCCACCGAGCCGGCGAGGTCGCGGCCCATGGTGGTGGCACCCAGCAGCACGATCTCGGGCTGGTACTTGTTCACCAGGTCGGTCATGCCCTTGGTGAAGGGCTCGTTGCGGTAGCCCTTGAGCACCGGGTCGCGGACGATGTAGCAGTTCTCGGCGCCGAAGGTGTAGGCCTCCCGGGCGATGGTGTCGAGGGGTTCGTCGGGGCCGCCCATGATCACGCCGGACAGGGACACCCCCAGGGTGTCGGCCAGCTTGCGGCCTTCGCCGAGCAGCTCCCAGGACACCGAGTGGGCCTCGCCCCGGTCGTGTTCGATGAACACCCACACGCCCTTGTAGGCTTTCAGGTGCTCGGGCAGTTCCAGGTTGCGGCCGCCCCGGGCGGCGGGCTTCTTGACTTCGGCGTCGCTCATGGCAGGTTTCCTTTCGCGTCTTGTCGTGGGGTCACACCGAGGCCTTGGCGAGGATGTCGCGCTCAAGGGTCGGGTGCTGGGTGAAGATCTTCTGGATGACGTTGAGGGCCACATCCCTCGGGGTGGCGTCATCGACGGACTGCATCAGGGCCTTCTCGGCGCGGGGCGTCGGGCCAAAGACCTTGCTCACCACCGTGGGCGAGCCCTTCAGGCCGATCTTGGTGACGTCCTCGATGCCGGCGGCCTCCTTGTTCCACTTGCGCACCGGGTAGCGGGCGGCGTGGATCATGTTTTCCAGCGGGGCGAAGCGCATCTCGTTGGTGCCTTCGAGCATGGTGATCAGGCAGGGCACGGCGGTCTTCAGCACCTGCACGCCGCCTTCGGCGCGGCGCTCCACGGTGATGGTGTCGTTCTCCAGGTCCAGGTCGGCGATGCGCGATACGTAGGTGAGCAGCTGCAGGCCCAGGCGCTTGGCGATGCCGGGGCCCACCTGGGCGGTGTCGCCGTCGATGGTCTGCTTGCCGGTGAACACGATGTCCACCTTCTGCTCCTTGCTGATCTGGCGCACCGCGGCGGCCAGGGCGTAGGAGGTGGCCAGGGTGTCGGCACCGGCGAAGGAGCGGTCGGTGACCAGCACGGCGTCGTCGGCACCGAAGGAGATGCACTTCTTCAGCGCGTCCTCGGCCTGGGGCGGGCCCATGCACAGCATGGTGACCTTGCCGCCGAACTTGTCCTTGAGGCGCAGGGCTTCTTCCAGGGCGAACAGGTCGTAGGGGTTGACGATGGCCGGTACACCCTGGCGCATGATGGTGTTGGTCACCGGGTGGACGCGGATCTGCGCCGAATCCGGGACCTGCTTGATACAGACGACGATGTGCATGGCGGCTGTCCTGTGATTTAGCTGGCGGAGGGGAGGGTGGCGCGCAGGCTGTCGAGGCTGACCTGCTGGCGGCCTTCGGTCTCCTGGAACACCTTGAAGACCTTTTCCTGGGCCGGGGTGGAGCGCACGAAGTCGTCGTAGGCGGCGACCAGGTGGCTGCGGTAGCGGCCGAACAGCTCGCTGCCGGTCAGGGCGCTCAGGTCGGCATCCCGGCGCAGGTACTGATAGAAGCGCTTGAGGATGTGCAGCCGGCTCACATGGACCACCTTCTGGTCGAAGGGCACGGCAAAGAAGTGGAGGAATTCCTCTGCGGAGGAGAGCTTGGCGAGTTCGCCGGTCAGTTCGTTCATGGCGTCAGGCTCCTGGTGCGGTGGGGGCGGCGGCCTTCCAGCTACCGTCAAAGGTGGGTTGCGAGCAGGTGTCGTCGCAGGTCCGGCAGGCGCCGTCTGCATGGGTGGGTTCGCCCTTGAGCTGGGCGATTTCCCGTTCCATCTGGGCGATCCGGTCGAGCAGGCAGCCAATCGCCTTGCCGACCGGGTCGGGTATCTGGTGGTGGTCCAGGTCGATGCCGTGGGCGATGCGCCGCCCTTCCTTGGGCAGCACCATGCGGCCGGGGATACCGACCACCGTCATGCCGGGGCGCACTGCGTCGATGACCACCGAGTTGGCCGCCACCCGGGCGTTGTCGCCCACGGTGATGGGGCCGAGGATCTTGGCGCCGGCGCCCACCACCACCCCGTTGCCGAGGGTCGGGTGGCGCTTGCCGGGGTTCCAGGTGGTGCCGCCCAGGGTGACGCCGTGATACAGGGTCACGTCGTCACCGATCACCGCCGTCTCGCCGATCACCACGCCGGCGCCGTGGTCGATGAAGAAGCGGCGGCCGATGACGGCACCCGGATGGATGTCCACATTGGTCACGAAGCGGGCCACGAAGGACAGGGCGCGGGCGGCGTAGCGCCAGTTGCCCCGCCACAGGCGATGGGCCACCCGGTAGAGCATCAGGGCCTGCACGCCGGGGTAGATGGTGAGCAGCTCCAGGGTGTTGCGGGCGGCCGGGTCGCGGGCAAAGACGCAGGCCACGTCTTCGCGCAGGGTGGCGAAGAAGCCCGGCGTGGCGCCCTCGGCGGCGACGCTGTCGGCGAGGATCTTCATGTCGGGTTCCCTGGGGCTCATGATGCGCTGCCCTCGCAACGGCTGACTTCAAGGAGGAAGCGGGCCAGCTCGCCGGCGGAAGGGGAGCGCTTGGTGCAGGTGGCGTGGTCGCGGATGCGTTCGAGCAGGCCGTGGGCCTCCTGGTCGGACACCAGCACGCCGAGCTGGGCGTAGGCGGCAATCACCGCCCGGGAGCCGGAGTGCTTGCCCAGCACGGTGCGGTGGCTGCGCCCCAGCTCGGCGGGGTCGAAGCCCTGGTAGGTGCGCGGGTCCTTCAGCAGGCCATCCACGTGCAGGCCGGCCTCGTGGGTGAACACAGCCTCGCCGACGATGCTCTTGTTGGCGGCCACGCTGCGCCCGGAGGCTTCGGCCACCAGGGCCGAGATGGCCGGCAGGGCGTGGGTGTCGATGCCGCAGTCGATGCCGTGGAGGTGGCGCAGGCCCATCACGATCTCTTCCAGCGGGGCGTTGCCGGCGCGCTCACCCAGGCCATTGACGGTGGTGTTGGCGTGGCTGGCGCCGGCCCGGAAGGCCGCCAGGGTGTTGGCCGTGGCCAGGCCCAGGTCGTCGTGGGCGTGCATCTCGATGTCCATGTCCACCCGGCGGCGCAGGGCGGCGATGGCGTCGTGGGTGGAGAAGGGGTCGAGGATGCCGAGGGTGTCGGCGTAGCGCAGGCGCGTGGCACCGGCCCGCTGGGCGGCCTCGGCCACCCGGGCCAGGAAGGACGGATCGGCGCGGGACGAATCCTCGCAGCCCACCGACACGGCGTAGCCCAGGTCACGCCCTTGGCGCACGTAGCGCCCCACCCGCTCCAGCACCCAGTCGCGGCTGCGCTTGAGCTTGGTGGTGATATGGATGTCGGACACCGGGATGGACAGGTTGAGCGTATCCACCGGGCACTGGCGGGCGGCGGCCAGATCGGTGTCGGTCATGCGGCACCACACCATCAGGCTGGCCGGCAGGCGCATGCGGGCGATCTCGCCGATGGCCTCGATCTCCACGGCTCCCATCGCCGGAATGCCAATCTCCATCTCCTGCACCCCCACATCGGCGAGGGCCTGGGCGATGGCGCACTTTTCCTCGACGGTGAAGGCCACGCCAGCGGTCTGTTCGCCGTCGCGCAGGGTGGTGTCGTTGATGGTGGGCAGCGGGTTCATGGTCGGTGGTGTCCTTTCACCACCAGACCAGCAAAGGCCGTGCCATCTGGGGATGGCGATTTAGTGCGCTGATTTACAAGGGTTTAATTATTGCGGCGTGATGTAGGGCGAGGGGGGCGGGATGTGGCTGTAGGCTTTGTCGGGTTCCGCACAGGGGAGCGGCGGCGGATGCGGGAGGTATGTAGGGGACATGCAGGGGCGGCTCCAGCCGCCCGTGGACGCGGATCAACGGACTGTGCCTGCTTTACGGGTGAAGGCGGCTGAAACCGCCCCTACACATCGCCCGCCACACCTTGATCTAAGGCATGCTCTCCCGCGGCTCGCACCGGACCTCGCTCTTTACCGAATTGGCGATGAAGCACTCCTCGTGCGCCCGGTGATGGAGCTCGTCCAGCTCGGCCCTGGTCGGCTGCCTGTCTCCTGAGAAACGCACTTCGGGGCGCAGGGTGACGACGGTCATCATCAGCTTGCGCTCTGCGTTCCTGGCCATCACCCCCTCGGCCGCGTCGTGGTAGTGATCGACGATGAAACCCTGGTCGGCCGCAATGTTGAGGAACCACAGTATGTGGCAACTCGACAGCGCCGCGACGAAGGCCTCCTCCGGATCGACGGCGTCGATGGCCGAACAGGGCGGGGGGACTACATGGGGCGACGACGAACTGGCGACTTCAATGCCACCATCGAAGCGGAGGATGTGCTTGCGGCTGTAGCGGTTGTCGATGAATTTCTGGCCGTCGCGGGACCAGATCACTTCTGCGGTGTAGAGGGCCATGGGTGGGTCCAGAGTTTTGCCGGGGATCAGAGCTTGGTCATGAGGAAGTATGGACCTTTCTGCCGTCAGCTTTCCAAAAAGCCTGGACAGGACGCTGGTCTTCGGAGGAGGGGGGCGCGAAGCCAAGCAGTTCTCCGACACATCCGGGTTGATATGCGACTTTTGAGCCTAGCCTTGCCGGGAAATATGACGAGATAGCTCGGTCTTGAATTGATGAAAAGCCGAAGGCTCATTAAAAGCACGGCGCGGGATGATGAATGAAACGACCGGGTCAAGAAAAACGTAGAGGTAGTCACGGTCCTCCTCAATCGCGAGAATGTCGGTCCATGCAAACCTGGATTCGGTTGACCGCTGCCGGTGCAGTAGGTGCCCGTCCTCCACCTTGAAAGTCTGGGGGGAGCAATAGTAGCCGCCCTTTCTAAAAAGAGCGCGCTTGTAAGCCAGAGCGTGTATGTGGGGATTGATGGCCAGCATGATGATCCCTGTCAGTGCCAGACCTAGTCCCCAGTAAAGCGGTTTTTGGCTTATGCAGCCGTATTCCATTCCGTATCGATAGATAAGCATCTGTCCGAAGCCGATCAGCAGGCCATAGAGGCAGCCCCATCCCGTTGAGAAGAAACGCAAGAGAGAGCGCTTGACCACTTTGCGTCGTGTGTAGAGGGTGCTCTTCTTATAGTCCTCGGGTGTGAGTTGGAATGTGATTTCCATCAAGTCTTAATCCTGTGTAGGGAGCACGAAGAACTCAGTGTTGGCGTGGTGTGGAAGCAGATGAGGGCATTTTTTGCCTCTAACTGCAAGGCGGGTGGAGAGCGATTGCCTTTGAGTCCTGATGGCTGTCCGTACCTGTTTAAAACTGACCAGGGGTACCGGTTGAGTTTTGACCAGGGGCGATAGCCGCCCGTCATTCAGACGGCTGTGGATAAGTCTATCGGGTTTTCCTTCCTGGAAACCTCCCTCCACACCAATGGCGAGATGCGTGTTGTCGATGTGCCCTCCGCGCAGGGCGCATCGGGACTCCGTCAGAAGGGCTCCGTGTCCTCAGCCGCTCCCGGCGCTCGAACTAGTGGTTGCGGGCCACACTTACCAGGCAGGTGCTGGAGACGTGCCCCGGCTCTTCCACGTAGCCGGCGAACGCCGTCACCATGGGCATCAGTTGCGGCTGCTCGTGCTCAAGTATCTCGGCAACCGAGAGCGCGTACTCCGGATGACGGATTTCCTGCCAGAGGGCCTGGCAGCGGGCCAGCAGCCAGGCGTTCAGCTCCGCGAAGCTACTGAACCGCTTCCTGCCAGATGCGCCGCCGGCTGTCCTGCACGTTCTTCTCGGCGACGCCTTTCTCTCAGCCACTGGCGACGTTGCAGAAATCGGTGTCAAACGGGTAGTGCGAACACATCGCCGCAAAGCGGGCATTGACCACCCGACCCTTGCCCTTCTTGATCCTGTCGACGGCGGTCTTCATGTTGTCGTAGATCCCCTGCCGGGGAATGCCGCCCAGGGCCGCAAAGTTCCGCGTGTGGGCATCGAGCAGCATCTCGTGGCCCTGGCTGGGTTAGGCGACCAGCACGAAGGCGCGGCTCGGCGCATTTGCCCCCACCTCAAGTCGCCAGTCCCGAATGAAGTCGGTGAATACGGTATAGCCCCCGTGGAGCCCAAGCCCCTGAGTTCGGCCAGCAGTGCCTTGCCGCTGCGACGGTCCCGCCTGGGCGGCCGGGCGTCCGCTTCAAGGGCCTGGATCAAGGTGGCCTGGTACGGCCCGAGCTTCCCCGGCGTGGACTCCCGCCGGTAAGCCGGCGACGCCCCCTCCGCGGCCTTCAACCACTTCTTCACCGTGTTGCGCGACAAACCCGTCCGCCGTGAAATCTCCGAACGGGACAGTCCTCCCGGTAATACATCCGTCTGACCTTGCCCCGCATTTCCATGGTGATCACCTCGCTTCCTCTGCCTAAAAAAGAGGCAGGGAGGTTAAACACCCTGGTCAAATTTCAGCCGGAAGTCACCCTGATAGATAGTCAGTTTTCGGCCGGCAACAACAGCATGGTGGGCCTGATGCGGCGCCGCAGCATGGCGGCCAATCACGGCATACTCTTTGTGTTCACTTAGGCACAGAGCCATTGCATGTGGATGAGGGACACCCTGCCACCGCCCGCCCACGTGGGGAGGGGCAGCAATGTGTGGGGGGGGGGCGCTTTGTGCCCTCCTGGGGTGGATGTTGCTCAGCCGTGTTCCCGGGCGTGGTTGCGGGAGTGTTTGGGGATTTCGATGAGGAGGTCGCCGTCGCCGAGCTTGACGCAGCAGGCGAGGCGGGAGTCGGCCTGGAGGGCCCAGGCGGAATCCAGCTGGTCTTCTTCCAGATCATTGCTGGGGGGCACGCTGGCGCCGCCCTGGCGGATGTAGACGTGGCAGGTGGCGCAGGCGGCCACCTTTTCGCAGGCGTGTTCGAGGGGCACGCCGTGGGCCAGCAGGGCGTCGCACAGGGATTGGCCGGGCTTGGACGCGAAGGTGACGCCGTCGGGGCACAGGTGGGGGTGGGGCAGGACGCGGACGGTGCTCATCACAGGGTCTCCAGGCTGCGGCCGGCGAGGGCGCGTTTGATGCTGGCGTCCATGCGTCGGGCGGCAAAGTCGCCGCTGGCGGCGTTGAGGGCGTCGGTGGCGGCGCGGATCTTGCGCGTGTCGCCTTCGTCGGTTTCGAGCAGTTCGGCCAGGGCGTAGATGGCTTTCTGCACCACGTCCCGCTCGGGCGGGGCGAGGAGGGCGGCGCCGTCGGCGGCCAGGGCGGCCTCGGTGGCGTCGATGAGGCGGCGGGCTTCCACCTGGGCCTCGCGCAGCATGCGGGTGGCGGCGTCGATCTCGCCGGTGCCGTAGGCGTCCAGCAGCATGCGCGCCACTTCGCCGTCACCGAGGCCGTAGGAGGGCTTCACCTCCACGTGGGCCTCCACGCCGCTGGTCTGCTCCCGGGCGGTGACCGACAGCAGGCCGTCGGCGTCGATCTGGAAGGTGACGCGGATGCGCGCCGCGCCGGCCACCATGGGTGGGATGCCGCGCAGGGTGAAGCGGGCCAGGGAGCGGCATTCGGAGACGATCTCGCGCTCGCCCTGCACCACATGCACGCTCATGGCGGTCTGGCCGTCCTTGTAGGTGGTGAAGTCCTGGGCGCGGGCGGTGGGGATGGTGCTGTTGCGCGGCACGATCTTCTCCACCAGCCCGCCCATGGTTTCCAGGCCGAGGGACAGGGGGCACACGTCCAGCAGCAGCCAGTCGGCTTCGCTACCCGATTTGCGGTTGCCGGCGAGCACGTCGGCCTGCATGGCGGCGCCGAGGGCCACCACCTGGTCCGGGTCGAGGTTGTTGAGGGGGGCGCTGCCGAAGAGCTTTTC
Source organism: Zoogloea sp. (assembly GCF_023150065.1). Lineage (GTDB taxonomy): Bacteria > Pseudomonadota > Gammaproteobacteria > Burkholderiales > Rhodocyclaceae > Zoogloea. The sequence goes on from NZ_JAKLLN010000005.1 coordinate 48,010, forward strand.
GACGGCCGCCTGGACATGGGGCATGCGGGTGGAGCCGCCAACCATGACCACGCCCTTGATGTCTTCGGCGCCGAGATTGGCGTCGCGCAGGGCCTTGCGCACCGGGCGCAGGCTGCGGGCCACCAAGTCGGCGGTGAGCTCGCTGAAGGTCGCCCGGCTGACCGGCACCTGGATCGAGACGTTGTTGCTGAAGCTGCAGGTGGCGACGGTGAGCTCCAGCTCGGACAGGCTCTCCTTGACGCTGCGGGCCAGGGCCAGCAGGCGGCGGCGGTCTTCCACCGGCATGTCGTCGGGCAGGCTGGCCTGGGCTTTCAGCCAGTCGGCCAGCAGGTGGTCGAAGTCGTCGCCGCCGAGGGCCGGGTCGCCATTGGTGGCGAGCACTTCGAACACGCCCCGGGTGAGCTTGAGGATGGAGATGTCGAAGGTGCCGCCGCCCAGGTCGTACACGGCGTAGATGCCTTCGGCGGCGTTGTCGAGGCCGTAGGCGATGGCGGCAGCGGTGGGTTCGTTGAGCAGGCGCAGTACGTTGAGGCCGGCCAGGCGGGCGGCGTCCTTGGTGGCCTGGCGCTGGGCGTCGTCGAAGTAGGCGGGCACGGTGATGACCACGCCGGTGAGCTCGCCCCCCAGGCTGGCTTCGGCCCGTTCGCGCAGGCTGCGCAGGATGTCGGCGGAGACTTCCACCGGGGTCTTGCGGCCGGCGCGGGTCTCGATGCCCACCATGCCCGGGCCGTCGCTGAGCCGGTAGTGGCTGCGCATGCCTGCGTCGGCGTCGGCGAGGGAGCGGCCCATCAGGCGCTTCACCGAGGCGATGGTGTTGAGGGGGTCGTCGGCCTGGCCGGCGCGGGCTTCGCGGCCGACGATCATCTCCGTTTCGCCGTAGCGGACCACCGAGGGCAGCAGGATGTGCCCGGCGTCGTCGGCCAGGGCACGGGCCATGCCGCTGGCCACGGTGGCCACGAGGGAGTTGGTGGTGCCGAGGTCGATGCCGACGGCCAGGCGGTGCTGGTGGGGGGCTGCAGCCAGCCCCGGCTCGGCGATTTGCAGCAGCGCCATGATGGTCTCTCCCTTTACACGTTCAGACGGCGAAGCTCTCGCCGCAGCCGCATTCGGCCTTGGCATTGGGGTTGTTGAACTTGAAGCCTTCGTTGAGCCCTTCGCGCACGAAGTCCAGCTCGGTGCCCTCCAGGTAGGGCAGGCTGCGCGGGTCTACCAGCAGCTTGACGCCACCGCTTTCGAAGATCAGGTCTTCGGGCTGGCTCTCGTCGGCAAACTCAAGGGCGTAGGCCATGCCGGAGCAGCCGCTGGTCTTGACGGCGAGGCGCAGGCCGACGCCCTTGCCGCGCTTGTCGAGGGTTTTCTGGATGTGCCGGGCAGCTTTCTCGGTGACGGTGATGCTCATGATGGCGACCTCACATGGAGAAGGAGCTGCCGCAGCCACAGGTGCTGGTGGCATTGGGGTTGCGGATGACGAAGCGCGAGCCTTCGAGGCCGTCCTCGTAATCGATCTCGGCGCCCATCAGGTACTGGGTGCTCATGGAGTCGATGAGGAGGGTGACGCCGGACTGCTCGATGCGCAGGTCGTCCTCGTTGGCCACTTCGTCGAAGGAGAAGCCGTACTGGAAGCCGGAGCAGCCGCCGCCGCTCACATAGACGCGCAGCTTGAGCTCGGTGTTGCCTTCTTCGGCGATCAGTTCGGCCACCTTGCCGGCAGCGGCGGTGGTGAAGACGACGGGGGCGGGCATTTCGGTGACAGCGGTATTCATGGCATGACTCCTCAGGGGGCGACGGGGGCGCAGATCGGGGTTTCGGTTTCGGTGCTGCTGCCGTGCTTGGCGCGGTAGTCGGCGACGGCGGCCTTGATGGCATCCTCGGCGAGGATCGAGCAGTGGATCTTCACCGGGGGCAGGGCCAGCTCCTCGGCGATCTCGGTGTTCTTGATCTCGAGGGCCTCGCTCAGGGTCTTGCCCTTCACCCATTCGGTGACCAGGGAGCTGGAGGCAATCGCCGAGCCGCAGCCGTAGGTCTTGAACTTGGCGTCCTCGATGACGCCCTCGGCGGACACCTTGATCTGCAGGCGCATCACGTCGCCGCAGGCCGGGGCGCCGACCATGCCGGTGCCCACGTCCTCGTCGTCCTTGCCGAAGGCGCCGACGTTGCGGGGGTTCTCGTAGTGTTCGATGACTTTTTCGCTATAGGCCATGAGGGTTCTCCGGGGGGCTCTGTCGGGTTGCTGGGGTCAGTGGGCGGCCCACTGGATGCTGTCGAGATCGATGCCCTCGCGCACCATCTCCCACAGGGGGGAGAGCTCGCGCAGCTTGGCAACGGCCTCGCCGAGGAGGGCGATGGTGGTGTCCACCTCGGCTTCGGTGGTGAAGCGGCCGATGGAGAAGCGGATCGAGCTGTGGGCCAGTTCGTCGCTGCGGCCGAGGGCGCGCAGCACGTAGGAGGGCTCCAGGCTGGCGGAGGTGCAGGCCGAACCGGACGACACCGCCAGCTGCTTGATGCCCATCAGCAGGGATTCGCCCTCCACGTAGTTGAAGCTGACGTTGAGGTTGTGGGGCACGCGGGCATCCAGGTCGCCGTTGAGGTACACCTCGTCCATGGCGGACAGGCCGGCCCACAGGCGGTCGCGCAGCCAGCGGATGCGCTCGTTCTCGGCGGCCATGCCGGCCCAGGCGATGGCGTAGGCCTCGCCCATGCCGACGATCTGGTGGGTGGCCAGGGTGCCGGAGCGCAGGCCGCGCTCGTGGCCACCGCCGTGGATCAGGGCCTCGAGGCGCACCCGGGGCTTGCGCCGCACGTAGAGGGCGCCGATGCCCTTGGGGCCGTAGGTCTTGTGGGCCGAGAGGGAGAGCAGGTCGATGGGCGTCTTGTCCATGTCGATCTCCACCTTGCCGGCGGCCTGGGCCGCATCCACGTGGTAGATCACGCCCCTGGCGCGGCACAGGGCGCCGATGGCCGCCACGTCCTGGATCACGCCGATCTCGTTGTTCACATACATGGTGGACACCAGCACTGTGTCCGGGCGCATGGCGGCGGCAAGCTTGTCCAGGTCGATGAGGCCGTTGGGCTCCACGTCCAGGTAGGTGACGCTGAAGCCCTCGCGTTCCAGTTCGCGGCAGGTGTCGAGTACCGACTTGTGCTCGGTCTTCGGGGTGATCAGGTGCTTGCCGCGGGAGGCGGCGTAGAAGCGCGCGGCGCCCTTGATGGCCAGGTTGTTGGATTCGGTGGCGCCGGAGGTCCACACGATCTCCCTGGGGTCGGCGCCGATCAGGGTGGCCACCTGTTCGCGGGCGTTCTCCACCGCCTCCTCGGCTGCCCAGCCGTAGGCGTGGGAGCGGCTGGCCGGGTTGCCGAAGAGCTCGGTGAGGTAGGGAATCATCTTCGCCGCCACCCGGGCGTCCACCGGGGTGGTTGCGGCGTAATCGAGATAGATCGGTTGGGTCGTCATGGGCCTTGTTCTCCGCTGGGGGCTTTTGCGGGGACTTCAGCAACTTCGGTGCCATGCCCGGATGGATGATGCAGGTCTTTGAATTAAAAGGAATGTAGGATTTCCGTCAGGGCGATTTGCGGATTTTTGGCGTGGCTTTGTCGGCTTTGTCGGCTTCCACACAGGTGCGCTGCCGACATTGCCCGGCGGGCGCGTGAGGGGCACCACGGCGGGGCGTGATGCGCTTGAAAGGGGCGCAGAAGGGCCGCCGCAGCGGGGTGTTGGCAAGGTACTGGTGGCCTTGATTTTTTGTGCAGCGCCGTAAATCAAGGCGCTCCGCCCGATGGCGCCCTGTCAATGCCCCTACGGCGTGTAGGTATAAGCCTTGCTTGGGTTCATCCCCATATCCCCTCGCGGCGACCCTTTTCCCGCGATCCAAGCCGGCACGCTGCCCGGCGTTTTATCAGGAGGCTCGCTATGAACGCGGTATTGCATATGCGGGCTCAGACCGAGCTCGCCACCATCTACGAGATCAGCAAGATCCTCACCTCCAGCCTGGATGTGTCCAAGACCTGTCGTGAAGCGCTGAATGTGCTGGCCAACAATATGGGCTATCGGCGCTGCATGATCATCGTGGACACCGAGGACGAGGAGCTGCACCTGCTGGCGGCGGTCGGTTTGACCCCGGAGGAGTACGACGCCGGTCACTATCGCCCCGGTGAGGGGGTGATCGGCAAGGTGTTTTCCAGCGGGATGCCTGCCGTAGTGCACGATCTGGCTGCGGAGCCCTTTTTCCTCAATCGCACCGGCGCCCTCGACCACGTGGACGGGGAGCGCATCGCCCTGGTGGCCATGCCCATCCGGGTGGCCAAGGCGGTGGTGGGGGTGATCACCATCGACCGGGTGAGCGAACGGGCTGGCGGCGGCTTCAACGAGGATGTGCGCCTGCTCACCATGGCCGCCAGCCTGGTGGGGCAGGCCCTGGCCCTGCAGCGCACGGTGCTGGCCGAGCGCAACCAGCTGATCAGCGAGACCCGGCGCCTGCGCCAGGAGCTGAAGGGGCGCTTCCGCCTCGACAACGTGATCGGTGTTTCGAAGCGCATGCAGGATGTCTTCGCCGAGGTGCATCAGGCGGGGCCGTCCCGCTCGACCGTGCTGCTGCGCGGCGAGAGCGGCACCGGCAAGGAGGTGATTGCCCGGGCCCTGCACACCCTTTCGCCGCGCAAGGAGGGGCCCTTCGTGAAGGTGAACTGTGCGGCCCTCAGCGAGAGCCTGCTGGAGTCCGAACTCTTCGGCCACGAGAAGGGCAGCTTCACGGGGGCGGTGGGCGAGCGCAAGGGGCGCTTCGAGATGGCCGACAAGGGCACGCTCTTCCTCGACGAGATCGGCGACATCTCCCCGGCCTTCCAGGCCAAGCTGCTGCGCGTGCTGCAGGAGCGGGAGTTCGAGCGGGTGGGGGGCAACCGTTCGATCAAGGTGGATGTGCGCCTGGTGTGCGCCACCAACCGCAACCTGGAGAAGATGGTGGCGGCGGGCGAGTTCCGGGCGGATCTGTACTACCGCATCAACGTGGTCAGCCTGTTCCTGCCGCCCCTGCGCGAGCGTCGCGAGGACATCCCGCCGCTGATCGCCTATTTTCTCGAGCGCTACAACAAGGACAACGGCCGCGACCTGCGGGTGACGCCGGAGGCCCTCAACGTGCTGGTCAATTGCTACTGGCCGGGCAACGTGCGCGAGCTGGAGAACTGTGTGGAGCGCACCGCCACCATGGCCCGGGGCGAGGCCATCAGCGAGCTGCACTTCCCCTGCCACAACAATCGCTGTCTCACCCAGACCCTGCACCACGTGGACAAGGATGACGCGGTGGCCCCCGTGCGCGGCCAGGCCAACCCCATCGAGATCTCGGTGCCGGTGCCGGAGATCCCCCACCGCAGCACGGCCCCGGAGCGTCAGTTCGGTGAGCACATGCCCGAGGGCGAGAAGGAGCGCCTGATCTGGGCCATGGAGCGCAGCGGCTGGGTCCAGGCCAAGGCGGCGCGGCTGCTCAACATCACCCCGCGGCAGATGGGCTATGCGCTGCAGAAGTTCGACATCGAGGTGCGGCGTTTCTGAAGGGGCCGAGCGGGTTTGCCGTTTGGTCGTTTTCCTTTGTTGTTAATTTGAGTTTCGTGCGGCTGCTGCAGTCCTTATATACTCGGCAGTCCGATATGCGCTTCATCTAACGCTGCCGCTCCGCCCATGTCAAAAGCCGAACATCTGCCCCCTTACACCGGGGCCACGCTGCCTGCTGCAGAGGTGCTTTTTGATCAACTGGCGGATGCGGTCTATCTGATTGATCCCGAGTCGTCCCGCATCGTGTGGGGCAACCGCAAGGCCTGGGACAGCCTGGGCCTGAGCCGTGAGGACGTGCTCGACCACAGCGTGCTGAGCCTGCAGATGGACGTGCATGGCCTGCCCCAGTGGTCCGAGATCGCCGCGGCCATCCGCAGCACCGACTGTTTCCGCTTCAATGGCCGGCATCGCCACCAGCAGGGTCACGAGGTGGCGGTGGAGGTCAATACCACCCACTTTGAACTCGACGGCCGCAGCTACTTCCTGTCGGTGGCCCGGGACATGACCCGCCGGGTCGCCCAGGAGGCCGGCGCCCTCCACCGGGAAAAGCAGCTGTGGTTCGCCCTCAACGAGGCCAGCGACGGCCTGTGGGACTGGGAGGTGCCCACCGGGGTGCTGTTCTTCAGCCCCCAGCTCAAACGCATGCTAGGCTACGGCCCCGACGAGATGGCCCCCGTGCTCGCCACCTGGAGCGACAACGTGCATCCCGACGATGCGCCGGCCGTGATGGCCGTGCTGGACGAGCACCTGCAGGGCAAGCGTTCCCGCTACGAGGCCGAGTACCGCATCCGCAACCGCAACGGCCATTACATCTGGGTGCACGACCGAGGCCGTGTCTGCGAATACGGCCCGGACGGCGCCCCCGTCCGCGTGGTCGGCATGGTGCAGGACATCAGCGATCGCAAACAGATGGAGCTGCAACTGCAGGCGCTGGCTTCCAGCGACACCCTCACCGGCCTGGCGAACCGTCACCAGGGCAGCACCTTCCTCAAGTCCCAGAGCGAGCTGTGTCAGCGTCTGGGCCTGCCCCTCGGCCTGGCCTTCATCGACATCGACAACTTCAAGGGCATCAACGACGTCTACGGCCACCTGACCGGCGACCGGGTATTGCAGCAGGTCGGGCAGGCCGTGAAGGGGGCCGTGCGGGGCTCCGACATGGTGTGCCGGTGGGGCGGCGAGGAGTTCATCGTGATTGCCCCCAATACCACCACCGGGCAGATGTCCCTGGTCGCGGAAAAGGTGCGCCTTGCCGTGCTCCACGATCTCGCCGGGGAGCAGCCGGAGGTGACGATCAGCGTGGGGGTGGCATCCGCCGCCGGCCGCGCCATCGACCTCAATGCGCTGATGGCCAGCGCCGATTCCGCCCTCTACCGGGCCAAGGAGTTGGGCCGCAACCGGGTGGAAGTGTCGGTCTGAGCGACGACACCCGGGCGGCGGGAGCCCCCGTCTGATGCCTGCCTTGGAGCGGGGGCTTCGGTGTAGGTGATGCCCTACTCTGGGCAAAGGGTTCGCCGATCACAAATCCGGGTACGCTGATAGACCCCGTTTCCGGACGGGAACGACAATTCGGACACGCCGCCGATTTGATCGTTTCGATGCTCCTCCGCCTCTCCGCCTTCCTCTCCAATCTCCGCGCTTCGCCTCAGCCTGGTGCCTTGCTCGTTCTCCTTGTCACGACCCTGGTGACCGGCGTGGCCTGGAGCGTCGCATATGTGCGTGCGGGAAAGACGGCCGAGCAAGGCCTGGCACAACAGGCGGAGGTGATCCGCCAGGCGATAGTCCGGCGTATCGAGGATTACAGCGTGCTCCTGGCCCGATGCGCCGAGCCAAGCCGGGCGGAGCGGCTTGAGCCGGAGGGTGATGGCCTCCGTCCGGGCTACCTGCCCGCCACCGCCCTCGGGTCGGACACCGTCTTGGCGGACTGGCTTCACAGCCTCTCGGTAGATGGCGGGCCGCGCCTGTCTCCGGTGATGCGCTGGCCTGATGGCAGCAAGCCGGAGCCCGGGTTGGCCCTGGCCGCCGGTGCTCGGGATGGCCTGCGTGCCAGGGGCTTTGTTTACCTCCCTCTGGCGCTGGATGAACTGCTTCAGGATATCCCGGGGGTAGGGCGAGCCGGGGTGTCCGTACAGCTGTCGGATACGTCGCCGGGTGGAGAGCCGCCGCGCGTCCTTTTCCGCTCCGCCAGTCAGGTCCCGAAGGATGCGCCCCGGGTCAGCCTTCCGGTTGGACTGCCCGGGCGGACCTGGAGCCTCGAAGTGGCCGGCTACCCCCTCTCGACGGGGTTTGACCCGGCTTACCTTGGCGTGCTCGGCCTGGGTGTCAATGGTCTGCTGTTCGCAGGCGTGCTGGCTTTGCGTCGTCAGCCAGAACCCACGGCAGGTGATGACATCGGGCCGCAAGATGCAGAGTCCGGCCACCCGTCGCCCTCGGGGCCCGGGGGAGGCGGAGCGGTGGAGTGTGACAATCCCGGTGAGCAAAGCCGCTTCTTCTCCCACGTCAGCGAGGAGATCCGCGGCGCGCTGCAGACCATCACCCTCTCGACCCGTCTGTGCCTGGATGCCCGGGTCAGCGAATTGCAGCGGGAATACCTGGAGTGTTCGCTCAGGACCAGCAGCCAGCTGGTGGATACGCTCAATGGCGTGCTCGACCTGCTGATGATCGAGGCCGGGGAGTTGAGGGTGACGGAGGAGAACTTCGAAGTCCGCCCGCTGATCCTGGAGCTTGCCGAACTCACCGAGGCCTGGCTTCAAGGCAAGGATGTGCGCCTGGCGTGGTCGCTCGCGGATGACGTGCCCGCTGTCCTGCAGGGTGATCGGAGCTTGTTGTACAAGGCACTCTTCAGCCTGTGCAGAAACGCGGCCCGTTGTTCGAGCACCGGGCAGATCTGCATTGACTGCCGCCTGGCCCGCTGGGAAGGGGTCAATGCCGTTCTTGATTTCTGTGTCGAGGGCGGTTCCGCAGACGATCTCGAAGCCCGGCCGGCCATGCGCTCCGACGTACCGGAGGGCATGGCCGGGCCGGGCTTTGGTTTGGCTGTGAGTCGACGCCTGGTTGAGCTGCAGGGGGGCACCCTGTGGGTGGGCGAGGCCAGCGGCGGCGGCTCGGTGGTGCATTTCACCCTTCCCTTTGCCCCGGCGACGAGCACCAGTGCCAAGGGGCGGGAGCCGCGCAGCGTCGTGCGGCGACGGGGAAATCCGTGGCAGGTCACGGGGGCTCCACTGGGGGCCCACGTGCTCGTGGTCGATGACAATTCGGTGAATCGATATGTGGCGCGGGAGATGTTGACCCGGATGGGCCTGAGCGTCAGCGAGGCAAGCACGGGCCTGGATGCCCTGCAACGTCTACGCGAAGGTGGTGTGGACCTGGTGTTGATGGATCTGCGCATGCCCGACATGGGGGGCTGCGAAGCCGTTCGCCTGGTGCGGGGCATCCCGGCGTTACGCACACTGCCCATCATTGCCATGACGGCCAATGCCTCCTCGGCAGTGGCGGCCGAATGCCGTGATTCCGGCATGGATGACCTGCTCATCAAGCCAGTCGATCCCTCCAGCCTGAGCATGGTGCTGAGTCGTCATCTGGGGCGTCCGGAGTCCCATGCTTCTTCCGATCCCGGCAGTGGTCCATTCCACGGTGTGTTTGTCTCCCTCTCCAGTGCTTCGAATCAAAGGAAAGACTGAATCATGAAGACCATTCTGCTGGTGGACGACTCCGCCACCGTCCTGTTGTCGATCTCCAGCATCCTGACCAAGGAGGGGTACGCCGTCGAGAAGGCCTCCAGCGCCGAGGCGGGCCTGGCCTTGCTCAATACGGGCAAGAAGATCGATCTGCTCATCACCGACCTGAACATGCCAGGCATGAGCGGGATCGAGTTCATCAAGGTGGTGCGCCAGCTCGCCGCCTGTCGTTTTACGCCGATCCTGTTTCTGACCACTGAATCACAACAGGCGCGGCGTCAGGAAGCAAAGGCTGCCGGGGCCTCGGGCTGGCTGGTCAAGCCGGCCACCGCGGAACAATTGCTGGGTGCCATCAAGATGGTGCTGCGCTGAGGCCGGCCATGATGACGTCGCGCTTGTTGGCCAGGGCCATCACGGTTGCGTTGCTGACGGCCCTGGGGGCCGGCCTGGTCGTGCTCGTCGGCAGCGCGGGTATGCACCGGCTCAGTGAAGCCATCGGGCTCGGGCTGCCGGTCGCCGAGGCCTGCGGGGCCATGCTCATCGTGCTTGTCGCCAATCTGGCCCAGGCCACGTTTTCACGGGCTCTGTTCCGGGATGCCTTCCTCGGTGCCGCGTCCGAACCGGTGGAGAGCGACGCTGCGCGCAGCCGCCGCGAGGCCGGCGAGTGGGTGGTGGCAGAGATTGTCCAGGTCCGGCAATTCACCGTCGCCTTGCGCCAGCAGCTCGAGTCGGTGGTGGGGGCAACCGAGGGCGCGGCCCTGGCCATCGTGCAGCGCCTCTCGGACATCGACGGGAAGATCTCCGAGCTCGATCAACTGGTCGCCGATTCCGTTGTTGATTCGGGCCGGGCGGCGTCCGACTCGGCCCGCGAGATCGACAACAACAAGGCCTTGATTGCCTCGATGAACGCCTATATCGCCTTCCGCATGGAGGAGTCCGCCCGCGACCGCGACCGTGTGGTGGAGGTGACCGCCGAGGCCGAGTCCCTGGGCCGTCTGGTCAAGCTGATCCGCAGCATCTCCAGTCAGACCAACCTCCTGGCGCTCAACGCCGCCATCGAGGCGGCCCGTGCCGGAGCGGCCGGGCGGGGCTTTGCGGTGGTTGCGGACGAGGTGCGCAAGCTCTCCGGCGAGACCGACAAGGCGGTCGAGCAGATCAATCAGGGGATTGTCGGGGTGGCCGACGCCATCAACAGTCAGTTCCGCGACAAGATTGCCCAGGACAAGATCGATGAAGAGAAGGGCCGCCTGCAGCATTTTGCGGCCCAGCTGGATGGCCTGAACGAGAAGTACGGTGCGCTCATTGAAGGCCAGACCCGGGTCGCCCTGTCCATCGGTCATACCAGTCGTGAGCTCAAGCTGCAATTCATGGATGCGATGGCGAGTGTGCAGTTCCAGGATCTGACACGTCAGCAACTGGAGCAGGTGTCGGCCACCCTCGATCATCTGGATGCCCATTTCTCACACCTGAGCGAACGCCTTGAGCGGGCCGACGATGCCGCATTCGAGGCCCGTTCCCTGGTGGGCAGCCTGGACCGGATCTTCGACAGCTATGTCATGGATTCCCAGCGTCAGCACCACCGCCAGGCGCTGGGCCAGAGCGCGCCGCGTACCGAGACGCTGCCGACGGTTGAACTCTTCTAGGAGCAGACGATGACTGGACAGGCGAGCACCACGCTGACCATCGAAGGGCCCTTGTGCATCTACACCGCGGTGGACAACAAGCTTCGCCTGATGGAAGCCCTGCACCGCAGCGCAGTGCTGGAGGTGGATCTGTCGCGAGTGGATGAGTTCGACAGCGCCGGCTTCCAGTTGCTCGTGCTGGTGCGGCGTGAGGGCTTGCGGCTGGGCCGGACGGTCCGCCTGTGCGGCCACTCGGCCGCAGTCCGTGATGTTCTGGTTTTCTACAACTTCGATGCCTATTTCGGTGAGCCGATGGTGCTTTCGGCCGGGCAGGGACAGTGAGACAGACCCATGAGTGATGATATCCATGGCGTATTCGTGCAGGAGGCCCGGGAGCGTCTCGACGAGATGGAGGCGGGGCTGCTGCGCCTGGAGCAGGGCGATCCGGACCCGGAGATCCTCCACGGGATCTTCCGTGCCGCCCACACCATCAAGGGGGCGGCAGGCATCGTCGAGCTGACCGGCATTGAAGCCTTCACCCACGTACTCGAGAATCTGCTTGATCGTCTGCGCAACCTGGAGATCTCGGCTGACGTGGGGCTGGTGAGCTTGTTGCTGCGGTGTTGTGATCACCTGGACGCCCTGGTGAAACGCGTCGAGGTTGGCATGATCGATCCGGACCCGACACTCGATGCGCAAGGTGATGCGCTTGTGACTGCCTTGCGGAACATGGCCGGGCAGGCTGCCGGCCCGCACCCGGTGGCGCTGTCAAGGACTGAAGAGGGTGTCCTGCTGCGGGACGGAGACGCCGCAGCGATGAACGACTGCTGGCATGTTTCCATTCGATTCGGTCGTGACGTGCTGCGGAACGGCATGGACCCGCTGGCTTTCCTGCGCTATCTGCAGGGGCTGGGTGACATCGTCCATCTGGCAACCCTGGTGGATGGCATGCCCGAACCGGCGGACATGGATCCGGAGAGTTGCTACCTGGGATTTGAGATCAGCCTGCGCAGTGAAGCCGGGAAGGCCGCCATCGAGCAGGTCTTCCAGTTCGTGCAGGACGACTGCGAGCTGCGCATCCTTCCACCCAACAGCCGGGTCAGTGAATACATTGACCTGATTGCCAGCCTGCCCGAGGAGACCCTGCGCCTGGGAGAAATCCTGCTCCGCTGCGGCGCGCTGACCGCGGAGGAACTGGCCCGTGGCCTGGCCCTGCAGGCGCAGGGTGCGGACTGCGGTGATTCCCCGGCCCAGCCCCTCGGCGAAATCCTCGTGGCGAGCAATCAGGTCCAGACCGAGATCGTCGAGGCGGCTGCAGCAAAGCAGAAGTCGGTCGCCGAGCGCAAGGCGGTCGATGCGCGCCTCATCCGCGTTCAGGCCGAGAAGCTCGATCAGTTGATCGACTTGGTCGGCGAATTGGTGATTGCCGGTGCGGCGGCCAATCTGATGGCCCGGAGCAGCGGTCAGGCTGGCCTGGTGGAGTCGACCTCGATGCTGTCCCGGCTGGTCGAGAGCATTCGCGATTCCGCACTGCAGCTGCGCATGGTGCAGATCGGCGAGACATTCAACCGCTTTCAACGCGTGGTGCGTGATGTCTCGCGGGATCTGGGCAAGGACGTCGCGCTGGTGGTCAGCGGCGGCGAGACCGAGCTGGACAAATCGGTGGTGGAAAAGATCGGCGATCCGCTGATGCACCTCGTGCGCAATGCGATGGACCACGGTATCGAGTCGGCCGATCTGCGCCAGGCCCGGGGCAAGCCCGCACGCGGTTGCCTGCGCCTGCATGCCGCCCATGACTCCGGCAGCATCCTGATCGAGGTCAGTGACGATGGTGGCGGGCTGAACCGGGCGCGCATCCTTGCCAAGGCCATCGAGCGCGGCATCGTACAGGCGGGTGCCGAGCTGGCCGATCACGAGATCTGCAATCTCATCTTCGAGCCCGGCTTCTCCACGGCGGACAAGGTCACCAATCTGTCGGGCCGCGGGGTCGGCATGGATGTGGTGCGCAAGAACATCCAGGCCTTGCGGGGGACCGTGGAGGTGAGTTCGGTGGAGGGGCAGGGGAGTTGTTTCAATATTCGTCTCCCTCTGACCCTGGCCATCATCGATGGATTTCTCGCCGGGGTTGGACGTGCCTCCTACGTGCTGCCCCTTGAGAGCGTCGTCGAGTGTCTCGAACTGCGTGGTGGCAGTTGGGAGCGTGACTACCTGGATCTGCGTGGCGAGGTGCTCCCCTTTGTCCGTCTGCGCGAGCTCTTCGAGATCGCCGGGCCCGGCCCGACGCGGGAGAACGTCATCGTCGTGAAGAGCGGCGGCAGCAAGGTCGGCATCGTTGTGGATGCGCTGCAGGGTGAGTGCCAGACCGTCATCAAACCCCTCGCCACCCTTTTCAGGAATCTGCGCGGGATCGCCGGCTCCACCATCCTCGGCAGCGGGGATGTTGCGCTGATCCTGGATGTGGATGCCATCGTCCGGATCGCCGCGGGTGGCGAGCAGAAACGCCTGCTGACCAGCGTCAGCATGGACCGATAACACTCAATGGAGATCAGGGAAATGTTCAAGAATCTGCGGATCGGTACCCGCCTCGCCATAGGCTTCGGCCTGACCGTGCTGATGATGGTGATCCTGGCGAGTGTCGCCTATGTCCGGATCAGTCAGCTCGGTGCTTCGATTGAAGACATCACGGAGGACAAGTATCCCAAGACGGTCCAGGCCAATGACATTCTCGGCAACATCAACGTGATCGCCCGGGCCATGCGCAACTCCCTGTTGGTCAGGACGCCGGAGGAGGCACAGAAGGAACTTGAGCGCCTCATCGAGGCACGCAAGAAGATCGCCGAGGCCTTCGACCGGCTCAAGGAAACCATCCGCTCGCCGGAGGGCAAGGCTCGCCTGGATGCGGCACTGGAAACGCGCCGGATCTACATTGCGGATCAGGATCGCTTCCTTGAATTCCAGAAGGCGGGCAAGCGCGATGAGGCAACGGATTTCCTGGTCCAGTCGGTGCGGCGCAGCCAGGGCGATTACATCAAGGCGGTCAATGAGCTGATTGTCTTCCAGGGTGGTTTGATGGCCGAGGAGGGACGTCGGGCCGGGGTCATGGCTGAGTCGGCACGCACCCAGATCCTGGTGCTGGCGGTGGTGGCCTTCCTGTTTGCCGCGGCCTTCAGCGTGTGGATCACCCGCTCCATCACCCGGCCCATCGCCGACTCCGTGGAGGCGGCCAATCGCTTGGCGGAAGGCGATCTGAGCGTCCACATCGAGGTGGATTCCAAGGACGAGATGGGGCAGCTCAAGGCAGCCATGAAGGGCATGGTGGACAAGCTCGCCCACATCATCGGGGAGGTGCGCAGCTCGGCCGACACCCTGTCGGCGGCGGCGGAGCAGGTCTCGGCCACGGCCCAGTCCCTCAGCCAGGGTTCGTCGGAGCAGGCGGCCTCCGTCGAGGAGATTTCTGCCACCGTCGAGCAGGCATCGGCCAGCGTCAGCCAGAACACCGAGAACGCCAGGGTCACCGATGGCATGGCCAGCAAGGCGGCGGACGAGGCTCAGGATGGGGGGCGTGCGGTGAAGGATACCGTGAGTGCCATGCAGGCCATCGCCGACAAGATCGGCATCATCGATGACATTGCCTATCAGACCAATCTGCTGGCCTTGAACGCCGCCATCGAGGCGGCCCGGGCTGGCGAGCACGGGAAGGGCTTTGCCGTGGTGGCGGCCGAGGTGCGCAAGCTGGCCGAGCGCAGCCAGGTGGCGGCCCAGGAAATCGGTGGCCTCGCCAGCTCCAGTGTGAAGCAGGCCGAGAAGGCAGGCAGCCTGCTCGATGACATGGTGCCCGTCATCCGCAAGACGTCCGAGCTGGTACAGGAGATCGCGTCAGCCTCGGCGGAGCAGTCCGGTGGCATCGCCCAGATCAACAGCGCCATGAATCAGCTCAACCAGGTGACCCAGCAGAGCGCGTCGGCATCGGAGGAACTGGCGGCCACGTCCGAAGAAATGGGTGGGCAGGCCGAGCAGCTGCAGCAGCTGATGAACTTCTTCCGCCTTGGTGCGGGTGAAGGAAGCCGGGCACCCGCCGCGGCCGCCGTGCGTCCCCGTGCGCAGCATAGGGGGCGTCAGGCGAAGCTGCAGCCTGTCGAGTCCGAGCTCGATTTCGTGCGTTTCTGAGGAGATCGGGATGGAGCATGTGTCCCACCTGCCGGCTGCGAGCGCCTCATCCGCGGGCAAGGCGGCCGGTCCGTGTCAGTACCTGACCTTCTCGCTGGAAGGGCAGATCTTCGGCATCGGCATCCTGCATGTGAAGGAGATCATCGAGTATGGCAGCCTGACCGAGATCCCCATGATGCCGCCGTCGATCCGTGGTGTGATCAACCTGCGCGGTGCTGTCGTGCCGGTCATCGACCTGGCCGCCCGCTTCGGCGGTGAGCCTACCGGCGTGGGGCGCCGGACCTGCATCATCATCATCGAGCAGCCCGAAGAAGACGGCTGCCGCGACATGGGCGTGGTGGTGGATGCGGTCAATGAGGTGATCGATATTCCCCTGTCCGACATGACACCACCCCCGGGCTTCGGTGCCCGGGTGCGTACCGACTTCATCGACGGGATGGGGCGGGTCGGGGGACGTTTCATCATCATCCTCAATGTGCCCCGGGTGCTGTCCGTCGAGGAGATGGCCCTGCTGGATGGGCTCGGCCAGGGGGCTTTGCCCGAGGGAGGTCGCTCGTGAGCGATGCCGCACCTTCCGGTGCCGATGGCGTCGAGGTGCAGCGTGTCGGCCATGTCTGTCTGATCCGCCCCCGCGGTCGTTTCGACTACAACCTGTACGGCGCCTTCCATGCGGCCGCTCAGCGTGCGCACGCCATGGACGGGGTGTCCGAATTTCAGGTGGATCTGGACGATGTTGTCTATCTGGACAGCAGCGCCCTCGGCATGCTGCTCAAGTTCCAGGCGGATATTCGGCCGACAGGTGGCAGCTTGACGCTCCTCCATGCCAAGGGGGTTGTCCGCGAAATTCTCGATATCGCCAATATCCAGGCGATCATCGCCTTGCGCTGAGGGGCCCTGAGGATGCTCGAATGCCGCCTGGAGCGCTGGTGATGTTCATGACGGAGACCCCATGGCTGATGCCCGGAGGGGCTGTCCTGATTGGCGTACTCATGGGCGTCTGTTCGTGGCTCGCGCGGCGCCTGCGGGACGCCCGGCGTCAACTCGCGGCATCGCGATCCGCCGAGGCGTCCGCAAGGCAGCGCTACGCACTCCTCGAGGCGATGTTCATGGCTGCCCCGGACGGCATTCTGCTGGCCGATGATCAGGGGTGCATTCTTCAGGTCAATCCCCGGCTCGTCGAGATGACCGGTTTCACGCCGGAGGCGCTTCTGGGGCAGAACCTGGAGATGCTCCTGCCTGAGCGCTTCCGGGGCATGCATCGACAGCAGGTGGCGGGCTATATGGCCGCGCCGCGGACCCGCGGAATGGCGTCGGGAAAGGATCTGCACGCCCGCAGGGCGGATGGCAGCGAGTTTCCGGCGGCGGTGTCCCTGAGCCCGGTGGTGCTGGATGGGCGCGGCTGCGTCATTGCGTCCCTGCGCGACGTGACGGAAAGAGTGTTGATCCAGGAGGCGCTCCGGACGGCCCTTCAGGCCGCCGAGGATGGCAGTCGTGCCAAGAGTGCCTTCGTTGCCAACATGAGCCACGAGATCCGCACACCGCTCAACGGAATCCTCGGCATGGTCGAGCTGATCCTGTCCACAGACCTTGAGCCCATTCAGCGCCAGTACCTGGACATCCTCAAGACCTCGGCCGAAAGCCTGCGTGGCGTTGTCAATGACGTGCTTGATTTCTCTCGTCTCAAGGCCGGCCAGTTGCATATCGAGGCCTTGCCCTTTGAACTGAGCAAGACCCTCTGTCAGGTGGCCAAGTCAATGGCGCCGGCCGCCCGTGAGAAGGGGCTGGAGATGTGTTGCGAGATTGCGCCGGAGGTGCCTTCGGTGGTGATTGGCGATTCGGCGAGGTTGCGCCAGATCTTATGGAATCTGCTGGGCAACGCATTGAAGTTCACTGCGTCCGGTGGGGTTTTCATCCAGGTCTCGGCGGACTCCCAGGGGGCAGGGGGCAATGGCCTCGCCCTGCACTTTTCGGTCAGGGACACCGGCATCGGCATTCCGGCCGAGCGCCACGAGCGGATCTTCGAGAAATACATGCAGGCGGAAGAGCACACCACCCGGGAGTACGGCGGCACCGGCCTGGGCCTCGCCATCTGCCGTCATCTGGTGAGCATGATGGATGGCGATCTGTGGCTGGAGAGCGCAGAAGGCCAGGGCAGCACCTTCCATTTCACCGCGCGCTTCGGCAGCTGCCCGGAGCTGCAGCCACCTGACTACCAGCACGTGTTCGAGGGGCGGATGATCGTGGTGGTGGACGGCCAGGCCACCCATCGCCGGATCCTCACGGATCTGTTGCGGCGAAAGGGTGCCGTGCTGCAGTCATTTGCTTCGGCGGCCGAAGCCCTGGTGTGGATCGAATCCGCCGAAGGACGGCTCCCCTGTGACCTTCTGCTGCTTGACGCCCGCATGTCGGGCATGAACGGCTTCGAGCTGGCGGCCTTGCTGGCCACTCGCGAGCGCTGGCGGCAGATTCCTGTCGTCATGATGAGCAGTGGCGAGTTGCGACCCCGGGATGCCCAGCGGGATTCCGCCGGGATTGTGGCCCACCTGGTGAAGCCGGTGTGTCGGGATGAACTGGTATTCGTTGCCGCTGGCATCCTCGCCGCGGGGGCTGTGAGTGGGGCATCGGGCAGGCCCCGGCCGCCCCTGGAGGGCTGTCATGCATCCTGATCTTGCGCTCCCCCTGCCGGTATTAACCGTATTGATCGTGGACGATGACCGGACCACCCGGCTCGTGGTGTCGGCCCTGGTGCGCGCCGCGGGAC
This sequence comes from Zoogloea sp., assembly GCF_023150065.1. Lineage (GTDB taxonomy): Bacteria > Pseudomonadota > Gammaproteobacteria > Burkholderiales > Rhodocyclaceae > Zoogloea. The sequence goes on from NZ_JAKLLN010000005.1 coordinate 65,776, forward strand.
ATCTTCCCCTGGAAGCGGACAGCGGCGAGGTGGCCCTGGGGCTCTTCGCCGGGGCACATGTTGACGTGGTGTTGATGGATGTGGTCATGCCCGGGATGGGCGGCTATTCGGCGGCTGCCCGGATCAAGGCGCTGGCCGGCGAGCGTTGGTTGCCACTGGTCTTTCTGTCGGGGCTCGGGGAGCGGGAGAGTCGGGCCCAGTGGATTGACGTGGGCGACGACTACCTCAGCAAGCCGGTGGACGCCCAGATCCTGACGGCGCGCCTGAGTTCCTTCCGGATGGCGATTGCCCAGGACAGGCATTCCAGGCGGGTGGCCGACGAGATGCTGCGCGAACAGCGCCTGGCCCGCCATCTCATGGAGCAGCTCGGCCTGCGCCGCAGTGCAGACGCCTTCCCCTGCATCGAGGTCCATTCGGAGGCAGCCTCCGTCAGTTCCGGGGATGCCATGGTGATCGAGGAGGAGGGTGAGCGGCTTCATCTCTTCGTGGCCGATGCCATGGGGCATGGGCTCGCGGCGGCCGTCAGCCTGTTGCCGGCGATCAGCATCTTTCGGGCGATGGCACAGAAGGGTTTCGGTCCTGATCTCATCGCTGCCGAGATCAACCTCAAGTTGCGGGAGATGCTGCCCCGCGAGCGCTTCATTTCCGGCGCGCTGATCCAGGTGGACCGACACCGAAATATGCTCTGGATATGTAACTGTGGCTTGCCTGCGCCCGTGCTGGTCGGGCCCGATGGACGTGTGTCGGCGCGCTTTCCGTCGCAGCTCCCTCCCCTTGGCGTACTCGAAGGCGAGCGCTTCGAGCGCGATGCCTACAGTCATCCCTGGGTGGCCGGTGAGCAGCTGGTGCTGTGGACCGACGGGTTCACCGAGGCTTTCGGGACAGATCAACTGGATGGCTTGCTGGCGGAGCACCTGAGGCCCGACGCGGCGCCGGGCGCTGTTCATCGGCTCTGGGACGCCCGCCTGACGTGCCCTACCGGCGATGATGCCTCTCTGGTGGTCATGCGCCTGAAGGCCGCGACCACGATGCCGGCGCCTGAGGCGGCGCTGGAAGCTGGCATGGACGCCCGCGGTGAAGTGCTGGGCCGGGTTGTCCTTCTGCCCCGCCAGTTGCGTGCCAGCCCGGGTGCCGGGCAGGTTCTGGCCATGTTCGCCGCCCTGGGGCTTGATGCCCTCGAGGGCGATCCACGGGCGGCGGTGGTGCTCTCCGAGCTGCTCTCCAACGCGATCGAGCATGGTGTGCTGGGTCTTGAGTCAAGCTTGAAGGCTCGAGGTGCGGAGGGCTTTGACGCGTACTACCGCCTGCGTGCCGAGCGTCTGGCGCGGCTGGAGGCCGGGTGGGTGGAGATCGAGATCCGGGCGGCTTCCGAGCCGGACTTCATCGAGATCGATGTTAAGGATTGTGGCGCGGGTTTTGATCCCGGGAGAACCCCGCGCGACCCCGGCCAGGACGGCGCAGGACGAGGCTTGCTCCTGCTGCGCGGGCTGTGCGAGCGGGTTGAGCAGCGGGAGGGCGGTCGGCGCACCGTCGTTGTTCTGAGGCTGACGTCATAAAACCCTGTCCGGAAAGAGCTTTTGGCCGGCGGCATTAAGCCTGAGGCTGAAAATGTAGTTTTTCCCCTACAGCTTGTAGTGGTATTTTCCGGGGCTTCTGTCCATTTCAACACTGCTCCGATCAATCGAAGTCATCAGGAATCCTGTACATGCAGGTCGCACCGCTGAACCCTTTTTTCTCGACGCTGAGAACGTGGACCCTGAGTTGGGGATGCGGTCTGGTGGCGATCCTGCTGCTCGCCCCGGCCTCCTTCTCCTTCGGTCATGGCTGGGTTGCCCTCCACACGGTGCTCGAGATCCTGGCGGTGACGGTATCGGCGATGCTTTTCATGGTCGGGCGCAATGCCCTGGTGATCAGCGGCTCCCAGGCGGGCTCCCACGTGGGCGGGCTGTTCCTGCTGGTGGCAATGCTCGATGTTGCCCACCTTCTGTCCTTCCCCGGCATGCCCGATTGGCTCACCCCCAATCAGGATGCAAAGTCCATTGCCTTCTGGCTTGCCGGCCGGCTGGTGATGGCTGCGGGGTTGTTGATCAGTGTTTCCCTCGATTGGTCGAAGCACGGCAGCGCCCGCATGCAGCGTGGAATGCTGGTGGCAGTGCTGGTTTCCGCCATTGTGCTCATTCCGGGTGTGGCTTGGCTGGCAGATGCCTACCCCAGGCTGTTCTGGGGTGGTGGGCTGACACGTCTGAAGATCGTGCTGGAGTGCGTGGTCATCGCCATCCTCGGCCTGGCCTTGCTGCAGGAAAGGCGGCGGGGTGCTTTGCCTGCGCCCTATTCCCGCAGGGGGATGACCGCGGCACTGCTGACCCTGATTGCCAGCGAGTGCTGTTTCGTTGCCTACACCCGACACAACGACGTGTTCATCCTGATGGGACACCTCTACAAGGTGCTGGGCTATTTCCTGCTGTACCGGACGCTGATTGGCGGAATGATCCGCGAGCCGCACCGCCGTCTCCTTGCCGCCGAGCAGATCGCGGCGCGCAAGGGCGAGGAGATGGAGGCCATCTTCATGTCGTCGCCCGATGGGGTGATCCTGGTCAGCGAAGATGGTGTGATCCTGCGGGTGAATCCCCAGTTCAGCAATCTGACCGGCTATCAGGAGGTGAGCGTTCAGGGTTTGCCCATCGAAGTGTTGCTGCCGGAACGTTACCGGGGGGCTCACCATGGAAAGCGCATGGGCTACATGGCGATGCCCCGGTCCCGGAGCATGGCCGGCGGCCAGGAGCTGTACGCACGTCGTCGTGACGGCAGCGAGTTTCCGGTGGATATTGCGCTCAGTCCGGTGATGCTGGATGAGCGTCGGTGTGTCATCGCCACCATGCGTGATGTCAGTGAGCGGATCCAGATGCACCGTCAGTTGCGGGAGAGCGAACTGCGGGTACGCAGCTTCCTCGACAACTCGGCTGACTGGGTGTGGGAGATGGATCCGGCGGGCGCCTTGACCTATTCCAGCCATCGGGTCATGGATCTGCTTGGCTACCGGCCCGATGAGGTGTTGGGGCGGAGCCTGTTTTCCTTCATGACCGAGGCCGATGCCAGCCAGCTCAGTTCGCTGGTCCGGGAAGTGGTGGTCCGCCGGGAGCCCTTGCTGCATCTGGACCATACCAACCGCAGCCGCTCCGGCGAGTTGCGCATGATGGAGACCAACGCCGCGCCCTACTTCGAGCAGGACGGGCGATTCATGGGCTATCGCGGGATCTCCCGGGATGTGAGCCACCAGCGGGCCCTGCAGAAGGCCCTGGAGAAGAGCGAGCGGATCTTCCGCCATGCCTTCGATGATTTCCCCACCGGAATGGCCTTTGTCGACTGCGGCGGGCAGGTGCTGAGGGTGAACACCTTCCTCGGTGAACTGCTTGGTTACGCACCCGGGGAGCTCGAGCAAGTGGCCCTGAGCAGCCTGTTTCCCGCCGATCAGCGTCTGAGTGTGGCACGGGACATCCTGGCTTTGTGCGAGGGCCGCCTGTCCCGCTACTCTGAAGAGATCAAGATGCTGCGCAAGGACGGGCAGCAATGTTGGGTCCGGGTTGCGGCAGCGTTGGTCGACGCGGCTGACGGTACGCTGGGCCCCCTGTTGCTGATGATCAGCGACATCTCGGTGGAGAAGGAGGCCACCAGCCACAACGCGCGCTTGCTGGCCATCATCGAACGGATGGGCGATGCCGTTGCCGTGGCCGACCGGGAAGGGCGGAATCTCTACCTCAATCCCTATGGCCGGACCATGCTGGGAATCGGCCTGAACGAGGATATTTCAAGCGAGTCCCTGGAGGATCACCACCCCAAGTCCGTCGCCCAGTTCATCCGCAACCGCGCCCTGATGCAGGCGGAGAAGCATGGTGTGTGGGAGGGCGAAACGGTCTGGCGCAGTCGTAGTGGCGAGGAGATCTCCACCTGGCAGGTGATCATGACCCACAAGGACGCCAATGGCGTCTTTGAGTACTGGACGTCCGTCGCCCGGGATATCCGCGAACGCAAGATGATGGAGGATCGCCTGTCTTTCCAGGCGACCCACGATGCCCTGACCGGCATGCCCAATCGCCTGTTGATGCGCGACCGGCTGCAGCAGGCGATCGCTGGAGCCAAGCGTGAGCGCAGGTTGATGGCAGTGGTCTTTCTGGACCTGGACAACTTCAAGCGCATCAATGACACCCTCGGCCATGCCCATGGCGACCAGGTCCTGCTGGAGGTGGCCAGCCGCCTGCGGGAGGTGCTGCGTAACAGCGACACGCTGGCGCGGCAGGGGGGCGACGAGTTCATCGCCTTGTTGCCCGGCCTCAGCACTGTGAACGACGTGGTCAGCATTGTCGAAAAGATGGTTGTGGCCCTGGGCAGAGTGATTGTCGTTGAGAGCCGGGAGATCTACGTCACTGCAAGCCTTGGGGTGAGTGTCTACCCCTTCGATCACGACAATGGTGATGAGCTGCTGCGCAAGGCTGACGTGGCCATGTATCGGGCGAAGGAGCAGGGTCGCAATGGCTACCAGTTCTACACCGCCGACATGGACGAGCGCTTCAACATGGATCTGCAGATGGAGGTGGATCTGCGCCATGGCATCAGCAGCGACGAACTCTTCCTGCAGTACCAACCCAAGGTGTCGCTGCTCTCCGGCCAGGTCACGGGCTTCGAGGCCCTGGTGCATTGGCGGCATCCGCAGCGGGGGGTTGTGTCGCCGGGTGAGTTCATCCCGATTGCCGAGCGCAGCATGCTGATCGCCCATCTGGGTGAGTGGGTGATCCGCGAAGCGTGCAGGCAAATCCGCGTGTGGCGTGATTCCGGTGAGGTGGCCCTGCCAGTGGCGGTGAATGTGTCGGCCCAGCAGTTCGAGTACATGGACGTGGCTCGCCTGGTCCGTGCGGCAATGGCGGATACCGATCTCGAAGGCGAGCTGCTGGAGCTCGAGATCACCGAGGGCGTGCTGATGCGGGACCCCCTGGCGACGGCACGTGCCCTGAACCAGATCAAGGGTCTGGGCGTGAATATCGCGGTGGACGACTTCGGTACCGGTTATTCGTCGCTGGGCTACCTGAAGCAGTTTCCGGTGGACGTGCTGAAGATCGATCGCTCCTTTGTGGATGAGGTGTCGACCAACCAGGACGATGCGGCCATCGTCCGGGCGATTGTCTCGATGGCCCACAACCTGAATATCCAGGTCGTCGCCGAGGGCGTGGAGACCGCGGAGCAGCTTGCTTTCCTGCAGGAGTGCGGATGCGACTTCGTGCAGGGGTATTTCTTCAGCCGACCGGTGGCACCGGCGGAGGCGGTGGCGTTTGCGGCGCGGGTCATGGGAGGACGTTCTGTGCCCGGCGGCGGAGGACTGCAGGCATGAGTGGCATTCGCCTCCTGGACAGGCTGGCGGGCCTGCACCGGTTTGTCGCAGGTCTTCTCATCCTCTTCGGGGGGCTGGCTGCCATTCTTCCGCTGGAGCAGATGCTTCCAGGGGGGTATCTGACGGGGCCCCATGCGGGGGGCGGGTTGATGCTGGCGGGGATTGCGGTGATTGCCGCTGCCTCGGCTCAGCGGTCGCGGCAACGTCTTGCCCTTGTTCTCGCGACCCTGCTGGTGCTTGATGGCTGCGCAGGCCTTTTGACCGTCCACGGCTGGATGACGCTTCCGGAATGGCCGGGCCGCATGAGTCTGGCTTCTTCCCTGGCTCTCGTGGCGGCGGGTGTCGCTGTCGCCGGGCTCGTCCTGGCCTGGTCACTGCTGGCCCAGCTGGCCACTCTGGGGGTCCTGGCGATTGCACTGATGACCATCCTCAGCCTGCTGCTGGGTGATTGCGCCGTCGGTCTGAGCCTGTCGGACGGTCGCGTGCAACCGGTCTCCACCTCGCTGGCGCTGGTCATGCTGGCGCTGGCGCTGGCGGGGGTCGGAATGCACAGGGGGGATTGGTGTGCCTTCTATCGTGATCGGGATGATCGTCGCCTGACCATGATCGGGGTGGTGATCGTCCTGTTGTCATCCCTGTTCGTCGGTGTGGCGGGGGTGAGCCTGACGGCCAGGGCCATGCTCGAGGCCTATGATGAAGCCCTGCTGGCGCGGGTGGTGGATCGCGCTTCGCGAATCAATCAAGGATTGGAGTTGGCGCGCGTCGATCTCGGCATGACGCTCGACCGTCTCGTCGCCGGGGAGGCTGCGGACGATGGTGCGGCCTTGTTGTCCCGCTATCGGAGCGTCGGTGGTGTGAGGCCGCCCGCGGCCTTGATCGCCGAGCGTGAAGGGGGGGGAAAGTGGAGCTACGGTATCCCGCTGAGCGAAGGCTTGCGCCTGCCCCTGGAGTGGGAGGGCGTCAGCCTGATCTGGGAGGCATCACCCAAGCTGATGCTGACTCGTCCGGTGCGCTACCGCGACGGCCGCCTGGGACGCGTATCGGCAGTTGTCGAACTGGGTGGTGCGGATACCGGTCTGTTTGGCCTGGTTTCATTCGGACGAACGGGCGAGGTCGTCTATTGCGCTCGTATCAACGATCGTTCCCAGTGCTTGCCCAGCCGCTTTGCTGCGGCGGCCTTCGTCGCCCCGGTGGAGATTCGGCGTACGTCCATACCCATGACGCGGGCCCTGAATGGCGAGAATGGCGTGATCATTGCGCCGGATTACCGGGGCGTGCAGGTGAAGGCGGCCCACATGTCCATCGGACGAAGCCTCGGTATCGTCGAAAAGGTGGACTTGAACGAGCTCATGGAGCCCACCCTGAGCTGGTTGTGGACAGCCGTGTGGCTGATTGGCGGAATGACTGCACTGGGGGGCTGGGCGCTTTACCGCACGGCGTTTCCCCTGGCCGGGGCCCTGCGGCGGCAGCGGCGCAAGTATGAGGCGATCCTCGACCACGCACCTTCCGCATTGCTGACGGTGTCGGCCGATGGCCGGGTTGAGCTGCTCAACACCCAGGCCGAAGCCCTGTTCTGCCTGTCTGCACGGTCGGATCACGTGAGCGGGCTGAGCAGTCTTGTCGACGATGCGTCGGTGGCGGCCTTCCTGCGCGAATGCACGGCGGGGAGTGAGCGCCAGGTACGTTGCCTGGCCCGGCGGGGGGATGCCCCCCCGTTGCAGGTCGATGTGCGCCTGATATGTGTCGACATCGACGGGCAGCGCCAGGTGATTGCAGCGCTTGATGACTGTAGTGAGCGCGCACGCCGTGACCATGAACTGGCCTGCTGGGAGCAGGTTTTCATGAATGCGGCCTGGGGGATTGCGGTAGGAGATGCAGAGGGCGTTCTGCTCAAGGATGTGAATCCGGCCTTTGCCCGCATGCATGGGTATGAGCGGGAGGCATTGATTGACCGCTCCATCGTCGACATGTTCGCGCCGTCAGAGCGGCAGGGCCTGACTGCCCACATTGCGCGGGCCCACGAAGTGGGTCAGTACCGCTTTGAATCCATGCATCTGCGCAAGGATGGCTCGGTCTTCCCCGTTCTGGTCGATGTGACCGTGATTTACCGGCCAGATGGTCAAGTCAGTGTGCGTTTTGTCAATGTTCAGGATATCTCGCACCAGAAGGAGATCGAGGGCTTGCTACGGGAGAGCGAGGAGGTGCGAAGCCTGCTCCTGGATATCCAGCGCGACATGGTATGCCGTTGGCAGCCTGACACTACGCTGATCTATGCCAACCGCGCATGTGCCGAGATGTTCGGAGAGAGTCAGGAAGGCATGGTGGGAAAACGCTGGGGCGAGCTGATGTGCCGGCAGATCGATGGGCCGGATGCCTTGCATGAGTTTCAGGCCACGCTCGCGGAGCTTGCCGCCCATCCACGCCGGATAGATTTGACCTTACCCATACGACATCCCAAGGAAGGGCGTCTGTGGGTGGAGTGGAGCCTGTTGCCGGTATACCGGGAGGGGCGCCTGCTCGAGGGGGTTCAAGTGTCCGGGATCGACGTCACGAACCGCAAGCTTGCGGAAGCGGCGCTGATGGAAAGCGAGAGCTCGTTCCGGGTCCTCTTCGATTCCCTGTTCCATTACACGGCCCTGCTGGACCGGGAGGGACGGTTTGTGGCCCTCAATCACCGAAGTGCCGAATTCCTCGGCGTGATGCCGGCACAGGTGATCGGGGTGCCAATCTGGGAGGTGGGGGCCGCCGCCCAGGTGGACGGCACGCCGGGCATTCTGTCCAGGGGCGTGGCGCGCGCTGCGGCAGGGGAGAGCGTACGCTTTGAGGTACAGGCGATGGATCGCAAGGGGGAAAGAGTCGTTCATGAATTTTCCATGCGACCGATTCCCGCTGAGGATGGTCAGATCAAGCATCTGCTCATGGAAGCCCACGACATCACGGAGTACCGCCGCCAGCAACGCCGTATCGAGGAGCGGGATGCCCGCTTCCAGGGCATGGCCGAAAGCATGCCCGGAATTGCCTTTGAATTTCAGCGCGAGCCCGGGGGGCGCATCCGCATGCTCTACGTGAATCGCAGCGTGCGGCTGTTGTGTGGAATGGACGCCGACGAACTCGAGTCGGGTTTTCACTCCATCCTCGATTGCCTGCACCCGGATGACCAGGAAGCCTTCATGGCGGCCGTGGCGCAAAGCGAGGCGACGCTCGGCGAACTGGAGTGGATCGGGCGCCTGTGTGGTGAACGGGACAGCTGGGTGAGCTTGCGGGCGATTCCCCGGCGCATCAATGGGCAAGTGGTGTGGACCGGTGTCGGCGTGGATATCACCGGAATGAAGGAAAAGGAACTGGAGATAGAGAACTCCCGTACGGCCCTGCGGGAGTTGGCGACCCACTCCGAAATGGTGCGGGAAGACGAACGTCGGCGAATGGCCCGTGAGGTGCATGATGAGCTGGGCCAGAATCTCACCGCACTGCGCATGGGGTTGGCGGTGCTGGGTGAGCGGGCCGGTGATCCGCGGCTTGTGGACGAATCATGCCGACTCAAGGGGCTCGTTGACCAGTCCATCCGAGTGGTCAGAGGCATCGCGACCACGCTGCGGCCGGCCGCCATGGACCTCGGGATTGCGGCCGCCCTGCGCTGGCTTTCCGGTGAGTTTGAAGTGAATGTCGGTCTGCCCTGTCTGGTCGATGTGGATGCCGGTTTGGTCATACCCGACGATGACCGCGCCACCGGTCTCTTCCGGATTGTTCAGGAGTCGCTGACGAACATTGCCCGCCATGCCTCGGCAACCCATGTGTGGATCCGCTTGCGCCGGATCAGCCGGCATCTGGTCCTGGAGGTGGGGGACGACGGCTGTGGATTCGACGCCTCACAGAACAGCGGTGGTTTTGGCCTGCTCGGCATGCGTGAGCGCACGCTCAGCCTGGGCGGCGAGATGACGGTCCACAGCAAGCCCGGCGAGGGCACGGTGGTGTCGGTACATATTCCCTTTAATTGAGGCTCTTCGTGCGAATCAGGATTTTGATGGCTGACGATCACTTTGTCGTCCGCCAGGGAATGCGCCAGATCATCGGTCTCTTTCCCGACATGGACGTGGTCGGTGAGGCCGCCGACGGTACAGAGCTGCTGAACGCCCTGGTCGACCGGGAGGTGGATCTGATCCTCCTCGACATGACCATGCCGGGTCTCAGTGGGGTCGACCTGATCGAGCGGATCGGCGTGCACCATCCCGGTCTCCCGATCCTGGTGTTGAGCATGCACAAGGAGGCTCAGATCGCTATTGGGGCGCTGAGGGCGGGAGCCAATGGTTATGTGACGAAGGACAGCGAACCCTCCACCCTGGCCGAAGCCATTCGCCGCGTGGCATCCGGCAAACGCTACGTGATGCCCGAGCTGGCAGAGGAGATGGTGTTCACGTCCCTGAACGAGCAGGCCACGCGCTTGAGCATCCTGTCGCCCCGGGAGCGGGAGGTGCTGGAGATGATCGTTTCCGGCGACTCGATGGTGCAGATTGCCGACAAGCTTCACCTCAGCGCCAAGACGGTGTCCACCCACAAGACCCGGCTGATGCAGAAACTCAACATACAGAACAACGCCGAGCTGATTCTTGTGGCTACGTCCGAGGGGATCCGGCCGCGTGCGCCTGTGCCTGACTGAGCCCGATTGTCTTCTCGTGCGCGGGAGCTCGCGCACCTAGCCTGAGGGAGGTGCCAGCGCGGCCTGGAGCCGGGCGAGGATGTCCGTCAGGCAGCCCTCCACGGCGGTGGTGCGAAGTTCGAGGGTCTCGGCATCCGCACCGTCGATGATGGCTGCTTCCAGGGCTGCCGCGCTCTGGCGGAGTGCCACCATGCCAAGGGTGGCGCTGGCGCCCTTGAGGGAGTGCACCACCAGTCGCGCCGAGACGCTGTCACCCGCGGCGAGATGGGCCCGAAAGCTGATCATCGTATCTGCGCGGGTATGCACGAACTGCTTGAGCAAGCGCACATACAGGGAGGTGCGTCCCCCGAGGTTGGTCAGGGCGAAGTGTGTGTCCAGCTCCGGGTGGGGGGGCAGTCGGGCAATGAGTGCCCCGTCTGAATCCGGTGCGAGTCCCGCGGGCAGTCCCTTCAGCGGCTGCTGCGCGACACCACCAGGCGCTGAGGGTGGCGGTGGCGGCAGCCATTTGAGCAGCGCGGTGTAGAGGGTGGCCGGGTCCACCGGCTTGGTGATGAAGTCCACCATGCCTGCAGCCAGGCAGCGTGCCCGGTCTTCGGAGAAGGCGTTGGCGGTCATGGCGATGACCGGCAGCTTGCGCTGCTCGGCGTGCTCGCGGATCAGCCGGGTGGCTTCGATGCCATCCAGCCGGGGCATCTGCATGTCCATCAACACCAGGTCGTAGCGGGCGCCGCGTACCTTGTCCAGCGCGTCGAGGCCATCCACCGCGGTGTCGGCCCGCAGGCCCACGGCGTCGAGGAGGTGCACCGCCACTTCCCGGTTGATGCTGTCGTCGTCCACCACCAGCAGGCGCACGCTGTTGCCTCGGGCGCGCAGCCGGGCTGCGGCTTCGTCCACCTCGGGCAGGCCGGTGGGGGTGATGGTGCCCTCGACGCCCGTCACGAACACCGCCGTGAACCAGAAGGTGCTGCCCTTGCCGGCTTCGCTGTCCACGCCGGCCTCGCCGCCCATCAGCCGGGCCAGGCGGCGGGTGATGGCCAGGCCCAGCCCGGTGCCACCGAAACGCCGGGTGGTGGACACGTCGGCCTGCACGAAACTTTCGAACAGGCTGGCCTGGGCCTCCTTGCTCAGACCGATGCCCGTGTCGCTGACTTCAAAGCGCACAGTCAGCCGGCCCTCCTGCCTGTCGACGATGCGGGCGCGGAGGCGAACGGCGCCGGAGGGGGTGAATTTGACCGCGTTGCTGGCCAGGTTGAGAAGGGCCTGACGCACCCGGGTGACGTCACCCCGCACCCACAGGGGCTCCTCCTCGCAGGATGCCTCCACCTGCAAGGCCTTGGTCCGGGCCGACTCGGCGATCATGGAGCGGACCTGGTCGAGCACGGCCGCCACCGGGAAATTGACGGTTTCCAGTTCGAGGCGCCCGGACTCGATCTTCGACAGGTCGAGGATGTCGTTGATGATGGTCAGCAGGTGCCGGGCCGAGGCGTCGATCTTGTGCAGGTAGTCGGCATCCCCCGGGTCGCGCCGGAGGCTGTTCTGCATCAGGTGGCACAGCCCCAGGATGGCGTTCATGGGGGTGCGGATTTCGTGGCTCATGTTGGCCAGGAAGGCGCTCTTGGCCCGGCTGGCCGCATCGGCCTGGGCCTTGGCCCGGACGAGCTCTTCAGTGCGTGAGGCGACCAGTTCTTCCAGGTGCTCACGGTGCTGGTCCAGCTCCCGGGCGAGGCGCTTTTTCTCGGTGATGTCTTCCTTGACGGCCACGTAGTGGGTCACCTGGCCGTCGGTGTCGAAAACAGGGCTGATCACGGCGAACTCGATGAACTCGCTGCCATCCTTGCGGAGGTTGGAGAATTCCCCCTTCCAGATGTGGCCGGCCTCAAGGCTTGCCCACAGTTCGGCGTAGAGGGGCGACGGAGTCTGGCCGGATTTCAGGATGCGCGGGTTCTGCCCCTGGACTTCTTCCCGGCTGTAGCCGGTGGAGCGCAGGAAGGCGTCATTCACATACTCGATCTCGCCGGACAGATTGGTGATGACGATGCTCTCGGGGCTTTGTTCGATGGCCATGGAGAGCTTGCGCAGCTCCGCCTCGGCCTGCACCCGCTCGGTGATGTCGTGGACGATGGAATAGAGCAGCTGACGTTCGCCAATGTCGATGGGGCCGCTGAAGCACTCCACATGACGGATCGAGCCGTCCGCCCGGCGGTGGTCGAACAGGAAGTGGTCCCGCTGGATGCTGCGGGCCCGCAGCATCACATCGTGGATCTGCTCGTGGCTGAGGGTGTTGATCTGGGTGATCTTCATGGCCCGCAGCTCGTCCTGCGTCCAGCCGTAGTAGTGGGCAGCGGCCTGGTTGGCGTCGATGATGGCTCCGTCCGCCGGGTCGATGATGAGCATCACCGAGCTGCTGTTCTCGAAGAAGCTCCGGTAGCGGTTCTCGCTCCGGGCAATGGCGTGCATCCGGGATTCCAGGTCGTGGTTGAGGCTGGCCAGCGCCAGCCGGTCGGCGTCCTCCTGGGCGGCACGACGCCGGAGCTCTGCCACCATGGTGTTGAATCCCCCATTCACCCGGGCCAGCTCGGGGGGCAGCCCGTCGGTGGGGAGGCGTAGATCCAGCTCGCCACAGCTCACCTTCAGGGACGCATCGGTGAGGCGGACGATCCAGTTCTCCACCAGGTGATGGAGAACGTAGCGGGCGAGGAGCAGGGACGCCAGTGCGGTACAGGCCAGCAGGCCAATCCGCCACCACAGGCCCTCGTTGATCTCCTGCAGCACCTGTCCGATGGGCGCGCCCACGCTGACGAAAAGTGCACCGCCCGCCAGTTCCACCGGTGCCAGGATGAAGAGCCGCTCCACGTCATCGAGGCCATGCATCACGATGCGTCGCTCCCCGGCCTCAAGGGCTGCGATCAGCCGGCTGCGGTCGTCGGGATTGAGGCTTGTGCCGCGCCAGCGCTCCGGTTCGGGATAGCGCGAGATGATCTCCCCTTTGGCCGAGAACAGCACGGAGGCCCATCCCTCCGGCAGGATGTAGCTGGCGGTCAGGCGGTCGAACCAGGTGATGTCGGTGGCTGCGAACACGGCCGCCCGGAACCGTCCATCGGCGTCCGTGACGGGATAGCCAAAAGTGATCCCGGGCTTGCCGGTGATCTTGCCGGTGAGGAACTGCCCGGCATTGAGGTCGGTGCTCGTCCTGGCGGCGCGAAACCAGTTCCGTTCACTGACGTTGACGGGGGCGGTGAGGGGCAGGGAGCTGCAGAAGACCGACCCCTCCGCCGTGGCGGCTCCGATGATGGTGATGTCGCTCACTGACCGGAGCAGGCGCTCGGCCAGCCCGTTGCAGGCCTCGGGGTCCAGGTCCTTCAGGTCGTTGGCATGGGCCATGGTGGACAGCAGCTGTTTCACCTGGCGGCGGGCGGCGGCCTCCTCGATGCGCGCGCTGCGCACCATGGTCAGGGCCCGCTGTTCGATGTCGGCGACAGCTTTCTCCCGCTCCACGCGGTAGTCGTGAACGACCAGCACGGCCAGGGGGGCCAGGGTCAGCAGCAGGATCAGCCACAAGCGATGGCTGAGAGAGGGGTTGCGGAGCACGGAGTCCACCCGGTCAGGGGCCGATTAGCTGATGGATATCAGCGGATTATGCGCCACTGCCTGTCACCCGCGGCATCCGTGTAAACCGCGGTGGCCGCCTCCACCGTTCCGCGTCTGTCCGCTTTGTCGCAAGCCCGACATGCCCCCCGGGGCCGGCCGCCGATTGTCTCGACCGCGACATTCGAGAATTTCCACGAAACCAGGCAAGTTAATGATCTGAAACAGGAATTTTGTCTGGCATGGATCTGGCTATCTGTCTCTCAAACGAGACCTATACGTCCCCCCGAACAGAGACAAGGAGCCGCCCCCATGCAAAGCGCCTATATCAGCCTTGGTGACCTGAAAGCCAATCGCAACGCACTGGCCGAGCCCGTCGCCAGTGAATCCGCCGGGGGCTGTTCCAGCTCCGGTGGTGCCGGCAAGTCCAGCTGTGGTTCGTCGGGTGGCCCCGACGACATGCCCAGCGAGATCTGGGACAAGGTCAAGAACCACCCCTGCTACTCCGAGGAGGCCCACCACCACTTTGCCCGCATGCACGTGGCGGTGGCGCCGGCCTGCAACATCCAGTGCAACTACTGCAATCGCAAGTACGACTGCAGCAACGAGAGCCGCCCCGGCGTGGTCAGCCAGAAGCTGACGCCCGACCAGGCGGTGAAGAAGGTGCTGGCGGTGGCCAGCGAGATCCCGCAGATGACAGTGCTCGGCATCGCTGGCCCCGGCGACGCCCTGGCCAATCCGAAGAAGACCTTCGACACCATGCGCCAGCTCACCGAGAAGGCGCCGGACATCAAGCTGTGCCTGTCCACCAACGGCCTGGCCCTGCCGGAGATGGTGGACGAGATCTGCAAGCACAACATCGACCACGTCACCATCACCATCAACATGGTGGACCCGGAGATCGGCGCCAAGATCTATCCGTGGATCTTCTGGAACCACCAGCGGGTCACCGGCGTCGAGGCCGCGCGCATCCTGCACGAGCAGCAGATGAAGGGCCTGGAGATGCTCACCGCCCGCGGCGTGCTCACCAAGATCAACTCGGTGCTGATCCCGGGCATCAACGACGAGCACCTGATCGAAGTGAACCGCGAGGTCAAGAAGCGCGGCGCCTTCCTGCACAACATCATGCCGCTGATCAGCGAGGCCGAGCACGGCACCCACTTCGGCCTCACCGGCCAGCGCGGCCCCAGCGCCCAGGAGCTGAAGGCCGTGCAGGACGCCTGCATGGGCGGCGCCAACCTGATGCGCCACTGCCGCCAGTGCCGCGCCGACGCGGTGGGCCTGCTGGGCGAAGACCGCAGCGAGGAGTTCACCCTCGACAAGATCGAGGAGATGGACATCGTCTATGACATCGACAAGCGCCGCGCCTACCAGGAGAAGGTCGAGGCCGAGCGCCAGGCCCAGCACCAGGCCAAGGTGGACGCCCTGGCCGATGCGCTGGACGCCAGCCTGATCGCCGGCCAGGAAGACCTCAAGGTGCTGGTGGCCGTGGCCACCGAAGGCCAGGGCCGGGTCAATCAGCACTTCGGCCACGCCACCGAATTCCAGATCTTCGAAGTGAGCCGCAAGGAGGCCCTGTTCGTCGGCCACCGCCGCGTCGATCTGTACTGCCAGGGCGGTTACGGCGAGGACGAGCAGCTGCCCTCCATCGTCAATGCCATCAACGACTGCCACGCCGTGCTGGTCTCCAAGATCGGCGCCTGCCCCCGCGATGAGCTGAAGGCCGCCGGCATCGAGCCGGTCGAGGAGTACGCCCACGAGTTCATCGAGAAGGCCGCCCTGACCTGGTTTGCCGACTACTGCACCCGGGTGGCCAGCGGCGCCATTGCCCACCAGGAGCGCGGCGACGCCCGCATCCGCCAGGGCGCCGTGATGGCGGCCTGACTACCCGACCCGTTCCATACCCACTACCGCTAGGAGACCATCATGGCCCTCAAGATCATCGGTTCCACCTGCTCCGGTTGCTCCGCCTGCGACCCGGAATGCCCCAACGACGCCATCCGTGAAAAGAGCGGCGTCTTCATCATCGACCCGGCCAAGTGCACCGAGTGCGAAGGCCACTACGACACGCCCCAGTGCGTGGCGGTGTGCCCGGTCGATGGCTGCATCGTGAAGGCCTGATCATGCTGCCCAATGTGATTGTGAATCCGGCCGCCGAAAAGTTCATGCGCCGCATGGTGCGTTTTGCGGGCCAGGGCGAGGGCGCCGGCTTTCGCCTTACGGTAAGTGCGGGCGGCTGCTCGGGCTACAGCTCCGAGTTCACCGTCGAGGGCGCGCCCCTGGCCGGTGACGAGGTGCTGGCGGTCGGCGATCTCAAGCTCTTCCTGCCGGCCGAATCGCGGCTGATGCTGGATGGCGTGACCATCGACTTTTCCGACACCCCCACCGCCAGCGGTCTGACCTTCTTCAACCCCAACGCCGGTGCCTGTGGCTGCTCCTCCAGCAGCACCAGCGCGCCGCCGCCGGGGGTGGTGAAGGTAGACATCGGCTCCATCCGGCGCAGCTGAGGCGGGAGTGAGCATGTCGACCAGCGGATCGCCCGGTGTCACCCCCGGCTTCGAGGACGCCGTCCTCGGGGCCGGGCTGACGCCTGCTGTGGAGGCGCTGATCGACAAGGCCGGCCGCGCCGGCATCGGCGACGAGGGTGCGCTGGAGATGCTGCGGCGGGCCCGTGCCCTGGCACCCGCACACCCCGCGCCGCTGATCGCCCACTACCGTTTTCATTTCTACGCCAACCGCCTGCCCGAAGCCCGGGCCGTGGCGCTGGAGGCCATCGCCCTGGCGGCCGCCCAGCTCGGCCTGCCGGCTGACTGGCGCCAGGTGCAACCCCTGGTGGAGTGGGGCCCCGGCCGCCTGGCCGAACTGCGCGCCCACGCAGTGGCTCCACGCTTCTATCTGTTTGCCCTGAAGGGCTACGCCTACCTCAGCCTGCGCCTCGGCGAGGCGGAGGAGGGCGCCGCCGTGCTGGCCCTGCTCGAACAGCTCGACCCCACCGACAGCCTCGGCCACCGGGTGCTGGGGGCGGTGCTGGCCCGGGCCGGGCGCGACGTGGACTACGACGAACCCCTGGAGGCCGCGCCATGAACACGGCCACCCGGGATGGCGCCGCCAGCTGGACTCCGAACGAGCCGCCCAGCGTGGACTGGCTCGGCCGCAATCTGGACTGTGGCCGCTGCGTCAATCAGGGCTTGCTGGCCGGCGGCAAGTGTCAGCCGGCTTTCTCCTGCGTCTTCGATCGCTACGCCAAGCGCATCGACCGTTTCTTCCGCTGGAATCCGGGGCTGGCCAACGACTACCTGGAGTACCCGTATTTCGAGGTGCGCGCCGTGGCCTCCCGCTCGGCCGACGTGTTCCGCCTGGTCGGGCTGATGCACGACCCGGACGAGACGGTGCGCCTGCACGTGGCCTTGCGCCTGCCCCAGCGATTGCTGGCCGAGCTGCGCAAGGACCCCGACCGGGAGGTGCGCATCCGGGTCGCCCATCGCCTCGACGCCAACATGCTGGTGGAGATGGCCGACGACCCGGACTACTTCGTGCGCAAGCTGGTGGCTCAGCGCCTGCCGCTGCCGCTCCTGCCGCGCATGGTGGCCGACCCCGACCAGGAGGTGCGCCTGGCCGTGGCGGCGCGCCTGCAGGTGCCGGCCCTGCTGGCCCTGCGCAATGACCCGGAGGTGGCTGTGCGGCGGGCGGTGGTGCATCGCCTGCCGGTCGGCCTGCTGCCCGAAATGGCCGGCGACCCGGCCTGGGAGGTGCGCTGGGAAGTGGCTCAGTACGCCGACCCGGCCCTGGCCCGGCGCCTGCTGCTCGACGCCGAGGCCGAAGTCCGCGACGCGGCCCGTGCCCGTCTCAACACCCTTGAACCGGAGGCCCGCCATGGGTGACATCTCCCGCGACAGCGACGTCATCGAGCTTGAAGGCCCCCCCCAGTTCGACTTCGGCGAACGGGTGGTGAGCCGCTACAAGGTGCGCAACGACGGCACCTACCCCGGCAAGGATGTGGGTGAGGTGCTGGTGAACAAGGGGGACGTGGGCTACGTCACCTCGGTGGGCACCTTCCTGCAGCAGTTCTACATCTACGCCGTCGAGTTCGTCTCCACCGGCCACAAGGTCGGCATGCGCGCCCGTGAAATCGTGTCCCTCGACAAGTTGCCGCCCCATGTCGCCGAAGCCCTCGGCGGCGACAAGGTGGCGCAGCTCGCCCACATCAAGGAGTAAGGCCATGCTCGAACCGCGCGAACCGAAATACCAGTGGGGCCAGCAGGTCACCGCCACCGCCGACCTGTTCAATGACGGTAGCCACCCGGAGGTGCCCGAGGACGAGCTCATCGTTGCGGCCGGCACCGCCGGCGAGGTGGTGCAGATCGGCCACCATGAGGAGGCCAACATCCCCGTCTATATCGTTGAGTTCGGCGCTGCCGAAGGCCGCTCCGGCCGCGTGGTGGGCTGCCTCGAAGAGGAGCTGGCGGCGGCCTGAGCGTCGCCCGCCGCGGAGGCCGCCCGATGATCCGCCAAGCCAGCGTCACCGGGCCCGGCGAACTCGTCCGCCGGCGCATCCTGCGCGAGCTTGAGGGGCGCAGCCGCTACCGCTACGTGCAGCCGGAGGTGGCCTGGTGCGACGACGGCTGGCTGATCCGCAGCCCGTGCTGCTCCCGCAACGTGGACCCCGATGGTGGCGTGATCGACATCGCCCGCCTGGAACACCCCGAGCCCGACGTGTGGCGCCTGTATGCCCGTGACCACGCGGTGGGGCGCTGGATCTGGCAGGCCAGCGCGGCGCGCATCGAGGAGCTGCTGGCGCTGGTGGTGGAGGACGCACACCGGGTTTTCTGGCCATGAGGAGGGGGCGATGAAGCGGGTTTTGCTTGGTTGCGCTAGCGCGATGGGGGATTTCCCGATTGTCGCGTTACGTTGGCCGGGTCTCGCCCCGGCGGGCACCGTGCCTTTACTGATATCGGATGCGGTGGCGGGAGGGCACCCCCGCAGGGGGCGCGACAGCGGGGCACGCTTCTTTGCCTTCTTTCTTGTCGTGCAACAAGAAAGAAGGTCGCCCGCCGGGGCGAGACCCGGCCAACGTCACGCCAAACATCGGGGTGCTCCTCTGAAACGGCAGTCCATCGGCGCCATCAGCCCACAGGACAACCTCTCATGATCTACCTCGACAACAACGCCACCACCCGCCCGCTGCCCGCTGTCGTGGCCGCCATGCACGAGGCGCTGACCCAGAGCTGGGGCAATCCCTCGTCGAAGCATGGGGCGGGCGAGCAGGCGCGCAGCCGGGTCACCGAGGCCCGCGCCGCCGTGGCCAGCCTGCTCAGGGCCCAGCCGGCGGAGCTGGTGTTCACCGCCAGCGCCACCGAGGCCAACGCCATGGCCCTGCACGCGGCCCTGGCCGTGCCCGGGGTGCCGCGCCGGGTGGTGCTGTCGGCGGTGGAGCATTCCGGGCTTGTGCATGTGGCCAAGGCGCTGGCCGGGCAGGGCGTGGAGGTTCAACGCCTGCCGGTGGATGAGCGCGGTGTGGTCCTCACCGAAGCCCTGCCGGCCCTGCTGGAGGGTGGGGCGGCCCTGGTGTCGGTGATGGCGGCCAACAACGAGACCGGAGTGATCCAGCCGGTGGCCGAGGTGCTGCGTCTCGCGAGCGCGGCGGGCGCCCCGGTGCATGTGGATGCCACCCAGGCGGCGGGGCGCATCCCCATTGATTTCACGGACCTGGGCGCGCGCTTTCTCAGCGCCTCGGCCCACAAGCTGCACGGGCCCAAGGGCGCGGGCGTGCTGGCGGTGAAGAAGGGCGCGCCCTTCGAATCCCTGCTCCCCGGCTACCAGGAGCGCAAGCGCCGGGGCGGCACCGAGAACGTGCCGGGCATCGTCGGCTTTGGTGTGGCGGCCCGCCATGCGGAAGCTGCCCTCGCCGACGCCTCGCGCCTGGCTGCCCTGCGCGACGCCCTCGAGGCGGGCCTGGGCGAAGCCTTGCCGGGTGTGCGGGTGTTCGGTGCCGGTGCGCCACGCCTGCCCAACACCGCCTGCGTGGCCTTCGGGCTGCTCGACGCGGATGTCGTGCTGCAGCGCCTGGCGCGTGCCGGCATCTGCGCATCCAGCGGCTCGGCCTGCAGCTCGGGGGGCACCGAGCCCTCTCCGGTGCTGCTGGCCATGGGCGTGGAGGTGGCCGCCGCGCGTGCGGCCGTGCGCTTCTCCCTGTCCGCCGACACCACCCCGGCCGAGATCGCCCGCGTCATCGAAACCCTGCAGGCCGCCCTGACACCGCTGCTGGCTGAAGCCGCCAGTGCATGACCCCATGACCCGTACCTGAACCCCATTACTCAACTTCCGGAGCCCCACCATGAAAGTCATGCTGCGCAACACCCCCCAGGGCCTGTCGGCCTACGTGCCCAAGAAGGATCTGGAAGAGCCCGTCGTCGCCCAGGAAAACCCTGCCCTGTGGGGCGGCACCATCACCCTGGCCAATGGCTGGATCCTGGCCCTGCCCGAGATGGCCGCCGAAACCCGCCTGCCCATCACGGTCGAGGCGCGCAAGGTCGGAGGTGAATGATGGCCCTCACCCCCGACGATCTCACCACCCTGGCCAGCCTCGGCAACACCGCGCCCGACGTCGCCGCCCTGGCGGCGGAGGCCCGCACCCGCTGGCGCGGCATGCGTGTCACGGTGGTGGATGCCCTTGATGTGCGGGGGGAAACCCCGGCCCTCGAAACCGCATCCGCCAATGTCTTCCTCATGGGCTGCGACGGTCATTGCTGGTCGATGACCGCCGACCCCGCCGCCGCTGCCGGCCTCGTGCTGGCGGCCAGGAGCTGATCATGGATGCCGCCGTCACCCCCGTGGATGTGGACCACGACGAGGACTGGATCCTGCTGACCGACCCGGACGTCAGCGGCCGCGAACTGGAGCGGGTGATCCGGGCCCTGCGCAGCTCCCGCTTGTCCGCCGGCCCCCTGGTGGAGGAGTTCGAGGCCGAATTTGCCGCCCACCATGGCCGCGCCTACGGGGTGGCCACCGGCAGCGGCACCATAGGCATGTGGCTGGCCCTGCGGGCCCTGGGCATCGGCCCGGGGGACGAGGTGGTGGCCTGCAGCTATGGCTGGCACCAGACCGCCCACGCCATCCTGCTCGCCGGGGCGACCCCCAACTTTGCCGAGATCGACTACTGGTCGGGCTGCATCTCCCCGTCGGCCGCTGCCGAGCGCATCGGGCCAAAGACCAGGGCCATCATCGGCAACAACTGCAACGGCCATCCGGCGGCCTGGAAGGCCCTGCGCCAGCTGGCCGAGTCCCGCGGGGTGGCGCTGCTGGAGGACTCCACCGAGGCCATCGGCTCGCGCTACCTGGGCAAGCCGGTGGGCAGCTTTGGCGACCTGTCGGTGTTCGATTTCTCCCAGCCCGGCGCCCTGTGCTGTGGCGAGGGCGGCATGGTACTCACCGATGATCCCCACCTGGCCACCGAGCTGCGCTACCTGCGGGCCCACCGCCTGTCCGATCGCACCTCCGTGTCCATCGGCAGCCGCGTGCCCCTGCAGGGTGGCATGAGCGATCTCACCGCCGCCCTGGGCCTGGCCCAGCTCGAGCGCATCGACGAGATCCTGGCCCGCCGCAAGCAGGTCGAGGCCTACTACCGGGACGAGATGCAGAGCTTCGAGGGCATCAAGCCCCCTTACCTGGGGCCCGACGTGGATGAGGTGCACTGGATGCTCTACGTGGTGCACCTGGGCGCCCGCTTCAGCGCCAGCTCCCGCGCCCAGATCGTCGATGACCTGGAGGCCGACCTCATCGAGGCCGCCCCCTTCAGCGCCCTCATGCACCAGCAGTTCGCCTACCAGGCTTTGGGTGAGGCCTACAACTGCAAGCGCGGCTGCCTGAAGAACACCGAACGCATTGGCGACCGCTCCCTGGCGCTGCCCTTCTACGGGCAACTGGGCCCCGACGAGGTCCGCTTCCTGGTCAAGACGCTCAAGGACGCCTGCACCAACGTGGGCGCCGGCGCCGCGATCTATCTGTAAGACACTCGAGGTTCCCCATGACAACAACGCTAGTTGCCCCCGACACCGCCCCCTCCCAGATCCTGCCTGACGGGCTCCCCGCCAGCCTGGTCGAAGCCCTGGCCGCCGGCAGCGTCGTGCCCTATCTGGGCCCCCGTGTGCTGGCCCTGGCCGCCGACTATGCTGTGCCGGCCACCCCGGAAGCCCTGGTGGCCCTGCTCACCGCGAAGAGCTCCGTCCCCCACAAGATCCGCGGCCGGCTGACCCAGTCGGCCCAGTACATCGAGAACTTCAAGCACCGCAAGACCCTGGTCGGCCTGATGAACGAGGCCTTCGCCGCCGCACCCAGACCGTCGCCCCTGCACGAAAGCCTGGCCGGCTTCGGTTTTCCGCTGATCGTCGATGCCTGGTATGACGACGCCACGGCCGCCGCCCTGGCGGCCTACGCCCCCACCGGGAGCTGGGGCCAGGTCCAGGGCCTGGCCCAGTCGGAGCACTTCGACACCTGGACCGGCTGGTACGACGCCGCCGGCGCGGCGGTGCCCGACTGCAACCCGGACTGGAAGACCATCCTCTACAAGCCCATCGGTGCCCATGGCCCGGCCGGCAACTACCTGGTGTCGGATACCGACTACGTGGAAGTGCTCACCGAGATCGACATCCAGACCCCCATCCCGGTGGAGGTGCAGCGCCTGCGCACGGGCCGCAACTTCCTGTTCGTCGGCTGTCGTTTCAACGACCAGCTGCCCCGTGCCTTCGCCCGCCAGATCATGAAGCGCTCGTCCGATCGCCACTGGGCCGTGCTCCCCGACGAGCCGACCCGCATGGAGGCGCGCTTCCTGGCCGAGCAGGGCATCGAGCGCATCCCCCTGGCGCTGGAGGCCTTCGTTCCCGCCCTGCTGGCCCGCCTGGGCTGAGGGCCACCTCCGTTTTTTCATCCGCAAGCAAGAAGGAAGTTTCATGGCTCAGCTCACCATCCAGCCCTCCGGCAAGGCCGTCGACGTCATCGCCGGCACTACGCTCCTCAGCGCCATCCTGGCCTCCGGCGAGAGCATCCCCCACAAGTGTGACGGCAAGGCCCAGTGCGGCAGCTGCCACATCTTCATCCAGGAAGGCCGCAAGACCCTGCCGCGCATCCAGAAGCTCGAGAACGAAAAGCTCGACACCCTGGTGGGCGTCAGCAGCAAGTCACGCCTGGCCTGCCAGACCCTGATGGGCGAAGAGCCGGTCACCATCGAACTGCTCAGCTTCGTCTGAGCCCGCCCGGGGCGGTCGGCGCCTCAAGGCTTGTCCCGACCGCCCGATCCGGCGGACACTCTCGCCCATGAGGTGTTCGCTGCGATCGTTTCCCGTCCTGTTGCTGTTGTTGCTGTGCCCGCTCCTGGTCCCGGCCGCCGAAACCTCCCGCCAGGTCCGTATCGGTGTCCTGGCCTGGCAGGGGCTCGAGGAAGCGGAGGTGCGCTGGTCCACGCTGATGAATCAGCTGGCCGACCAGTTGCCCGGGCGGGCGCTGGTACTGCGCCATTTCGATCTGGCCGGTGTGGCTGCGGCGCTGAAGGCCGGAGAGCTGGATTTCGTCGTCACCAACCCCGGGCACTACGTCTTCCTCGAGGCGGAAAGCGGTATCAGCCGGATCGCCACCCTGGTGGCCGACAACGCGTCCGACCCCGCACATGTGGTGGGGTCGGCGGTGGTGGTGCTGGCCGACCGGCAGGACATCCAGGCCCTCGCCGACCTGGAAGGGCGCAGCCTCGCTGCCGTATCGCCGGATGCCTTCGGCGGCTACCAGGTGGCCTGGGGCGAGCTGCGCCGGCAGGGGCTGGACCCGGAGCAGGGCAGGCCCAAGCCTGTCTTCACCGGCTTTCCCATGTCCCGGGTCGTCGAGGCGGTGCTCAACGGCGATGCCGATGCGGGCGTCCTGCGGGTCTGCCTGCTGGAGCGCCTGGAGCGGGACGGCGCCCTGCGGCCGGGGCAGCTCCGGGTGCTGTCGCCCCGCCCCGGGGCCTCTCCGTGTCAGGCGTCGGCGCCCCTCTATCCGGGCTGGGCCTTTGCGGCGGCCCCCGACACGCCGCCGGCCCTGTCGCGGGATGTGCTGGTCGCCCTGCTGGCCCTTACGCCCGATGCGGCCGGCCAGTCCTGGAGCGTGCCGGCCGACTATCACCCGGTTCATGAGCTCCTGCGCGCCCTGCAGATCGGCCCCTATGCCTTCCTGCGGGAGACCGCCTGGCCGTCCCTGTGGGAGCGCTACTGGCCCTGGGTGTGCGGGCTGGTCCTTGCCCTGCTCGCCGGGGGGGCCTACACGCTGCATGTGGAGCATCTGGTCCAGCGCCGGACGCGGGAGCTGACCCAGGCCATGGCGGCGCGGCAGCGCCTCGAGGTGCAGGTGCGGGAGGGGCAGCAGCAGATGGATCATCTGTCCCGCCTGTCGGTGCTGGGGGAGCTGTCGGGCACGCTGGCCCACGAGCTCAATCAGCCCCTGGCCACCATCGGCAACTACGCCCGCAGCCTGCTGCGCCGGCAGGACAGCGGGAGCCTGGCCCCCGCGGCCCTGCGTCAGGCCGCCGAGGAGATTGCCAGCGAATCCGAGCGTGCCGCCGGCATCCTGGGGGGCATCCGCGCCCTGGCCCGCAAGCGCAACCGGGTCCGTGAGGCCCATGACCCGGCGGTACTGGTGGGGGACGCGGGGCGTCTTTTCGCCGGCATGCTGCCCGGTGTCCCCGAGCTCCAGGTGTGTGGCCGGTGCGATGACCTCCGTGTGTGGGTCGACCCCCTGCAGATCCAGCAGGTGCTGCTCAACCTGTTCAAAAATGCCTGGGACGCACAGCAGGCCGCCGCTTGCGGGGCTCCCATCCAGGTCGAGCTGGAGCGTGCCGGCGACCGCTGCATTGTGGCTGTGCGCGATCACGGCCCGGGGCTGGCACCCGAGATGCAGGGCCGCCTGTTCGAGGCCTTCTTCACCACCAAGCCCGATGGCCTGGGCCTGGGGCTGTCCATCTGCAAGACCATTGTCGAAGCCCATGGGGGCGACCTCTCGGCCTCGGCCCCGGCGTCGGGGAAGGGGCTGGTCGTCCGTTTCAGTCTGCCCCTGGCCGACGCGGGCAACAGCGTGGTACGAGAACCCATCCGATGATCGAGAGCACCGATCTTCCCCTCATCCACGTGGTGGACGACGAAGCCCCGTTCCGCCGTTCCCTGTTGTTCCTGCTGGAATCCGTGGGCTGGCAGGCCGTGGGGCATGACTCGGGGGAGGCATTTCTCCAGGCCGCGCCGGCCCTTCCGCCGGGCGGCGGCTGCATCGTGCTGGATATCCGCATGCCGCGGGTGAGCGGCCTGGAACTGCAGCGGCGCCTGCTCGCTGCAGGCTCGCTGTTTCCGGTGATCTTCATGACCGGGCATGGCGACGTGGAGCTCGCTGTTCAGGCCATGAAGGATGGGGCGCTGGATTTTCTGCAGAAGCCCTTCAAGGACCAACTGTTTCTGGACGCCGTCGAACGGGCCGTGCAGGTGAGCCGCGAGCGCCACGCGGCCCAGCGGCGCCAGGGCGAGGCCGCGGACATCCTGGCCCGCCTGTCGGCGCGGGAACGGGAGGTGGCGCGCCTGCTGGCGCTGGGGCTGGCCAACAAGGAGGTGGCGCGTCTCCTGGGGATCAGCGACAACACGGTGCATGTACATCGCCAGCGCGTCATGGAAAAGAGCGGTACCGGCAGCGCCGCCGATCTGGCCCGCCTGATTCTCCGGGCCGATCCCCGGGGGCTGGACTAGCCGGTTTCGGTTATTGCGTTAACCCGATGTCCGGATAGGCGTCGGGAAGGGGGCTCCCTAGACTTGCCGGCAAGACAAGCGGCAGGGAGAAACTCATGCGCAGCAGTACCTCAGGCCGGCCAGGGGGCCGGTTCTTCGCGGGCCTCGTCCTCAAGGGCGCGGCCATTCTGGCGTTCACCGCCGGCTCCGCTCTGGCCGCAGACGCTTCGGTGATCGAGCGGGGGCGCTACCTGGCCCGGGCCGGTGACTGCGTGGCCTGCCATACCGCCGAGAAGGGCGTTTCGATGGCGGGTGGTCGGGCCCTCGAAACCCCCTTCGGCAAGCTCTATTCCACCAACATCACGCCCGACCGGGAGACCGGCATCGGCAAATACAGCCTGGCGCAGTTCGACCGGGCGATGCGCAAGGGTGTGGCGGCGGACGGCCACAACCTGTATCCCGCCATGCCCTATCCGTCCTATGCAAGGATGACGTCGGAGGACATGAAGGCCCTCTACGCCTACCTGATGGAGGGGTTGCCCCCGGTGAAGCAGGCCAACCGGCCCTCCGACATGCATTGGCCGTTCAGCATGCGCTGGGGCCTGTCCCTGTGGAACTGGGCCTTCCTGGACGCCACGCCCTACAAGGCCGACGCGACGAAGGATGCGGTGTGGAACCGGGGCGCCTACCTGGTCCAGGGGCTGGGGCACTGCGGTGCCTGCCACACGCCACGGGGTCTGGCCTTCCAGGAGAAGGCGATGAGCGAGACCGGCCCGAAGGGGCGCCACTTCCTGTCCGGTGAGACGGTCGAGCACTGGCGGGCGCTGAGTCTGCGCGGCCTATGGACGGCGGACGATACGGTCCAGTTCCTGAAGACCGGCCAGAACCGCTTTGCCGCCGCGTCGGGCAATATGGCCGAGGTGATCATGCACAGCACCCAGCACCTGAAGGACGATGATCTGGTGGCCATGGCCACCTACCTCAAGTCCCTGCCGCCGGGCGAGAACGAACTGCCGGCCCCCGGCGTGCCACGCAAGGTGGTGGCCGGTGGCCTGCCCGAGCAGCTCTACAGCAGCCGCGGCGGCCTGGGGTACGTGCAGTTCTGCGTGGATTGCCACCGTCAGGACGGCAGCGGGGTGCCCAAGGTGTTTCCGCCCCTGGCCGGCAACCCCACCGTTGCAGCCAAGGACCCCTCCACCCTGGTCCACATCGTGCTGACCGGCGGTCAGACGGTGCCCACGGCCGCCCATCCGCGGGTCTTCGCCATGCCCGGCTTTGCCCGCCTCAAGGACAGCGAGCTGGCCGAGATCCTGAGTTTTGTCCGCGCCAGCTGGGGGAGCGGAACCGCCGTGAGCACGGCCCAGGTGCGCAAGATGCGGGCCGCGCTGGACCCCAAGGTGGACACCAGTACTTTCGAAACCCCCCGTCTGGCCGACATGCTGGGCAGCCCCAATGCCCGGCAACTGGTGCGTGGCATGCGCCTGCACCTGGAAACCCGCGATCTGCTGCCCCAGCACGTGGGCAATGCCCTCAACTGCACCAGCTGTCACCTCAACGCCGGCACGGTGGCCGACGGATCGCCCTTTGTCGGGGTGTCGGCCTTCTTCCCCAGCTATGCACCGCGGGCGGGGCGTGTGATCAATCTCGAAGACCGCATCAATGGCTGCTTCCGGCGCTCGATGAATGGCAAGCCGCTGCCGCCGGAGTCGGCCGACATGAAGGCCATGGTGGCGTACTTCGACTGGATGAAGCGGGAGACCAAGCCTGAGGACAAGGTGCCCGGCCGGGGCGTGGGCAAGGTCGACCGTACGCTCCAGCCCAACGCCGACAACGGCAAGAAGATCTATGCCGACCAGTGCGCCGTGTGCCACGGCAATGACGGGGAAGGCCTGCGCCAGGCTGATGGGCGCTACATCTACCCGCCCTTGTGGGGGGATGCCTCCTTCAACATCGGTGCCGGCATGGCCCGCACCTACACCGCGGCGGCCTTCGTGAAGCGCAACATGCCCATCGGCTTCCACGGCAAGTTCCCCCTCGGGCAGGGTGGGCTCGGTGACCAGGACGCGCTGGATGTGGCCGAGTATTTCAGCCACCAGCCGCGCCCCGATTTCCCCGACAAGGTGAAGGACTGGCCGAAAGACAAGAAGCCCGGCGATGCCCGCTACTGACCCCGCCCGCGCAACCCACGCAACAGCGCTCACCCGACCAAGGAGCCGTGCATGACCCCCACTGTCCTGAGACCCCTGGCCTTCGGCCTGGCCTCATCCCTGCTGATGTTGGCGCAGGCAGCCGCTGGAGCCGATGGCGAGGCCATCATCCAGAAAGGTGGCGCCAACCCGGCGGCCATGCCCTGCATGAGCTGCCATGGCGCCGACGGCAAAGGCATGGCAGCCGGCGGCTTTCCCCGCCTGGCTGGGCTGCCCGAGGCCTACCTGGCCAAGCAGCTCGCCGACTTCAGGGCCGGGCGGCGTGAAAGCCCCCTGATGCAGCCCATCGCCCAGGCTCTGACCGAGGCCGAGACCGCCGCTGTGGCCGGAAGCTACGCGGCCCTGCCCAAGGTGAACGTGAAGGCCAGCGCGCTGGAGCGACCCAGGGAGGGCACCGGCGCCTGGCTGGCCCTGCGCGGCGCCTGGGACCGCAACATCCCCGAATGCACCCTGTGCCACGGCCCCTCCGGCGTGGGGGTGGGGGACGCCTTTCCGCCCCTGGCCGGCCAGTCGGCGGAGTACATCGAAGCCCAGCTGCGCGCCTGGCGCGGCACGCCGGCCCAGCCGGGCAACCGGAAGACCAAACCGGTGGCGGCCGTCCCGCCGACCCGGCGCAACGATCCCAACGGGTTGATGCAGCACATCGCGGCCGATCTGACGGAGGCGGAGATCAAGGCCGTGGCCGCCTACTTTGCCGGGATGGGCGAGACCACCGAGTCCTTCGATGCCAGCCAGCACCGCCTGCGCTGAGCTCTGCCTCCATCCTGCGATCGACCAAGGAACCGCCATGATGATGATCACGCCGCGCTGGCTGGGTGCCGCGCTCCTGCCTTTGCTCGCCGCCCAGGCCCTGGCTGCCGAGCCCGCCCGCAACCCCCGGCTGGATGACCAGACCCAACTGCCCAAGGCTCCCACCCGGGCGCTGGGCCAGACCTACTTCCAGCCCCCGGCGGAAGCCGACATGCCCAGCAATGCCTATGGCGATCTGGTGCGCCGGGGCCAGGACCTGTTCATGAACACCAAGGCCCTGGCGCCGGAGTACGTGGGCAACGAGATGAACTGCGTCAATTGCCATATCGACCGGGGGCGCAAGGCCAATTCGGCGCCCTTGTGGGCGGCCTACACCATGTACCCGGCCTATCGCAAAAAGAACAACAAGGTGAATACCTTTGTGGAGCGCATGCAGGGGTGCTTCCAGTTCAGCATGAACGGCAAGGCGCCCGCGCCCGACAGCGAGGTGCTGACCGCCCTGACCGCTTACGCCTACTGGATGTCCAGCGGTGTGCCGATCGCCAAGGCCATGCCCGGCCGGGGCTTTGACGAACCGCCGCTGCCCCGGGGGGGCTATGACATCGCCCGCGGCAGGGTGGTGTACGACAAGCAGTGCGCCATCTGCCATGGCGCCGATGGCGAGGGCAGGAAGGTGGGGGCGACCTCGGTCTTTCCGCCCCTGTGGGGCAAGGACTCCTACAACTGGGGCGCCGGCATGCACCGGATCAACACGGCGGCGGGCTTCATCCAGCACAACATGCCCCTGGGACGGGGCAAGACCTTGAGCGACCAGGAGGCCTGGGACGTGGCCGCCTACATCAATTCCCACGAGCGCCCCCAGGACCCGCGGCTGGTCAATGGCGATATCGACGAGACCCGCAAGCGCTATCACGCGGAAGACGGCGTGAACCTTTATGGCGTGGTGGTGGACGGGCGCAAGCTGGGGCAGGGCGTGAGGTGATCCGTTGCGGCACAGCCTTCCGTGCGCCGTCCGTCCAGTTGCGCCAGGCCGGGGCTGTCCAGCCAGGCTGCCACGGCCCTGGGCTCGAAGCCGACCAGCCTCTGCCCGCGTGCTTCCATCAGGGGGCGGCGGATGAGCAGGGGTTCGGCCAGCAGCAGGGCCAGGGCGGTGTTCCGGTCGAGCGGTTCGGGCACCACTTCGCCTGATTTGACCCGCGGGGCGGCGCGGTTGAACCACTCGGCCACCGGTAGCGGGGCGAGGAAGGCCAGCAGGCTGTCGGCGGTCCACGGCCAGGCCAGCAGGCTGCGCACTTCAAGGGTGTGTCCGGCGGATTCGAGCCAGGCTTTCTGCTTGGCGTTGCCGCCGCAGCCGGGTTTTTCGTAGAAGACGACGTGGGTCATGGGAGGCCTCCGGGGTGGGGTTCAGGGCCGTGGGCGGGCGGCCAGGTTCAGCAGGGCGTCGGTCTGGGTGACGATGGCGGCGGCGATGGTCCGGTCCAGGCGATCCAGCCAGGCGCGGGGCAGGGCGCTGGCACCGCACTGGGCGCCGTGGAGCATGCCGACCAGGGCGGCGGTGGTGTCGGCATCGTCGCCCCGGTTGACGGCGCCGATCAGGGCCGCTTCGAAGCCGGCTTCGCTGAAGGTGAAGTGGAAGACCGTCTGCAGGGTGTCCACCACGTAGCCACTGGCCCGCCCGGGGTAGGGCTGGAAGCGGAACTGGGGGTGATCCACCACGAAGGCGTCGGCGAGGCGACGGCAGTCGGCCAGCTGGCCGCCCAGCAGCAGGCGGCGCAGCAGGCGGCCGCAGATCAGGGTGGCGGCGTCGGAAAGCGGGTTGTTGTGGGTGAAGCGGGCCTGGGCCAGGCTGCGGGCCTCGAAGGCGGGCTCGTCATGCAGGGTGGCCAGGACCACCGGCAGGTTGCGCATCACCGCGCCGTTGCCGGCATCGCCGTCGCCCGCCGGCCCGGCGAAGGAACCGTCGGTCATGTAGCGGCGGATGCCGCGCCGGCAGGTGTTGCCGCAATCGACCGGCTTGCTGCGCAGCCAGGCCACGTAGGCTTCGGCCACCGCCTTCATGCACCAGCCGTCGGCGTCGAGGATGGCCTTGCCCAGGGCCAGGCACATGGTGGTGTCGTCGGTGACCTGGCCGGGGGCCAGCTTGAGCCAGCCGCCGCCGCTCATGTGGCGGTGCACGCCGTACTGGGCGGCAATCTCCCGGGGGGTCATGAACTCGGTGGTGGCGCCCAGGGCGTCGCCGATGGCCAGGCCCAGGTAGGCGCCGAGGGCCTTGTCGCGCAGGCTGCCGGGGCGCAGGCCGGTGGGCAGGAGGGGCGGCTGGGTGCGCAGGAGGAGGGCGTCAAGCATAGCGGGCCACCACTTCGTATTCGCCGCCGATCACCAGCACCTCGCCTTCACCGGCCAGGGGGGCGCCCGGCAGCAGGCCGGGGAAGAACAGGATCTTGACCACCGGCACACGGGCTTCGAGGATCCAGTCGCCGAACTCGTCGGCCCGCTCGCGGGAGGTGGAGAAGGACACCACGTTGTTGAGCCGCAGGATGCAGGCCCGGTCGCGCCGGTCGCCGGCCACCACCCGCTGTTCGGTGAAGTCATTGATGCCCCGCCACAGGGTCACGTAGTCCCGGGCGGGCAGCCCGAAGCGCTGGATGGCCCACTGGCAGTATTCGAAGAGCAGGTCGAGCTGCTGGTGGATGCAGTTGTTGTGGAAGCGGCTGCTGCCCTTTTCCTCGATGTAGGCGATCCATGCCGGTGAGGGAAAGCGGCCCAGGGGCGCCTTGTGAAAGGTCGGCACCAGCCCGAAGCGGCTCTCGGCCCAGCCCTTGAGCACGGCGCCGGCGGCGGAGTTGGAATCCAGCCCCCAGCCTTGCAGCAGCTTCAGGTAGCTGGAGCGGTGGCGGGCGCGGGGTGTGCTGCGGGTGCCGGGTTCGGGCGGGGCGATGCCGAAGACGATCTCCATGAAATGCCGGAAAACGGCCGACGCCGCGGCCAGGTCGCCAGCCGTTTCGAGGAGCCGGAACAGGCCGCGGTGGGTTTCCTGAACGCCGGCGATGGCGAGTGGCTGGGGATGGGCGTTGAAGGCGGTGGCGCCGAGCAGGCCGACCGGCAGCCCGACCAGGTTGGTCGTGTACCAGCGGCCGGGCTCGGTGCCCCGTCCGTCTCCGGCCCAGTCCTCGGCCACCGCCCCGCGGCGGGGCGACGGCTCGTTCATGGGATGCGGAAGGGCTCAGACCGGGCGGTTGGCGCCCAGGTCGCGGATCGGGCCCATGATCTTCAGGCCCTCTTCGTAGCTCAGCGGGGTGTAGGTGGCGGAGAACTTGGTGGCGCCGTTGGCCACCGCGTCGAGCTTGCCGGCGGTGTCGAACTTCTTCAGGTCGTTCTTCTCGAGGTACAGGAGTTCGAGGGTCTCGTTGTACACGGTGGCCTCGTCGATGGGCAGCACGCAGTAGCTGATCTCGCCGAGCTTGACGGTGTACTTCTTGGACAGGTCGATGTTGTCGCAGAAGACGATGTACTTGCCGGTGGGCACGAAGTAGGGGCCGAGGACTTCATGCACCAGGGCCAGGTATTCGAAGGACAGCAGGAAGCTGCTGAAGAAGGGGATGGTCTTGCCATCGTCACAGACCATCATGACCTGGTCGGTGACGATTTCGGGCGGGCGCTTTTCGTCGGCGAACTGCTCGGCAAACTTCAGTGCGACGTCGCCGCGGAAGCCGTAGCGGCCGGCCTTCTTGGTTTCGCCCTTGAAGACCGGGTTGAGCAGGCGGCCCTTTTCGTCCAGGTCGAGGATGGCATTAGCGAGGGTGGTGGTCATGACTGCTTCCTTTGTCATTGCGGATGAAATCGGCGGTCTTGGCGAACGCACGGGTGAGTTGATGCTTGAGTTCCGGGTCGGCGACCACGTCGTCGAGGGCCTGTGTCATGCAGCGCATCCAGGCATCGCGCTCGGCCTGGCCGATGGCGAAGGGGAGGTGCTTGCGGCGCAGGCGCGGGTGGCCGCGTTCGGCGGAGTAAACCTGGGGCCCGCCCGTCCATTCGGTGAGGTAGCGCACCAGCACCTCCCTGACCGGGGCCAGGTTGGGGCCGTGCATGGCGCGGATGGTGGCGGCCTCGGGGAGGCTGTCCATCAGGGCATAAAAGCGTTCGACCAGCTGTTCGATCACCGCCACTCCGCCCAGGCGGGTGAAGTGGGGGTTGGTGCCGGCGGGCTCGGAGGCCACCGACGGGGCGGGCGGCGCGGCCGGGCCCGTTGATGCCGCCGGCGTGGGTTCGCCATAGACGGGTACGGCCCAGCCATCGCGCCGGAGATAGCCCACCACGACCCGGGCAGGGCAGGCGGGCTGGGCGTCGGCGGGAGTGTCCGGCTTGCTCATGGTGATGACTCCAGGTGGGCGGCGACCCGGTTCATCCGGGCCTGAGGTTCGCCTTGTCTAGGCAATTGTTGTGCCGCCTCTCCGCCAGCGTCTTTTGTCTTGAATAAATCCTTTCTTTTTCAATGGCTTGTGGGGTTTTGTCGGATTTGTCCGGGCGGCCTCCGAGGGCGCCGCGCATCTGTGCCCTTCCTGACAGCGCTGGGCCCTTTGTCGTATTCCACACACAGCGCCCAATCGCCTTCCGGAAGCGCTCTGGAATGAAAAGTTTTAATTAATTCAATGGCTTGAAGAATTTTTTCGCGGTTGGCACGGCGATTGCTGAATGCTCGTCGCACCGATAAAGGCTCGCCGAAGCGTGTGAATACGAAGAGCAAGACGGACACGAGAGGCTGCATTCCGGTTGCAAGGTAGATGGGTCCCAACACCCGGAATTCGTCAGTGAAGCAATACCCGTTCAATTCATTCAGGAGATCTGAAAATGGCTGCACTTCGTCAAATTGCGTTTTACGGCAAAGGTGGTATCGGCAAGTCCACCACGTCCCAGAACACCCTGGCCGCGCTGGCCGAGATGGGTCAGAAGATCCTGATCGTCGGCTGCGACCCCAAGGCTGACTCCACCCGCCTGATCCTGCACGCCAAGGCCCAGGACACCGTGCTCTCCCTGGCTGCCGAAGCCGGCTCGGTTGAGGATCTGGAAATCGAGGACGTCCTGAAGGTGGGTTATCGCGACATCCGTTGCGTCGAGTCCGGTGGCCCGGAACCCGGCGTCGGTTGTGCCGGCCGTGGCGTGATCACCTCGATCAACTTCCTCGAGGAAAACGGTGCCTACGACGGCGTCGATTACGTCTCCTACGACGTGCTCGGCGACGTGGTGTGCGGCGGTTTTGCCATGCCCATCCGCGAGAACAAGGCGCAGGAAATCTACATCGTCATGTCCGGCGAAATGATGGCCATGTATGCCGCCAACAACATCTCCAAGGGCATTCTGAAGTACGCCAACTCCGGTGGTGTGCGCCTCGGCGGCCTGGTGTGCAACGAGCGCCAGACCGACAAGGAACTGGAACTCGCTGAAGCCCTGGCCGGCAAGCTGGGCACCAAGCTGATCCACTTCGTGCCCCGCGACAACATCGTGCAGCACGCCGAACTGCGCCGCATGACCGTCATCGAGTACGCCCCCGACTCCAAGCAGGCCGGCGAGTACCGCAGCCTGGCCGAGAAGGTTCACAACAACGCCGGCAACGGGACCATCCCGACGCCGATCACCATGGATGAGCTCGAGGACCTGCTGATGGACTTCGGGATCATGAAGAAGGAAGACGAGTCCGTCATCGGCAAGACCGCTTCCGAACTCGCCGCCTGACGCGTCGAGAGTCGAGGGTCGAGAGTCGGGGCAGTGCGCGCCGGCTCTCCTCCGGTGCCCCCGGGCACCGGCCGGCACGACCTGTTCTCGACTCTCCGCTCTCCACTCTCGACCACTCCATTTGATGACAGGAGCAATGAAAATGAGCCTGACCGTTGATGAAAACAAGGCACTTATCGAAGAAGTGCTGAAGGCCTACCCGGAAAAGACTGCCAAGAAGCGCGCCAAGCACCTGGGCACCTTCGAGGATGGCAAGCCGGATTGCGGCGTGAAGTCCAACATCAAGTCCCTGCCGGGCGTGATGACCATCCGTGGCTGTGCCTACGCCGGTTCCAAGGGCGTGGTGTGGGGCCCGATCAAGGACATGATCCACATCTCCCACGGCCCCGTCGGCTGCGGCCAGTATTCCTGGGCCTCGCGTCGCAACTACTACATCGGTGAGACCGGCATCGACACCTTCGGGACGATGCAATTCACCTCCGACTTCCAGGAGAAGGACATCGTCTTCGGCGGCGACAAGAAGCTGGAGAAGATCATCGACGAGATCGAGGTCCTGTTCCCCCTGAACAAGGGCATCACCGTCCAGTCCGAGTGCCCGATCGGCCTGATCGGCGACGACATCGAAGCGGTGTCGAAGAAGAAGGCCAAGGAATACGTCGGCAAGACCATCGTTCCGGTGCGTTGCGAAGGTTTCCGCGGGGTCAGCCAGTCCCTCGGCCACCACATCGCCAACGACGCGGTGCGCGACTGGGTCTTCGACAAGGTCGATCCGAACAAGAACGCCTTCGAGTCCACCCCCTACGATGTGGCCATCATCGGTGACTACAACATCGGCGGCGATGCCTGGTCGAGCCGCATCCTGCTCGAGGAGATGGGCCTGCGCGTGATCGCCCAGTGGTCGGGCGACGGCACCATCGCCGAGCTGGAGAACACCCCCAAGGCCAAGCTCAACGTGCTGCACTGCTACCGCTCGATGAACTACATCAGCCGGCACATGGAAGAGAAGTACGGGATCCCCTGGGTCGAGTACAACTTCTTCGGCCCGACGATGATCGAGAAGAGCCTGCGCGAGATCGCCAGCCACTTCGACGACACCATCAAGGCCAACACCGAGAAGGTCATCGCCAAGTACCGCGGCATGGTCGATGAGGTGATCGCCAAGTACAAGTCACGCCTGCAGGGCAAGAAGGTGATGCTCTTCGTCGGTGGCCTGCGCCCCCGCCACGTGATCGGCGCCTACGAGGATCTGGGCATGGAAGTGGTCGGCACCGGCTACGAATTCGGCCACAACGACGACTACCAGCGCACCACCCACTACGTGAAGGACGGCACGCTGATCTACGACGACGTCACTGGCTACGAGTTCGAGAAGTTCGTCGAGAAGGTCCAGCCCGACCTGGTGGGTTCCGGCATCAAGGAAAAGTACGTCTTCCAGAAGATGGGCGTGCCCTTCCGCCAGATGCACAGCTGGGACTACTCCGGCCCGTACCACGGCTACGACGGCTTCGCCATCTTTGCCCGTGACATGGACATGGCCATCAATTCGCCGGTCTGGGGCCTTGCCAAGGCTCCGTGGAAGAAGGCTGCCTGAACCCTCTTCCGGGCGGGGCACAGGCCCCGCCACCCCGCCCTGATTACTGATTCTAGGAGTGCTGTCATGCCCCAAAATGTTGATAAGGTCCTCGACCACGAAAACCTGTTCCGCGAGCCGGAATACAAGGCCATGTTCGACAACAAGCGGAGCCAGTTCGAGTTTCGCGTGCCTGCCGAAGAACTGGCCAAGCAGATCGAATACGCCAAGACCTGGGAATACCGCGAGAAGAACTTTGCCCGCGAAGCCCTGACGGTCAACCCCGCCAAGGCCTGCCAGCCCCTGGGCGCCGTGTTCGCCGCCGTCGGCTTCGAGAAGACCCTGCCCTTCGTGCATGGCTCCCAGGGTTGCGTGGCCTACTACCGTTCGCACTTCTCCCGGCACTTCAAGGAACCGACCTCCTGCGTCAGCTCCTCGATGACTGAGGATGCGGCGGTGTTTGGCGGCCTCAACAACATGATCGACGGCCTGGCCAACACCTACAACCTGTACAAGCCCGAGATGATCGCCGTGTCCACCACCTGCATGGCCGAGGTGATCGGTGACGACCTGGACGCCTTCATCAAGACGTCCAAGCAGAAGGGTTCCATCCCCGCCGAGTTCGATGTGCCCTTTGCCCACACCCCGGCTTTCGTCGGCAGCCACATCACCGGCTACGACAACGCCCTGCAGGGCATCATCAAGTACTTCTGGGACGGCAAGGCCGGCCAGGGCACGGCCCTGACCCGCATCCCCAACGAGTCGATCAACTTCATCGGCGGCTTCGACGGCTTCGTCTGCGGCAACCTGCCGGAGATCCGCCGCATGCTCGACCTGATGGGCGTCGAGCACACCATCCTGTGCGACCCCTCCGATGTGTGGAACACCCCCACCGACGGCGAGTTCCGCATGTACGACGGTGGCACCACCAAGGCCCAGGTTGAAGCCGCGATCAACGCCAAGGCCACCATCAGCTTCCAGGGCTACTCCACCGAGAAGACCATGAAGCTGATCAAGGAGCATGGCCACGAAACCGCCAGCTTCCATCACCCGATGGGCGTGACCGGCACCGATGCCTTCCTGATGAAGGTCTCGGAGCTGACCGGCAAGCCGATCCCGAAGGAGCTGGAGCTCGAGCGCGGCCGCCTGGTCGATGCCATCGCCGACAGCCAGGCCCACCTGCACGGCAAGAAGTTCGCCCTCTACGGCGACCCCGACCTCATGCTGGGCATGACCGCCTTCCTGCTGGAGCTCGGTGCCGAGCCGGTGCATGTGCTCTCCACCAACGGCGACAAGGAGTGGGCCGACAAGGTCCAGGCCCTGCTCGATGCCAGCCCCTTCGGCAAGAACTGCAAGGCCTACCCCAAGGCCGACCTGTGGCACATGCGTTCCCTGCTCTTCACGGAGAAGGTGGATTTCCTGATCGGCAACACCTACGGCAAGTACCTGGAGCGCGACTGCGGCACCCCGCTGATCCGCCTGGGCTTCCCGATCTTCGATCGCCACCACTACCACCGCTTCCCCATCTGGGGTTATCAGGGCGGCCTGCGTGTCCTGACCATGCTGCTCGACGAGTACTTCGAGGCCCTCGACGCCAACACCAACGGCATCGGAACCACCGACTACTCCTACGACATCATCCGCTGAGCACCGCGGAAGGGGAGGCCTGCGGGCCTCCCTTTTTTACTTTCGACAAAGGCAAAGCCATCATGGCCAACATCACTTTCAGCTCGCCCAAGATGAAGAAGGACGTCACGGTTTACGCGACGGCCGGCGACACCCAAACCCTGCTGCTGCTCGCCCAGAACAACAAGATCCCCGTCGAATTCGAATGTGAAAACGGCGAATGCGGCTCCTGTTGCGTCGAGGTGCAGATCCTCTCCAACAAGACCCCCATGGGCGTCGCCCTGACCGAAAAGGAAAAGGTGGCCCTGCGCCTGGCCGGCAAGATCACCAAGGAGCAGATCGCCGACGCCGAAGAGAAGGACCTGCCGCCCCCGTACCGGCTGGCCTGCCAGTTCATCGCCCGTAACGAGGACGTGCTGGTCAAGTTCTGACCCGTCCCCACCCGCCCCGCCGGCCGGGGCGGAATCACATCCATCGCCTGTCGGGAGCGCCCCATGCCGATCTACGATTTCCACTGCCTGTCCTGCGACCGGATCTTTGAACGCATCACCCGCGCCGACGCGCTGCCGGACTGCCCGCACTGCGGCGCCGCGCAGGTCGAGAAGCTGGTGTCCATGCCCGCCGCCCCGGGCAAGTCCGCCGCCATCATCGCCAGCGGGCGGCGCCAGGCGGCCAGGGAAGGGCTCTTCAGCAACTACAGCAAGGCCGACAAGGCCAGGGCCAAGTAAAAAAGATTTCCCCCGCGGGAATAAACCCGCCCCGGCCTCCGTATACCTTCGTGCAAGCCCAACACGCCAACGGAGGCCATCATGAACATCAAGAACGCTGCACTGCCCCTGATCCTGACCACCCTGCTGAGCGCCTGTGCGGGCTACGGCACCACGGCCGCCGCGCCGGCGCAGGTGGCGGACGGGGTGCTGACCGACGCCAGGGGCATGACCCTCTACGTCTTCGACAAGGACGCCGCCGGCAGTGGCAAGAGCGTCTGCAACGGCCCTTGCGCCACCAACTGGCCACCCCTGATGGTTGTTGAGGGCGAGGCCGGCGGCGCCGACTACAGCGTCGTTACCCGTGACGACGGCGGCAAGCAGTGGGCCTTCAAGGGCAAACCCCTGTACCGCTGGCTGAAGGACCAGAAGCCGGGCGACCGCACCGGCGACGGCTTCAACTCGGTGTGGCACGTCGCCAAGCCCTGAGCCGGTCCGCAGGGCTGCATACTCTCTGCCATGGACAGCGCCGCCATCCTCGCCGAACTGCCGCGCCTGCGCCGCTACGCGCGGGCGCTGGTGGGCGACCGGATGGCCGCCGACGATCTGGTCCAGGATACCCTCGAGCGCGCCTGGTCGCGGCTGGACCGCTGGCGGCCCGGCAGTGACCTGCGGACCTGGCTGTTCGCCATCATGCACAACCTGCGCATCGACCAGCTGCGGCGGCAGGCCGTGGAGTGCGTCCCCATCGACGAGGATGCCCACCTGCTGCCGGTGCGCGCATCGCAGAGCGACCGCATCGAACTGGACAACCTGGCCGCGGCCCTGGCCCGCGTGCCCGAGGAGCAGCGTGCCGTGCTGCTGCTGATCTCCCTCGAGGAGATGAGCTATGCCGAGGTGGCGGCAGCCCTCGGGATTCCGCTCGGTACGGTGATGTCCCGCCTCTGCCGTGGTCGTGAGCACCTGCGCCAGATCCTCGCCGGAGACCCGGCCTCTCCCCGTTTGAAAGTCGTGCGATGACCACCGCCACCGTCACCGATTCCGAACTGAATGCCTTTCTGGATGGCGAGCTCGCGCCGGCCCGGTGCGCCGAGGTGGAGCGTTGGCTCGCCGGCCACCCGGAGGCCGTCGCGCGCCTGGAGCACGCCAGGGCCCAGCGTGATGCCTTGCACCGCCTGTTCGACCCGGTGCTGGACGAGCCCGTGCCGGAAGCCCTGCAGCAGGCCGCCCAGGCGCCGGTACGCCGCGCAGGGCGGCAGCGTGTGCCCTGGCAGCAGATCGCTGCAGGGGTGCTGGTGACGTGCGTGGGCGCGGCCGGTGGCTGGTTCGCCCGCGATCGCCAGGCCGCCACGCCCGTCGCGGCCCTCAGCGTGCCGCTGCCACGCCAGGCAGCGGTGGCGCACGCGGTGTTCAGCCCCGATGTGAAGCGCCCGGTGGAGATCCGTGCCGAGCAGGAGGAACAGCTGGTCACCTGGTTGTCCAGGCGCCTCGGCACGCCGCTGCACCCGCCGCGCCTGGGGGCCCTCGGCTTGGAGCTGATCGGTGGCCGGCTGCTGCCGGGCAACAGCGGTCCGGTGGCCCAGTTCATGTATCACGATGCTGCCGGTCAGCGCCTGACCCTCTACATCAGCACCGAGAACACCGGCAAGCGCGACACCGCCTTCCGTTTCGCGCAGGAGGGGCCAGTGAATGTCTTCTACTGGATCGACGGCGAGCTCGGCTATGCCCTGTCGGCCGGCATGCCCAAGGATGAACTGGCGCGGGTGGCCGCTGCGGTTTACGCGCAGCTGGAGCGGCGTTGAGCGTCCCCTGCAGGGCACGCTTCATCCCGGGGGGCAAGCATGTCCTCCTTCTGGTTGCCGGGTATTTCCTTAGGCGCTTGCCCTGTAGGCGGGATGTGAATGCCTGTGTGGTTCATTCATGTGGAAAGACCCACCCTGACGGAGCTCAATCCCACATCGACCGCATCTTTGCAGCCAGATCCACCGCCGCCTGGCGGGTCTCGTCCCGGGCAGGGGTCTGGGTTTCGGCCACAGGCCAGCTGATCTGCTCGAAGTGCGTGAGCAGGCGGTTGGGGATGAAGCGGCTGCGGCTGGCATACACATGCCGATCGCCGGTGCCGGACTGGCCGGATACATAAAAGCGCTGCGGGATGTAGAGGTCCAGGTGATCCTTGGCCCGGGTCATGGCCACGTAGAGCAGGCGCATCTCTTCCTCGATCTCCCGCTCGCTGCCGGTGGCCAGGTCGGAGGGCAGGCAGCCGTCTACGGTGTTGAGCAGGCTCACGGCGGGCCATTCCCGTCCCTTTGCCGAGTGGATGGTGGACAGGATCAGGTAGTCGTCGTCGAGGAGCGGCTTGCCGGCCTCGTTGCTGGTGGCGTCGGGCGGGTCGAGGGTCAGCTCGGTGAGGAAGCGCTCCCGGCTGGGGTAGGTGAGGGCGATCAGGGTGAGCTGCTGGATGTCGCCCTGGCGCACGGCGTGATCTTCGTAGAGCCCTTCCATGCGTGTTTCGTACCAGGCGGCGAGACGCTCCAGGGGCGCAGGCCAGCTTTCCGAGCTGCCCAGATCGCCCACCAGGGAGGCGAACTCCAGCCACCCTGGCCGGGCGCCCTCCGGCACGGGCTGCTCGGGCAGCAGCGCGCAGCCCGGCGGAGCGGCCTGGATGTTGTCGAGGATGCGCCCGGCGATCTTTGGTCCGACCCCGGGCAGCAGCTGGATGGCACGAAAGCCCGACACCCGGTCGCGGGGGTTCTGGGCCCAGCGCAGCACGGCCAGCAGGTCTTTGATGTGGGCGGCCTCAAGAAACTTGAGCCCGCCGAACTTCACGAAGGGGATGTGGCGCCGGGTCAGCTCGATCTCGAGGCGGGCGCTGTGGTGCGCGGCGCGGAACAGCACGACCTGCTGGGTGAGCTTGATGCCTTCCTCGCGCCGGGCCAGGGTCTGCTCGACCACGCAGGCGGCCTGATCGGTCTCGTCGCGCACGGTGATGAGCCGGGGGCGGGCGGCGGACACCCGGTCGGTCCATAGGTCCTTCGCGTAGCGCTCCCGGGCCTGGCCGATCACGCCATTGGCGGCGGCGAGGATGGGTTGGCTGGAGCGGTAGTTGCGGTCGAGCGTGAGCTGGCGGGCCGGCGGGTCGAACAGGCCGGGGAAGTCCAGGATGTTGCGGATGTCCGCGCCGCGGAAGCTGTAGATGCTCTGGGCGTCGTCACCCACCACGGTGAGGCCTTGGCCGTCGGGCTTCATGGCCCGCAGGATGGCCGCCTGCAGGCGGTTGGTGTCCTGATATTCATCCACCAGCACATGGGTGAAGCGCCCGCCCACCTCCCGGGCCAGGCCGGGCTCGGCCACCATCTGGGCCCAGTAGAGCAGCAGGTCGTCGTAGTCGAGCACCTGCTGGGCCTGCTTGGCCTGCACGTAGGCGCGGAACAGGGCCTTGAGGTCGCCTTCCCAGCCCGCACACCAGGGAAAGCTGCCCAGCAGTACCTCGCCCAGAGGAGCCCGGGTGTTGACCGCCGCCGAGTAGATGGCCAGGCAGGTGCCCTTGAGGGGGAAGCGCTTGCCCTTGGCGGACAGGCCCAGCTCGTGGCGGACCAGGTTCATCAGGTCGGCGGAGTCTTCCCGGTCGTGGATGGTGAAGGCCGGGTCGAGGCCGATGCGCCCGGCGAACTCACGGAGCAGGCGTGCGCCCACGCTGTGAAAGGTACCGGCCCAGGCAAAGCCCCCGGCCGCCAGGCGCCCATGGGCAGGTGACACCCGGGCGGCGACGCGCTGGACCCGGCGAACCATTTCGTCGGCGGCCCGGCGGGAGAAGGTGAGAAGCAGGATGCGCCCGGGGTCGGCGCCGCCGGCAAGCAGATGGGCGACCCGGTGGGCCAGGGTGTTGGTCTTGCCCGAGCCCGCGCCGGCAATCACCAGCAGGGGGCCGCCGGGCTCCCGGGCATCGGCCCCATGAAGGGCCGCTGCCCGCTGGGCATCATTGAGTTTGTCGAGGTAACTGGGGCAGGCGGGCAGGGCCGCCGGGGGGCTGGGCAACGGGTGCATGAACGCTCCTTTGCTGTCATTTTATACAGCCAAGGAGCGCAGGTAAATCCACGGGGGCATGCGCCCCACGCCGGTGCTTACCAGTGGGTTTCCCGGTCCGGCGTCGAGGTGATCTTGTGGATGGTCAGGTCGGCGCCTTCGAACTCCTCTTCCGCGTCGAGGCGGATGCCAACGGTGGCGCGCAGCACGCCATACACCGCATAGCCCCCGGCCAGGGCGATGAGGATGCCGCCCAGCGTACCGATGAACTGGGACGCCAGGCTGACCCCGCCCATGCCGCCCAAGGCCTTGGCGCCGAAGATGCCCGCAGCGATGCCACCCCAGGCGCCGCACAGGCCATGCAAGGGCCAAACGCCCAGCACGTCGTCGATCTTCCAGCGGTTCTGGGTGAGGGTGAACAGCTGCACGAACAGGCCGCCGGCCACCAGGCCGGTGACCAGCGCGCCGATGGGGTGCATCAGGTCGGAGCCGGCACACACGGCCACCAGGCCGGCGAGGGGGCCGTTGTGGATGAAGCCCGGGTCGTTCTTGCCCAGCACCATCGCCGCCATGGTGCCGCCGACCATGGCCATCAGGGAGTTCAGGGCCACCAGACCGCTGACCTTGTCCAGGGTCTGGGCCGACATCACGTTGAAGCCGAACCAGCCCACGGTGAGGATCCAGGCCCCCAGGGCCAGGAAGGGGATGTTGGAGGGCGGGTGGGCCGACACGTTGCCGTCCTTGGTGTAGCGGCCGCGCCGGGCGCCCAGCAGCAGCACGGCGGGCAGGGCGATCCACCCACCCACGGCATGAACCACCACCGAACCGGCGAAGTCATGGAACTTGGCACCGAACGCGGTTTCCAGCATCGGCTGGATGCCCAGGTTGTCGTTCCAGGCGATGCCCTCGAAGAAGGGGTAAACAAAGCCCACCAATAGAAAAGTGGCGATGCTCTGGGGGTGGAAGCGCGCCCGCTCGGCGATGCCGCCGGAGATGATGGCCGGGATGGCCGCGGCGAAGGTGAGCAGGAAGAAGAACTTCACCATCTCGTAGCCGCTCTTCTGGGACAGCACCTCGGCGCTGGCGAAGAAGTGGGCACCGTAGGCCACGGTGTAGCCGATGAAGAAGTAGGCGAGGGCGGAGACGCCGAAATCCGTCAGGATCTTGACCAGGGCATTGACCTGGTTCTTCTTGCGGACGGTGCCGAGTTCGAGAAAGGCAAAGCCGGCGTGCATGGCCAGCACCATGATGGCGCCCAGCAAGACGAAGAGGACATTGCTGGCGTGACTTGTTTGCTCCATTTTGGGCTCCAGAAACGAAGCGAAGCACCAAGCAGGTGCCGTGCCAGCGGGCTGTTTGGAAATATCTAATCAAAACAGTGCGCTATATCTGTCTGGCGTCAATGTGTTGCACTTGTTTTGTGCGTAATGGCAAATGATGCACCATTTCGGGGTGTGGTGGCCGACCGGGTCGTGGCGCAAGCGTCTAGCACCAGCCCCCCGGGAGCATGACTGCCGCATTTCGACATGCGGGGTGACGTAGAGCGTCACTTTCAACTGAGGGATGACGAAAGGGTGTGCCGACGGGATGGGGCGATGGGTTTGTATCTATTTGAAAGTAAATTTGTTTTCAATTTTTCTCAAAATCTGGCACGGTGGTTGCCTTGGCTAAGTCATCGGAAGCGGAAACGCTGTTTCGAAATGCACCAAAACCCAAGTCAGTCTTTCTCACCAGGAGATGTCATCATGAAGAAACAGATGCAAGCTGGTTTTACCCTGATCGAACTGATGATCGTGGTTGCGATCATTGGTATCCTCGCCGCCGTGGCCGTGCCTCAATATCAGGACTATGTTGCCCGCTCCAAGTGGAGTGCTGCACTGGCTGAGGTGTCGGCTGGCAAGGATTTGATTGAAGCCCAACTGGCGAACGATTCGACGCTGACTTCCGCGCAGGTGCTGGATGCCGATGGCCTAACTTCCCCGACGGGTAACTGCACCTTGACTACAACGATTAATGCTAATGCCACTGGCGATTATGTTTGCAACATTGTTGGTGGCCCGTCCCCGGTGAGTGGTTTGGCAATCACTTGGACTAGGAGCGCTGCCGGCACTTGGAGCTGCGGTACGGCCGTTAAGAACAAGTACGCTAGCACCAGCTGCCCGGGCGTGCCGTAATTTGAGAGCTAACCTGACTTAGTTAGTTAGGCTGCTTCGGTACCAAGAGGCCTCGCGGAGCGATCCGTGGGGCCTCAGGCTTTTCGGTAGGCTCTGCCTTCCATCAAAGACCGCTTGCCCGGCCTGCCCATGCGCCCTCCCTCCTTCATCTCATCCCCAAATTGCGATGACCGTCCTGCTGGGGCATTGCCGGATCTCATCGTCATCCACGCTATTAGCCTGCCCCCCGACCGCTTCGGCGGAGCAGGTGTCGAGCAGCTGTTCACCAATCGCCTCGATCCAGCCGAGCATCCCTATTACGCGCAGATCCACGCGCTGCGGGTGTCGGCGCATTACTTCATCCGGCGCACTGGCGAGACCCTGTGCTTTGTGCCGCCCGAACTGCGTGCCTGGCACGCGGGGGTGTCGTCCTGGCGGGGGCGTGAGCGCTGCAATGATTTTTCCATCGGTATCGAGCTTGAGGGCTGTGACACCCTGCCGTTTGAACCGATCCAGTATGAGGCCCTGGCCGGGTTGCTCGCAGACTTGTGTGCGCGCTTTCCAGTGACAGGCATCACCGGGCATTCGGACATCGCCCCGGGGCGCAAGACCGATCCCGGACCCTGGTTTTCCTGGGGGCGTCTGAGTGCGCTGCTGGTCGCTGCCGGCCATGCTGAAGTGGCACGGCTGGTGACGCCGGAAGACGCCGCCAAGCTCGGCGACGATGCGCTGTTGCGCTGGCCTTTTCCAGTCACCGCGCGCCCTGGCTAGGGGCAACAGAGGGGTTTTGGAAAGCCGCCCCGGGCCTGGTTTTGCAGCGCGAGGGGCGTGGAGGACAACAC
Organism: Zoogloea sp.; assembly: GCF_023150065.1. Classification (GTDB taxonomy): domain Bacteria; phylum Pseudomonadota; class Gammaproteobacteria; order Burkholderiales; family Rhodocyclaceae; genus Zoogloea. The sequence goes on from NZ_JAKLLN010000005.1 coordinate 110,729, forward strand.
GCTGCGCGGCTTTCAGGGGATGCCATTGGAATCCAATTGAAAGGGCTTGTGGACCCCCTGGTTTGACAAAATCGAGTCGAATCAATAGAATGCGTTCTGTGTGCAATGCAGCACGCGTAAATTTTGTTACATGTCCGTGTCGACACCGCCGCATGACCAGACTTCTTCCCTCTGGTTACTGACCGTCCCAAGGTCTGGGTTCGACACATTTTTTGGCACGCTGTCTGGTTGCGTCAGCGTGTTTGGATCAACCCCTGGCGACCTGGTTTCCGAATGCCGTCGGCTGTTTTGATTGCCGACGCGTTGAACCTGCCCCTGCTGTCCTGAGGTGTCAGGCGATACAAGCGAGCTGTCTGCATCCTTCCTGGAGGTTGCGGGCTTTCGTGTGCGTTCGTGGGCCGTGGCCACAGAAAGGAGAGCCCATGTTCGCAACTCGTATCACGAAGTACGCACGTCACGCGGCTTCATTCATGCTTCACTTCGCCCACGGCGGTCTTCTCGTCGCTGGTTTGATCGTTACCCTTTTTGTCGCGTCCCGTATCGCGAATCATGGTGTTCAGGGGCTTTCCCTGGGCAGTTTTACCGAGGAAGCACCGGTTGCTGCGCTGGTTGAGGATGTGGAGCCCGAAGTGCTCCAGGTGTCCGAAGGTGCAGCCGCAAAGCTCAGCCCCGACCTGCAGCGGGTCAAGGTTTATATCGCCAAGCGTTACCAGGTCTCTGCAGTCGCCCTCGAGCCGCTGCTGGCCTCTGCCCAGCAGACCGGGCGCAGTGTAGGCGTCGATCCGCTCCTGCTGGTGGCCGTGATGGCCATTGAGTCGCGCTTCAATCCCTTCGCCGAGAGCCCCATGGGCGCCCAGGGCCTGATGCAGGTCATTCCGAAGTGGCACCCGGACAAGGTGGACGTGAAGTCCGACCGGGCTGCCCTGTTCGATCCGCAGACCAACATCCGCGTTGGTGCCCTGGTGCTCAAGGAGTACATCCAGACCACGGGTTCCGTCGAGCGGGCCTTGCAGCAGTACAACGGTTCCAGTGACCCTGCCACGCCCTACGCGAACAAGGTCATGGCTGTGAAGGCTGCGCTGGCCCAGGCGGCCCGCAGCGGTAGCCGGTTCGTTGGCGCCTGACACGCGCAACGTTCCGGGGGAAGAGAGAAACCCGCCTTCGTGGCGGGTTTTTTTACGTCTGTCGGTCAGAGCCTGCAGAGCACCCGGCCGATGCGGTCGGCGGCCTCCCGCAGGCGGGCCTCGTCGGTGGTGTAGGCGATGCGCAGGTGGCGCTCGGGGGCGTTGTCGCCGAAGTCCAGGCCCGGCGTGGTGGCTACGCCGGCTTCCTCGATGAGTCGATGGGCCAGGGTTTCGCTGCTGTCGGCGAGCCTGGAGATGTCGGCGTAGAGATAGAAGGCGCCCTGGGGCTCGGTGGCGAACTGGAAGCCGATCTGGCGCAGGGCGGGCAGCAGGGCGTTGCGGCGGTCGGCAAAGGCGTGACGGCGTTCTTCCAGGATGTCCAGGGTGCCGGGAGCAAACGCCGCCAGCGCGGCGTGCTGGGCGGGGGTGGAGGGGGAGATGAAGAAGTGCTGGGCGAGCTTCTCGATGTCCCGCACGTAGGCCTCCGGGACAACCATCCAGCCCAGACGCCAGCCGGTCATGCCGAAATATTTGGAGAAGCTGTTCACCACAAACACGTCGTCGAGCCGTGAGAGGGCCGTGCAGGCATCGACGCCGTAGTTGAGGCCCTGGTAGATCTCGTCTACGAGCAGCACACCGCCCCGGGCGCGCACGCTGTGGTGGAGGGCGACGATCTCGTCGAGGCTGAGCAGGGTGCCGGTGGGGTTGGCGGGGGAGGCCACCATCAGGCCCCGGGTGCGGGGCGTCCAGGCGGCTTCCAGCTGGGCCGGAGTGGGCTGGAAGCGGGTGCCGGCATCCACCGGCAAGGCCACCGGCTTTCCCTCGAAGCTGCGTACCAGATGCCGGTTGGAGGGGTAGCCCGGGTCGGGCAGCAGCCATTCGTCGCCAGGGTTGGTGAGGACCCCCAGGGCGAGCATCAGGGCGCCGGATGCGCCGGGGGTGATGATGATGCGTTCCGGGGCCACCTGGGCACCGAAGCGGTCGGCGTAGAAGCGCGACAGGGCTTCCCGCAGGGCGGTGAGCCCCAGGGCGGGGGTGTAGTGCACGTGCCCGCCGGCGAGGAAGCGCTGGCCGGCCTCGACGATGGGGGCGGGGCTGGGGAAGTCGGGCTCGCCGACTTCCAGGTGGATGATGTCCCGACCCGCTGCGGCAAGCTCGTGGGCGCGCTTGAGGATCTCCATCACGTGGAAGGGCTGGATGTCGGCCATGCGGTGGGCGATGCGGGTCATGGGTGGGGCCTCGTCAGTCAAAAAACAAAAAGCGCCGATCGCTCGGCGCTTTTTGCGGTTCCGGAGCAGCCGGTGGCTGCCGCGAAATTACACCGTCAGGGACAGCTCGAACAGTTCGCGCTTGAGCATGAACTGCTTGGGCAGGCGGTCCTGGAGCTTGTCGAACCACTCCTTGTGGCCGGCCAACTCGGTCTTCCAGGCTTCGGCGTCGATCTTGATGAGTTTGTCGAACTCTTCCTTGGTCACGTCGGAGCCGGTCCAGTCGATGTCTTCGTACTGGGGCATCCAGCCGAGGGCGTTCTCGGTGGCATGGACACGGCCGCGGACGCGATCGACAACCCACTTCAGGACGCGCATGTTCTCGCCGAAGCCGGGCCACATGAACTCGCCCTTCTCGTTCATGCGGAACCAGTTGACGCAGAAGATGCCGGGGGCCTGATCAACGGTGTGACCCATCTTCAGCCAGTGGTTGAAGTAGTCACCCATGTGGTAGCCGCAGAAGGGCAGCATGGCGAAGGGGTCGCGACGGACCACGCCCTGGGCGCCGAAGGCGGCAGCGGTGGTCTCGGAGCCGAGGGTGGCCGCCATGTAGACGCCGTAGTTCCAGTTGAAGGCCTGGTACACCAGCGGCACGGTGGTGGCGCGACGGCCGCCGAAGATGAAGGCGGAGATGGGCACGCCGGCGGGGTCTTCCCACTTGGGGTCGATGGACGGGCACTGGCTGGCCGGGGCGGTGAAGCGGGAGTTCGGGTGGGCGGCCTTGCGACCGGTTTCCTTGGCGATCTCCGGGGTCCAGTCCTTGCCTTGCCAGTCGATCAGGTGAGCCGGAGCTTCCTTGGTCATGCCTTCCCACCACACGTCACCGTCGTCGGTCAGGGCGACGTTGGTGAAGATGATGTTTTCCTTGAGGGTGGCCAGGGCGTTGTAGTTGGTCTTCTCGGAGGTGCCGGGGGCAACACCGAAGAAACCGGCTTCCGGGTTGATGGCGTAGAAGCGGGTGGTGCCGTCGGCTTCCTTGCGCGGCTTGATCCAGGCGATGTCGTCGCCGACGGTGGAGATCTTCCAGCCATCGAAGGACTTCGGCGGGATCAGCATGGCGAAGTTGGTCTTGCCGCAGGCGGACGGGAAGGCGGCGGCGACGTAGGTCTTTTCGCCGGTGGGGCTTTCCACGCCGAGGATCAGCATGTGCTCGGCCAGCCAGCCTTCGTCGCGGGCCATGTTGGAGGCGATGCGCAGGGCGAAGCACTTCTTGCCGAGCAGGGCGTTGCCGCCGTAGCCGGAGCCGTAGGACCAGATCTCGCGGGTCTCGGGGTAGTGAACGATGTACTTGGTGGTCGGGTTGCAGGGCCAGGCGGAGTCCTTCTCGCCATGGCCGAGGGGGGCGCCCACGGTGTGCACGCAGGGCACGAACTCGCCATCGGTGCCGAGCACGTCATACACGGCCTTGCCCATGCGGGTCATGGTGCGCATGTTGGTGACCACGTAGGGGCTGTCGGAGATCTCGACGCCGATGTGGGCGATGGGAGAGCCGAGGGGGCCCATGGAGAACGGGATCACGTACAGGGTGCGACCGTGCATGCAGCCCTTGAACAGTTCGTTCAGGGTCTTGCGCATCTTGGCCGGGTCTTCCCAGTTGTTGGTCGGGCCGGCGTCGTCCTTGTTGGCCGAGCAGATGTAGGTGCGGTCTTCGACGCGCGCCACATCGGAGGGGTCGGAACAGGCGAGGTAGGAGTTCTTGCGCTTTTCCGGGTTCAGCTTGATCAGCATCCCGGCTTCGACCATTTCAGCGCACAGGCGGTCGTATTCTTCTTGCGAGCCATCACACCAGACAACACGATCGGGTTCGCACAGGGCGGCGATCTCGCCGACCCACTGCTTCAGTTTCTGGTTCTTGACGTAGGCGGGCGCGGCAGCAATGGCGGCTTCGGCAATGCTTTGAGACATCTGACGATTCTCCAGGACGTTACGGATGCGTTGTTTCATGTTGCCGGCTTGGGAGTCCTGCCGGCTGGGCAATCGCGTCTTTGGGCCACCAGGGCGCGGCGCGTATTATTGGAGTCAATCGGGGCAAACCCCGAAAGAGCTAGCCTGTAATTATGCCACGGCTCGGACCTCGGAGTCACCCGACCGTCAAGGCCGGATGCTGTGGATGTCACGAATTGTCGTAAATGCCGTTTGGCCCGATGATGGCCACACACGTACACAACCTAACGGAGAGGGACAACACGATGGATGAGCAGATTCGCCAGGCCGCACTCGAGTATCACCGCCTGCCCAAGCCCGGGAAAATCTCTATCGCGCCGACCAAGGCGCTGACCAACCAGCAGGATCTGTCGCTGGCCTATTCCCCCGGGGTGGCCGCGGCCTGTGATGCGATCGTCGAGGATCCGGCCGAGGCCGCCAGCCTCACCTCCCGCAGCAACCTGATCGGCGTCGTCACCAACGGCACGGCCGTGCTCGGCCTGGGCAACATCGGCCCGCTGGCGGCCAAGCCGGTGATGGAGGGCAAGGGGGTGCTGTTCAAGAAGTTCGCCGGCATCGATGTGTTCGATCTGGAGATCGACGAGCCGGACGCGGACAAGCTGATCGACATGATCGCGGCCCTGGAGCCCACCTTCGGCGGCATCAACCTCGAGGACATCAAGGCGCCGGAGTGCTTCTACATCGAGAGCAAGCTGCGCGAGCGGATGAAGATCCCGGTCTTCCATGATGACCAGCACGGCACCGCCATCGTGGTGGGCGCGGCCATCCTGAATGGCCTGCATCTGCTGGGCAAGGACCTGAGCACGGTCAAGCTGGTGACCTCCGGCGCCGGCGCGGCGGCCCTGGCCTGCCTGGATCTGTTGGTGATGCTGGGTGTGCCGGTGGCAAACATCTGGGTGACCGACATCGAGGGCGTGGTCTATGAAGGGCGCACGACCCTGATGGACCCGATCAAGGCCCGTTACGCCAAGAAGACCGACGCACGCAAGCTGGGCGAGATCATCGAGGGCGCCGATGTGTTCCTCGGCCTGTCAGCGGGTGGCGTGATGAAGCCTGAAATGGTGGCGAAGATGGCCTCCCGGCCCCTCATCATGGCCCTGGCCAACCCGACCCCCGAGATCCTGCCCGAAGAGGTCAAGAAGGTGCGCGACGACGCCCTGATGGCCACCGGCCGTTCGGATTATCCGAACCAGGTCAACAACGTGCTGTGCTTCCCCTTCATCTTCCGGGGGGCGCTGGACGTGGGGGCCACCACCATCACCGACCAGATGAAGCTGGCCGCGGTCAAGGCGATTGCCGAGCTGGCCCGCGCCGAGGCCTCCGACATCGTGGCCGCGGCCTATGGCGAGAAGGTGTCGGGTTTCGGCCCGGAGTACATCATTCCCAAGCCCTTCGATCCCCGTCTGATCGTCAAGATCGCCCCGGAGGTGGCCCGTGCGGCCATGGAGTCCGGCGTGGCGACGCGGCCCATCACCGATTTCGAGGCTTACCGCCAGCAGCTCAACAACTTCGTGTGGCAGTCCGGCCTGGTCATGAAGCCGGTGTTCCAGGCGGCCAAGCGGGCGCCCAAACGCATCATTTTCTCCGAGGGTGAGGCCGAGCGCGTGCTGCGCGCCGTGCAGACGGTGGTGGACGAAGGTCTGTGCCGCCCCATCCTGATCGGCCGCCCCGAAGTGGTGGCTGCCAACGTCGAGCGCTTCGGCCTGCGGCTGCGCCCGGAGCTGGACTACGAGATGGTCAATCCGGACTCCGATCCGCGCTATGACCAGCTGTGGAGCCACTATCACTCGTTGATGGAGCGCAAGGGGGTGTCGGTGGATTACGCCAAGCGCGAGGTGCGCCGCCGCGCCACGCTGCTGGGGGCCCTGCTGCTCAAGTTCGGCTACGGTGACGGGATGATCTGTGGCACCTATGGCATGCACGGCCTGCATCTCAAGTTCATCGAGACGGTGCTGGGCCGCCAGAAGGGGGTGCGCAACTTCTACACCATGAACCTGTTGTCCCTGCCGGGCCGCACGGTGTTCCTGTGTGATACCTACGTGAACTACGATCCGACCCCCGAGCAGGTGGTGGAGATGACCCGCCTGGCGGCAGACGAGGTGCGGCGCTTCGGCATCCAGCCGCGGGTTGCCCTGCTGTCCCATTCCAGCTTCGGCACCGATAACTCGCCGACGGCCGAGAAGATGCGCAAGGCCCTGGTGATGCTCCATGCCGAACACCAGGATCTGAACGTTGAAGGCGAGATGCACGGTGATGCTGCCCTGGACGCGGACATCCGCAGGCAGATCTTCCCCAACGCCAAGATGAAGGACGATGCCAACCTGCTGATCTTCCCGACCCTGGATGCCGCCAACATCGCCTTCAACCTGCTCAAGACAGCGGCCGGCGAAGGCATGACCATCGGTCCGATCCTGCTCGGTTCGGCCAAGCCGGTGCACATCCTGACGCCCACCGCCACGGTGCGGCGGATCATCAACATGACGGCGCTGACGGTGGTCGAAGCCGGTCGCTGAGCGTCACACCCTCAGCCCTTTCATCCCGCTGCCGTTAAACTCCGTGAAACACTTCACGGAGGGGCGGGATGGATGAGGGCAGGGCGGCGCTGGTTCTGACGGGCGGTGGGGCGCGGGCGGCTTATCAGGTCGGTGTCCTCATTGCCATCCGGGATGTCTGGGGCAAGCGCCCCGGCAATCCCTTTCCCATCCTGTGCGGTACTTCGGCGGGGGCCGTCAATGCGGTGGCCCTGGCGGTGTTCTCTGCCAACTTCGACGAGGCCGTGCGCAAGCTGGCCTACATCTGGCGCAATTTCCGGGTCGATCACGTCTATCGCGCCGATACTCTGGCGATTGCCGAGTCGGTGATGCGCTGGGGGTCGGCCATCTTCCTGGGCTGGCTGATCCATCAGTCGCCCCGCGCCCTGCTCGACAACTCTCCCCTGCGTGCCCTGCTGGAGGCCCAGCTCGACTTCGGCGCCATCGATCAGGCCATCTCGGCGGGCCATCTGCAGGCCATTTCGATTACCGCCTCGGGCTATACCTCGGGTGAGAGCCTGGCCTTCTTCCAGGGCAGTGAAGACCTGCAACCCTGGCGGCGGGCCCAGCGCATCGGTGTGCGCACCCAGCTGAAGGTCGAGCATCTGCTGGCCTCTAGCGCCATTCCCTTCGTGTTTCCGGCGGTGCGGATCAACCGCGAGTATTTCGGCGACGGCTCCATGCGCCAGCTCGCCCCCATCAGCCCGGCCATCCATCTCGGGGCTGACCGCATCCTGGTGATCGCGGGGGGGCGCCGGTCGGAAGAGGCACGCCAGCGCACCGACGCTTATCCCTCACCGGCCCAGGTGGCCGGTCACGCGTTATCGAGCATCTTTCTCGATGGTCTGGCGATGGATCTGGAGCGGCTGGAGCGGATCAATGCCACGGTGGGGGCGTTGACGCCCGAGCAGCGACTCGCCAGCGGCATTCCCCTGAAGCCGATCGAGACGCTGGTGATTGCGCCTTCCCAGCGACTCGACTATCTTGCGACCCGCCATCGCGCGGCGTTGCCGCGGGCCCTGAGGCTCGTCCTGCGCGGCGTTGGTGCAACGCGCAAGAACGGATCAGTACTGCTCTCCTATCTGCTTTTCGAACGGGCTTACACCCGCTCGTTGATGGAGTTGGGGTATCGGGATGCCATGAGCCGCCGAGCCGAGCTTGCCCGCTTTCTGCGTGTGGAGGGCACCTGAGCGCCGGGCCCCCGGGCGTAGTGGCATCAAAGATGTAAAGGTCGCAAAAAAATCATTCACAAAAAACTTCAGATATTTAAAATAACCCATTATTTTGAATAGAAGTCTGCCGTTAAGAACAGGCAGGCTTTGAACACACATCAGGGATGTCCGGTTTCCGCTCGATCCTGAATCGAGACGATGCAGCCGGCGCGGAACCGTAGCCCTGAAGAATTTGCAATTTCGGAAGCCTCCCGCTTCCGGCTCACGATCCAGTTTTGAAACCATGAAAATCCGTAATACCGTACTGGCCGTATTGAGCGTTTTTGCCCTGGCTTCCGTGGCCGCGGGCAGTGCCCATGCTGCTGCGCAGCGTGGCGCTGCCAAGAAGGCTCCCGTCGCCAAGGTCGCCACCAAGAAGGTTTCCGCCGCCAAGGCCGAGAAATCCACGCGGGTGGCCAAGGTTGCGCCTGAGAAGGTGGACAGGCAGGCCAAGTCCCGGGACGGTGGCCGACTGGCTGCCGTCAAGGGTCGTCAGCACCTGGCCGCGGCAGCCGTGGCGTCCCGTGCCGTGCCGGCGGTGAGTGCCGAGGTGGATAACGACGGCAATCCGCTGCTCCACTCCGCCGCCTTCATGATTGCCGATCAGGCCACCGGCAACGTGATCCTCGAGAAGAACTCCGACGCCGTGCTGCCCATCGCCTCCATCACCAAGCTGATGACGGCCATGGTGGTGCTGGACGCCCGCCTGGGTCTTGGGGATCTCATCACCATTGCCCACGAAGACGTGGACACCCTGCGTGGCAGCAGCTCCCACGTGCCCGTTGGTACCGAGCTGGCGCGGGAGGACATGCTGCGCCTGGCCCTGATGTCGTCCGAGAACCGGGCTTCGGCCGCGCTGGCTCGCACCTATCCGGGCGGTACCCATGCCTTCATCCAGGCCATGAACCGCAAGGCGGCATCCTTGGGGCTGCGGGATACGCGCTTCTCCGACAGCACCGGCCTCAATTCGGCCAATGTGTCGAGCGCCCGCGATCTGGTCAAGATGGTCTCCGCTGCCTCCCGTTACCCGCTGATCCGCGAGTTTTCGACCACCGCCAACTACGTGGTCTACCTCAACGGTCGTCCGCGTCAGTTCAACAACACCAATGCGCTGGTCAGCAGTCCCGACTGGCAGATCGGTGTTTCGAAGACCGGCTTCATCAACGAGTCGGGCAAGTGCCTGGTGATGCAGGCCTGGCTGCTCAACAAACCGATGATCATCGTGCTGCTCGATTCCTTGGGGCGCTTCACTCGGGTGGCGGATGCCCAGCGGGTCAAGCGCTGGCTGGAGAGCGCCGCGGCCCAGCAGAAGCTGGCGGCGCAGGTGCGCGGTCCGGCGACCTGAGCCCTGTATCCCTGATTCCTGTCTAACCCCACAATGAATGAAGGGCGCCGCTGGCGCCCTTCATTCATTGTTTTCGGCGTGCCGTGCCCCGGTGGGCTCAGCGTCCTGGCGGAGGCTGATAGCCGAGGGCATTGGAGATCTCGTCGGCGGTCTGCCGGATGAGCGGTGCCCAGTCAGGGTCGAAGCGCTCGGCGGGTGTCGACAGGGACAGACCTGCCACCAGTTCGCCACTGTCGTCACGGATGCCCGCGGCAATGCAGCGGACACCGTTTTCCACTTCGTCCAGATCGTAGGCCACGCCATGGCGGCGCACCTTGTCGAGCTCTTTTTCAAGGGCCGACAGGGTGGTGATGGAGGTGGGCGTGGTGCCTGGTAGGCTGGTGCGGCGGGCGTATTCCTTGACTTTCTGGGGGCCGTCCTCGACCAGGAAGAGTTTGCCGGTGGCGGTGGTGTGCAGGGGGGCCCGGGCGCCGACGATGTGGACCACGCGCACGGAGGAGCGACCGCTGGAGGTGCGCTCCACATACACGATCTCGTCTCCGGCACGGATACCGAGATTCACGCTCTCGCCCGTGGTGGCGTGCAGCTTGAGCATCGCCGCCATGGCCGTCTCCCGCAGGGAAATCCGCGATTTGACCAGGCTGCCAAGTTCGAGGAGGCGGATGCCAAGGCGATACACGCCGGCGTCACTGCGTTCGACAAAGCCGCTGCCGGTCATGGCGCCCAGGATACGGTGGGCCGTGGACGGGTGCAGCCCGGTTTCCGCCGCGAGCTGCTTGAGCGGAACAGGGTCGGGGTGCCGGGCCAGGACGTCGAGCAGCGTCATCATGCGCTCAATGACCTGGATCGGATTCTTCGCGGGTTCTTGCGTGGACAACGGATTTTCTGCCAGTGAATCAGGGATGGCGGATGTTAGCGCAGGTCTGCTCATTTCGCCTAGTGAAATGCCGCGCCGCCGCAAAAGGCGTGTGATGGAGTCGACTCAAGCAACCAGACCGTGACCTGCCATGCGCACCAGGATGCCCACGCCCGCCCCCAGGGCGGCGGGCTTCCAGACGTCGGCGACACGTCTACCAGCGGAGATCAGCACCGCCACACCGGGAATGTCCAGGGGATGGATCAGCAGCCCTGCAGCTACGCCGTTGAGGGTGGCGGCACTGGCTGTGCCGGCGCGGATCATCTCGTCCATGATGCCCATCATCGCCGTGCCCCCGGCAAGGTATTTGGTGAGCGTGGGCAGGATCAGGCCGGGGTCGGCGCCGATGCCCAGCAGCAGGGGAGAGAGCAGTGTGGTCAGGGCGTCCAGGGCGCCCAGGCGGCGCAGGGCCAGCACCACGGTGAGGGACAGGACCAGCATCGGAATGGCGCCGACGGCGATCTTGAAGGCCTCTGCGCCGGCCCGGTTGATTACGTCGAGCACGCCCTTGGCGTTATCGGCCACCGGATGATGAAGGGTTTCATCCACCGGGCGTTCTGCCACCGAGAGGCTGCGGCCGAAGCCATAGTAGGTAGCTGCCGCTGCCGCCAGCCCCCCGACCAGTGACCAGCCGAGCACGACACCGAAATGCAGGCCCATGGCGGCCATGGGCATGGACACATTGGCCTGGGCCATGGCCATCACCATGGCCAGCGTGGCGGCCAGGTGCCGGCTGGAGGCACCCCGCTGGTCCATCATCGCCAGGGTGGCCACCGGGGCGGCGAAGCTGACGAAGTTGATCTGCAGGGCGGCAAACACGCCCAGGCCGGTGAGGCCCAGCGGGCGCAGGCTGGGGGCCAGGCGGGCGACCACCCAGTCGAGCACCCCCCGGGCTTCGAGCAGGCGCATCAGTGACAGCATCACCACCATGACCGGCAGCAGGACAAAGAAGGACAGTTCGACCGCAGAGCGGCCAGCACGCAGGATGACGTCGATCAGCAGATCCATGGTTGCAGTGCAGCAAAAGGCAGACGGCCCTGATTATCGGGGCCGGAGCGGACTGCTACAAGCTGGGGGAACCCTGGTTGACCTCACGTCACTGCGTAAAGCGCACTACCGGATGATGGCGGCCATCAAGGGCAGCAGCCACGGTAGTGTGATGGCGGTGAACAGGCCATTCAACCCCATGGCGAGGGCGGCGAAGGCGCCGGTCTGCTCGCTGAGCTGAAATGCCCGGGCCGTACCGATGCCGTGGGACGCCAGGCCGAGGGCAAAGCCGACGCTGGCCTCATCCTTCACGCCGACCCGCTTGAGGATGCCGTCGGCAAAGATCGCCCCGAAGATGCCGGTGAGGATGACGAAGACCGCTGTCAGGGAGGCCAGGCCGCCGAGACGTTCGGCGATACCCATGGCGATGGGGGTGGTGACCGATTTGGGGGCGAGGGACGCGACGGTGGGGGCGCTGGCACCGAGCAGGGAGCCGATGGCATAGGCGGACAGGCCGGCAGTCAGCGAGCCGATCATCAGGGCGATCACCAGGGGGCCGGCCATGCTGACCAGTCTTTTCAGCTGGCTGTGCAGCGGGATGGCAAGGGCCACGGTGGTGGGGCCGAGCAGAAAATGGACGAACTGGGCGCCGTCGAAGTAGCGCTGGTAGGGTGTGCCGGTGAGCAGCAGCAGCGCTACGAGGATGCTCACCGAGATCAGCACCGGATTGGCGGCCGGATGCCCGCCTGCCCGGCGGTGCAGGGCGATGGCCAGGATATAGACGGCGAGGGTGAGGGTGAGCCACAGCAGGGGCTGGGCAGAGAGATAGACCCAGATCTCGGTCATGGCGTCGCCGTTCATCGGGGGCTCCCGGAGCGGTGACGGGTCAGAAAGTGCAGGCTCAGCCCGGTGGCGAGCAGGCCGAGCAGGGTACTGGCGACCAGGGCTACGGCGATGGGCCAGGCCTCGTCGGCGAGCCGTCCGGCGTGGAGCATCACGCCGGTGCCTGCGGGTACGAACATCAGGGACAGGTGTTGCAGCAGGGTGCCGGAGGTGCCGCGCAAGGCGTCGTCGGGGCCGCCCCGCAGCACCAGCCAGACGAGCAGCAGAGCCATGCCGATGACCGGGCCCGGAACGGGCAGGTGAAGGGCGACGCGCAGGGTTTCGCCGGCGAGCTGGAAGGCGAGGAGCAGGGCGATGGCTTGGATCATGAAAAGGGCTTTCCGAGGCGCAGTAAGCCGTCATCCTCGCAAAAAATGTCCAGCTTGTCCCGGGGCGGGCGCTGGGCAGGGGGTTAACGCAAAAGGGGCCGTGCCATGCACGACCCCTTTGGACAGGCTGTGGAAGCGGCTTACTTCTTGGCCTTGGCGCTCGCGCTGCGGGCCGCCTGCATGAAGTTGTCGTAGCGGTTTTCGGCTACGGAGAACCACTGCAGTTGCTCGTCGCGGAATTTCTTCCAGGCTTCGTAGATCTTCTTGAACTTGGGGTTGGCGGCGGCGGTTTCCTCGTAGAGATCATGGGCGGCCTTGTAGGCGGCAGCCATGACCTCATTGGGGAAGGGGCGCAGCTGGGTGCCGGAGCCAACCAGTTGCTTCAGGGCGGTCGGGTTCTTGGCGTCGTAGCGGGCCTGCATTTCGGCGTGGGCGTACAGGCAGGCGTCTTCCAGGATGGTCTGGTATTCCTTGGGCAGGGAGGCCCACTGCTTGGCGTTCACGTAGAGGGAGATCTGCGGGCCGCCTTCCCAGAAACCCGGGTAGTAGTAGTACTTGGCCACCTTGTTGAAGCCGAGCTTCAGGTCGTCGTAGGGGCCGATCCATTCGGCGGCATCGATGGTGCCTTTCTCGAGGGCGGGGTAGATGTCGCCGCCCGGGATCTGCTGGGGCACCACGCCGAGCTTGGCCAGCACCTGGCCGGCAAAGCCGCCGCAGCGGAACTTGAGACCCTTCAGATCTTCGACGGACTTGATCTCCTTGCGGAACCAGCCGCCCATCTGGGCACCGGTGTTGCCACAGGGGATGTTGTGGATGTTGTAGTCCTTGAAGAACTCCCGGAACAGCTCGAGGCCGCCGCCTTCCATCATCCAGGCGGTCTGCTGGCGGCTGTTGAGGCCGAAGGGCACTGCGGTGTCGAAGGCGAACGTGGGGTCTTTGCCGATGAAGTAGTAGGAGCAGGTGTGGCCGACTTCGACGGTGCCATCCTTGACAGCATCCATTACGCCCGGGCCCGGGACGATTTCACCCGCCGCGAAGACCTGGATCTGGAACTTGCCACCAGTGGCGGCGGCTACACGCTTGGCCATCACATCGGCGCCGCCGTAGATGGTGTCGAGGGATTTCGGGAAGCTGGAGGCCAGGCGCCACTTGATGGTGGGCAGTTCGGCAGCGAGGGCAGGAGCTGCCACTGCACCGGCGGCTACGCCGACACCGGCCTTCTTGATGAATGAACGTCGTTCCACTTTGTCTCCTCTGGGAATCTCTACGAAAGGTGGGCTGATTATTCATGACCCCCCAGACCCCGCACAGTCTGGAAAACCCTATGCTGCCTTGCGCAAATTCGCCGCGTGTCCGACAGCCGGGCTGAACGTGGCGAGGGCGGCCTGAGCCGCCCCCCGAACGCCTTGATGGCGTGGGCCTTACTTGCGGCCCTTGCCGGTGCGGGCCGCCTGCATGAAGTTGTCGAAGCGATTCTCGGCCACTGCGAACCACTGCAGCTGGTCGTCGCGGAATTTCTTCCAGGGCTCGTAGATCTTCTTGAACCTGGGGTTCTTGGCCGCGGTTTCCTCGTAGAGCTCCGTGGCGATCTTGTAGCCGGCGGCCATCATCTCGTGGGGGAAGGGGCGCAACTGGGTGCCGGAGCCGATCAGCTGCTTGAGGGCTGTCGGGTTCTTGACGTCGTAGGCCGCCTGCATCTCGGCGTGGGCATAGGCACAGGCGTCTTCCAGGATGGTCTGGTATTCCTTGGGCAGGGAGGCCCAGTGCTTGGCATTCACGTAGATCGACAGCTGGGGGCCACCTTCCCACCAGCCCGGGTAGTAATAGTATTTGGCGACCCGGTTGAACCCGAGCTTATGGTCATCGTAAGGGCCGATCCATTCGGTGGCGTCGATGGTGCCCTTCTCCAGAGCCGGATAGATGTCGGCGGGGGGGATCTGCTGGGGCACCACGCCCATGCGGGCCAGCACCTGCCCGGCAAAGCCGCCAACCCTGAACTTGAGACCCTTGAGGTCGTCGAGGTTCTTGATCTCCTTGCGGAACCAGCCGCCCATCTGGGTGCCGGTGTTGCCGCAGGGGATGTTGACGATGTTGTAGTCCTTGAAAAACTCGCGCATCAGCTCCAGGCCGCCGCCGTCGAACATCCAGGCGGTCTGCTGACGGCTGTTGAGGCCGAAGGGCAGGGCGGTGTCGAAGGCCAGGGCCGGGTCCTTGCCGATGTACCAATACGAGGCGGCATGCCCCATCTCGACGGTGCCGTCCTTGACCGCATCCAGGACGCCAGGGGTGGGCACGATCTCGCCAGCGGCAAACAGGCCGATCTGGAACTTGCCGCCGGTGGCCGCGGCGACGCGGCGGGCGACGGTCTCGGTGGCGCCATAGATGGCATCCAGGGTCTTCGGAAAGCCCGAGGCCAGGCGCCACTTGATGGTGGGCAGATCAGCCGCAAGGGCCGGGGCGGCCACGGCGCCGGCAGCGACGCCGGCCGTGGCTTGTTTCAGGAAACTACGCCGTTCCATGATGTGTCCTCTTCTATGTCGTTATGGACGAAAACCTGAATTCCTGATGCAGCCGGGGCGGATCAGGCGCCGGCCACGGTCATGCGATCGACGAGGATGGAGCCGCAGTGCTTGGAGCCACGCACCAGCACATCGGAGCCGATCTCCTGGATGCCCATCAGCATGTCCTTGAGGTTGCCGGCAATGGTGATCTCATGCACCGGGTACTGGATCTTGCCGTTCTCGACCCAGAAACCGGCGGCGCCGCGGGAGTAGTCGCCAGTGACGTAATTGACCCCGTGCCCGAGCAGCTCGGTGACCAGCAGGCCGCGGTCCATCTGTTTGATCAGGCCGTCCAGATCGTACTGTCCCGGCTTGACCAGCAGGTTGTGGCTGCCGCCGGCATTGCCGGTGGTCTGCATGCCCAGCTTGCGCGCCGAGTAGGTGCTCAGGAAATAGCCCTGCAGCACGCCGTCGATGATGACCTCGCGATCGTGGGTGGCCACACCATCGTCGTCGAAGGGGCTGCTGGCGAAGGCCTTGGCCAGGTGCGGCCGTTCGCAGATCTGGATGTGCCCGGGAAAGACCTGCTTGCCCAGGCTGTCGAGCAGGAAGCTGGACTTGCGGTAGAGGGCGCCACCGCTCACCGCATGCACGAAGGCGCCGATCAGGCCGGCAGCAAGCGGGGCTTCGAAAAGCACCGGCACCTCGCAGGTGGGGATCTGGCGTGCACCGAGGCGTGCCAGCGCGCGGCGCGCGGCGAAGGTGCCGATTTCCTCGGCGTCGGCCAGTTCCGACGGATCACGCTTGGTGGTGTACCAGTCGTCCCGCTGCATGTCGTCGCCCTCGCCGGCAATCACCGAGCACGACAGGTAGTGGCGGGAGCTGGCGTAGCCCCCCATGAAGCCCAGGCTGTTGGCGGAGATGAAATGGGCTTCCTGCATGGAGAGGCTGGCCCCGTCGGAGTTGCGGATCTCGGGGCTGACGGCGAAGGCGGCGCGCTCGCTGCGGCGGGCCAGCTCGATGGCTTCTTCGGTGCTCAGCTTCCACGGGTGGTACAGATCGAAATCGGGGAAGCTTCTGGCCAGCAGGGCTTCGTCAGGCAGGCCGGCGGCCGGGTCGGGGGCGGTGAAGCGGGCGATCGAGACCGCTGCGTCCACGGTGGCCTTGAGGGCGTCCTTCGAGAAGTCGGAGGTGCTGGCGTAGCCGCGCTTCTGGCCGTCGTAGATGGTGACGCCGACGCCCTTGTCGCGGTTGTATTCGATGGTGTCCACTTCGTCGCGGCGGACGCTGACGGACTGGCCGAAGCCTTCGGAGACATCCACCTCGCAGGCCGTTGCGCCGCGCTTGCGGGCGAACTTGAGGATGTCCTCGGCGATGGTCTTGAGATTGTCCTGACTGAAGCTGAAACGGTTGTCGGCCATGGCTTTGCGAATGGGGGCTGGAGCGAAAGGCTATAATCTTACCCTTACAGAGCACTTCCCGCCCCCAGATGGCCAAGCACAAATACTACGAAGACGAAGAAGACACCGGCCCCAGCAAGTCCGCGCTCAAGCGCGAGAGCACGGCCCTGCAGGATCTCGGCCGCGAGCTGGCCGAGCTTGGCAAGGAGCGCCTGGCCCGGGTGCCCATCGATGAAGACCTGCGCGATGCGGTCAAGGACTACCAGCGCTTCACCTCCCACGAGGCGCGCCGTCGTCAGCTGCAGTTCATCGGCAAGCTGATGCGCAACGTCGATCCGGAGCCCATCCGGGCCGCACTGGATGCCTTCAAGGGCGTCTCGGCCACCGAAACGGCCAAGATGCACCGCCTTGAGAACCTGCGCACCGCGCTGCTCGAAGACGAGAAGACCCTCCACGGCATCGCCGAGACCTACCCGGGTGCCGACCTGCAGCACCTGCGCGTACTCCGTCGGAATGCGATCAAGGAGAAGGAGCAGAACCGCCCGCCGCGTGCCTTCCGCGAACTCTTCCGGGTGCTGCGCGAGCTCGAGGAGGGGGGCGCCGGAGCGGACGCCGACGCCTTCGACGAGGAACCCGGAGAACAGGAATGAGCGAGTTGCTGAAGATCGGCCTGGTCTCCATCAGCGATCGGGCCTCGACCGGCGTCTATGAAGACAAGGGCATCCCGGCCCTGGAGGCATGGTTTGGCAAGGCCCTGAGTTCTCCCTGGCAGATGGAGACCCGGCTGATCCCCGACGAGCAGGCCGCCATCGAGGCCACCCTGATCGAACTCTGCGACGTGGCGGGTTGCCATCTGGTGCTCACGACCGGCGGCACCGGCCCGGCACCCCGTGACGTGACCCCGGAGGCCACCCTGGCCGTGGCCCACAAGGTGATGCCGGGCTTCGGCGAGCAGATGCGCCAGATCAGCCTGGCCTTCGTACCCACCGCGATCCTCTCCCGTCAGGTGGGGGTGATCCGCGGCCAGTCCCTGATCCTCAACCTTCCCGGCCAACCCAAGGCCATCGCGGAGACCCTCGAGGGCCTCAGGGACGCGGAGGGCGTGCAGAAGGTGCCCGGCATCTTCGCCGCCGTGCCCTACTGTATCGATCTGATCGGCGGGCCGTACATTGAAACCCACGACGAGGTGGTCAAGGCCTTCCGGCCCAAGTCGGCGATCCGGCCCAAGGCCTGATGCTGCCCGGTGAGGTCAGCGGGCGAAGATCTTGATGACCTTGCCCTCGAACTTCGGCTCCTGCGGCAGATAGCCGCCGGCCAGCTGCTTGCGGCGTTCCAGCTCTCGCCACCAGGCACGCAGGCCGAGCAGGGCGACGGCGATCACCGTGTAGATCAGCGGCCAGGTGACATCCTTCTTGACCAGCCACCAGAAATGCACGCAGCCGAGCAGTGCGATCGGGTAGATCGCCCGGTGCAGGGCCTGCCAGCGACGGCCGCCAAGCCGGCGGATGGCGAAGTTGCTCGAGGTGGCGGCAAGGGGCGCCATCAACACCAGGGCGGCGAAGCCGACGGTGATGAAGGGGCGCTTGAGAATGTCCCGGGCGATGGCCTCCCAGTCAAAGAACTGATCCAGCCACACATAGGTGGCCAGGTGCGCCGTGGCGTAGGCGAAGGCGAACAGCCCGAGCATGCGGCGCAGGCGCAGGATCCAGTGCCAGCCGGTGAGTTTGCGCAGGGGCGTCACCGTCAGGGTGATGAGCAGGAAACGCAGGGTCCATTCGCCGGTGCTGCGGGTCAGGGCCTCGATGGGGTTGGCGCCCAGGCTGTCCGTCTCCAGGCCGCGCCACAGCAGGAAGGCGGGCGTCAGGCAGAGCAGGAAGAGGGCGGCCTTGATGGCGGAGAGGCTGGTCTTGCCGGGTGTCATGATGGGTGTCGACTTCAATCGGGTCAAAAGTTGCGGCGCAGGTCCATGCCGGTGTAGAGGGATGCCACCTGATCGGCGTAGCCGTTGAACATCAGGGTCTTGCGCTTCGAAAACTCACCGATGCGCCGCTCCGTGGCCTGGCTCCAGCGCGGGTGATCCACCTCGGGATTGACGTTGGAGTAGAAGCCGTATTCCGACGGACCGGCTTTCATCCAGGCGGTGACGGGCTGTTTCTCGGTGAGGCGGATGGCGACGATGGACTTGCCGCTCTTGAAGCCGTACTTCCAGGGCACCACCAGCCGTAACGGGGCCCCATTCTGGATGGGCAGCACCTCGCCGTAAAGGCCGAGGGCCAGCAGGGTGAGGGGGTGGCGTGCCTCGTCCAGGCGCAGGGCCTCGTTGTAGGGCCAGTCCAGAACGCCGCGGGTCATGGTGGCCTTGTCGTAGTGGGAGATGAACTCCACGAAGCGCGCGCTGCCCTGGGGATCGACGAGCTTGAGCAGGCTGGCCAGAGGGATGCCGACCCAGGGGATGACCATCGACCAGCCCTCGACACAGCGCATGCGATAGATGCGCTCTTCCAGCGGCGCCAGCTTGAGGAGCTCGTCGATGCTGAAGGTGCGCGGTTTGTTGACCAGGCCCTCGATGCGCACCGTCCAGGGGGCGGGCTTGAGCCGGTGGGTGTTCTGGGCTGGGTCTTCCTTGTCGGTGCCCAGTTCGTAGAAGTTGTTGTAGGTGGTAACCGCCTTGTAGGAGGTCTGGCTCTCGGTGGTACTCAGGGGGCTTTTCGTGATCGGGCCGAGGGGCGACGGGGCGGCGTGGGCCAGCCCGGCGGGCAGGCTGCCGGCAAGGGCCAGGCTGCCGGCCAGGCCCATGAAGCGGCGGCGCTCCCGGTACAGATCGGGCGCGGTGATCTCGGAAGGCAGGATGGGGGTGGGGTGGCGGATCAGCATGATGGGCATACCGGAAGGGGAGTGTCGGGTAGACGGAGCAGGGCGCCAAAAATTACAGGTGCCCGCAACAGACTCATGGTGCAGACCTCGGCGGTGGGCCTTGGTTCGCCGGGCGTTGCTGCGGCGAGCGCCTAGCGGCTGCGAAGCCGACTCTGCTAAACTCAAGGCCCATTCGGGGTTTAGCCAGTGCCGCTCGTAGTTCGGGCGCCAGCCTGTCCGGCCAGCCGATCCCGCGAGTCCGACTCCAACGCCACAAAGCCTGATTCCGGTCCCCCATGCGTATTCTGCTGAGCAATGACGATGGTTATTTTGCCCCCGGCCTGCAAGCCCTCGCGGCTGCGCTCTCCGAGATTGGAAAAGTGACTGTCGTGGCGCCCGAGCGGGACCGCAGTGGCGCCAGCAACTCCCTGACCCTGGATCGGCCCTTGTCCCTGCGCAAGGCGGCCAGCGGTTTTCACTATGTCAATGGCACTCCCACCGACTGCGTGCATCTGGCGGTCACCGGCATGCTCGACGAGCTGCCGGACATGGTGGTGTCGGGCATCAATCATGGTGCCAACATGGGGGATGACACCATCTACTCCGGCACCGTGGCGGCGGCCACCGAAGGCTTCCTGCTGGGCGTTCCGGCCATTGCCATCTCCCTGGTTGCCAAGGGCGCGTCCGATTTTTCAGGTGCGGCGCGCATCGCCCGGGAGCTCGTCGAACGTTTCCAGCGCGATCCGGTGAAGGTGCCGACCCTGCTCAACGTGAACGTGCCGGATCTGCCCTACGCGCAGATCAAGGGCATCCAGGTGACGCGCCTGGGCAAGCGCCACAAGGCCGAGCCGACGATCAAGTCGGTCACGCCGCGCAACGAGACCGTGTACTGGGTAGGCGCCGCGGGCGCGGCCCAGGACGCCGGCGAGGGCACGGATTTCCATGCCGTTGCCAATGGTTACGCCTCCATCACCCCCCTGCAGATCGACCTGACCCACCAGGGGCAGATCACCACCGTCCGGGACTGGCTGGGCAAATGAGCAGCGAGGTCTTGCGGGCCGCACTGCAGACCGCCCAGCGGGCACGCACGCGCATGATCGAACGCCTGCGCGAGCAGGGCGTGCGTGACGAGCGTGTGCTGGCGGCGATGATGGCGGTACCCCGTCACCTGTTTGTCGAGGAGGCGCTTGCCTCCCGCGCCTATGAGGATACGGCCCTGCCCCTGGGCCTGCAGCAGACCATCTCGCAACCCTTCGTGGTGGCGCGGATGATCGAGATCCTGCGGGCCGGCCGCGAGCTGGGCAAGACCCTCGAGGTGGGCACCGGCTGCGGCTACCAGGCGGCCGTGCTGTCCCATGTGGCCACCGAAGTCTATTCCGTCGAACGCTTGCGGCCGCTCCTCGACCGGGCACGCAACAATCTGCGTCACCTGCGCCTGCCCAATGTGCGGCTGAAACATGCCGATGGCAGCCTGGGCCTCCGCGAGGCTGCACCCTACGATACGATCATCGTCGCGGCGGCGGCACCCAAGGTGCCCCAGGCCCTGGTGGACCAGCTGTCCGAAGGCGGGCGCCTGATCCTGCCGGTGGGGGCTGCCGAGCAGATCCTGGTGCTGATTGAACGCAACGCGCGCGGAATCCGAGAAACACGCCTCAGTGCAGTGCGCTTTGTACCGCTGCTGCCCGGCACCGAATGAAGTTCCCAGAAAGCATGAAGTTGTCGCGTTTTACCTTGTGTTCCCTCGCGCTTGCTCTTGGCGTGACCGGCTGTGCCACCAACTCACCGGCGCCCGTGGCCGAGCGTACCCGCCCGCCTGTCGTCACCAGTACCGAAAAGACCGAGGCGCCACCGGCGCCTCCCCGGGTGGCACGTCCGGGCTATTACATCGTCAAACCGGGTGACACCCTCATCCGTATTGCCCTCGACCATGGCCAGAATTACCGGGATATCGCCGCCTGGAGCGGGTTGGAGAACCCCAATCTGATCGAGGTCGGGCAGGAATTGCGGGTGCGTCCGCCGGAGTCGACTGCCGTGACCCGGCCGGTGACCACCTCCACCGTCGAGGTGCGTCCGGCGGCAACTCCCGCGACGACGACAGCGCCCGTGGCGGTTCCGGCCGATGGGGTGCGGCGTGAGCCCAAGGGTGGCAAGCTGCCTTACTCCGAACAGGCCTGGGCCCAGGCCCAGAAGCCGGAGGCCCCGATCGTCATTGCCAAGATTGATCCAAAGCCGGAGCCCAAGCCCGAAGTGAAGCCCGAGGTGAAGCCTGAGGCAAAACCCGAGGCGAAGCCGGAGCCCCGCCCTGAAGACGGCAAGGCCAACGGAAACGGCACGATCGAGTGGGCCTGGCCTACCGCCGGCAAAGTGATCGCCGGCTTCAACGAAACCTCCAGCAAGGGTGTGGATCTGGCTGGCAAGCCGGGTGATCCGGTGCTCGCGGCAGCAGGCGGGCGCGTCGTTTATGCCGGCACGGGGCTGCGCGGTTATGGCAAACTCGTGATCGTCAAGCATGACAACAGCTACCTGAGTGCCTACGCCCACAACCAGAGTCTGCTGGTCAAGGAAGGGCAGGCAGTGAGCAAGGGCCAGAAGATTGCCGAGTTGGGTGACACCGACAGTGATCGTCCGAAGCTGCATTTCGAGATCCGGCGGCAGGGCAAGCCGGTCGATCCGGGCAAGTACCTCCCGCCGCGCTGATTCACTCCGGATTTCCGGGGTGAGCGAGGCAGTGTATTGACGGCAGGACAACCGATGCCAGGCCCTCACCCTCCGTGATGACGGTGAAGGGGCCAGGCCTGACAGTGTCGGAGCTTCGCGATTCCGGCCACGCTGTGCCCCATGATCCAGAGAGGAATCCATGTACGATCCGGCAGCGCCTGAGGAACTGGAAACCCCCGAGCCGGACTTGCCCCCGGAGGTCGAGGTCTTCCTCGAAGTGCCGGCGGCGTCGCCCGACACCGACTTCCTGGGCGACGTCACCCAGCTATATCTCAACGAGATCGGGGCCAATCCGCTGCTTACCGCGGAGGAAGAGTTGGCCCTGTCGCGGCGGGTCCGGCTGGGAGACTTCGAGGCGCGCCAGACCATGATCGAGCGCAACCTGCGCCTAGTCGTGAATATCGCCAAGCACTACCTCAACCGGGGCATTCCGCTGCTCGATCTGGTGGAGGAGGGCAATCTGGGCCTCATCCACGCCCTCGAAAAATTCGATCCCGAGCGGGGTTTCCGCTTTTCCACCTATGCCACCTGGTGGATCCGCCAGAACATCGAGCGGGCCATCATGAACCAGTCGCGCACCATCCGTCTGCCGGTGCACGTGGTCAAGGAACTCAACCAGGTGCTGCGTGCCCAGCGTCAGCTGGAGGCTGCCGGCAACGGGGATACGACCCTGGAAGAGGTGGCCCGGCGGCTCGATCGCCCGGTGGAGGATGTGCGCGCCATCCTGGCCCTCAACGAGCACACTGCATCCCTGGATGCCCCCCTCGACATTGACCCCACCCTGTCCATCGGCGAGTCCCTGGCCGATGACGACGCCGAGACGCCGGACGTGCAGATCCAGGATCTGGAAGTCGAAACCCTTGTCAGGGAGTGGATCGGTCAGCTCAGTGAAAAGCAGCGCCTCGTCATCCGCCATCGTTATGGTCTCGATGAGTGCGAGGTGCGGACCCTTGAGGAGCTTGCCGACAGCCTGGACCTGACCCGGGAGCGGGTGCGTCAGATCCAGCTGGAGGCCCTCGGTCAGCTGCGCCGCATCATCAAGCGGCGCGGGGTGTCGAAGGACGTGCTGCTGTAGCTTTCCCGGTGGCTGCGGCCACCCCCCTCAAATCCCCCCAAGTCCACTGCCATGAGCGAAACCCTTCGCGTGTATCACAACGCCCGTTGTTCCAAGAGCCGTGCGGCCTGCGCCCTTCTTCAGGAGCGGGGCTTTGCCCTGGAGGTGGTGGAGTATCTCAAGACGCCACCGAGCCGGGCCGAACTGGCCGGGCTGCTGCGCAAGCTGGGTGTGACGGCAGAGTCCCTGGTGCGCAAGGGCGAGGACATCTACAAGTCGGAGTATCAGGGGCGTGAGCTGGACGAGGAGGGGTGGCTGGATGCCCTGGTGGCCCACCCCATCCTCATCGAGCGGCCTATCGTGGTTCGTGGTGAGCGGGCCGTGGTGGCCCGCCCGCCCGAGAAGGTGCTGGGGTTGTTGGACTAGCTCCCCAAGTTCAGCGACGCGCCGTCACCGCAGCCAGGCGTGCGGCCTTGACGGCCTCGCCCAGCTGGAATACCGACATGGCATAGAAGCTGCTGCGGTTGTAGCGGGTGATGACATAGAAGTTCTGGTAGCCCAGCCAGTACTCGCTGTCCTCGCCGGGCGTCACGAGCTCGACGAAGGCGGCCTTGCCGGCAGGCGTTTCGCCGCTGGCCGCCTTGACGCCATGGCTGGCCAGGGTGCTGGCGTCGAAGGCCGGGTTGATGTCGTTGGCGAGCAGGGGCATCAGGTTGGCATCAGTGCCCACACTGGCGCGCACGGCAACCGGCGCACCGCTCTCCCAGCCATGCATCTGCATGTAGCGGGCGACGCTGCCGATGGCATCCCTGGGGCTGTTCAGCAGGTCAATCTGGCCGTCTCCGTCAAAATCCACCGCATAGTTGCGCACGCTGCTGGGCAGGAACTGGGGCAAGCCCAGGGCGCCGGCGTAGGAGCCCTGGTAGTCGAGGGGGTCGCGCCCCTGTTCGCGGGCCATCAGCAGCAGGTTCTCGAGTTCGCCGCGGAACAGCTCGGCGCGCCGGGGGTAGTCGAAGGCCAGGGTCGACAGGGCCGACACCGCCTGGTAGTTGCCGGTGTTGCGGCCATAGATGGTTTCCACGCCGATGATGCCGACGATGATCTCCTCCGGGACCCCATATTTCTCGCTGGCGGCGCGGATGCTGTCCTGGTGGCGCTCCCAGAAGGCGATGCCGGCCTTGATCCGCACAGGCTCGATGAAGCGGCTGCGGTAACGCTGCCAGGAGCGTACGGCGACCGGGTCGCGGGGCGGGGAGATGGCCTTGATGACCGATGGCAGGTACTGGGCGCGGCGGAAGATGTAGGTCAGGGCATCCTTGTCGAAGCCATGGCGCTGCTGCATCTCCTCGATGAATTGCTGGGTTTCCGGCCGGTCCGCGTAGCGCTCGGCGGCTTGAAGGGGGCTCGTGAAAGCGAGGGCCGTGAGCAGGGCGATCAGGGGGCCGGAGCGCTGGCGATGTGTTGCGGTTTTCATCGGGGACGGAAGTTCTTGATGGATTGGTGGAAGCGCCGGCTGGCGAAGGTGTCGGTGGTGGCCGGGCCGTAGCGCAGGGCGGCGTAATCGGCCGCGATGGCAGCGACGGCAGGGCCCAGGTCGGGGCGCTGGTGGGCGACCCGGCCGGCGTAGTCGAGGGGGCCTTCCCATGTTTCCCGGGGGAGCCCGAGGGCTGCCAGGCGCTGGCAAAAGCGCGCCCAGTCGCGGTCGATAGCATCGGCCGGTGAGCGCGGGCGCAGGGCCCAGGCGGCCAGCAGACCCGCCACGACGGTGCCCGCCGCTGCCATGAGGGCTATCAGTGTCGTCCAGTCGGTCCGGGCCAGTCCCAGCGCGGAAAGCAGCGCTTGCTGGCGCGCCGGATTGTACCCGAGAACCCATTGATTCCAGCGGTTGTCGATGGCTTCCAGGTTGTCGCGCAGCGTACGCAGCCAGGGTAGATCGCTGCGTACCAGCAGGGGCAGGCGGTCCATGTCGGGCAGAGCTCCGGCGAGGCCGCTGTCGATGCGCCGCGGAGCGCTGGCGGCGGTCGGGTCGATGCGCTGCCAGCCCTTGCCGGCCAGCCACACTTCGGCCCAGGCATGGGCATCGGACTGGCGCACCACGAAGCTGCCGTCCACCGCATTGATCTCGCCGCCCTGGTAGCCGGTGACGACCCGGGCGGGAACGCCAGCGGCGCGCAGGGTGACGACGAAGGCGGCGGCGAAGTGCTCGCAGAAGCCCTGGCGGGTGTCGAACAGGAAGCTATCCACGTCATCCCGTCCGAGGGGCAGGGGGTCGAGGGTGTAAGCCAGCTTGCTGGCCCGGAAGTGGGCGATGGCGAGGGCCGGGATGTCACTGGATGCCCGCGCCTCGGTGCGCAGGCGGGCGCCGAGGGCGCGAGTACGCGGGTTGCTGCCCGGCGGAAGCGCCAGGGCCTGGCGCAGTACCGCATCCGGCTCATTGAGACCTACCGGGGTGCCCGGGTGGGACACGAGATCCACACGCTGGCGGGTATGCAAAGGCGCCTGGGCGAGGAGCTGGAAATCGCTGCTGTAACGCAGACCGGGCGCGGCAGCCGGGAAATCCAGGGCCAGCAGCCAGCGCTGGTTGTGGGGTTCGAGGGTGAGGGTGTAGGTGTAGGCCGTGCCCTGGCTGCGGTAGGCGGGGGCCTCGGCCACGCTGTGGCGGCCCTGGCGCCAGGTGCGGCCGTCGAAGTCGCTCAGCACCGGGCCGCGCCAGTAACGCTCGGCCGGGGGGGGCGGGTCGCCCTCGAAGCGGGCGCGGAAGGCGATGGCGGCAGACTCGCTGACCCGGGCCATATCGCCCGGGGCCATGCTGTCGGAGAGGCCGGTACGGTGCGTGTAGGCATCGGCCGGCAGCCCCCACAGGGGTCCCTGGATGCGGGGGAAGAGCACGAACAGCACGGCCATCAGCGGCAGGCCCTGCAGCACCAGGCGTGCGGCCGCGAGGGCGCGGGTGCGGGCTGCCTCCGCCCGGCCTTCGAGGGCCAGCAGAGCCCCTACGGTGGCCACGCTGCCGACCAGGGCGAGGGCCGCCACGCCCATGTTCTGCTGATACAGGAAGAGGCCCATCTGCATGAAGAAGCTCAGCAGTACCACCGTGCGAGCGTCCCGGGCGTTATTGGTCTCCAGCAGCTTGATGCTCAGCAGGCCGGCGAGCAGGGCAATGCCCGGCTCCTTACCGAAGAAGCGCTGAAATTCCACGGCCACAAGGGCCACCAGGCTGGCTGCCAGGGCGAACAGCAGAAAGCGGTGGGGCAGGGGCCGGCCCTGGTGTGCCAGCAGGCCGCGCCACCCCAGCAGCAGGGCGCACACGCTGATCAGGGACAGGGGCAGGTGGCTGGCGTGGGGCGCGAGGCTGAGGATGGCGCAGGCCAGCAGCCAGGCGGTCTGATCCGGATGCAGGCGGGGCTCAGTCATCGTGCAGTCCGAACAGCGCCAGCCGGGTCAGGCAGGCGTGGCGGTGAGCTTGTCCCCGGCCCGGGGGAATCTCTGCACCGGGCAGGCTCAATCCGAAGTCGATGCCGGCCCGATCGGCCTCCATCACCCACCGGGTGAGCCGTGCCAGGCGGGCTTCGATGCCCATGCCGGCGGGCATGCGCTTCCAGTCGAGCTGCACATCCCGGGCGCCGGCGCCGTCGAACTCCTTGGTGCGCCACGGGCCTCCCCGGGCCACGGCTTTCCAGGCCACGTGGCGGGGCGAATCGGCCGGTTGGTGATGGCGCAGGCCGGCGAAGTCGTCCTGCCCACTCCCTCGCCCGCCAAGGCCCGAGTCGGTGTCGCGACCGACGGGCAGCGGCGGGCCGTCCGCTTCCGGGGTCGGGTAGACGAGACAGCGCACGTCGGGCTGGAACAGGCTCCAGGCGCGGATCAGGCCGAGGGGGTACCGGGTTTCGAGGGTCAGGCGGGGCAGGGGGAGCCAGCCCCTGTGGTGCGTGGCGAGGTGGATGTCCTGGACGGTGCTGCTACAGGCTTCGATGTCGAAGGGGGCGGCACTGTGCAGGGCCTCGCTGGCGCGGCTCGATGCCAGGTGCAGGCCCTGGCGGGGGCGCAGCGCCGGGTTGTTCAGGATGATGCCGAAGCGCGCCGGGCTACCGCAGAACACCGCCTCGGCCTTGCCGGGCGTGACGCTCAGCCCGACCAGATTGCGGAAGGCGTGGTGGATGCTGACCCAGGCCACGCTGCCGATCAGGAAGGTGAGCGCGAATCCCAGACTCAGGGTGTAGTTGATGGAGGCCAGCAACATGACCAGCAGGGTCAGCGCGAAGGCCAGCCCGAAGCGTGTCGGCAGCACGAAGATGCGTCGCTGGCCGAGCTGGATCGGCGCAGGCTCCGGGCCGCTGACCCGGAACAGCCAGCGGTGCAGGGCTGCACGCAGGGCGGGCAGATCCATCAGGGCAGTGGCACCGCGTCGCGCAGGCGGCGGGTCAGTTCGTCGGGGCGCAATGGGGTTTCACCGGCAGGGCGCAGGCGGTGGCCGGCCACGGCAGGCAGCACGGCCTGGACGTCCTCGGGCAGCACGTGGTCGCGTCCCGCCAGCAGGGCCCAGGCCCGGGCCGCCGAGAGCAGGGCGAGGCCGGCGCGGGGCGAGAGCCCGGTGGCGAAGTCTGCACTTTCGCGGCTGCGGGCCAGCAGGGCCTGGACGTAGTCGAGGAGGCGCGGGCCGACATGGACCCGACGGCTGGCGGCCAGCAGCATGTCCAGCTCACCGGCTGCGAGCACGGGCGGCAGGCGGGCCAGCATCTCGCGCCGGTCTTCGCCGGCGAGCAGCGCCCGTTCGGAGGCCGGGTCCGGATAGCCCAGGGAGATGCGCATCAGGAAGCGGTCGAGCTGGCTTTCGGGAAGGGGAAAGGTGCCGATCTGGTCCGCCGGATTCTGGGTGGCGATCACGAAGAAGGATGCCGGCAGCGGGTAGGTGTGCCCCTCGGCGCTGATCTGGCGTTCCTCCATGGCCTCGAGCAGGGCACTCTGGGCCTTGGGCGTGGCCCGGTTGATCTCGTCGGCGAGGATCATCTCGCTGAATACCGGGCCGGGGTGAAAGCGGAAGGCGCCATCCCGCTGGTCGAACACCGAGACCCCAAGGATGTCGGCGGGAAGCATATCGCTGGTGAACTGGATGCGCTGGAACTTCAGCCCGAGCAGGTGGGCCAGAGCATGGGCCAGGGTGGTCTTGCCGACGCCGGGCATGTCCTCCATGAGCAGATGCCCGCGGGCCAGCATGCAGGCCAGGGCAAGGCGTATGGCCTCGTCCTTGCCGAGGATGATCCGGCTGGCAGCGTCGATCAGTCGGGTGGCGATGTGGGTCGGCATGGCGCAGGCTTTTTTCAGAGTGAAGTTAAGGGGATAATGCTTGCACAACAGCATTCCGGGAACGGCTTCCGGACGTGGCTCCCTAGTGGCATGGAGTGCGTTTCGAGGCAGGCGTTCGACGGCTGCGAAAATCGACAGATATCGAAGACGAATCGCGAGAGGCAGGGGAGAGTTTATGACGAGTACGGCATTCATCACGCACCGGGATTGCTGGCTGCACAACATGGGTGAGCATCACCCCGAATCTCCCGAGCGTCTCGGGGCGATCAATGACCGTCTGATCGCTGCCGGCCTCGATATGTACCTGTCCTTTCACGACGCGCCGAACGCGAGCGTCGACCAGATCTCCCGGGCCCATCCCCGCGAGCATGTGGAAGAACTGCTGGCCAGCGTGCCCGAGCATGGCATCCGTCACCTGGACCCGGACACCGCCCTGTGCCCCAACTCCATGAAAGCCGCACTGCGCTCGGCCGGTGCCGGCATCTACGCCACCGACCTGGTGATGTCGGGGCAGGCCGAAAATGCCTTCTGCGCCATCCGCCCGCCCGGCCACCATGCCGAGGCCGCCAAGGCCATGGGCTTCTGCTTCTTCAACAACGTGGCTGTTGCGGCCCGCCATGCCCTCGATGAGCACGGCCTCAAGCGCGTGGCCATCATCGATTTCGACGTGCATCACGGCAATGGCACCGAGGACATCTTCAAGGACGACCCCCGGGTGCTGATGGTCAGCATCTTCCAGCACCCCTTCTATCCCTACAGCGGCGCCGACAACCCGGCGCCCAACATGGTCAATGTGCCCATCAAGGCGGGGAGTCGCGGCGATGTGTTTCGCGAAATCGTCACCAACATCTGGATCCCGGCCCTGCGCAACCATGCACCCGAGATGATCTTCATCTCCGCCGGCTTCGACGCCCACTACGAGGACGACATGGGCTCCCTGGGGCTGGTGGAGGCCGACTACATGTGGGTGACCGAGCAGCTCAAGGCGGTTGCCGCCGAGTCGGCCAACCGGCGCATCGTGTCATTGCTCGAGGGGGGCTATTCCCTGTCGTCCCTGGCGCGCAGCGTCGTTGCCCACATCAAGACCCTGGCCGATCTCTGAGCCCGGCGTTTGCTGCATACCCCTGCCCCGCTGCGGCGGGGCTTTCCGTTTGAACGGGGCCGCGGCGCAGCGGCCGGCCCTGTTTTCGTAACACGGGTTTGCGCCCGTCTAGCCTTCCCGAAGTGATTGGGTACAATACTCAACTTTCCCTCTCTCCCCGATATCCCATGATTACCGGTTCGATTGTCGCCATCGTTACCCCGATGCACGAGGATGGCAGCCTGGATCTTCCCCGTTTGCGCAGCCTCATCGACTTCCACGTCAAGGAAGGCACCGACGGTATTGTCGTTGTCGGCACCACCGGTGAGTCGCCCACGGTCAACGTCGAAGAACACTGCGAACTCATCCGCGTTGCCGTCGAGCACGCGGCGGGGCGGATCCCCATCATCGCCGGCACGGGCGCGAACTCCACCCGCGAAGCCATCGAGCTGACCGAGTTCTCCCGCAAGGCCGGTGCTGTCGCCGGGCTGTCCGTGGTGCCCTATTACAACCGTCCGACCCAGGAAGGCCTGTACCAGCATTTCCGCACGATCGCCGAGGCGAGCCCGCTGCCGATGATCCTGTACAACGTGCCCGGCCGCACGGTTGCCGATCTGTCCAACGACACCGCCCTGCGCCTGGCCGAGGTGCCCAACATCATCGGCATCAAGGACGCCACCGGCAACATCGACCGGGCCTGTGACCTGATCGCCCGGGCGCCCAAGGATTTCGCCCTGTACACCGGTGATGACATGACCGCCATGGCCTTCATCATGCTGGGCGGCCACGGCACCATCTCGGTCACGGCCAACGTGGCGCCGCGCCTGATGCACGAGATGTGCGTCGCCGCCGCTGCCGGTGATGGCGTGCGTGCCCGTGACCTGAACGCCCGCATGGTCGGGCTGCACCGTCACCTGTTCTGCGAAGCCAACCCCATCCCCGTGAAGTGGGCTGTCGAGCAGATGGGCTTTGTCGGCAAGGGCATCCGTCTTCCGCTGACCCGTCTGTCCGAGTCCTGCCATGAGCGTGTGCGTGATGCCATGCGTCAGGCCGGCGTCGAAGTTTGAGTCTGTCTTTCCCACCCCGAGGGTTACGCATGCAAAGCCGAAAGCTGGCTTCCGGTTCGGCGGTCGTCGTTGCGACGATCGTCCTGAGCGGTTGCTCCGGTTCCTTGCTGGAATCGAAAAAGATCGATTACAAGAGTGCGGCCGTTGCGCCCACCCGGTCTACCCTTGAGATCCCCCCCGACCTCACGGCGCCCACCGCCGATGACCGCTACGCGGTGCCGGACATCAATCCCAAGGGTACCGCCACCTTCTCTGCCTACAACGCTGAGCGCAGCGGGCAGGCCACCACCGGAGCCGCGCCGGCGGTCACCCGGGTTGCGCCCCAGTCCATCGACAAGATGCGCGTCGAGCGTTCGGGCAGCCAGCGCTGGCTGGTCGTTCCGGGCACTGCCGACAAGCTGTGGCCCCAGGTGCGCGAGTTCTGGCAGGAAAACGGTTTCATCCTGAACGTGGAT
Source organism: Zoogloea sp. (assembly GCF_023150065.1). Lineage (GTDB taxonomy): Bacteria > Pseudomonadota > Gammaproteobacteria > Burkholderiales > Rhodocyclaceae > Zoogloea. The sequence goes on from NZ_JAKLLN010000005.1 coordinate 141,699, forward strand.
CGTCCCGAGATCGGTGTGATGGAAACCGATTGGGCCGAGAACCGGGCCAAGATCGACAACGGCATCATCCGCAACACCATCGGCAAGGTCATCGATGGCCTGTACTCGACGCCCGAGCGGGACAAGTTCCGCACCCGTCTCGAAAGTGCCGGCGAATCGGGTTATGTGGAGATCTTCATCAGCCATCGGGGCATGATGGAAATCTACCCGAACGAAGCCAAGGATCGGACCATCTGGCAACCGCGGCAGGCCGATCCCGAGCTTGAGGCCGAGTTCCTGCAGCGCCTGATGATCCGCCTCGGTGCCGACGAAACCCGCGCCAAGGCGCAGATCGCAGCGGTGCCCCAGGTTGAGAAGGCCAAGCTCCAGAACGCCTCGGGCGGTGCTGCGGTACTGCAGGTCGAGGAGGGCTTTGACCGCGCCTGGAGACGGGTCGGACTGGCCCTGGATCGGGTGGGCTTCACCGTGGAGGACCGTGACCGCTCCCAGGGTCTGTACTACGTGCGTTACGTGGATCCGGAGACCGACAAGAAGAAGGGCGACGACGAAGGCATCCTGTCGAAGCTGGCCTTCTGGCGCAGCAACAAGGCGCCGGTGGCCTCGGGCAGCCAGTACCGGGTGTATGTGAAGGGGGCGGACTCCGCTTCCACCGTCCAGGTGCTGACCCGCGAAGGCGGTACCGACACCTCGGAGTCGGCGCGCAAGATCATGGGGCTGCTGTTCCAGCAACTCAAGTAAACACGCCTCTCCAGCCTCGACAAAAACGCCGGCAAGTCCGGCGTTTTTGTTTTCAGCCTGCGATGCGCGTGCGATCCGTACAGACGTAAAAAAGCCAGCCCGTGGGCTGGCTTTTCTTCACCGGGAAAAGAATTACTTCTTTTCGGGAGTGGCGGCAGCGGCAGCAGCAGCGTTCTCGGCGGTGGAACCAGCCGGGGCAGCAGCGGGAGCGGCAGCGGCGTCAGCCGGCTTGGCATCGGCGGGAGCGGCAGCGCCTTCAGCGGGCTTGGCATCAGCAGCCGGGGCGGCGGCGGGAGCAGCTTCAGCGGGCTTGGCTTCGGCGGCGGGAGCAGCAGCGGGGGCCGGAGCTTCAACGGGCTTCGGCTCTTCCTTCTTGCCGCAGGCGGAGACAGCGAGTGCAACGAGAGCAGCAACCAGGAGAGATTGTTTCATTGTTGGTTTCCCTTATCGATAAATGAAGTACAGCGACCTAATTTGAGGAGCAATCAGGTGGGGGACCTGATGTGATGTGTATGCTAACACGGAGGAAGTGCTTGAATAAAGACATTGTTGCGACGCCGCAACGATCTGCCCCTGTTGTCAAGCCCCCCGCGGGGCCTGGGCCACTATGGCATCAATGATCCTGATGGGCGTGCGAAGCCACAGCAGTACCAGTCGTAAAGAAGGGCAATTGTTTCTTCGGACAGGCCGGAGAGGCTCTCGATGCGGCGATGGTCGGCGAGCTGCTCGATGATTGCCTTGTCTTCGTCCGCAATCGCCACGGCTTCGCCATTGATGAAAAACTGGCCGCCGGAAAACAGCAGCAGGGTGCAGGCGTCAAGGCTGTAACCCTGGTTCTGGCTGGCGTCGACAAAGTCGTCATGCTCGAGGGGTTCGTCGGGGCAGTCGAAGTAAACGTGCGCCTTGGGTTCGGTCAGATAAGCGCCCAGGAAGCTGCGGACATCTTCCCGCGTCCAGGTGATGCGGGACAGGCTGTCGGCCACCCGGTCGATCATCAGATCGCCGATTTCCGCCGAGTGGGCCTGGCGTTTGAGGTCCGGATCGGCGTAGATCCCGTCGAGCTGGATGGTGTCCTGGAGGTGGATCAGGAATTGCTGGGCGAGCTCCTGGGTGGTCGGGGAGCGGAAACCGATGGAGTAGGTGGTGCATTCGCCGATGGCGATGCCGTTGTGGGCCCAGTGGGGCGGCAGGTAAAGCATGTCGCCGGGCTCCAGCACCCAGTCGTAGACGGGGCGGAAATCCTGGAGGATCTTGAGCGGCGCATCTTCGATCAGGCTCCGGTCATCCTGGTTGCTGATCTGCCAGCGACGCTGGCCGATACCCTGCAGCAGGAAGACATCGTAGTTGTCGAAATGGGGGCCGACGCCGCCGCCATCCACGGCGTAGCTGACCATCAGGTCGTCCAGGCGGGCCTGGGGGATGAAGTCGAAGCGGTGCAGCAGGGCGTCGCCATCGGGGCAGAACAGGTTGAGGCCCTGGATCAGGACGGTCCAGGGCTGGGTCTTGCGCTTGAGATCGGCAGCCTTCTGGGGGCCGCGGATGACCTGCCAGTTGCTGTTGTTGTGGGTGACGTAGCGCGATTCCACGTCGGCGTCACGGGCCAGCTCGAAAAGCTCTGCCTTGCTTGCAACGCCGGTGAAGCCGGGGACTGCCTGGCGGATAAGCAGCGGTTTTTTTTGCCAGTATTCGGCGAGGAATTCCTCTGCCGTCAGGCCGCCCAGAAGAGTGTTTGTCATGGCTTCCATTATAGCGTCTCACCTTGCCAAGACCCTGACGGGGGATAAAATGGCGCCCTTTTCCTCGCCGTACGCCCGCCATTCCCATGAGCACCACGCCAGCCCGCGAAGCCGTCATCGAATCCCTGGACCATGATGGTCGTGGCGTGAGCCACGTGGACGGGAAGACCATCTTCATCGATGGTGCCCTGCCCGGCGAGCGGGTGAGCTTTGTGTCCCATCGGATCAAGCCCCGCTTCGAGGTGGCCGATGTGGAGCGGATTATTGAACCGTGCTCCCAGCGCATCACGCCGCCATGCCCGCATTTTGGTGTGTGCGGCGGTTGCAGCATGCAGCACCTGGAGGCCACCGCCCAGGTGGCAGCCAAGCAGCGGGTGCTGGAAGACGCCCTGTGGCACCTCGCCCGGGCCCGTGCCGGGGAGCTCTATCCGCCCATCGTCGGCCCGGCCTGGGGCTACCGCTACCGGGCCCGCCTGACCGTGCGCATGGTGCCGAGCAAGGGGGGCATGCTGATCGGCTTCCATGAGCGGCGCAGCAGCTACGTGGCGCCCATGGACGAGTGCGCCATCCTCCCGCCGCATGTCTCGGCGATGGTGCCGCGCCTGCGCGCCCTGGTCGCCGGCCTGTCGGCCCCCGACCGTCTGCCGCAGATCGAGATCGCCGTCGGTGAGGGCATCACGGTGGTGGTGTTGCGCCACCTTCAAGCCTTCACGGCGGCCGACGAAGCCTGCCTGGCCGCCTTTGCCCGGGACGAGGGCGTGCAGGTGTGGGGCCAGTTGAGCGGCCCGGATTCGGCACGCCGCCTGTTTCCGGCCGAAGCGCCAGGGCTGGCTTACACCCTGCCCGAGTTCGGCGTGTCGATGGCCTTCCGGCCTACCGACTTCACCCAGGTCAACATGGGCATCAACCGCCTGCTGATGCGCCGTGCGATGCAGCTGCTGGACCCCAGGCCGGGTGAGCGCATTGCCGACCTGTTCTGCGGGCTGGGCAATTTCAGCCTGCCCATTGCCAAGCTCGGGGCTCGGGTGGTGGGCGTGGAGGGGAGTGATGCACTGGTGCGGCGGGCGGGTGAGAATGCCCGCGCCAACGGGCTGGAGGCGCGCAGCGAGTTCTACGCCGCCAACCTGTTCGAGGCCACCGAGGACAGCATTGCCGCCCTCGGCCACCTGGACAAGATGCTCATCGACCCCCCGCGGGAGGGCGCAGTCGCCGTGGTCAAGGCCCTTGGCCCGTCGGCGCCGCGGCGCATCGTCTACGTGTCCTGCAATCCGGCCACCCTGGCCCGGGATGCCGCCGTGCTCATTCATGAGAAGGGCTATCGTCTGAAGGGCGCGGGCATCGCCAACATGTTCCCGCAGACCTCCCACGTGGAATCCATCGCCTTGTTCGAACGGGATTGAGGCGCGCGCCGCAGACATGAAAAAGGCGACCCGAAGGTCGCCTTTTTTGCTGCTGCGGGGAGCGATCAGTCGCGATCGCCGCCGCCGAAGGCCATCACCAGATTGAGCAGGCCGACGAAGATGTTGTAGACATCCAGGTAGACCGCCAGGGTGGCCGTCACGTAGTTGGTTTCACCGCCCCGCACCACGTTGCTGATGTCGTACAGCAGGTAGCCCGAGAACAGCATCACCACCGCGGCGGAGATCACCAGGTGCAGCACCGGCATCTGCAGGAAGATGTTGGCCACGCCAGCCAGCAGGATCACCACCAGGCCGACCATCAGGAACTTGCCCATGTTGGTGAAATCGCGCTTGGACACACTGGCGATGCTCGCCATGGTGGCGAACACGGCACCCGTACCCCCTGCGGCCATGGCGATCATCGAGCCGCCATTGGAGAAACCCAGGGCGACCTGCAGGATGCGCGACAGCATCAGGCCCATGAAGAAGGTGAAGCCCAGCAGCAGGGCCACGCCCAGACCGTTGTTCTTGTTGCGCTCGATGCCGTAGAAAAAGGCAAACGAGATGCCCATGAACAACATGAAGGCGATGAACGGGCTGCCGGCCATGAACGAGAACTGCATCTGCACGCCGAGCAGCGCGCCGGCAACGGTCGGCACCATCGTGAGTGCGAGCAGCATGTAGGTATTGCGCAGCACGCGGTTGGCGCCTTGCGACAGTACCTGCGTTTGCTGACCGTAAGTGTCGAGTTGCATGAAATTCCTCCAGAAATGAAAAGCAGCTTAGCCTGCACTGCCTGAGAGTAGCGGAGCACCCGAGAAGTTTCAACCGCGTGGCCAGCGCGGCATTTGGCCTGCGCCGGGCTCGTGCTAGAATTCGCGCCCTCGGGAAGAGTGGCAGAGTGGTCGATTGCACCGGTCTTGAAAACTTACGTTCGTACGGTACGCGATAGGCGAAAATAGCAGTAAAAACAACGTGTTAGCGCGAATATCCTGGCGGCTGTTTTGTTGCCGTTTAGCAGATTCTTAGCACCTCAAAGTTTTGGAAGCTTGGCAGAGTGGTCGATTGCACCGGTCTTGAAAACCGGCAACCCGCAAGGGTTCCAGGGTTCGAATCCCTGAGCTTCCGCCAAACGAAAGCCCCGAGCCGGAAGGTTTCGGGGCTTTTCTTTGTCTCATTCCTCAGTTCCGTAGCTTGATGTTTTTGTGCATGGAGTGCCTTGTTTGCGCATGAAGCTATTGTTTTGTGCGTAATGGTGATGTATCGTGCAAGGACACTACCTTGTGGAGTACAACATGGCATTCAGAGCAGACGAAGCGGAACGGATCGGAAACGAACGAGTTCTCAACTATCTCGTCCCCAAGCCGAAGGATGCGACTGAGTCTCAGCGAGCACGCGCCAAAGAGGCTGTCTTGGACATCCTGTACGAGCTCGGCCCTGCGATTGACACATACCCATCATGGCATCCGCTGGTCAGTAACCACGAAAGTCGTTACCCGGAAACGCTGCCAGGCAGCAAGAATGGGTATGAAGGTCTCGATCACACTAGGTGTTTCGTGAATGGCTTTATCACCTGTCCCTATAACGGAGGGCAAAAAGTCATCGACTCCGTTGAGGCGCTACCCCTCCACCACGCAGCCACGATTACAGCCGAACGGCTGGACGTCCCGCTGTACCACCCGTTGGCAACCCCCATCCTAGTCAAGTGCAAATGGCATGAGCCCCTCTTGAGGGACGGAACAATCCCACTGGCAGTTGCGTTGCCGCTACTCCTTGAGAGCGAGCTTCCTTGCTGGAGGTGGTCTGATGTGGCTGAAACCTGGGAGTCGATGAGGGAGTATTTTCTTGGCTCGCCCTACGGGAGTCGGTCGTCACTGTTTGTGAACCAAGAGACGGGGCAAGCGATCAAGAAGATCTGGAACGCTTTGATTCACACAGGGATGTTCGGTCCGATCAAGGTCTGACGCCGGTGGCACGTGGGCCGCTACACGCCCCGCAACGGTGCCGCCAGTACCCTAGCGGCAACCCTGTGGTGATCGCGGCCTGTGCCGGCCCCTAGTGCCTAACGTTGGCGCTGGTACTCTTCTTCTGTTTCCCGAACCAAGTCAGCTGCCGGGGTGCCTAGGGCTTGTCCAAGCCCGATCAGCGTCGTGATGGTCGGCTGCCTGATGCCACGCTCAAGGCGGGAGACAAACGTCCTATCCACATCCGCACGGTGGGCGAGTTCTTCCTGAGAGATATTCTTCTCCGAGCGATGCCGTCGTAGAACCTCTCCAAAGATCAGCCCAATGTCCCCTGCGGTTTTCATGGGGTTGATCGTGGTTTTCGTGAGGCCTATAGTCCACGGCCTATAGGCACGTCTCCGGACTATGAAACAGGAAACCCAAGCTTCAAGCGCCACTGGCGGGCATGCTTACCGCAACTCGATGACGGGGAACGCTGGGCTGAACTATGCGGCTTGGCAGCTCGCACGCCGGGGGTGGCATGTGCTGCCGACGATCCGTAATGCACGTGGATCAGACTTGATAGTGACGGACGCGGACGAGACGGTGTTCTTTGGCGTTCAGTCGAAGGCGTTGAGCAAGCGCAATGCCGTCCCGCTGGGTAAGTCTCTCGAGACTCTTCGTTCCGCATGGTGGATCATCACGATCAATACCCATTCCGACCATCCGACGTGTTTTGTGATGACGCTCCAGGATGTTCGGAGGCTTGCTTCGCAGGATGCGAATGGCGGGGCGTTCTGGCTAAATCCGCCCGCCTATGATTGTGATGAGTTTCGGGAGGCATGGGAGCGCCTCGGCGCCCTAGTCACGACAACGGGTGCCAGTGGCACCCGTTGAAGGCAGCATCGGGGGTGTTAGGAAGGTCACCCCCCCCGCTACTGGTCCCGTTTGATTAACGTGCGACGGTTTCCTGTGGCACGGCACACACACAAGGCGGTTCGGGTGGCGCCTCCGCAGCGGCAGCTACCAAGCGCGTCTGATGCTCCACTGCGATGCGCTCCCATTCATCCAAGTCATAGATGATCGGCGGCCAGTTACCCACGGTGCGCGTCGTGGAGCGGACTTGCTCCAGTTGAGCCACGCGCTTCAGTGTCGCCTGACTGACCCTTGCCCGCATCAATGCACCTGCGCTGACTCAATTGGCTGGTAGTGGCGCCCCAGGGACAGCAGTAGCTGAGCCGCTTGCACGCGCGCGGTGGAATCGTCGCTGTCACGGATCACCTGAAAGCAGGTCTGCGCTATCAGCGCGCAGTCCGCCTCAAGTTCGCCGTCGTTGAGGACGGCTCCATTGTTGCGGAACGTCCGTTCCTGGCTTGCAGTAAGGGGGCGCAGCACGGCTTGAGGAAAGAGATGCGGAGCAGGGTTGTCGGCATCCCATTGTGCGATCCACTTGTCCGCCACCCTGCGAGCTTCCGCCATGCTCTGGCGCAGGGTGCCTCGATTGACCACGCAGGCATGCGGCCCGAAGCGCACATGCACCGCCACTGAGCCCTTGGGTGCGGGCAAGACCTTCATGCGTCGCTCGCGCGCCTGTTGGCGTACCGCCTCGATGGTGAACGGCTTAATCATGCTCATCCTCCGGTAGGGATGCCCCCGCGAGAAACTGAACCTTCACGCTGGCGTTGAACATCACTTCCCAGGCGGCAGCCAATGAGACACCTCGCTCCCGGTACTTCCTGTAGATGCTGATGTTGAGCTTGAAATCCTCTTCATTGGTCCAACCATGCCCGTTCAATCGCTGTACATGAGCGAACTTGGCGAGCAGTTGTTCCAGTGTCAGTTCTGGGTAGTGGTCTGGAATCAAAGCTGGAGAGGGGAAGGCATCGGGGAACTTCACCCTTGGTCCGCCATAGACCAGAACCATAGACCAAGGGTGATGTTCCAGTTCGGTGAACGGCTTAGCCATGACGCCCCTCCAGTACCGCGATGCGCGACTCCAGTTCATCGACCTGCCGCACCGCGCCAAGGGCGCCGATGGACTCAATGATCTGCTTGCCCACGTCGGGCGCTACCTCACCGTCGGCGATGGCTTGCAGCACCGCCTCCACCTGTTCAGCGAGCGGCGCCTTGGCGTCGAACGAGAAATTCACCTTCTCACCCTGTGCCCGCAGGGTCGGGGCAATCCGTGCGAGCACGAGCGACGCGGCTTGCATGTCACCTTCCAGCGCAGCGTCAATGACCACGCGTGCGATCTCGTTGGCTTCGACCAGCAGCGCCTGTGAGACCTTCGAGCGCTTATCAACGATGCCCTTCGGACGACCTGCGGGGTTGGGAGAACGCATCCCCTTGGTCCAAGGAGCGCTCTTCTTTTCGGTTGAAGTGTCCATTTCGTGCTCCTGATTAGATCAGTTTTACAGCAGCGCTCCGGGCTGCCATACCGAGCTTTGCCCGCGCTTGGTTGTCGCCCTTGCGCATTTCCTGCACCTTCCGCCAGTCAGCGCCCACGGCCTTGGTCACCCCGGTGAGGAACAGAGGGGCGTTGTTTTCGATGTGGTCGATGCAGACCCGCGCCGCAGTGAGGCGCTTGACGGCGAGAGGGTTCTGCGACTCGTGGAAGCCGCGCAGCAGCTCTTGGTGGATATCGGCGCCCAGCCCCGACAGGTAGTACGGGGCACCCAGCACCGCAGTCGCCGTCAGGGTGTCTCCGGACTTGATGGCGTCCCGGATGAAAGCGATGCGTTTGCCAAGGTCCGGCATCGCATTGACGTGGCGGCGCACCTCTTCGTTGAGGGTGCCGATCCCGGCTTGCTGCTGAACGGGGTTCAACAGTTCAGCCTCGATCGAGCGGGCGATCGTGTTCAGGTTCTTCAGCACCGCTTCGAACTTGGGCAGAACCGAGGCTTGCTTCTTTTCCGCGAAGGCTGCGACGTTGAGGGTCTGCGCGGCCTCCGTCCAAGCGGGGTTGCGCGCCGCAGCTTCGCGGGCCTCGTGGATCTCACGCAGCGCCTCGTAGGCTTCGCTGAACGTGGTAATGGCCTGTGCGGTGTTGGAAAGGGTGGTGTCATCCATGATCCCGGCCTCTTCGAGCTTACCCTTGAGGTAATCCGGATGGAGGCTGGGGGTGACTTTGCCGCTGATGTCCATGATCTTCTCCTGCGTTTATGCTATTTGGCTAAAAATACGCTTGCATGGTACGGCACCCACAGGAAAAGCACTTTGATAATTGCTGAAAAAACAATGCTCTAGCAGCAATTTTTTAGCTGCGAACAGCGTTTAACAGAAACGGCGGTCCTTTATTTTCGACGCTTCCACAAAGTCGTTGCCGATCTTCCGTGATGCGTCCTAGCGTTATGCCATCGACAACAGACGCAAGGAGAAGCGACCATGGAAGCCAAGACCTACACGAAGCGCGAGAACGCCCGCCGGGCTGGTGTTGCAGCAGGGGTGCCCGCGGAGCTTGTCGGCATCACCGTGCATAAAGACGGCGACGAGGTGAGGTTCGGCTGGGAAACGCTGGAAGCGCCGGCGGCCCCCGAGATGACCACAGCGACGCCCGAGGTGGTCGCACCGAAGGTGTCGCGCGTCGAACAGAACGGAGTCAGGCGACCGAAGGAGGGCGGACTGTGCGCTGCCGTCTGGGCATGGCTGGATGCACACCCCGGCGCAACCGTGAAGGAGGCCAAGGCGGCAGCACCTGACCACGGTTGGAACGTGAATAATGTCGCCTGCGAGTTCTATGCCTGGCGCAAGTTCAATGGGCTCAGTGGCAGGCAAGCTGCTGCGGGGTAACTACTGGGGAGCCCGTTGCGCATACCCGTGCGGGGCGCGTGGGGCCGGCTGGGGCCGCTTTCACTACCGGCTCGCCCCCACCATACCAGCGGCCCCCGTGCGGGGCCTGCAGCGGCAATTTTTAACCACAGTGTGGGTCATGAGGTAGAGCTGAAGGGCAACGCACCTTTCGTGAATGGGCAACCCATTTTGCATGAATTCAAAGGGCCGGCAAGCTGCGTTAAAAAGGGTGTGTTGCCCTATAGGAAAAAACGCAGCAACGCACCCCTTGGGGGGTGCTGCTTGCTCCTGCGGTTCGGGGGTGCGTTAAAGCACCGTAACGCACCCCCAACGCCCCCGAGGGGCGTTGCAACGCACCTTTGGCCTAGCCATGCTCCGCAGTGCAGGTATCGACAGGTCGCAGCCACTTGGACCCCGATGGACCTCCCTGTTCTTCGATCAATTGCCCCCTGTCTTTCAGGCGAGCGAGGGAATCGCGCAGGCTCTTCTGTGTCATGTCGTGTTCTGCCCTCACTGCGGCCCGCATACCTTCTAGGCCGCGTCCAGTTGGGCGCTGGCCCTCGCTAGTAAGCTGCCTTATCCATTTATTGACAAACGCGTCGTCCGCCGCTGCCAGAACGGCCGCGTCGGGCGCCTGCTTCCGCTCGTGTGGTGCTCTCCAGGGAGCTACTGCCAGCGAAGTAATCGGGTCGCCGTCCTCGTCATTTCCAAGGTTCAACTTGTCCATGGTGAATGGACACTCGATACCGGACTCACCGTCCTTGACCTTCCGCATGGTGAAGCGGGCGTCGAGCGGGCCATCCTCTTCATCGTCCTTGTCCTTGGCCACCTTCTTCCAAACATGAATGACAAAGTCGAGCGCCCCGTGAAGGCTGCTATGGCCTCGCAAGCCTGCACCCTCGCTCTTGCCGCTGTGGTGAACAACCAGCACGGTGCAGTCAAGCCGTCGCTGCAGCTCTTGGAAGATTGCGATCATCTCTCCCATGCCTTCGCTGCTGTTTTCGTCAAAGCTGCCACCTGCCTGAGCCAGCGTGTCAATGCACAGGACTCCCCCGATGATCTTTGACTTCAGCGTCATTACCAGCTTGTCGCGATCTGCCTGATCCCTCAAGTTTAGGGGCTCCATCAGGAAGGAAATTCCCGTGGATGTGGCTCCAAATTTCCCATAGCCCAGCCTCCACGCAGCAACTCGCCTCGGTATGCCGCCCCGACCTTCAAATGGGACATAGACGACTGGGGCTGCACGTACGCGCTGACCGAACCAGGGCGCCCCGTTGGCAATGTGTGCCAGCAGGTCAAGTGCGAGGAATGACTTGAACGTCCCCGAGGCACCGAACAGTGCTCCAACCCCGCCAACAGGGATGAAGCCCTTCACAAGCCAGCGCAGGGGTGGGAGCTTGCCAAGGTCGTGGTCAGTGAGGAGCTGGAAGACGTTGGTTGCGCGCTTGGCTTCCCAGGTTGCTATCAGAGCATCGGCGATTTGCTTGCCGTGCGCGGCCGCTCCTGCGTCTCGCGTGACGTGCCCCCGCTGCACCGCCAAGGTACGATTCAGGTACGTGTCGTTCTTCGTCGCTTTCTCCCGCTTACCCAGCGCCGACATACGGAACAACCGCCTGCACTGCTCGTTCGAGGGGGAATGGAATGCAAGGGTTTGCATGAGGGAAGCGTCTGCTTCCGATTGGGACGAGAACCCAAGTTCTTCCCATTCACCCCGCCATAGCCGTTGGAACTTCTCGCCACTTTCCCACGCCCTTTGCATTACTCCCTCATCGGTGTCCGTGGGCAGGACTTCAACAAGCTCCGCGCCGCAAGTGGTTTCTGGCATCTGGGAAATCATGTTTTGAAGGCGCTCTTGCTGGGCAACAATGGGCTTGTCCTTCACCACGTTGCCGGTGCAGATGATGTACCGCTCTTGCGAATAGACCTCCACACCCTCCCGGCGTCGCCCCTTGCCGATCTTGCCCTCAACCCACACGTGCAACCCCTTCCCGCTACGGGAATGCTCGGTGTAGCTGTCGAACTCCTCAACAATCTTGTGGAAGCGCTGAATGTGCTCTTGCGGCGTCGTCTCCTTTACGTCCATGTCGATGCAGGTAAAGGGATCATCTTCGGTGAGCACGTAGCCAATGTGGAGGTTTCGTGCTTCGGCTGCTCGGCACACCGAATCGAAGTCCGCCCATGTGGTTGGATCAGTGGAGCTAGCTGCTCGACCGTCAATGGTCAGAGGCATTTTGTCCGCACCAGCAAGCACCCACTGGCGGCGGTCGCGAAGTGCTGCGGGCAGGTTCGCCCACTGCGCTGGCAGGGGGCCGGCTGGGGCCGTTTGCTGGGGGTGGCCAAGGGGGTTGCCAGGGTGGCCATGCTGCGGGGCCTGTAGCGCTGGCTGCAAATGATCAAACGTGCCGACCTTCGCGGCAGGGGGTACGCTGTTGGTGCTATCCATGTGAAATTCCTTTGGCGGCAGGGCGTAGGCGAACCCCTGCCGCTTTTTCTTGACTGGCTTGTTTTGGGCTAGGCGACGGTGCTGTTCCGCGGGCGCAAGCGGCGGCGCTGCTCGGGTTGCGAATAGGCGACCGCCAGTTATGAGGTTTGCTGTTCGGCGGGAAGCCACGGCGGGCGGGTCAGTGCAACATGGTCGGGGCGTTGGCTGGTGCTGGTGCGTGCGCCGGAGGCGAGCCAGAAAAGAACGTCGCGTTCGGAGTAATAGACGCGGCGGCAGCCGTTAGGCTGGAAGTAGCGGGGACCAGTGCCCGCTAGACGCTTCTGCTCAAGCGTGTTGGGCTGGAAGTGCAGAATCTCCGCAGCTTCGCGGCTGCTCAGGGGGCGGTTCTTCGGGGTGTAGTTGAACAGCTCGCAAAGCTGCTCGAAGGACAGGCTTTCGGTTTGCACAGGCAGTGCCTCTCAGCAAGCCCACCGACGTGCAGATGCAAAAAGGGCAGTCGGTAGGCGAACCGCATCGCGTTACCGATGCCAGTTGCCCGCCGTCTGCCCATGCAGCACTTTTCGTTGATCGCGTCCCGACGCATTGCGCGAAGTGACGGAAAGGCGAGGTGTGTTGTCTGCTACTGTACTAAGATTGTGCAGCCTTTGCAACGTGACGTATTGTTTTGACATTTTTGGGGCAAGCCCCTAAGTCAAGCACGGAGCGGCACCACGTTCTCAGCCTTGGAGATTGCCTCCGCGAGCGTGCCCTGATGCTCGATCCAATCAGCTACCCGCTGCACTTCGGGGAGTAGATATTGCAGCTTCGAGGTCTTCAGGTAGTGCTTCTCCGTGACGCCGTGAGGCTTATGGTTCAGCAGTTGCTTGACCTTGGAGAGATCGACGCCGCACTCGGCATATCCAATGTCAGCGAAGGTGCGACGCAGGTCATGCGGCGACAAGTGCGTGCCTGCGGTCTCGCTGACCTTCTTCATGGTGTCGCGCGGGTCTTTGATGTGGCCACTCTTGCCCCATGATGGGAAGACATGCTGGTTGCCCTCTACCCTCTGGCGGGTCTTGAGTAGTTCAATCGCCTGTGCAGATAACGGCAGCCAGACAGGGCGGCGATTCTTGGGGTCAGGTATGTGCCACCAGCCTTCATCAAGATTGACCCGATCCCATGTCAGTGCCGCTGCTTCTTCTTTGCGCGCACCGGTCAGCATGAGGAATATCACGAGGTCGATGCTTGACCACGTATCACGGTTGTAGGCGTTGGCGCGAGCCTGCGTGAGCATGTGCCACACCGCGCCAACTTTCGGAAGCGGGATGCTCGAATCGCGCGGGTCTAGCTCTGCCCAATCGTCTTTCAGCACTGCGACAGGGTTGTGCAGGACTAGCGGCATGCCATCCTGCTTCTTGTACTGCCGACCGGCATAGTTGATGAGGGCGCGCAATACGCTGAACGCCTGATTCGCTTGACCTGGCGAACCGCCCTCACGGTTGCCGCGAAGCCCCTTCGTTAGCATTTCGCGGTAGCGCTTGCGGCAGTCGTCCTCGGTGATGCTAGTGATGGGCTTGTGTTCCCACGCCTTGAAGGTTGTGGTCACATGCCGCTCAATCTCGCTCTTGCTGCTGTCCTTCAGCTTACCCGGTCGCCCCATGTAAGCGTCAGCAACCTGCCGCAATGTCACTTTGGCTGCCTCGTCCGCTTTCTTCGCGTCGCGCGGGTCGATACCGTCACGCATGGCTTGCAGGATGTGGCGCGCGCCTTTCGTGATGATTGTGCCGCTGCTGTCGGTCAGTCCGTTACGCGCCAGTTCTTCGGTGTATAGCCCATAAGGACCAATCGTGATGCACACCGCCTTGCCCCTGACGCGCCCCTGCGCAATGAACACGCGCTTGCCCGCGGCGGTGACCCGTAATCCGAACCCCTTCAGCGAGTCGTCCCAGTGAGTCTCGTAGCCCTCGGGGGGCGGCTGCACCTTGTTGATGAAAGTCTTCGTTAGCTTCGGCATAAACCTTCTCCTAGACGCTGTTTTAGCGTATGTTTAGCAACCTAGGCTAAGTTATGACAAGCTACACAAAACATGCAACGACGATAAGTTGTTGTTTTGAAAAGGTGCGGAAGGCTAAGTAAAGCAGCGGAAAGCTAGTTAAAAGCAGCCTCCGTAAAACTTGAAAACCGGCGATGGGAAACCATCCGTGAGTTCGAATCTCACCTCTTCCGCCAGGATTTCGTCCAGTCGGCTCGCCCTTCGTGCGGGCCGTTTTCTTGTCTGCGGAAGGCTGCCTCGATGTGGCCTCAGATTGCCGTCGGAGGGTGCCCATGGATGCGTTGCGGATGGCGGGCTTGTTTGCGCTGACGGCGGTGATGGAGATCGTCGGCTGCTATCTGCCCTGGCTGGTGTTGCGGCAGGGGCGGAGTGTGCTGTGGCTGCTGCCGGCCGCGGTGGCCCTGGCGCTGTTTGCGTGGCTGCTCACCCTGCACCCGACGGCCGCGGGGCGTACCTATGCGGCCTACGGGGGCATGTACATTGCCGTGGCGCTGTTGTGGCTGCGCTATGTGGACGGGGTGGCGCTGACCCGCTGGGATGTGGCGGGCGCGGCCATTGCCCTGGTCGGCATGGCCGTGATCGCCTTGCAGCCGGCCCGCTGAGGGCCGGGCTGGCGCGCTCAGAAACCCAGACGCAGGGCCAGGCGCAGGCTGCGCGGCTCCAGCGGATGGATCAGGCGGCCGTCGATGCCGCCGTTGCAACTGCCCCCCAGGGCTTCGCTGCGTGTACATGCACCCCCCCAGTATTCGATGTCGTTGGCGTGGCGGTTGAACAGGTTGAGCACGTCCAGGCTCAGCTGTGCCTGCTTTGAAACGCGGTAGCCGAGCTTGAGGTTGGCCGTCCAGAAGGGGGAGGACTTGTGGGTGCCGGTCTCCTCGAGGGCGTAAGCGCCCAGGTAGCGCAGGCGCAGGCCGCCGTACCAGGGGCCGTCCCGGTCGGCGGTGACGCCCAGGGACGCGGTGAGGGGGATGGCGTTGGGCACGTGGTCGCCGCCGCCGTCCACCGGGTGGGTGAAGCGCGCCTTCGACAGGGCCAGGTCGGCGTCGATGATCAGCCCCTCCAGCGGCGTGATGTAGTTGGCCCATTCCAGCCCGTGGCGGCGGGAGGCGCCGCGGGGCTCGGTGATGCCTTCGTCGCCGATGAAGACCAGCTCGGAGGCCAGCGCCATCTGCCATACCGACAGGCTGGTGTTCCAGCCCGGCAGGGGGGCGGCGCGCACGCCCAGCTCGGCGCCCCGGGCTCGGGCGATCAGGGGGACACGGGCGATCGGGCTGCCGTCGGCCGGGTTGGTGTGGCTGGTGGCGCCGCGGGTGTCATTGCTGTGAAAGCCGTGACCCCAGTTGGCATAGAACTCGGTGCTGCCGGCCAGGTTGAAGGGGCCGAACACGAGGCCCAGCTTGGGGCTCGTCTGACCGCCGCGCACGCTGCCGCCATTGCCCATGTTGTACTGCCCGCCCAGGGCCGTGACGTCGGCCGAGATCTCGTCCCGGCGCAGGGCGAGGGTGCTGCGCAGCCAGGGTGTCCATTGGGTGCGGGCCTCGATGTAGGCGGCGAGGGACGTCTCGGTGATGCGGTCCTCGCGGACGGTGCCGGTGCGTGCGCGCCCTTCGGTGGTGAACAGACCGACGCGGCCGATGCGGTCCTGGCGCAGGCGGGTGCCCACACTCAGCTCGGTGTCCCGCAGGGCCGGGCCCAGGAGCCAGGTGTGGCGGGCTTCACCGCCCCACACGACGCGGCTGTCGGCCTGCTCGTGCTGGTCCCCCTGCGGGCCGCTGATGTAGCCCGACGGCGCAGAGTACAGGTTGAGGCCGTAGTCGATGACGTAGGCGCTGGCCCGGGTGGCGCTGTCCTCGCCAAGGCGGGCCCATTCGGCCGACAGACTGTTGCGTCGGGTGCGGCCCCCGTCCCGGGGCGAGAGGGCGCCGTAGCGGCCGATCTCGCCGGAGCGGATGGCCCGCTCGGGGACGTGCTCGGTGGCGGTCCAGTGGGCGCTGTAGCTCATGGCCGTGATGGCGTAACCGTGGCTGGCGCTGCCGTCGGAGAGGCGCAGCAGCAGGTTGCGGCGCTGCAGATTTTCGGGCTGGGTCCAGGGGCCGTCGTAGCCCATCAGCTCGGCGGCCACCAGCAGCTGGCGCCCGTCGCCCTCACCGCCCAGTGCCCGGCTGCCGGCGGCCAGCAGGCGCTGGTAGCCGTTCTGGCCGAGCCCGAACTCCACGAAGGGCTGCGCCAGCTGGCGCCGGTAGTCGATGCGCGCCGAGCCGGTGGTGGCAAAGTCGCCGTCCTCGGCCGCATACACCCCCTTGCGATAGGCGATGCCCTGCACCAGCTCGGGCATCAGGAAGTTGAGATCCATGTAGCCCTGGCCGTGGGCGTGGCTGGCCATGTTGACCGGCATGCCCATGACGTGGGTGGCAAAGTCGCTGCCGTGGTCGAGATTGAAGCCGCGCAGGAAGTACTGGTTGGCCTTTCCGTCCCCCGAGTGCTGGGTGACGATCATGCCGGGCACGGTCTCGAGGGCTTCGGCGGGGCGCAGCAGGGGCCGGTTGCGCAGCTGGGCGGCGGTGACGGTGCCTTCGGTGGCCGAGTCGGCGACGCCGATCAGGTCCTGTTGACGGGGGGTGACGGTGACCTCCTGGAGGGTCGGAACGCCCGCGGCGTGGGCGGCGGCGCCCAGGCTGGACATGAGGAGGGCCAGCGCCCCCGCGAGGGGGCGGTCGATGAACTGTGGCATGGAGAGGTTTCCTTAGGGGATCAAGGGTTGAGCCGGCGATGGCGCAGGCGTCGCCAGCCGAGCACACAGCCGGTGCTGGTGAGGGTGACGCCGAGAAGGCACAGCAGGGTGATGAGGGCTTCGCGCAGGGCGGGCAGGCTCGCTAGGGGCGGGAAGTCGAGCCGGTGCAGGCCGTTGAAGATCCAGCGATGCAGCCGGTTGGCGTCGTCGATGCGGGCCAGTACGCGGCCGCTGGCCGGGTCCAGATACCAGGTGGTGTCCTGGCTGTCGGCCATGCGGATGCGGGCGGCGGGGAGCACCGCCGGGTTGCGCCGGCCGTAGTGATACAGGTCGGCCTCGTGGATCAGCCCGGCGTGGGCCACCGGGCGGCCCTCGATGGCGGCCACGGCGGCGGCCAGGGTGTCCACGGGGAAGGGCTGCGCCGGGCTGGCGGTGTCGGTGATGCGCTGGCTGCCGCCGGGGGTGCGCGCTTCCAGGTAGTTGCGACCGGCAAAGCGGTACCACTCGGCCTCGCGGGCATCGGGGGCCAGGGCCAGCTGGCGGCGCAGCAGGTCGACATCGGCCGGTGGCGTGAAGGGGCCGCCCGCCAGGCGCTCGGCGCTGCCCGGGGGCAGGCCGCTGAAGGCCAGCAGGCCGAAGGGGTGGTTGGACAGCCAGCCCGACAGCAGCCACGTGAGGGCCAGCCCGCCCACGCCCAGGCCGAGCAGGTGGTGCCAGCGCTTCAGGCCGCGATAGGGCGTGACCTGCCCGCGGGGGTAGCGGCGGCGCAGACGCAGGCGCTGGACGCCCAGGGCAAGGCCCAGGAGCACCGTGAGGAGCGCCACCGGCGGCAGC
This sequence comes from Zoogloea sp., assembly GCF_023150065.1. Taxonomy (GTDB): domain Bacteria; phylum Pseudomonadota; class Gammaproteobacteria; order Burkholderiales; family Rhodocyclaceae; genus Zoogloea. Next base: position 159,345 of record NZ_JAKLLN010000005.1, read on the forward strand.
CACAGGACCAGCAGGCGCCAGGTGCCGGTGTCCTCGCCGCGTAGCGGGGTGAAGTAGAGCCAGTGGGGCACGGTGCCCAGCCAGCCCGCCACCCGCTCGAGCCGGGTGGTGCGATTGACCACCTCGCCGCTGCGGGAAGACACGTACAGCTCGGTGCCGGCAGCATCATCGGCCCGGAACAGGTAGAGGGGGCGATGGGCGTTGTAGGTGGCGTAGATCGTCCATTGATCCCGGTCCACCGTTTCTGGCCCGGCCAGGGGCACATCGGGCAGAAACGCCCGGGCGGCCTCGCCCGCCTGCGCGGCGCTGACCGGGCCTACCGCCGTGCCGGTGTCGGCCCATACGCTGCAGGCGCCGTCCCGGGTGGCAAAGTGATACACGGGGCGCCCGGCGTGCATGGCGATGCGCCCGCCCTTCGGCCTGGCCGGGCAGGCACGGGCCGCGTCGGCCGGGCTCACCCGGATGGCCTCGGCGTGCAGGGGCGCCAGATGGGCCACGCGGGTGTCCGTGTCGAGCTTGGGGAAGGGGATGTAGAGCATCACCAGCCCGGACAGGAACCAGCCCAGCACCAGCAGCCCGGCACCGATGCCGAGCCAGCGGTGGGCCAGGTGGAGAACGCGGAGGACGGGGTGTTTCATGGCTCAGTCGGAGGTTTCTGCCTGATGGAAGACATGGTCGCGCACGGGCTCGCCGCCCACCAGATGTTCGGTGATGATGCGCTCCATCACCGCATCGGTGACGCCGTAGTACCAGGTGCCGTCGGGCTGCACGCACAGGATGGGCCCGCCTTTGCAGGCGGCAAAGCAGGCGGCCCGGCTGCGCTTGACGCGGAGATCGCCCTGGTCGAGTCCGGCGGCCTTGAAGCGGGCGCCGAGGCTGTCGAACAGTGCCTGGGCCTGCCCGTCGGCGGCGCAGCGCGGGCCGGTGCACACCAGCAGGTGGCGGCGGTAGCTGCCGATGCTCGGTTTGACGGGGGCGTTCATGCGGCGGCCTCTTCGGTGTCGGTGCCGGCGTCGGCCAGCAGCGCGGTGATGTAGTCCTCGGGCAGGCGGTGTTCGGCGGCCAGCTCGGCTGCGCTGCAGGCGCTGGCCCGCAGGCTGGCCAGCCAGCCTTCGAGGCCGGTGGACAGGGAGCGGCCGGCCTTCTCGCCGTCGCGGGTGGCGCCGCTGTCCACGTCGTATTTGTTGGCGTAGCCCCGGGGCGTGACCATCAGGCCGTGGCGGACAAAGGTGCTGGCGTTGCCGATGAGCACGGTGGATAGCATGCCGATGTCGGCGTCGGTCATCCGCGCCAGGGTGGTGAGCTCGACACGCTGCTTCGGCCGGTAGGCCGATTTGACGATGGCCACCGGGGTGTCCGGGTGGCGGTGGCGCAGGAAGAGGCGCTGGGCCTCGACGATCTGACGGGTGCGGCGGCCGCTCTTGGGGTTGTAGAGGGCCACCACGAAATCCGCGGCGGCCACGGCGTCGAGGCGCCGGGCGATCACCGGCCAGGGGGTGAGCAGGTCGGACAGGCTGATGGCGCAGAAGTCGTGGGTGAGCGGAGCGCCCACCAGGGCGGCGCAGGTGTTGAGGGCCGAGGCGCCGGGGATGATCTCCACCTCGATGTCCGAATCGGGCGTCCAGCCGGCCTGGAACAGCACCTCGAAGGTGGGCCCGGCCATGCCATACACGCCGGCGTCGCCGGAGGAGATGAGGGCCACTTTGCGGCCCTGGCGGGCGCGCTCGAAGGCCTCGATGGCCCGGTCCAGTTCCTCGGTCATCGACTTCCTGATGACCTCCTTGCCCTCGAGCAGGTCGGCCACCAGGCGGATGTAGGTGACGTAGCCGATGACCGTGTCGGCTTCGGCGATGGCCTCGCGGGCGCGGGCGGTGAGGTGCGCGTGGCTGCCCGGGCCGAGGCCGACGAGCATGATCCGGCCACGGGGGGCGGGGGTGTCGTTCATTGGGGAATCCTTGCGATGGAGATGGTGGCGTTGCGGCCGTCGGGGCCGCGGTACTTGTGCTTTTCCAGCAGCAGCTGGCTCATTTCGGCGCCCGCCGCGAGCAGGGCCGCGGCCTCGGAGACCGAGGGCGTGCCGGTGTATTTGCGCACGGTTTCGGACGGGTGGGGCACGGCCACGGCTGCCAGCTCGGCTGCGGGGTAGAAGCGGATGGTCCAGCCCTGCCAGCGGGCCAGGGCGTGCAGCCCGGGCTCATCGGCCTTCAGGTCGATGCTGGCCACGGCGACCACGTCGGCGAGGCTGGCCTGGCAGCTCGCCAGGGCATCCACCACCGCCCAGGCCAGGGTGGCGGCCGGCGTGCCCCGGTCGCAGCCGATCCCCAGGGCAATGGGGCCGACGCGGCTCATGGGCTCACCGGCGGCCGGTAGATCACCCGCTTGCCGGCCAGGCGCGGGGCCAGCTCGGCCGGCATGGGCCGGTGGCTGATCCACAGCACGGCGCCGAAGCGTTCCGGGGTGATGTCTTCGAGCCGGCTGAAGGAGAACAGGTTGGCCGGCAGTGGCCCATTGCGGCCGTTGGCGTGGCGCGGCCACCAGTCGGCGCTGCCGACCTCCTGCACGACCGCCACCGGTTCGTCATTCACCACGGCGGCACTGGCCCGGACGATCTCGTCGTGGCTGGCCTCGAAGGTCCAGCCCAGCTCGCGGCCCAGCAGGTCCACGGCCAGGGTCTGGCGGGCGTCGGAGGCGGTGGTGAGCACCGGCGTGGCGTCGAGGGCGTGGGCCAGGGCGCCGGCCAGCGCGTTGGCGCCGCCCAGGTGGCCCGACAGCATGGGGATGACGAAGCGCCCGGCCTCGTCGATGACCACCACGCCGGGGTCGGACTCCTTGCGTACCAGGTAGGGCGCCACCAGCCGCACCATGGCCCCCAGGGACACGATGGCGACGATGCCGTCGAAGTTGGAGAACAGGATGGGGATCTGCTCGGCCGTCTTGCCGGCGTAGCAGGCCGCGGCGCCGGGGGCGGCGGCGTGGGCTTCGGGGGCGAATTTCTCGGGGGCGAACAGCCGGGCGCCGGGCAGCGCGGCGACCACGTGGCCGGCCAGGGCGATGCCGTGGCGGGTGATGGAGACGACGGCGATGCGGTCGTTGGCAAAGGGCAGGTGCTGGGTCATTGCGGGCTCGCGGCAGTGAGGGCGTCAGTGGTGGTGGTGGCGGCCGGGCGCTTGCGGCAGCCCCGGCGCAGGGTGCCGCGGGCCCGGCCGGGGTTATGCACGAGCAGCAGGGACAGGTAGTTCACCTTCTCGCCGGCGAGGCGCCGCACGTCGTGGACGATCCGCTCGTCGGGGGCGCCGACCTTCTCGATGAAGCAGCTGCTGGCCAGCAGCCCGCGTGCCTCGAGCAGCGCGAGCACCTCGTCGAGGAGCGGCTTGACCTTGAGCAGCACCAGGGTGTCGAAGTCGCCCAGCAGCCGGTCGATCAGCTCGACCCCGTAGGCGGCCGGGATGACGGCGAAGGTCTCGTCCTCCTCGGCCAGGGTGAGGCCGGTGGCCGCGGCGGCGGCGGCAAAGGAGCTCACGCCGGGGATGGTCTCCACGGCCACGTCGGGGGCGAGCTCCCGCACCACCCGGGCCAGGTGGCCGAAGGTGGCGAAGGTGGAGGCGTCCCCTTCGACCAGGAAGACCAGGTCGCGCCCTTCCTGCAGCAGCTCGACCGTGCGGGTGGCGGCGCGGGCCCAGGCCCTGGCCAGGGCCACCGGGTCGCGGGTCATGGGAAACACCAGGGGCTCGGCGTCGGCGGGCACCGCCAGCCCGCCGCGCTGGACGATGCCCAGGGCGTAGGAGGCCTCCTCGGCCTTCTTGACCGGGTACAGCCAGCGGGCGCCGGATTGCAGGGCGGCCCAGGCCCGGCGGGTGATCAGCTCAGGGTCGCCGGGGCCAAGGGAGGCGCCGATGAGGCGCCCGGGAAGCGGGGTGTTCATGGACTTTCCTTTGCGGCAGAGACGATCCACACCGGGTTCTGGGCGGCGAGGCGGTGCATGTCGAGGATGGGCTGGCTGCGGGCCGCCTGCAGCTGGACCACCTCCCAGGTGGCGCCGGCCTCGGCCAGGGTGGCGGTGGCGGTGGCGAGGTTTTCCAGGGTCACGAAGTTCATCACCAGCCGGCCGGCGGGGCGCAGGCGCTGGAGGATCAGGCGGATCAGCCCGGCCAGCTCGCCCCCCGAGCCGCCGATGAACACCGCGTCGGGGTCGGGCCAGGCGTCGAGCCCGGCCGGGGCCTTGCCCTCGACCAGGGTGTAGTTGGTGGCACGCAGGCGCAGCGCGTTGGCGCGGGCGTTGGCGGCGTCACCGGGGTTCTTCTCGATGGCCCAGACGTGCCCGTTGCGCGCCAGGCGGGCGGCTTCCAGCCCCACCGAGCCCGAACCGGCGCCGATGTCCCACACCAGGCTGTCGGGGCACAGGCCCAGCTTGGCCAGGGACAGGGCACGGGCTTCCTGCTTGGTGATCAGGCCTTTTTCGGGGGCGCGCTGGATGAAGTCGCTGTCGTCGAAGCCGAAGGTGGCGCAGCGCTCGGGCGGGCCGATGCGTTCCAGCACCACGATGTTCGGGTCGGCAAAGCGCTGCCCGGCGGCCTCGGCCAGGGGCAGGCCGGTATGCACCACCTCGTCGGGCAGGGCCAGGCGGGCCGCCACCGACATGCGGAAGTCGTCGCCCAGGCCCGCCATGATCAGCGCCCGGGCGATGCGGTCGGGGCTGTTGGCCGGGCTGGTGAAGGCGCCGATGAGGCGCTGCTGCGAGGCGGCGCGCATCAGGGGGTAGAGGCCGTGGTCGGGGCCTGCGCCGGGCTGCCATTCGCCGGCGTCGTGGCCGTGCACCGAGACGATGGCGGCGCCCTGCCAGCTCTGGCCGAGGCGGGCAAAGGCCAGCTGCAGGGTGGACGGGGCCGGATGCACGGCGATGGCCCCGGCGCCCAGCCTGCCGCCCAGGAAGCCGGCGATGCCGTGGCACAGGGGGTCGCCGGTGGCGAGCACGGCGCAGGATTGGCCGGCGCCCCGCGCCGCACGGACCCACTCGGGGACACGGCCGAGGAGGCCGTCCATCACTCGTTGTTCCACCCGGGAGGGGAGGTGGGGGGCAACGAGATCAAGCGTGCGGCGGGCGCCGATCAGCAGGTCACATTCAATCAGGTGGGCGCGGGCCAGGTCGCCCAGGCCGGCCCAGCCGTCGTCGAGGATGCCGATCAGGCGGCAGGGTTCAGGCGAGTTCATGTTCTTCCACGGTGACGATGGGCACGCCTTCGAAGTTGCAGGCGAGCACGGTGAGGCGGTGGGGGCCGGGGTAGCGCTGGCGCAGGCTGTGGATGGCCCGGCTGGCCAGGGCCCGGTGGAAGGCCACGGTCAGGTCCAGCTCGGCCAGGCGTTCGGCGGCAAAGCGGGCGGTCTCGGCGGCGCGGATCTCGTCCACCAGGTCGGGCGGGGCACCCACCTCGGCGGCAGCGGAGGCGATCAGCTCCCGGTCCACCTCCTCGCGCCAGGCATGGGTGACCGACAGGCCCTGGGCAATCTTGGTGAGCTTGCCCACCATGGCGCCGACGATGATGTGCTGCATGCCCTGCTTCACCGCGGTCTGGAAGGCGGCCTTGACGAAGTCGCCCATCTGCACGAAGCAGGCCTCGTCCAGCGCGGGAAAGCAGCGCATGGCGCATTTTTCGGTGCGCCCGCCGGTGGTGAACACCACGCTGGTCTGGCCCTGGTTGGCGGCCACATCGACGGCCTGCACCACGCTGGCCCGGAAGGCGGCGGTGGAGTAGGGGCGCACGATGCCGGTGGTGCCGAGGATGGAGATGCCCCCCAGGATGCCCAGGCGGGCGTTGAGGGTCTTGGTGGCCATCACCTCGCCGCCGGGCACCGAGATGGTCACCGCCAGGCCGTCGCCGGTGGCGAGGATGGCGCTGCCGGCGGCACGCACGTTGTCGGTGATGTTGCGGCGGGGCACCGGGTTGATGGCCGGGCCGCCCACGTCGAGGCCCAGACCGGGCTTGGTGACGGTGCCGACGCCGGGGCCCCCGCGCAGCACGATCCGGCCTTCGGCGCCGGGCAGGCGTTCGACTTCGGCGGTGAGGTGGGCGCCGTTGGTGGCGTCGGGGTCATCGCCGGCGTCCTTGATGCTGACGGCCCGGGCGCGCAGGCCGTCGGTCCAGCCATCGGTGATGGTGAAGCGCACCCGCTGGGTGTTGGGCAGCACGCACTCCACGGCGTCCGGCACCCGGCCGTGCACCAGCCCGAGGGTGGCGGCGGCGGCCGCGGCGGCCGAGTTGGCGCCAGTGGAGAAGCCCGTGCGGTTGCCGCGATCCCGTTTGGGGTCGCCCTTGCGGACTTTCTCGGCGGTGGCGTGACCTGCGCTCATGGCACCCTCACGCCGCCGGCTGCTGATAGGCTTCGGCCAGGCCGAGGAGGGCGTGGATGGCCGCCACCACCAGGGTCGAGCCGCCCTTGCGGCCGCGGATGGTGATCCACGGCACGCTATCGATCTCCATCAGCAGGTCCTTGGATTCGGCGGCCGAGACGAAGCCGACCGGCATGCCGACCACCAGGGCCGGGCGCAGGCCTTCCTCGCGGATCAGACGGACCACCTCGATCAGGGCCGTGGGGGCGTTGCCGATGCCGATGATGGCGCCGTCGAGTAGTCCCCGGCGCCAGGCCTTGCGCATGGCCTGCACGGCCCGGGTGGTGTCGTCGGCCCGGGCCGCGGCGATCACGTCGGGGTCGGAGATGAACTGGTGGGTGTGGACGCCGAAGTGGGCAAGGCGCGGTGCCGACAGGCCGACGCAGATCATCTCCACGTCGGCCACCAGGGGCGTGTCGCCGGCCAGGATGCGGGCCAGGCCGGCAGTCATGGCGGCGGGGTGGAAGGCGGTGAGGCCGTTGAACTCGAAGTCGGCGTTGGCGTGGATCATGCGCCGCACCAGGGGCCACTGTTCGGGGCGGTAGGCGTGGCGGCCCACCTCCCGGTCGATGATGGCGAAGGAGTCGTGCTCGATGGCCCGGCCGGCGGCGGTGAGCTGTTCGGTGACGGTGTTGGCTGTCGTCATGGCGGACTCAGGCGTGGGCATGCCCGGCGTGGTGGCCGTGGTGGTGGTCGCAGCCGGTGTGGCTGTGGTCGTGGAGGTGCTCGGCCTCGGCGGCCTGGCGATACTTGCAGCCGTCGCATTCGAGCAGGCCGCCTTCGGGCAGGCCTGCGTCGGCCACCCGGGCATCGAGGAGCGCGAATACCCCCTTGTCGAAGCCGAAGTGGGTGCCCAGGGCAAAGGCCGTCTGCGGGTGCTGGCTGCGCAGGCGGGCCACCTGGGCGTGGATGCGCTCCATCAGCACGCCGGTGAAGAGATACACCGGGACGATGCAGATCTGCCCCATGCCCAGGTGCTGCTGGCGTTGGACGACCGTCTCGAGGCGTGGCCAGGTGACGCCGGTGAAGGCCAGGTCCACCAGCTCGTGGTCGTTGTCCTCGAAGAGCCAGCGGCTCATGCGCGCCAGCTCACCGTTGGCGCCGGCGTCGGAGGAGCCCCGGCCCAGCAGGATCACCCCGGTGGTCCGGGGGTCGGGCATGGCCAGGCTTTGCATCAGGCGGTCGAGCTGGGCCTGCAGCACGGCCAGGATCTCCCGGCCCATGCCCAGGTGGCGGGTGCAGGCGAAATCGACGGCTGGGTGGCGCTGGCGGGCTGCGGCGATGGCGGCGGGCAGCTCCATCTTGACGTGGCCGGCGGCGTTGAGGATGAAGGGCAGCACGATGACCCGCCGGCTGCCGGTGGCGGCGCGGTCGAGGCCGGCGGGCACCAGGATGTCGGCGTGTTCGATGAAGCACACGTCGATGCGCCAGTCAGGGTGGAGGGCGCGCCAGGCGCTGGCGAACTGCTGGATCTCGGCGTTGCCGGCCCGATTGCGGGAGCCGTGGCCGACCAGGAGGAGGGTGGTGTCTTTCATGCGGGGGTCTCCGGGGCAGAGGCCTTGCGGAAGCGGTGGCTGAAGCCGGGGTCGTAGAGGCGGGAGCGGGCCAGGGTCGGCCAGTCGGCGGCGCCCAGGGTGGGGCTGGCGATGATCATGGCCTGGCTGGCGATCTTTTCGGCCTGGCAGCGCCGCTTGATGTCGGCCAGGGTGCCGCGGACGATCTTCTCCTCGTCCGGCCAGCTGGCCTTCTGCACCACCAGGATGGGCGAGTCCTCGGCCCAGCCAGCGGCGCGCAGGGCGCCCTGGACTTCATGCAGCAGGGTGATGGACAGGAAGATGCACAGGGTGGTGCCGTGGGCGGCCAGGGCTTCCAGGTCTTCCCCGGGGGGCATGGGCGTGCGCCCGGCCATGCGGGTGAGGATCACCGTCTGGGTGACTTCCGGTAGGGTCAGGGTCTCGCCGGCGGCCGCGGCCGAGGCAAAGGCCGACGACACGCCCGGCACCACCGCCCAGTCGATGCCGGCGGCGGTGAGGGGGCGGGTCATCTCCACCAGGGCCCCATACAGCCCGGGGTCGCCGGTCTGCAGGCGCACCACGCAGGCGTGGCGGGCCGCCTGCCGGGTGAGCCAGGCGGTCATCTCTTCCAGGGTCATGTCCTTGGAGTCGCGGATCTCGCAGCCCGGCGGGGTGAACAGGGTCGCTGCCTGATTGACCAGGGAGCCGGCGAACAGCACGGCACCGGCCGACTGCAGCAGGTGGCGGCCCTTTAGGGTGAGTAGCTCCGGGTCGCCGGGGCCCGCGCCCACGAACCAGACCTTGCCGGTCATGGCTCAGAGGCTCCGCAGGGGGAGGGAAGGGGGCAGGGAGAGGCTGTCCGGACGGCGGGCGAGGGCCTGCAGCAGGAGCAGCGTGATCACCGGTTCGATGGCGACGATGCTGGCGTAGGACGCTGCGAAGGCCAGCCAGGCTGAGAGGGGCGTGGCCACCTCGCCCAGGGCCAGCCAGAAGCCCACCATCAGGGTCACGCCGGCGTAGTAGGCCGCGTCGAGCTTCATGATGTTGCGCACGGACAGCGCGCCGAGGCGCTGGCCGAAGGTGGCATGGACCAGCACCAGGGGCAGGGACAGGGACAGGAAGTTGACCCCCAGGTGGGCGAGGTCGGAGGGATTGAAGAGCAGGCCCTGGACGAGGAGGCCGAGGGCGAAGCCGAACAGGGTGGGGATGAAGCCGAGGCTCAGGTAGAGCGGCATGGCCCCCAGAAAATGCAGCTCGGAAGGCCCGACGGGCAGATGGAAGGCCTGCATGGCCAGGGTGAAGAAGGCCGCGGCCAGCAGGCTGCGGACGATTTGCGACGGCTGCTTCAGGAGGTGGACCGACTGGCTGCCGACGAGGGCGATGGCAGCGGCGTTGGCGGCGAGGATCTTGGCACTGGCGACGTACCCCGGTTCGATGTGCATCTTGCTTTCCTTCGTTTGGATTGAACGAAGTGCGGCATGACGACGGGGGCGCAGAAGCGGAAATACCTGGAAACGGACCGGCGGCCAGACGAGGCCGGGCAGGCGCTGACGCGGTCGGGAAGGGTTCCGGGAACAGCGGGGAACGGATCGGACGCAGCGGAGCGGGCAAGCCCATCGGTCGGCTCTACCCACACCCCGGGGCCAATACCACACCACTCGTCACAGGCCGGTCTTCTGGCTCGCCTTCATCCTCTTCTGCCAACCTTCCCGGGTGCGGACACCCAGTGGCGTGGAGCAGATTCGTCAGGCTTACAGCAGCGGGGGCTGCGCCGGAATGGTCGGGGAGAGCATGCTCACCGAGGTCACCGGACTTCCCGTTTCACCTTGCCCGCGGAAGCGGGCTCGGCACCTTTGACGGGGCGGAGTCTAACCGCTCGCACCGTTCCGGTGCAAGCATCCTGCATGGCATCGGGGGCCTGGGGCCCAGGGGGTCAGGGGCGGGCGGGCGACGGGCCCGGCTCGATGAGGATCAGCTGGCCGGTCTTGGGGTCGCGGAAGACTTCGCCGACCCGGTCCATGCCGGCACCGGCCTGCCCCTGGCCGTCGGCGGGGCGTTCGATGGCGCGGCCCTTGTCCACCGGCTTGGGTTGGGACAAGGCGCCCTGGGTACTGGCGGCCAGGGCGGCGAGCAGGCCGCAGGCGAAGACCAGCATCACATCCACCAGGTTCACCAGGCTGGCGCGGGGGTCTTCGTCCCGGTCGTCGAAGCGGGCGTCGAGGCGTGAGTACAGGCGCAGGCGCTTGCGGGGTGGCGGCAGCGGATGCGCTCCGCCCTGACGGGCCTGGGGGCGGGCGCCTTCGGGTGCTTGGGCAGCGCTCATTCGCCGTCCTCCAGGTTTTCGAGCAGTTCTTCGTACCAGCGCCGGCGCAGCTTGCCCACCACCAGGCCGCCGATACCGGCGACGAGGCCCAGCACGGTGGCGTCGAAGGCGGTGGTGACGGCGCTGGCCAGCTCCGAGGGGTTGCCCTGGCCCAGGGCGGCGAGGCCCGGTCCGAGGGGGATGATGGTGGCCATCAGGCCCAGCATGGGCGGGATGCGGGCGAGCAGGTCGGCCCGCTCCAGGCGGTGCCGGGCGACGCGCTGGATGTGCAGCAGGTCGCCGCTGGCGGCGAGGCGGCGCAGGCCCCACAGGCGTTCGCCGGTGGCCAGGCCGGCTTCGGCCAGGGCGATGGCGCAGGCGGCGATGAGGGCCAGCAGCACGGGGGCGAGCAGCCAGGTGACGGCCTGGTGGAGCCAGGCGAGGGTGAGCAGGTCGTTCATGGTGTGATCAAACGTGGGTGGAGGTTGAAGGGGCGCGGCGGCTCCAGGCGAGGCCGAGGAGGAAGAGCAGCGGGGCGAGGGTGAGCAGGGCCGTGGGCGGGGCGTGCCGGGGGGCGACCGGGGCCGGCCGGGTGTGGAGTTCGTAATGGCGTTCGGCCGGTGCCGGGGGCGCCGCGGGGGGTGTGGCGGTCGGGCCGTTGGCCGGTGGGGCTTCGGCGGCCTGTGGGCGACTGGCGGCTGCCGCCTGGTGGCGGGCGCCCGGGTGCTCGGCCGTGGCCGTGGCGGGCGCCGGGGCCAGCCCTTCGCCCCTGGCCCGGGCCAGGGTCACGCCGAGGGCTTCGGCGTCGGCGGCGTCGATGCGCGGCTTGAGCCAGTTCCACATGGGATGGTTGGGGGCGGTGTGGCCGCTGCCGGGCAGGCCGTTCCGCGCCACCAGGCGGGCCAGCTCGCCGCCCATCTGCTTCAGGGTGGCCTCGTCGGCCTGCCAGAAGCCCTTCTCGGCGGCGACCATGAAGATGGCCAGCATCTGCGCCTTGACGTGGGCGTTGTGCCCCTGCGCCAGGAAGCGCGGCAGCCCCAGCTTGTGCTTGTCGTCGAACCAGGTCTCCTTGACCTCGTCCCAGGCCCATTGCTGAATCAGGTCGGGGCGGGTGACCTGCCAGCCCCACAGGTTTTCCAGGAACTCCTGGCCCATGGTGCGGGCGCCGGCGTAGCCGTGCTTCATCAGGGGCTTGAGCCATTCCGGGTTGAGGTAGCGGCCACGCAGCTCGGACAGCAGGGCGGTGGTCAGGGGTTCGACGGCCGGATGGGCAGGGTCGGCGTGCTGCAGGATGAGGCCTTCGGGGCGGCGCCCGGTGAGGGTTTCGATGGCCACCGACATGCCGCCCAGGTAGTCGAAGGCGTCGTTGTTGTCGAGCAGGCCATACAGGTTGCTGGCGCGGCCGTGGTAGCTGCGGGCCACGCCGGAGAGGGCCGTCGCGAAGGCCTGGTGGGCCGCGTCGCCGCTGGCGTCGAGGCCGTAGGCGTGGCCGAGGCGGTTGAGGTAGACCTGGCCCAGTTCGCTGCGCTCGCGCCACGCGCCGGAGCGTTCGGCCAGGCGGTTGACGCCGGCGCTGTAGGCGCCCGGGGCGTCGCCGAAGATGCGCAGGGCGGCGCTGCGGCCGGCGTCGGCGATGTCGAGGCCGGCCTTGTTGAGCTGCCGGGTGCGGGCCAGCCAGCGGGCCGCGGCGATGTTGTCGGCGAGGGGCTGGTGGCCGCGGGCCACGCTGCCGCCCAGGGGCGCAAGGGCGGCGTCGAGGGCGGTGCCGAGCTCCGGGTGCTGTTCGGCGATCAGGCCGGCGGAAGCGGCCAGGGCCAGGCGGCCGGCCCGGTCGATCAGCCTGAGCAGGTTGGGGTAGAGGTCGCGGAACAGGCCGGAGGTGGTGACGATCACGTCGCGCCGGGGGGTATCGCCCAGCAGGCGCACGTCGGTGACGATGCCGCGGGCGTTCCATACCGGCTCGGCGCCCAGTAGGGACAGGCAGAAGGCGACCATGGCGCCCTCATCGCGCACGGCGTCGGAAGCCCACAGGATGACGGCGTCGCTGTCGGCATCGGCCCGGGCCTTGCGGGGCCGGGCGGTGGCCTGTTCGGCCAGGCGGGCGCCGAGGGCGTAGCCCAGCCGGGTGGGCAGCAGGTCGCCATCGACGGCGTGAAAGTTGCGCCCGGTGGGCAGGGCTTCCGGGGAGCGCAGGGGGTCGTTGCCCTTGCCCGGGGCCACGAAGCGTCCGTCCAGGCCGGCGAGCAGGCCTTCCATTTCGAGGCGCGGTGAGGCGGCGAGCTTGCCGGCGATGGCGTCGTCGTAGCCGCCCGCCACCTGGCTCATGGAGTCGGCCATCAGCTTCAGTGAATCGGCGCTCCAGTCCTGCCCGAAGATGTGCAGGCCGTGGGGCATGAACTTTTCCTGCAGCTTGGTGAGGTAGTGGCCGATCTCGTGGGCGAGCAGGTCATCGTCGGCATCTTCGAAGCCGATGCCGCGCACCTCCAGCACATCGGCCATGGAGGCTTCCAGTTCGGCCCGCAGGTTGAGGGCGGCAACCTGTTCGCGCATGCGCCGGGCGGCCTGGTGCTTGAGGCTTTCGCTGCCGGCGGCCTCGAAGCTCTCCACCACCTGGCGCAGCTCCAGCAGCCGGTCGTAGAGCGGGGTGGCGGAGAGGGGCGGGGTGAGGTGGTCGACGATCACGGCGAGGCCCCGGCGTTTGGCCTGGATGCCCTCGCCGACGCCGTCGACGATGTAGGGGTAGATGCCGGGCAGGTCGGCGGCGATGAGGCTGGGGTAGTCGTCGGCGGTCAGGCCGACGGCCTTGCCGGGCAGGAATTCATAGGTGGAGTGGCGCCCCAGATGCACCACCGCATCGGCCCGGAAGATGTCGCGGATCCAGTGGTAGAAGCCGAGGAGCTGGTGGGGGGGCGGCACGCTGGTGTTGGCGTGGAGGAGCTCTTCATCCACCTCCCAGCCCCGAGGCGGCTGGGGGCCGACGAAGACCTTGCCGAAGGTGAGCCCGGGCACCAGCAGCTTGCCGTCGCTGACCATCACCTTGCCCGGCGCCGGGCCCCAGCCCTTGAGGCCTTCGATGCCGTAGCCGACGATCTTCCAGGCGAGGGCCGAGTGCGTGCTGCAGGCCTGCTGCGGCGGGTCGGCGAGGCAGCCCAGGTAGCCGGCCTCCAGGGCCTTCAGCCCGGCGATGGCCTCGGCCCGCCGGGGGTGGTCGGCGCCTTCAGCCAGGTGGTGGAGTTCCTTCATCACCGACTCCACGCGCTTGCGGCCCAGGCTGCGTTCGCCGGCCCGTTCGGCTTCCAGCACTTCGGCGTGGAGGCGCCCCAGGGGCCCGGAGACCATCTCGCCCCGGACCCGCTCCGGCAGCCCGGCAAACCAGCGGCAGTAGTCGGTGGCGCTGAGGCCTTCCACTTCCCGGGCCAGCTCGCGCAGGGCGGTCTTGTCTTCGGGCAGGTTGACCCCGTGGGCCATGATGCGGTCGAGGAGGGCCTCGGGGGTGGCCGGCAGCTCGCCGGTGTCGTAGCCCTCGGCCTTCAGGCGTTGCAGGATGCCGAACAGGGAGGCCGGGACGTCCAGGTTGTCGGCGCCGATGTTCTGCCGGCCGGGGGGATGGTTGTAGTAGATGATGGCCAGGCGCTTGTCGGCCCGGGCCTTGGCCTGGAGCTGCTGCCAGCGGGCCGCGCGGGACACCAGGCGGCTGATCTCGGTGGGGATGGGGTCGGTGCGGCGCAGCTCCACGCCGGTGACGGGGTCGATGCGGCCGGCGCCCACGGCCGACACCACGATGGGCTGGCCGATGCCTTGGAGCTCCGGCAGGGCGACCCGGTATTGCACCGAATCCACGGGCAGGCCTTCCGGCGACAGGCGCCACTGGGTGGCGCTGCGTTCGGTGAGGCGGATGGCCTTGATGACCGGGATGTCGAGGCGCTGCAGGGCCTCGGTGACGGCCTCGCGGTTTTCGGCGGCGCCGACGACGAAATCCTGGAGCACCACCAGCGCGGCCGGACGGGCGGGGGCCAGCAGGGCGGGCAGGCCCTCGATGGCCTCCCGGGAGCTGCCGCCCCAGCGGGTCAGCACCTCGGCGCAGGGCAGGCCCTGGCGGCGGGATTCAGCACAGATCGCGGCCGCTGTGCCGGACTCGATGTTGGACAGATCCAGCACGGCCAGGGCCGGGCCGGCGGGCAGCAGGCGGGCCTGCCAGGCGTCAGCGTCCACGCGTTCGACGGCACCGACGCGCAGGCGCAGGTTGGCCTCCGGGCGAGGTGGGGGCAGGGGGCTGCCTGCCAGCAGGTGCTTGAACAGCTTGCCCAGGTTGTCGCTGCCACCGGCCTGCCAGGTACGGCGGGCGTCGAGCCACTGCTGGGCCGCCGGCACGGCTGCCGCGGCGGCGAGGGCTTCTTGCGGGGGGGTCTCGGCGGCCAGTTGCCGCAGGGTTTCGGCGGGAAAGCTGCCCAGGGCGCCGGCCTTCGATCGGCTCAGCAGATTGAGGCGTTGCTCGCCATTGATGGCCAGTACGGTGCTGGCACGGCTGGCGGGCAGGGCGTCGATGAGGCGCCTTGCCGGGTCACCAAAGGCCGAGACCGCGAGTACGGCATCGGCGTCCAGCCACTGGCGCAGCTGCCGGTCGCTGGCCGCCTGGATCTGCGCAGGGGTGCGCAGCAGGATGCGGTCGCGGGGGTGGCGGGCGAGGTGCTGGTGGGCGGCTTCGACAGCCTGGGGCGCGGCGCGGTCGGTGACGACGCCGAACAGGGTGGTGGCGTGGGCGCTGCCGACGGCAATGAGGGCGGCGAGCAGCCCGCTGCCGTGGGTGAACATCCGGTGAATCGATATGCGTCCTGCCATTGCGCCTCCGCGTGCCATTGGGCTGGCCAGGGGGCGAGGGGGACGATACGAAGCCGCTGGGCGGGCGCGGGGCGTGAGGATGTGCGCGGGAAGGCCGACGTTTCGCTCGCCATTCCCACACCCCGGGGCACAGCTGAACCAGTGTTGTCGGGCCGGTCTTCTGGCTCGCCTTCGTGCGACCCGCTCCGGCCTTCCCGGGCCGAAGGCCCAGTGGCGTGTGTGGAGGCGTCGTCAGGCTTACAGCAGCGGGGACTGCGCCGGAATGCCCTGCGAGCGAAAGGCCCGCCGGGGTCACCGGACTTCCCGTTTCACCTTGCCCGCAGACGCGGGGTCGGCACCCGAAACGCCGCGGAGTCTAACCGCCGCCGCTGTCGCGCTGCAAGCCCGGGGACTGTTGCCGTGATACGGGTTCCCAAGCGCGGATAGTTCATTACAATAACGTCATTGTTCAGCGTGCCTCCCGCCCCCGTGTCCCGTTTTCGATGCGTGGGTTTTCGTTTGCCCCTTCCTCGCCTTGATGACAGCCGTGCCTTTCAAGCCTTCTGCCACCCCGCCCGACCTTACCGATCCCCAGCCCCCGGCCTTGCCGGAGTCACCGGCGGTGGTCGGCGATACGTCGAGTCTGGATGCCGATGCGGCGGCGCTGCTGGCGGATATCGCCTCTTTCGACATCGAGGCGGCGCGTCGGCGGGTGCAGCAGATCGACGCCCGCTACACCGGCATCCGCGGCACGAAGGCGGATTTTTCCGGGGCCGCCCGGGATCTGGGTTTTCCTGACGTCACCGGTCTGCACACGCCCTCTGCTCCCCGTGGCGTGGTGCAGGAGGTGCCGCCTCCGGCACCGGTGCCCGAGGCCCCGTCCGTGCCGTGTGGCGGGCTGCTCGAACAGTTGCGGGATGAAGTGGCCCAGCGCCAGCGCGGTGCCAGCGTTGCCTCCCAGGAGGCGGAGCGGCTGCGCGAAGGCCTGGACCGCTCGTTGCGGGCGGTGTTCGACTACTGCCGGGATCTCAGCACGCAGCTGAATTTTCTGAAGCCCCAGGTGGGGCGCAACTACTACCTTCTCGACTCCGACGATCCCATCCGCAACCTGTCCTGGCAGGAAGGCTATGCCGACTTCCGGACCCGCTCGACCGGCGAGGGCGGCAGCATCGAGCGCGTGAGCATGGGCTACACCCTCCGCGGACCGGGGCAGCGCAGCCTGGAGCGTGCCGGAGGGGCGGTCGAACGGCTGCGCCAGATGCTCTTCGATCTGGGCCTGAAGTTTGAATGTCAGGAGCGCCGCAACCGCATGCGCGAGCTGGAGTCGGCGTTGTTCACCGTGGCCGATGAAATCAGTGTGCAGGTGGTGTGGCGGGCGGATTTCGAGAAGGGCGAGGTGGTGGTGGAGTCCCGCAACCTGGAGCGGCTGGGCTTTGTGACCTTCACCCTCAAACCCGACGCCATCTGCCCGAAGCTGCTCGACGAGTTCGGGCGTCTGGTGCTGGGCCGGGAAAACCGCTTCCGCTCCTGTCTCGCCCGCTGAGGGCCGCCCGGCCTTTCGCCCGACGCTGTCAGCCCTCGGCCAGCAGGCTGGTCGTCAGGGCTTCGGCAACCCGGATGCCATCCACGCCCGCCGACAGGATTCCACCCGCGTAGCCCGCCCCTTCGCCCGCCGGGTACAGCCCCTTCACATTGAGACTCTGGCAGTTTTCCCCGCGGGTGATGCGCAGGGGCGAGGAGGTGCGCGTCTCGACGCCGGTGAGCACCGCGTCGTACATGTTGAAGCCGCGGATCTGCCGGTCGAAGGCCGGCAGGGCTTCACGCATGGCGGTGATGGCGTAGTCGGGGAGGGCGGTGGACAGATCGCCCAGCTTCACCCCTGGCTTGTAGGAGGGCTCCACGTTGCCCAGGGCCGTCGAGGCCTTGCCCTTCAGGAAGTCGCCGACCAGCTGGCCCGGCGCCTCGTAGGTGCTGCCGCCGAGCACGAAGGCGCGGCTTTCAAGCTCGCGCTGGAAGGCGATCCCGGCCAGCGGGCCGCCGGGGTAGTCGTCCGGCGTGATGCTCACCACGATGCCGGCGTTGGCGTTGCGCTCGTTGCGTGAATACTGGCTCATGCCGTTGGTGACCACCCGGTTGGGCTCCGAGGTGGCGGCCACCACGGTGCCGCCGGGGCACATGCAGAAGCTGTACACCGCACGGCCATTCGAGGCGTGATGCACCAGCTTGTAGTCGGCGGCGCCCAGCTCCGGGTGGCCGGCATGGGGCCCCAGGCGGGCCTTGTCGATGAGGCTCTGGGGGTGCTCGATGCGAAAGCCCACCGAGAAGGGCTTGGCCTCCATGTAAACACCGCGCTCGTGCAGCATCTCGAAGGTGTCCCGGGCGCTGTGCCCGAGGGCCAGCACCACGTGGTTGGTCCGGATCTCGTCGCCATTGGCGGTGATCACGCCGCGGACCTGACCGTCCTCGATGCGGATGTCGGTGACCCGTTGCTGGAAGCGGATCTCGCCCCCCAGCTGTTCGATCTCGGCGCGCATGGCCTCGACCATGCCCACCAGCCGGAAGGTGCCGATGTGGGGTTTGGCCACGTAGAGGATCTCGGGCGGTGCACCGGCCTTGACGAACTCGGTGAGCACCTTGCGGCCGTAATGCTTGGGGTCTTTGATCTGGCTGTAGAGCTTGCCATCCGAAAAAGTGCCGGCGCCGCCTTCACCAAACTGCACGTTGGATTCGGGGTTGAGGGTGTTCTTGCGCCACAGGCCCCAGGTGTCCTGGGTGCGCTCGCGCACGGCCTTGCCACGCTCCAGCACGATGGGCCGGAAGCCGGCCTGGGCGAGGATGAGGGCGGCAAAGATGCCGCAGGGGCCAAAGCCGATGATCACCGGCCGGTGGCTGAATCCGGGTGGGGCCTTGCCGACGAAGTGATAGTCCATGTCGGGCGTCGGCTTGACGTGCAGGTCGCCGGCAAAGCGCTTGAGCACGGCCGCCTCGTCCTTCACCTCTGCATCGATGATGTAGATGAAGCTGAGGCGCACGTTCTTGCGGGCGTCGTAGCTGCGCTTGTGGACGGTGAAGCTGATGAGCGCGCTGGCCGGGATGCCCAGGCGCTGGATGATGGCGGCGGGAAGATCCTCGGCCGGATGGTCGAGGGGCAGGCGGAGTTCGGAGAGTCGCAGCATGGCGGTCATGGCGGGGCAGTTGGCCCCGCAGATGGCGTTCGGGCTGCGATTCTAGCCGGAATCACCGGGGGCGGTGCGCCCTCCCCGGTGATCCGCCCAGGGCATCAGGCCTTGATGGGCACGAGCTCGGGCTCGGCGATCATCAGCATCTGGCGGTTGACCCGGGCGAGCTTGTCCATCTGCCGGGCCACGTTGTACTGGACGCGCTCGGTCAGGCGGTCGATGACCCGGCGCATGTCGTCGCCGAGCTCTTCCATGACGAGGGAGCGATTCTTCATCTGGATGACGATCCGGCACAGCTTGTCGGCGCCACCGCGGGGGCCGTTGATGTCGGAGAGGCGCACGGTGACGCTCTGGACCACGTGGCCGAAGCGGCTGAGGGCGGAACGGACGCGACGGCTGGCGTGATTACGCAGGTTCTTGGCTGCCGGCAGGCCACGGGCCTTGATCTGGACTTCCATTTTCTCGTCTCCTGTGTGTATCGGAGAGCTCACTATATTGGTATCAATCAATCAGGTAAAGTCGCATTACCTGAAGTATTGTTTCGATATATTCGAAGTGTTACATCTTCGCCCCGGGAGCCCTGGATGAACCTAAAGCATCTCTTCTATTTCTGGAAAACGGCCCGCAGCGGCGGTGTGGTGAAGGCTGGGGAGGCCCTCCACGTCACGCCGCAGACCATCAGCGGACAGATCCGCCTTCTGGAAGACAGCCTCGACACGCAATTGTTCGCGCGGGATGGTCGCGCCCTTGAGCTGACCCCGGCCGGCCGCCTGGCCATGGAGTACGCCGACGAGATGTTCTCCCTCAGCGCCGAGCTGGAGCAGGCCCTGCGCCACTATCCCAAGGGGCGCCCGGTGGAGTTCCGGGTGGGGGTGTCGGATGCGGTGCCCAAGTCGATTGCCTACCGCCTGCTCCGCCCGGCGGTGGACCCGGCCGATCCGGTGCGCATCATCTGCCGGGAATGGCGGCTCGACCGGCTGCTCACCGAGCTTGCCATCCACAAGCTCGACCTGGTGATCGCCGATTCGCCCATTCCACCGTCGGTGGATGTGCGGGCCTACAACCACCGACTGGGGGAGTCGGGCCTGAGCTTCATCGCGGCCCGGTCCTTGCTGGACGGGCAGAGCACCGACTTTCCGGCCTGCATGGGCAGCCTGCCCACCCTGCTGCCGGGAGAGGATTCGGCGATCCGCCGCAAGTTCGAGGACTGGCTCGACCGCAAGCGGCTGAGGCCGCGCATCGCCGGTGAGTTCGACGACACGGCCCTGATGACGGCCTTCGGACGCGCCGGCGTGGGGGCCTTCGTGGTGCCGACGGCCATCGAGCAGGAAACCCTGGCCAGCGGTGATCTGGTGGTGCTGGGGCGGGCCGAGGAGGTGCGCATCGAGTACTACGCGATCTCGGTGGAGCGCCGTCTGACCCACCCCTGCGTGCTGGCCATTTCCGATGCGGCCAAGGCTGGCCTGGGGGGCATGGATGGGGGAGCCGCCTCATCCGAAGAGGACTCGGGCGCGCCCGCCTGAAGTGCGTCAGGCAAAAAAAGACCCCTGCGACGAGGAGTCCTCGTGCAGGGGCTAGGGGGGTACTGCCAGAGTCGGTCGAGGCGGCCTGGCCGCCTTGGCTCAGCTGTTCTGCTGAACGCCGGCCACCAGCCAGCCGCTGTTGCCGCTGCGGGGCTTGGTGAGGTGCCACACCTCGTCGATGCCCTCGGGGGCGGCGTTGGTCTCTTCGCGAAGCAGGCCGGTGAAGCGCACGCTGACGATGTAGCGCTCGGCTTCCTCGGTCACATCGACAACCTCGGCGTTGAGGGACACCACGTCGGTCTTCTGACCGGCCGCGCCGTCATCCATCCAGTTCATCTTGATCTCGGCGAACATCTCGGGGGTGGTGTACTCGCGGATGTCGTCGAGGTTGCGGGCGTCATTGGCGGCCTGCAGGCGGATGAAGTTGACCTTGGCGTTGCGCACGAAGGCGTCGGCGTCAAAGTCGGCCGGGATGTTGCCGGCAGCCGCCGTGGTGGCTGCTGCAGCGGCGGCGGCTACGGGGGCGGCGGCCACAGGGGCGGCAGCACTGCCATAGGCCGGAGTGGCCGACGGGGACTTGTCGTAGCTGCCCTGGTTGGCGGTGTACTGCATGCCACCGGCGCCCGCACCGGCCAGGGCCGGCTGGTTGGCGGCGGCGCGCTTGCGCAGGAAGAAGCCGATCACGGCGATCACAGCGAAGGCGATCAGGGCCATCATCATCATGGAGGCGAGCTCTTCACCAAAGCCGAAGTGGGACGCCAGCGCGGCCAGTCCGATACCGGCGGCCAGACCGGCCAGGGGGCCCATCCAGGAGCGCTTGGGTTGTGCGGCAGGGGCCGCGGCGGCGGCCTGGGAGCGGGCCGGAGCGGCCGCAGCGCCAGGCTGCTGGGCAGGGGTGGCCGGCGTGGCGGTGGGGGCCTTGGGCTGGCTCAGTTCCTGCCGTTGCATGCCCGACGATTTGCCGCCACCAAAACGCTTGGCGGCATCGGCATCGCCGGCAACGAGGGTCAGGCCCAGCGCCAGGGCGGCGCCCATCAGGGCAAAGGATTTCATTCGTGTCTCCTGTAGTTGGGGGGATCAGCCCTGCAAGGATAGTTTGGGTTTGAATTAAATAAAATCAGAATTGTTGGTAGTTTGGTTTCGATAAAAATTGAATGTCGAGGGTTTTTGCCGGGCTGCTCAGCTGCGTGGTGCCGGAAAGCCCTTGCAGGGATCGTCCCGCTGGACGGCCGGGGTGATCCACAGGTGGGTGTAGGCCAGGGGCGGCTCCGTGCTGCGCTCGCTCTCCAGGAAGGCGACGTTGACGATGCGGGCCCCCGGGCGCAGTCGGACCAGGGCAACGGGCACGCCATAGTCGGCCCGCACGTGGCCGTTACCTGCCACCAGCACGGCAGGGCGTTCGCTCAGGGCGGTGACGCCTACGGCCATGGCGGCGTCCCGGGCGCGCTGGGCGAGGCGCATGCCCGGCACGCGGGTGGCGGGGAGCTGGCCGCAGTGATCGTCCAGCAGGTCCTTGTCCAGCGTCGCTTGGGCGGAGGCCGGCAACGGCGCTGTCGCCAGGGTGGCGGCGAGGGTTGGGGGCAGGGCGCTCTCGCCTTCGCGCACCAGCCGGCGGGCCAGGTCGCGGGAGATGTTTGCGCCGCTCACTCCGATCCGTGCCTGGGCCAGGCCGGCGAAGAGAGGTTCATGGATGGGCCACTGCCAGGATCGAGCGTCGAATCCGGCAGAGCCCAGCTGCTCTGCCACCGATGGGCCGGCGGTTGGGGCCCAGCTCACCTGCTGCCCGGCTTCCAGGTGTTCGGCGGCGATGGCGGTGGGCGCCAGCTCGGCGATCAGGGCCGCCCGGCGCTGGTGATGGTGGTGGTTGTCGTGGATCTCGCCGAGGAGCACGAAGTCACTCTGGCGGGCCTGGGCCAGCAGTTCGGCACGGCTGATCTCCCGGCCGGTGGCGGTGTCGATGATGCGGTCGGTGGCCTGGGCTGCGCCAGCGACGCAAAGCAGCAGCAAGGCAAGTCGGAGGGTCATGGTCGGGAGGGGCGTGGAGGCCGGAAAATCGCCAGGTTCTGCATGGACGAGCCGGACGGGCAGGAGTTCAGTGCGGTGCGTCCGTGCCTTCGGGGACATACACGATGGAGCCGTCCTTCATGCGGTAGGCGACGCCGGCCTTTTCGCCATCGCCGCTGCCGATGGCGCCGCTGGCCTTGTACTGCTCGACCTTTTCACCCTTCTTGATTGTGATTGCCATGTTCGGCTTGCCCGGATCGGTGATCACGGTCACGTCCTGCTTGCTGAAGGGGTTCATCAGCGGGTTGCGGGCGATGGTGATGAGCAGGGCGGCGATGACGACCAGGAAGATGTCGATGAGGTTGACCACCGACAGGATGGGGTCTTCGGTGTCGGGTTCGTGCAGGAGCTTCAGGGCCATGGTTCAGCTCTCTTGGCGCAGGCGGGCGATGAGGACCATTTCCTCGGCCAGCCAGCGTCGTCGCACGTTGGTGACCCAGAAAGTGATCGACGCGGCGATGAGGGCGAGGATGACCGCCGAGAAGGCCACCGTGAGGTTGTGGGAGACCTGGGCCAGATCCCCGTCGGACAGGGATTTGAGCGCTGGCCCCATGGGGATCATGGTGGCCACCAGGCCCAGCATGGGGGTGACGCGGCTGGCGACCCGGGGGGCCTCGAGGAGGGTGTGAGCCTGGAGGTCGAGCTCGTCGTCGGTGAGCGTCCGGTTGGCCCGGAAGGCCCGCACGAGGGGCCGGCCGCCATCGCTGCGTCGGCGCCAGGCGAGGAGGGCGAATTCACCCAGGGACCAGAAGGCAAACAGGAAGAGGATGGCAATGAGGACGAGGGTGGGCAGCAGGAAGAGCTGCGCCACGTCGTACATGGTGTTTTCGAGGGCGTGGTTCATGGTGAGAGGCTTGGTTGGTCGTGGTTAGCGATGGGCGTGACGGGCGCGCAGGGCGCCGCCGAGGGTCGCCAGGGCGATGAGTGCCAGGCCCCAGTCGGCACTGGATGCGGGGGGCGGTGCAGGCGGTGCCACCTTGTCGAGGCGCATGCCCTGGATGGGCGGCGCTTCGGGGGCTGGGGACGGCATCTCAGCGCTCGGGGCGGTGTGGGAGGGTGAGGTTTTCGCCGCCGGTGCCGGGGCCGCCTGGGCCAGCCCGAAGCCGACGTAGGTGGCCAGCTGCGCGTTGTCGGTCTTTACCTGATGACGGTTGGCCAGCTCCCGGTAGCGGGCCTTGAGTTCGTCTACTGTGGTCTTGTCGGCCTTCCAGTAGCCCTGGCGGGCGGCTTCGAGCATGCGTTCGATGCTCTGGGCGAGGGCATGGGGGTTCTGGCGTTCGAACCAGTCCTTCAGGCCGAGCTTGTGCTTGTCGCGCACATAGACATCCACGAACTCCTGCCACTGGTCGTCGCGGACGATCTCCCGGGCCACCGACTGCCAGCCGGCGAAGTTGTTGACGCCATCGAGCACCTGCAGGGTGCCGGCGTAGCCTTCCTTCATCAGGCCCTGGATGTAGCCGGGGTGGAAGTTGCGGGTGGCCAGCTCCTTGGCCAGGAAGCCGGCGGCGCCTTCCACCTTGCCGCCACCGCTGCCCCGCAGGTTGGAGATGTAGAGTTCCGGTGCCTTGCCGTCCAGGTGGCGGACGGCGAGGGCGATGCCGCCCAGGTACTGGAAGGGGTCGTCGGTGGTGAGCATGCCGTAGAGGTTGGAAGTGCGGGACAGCACCGCGCCCTCGGTGCCCTTGAGGTGGGCGGCGTAGAGGTTCTCGCCTCCGGTGCCAGGCTGGCCCCACTGGGTCTCGTCGGGGCCGTAGCCGAACTGCATGCGCGACAGGTACAGGCGGGCGAGCTTGCGGTCGCCCTCGGCCTTGCCCTTCCAGGTGTCGGTGGCCAGGGCGGCGTCGTCCAGGCCGGTGCCGTAGCGACCGGATTCGGACGAGAAGATGCGGGTCTGGGCGGCGTTGCTGGCCTGGGCTTCGCTCCAGCCCTTGGCGCGCAGGGTGGCGGCGATGCGCCGGGAGTTGGCGGCCACGGGGTTGTCGGCCTCGTCGGCCTCGGCCGCCAGTTTGGCCGCCTTGGCGAGCAGGCGCATCACGTTGGGGAAGTGGTCACGATACAGGCCGGTGGCTGAGAGCACCACGTCCACCCGGGGGCGGCCGAGGGCTTCCCGGGGCACGAGGCGGACGTCCTCCACCCGGCCGCCTGCATCCCACACGGGCTCGACGCCCATTGCCCACAGGGCCTGGGCTTCCAGCAGCCCGAAGTGGCGCATGGTCTCCACCGACCACAGGGTGAAGGTCAGCTTCTGCGGTGCCCTGCGGGCTTTGGCCTTGTGGGTGGCGAGGAGCTGGTCGAAGGCCTCGCGGCCGGCAGCCCAGGCGGCCCGAGTGGGCACGCGGGATGGGTCGAAGCCATACAGGTTGCGGCCCGTGGGCAGGGAATCGGGGTTCTTGATCGGGTCGCCCCCGTAGCTGGTGGGGATGTGGCGGCCTTCCAGGCCGGCCAGCAGGGCGCTGATCTCGGGGTGGGCGTCGAGGGCGGCGTACCACTTGCGGGCTTGCTCGGCGGCGGCGCGTGCCTTGGGAGGCAGTGCGGACAACTCGGCCGTGCCATTCAGGATGGCCTTCAGGCGTTGGTAGGGGGTGGATTCCTTCAGCCGGGTGTAGTCGCCCACGAGGAGCTCGTCGGCCTCTTCATCCGGGCCGGCGACGCCTTCCCAGAAATCCTTGCCGACCATCATCAGCACAGTGGCGATGCGGCCTTCTTCGCCGGCGCCCTGGCCGAAGGTGTGGAGGCCCAAGGGCTGTGCCGTGCGGGCCAGTTCGTGGAGATGGTCGTGTACCGCGCTGACGAAGGCCGGAAAGTCCTTGCGGATGCGTTCCTCACTCCAGCCGAGATCCTGGTCGATGCGCTCCTTGCGTACTGCGGCGATGAACTGGGCGCGGATCTTCTCCTTCACCGCGCCTTCGTCCTGGGCCAGCCAGGCATGGAGCTGATCGTGGATGGCGGTGAGCGTCGCATGCAGGCCGGCAGGGGCAAAAGGCGGGGTGAGGTGGCTGATGATGGTGGCGCGGCCCCGGCGCTTGGCCTGGGTGGCTTCACCGATGTTGTCCACTATGTAGGGGTAGAACACCGGCACATCGCCGACGGAAAGCATGGGGAAGTCGCTCACCGACAGGCCGCGCTCCTTGCCGGGCAGCCACTCCTGGCTGCCGTGGGTGCCGAAGTGGATCAGCGCGTCGCTCCGGGCCTGCTCCCGGGCCCACAGGTAGGCGGCCATATAGAAGTGGGAGGGCGCGGCGCTGGTGGAGTGATACAGCGCTTTTTCCTTGTTTTCCCAGCGTTCGCCCCGGGGGGGCTGGGGCAGCAGGGCCAGGTGGCCAAGGCGCAGGCGCGGGATGACGAAGCCGGGCTGGCCCCGATGGACGACGATCATGGACGAACGCTCGGGCTCACCCCAGCGCTCGTGCAGTTGCTTGCGCACGCTGTCGGGCTGGCTGGCGAGCCAGCGCCGGTAGGTGCTGAGGGGCAGGTGTTCGGCCAGATCGTCCCGGAGCAGGGATTCGAGGGCGCTGTTGTCGCCGGCGGGCTGGTAGTAGGGGGCGAGGAGGCGCTGGAGCGACAGGGTGAGTTCCGTTTCGCCCGGCGTTTCGGTGGTGTAGCCGTGGGCCTTGAGGGCGGCGAGGGTGGCGACCAGGCTGCGCGGCAGGTTCATGAAGGAGGCCGAGAGGTTCTTCTCCCCCGGGGGGTAGTTCCAGAAGAACAGGGTGACGCGCTTGTCCTTGTTGGCCTGGGTCTGCAGCCGGGCCAGGCGCAGGGCTTTGTTGACCACGGCGTCGGCCTGGGGGGCGATGGGGGCGATCTGGTCGTCGGATTTGCGGGTGGCGGCGGCGATCTGGATGTCGGTGACGCCAGCGTATTCGGCCTGGGCAAGATAGAAGGGCACGTCCATCAGGGCGACGCCCTGGGGGTCGGCGGCCCAGGCGGCTTCGTCGCCCTTGCGGTAGGGCATGGCCTGGACGACGGGGATGCCCAGGTCGGCAAACTCCGTCCGGCGCCCTTCGGGGTTGAGCATGATCTGGGTGTTAATCAGGGCGTTGGCCAGCAGGTGGCCGTCGGCCCGCAGCATGCGCCGGACGGCATCCGGATCCATGACCGGGCTGTAGAAGGGTAGGGCCGTGGCCCCGGCCTTCTCGATGCGGCGGATAAGGTCGTCGATGAAGGCGGTCTGTTCGGCGGCGATGTACTGCTGGTGCAGGGCGATGGCGATGACCGGAGCGCCAGGGGCGACGCCCTTCCAGCCCAGGTAGGCGGTGGGGCTGTCGAAGACGAGGCCGGGATGGTCAGGGTGGTAGACGCCGCTCTTGGGAAAGACGATGGGTTCGGGCAGGGCTGATCCAGGCTTGCCACCTAGATGGGCGGCGATGCTGGCGAGGAAGCCGTCGATGTTGAGCCGTCCGCCGTTTACATAATAGGTGTGCAGGCGCCGGGCCAGACCCTCGGGCAGGCCGTGCCAGCGGGGCTGGCCATCGTGGAGCCACAGGTGAGGCGTGCGCAGGCCCGGCAGCGCTGCGGCAAGCCGGCCCTCGACGAAGGCCTGGAGGTGATCCCGAGGTGTATCGAAGAGCACCAGGTCGTAGCCCTGGAAGAGGGCGGGGCCCACGTCGGCAGGCAGCTTTTCGGCAAAGCGGGCTTCCAGGGCAAGGCCATGCCGCTTTGCCACCTCGGCCATCTTGAGGAACTTGCCCGGCTGGACCGGGGAGGTGCTGATGATCAGGATCCGCCCGGCCACCGCCGGCCCGCTTCCAGTGAGGAGAAGCAGGCACAGCACGGGCAGGGCCAGCATGGCGAGAAGGCGCCGGGGCCGCCAGGCGAAGCGATGCATCAGAAGTCCACCTGCAGGGCGGCGCTCAGGTTGCGGCCGGGCTGGGTGTAGAAGGCCGGGCCGGCGTCGGTGGTGGCGAGGGCGACCTGGCGGACATCGCTCCACACCCAGTACTTCTTGTCGAAGAGGTTGTTGAGGGCGACATTGATGCGGGCCTTGGGATGGATCTGCATGCTGGCGCTGAAATCCACGATGGCGTAGCCCGGGGTGCGGAAGTAATCCACTTCGCTGGTGTCGACGCGGTCCTTCTTGAGGGCGGCGCGCAGGCGCGCATCCAGGGCAAGCGGACGGCTGGCCAGGCTGCCGTCCCAACCCAGGTTCAGGTAGAGGCGGGCCGGGTCGACGGTGTTGAGGGGCTGGTCGGCCGAGGTGACATCACCCTGGGACCAGGCCAGCGCGGTGGCGGTACGGAAGCCCGCCGGCAGCGCCCAGCTGCCACGTACCTCCACGCCCTGGATGCGGACGCTGGTGAGGTTGATGGACTGGTACACCGAGCGCACGGCGTTGCCCAGGCAGGCCGGGCTGCTGGCGCCGCTGGGGGTCGAGCAGATCAGCGCGTTGCTGATGAAGTTGCTGTACTTGTTGTGGAAGGCCGCCAGCTGCATGTCGCCACCCGCCAGCTTGAAGCGGGTGCCGATCTCGATGCCGGTGCTGGTCTCGGGCTTCAGGTTGGGGTTGGGCAGGCTGGCGTAGTTCTGGGCAGCGTTGTAGAAGAGGCCATTGACCTCTTCGTAGTTGGGGGCCCGGAAGCCGCGCACCACCTGGCCATAGAAGGAGAGGGCAGGGCTGTGGCGCCAGATGGCGGCGAGCTTGGGCGAAACGGCGGAGTGATCCTGCCCGGTGGCGCTGAAGGTCTGGTTGCCGATGTTCTTGGAGAGCCCGTCCGGGCGCAGCTTGACCGAGTCCAGGCGCAGGCCCGGGGTGACGGTGAGGCGGTCGATGCGGATCTCGTCCTGGGCAAACAGGCCGAGCGTGCTTGATTCGCCAGGTGCAAAGTCGCGTAGGGGATAGGTGTCTCCAGCCAGGGACTTGCTGACGGTGCCGGTGGTCTGGTTGGTGATGACGTAGTCCCGCAGCTCATCCAGCTTGTGCCGGCGCCAGTCGGCGCCAAGGCTGAAGAAGTGATCCAGGGCGCCGGTGCGCAGGCCCTTCTCCAGCTGCACGCCCGCGCCGGTGGTTTCCTGGCGGAAGTGGAAGTGCATGTCCACCAGGCAGTTGTTGGTGCCCCGGGTGGTGCCCGAGCAGCCCGCAGTGGTGGCCGTGCGCTGCTGCAGGGTGGTGTCGTGGTTGGCGGCGTTCTGGTGGTAGACCATGAACAGGAGGCGATCCAGCAGACCGTCGGTGGGCTTCCACTCCCAGTCGACCGAGAAGCGTTCGCGGCGGGCGTCTTCGCTGCCTGTGGCGCCGCTGACCCGGGGCAGTGACGTGGCCAGGCGGAGCAGGGCGACGTCGGCGGACTGGTTACGGTCTTCGTAGGCAAAACGGATCTGATGCCCCTGGGCGGGTTTGATGATCAGCTTGGCCAGGGTGCCCCGGGAGCGGGTGTCCTGGGGGTTGGGCTGCTCCCGCCCGACGCTGGTACCGCCCACGTCGCCCCGGTTGTCGAGTTCTTCACCGTTGCGGCGGGTGACGGCCACGAGGCCTTCGACCATCTCGTTGCGGCCGGCAAAGTAGAGGGTGTTCTGCAGGCTGCTGTCGGCGCCGCGCCAGGTGCCCTTGTAGCGGACGGCGCTGTCGCGCGGGCCGAGGATGTCGGCCGGGTCCAGGGTGAAGTAGCTGACCACGCCACCCAAGGCGTCGGAGCCATACAGGCTGGAGGCCGGCCCGCGCAGTACCTCGACGCGTTTCAGAAAATCCATCTCGGGGCTGTCAGAGCTGGCCGTGGTGGCGTTGGATGGCCCGCCGCCGCTGTAGAAGTCGGGCATGCGCACGCCATCCACCTGTTGCAGCACCCGGTTGCCCTCGATACCCCGGATGTTGACCGAGCTGGCGCCAAAGCGACGCAGATCGCGGGCGACGGCCAGGTCCGGCTCGTCGGCGAAGAGGCTGGTCTCGTCGTGGGGCATGCGTCTGTCCATGCTCTGCCTGTCGACGGTGGTGATGGTGGTGGGCACGGCGTCGACCAGAGCTTCGCTGCGAGTGGCCGAGACGACGACGCGGTCGAGAGTGGGGGTGCCTCCCTCGCCGTTGGCATGGGCGAGGGAGGGGCTTCCGGCAAGCGCTGCACTGATGAGGAGGGGAAGGGGATGCTTTCCGGAACGGAAGGCGAGGTGGGGCTTGGGCACGGCAGAGATCTCCAGACGTTGAGGGCATCTGGCTAGCTGGCGTGCGGGTTTCCCGTGGTGGCTGGCTTGACGCTTTTCAGGGCAATGAAGGCAGGCAGGGCTGCCGGAAGCCGCAATGTACCGAAGCTGGCTTATAAATGCAAATCATTATCGTTTACATTTCTTGGTCCGGATTCTAAGATGCAACCCGGTTCCCTGTTCCCGGAGTCCATTCCATGCGCTCGATGCTTTTGAATGTCTGTGTCCTCGGCCTCCTGCTGACCGGGTTTCTCGCTGCCAGCCCCTTCTGAGGGCGGTGGGTCATTGCCAAACGAACTGTCTTCTTCTCTGCAGAAAGGAAATCCCCGTCGATGTCACGCTATACCGGTCCCCGTTTGAAGGTCATCCGAGCCCTGGGCTGTGAGCTGCCCGGTCTGTCCCGAAAGTCCGCCGGAGAACGGGATTACCCGCCCGGCCAGCACGGCTCGCGCCCCCGGCGCAAGTCCGACTTCGGGGTCAAGCTGATGGAAAAGCAGAAGCTGCGCATGAACTACGGGCTCACCGAATCCCAGCTCCAGCGCCTTTTCCGTGAAGCAAAGGCCTCGAGGGCTCCTACCGGCAGCAAGCTGCTTGAACTGCTTGAGCGCCGTCTGGACAACGTGGTGTTTCGTGCCGGTTTTGCGCCGACCGGGGTGGCCGCGCGCCAGCTGGTGAGGCACAAGCACGTGCAGCTGAATGGTCGGCCGGTGAATATTCCATCCATCCGCGTCAAGCCGGGGGACGTGATCGTGCTTGCCGAGCGTGCCCGCAAGATTCCGTCCGTGATTGAGTGCGCGGAACAGCCAAGCCTGGAACGGCCCGAGTGGCTTAGTTGTGATGGGAAGTCCTTTACCGCGACGGTGAGCCGGCTGCCGGATGCTTCCGAAGTGCCCTTCCCGGTAGAGGTGCAGCACGTGGTCGAGTACTACGCGGTGCGTATATGAGCCCCCGCTGCAACTGCGTGCCGGAAGAGGGGGAAGGCGCCCTGCCGGACTATGAGTCCTGCCCGGAGCTGGCCCTGGCGGCCTTGATCACGCTGATGACGAGCTTTCCGTCCCGGCGCAGCCCGGCGATCGCACGGTCGGTGCTGGCGCATCTGGAGGTGATCAGCCGCGATGCCGGCCTCGACGCCGTGCTGCGCGAGTGCGCGCTGCAACTCATGGGGCGTTGGGCTGCGCTCGAGCAGTTGTGCGAGGCTGATGGCTCCACTCTGGGGGAAGGCGTCCGCAGCTTTAATTGACGAAATTTTGCCCGTGGCAAATGCGGGTGTTCAATTATTGATCACGACAGACCGGTAGTGCGCCTGAAATGGGCGCGACCGGTCTTTTTCGTTCTTTATTGCCCGTATTTTTTCCGCCTACCTATTCCGGGTTAGGTTTCGCTTGTCGTGGCTTGCCGAATGAATGAAGGCTATTGCCTGATGGCTCCCGGATTCCCCGCTGTGTAGCCGCCGAAACCCTTGCGCTGCGCGACTTTCGGGCGGAGGGGTAGATCCTGCCCGAGCGCTTGCCGGGATCATTCCCGAGCTGAATCCCTGTCAGGCGTCACCCCGTGGAGAGCCTCACGGCGCAACGACTCCCGGCCGGTCAAGGGCGCAGTCCAGTTGATCTGTGTCAAAATGTCGCCCTTATCGCGGCGTATCCTTCCGCGGAAGCTTGCCGACGGTCCGCCGTTGCGCTCGCAGGGGGGTTTTGTTTTTTTTAAGATGAGGTGACTCACATGCAATCGCAGACTTACAACTATAAAGTCGTGCGGCAGTTCGCCATCATGACGGTGGTATGGGGCATCGTGGGCATGCTGGTCGGCGTTATCGTCGCAGCACAGCTCGTGTGGCCCGAATTGAACGTTGCCGAATGGCTGCACTTTGGACGGCTTCGCCCGCTCCACACCAACGCGGTGATCTTTGCGTTTGGTGGTTGTGCTCTTTTTGCCACGTCGTACTACTGTGTGCAGCGTACCTGTCACACCCGCTTGTTCGCCCCGGGCCTTGCTGCCTTCACCTTCTGGGGCTGGCAACTGATCATCGTCCTCGCCGCGATCACCCTGCCTCTGGGCTGGACGTCCGGCAAGGAATACGCTGAACTCGAATGGCCGATCGATATCCTGATCACCCTGGTGTGGGTCTCTTACGCCATCGTGTTCTTCGGCACCATCGGCACCCGCAAGACCACCCACATCTACGTGGCCAACTGGTTCTACGGCGCCTTCATCCTGACCGTTGCCTTGCTGCACCTGGTCAACAGCGCTGAAGTGCCGGTTTCCCTTGGCAAGTCCTACTCCGCCTATGCGGGTGTGCAGGACGCCATGATCCAGTGGTGGTATGGTCACAACGCCGTGGGCTTCTTCCTGACCGCCGGCTTCCTGGGCATGATGTACTACTTCGTCCCGAAGCAGGCTGGCCGCCCGGTTTACTCCTACCGCCTGTCCGTCGTGCACTTCTGGGCGCTGATCTTCACCTACATGTGGGCGGGTCCGCACCATCTGCACTACACCGCGCTGCCCGACTGGACCCAGTCCATCGGCATGGTGTTCTCCCTGATCCTGCTGGCTCCGTCCTGGGGTGGCATGATCAACGGCATCATGACCCTGTCCGGCGCCTGGCATAAGCTGCGCACCGACCCGATCCTGAAGTTCCTGATCACCTCCCTGTCCTTCTATGGCATGTCGACCTTCGAAGGTCCGATGATGTCCATCAAGACGGTTAATGCGCTGTCACACTACACCGACTGGACCGTCGGTCACGTGCACTCCGGCGCTCTGGGCTGGGTGGCCATGGTGTCCATCGGCGCCATGTACTACCTGATCCCGCGCATGTACGGCAAGACCGAGATGTACTCGACCAAGCTGATCACCACCCACTTCTGGATTGCGACCATCGGCATCGTGCTGTACATCGCCTCCATGTGGATTTCCGGCGTGATGCAGGGCCTGATGTGGCGTGCCACCAACCCGGACGGCACCCTGACCTACTCCTTCGTCGAATCCGTGAAGGCCAGCTACCCGTTCTGGGCAATTCGTGTGCTCGGCGGCGTGCTGTTCCTGACGGGCATGCTGATCATGTTCTACAACATGATCAAGACGATTGCCGGTCAGAAGGCCTATGAAGCTCCGGTGCTGGCACCTGCTGGCGCCCACGCCTGATCGGGAGGAATAATAATCATGGCTCAATCGAATCACGACTTTATTGAACGCAAGGTTGGCTGGCTGATCGTCTTCACGCTGCTGACCGTGAGTATCGGCGGTCTGGTGGAAATCGTTCCGCTGTTCTTCCAGCACTCCACGACGACCCCGGTCGAAGGCCTCAAGCCCTACGATCCGGTCCGTCTGGTCGGCCGTGACATCTACATCCGTGAAGGCTGTTACAACTGCCATTCCCAGATGATCCGTCCGTTCCGTGCCGAGACCGAGCGTTATGGCCACTACTCCGTTGCCGGTGAGTACGTGTATGACCACCCCTTCCAGTGGGGCTCCAAGCGTACCGGTCCTGACCTGCATCGCGTGGGTGGTCGTTACTCCGACCAGTGGCATCGCATTCACCTGCTGAATCCTCGTGACGTGGTGCCCGAGTCCAACATGCCTGCCTTCCCCTGGCTCGACCGCCCGGCCAAGTCCGACGACATCGAAGCCAAGATGAAGGCCCTGCGCAAGGTGGGTGTGCCTTACTCCGATGAGGAGATCCAGGGTGCCCGCAAGGCGCTCGAAGGCAAGACCGAGCTGGATGTGCTGGTGGCTTACCTCCAGGGTCTGGGTACTGCGCTGAATGCCGGCAAGGCTGCTGCTCCTGCTGTAGCGCCTGCCGCCGCAGCCGCCCCGGCTGCTGCCGAGGCGCTGGGCAAAGTCTTCTTTGAAGTCGGGTCCAGCACGCTCCCCGCTGATGCCGCTGCTGCGGTCGAGGCGACGGCCAAGTTCATCAAGGACAAGGCTGACGCGAAGGTCGATGTGACGGGTTACACCGACAAGACGGGTGACGTGGAGAAAAACCTCGAACTCGCCAAGGAACGTGCCAAGGCTGTTCGTGAAGCCCTCAAGGCTGCTGGTGTGGCCGAAGACCGGATCAACATGAAGCCGCCTGTCAGCATCACCGGTTCGGGCGACAATGCTGAAGCCCGTCGAGTGGAGCTCAATCCGGGCAGCTGATGCTGCAGGGAAAGACCATTCTGAGAACGAAGGAGCGTGAGCGTGGATATCAATGATGCGCGGACGGTGGTAACCGTCCTGGGCTTTGTATGTTTCATCGGCATAAGTCTCTGGGCCTTCAGTGGTCGTGCGCGGAAGGGGTTCGACGAGGCAGCGCTCCTGCCGTTCAGCGAGGACGACTTGCCGGCTCCCGACGCGGGACGGCAAACCAAGGAAGGAAATAAAAATGGCTGACTTTGTTAGCGGTTTCTGGAACGCCTACGTGATGGTGCTGGTGTTCCTGAGTATCGGCTTCTGCGTGTTCGTGCTCGTCTCGAACATGACGAAGCGGACCTCCGGGCCGGTGGGCCTGCATGATCACATCTGGGATGAGACCCTGCAGGAGTACAACAACCCGCTGCCCAAGTGGTGGATGTACATGTTCTGGATCACGATCATCTTTGCGATCGTTTATCTGTCCATGTACCCCGGTTTCGGTAACAACCAGGGCAAACTGGGCTGGTCCTCCGGTAATCAGTGGCAAGCCGAGCAGAAGGCCGCCGCCGAAAAGTATGGTCCGATCTTTGCCAAGTTCCGCAGCATGGATCTCAATGCGGTCGCGGGCGACAAGGAAGCCAATGCGATGGGCCAGCGTCTGTTCCTGACCTACTGTGCCCAGTGTCACGGTGCCGATGCCAAGGGTGCCAAGGGCTTCCCCAACCTGACCGATGCCGACTGGCTGTACGGCGGCGAGCCCGAAACCATCCGCACCACCGTGCTGGGTGGCCGCATGGGCATGATGCCTCCGTTCGGTCCGGCGCTGGGTGCTGACGGTACCAAGGATGTGGCCAACTATGTTCGTTCCCTGTCCGGTCTGGCCCATGATTCCCTGCGGGCTCAGCGTGGCAAGGAACTCTTCGCTGCCAACTGCGTGGCCTGCCACGGTCCGGAAGCCAAGGGCACCCCTGCTCTCGGCGCACCGAACCTGACCGACAAGACCTGGCTGTATGGTTCTTCCGAAGCCACCATCATCGAGACTGTGACCAATGGTCGCACCAACCAGATGCCGGCATTCAAGGACTTCCTTGGCGAAGACAAGGTACACTTGCTCGCAGCGTATGTACTGAGCCTTTCCAAGGGCGCGGCCCCGGCCGAAGAGAAGAAGTAAGTTTCAGAAGGAGTGCTTTGTGCTCCTGCTGATCGATTCCCCGGGCATGCCCCGGGGAGTTTTTGAGCAATAATATTAGAATATTATTATTTGGCAATCATGAGCCAGCCAGACACCCAGACCCCCAAGAGCGCTGAACCGAAGTCAAAGACTCCGGCGGAAGCTGAAGATACCCTCTACGCAGTTCGGCAAAAGGTGTATCCCCGCGCCGTCACAGGGCTGTTCGCCACCTGGCGATGGATCCTGGTGTGGGCAACACAGCTGATCTTTTACGGACTGTGCTGGTTGCCCTGGGGGGATCGGCAGGCCGTCCTGCTGGATCTGGTTGAGCGCAAGTTCTACATTTTTGGATGGGTCTTCTGGCCCCAGGACGTGTTCTTCCTGGCCATCCTGCTGATCATCAGTGCCTATGCCCTGTTCTTCTTCACGGCGGTGGCGGGGCGCCTGTGGTGTGGCTATGCCTGCCCCCAGACGGTCTACACCGAGATCTTCATGTGGGTTGAAGAGAAGATCGAGGGTAATCGCAGTCAGCGCATGAAGCTGGATGCCGCACCGATGAGCGGGCGCAAGCTCGGTATCAAGGCGGCGAAATTCGGTGCCTGGGGCGCGATCTCGCTATGGACCGGCTTTACCCTGGTGGGCTACTTCACCCCCATCCGTGAACTGGTACAGGAAGCCCTGACCTTCAGTTTCGGGCCCTGGGAATTGTTCTGGATCTTCTTCTACGGTGGTTTCACCTACCTGTTTGCCGGCGTGATGCGTGAGCAGGTTTGCAAGTACATGTGTCCCTACGCCCGCTTCCAGGGGGTCATGTTCGACCCGGACACGCTGGTCATCACCTACGATCCCGAACGCGGCGAACCCCGTGGTCCGCGCAAGAAAGGGCTGGATCCGAAGACCCTCTCCAAGGGGGATTGTGTCGATTGCGGAATCTGTGTCCAGGTCTGTCCGACGGGGATCGATATCCGTAACGGCATGCAGTACGAGTGCATCGGATGTGCGGCCTGTATTGATGCCTGTGATCAGGTCATGGAAAAGATGAACTACCCGAAGGGGCTCATCCGCTACACGACTGAAAACGCGATGAAGCGTCACTGGGGGATGAAGGAGATCATCGGCCACGTGATGCGGCCGCGGATCATGATCTACGCCGCCGTGCTGATCGCCATCTGCGGTGCCTTCGTTTGGGGGCTGGCCACACGCTCGACCCTGCGTGTCGACGTCATCAAGGATCGCTCCACCCTCAGCCGAGAAGTGGAAGGGGGATTGATCGCCAACGTGTACAATCTTCAGGTCATGAACATGACCGAAAAGCCGCGCCGCTTTGCCCTGTCTGCCAGTGGCCTCGATGGTGTGAAGATCACGCCGGCCGAGCCCTTTGAGGTGGATGCTGCGGGCCTCAGGGCTGTGACGGTGGAGGTTGCCGTTCCGCCGGAATCCGGCAAGCCTGGTTCCAATACGGTGTACATCGAGGTCAAGGCGCTCGACGACGAGACGGTCTCTGTTCGTGAAAAAACTGCATTCCTCATTCCACGATAGAGATTCGACCCCATGAACATGTCCGCAACCGAAGCCAAGCGCAGCCCCACCCCCTGGTACAAGGAGCGGTGGACCTGGCTGCTGATGCTGATGCCCGCGACGGCGATCGTCGCAGGCAGCATCACCCTCTGGCTGGCCATCAAGTCTTTCGACGGACTGGTGACGGATGACTATTACAAGCAGGGGCTGGCGATCAACCAGACCCTGGCACGGGCCACGACTGCGCAGGACATGGGGCTGGTTGCCCGGGTCCGTTTCTCTGCGGAGTCCCTGTCGGTCGAGCTGTCAGCCAAGCCCGGTGTCGATTTGCCCGGTCGCCTGAACGCAACCCTGGCCCATCCCACCCGCGGTGGGCTGGATCAGCAGATCGTGCTGGAGCGCAAGGATGGTGCATATCGTGCTGCCATCCCGGTCGCCCTGAGCACGGCGCACTGGAAAGTTCTACTAGAAGACGAGTCCCGCAGCTGGCGGCTGTCAGGGACCGCATTCCTCCCCACAGAGACCGAGATCAGGATCGATTCAGCCGATCTCAAACCTGTTGATTGACAAGGAGGATGTCATGGCCTGGAAAGAGTTGTTCAGTACCGATATTGGGCTCCTGAGCCTGTTTACCATCGGTTTCGTTCTCGTTATCGGTGGATATATCTACCGTTTTGCGAAGACCCATATCGCTGAGGACGAAAGACATTCACATAGTTGAGGGGAGGGGAAACCCACCCCGGGGAGCCGGAGCATGTTGAAACTGATTCAGGTCTTGTGGCCGTCATTCCTGGTTGCGGGTATTGCCGAAGCGGTGTTCTTTACGGTGATCGCACCCCAGGAGCTTTACCTGTTTGGGCAGCCCGTTTATTTCTCGCCCATCGCCACATATTCCATCGGCTTCTTCGGGTTCTGGATCGTCTGTGCCGGATCAAGCCTGATGACGCTATTCTTTCAGCGAACCGCTGCCGAGATCAATCAGAGCGCCTCTGACTAGGAAGGCACCGCCAGGGATCAGATGCTGGCACGCAGAAACAAGAAGGCCTCGCAGTAGCGAGGCCTTCTTGTTTCTGCGGTGTGCCGGAAGGTCAGCGATAGACAAGCACCGGAATCTTGCTATGGGTCAGCACCTTCTGGGTTTCGCTGCCCAGTAGCAGGCCGCTCAAGCCGCGTCGTCCATGGGATGCCATGAAGATAAGATCACACTGGTTACGTTCGACGGCTTCGATGATGGCTTCGTAGGGAACTTCGCTGACCTGGGTGTCGGAGGAGGAGGAAACCCCTGCCGCCTCTGCTGCTGCTCTGGCTTTGGTCAGGATGCGCTCGGCCTCCAGGGCGGCTGCGCGGCTGAACTGTTCGGGGGTTGTGGGGTCGATCAGGGCACCTTCGCCGTAGATCGGCATTGGGAAATCGGGCTGTGCATAAAAGAAGGTAATGCGGGCACCCGCCTCACTGGCGAAACTGACGGCTCGCGCAACCGTCGAATCAGACAGCTCGGAACCATCGGTGGGAACGAGAATGTTCTTGAACATTGAGTTGCTCCTGCTTGAGTCTGGGTGCTTCCATTA
Organism: Zoogloea sp.; assembly: GCF_023150065.1. GTDB lineage: Bacteria > Pseudomonadota > Gammaproteobacteria > Burkholderiales > Rhodocyclaceae > Zoogloea. The sequence goes on from NZ_JAKLLN010000005.1 coordinate 196,628, forward strand.
TAGGGCGCGTGCTCATCGTACTTGGCTTGACCAATGTCAATCAGGGCGCACTAAGGGGGGCTCAGGATTCTAGCCATGGAGTCCGATGTTCAGGATGTGTATCCCGCATCAAGACTTTCAGGAGTGATCATCATGACCCGTCACGGAGCCGCGCCATCCATTGATCTGGCGCGCAAGTCGATTCAGCAGTTCCACGATTCGGTGGAGTCTTCCATCGACCCTCTGGGCATGGCCGCACCCTTGGTGCATGCCCAGCTTGCCTGGGCGGCACACCCCCAGGAGCTGGCCGAGGCGATGGCCAAAGTGTCCACCAGCCTGTGGGCGCTCCAGTGGCACAGCTGGCGGCGCATGCTGGGTTTGCCGAGCCCCGATCCGGTCAAGCCCCATGACGATGACACGCGTTTTTCCGATCCGGTGTGGGCAGAATCGCCGACCTGGGATCTTTCCAAGGAGTGGTACCTGGTCCTGACCCATCACATGCAGGACATGCTTTACGAAACGCCGGGGCTGTCCCAGAAGGAGCGGCGACGCGCGGCGTTCTGGTGGCGCAACTGGCTGAATGCCGTTGCACCGTCCAACTTCCTGTGGACCAACCCGGTGGCCATGCGCCTGGCCGTCGAGTCAAAGGGCGAGAGCCTGGTGCGGGGTTTCCGTAACTTCCTGGCCGACATGGAAGCGGGAAACATCCGCATGACCGATCCCGATGATTTCAAGGTCGGGCAGAATCTGGCGACGACGCCGGGCAAGGTGGTGTTCCGCAACCGTCTCCTCGAAGTGATCCACTACACCCCGACCTGCAAGCGCGTGCATCAGACGCCCATCGTCATCGTCACCCCGTGGATCAACAAGTTCTACATCCTCGACCTCAACCCCAAGAAGAGCATGATCCGCTTCCTGCTCGATCAGGGCTTCGAGGTCTTCATCACCAGCTGGAAGAACCCAGGTGAGGAGATGCGCGACGTGCGCTTTGACGACTATCTCGTCGAAGGCGTCCAGGCCCTGGTGGATACGGCAAGGGGCGTGACGGGCGCGGCCAAGGTGCATGCCGTTGGATACTGCATTGGTGGTACGGCCCTGAGCACCTACATGGCGTGGGCCAACCGGCATTTTGCGGCAGACGAGGTGCCGGTCGCCCACTTCACGCTGTTCACCACCCTGGTGGATTTCCACAAGCCGGGTGACATTGAGGTCTTCGTCGATGAGGGCAGCATCCGCTTCATCACCCAGAACATGGCGCGCAAGGGCTACCTGGACGGCGCGGAGATGGCTTCGTCCTTCCGTTTGCTGCGGTCCAACAGCCTGATCTGGCACTACGTCGTGCATGGCTGGCTGTACGGCGAGACGCCGCCGCCCTTCGACGTGCTGTTCTGGAACATGGACACCACGCGCATGCCCTACGCCATGCATTCCTGGTATCTGCGGGAGCTCTACCTGCGCAACCAGCTGATCGAGAAGGATGCCCTCAACGTCGCCGGCGAGCCCATCGACCTCGGCGCCATCGTCCAGCCCGTGTACGCCGTGTCGGCGGAGGACGACCACATCGCCCCCTGGCGGCAGACCTTCCGCACGATGAACTACGTGGCGGGCCCGAAGCGTTTCGTGCTGTCGAGCTCCGGGCACATCCTGGGTATCGTCAATCCTCCCGTCAAGCCGCCCAAGCGCCAGTACTGGGTGGCTCCGGCGCGGCGCAGTGACACTGCCGAAGGCTGGCGCAGCACGGCCGTCGAGAACGCGGGAAGCTGGTGGGATGACTGGATGGCTTGGCTCAAGCCCCAGGCGGGCGAGCTGGTGGAGCCGGTATCCGTCTCAAGCAAGGCCTATAAGGCTCTGGCGGATGCCCCCGGAACCTACGTCCTTGAGCACTGAGCCCCGAGGCTGGCCGGGCAAAGCACCTGCCAGGCCTCCAGGTGATGCAGAAGGGTAAGCCGGGCGTTTGCCGGGCTGGTGGACGGCAGCCGGTGCAGGCTGCACGACAAGGCAGGCAGGGTTGGCGTGACGAAGCGGCGGAACGCTGTCTCTGCTGCCGTGCCGTTGAAGAAGATCCGCGCCACGCCCGGGTGAGCGGCCAGAAAGGTGGCGAAATCGTTGGGCGTGATGCTGGAGGAGACGATGCTGCTGTCCAGGCTGCCCGGCCGCTCACAGCTCTGAAGCACATCCCACAGGGCGAAGCCGGCACCGGTCAGCTTGTCCAGGCGGGCAGGATAGGGGAGTTCGGGGCCTGCCCCCACGAGGGTACCCAGAATTTTCCAGAAGTGATTTCTGGGATTCGCATAATATTCGCCCGCGCGCAGTGACGCTTCGCCGGGCATGCTGCCAAGAATCAGGGTGTGGGCGTCGCGGGCTGCGGCGGGAGGAAAACTGTGGATCAGGGCCATGAAGCTTGATGAACGTGTCAGCGTCTGATGAGCAAATCGCCCGCAAACACTTTTTTCCCTACAGAACAGCGAGGGGGAGCCGTTGTCTACCCCTCACAACCGGTTATGGAGCCAGGAGCAAGGCATGAAGCAGCGGGCCCACGTACTGATCGTCGATGATCAGGCGGACAATCTGTTGATCCTGGAAGATGTGCTTTCCGAGCAGTACGAGGTGCATCCCGCCACCAGCGGTAAGGAAGCCTTGAGCTATCTGGCCGGTGGGGGTGTCGCCGATCTGATCCTGCTCGACGTGATGATGCCAGAGCTTGACGGCTTCGAGGTGTGCCAGCGCCTCAAGTCATCCGAATCCACCCGCACCATTCCGGTGATGTTCCTCACCGGGCTGGACCGACCCGAAGACGAGGAGCGGGGCTTTTCCCTGGGGGCGGAGGACTTCATCCACAAACCCATTTCGCCGGCGGTGGTCATGGCGCGGGTGCGTACCCATCTGGCCCTGTCCCGCGCCACCCGGGCCCTGGAACGGCGCAATGCCGACCTCGAGCTGCTGGTCGCCGAGCGTACGGCCGAGATCAGCGAGCAGTCACGCCGCCTGGTGGCCAGCAAACAGGAAGTCATTGCTGCCCAGGCCGCCACCATCACCGCCTTCTGTGCCCTGGCCGAGGCCCGTGACAACGAAACCGGAAACCACATCCGGCGCACCCAGCACTATGTGCGCATTCTTGCCGAAACCCTGTGCGACCATCCGCGTTTCAAGGCCGAGCTCGACGAAGACGTCATCCAGTTGCTGTTCAAGTCGGCCCCCCTGCACGATGTGGGCAAGGTGGCCACGCCGGACGCCATCCTCCTCAAGAAGGGCAAGCTCACCCCTGACGAGTGGGTGATCATGAAGCAGCACTGCGAATACGGGCGCAATGCCATTCTCCAGGCCGAGAAGGCCCTGGGGGAGGCGGCGGATGCCTCCTTCCTGCGCTATGCCGCCGAGATCGCCTATGGGCACCACGAGCGCTGGGATGGGAGCGGCTATCCGCAGGGCATCTCCGGCGACGCCATCCCCTTGTCGGCCCGGCTCATGGCCGTGGCCGACGTTTACGATGCGCTCATCTCCCGCCGGGTTTACAAGCCGCCCTTTTCCCACGAAACCGCGCTGGCCATGATCATCGAAGAGAGGGGCAGCCACTTCGACCCGGACATCGTGGATGCGCTGACCCAGGTGGCGGGTCAGTTTGCCTCGATTGCCCGAAACTTCCGCGACGAGCCCGATATGGAAGAGCCCGCCGGCTGAGCCTGGCGGGGCTCATCACGCCGCCAGCGTGCCGTCCCGGTAGTCGGCCAGCGCCTGTTCGATTTCTTCCCGCGTGTTCATCACGAAGGGCCCGTACTGCACCACCGGCTCGCCGATGGGGCGCGCCGCCAGCAGCAGGAAGTGACCGCCTTCTTCGCCGGCCTGCACCTCGATGCAGTCGCCTGCCGACAGCACGCCAGCCTGCCGATTGGGCAGGAGCCGCCCTTCGCTGCCACCCACGTGCAGGCTGCCCGCGTAGGGGTAGAGGAAGGCCGCATGTCCGTCTTCCACCGCCTGGGTGAAGCGGGCACCGCCCTCCAGGCGCACATCGAGGAACAGCGGCGCGGTGCTCAGGCCCTGGATCGGGCCGTCGGCGTGCTGGCCGTCTGCCGTTTCCAGCCGGCCGGCCACCACCTTCACCGTACCGCCACTGATCGCCAGCTCGGGGATCTCCTCGGGCTGGATGTCCCGGTAGGCCGCGGGCTTCATCTTTTCCTTGGCCGGCAGATTGATCCAGAACTGGAAGCCATGCAGACGTCCGGCCTCCTGCAGGGGCATCTCCGAGTGGATGATGCCCCGGCCCGCCGTCATCCACTGGGCACCGCCGGCCCGCAGGTGGCCCTTGTGACCCAGGTGATCCTCATGCTCGAAGTCGCCGGCGAGCATGTAGGTGACGGTTTCGAAGCCCCGGTGGGGGTGGGGCGGAAAGCCCGCGATGTAGTCGTCCGGGTTGTCCGAGGCGAACTCGTCGAGCATCAGGAAGGGGTCCAGCCGCAGCCCCTGGCTCTGGCCCAGGCTGCGCCGGAGCTTCACGCCAGCGCCGTCGGAGACGGGGATCGACGGGATGATCCGGGCGAGGCTGCGGTGGGTCATGGTGTTCTCCTTGTCAGTTGGCCGCGTCGGCCAGTTCGGCGAGCTTGCCGTGGGCGGCGGCGAGGGCTGCGCTCTTGCTTTCCTCACCCAAGTTCAGACCCTCAGCGTAGACGAACTCCACGTCGGTGATGCCGATGAAGGCGAGGAAGTCACGCACATAGGTGGTCTGGCTGTCCTTCGGGGTACCGGCGTAGAGGCCGCCACGGGCCGCAAAGACGGTCACCTTCTTGCCGGTCAGCAGGCCTTCCGGGCCGGTGGCGGTGTAGCGGAAGGTGACGCCGGCGCGGGCGATGTGGTCGAACCAGGCCTTGAGCGTGGAGGGCACGCCGAAGTTGTACATGGGCAGGCCGATGACGATCTCGTCGGCCTGGCGAACTTCCTCGATCAGGGCATCGGAGTAGGCGACGACAGCCTGCTGCTCGGCGCTGCGCTCTTCCGGCTTGGCCAGGAAGGACAGGAAGCGGGCGGCGTCCAGGTGGGGCACCGGCTCGGCGGCCAGGTCGCGGGTGACGACCTTCAGGTCGGGGGTGGCCGCCTGGCGTGCGGCGACAAAGCGCTCGGCGAGCTGGCTGGACTGGCCTTGGGTGGAAAACAGGCTGGCGTTGATCTTGAGCAGGGTGGTCATGGTGCTTCTCCGTGTTGGGTGTCGATGGGTGTATTTAATGATTTACGGAGAAGATAAAAAAGAACAAGATTTCGTTTTTATCTATCGAATTAATCGATGATTCCGGTTCCCCATGTCTCCCTCGAGCAGTGGCGCGCCCTCATTGCCGTCGTCGAGGCCGGCGGCTACGCCCAGGCTGCCGAGGCCCTGCACAAGAGCCAGTCGGCGGTGACCTACGCGGTGCAGAAAATCGAGTCCCAGCTCGGTATCCAGGCCTTCGAGCTGCAGGGGCGCAAAGCCGTGCTCACCCCCACCGGGCGCATGCTCTACCGCCGCGCCCTGGCGCTGGTGGATGAGGCCGGCGATCTGGAGCGGGTGGCGCGCAAGCTTTCGGCGGGCTGGGAGGCCGAGATCGGTGTTGCGGTGGAGATCCTCTTCCCTCCGGCGCTGCTCCTCGACTGCCTGGCCCGCTTTGCCCAGGAGGCGGCCGGGACCCGGGTGGAGGTGATCGAATCGGTGATGGGTGGAAGCGGCGAGGCGCTCCTTACCGGCAAGGCCGACCTGGCGGTGACGCCCCACGTGCCGCCGGGCTTCCTGGGGCGGCCGCTGATGCGCATGCGTCTGGTGGCGGCTGCGCATCCGGGCCACCCATTGCACCAGCTCGGCCGGCCGGTGGCGGAGCGGGACCTGCGTGCCCATCGCCACCTGATGGTGCGGGAGACGGGCTCCACCCGCAATTCCCGCAGCCAGACCATCGAAGTGGATCAGCGCTGGACCTTCAGCAGCATGGCCATGTCCATCGCGGCGGCGGCGGCGGGGCACGGCTTCGCCTGGTATCCCGAAGCTTTGATCGCCGGCGAGCTGACCGCCGGGCGGCTCAAGGTGCTGCCCATGGGCGGTGCGGAGGTCCGCTTCGTGGATATGTACACCGTGCTCGCCGACCCGGAGATGTGCGGGCCGGGCGTGACGCGCCTGGCCGAGATCGTCGGGGCGGTGGTGGCCGAATCAGGCCTGGGCGAGGCGCCGGCTGATGCGGGCCAGCAGGACACAGCCTAGCCAGTAGATGGCGGCGATGAAGAGCCAGGCCTCCAGGTAGAAGGGCCGCCACTGGGCGTCGCCCGAGAGGGCCAGGCCGAGGGCGCCGGTGAGCTCGTAGAGGCTCACGATGGTGACCAGGGAGGTGTCCTTGAACAGGGCGATGGCGCTGTTGGCCAGGGACGGGGCCACGTGGCGCAGTACCTGGGGCAGCACGATCCAGCGCTGGACCTGCCAGGGGCTGAAGCCCAGGGCCGCCGCCGCGCTGCACTGACCCTCCGGAAAGGCCTGCAGGCCGCCCCGGATGATCTCCGACAGATAGGCTGCGGCAAACAGCACGATGGCGATAAGCACCCGCCAGAGCATGTCTGGCGCCAGGTCGCCGGGGAAGAACAGGGGCAGCAGGAAGGACGCCACAAACAGCGCCGCCACCAGGGGGATGCCCCGGGCTAGCTCCACGTAGGCGGTGAGCAGCCCGCGCAGCAGGGGCAGGGGAGAGCGTCGTCCATAGGCCACGGCGATGCCGATGGGCAGGGCGCCGGCCATGCCGATGCCGGTGAGCAGCAGGGTGAGGGGCAGGCCGCCCCATAGCTCGGTGGGGACGGCGTCGAGGCCGGCAAAGCCACCGGCCAGCACGGGCAGGGCCAGCAGCGGCAAGACTACCAGAGCGGTGATGAGCGTGCGGCCATGCAGCCAGCCCAGGGCGGCGGCCAGCCAGCTGCCGGCAATCAGCCCGGCTGCCAGTGCCGGGCGCCAGCCCTGCTCGGTGGGGTAGCGCCCGAGCAGGATGAAGCGCGCTTTCTCGGTCACCACGCCCCAGCACGCACCCTGGCCATCCAGCGCCTCGCAGGCTGTCACGTCGGGAATGAAACGGGCCTTGATCAGGGCCCAGTCGACGAGGGGAGGCAGCGCCAGGGCCAGGGCCGTCAGCGTCAGCAGGCTGAGGGCGGCATTCAGCGGGTCGCCAAACAGGGCACGGCGCAGGGCGATCAGCGATCTCATCGCGCCATCCCCCGCAGGCTGCGCCGCTCCAGGCGGTGGCTCAGCGCTGCCGCCAGCAGGGACAGCAGCAGGTACACCCCGATCACGATGAGCAGGCACTCGATGGCCCGCCCTGTCTGGTTGAGGCTGGTGCCGGCCACCGACACCAGGTCCGGATAGCCGATGGCCACCGCCAGGGAGGCGTTCTTGAACAGATTGAGGAGCTGGCTGGTGACCGGCGGCAGGGCGGCACGCCAGGCCTGGGGCAGCAGCACCAGCACGAAGGCCTGGCGCGGCGTCATGCCCAGGGCCAGGGCGGACAGGCGCTGGCCGGGGGGCAGGGCCTCCACCGCGCCGCGCAGGGTCTCGGCGATGTAGGCGGCGGAATAGGTGGACAGGCCGATGAGCAGGGCCAGGTATTCCGGGGTCAGGCGGGCGCCGCCATCGATGCCGAAGCCCGCGGGTTCAGGCAACTCCCAGCCGGCTTCGCTCCACCAGGGCAGGGCCAGCCCCGATTTGCTGAGGAACACCCCGGGTGCCAGGCGCAGGGCCGCATCGGCTGCCGGCAGCAGATCGGTGAGGATGAAATACCAGGCCAGCAGATGCAGCAGCAGCGGCACATTGCGAACCCCATTCACAAAGACGCCGGCCAGAGCCCGCACCAAGGGGTTCTCGCCCAGACGTCCGAAGCCCACCACCACGCCGATCACGATAGCCAGCAGGGCGCCGGGCAGGGCCACCCGCAGGGTATTGAGGAGGCCGGCGGCGAAGGCCCGCAGGGTGCTGTCACCGGCCTCGAAGGACAGCGGGCTCTCGCCCAGAGCAAAGCCGGCGGGTTCGAGCAGGAAGTCGAAGCCGCTGCGGATGCCCCGCTCCTGCAGATGCCCGGCGGTGGTGGCCACCAGCAAGCCGCCCAGGGCCAGCAGGGCAACCAGCAGCAGCGCCTGCCAGGCGAGGCGGGCGGGGCGCTTCATCCGTCAGCGCAGGGGCTGGGCGTACATCAGGCCGCCCTTGTTCCATTGGGCGTTGAGGCCCCGGGGCAGCTTGAGGGGAGAGTCCGCCCCCAGGTTGCGGTTGAAGATCTCGCCGTAGTTGCCCACCGCCTTGACCGCCCGGGCGGCCCATTCCCGGTCGAGGCCCAGGCTCTTGCCCAGGTCCTCGCCCACCCCCAGAAAGCGTTGCACGGCGGGGTCGGGGGAGGATTTGAGGCTGTCCACCCGGGCCTGGGTGATGCCCAGCTCCTCGGCCTCGATGAGCGCATTGAGGGTCCATTTGACGATGGCGAACCACTCGTCGTCGCCGCGCCGCACGGCGGGGCCCAGGGGTTCCTTGGAGATGATCTCGGGCAGCACCAGGTAGTCGTCCGGTACGGGGGCTTCCTTGCTGCGGATGAAGGCCAGGGCCGATGCGTCGGTGGTGTAGGCCTGGCAGCGGCCGCTGAAGAAGGCCTTGAGGGAGGCCTCGAACTTGTCGAAGACCACGGGCTTGAGCTTGATGCCCTGGGCCCGGGCGTAGTCGGCCAGGTTCTTCTCGGTGGTGGTGCCCGACTGGACGCACACCTCGGCGTTCTTGAGCTGCTTTGCGCTCGTCACCTTGAGCTTTTTGGGGACCAGGAAGCCCTGGCCGTCGTAGTAGCTGACGCCGGCAAAGTGCAGGCCCAGGGCGGCGTCGCGGGTCAGGCTCCAGGTGGTGTTCCGGGACAGGACGTCCACCTCGCCGGACTGGATGGCCGTGAAGCGCTGCTGGGAGCTCAGGGGCACCCAGCGCACCTTGTCCGGGCTGCCCAGCACGGTGGCGGCGAGGGCCCGACACAGGTCCACGTCCAGGCCCTTCCACTGGCCCTGGCTGTCGGCGGCGGAAAAACCGATCACCCCGGTGCTGACGCCGCAGGTGATCTGGCCTTTGGCCTTGATGGCGTCGAGGGTCTTGCCGGCGAAGGCCGGTGGGGTGACTAGGAGGGCGGTGAAGGCAAGGGCGCCAGCAAGGCGCCCCGGGCGAAAGCGAGTCATGGCGGATGCAGGACAAAGGCCGAAGCCCGACAGCTTATCGGGCTTCGGCCTCATGGTGCAAAGCACCAATAGTGCGGAGCTTGTGAATGAAGCTGCTTTTTCCGTTTGAAGGCATCGGGCATTCATTGCAGCTTCTCCCGTGGGGTCGAATTCATTGGCGCTGTTCGCGTTAAGTATGGAAAGGGTTTTCACCCTCGGTAGGTAAGGCATCTCGATGCCCGGTGGGGTGGCCGTTACTGGCTGGCGTTCCGTTGTTTTGCGTGACGTTGGCCGGGTGTTCGCCCCGGCGGGCGACTGACTTTCTTGCTTCGCCAAGAAAGTCAGCAAAGAAGGCGACCCGCCACCCCCGGTCGGCCTTTGGCCGACTGCCCTGCGCTGCTCACAGCAGGCGGCCGGCGCGGAACTCGCCCTGCGGGCTCAGACAGCCGCGCCGGACTTCCCCGCCTGCTGCTGCGCTGCTCGGCGGGGTCGGAACGGGCTTTTCGGATACACCGAGCCCCTACGGAAACCGGACCGGGTACTGGCCGTCGGTCACCTGCCTTTCCTCTCCCCTCTGACGTGCCGACTGGAGGGGGTGACGGGCGGAAAGAGGGCTTCGCATGTTTGAGCCCGCAGGGCGAGTTTGCGAAGACCCCGCCCGGCGCGCCCGGAAGGAGGGAACCCCCGAAGGGGGCGCGGCAGCGGGGCACGCTTCTTTGCATCCTTTCTTGTCGTGCAACAAGAAAGGATGTCGCCCGCCGGGGGCGAGTCCCCGGCCAATGTGACGTCATACAACGGAAAACCATTCCTTCGTGCCAAGAAAGTGCTTTCCCATCGGTTGTTAAGGCGCTCAAAGCCCGGTGGGCCTGCCAGAGACCGTGTTTACATACCTAGCGCGAACATAGCCAATAAATTCGACCCCACGGGCCTTCAGTCCGCCCCGGCGAGGAGATCGCGCTGGGTGAGCTGCAGCAGCAGCTTGCGCACCGGGGCGGGCAGGGCGGCTTCGTCGAGCCGGTCGAGGGGCTGCCACAGCAGGGTGGCCTCGTTGCAGGCGGCGGGTGTGCTCACTTCCACCGCCTCGGGTTGCAGGTTCAGGGTGAAGTGGGTGAATACATGCCGAAAGCCGGTGAGCCGCTCCACCTTGCGTACGCTCAGGCCGAAGCGGGTGCTCACCCAGCTCGCCGTGTCCGCGTCTTCGGGCAGTTCCGGCAGGCTCTGCAGGCCACCCCAGATGCCTGTCGGCGGGCGGCGTTCCAGCAGCACGGCGCCGTTGGCCAGGATCACCGCAAAGCGACCGTCGCGTTCCCGGACAGCTTTCTTCGGGCGGGGCGTGGGTAGTTCGCCCACCCGGCCGTCGCGCAGGGCTACGCAGCGCTCCGCCACCGGGCAGTGTCCGCAGGCCGGGCGGCCGCGGGTGCATACGGTGGCGCCCAGGTCCATTTGGGCCTGGGTGTAAACATCCACGTTCCGGGCTGGCAGCAGGCTCTCGGCCAGGGCCCACAGGGTGTTCTCCACCTGCTTGCTGCCCGGAAAGCCGTCGATGCCGAAGCAGCGGGTCAGCACCCGCTTGACGTTGCCATCGAGGATCGCCGCCCGGGTGCCATAGGAGAAGGCGCTGATCGCCGCCGCCGTGGACCGGCCGATGCCCGGCAGTTCGGCCAGCTCCGCCGGATCGACCGGAAACGCGCCGCCGTGGCGCGCCATCACCGCCTGGGCGCACTTGTGCAGGTTGCGGGCACGGGCGTAGTAGCCGAGACCGCTCCACAGGGTCAGCACCTCCTCCACCGGCGCCGCAGCCAGGCTGGGCAGGTCGGGAAAGCGTTCGAGGAAGCGCCCGTAGTAGGGGATCACCGTATCCACCTGGGTCTGCTGCAGCATGATCTCCGACAACCATACCCGGTAGGCATCCCGCACCTGCCAGGGCAGGCCGTGGCGGCCATGCCCGCGCTGCCAGGTGATCAGGGTTTCTGCAAATGTATTCAATCTCTTAACCCCTCGACGGTGGGGCCCCGCGCGGCGATAATGCGGGCCCCCTACTGGCTTCAGGCCCGCCCCCGCGGCGTGGCCCAACCGACTCCAACATGACTGTTCCCAAGAATGATCCGGCGGTCCGCGCCTTTCGCGACACGCTGGGCATGTTTCCCACCGGCGTCACGGTCATCACGGCCCGGGCCCCCAGCGGCGAGCCCATCGGGCTCACCGTCAGCTCCTTCAACTCCGTGTCCCTGGCGCCGCCGCTGATCGTGTGGAGCCTGTCCGGGCATCTGCCCAGCGTGCCCATCTTCGAGAACGCGGCAGTGTACGCGATCAACGTGCTTGCCGAAGACCAGCAGGACATGTCCCAGCGCTTCGCCAGCCGCAGCGACGACAAGTTTGCCGGGCTGGACTACACCGAAGGCGTCGATGGCGTGCCCCTGCTGCCCGGCTGTGCCGCATGGTTCCAGTGCCGCCAGTTTGCCCGCCATCCGGGCGGCGACCACGTCATCTTCATCGGTGAGGTGATCCGCTTCGAGTCCGGCGAGGCGTGCAAGCCCCTCGTCTTCCAGGGTGGCGCCTACCGCCGCCTGGCTTGAGTCATGCCCACCCCGCGCTGGATCGAAACCGGTAGCGGGCCCCACGGGCTGGTCTTTCTGCATGGGGTGAGCGGCGGTGCCCTGGGCGCCACCGATCTGCTGCCGCGCATCACCCCGCCGGGCTGGCGCGGTCTGGCCTGGGACATGCCCGGCTATGGTGCCAGCGCAGCCCTCGATCCCTTCGATTTTGACGGCTTGGCCGTGGCCCTGGTGGCGCTGCTCGATGCCGCCGGCCTGGATCAGGCCGTGCTGGTGGGGCACAGCATGGGCGGCATGGTGGCCCTGCAAACCGCGGCCACGTTTCCCAACCGGGTCTCGGGCCTGGTGCTGGCCTGCTGCACCCCGGCCTTCGGTGCCCGCGGCGGGCCCCAGCAGCAGGCCTTCCTGGCCCGGCGAATCGGGCCGCTGGACGAAGGCGCGTCGATGCGCGAGCTGGCGGTGGAGCTGATCCCCACCATGGTCGGCCCCGGTGGCGACCCCCAGGTGGTGGGCGATGCGGTGGATCTGATGGCGGCCATTCCGCCGGCCGTCTATCGGGCCGCCATGCGGGCAGTGGTGAGTTTTGACCAGCGCGCTGCCCTCGGTGGGCTGACCATGCCGGCCCTGGTCCTGGCCGGGCGCCACGATGCCGTGTCCCAGCCCCTGGTGCTGCGGCGCATGGCCGAGCGCATCCCCCAGGCCTGCTATCGGGAGCTCGACGCCGGCCACCTCGCCCCCTTCGAGGAGCCCTCGGCTTTTGCCGAGGCGGTGCAGGCTTTTCTGACCGGGCTGGATCACGCCCCTGTCACCTTCCTGCTCTAGCGTTCAGCCCTTTTCAGCCCCCTCGCCGCCATGCAAGAAAGCCCCTTCAAAGGCAAGACCGGCCTCACCCGGGTGTGGAACGCCTTCCACTATTCCATGGCCGGCCTGGCCGCCGCCTACCGCAACGAGGACGCCTTCCGCCAGGAAGCCTGGCTGGCGGCGCTGCTCATCCCGCTGGCCCTGTTCCTGCCCGTCACAGCCCTCGGCAAGGCCCTGATGATCGCCAGCGTGCTGCTGGTGATCATCGTCGAACTCGTCAATTCGGCCCTCGAGGCCGCCGTCGATCGCATCTCCCTCGATCACCACCACCTGGCCAAGCGCGCCAAGGACATCGGCAGCGCCGCGGTCTTCGTCGCCCTGATCAACGTGGTCGTCGTCTGGGGCCTCATCCTCCTCGCCTGAGCACATACCATGACCACTCCCACCGGCAAGAAGCCCTGCGTCAATTGCACCTGCGCCACCACCGGCTTCTGCCCCCGGGGCGTGGGCGCCAACATCCCGCCGGAGCTCGCCGCGCAGCAACCGGTGGCGGCGGCCAAGCCGCTTTCGGCCGGGCAGCAACGTCGCGAGCAGCTCCGCCAGCTGCCGGGCAAGCGCCGCGCCATGCGCTTCTGAGTCCGCCATCCGGCAGGGGGCGGCGGCATGGGGCGGCGGCCGTTCTCCCGTGAGAGAATCGCGCCCCTCCTTTTTCCTCCACCCGGACCCCTCCCATGACCGAGTCGACCCACGCCATCTCAGGCCTTGTCATCCACCGGCTGATCCGCGCCGCCGAGGGCCCGTCCCAGGTGGAGCTGCGGCCCGCCGCCAACCCCCTCGACGAGCCCGCCGCGCGCCTGATGGAGCGCCTGTGCCGGCACTTCGCCGAACGCCCGGGCAAGGGCTATGGCTGGTTCGAGAAGGACGAGCGCGGCTTTCCCATGCCGCGCCTGGTGCGCGAGCACGCCATCGAGCAGGGCATGGATTTCGCCACCCTGTCGAAGGAGATGGTGACCCAGCTGCAGAAGTGCGTGGACGAGGACAAGATGGACGAGGGCGGCTACGTGCTCATCGCCCGCGCCACCGTGTTCGGCGCCGACTGCCTCTACGTCGCCCTGCTGCAGGAAACCCTGGGCACCGTGATCGGTGACGGCCTGAGCATCCACGACAGCCCGCACCTGGATTTCTCGGCCCTGCAGGTGGCCGGGCGCATCGACATCAGCGCCTGGCAGGCCGGCGCCGAGCGCTACATCAGCTTCCTCAAGGGCCGCGGCGACGTGGCCGGCTGGTTCAAGCGCTTCCTGGGCTGCACCGACGTGGTCATCGCCCTCAAGGAAACCAAGAAGCTGGTGGAGACCCTCAGCCACTTTGCCGAAACCCAGCAGCTCGACGCCGCCGGGCGCGATGAACTGCTGGAGCGGGCCCACCTGGTGCTCGAAGAGATGGGTGAAAGCGGCGCCGCCCTCAACCTGGAGGCGGTGGCCGGGCAGATTTTCCCCGATGCCCCGCAGAAACTCAGCGCCACCCTGCAGGACGAAGCCCTCGACCTGGCCAGCGGCTTCGTCCCCGACAAGCGCGCCCTCAAGCCGCTGATCCGCTTCAGGGCCAGCGCCGAAGACTGGAAGCTGGAGTTTGAACGCAGCGGCCTGCGCTCCGGCGCCGTGCAGTACGACAAGGCCAGCAACACCCTGGTGCTGACCAACGTACCGGAGAATCTGAAGAAGCTGCTGCTGGAGGAGTGAGCCGAGGGCGACTGTAGGGGCGTCAGCCGCGCTGGCGCTTGACCATCCGGAGCGGGGCCTCTCCGGCGATGGCGCGGGCGCGGAGCTGGCCGCAGCCGCCATCCACGTCCTGCCCGGCGGAGTTGCGCAGTTTGGTGAGGATGCCGCGGCGGTGGAGCTGGCGGGCGATGTCGGCGGCCTTCTCCCAGGCCGGGCGGCGGTAGGGCAGGTCGGGGATGGTGTTGTAGGGGATCATGTTCATGATCGCGTACTTGCCCGACAGCAGGCGCACGATGCCGTCGAGCTCTTCCGGCGTGTCGTTGATGCCATCCAGCAGCGTCCACTGGTACTGGATCGGATAGCCGGTGACGCGGGCGTAGGCTTCACCGCGTTCGACGATCTCGTCGGGGCTCATGGGCGGCGCCTTGGGCAGCAGCTCGGCGCGCAGGTCGGCCCGGCTGGTGTGCAGCGACAGGGCCAGGGCCGGTTTGACCGGGCCTTCGGGCAGGCGCTCGAAGACGCGCGGGTCACCCACCGTGGAAAACACCAGGTTCTTGTGGCCGATGCCGCCCTCACTGCCGAGGAGCTGGATGGCCTCCAGCACGTTGTCCAGGTTGTGGGCGGGTTCGCCCATGCCCATGAAGACAACCTTCTTCACCGGCCGGCGGGCCCGGGCCAGCACCACCTGGGCGACGATCTCGGCGCTGCCCACCTGGCGCAGCAGGCCGTCGCGGCCGGTCATGCAGAACACGCAGCCCACCGCGCAGCCCACCTGGCTGGAGACGCACAGGCCGTCCCGGGGCAGCAGCACGCTCTCCACCGTCTGGCGGTCGCCCAGCTGCACCAGCAGACGCGCCGAGCCGTCCTCGCCGGGGTGCTCGGCGTGCACCCGGGCCAGGCCGGCCAGTTCGGCCTCCAGCGCCGGGAGGGCGGCCACCACGCCGGCGGGCAGGGCCGGGCCGCGCCGGCTCGGGCCGGCGTCGAGGGGCAGGGCGTGGGTCCAGGCGCGCAGCATGCGCTGGACATGGACGGGTTTGGCGCCGAGGTCGGCGAGCCGTTGGCGGAGGTGTTCGATGCGCATGAGGGGGCGAATGATAGGCCATTTCTGCCCTGTTTTCAGGGGGATGCGCACGCTCCCGGGCCTCGGTGCGGTGGCCCCGGAGGGCAGGGTGGCTTCAGTTCGACGTGCTTGCGCCGTTATGACAGGCCATGCCCCCGCGCCTTCGCCTTGGATATCCAGGCTTCTTCGTTCTTGTTGCCCTGGCCATTGGCGCGCCCCTGGCTTTTCTGCTGGTGGCAGCCCTTGGCGACCTGCACCGGCAGGCCGAGCGGGACGCCCGCAATGTGGTGGGCGTGCTCGAGGCGCGGCTGGAGGCCACCCTGCGCCGGGCCCAGGCGGGTCTTGAAGAGCTCGCCACCGATACCCCGCCGTCCGTCTTCGATGCCGATGTCTCCCCTGCCCAGCGTCAGCTGCTGCAGCGCCATCTGGCCCTCAAGGCCCGGCACTTTCCCGAGATCACCGGTTTTCGCCTGATCGACACCACCGGAGCCGTGCGCTACGCGTCGGAGATCGGGGAGCCCCGCGCGTCGGCTGCGGGGCGCAGTTATTTCGAGGCGCTGCGGGCCGATCCGGCGCTGCCGCTGGTGTTCTCCGAGGTGGCGGTGGGACGCATGGCGGGGCGGCCGCAGCTCTTCATGGCAGTGCCGATCCGCGACGACGCGGGGCGTTTCGCCGGGGTTGCCATGGCGCCGCTGGAGCTGGCCTACGTGGAAAGCCTGTTCAACGCCGTCGATCTGGGGGCGGGTGGGGTGATCACCTTCCGGCGTTCCGATGACGGCCGCCTGGTGCTGCGCCGCCCGGCCGAGGAGGGGCGGGTCAATCAGACCCTCAGCAACAACCCCATGCACATGCGGGTCGAGGCCGGCGAGCGGGAAGGGACCATCCGCTTCGAGGCCGCCATCGACAAGACCGAGCGGGTGTATGCCTTCAAGCGCGTCGGAACCTATCCCTTCTACGTGGCTGCCGGCATTGCCAGCCGCGATTACCTGGCCCACTGGCAACGCAACGCCGTCGGGGTGGTCGGGGCGACGACCCTCTTCCTGCTGCTGCTGGGCCTGCTGCTGGGGCGTCTGCACTTCACCGAGCAGAACCGCCGCCGGGCTGCCCGGGAGCTGCAGGCCAGCGAGGACCGCTTCCAGCTGCTGCTCAACTCGGTGGGGGAGGGCATCTGCGGCATCGACCGGGATGGGCGCCACCTGTTCTCCAATCCGGCGGCCCTGCAGATCCTCGGCTACCGCAGCGAGGCCGAGCTGCAGGGGCAGGATATTCCGGCGCTGCTGCACACCCACGACGGGGCGGGCCAGCCCCTGGCGCCCGACGCCTGCGTGATCCGCCGGGCGGTCAGCGTGGGCACCGCCGTGCATAGCAATGACGGGTTGTTCACCCGGGCCGACGGCAGCCTGCTGCCGGTGCGCTTCGATGCCTATCCGCTGGTCAAGGACGGGGCCCAGATGGGCGCCGTGCTGCTGTTTGCCGACATCACCGAACGTCGCCGCAACGAGGCGCGGATCGAGTTTCTGGCCCATCACGACCCCCTCACGGCCCTGCCCAACCGCCTGCTGGCGGAAGACCGCTTCGAGCAGGCCCGCGCCCATGCGGCCCGGGCGGGGGAGCGGGTCGCCCTGCTGTTTCTGGATCTGGACGGTTTCAAGACCATCAACGACTCCCTCGGTCACGACGTGGGGGACGAGATGCTCAAGGCCCTGGCCACCCGGCTGCGCCAGCAGCTCCGCGAGGCGGATACGGTGTGCCGCCTGGGGGGCGACGAGTTCCTGGTGATCCTGCCCGGGGTGCGCGACCTGGACGGCCTGACCCAGCGCATCGCCCGCCTGCTGGCCAGTGTTGAAGCGCCGGTGGTGCTGCCGGGGCGCCAGCTGTCCACCTCGGTGTCCATCGGGGTGGCCCTGTTTCCCGGGGACGGGCGGGATTTCACCACCCTGATGAAGAAGGCCGACACGGCCATGTACCACGCCAAGGACGCCGGCCGGAACACCTACCGCCTGTTTGACGAGGCCATGAACCAGCACGTTCAGGAATCCCTGCGCCTGCGCTCCAACTTCCAGCGCGGCCTCGACAACGGGGAGTTCGTGCTGCACTTCCAGCCCCTGCTCGACCTGCGCAGTGGCAAGGTGGTGGGGGCCGAAGCCCTGCTGCGCTGGCAGGACCCGGAGCGCGGCCTGCTGTCGCCGGGGTTGTTCATCCCGGTGGCCGAGAGCAGCGGCATGATCGTGCCCCTGGGGGCGTGGGTGCTGGGTGAGGCCTGCCGGCAGGCCGCGGCATGGCGGGCGTCGGGGTGGGATCTGATGGTGGCGGTGAACATTTCGGCCATCCAGTTCAAGCGTGGCGGCATCGAACAGACCGTGGCCGATGCCCTGCGCGACAGTGGCCTGCCAGCCCACCTGCTGGAGGTCGAGCTGACCGAGAGCACCCTGCTGCACCAGACCGACGAGGTGCTGGCCATCCTGCACCAGTTGCGCGAGTCCGGCGTGCGCCTGTCCATCGACGACTTTGGCACCGGCTATTCCAGCCTGGCCTATCTCAAGCGGCTGGCGGTCAACAAGCTCAAGATCGACCAGTCCTTCGTGCGCGACCTGACCAGCGACCCCGAGGACTCGGCCATCGTGCGGGCCATCATCGACATGGCCCACAGCCTCAATCTCACCACCATCGCCGAAGGCGTGGAGAACGCCGAGGTGCTGGCGGTGCTGCGTCAGTTTGGCTGCGACGAGGCCCAGGGCTACTACTTCGCCCGTCCCCTGCCGGAAGCCGAATTCCGGCGCTACCTGGAGGCCCGGTAGCCGGCGCTGGGGTAAAGTGGCAGGCATGCACGCCCCGCCACGCCTCTCCGAAGCCGACGTCGAATTCACCGCCATCCGCGCCCAGGGCGCGGGCGGGCAGAACGTGAACAAGGTGTCCAGCGCTGTGCATCTGCGTTTCGACATCGCCGCCTCGGCGCTCCCCGACGTCATCAAGGCACGCCTGCTCCTGCTGGGGGACCAGCGGGTCAGCAAGGACGGGGTGGTGGTGATCAAGGCCCAGGAGTTCCGCAGCCTCGACAAGAACCGCGCCGAGGCCTTGCGCCGTCTGCAGGAACTGGTGGACAGCGCCGCCCATGTGCCGAAAGCGCGTCGCCCCACCCGCCCGACGCGGGGCTCGGTCACCCGGCGCCTGGAGGGCAAGGCCCGCCGCAGCGCCGTCAAGGCCGGCCGCGGGCGGGTCGATTGAGGGCCGGAAGCGGCGGCGGGCTCTGCCGTCACCCAGCCATCACCTCCGCGTCACATCCGTGCAGCATGCCGCCGCAACACTGCGTGCATGGACCGCGCCGGACTCGTTTGCCAGGAAATCGCCCATCCACTGACCTACCTCCGGGTGGCCGTGGTGACGGAGACCTATCCACCTGAAATCAACGGGGTGGCGATGACCACCGGCCGCATGGTGGAAGGCCTGGTGGCCGCCGGCCACCGGGTGGACCTGATCCGCCCCCGCCAGGCCCACGAGGGTGGGGCCATCCAGCTGCCGGACGGGGCCGAGGGTGTCGAGGAGATGCTCTCCCGGGGCATCCCGTTGCCTCGCTACGCCAACCTGCAGCTCGGCCTGCCGGCTCGCAAGGTGCTGCTGCGGCGCTGGTCGACCCAGCGCCCGGACGTGGTCCAGGTGGTGACCGAAGGCCCCCTGGGCTGGTCGGCGCTGACCGCGGCACGCAAGCTGCGCCTGCCGGTGATCAGCGAGTTCCACACCAATTTCCATCGCTACAGTGGCCACTACGGGGTGGGCTGGCTGAAGCGCCCCATCGCCGCCTACCTGCGCAAGTTCCACAACCGGGCCGACCTCACCCTGGTGCCCACGCGGGCCCTGTGCGGCGAGCTGGCCGGGCAGGGCATTGCCCGGGTGGACGTGGTGTCCCGGGGCGTGGATACCGTGCTGTTCGACCCGGCCCGGCGGAGCGCTTCCCTGCGCCGCAGCTGGGGCCTGGAAGAAGACGATCTGGCGGTGGTGTACGTGGGGCGCATCGCCCCCGAAAAGAATCTGGCCCTGCTGGAGAAGGCCTTCGAGGCGATCCGTGCCCGGCAGCCCCGGGCACGGCTCATCCTGGTGGGCAGCGGCCCGGCCCAGCAGGCGCTGCAGGCCCGTCAGCCGGCGGCGGTGTTCTGTGGTTCCAGGACGGGCGCCTTCCTGGCCGAGCACTACGCCAGCGGTGACCTCTTCCTGTTTCCCAGCCTCACCGAAACCTACGGCAACGTGGTGGCCGAGGCCCTGGCCAGCGGCCTGCCGGTGGTGGCCTACCGGGACGCGGCCGCCCAGGAGCTGATCGCCCACCGGGAGCACGGCTGGCTGGCCGAGCCCGGTGACGAGGCCGCCTTCATCGCCGGTGCCGTGGCCCTGGCTGATGCCCCCGAGCTGCGCGCCCGCCAGCGTCTGGCCGCGCGGGAAAGGGTGGCCAGCCTAGCCTGGCAGGCCATCGTCGAACGCCTGGTGACGCTCCAGCGCCAGGTCATCCTGAGTTCCCCCGTCTCCGCCCGGAGGTAAGCCATGTTCGCTCTGCCCGCCCGACTGCAGCTGCTCGATGACCGCCTGGCGGTACGCTCCAACCGCCTGTCCCGTTACCGTGGCTTGCGCGACCTGATGCGGGCGGTGAGCCGGCTCGGCGACGGGGTGGCCTGGTACACCCTGGCGGCCTGTCTGTACGCTCTGTTCGGTGCCGAGGCTCTGCCGGCCCTGCGCCACATGCTGGTGGCCGGTGTGATGGGGGTCGGGGTGTACAAGCTGCTCAAGACCCGCACCCTGCGCCCCCGCCCCTTCGAGGTGGTGAGCGACGTGGTGTGCGCCGGCTGCCCCCTGGACAAGTTCAGCTTCCCCTCCGGCCACACCCTGCATGCGGTGAGCTTCTCCCTGATTCTCGCCCATCACTTTCCGGCCCTGGCGCCAGCGGTCTTCGGCTTCGCCCTGCTGGTGGCCGCCTCCCGCCCCGTACTCGGGCTGCACTACCCCAGCGACGTGCTGGCGGGGGCGGCGATCGGTGCCTGCCTCGGCTTGGGCCTCATCGCACTGCTGTAAAGGGGGCAGAGCTCTCCCGTGGGGTCGAGTGAATTCGACCCCACGGGGCGTTCGAGCCGGCGTCCTTGCTTCCTGAAAACCTGTCCCCGTCAAACGCCTTCACGCCCTCAGGAAGAGATCTTCGGGCAGAGGCAGGCAGGTGCGCAGGATGCGGTTGGGGGTTTCGTCCAGGCGTGCCCGGGCGGCTAGGGGTTCCACCTCGGCGGTCCATCCCGGCAGTTCACCTTCCAGCAGGCGGCCGAGTTGGCCCAGGCGGCGGCCGGTGTGGCTGAGGTAGAGGTTGAAGCGACGCTGCACGCGCCGGTCCAGCAGCCGGGCCGCGTGGTACAGCCCGGCGTGCAGGTGGCTGCTGCGCAGCCAGCTTTCACCCCGGGTCAGGGTACTCAGGGCCTGCCCCACCCGCTCGGGGGGGCACTGAAAAGCCCGTGACATCAGCGGGATGAGGGTGCTGCCGGTGTCGCCGAGCAGTTGCGCAGGGCGGCTGAACAGGTGGTCGGCCACGTGGCGGTCCATGGCCCATTCGACGGCCACATGGGTGGTGATGTCCGATTCGAACCACAGGCGCTCGTGGGCGGGTACGAAGTGGTTGTGGGCGATGATGTCGGCCATCAGATGGCTGGCGTAGCCGAGCACGGCGGCGTGTTCGGTGTCGCTGCGGGCGGCATCCATCAGGGCGTGCAACTGGGGCCAGCGGTGGCTGCCGGTGAGCGCCTCGGCGCCGGCGCTGCGCGCGGTCAGGGCCACATCGGGCAGGCAGGCCCCGGCCATCACCAGTTGGGGGTGGCGCCGGGCCAGGCGGCGCAGGGCCGGGTCGGCGAGGGGGATGGCCCACAGCAGCAGCTGGGCGAAATAGACGTGGGTATACAGGCCCCAGGCCAGGGCGTCGCTGCTGGTCAGCAGCAGGGGCAGCAGCCACAGCAGCTTCGAGCGGGTACGGCGGGGCAGGGCGGGCGCATCCATGGGGCGACTGTGCCCGGTGGCCGTGACAGGCACGTGCCAGGGAGGTGTCAGGCTGGTGAAGTTGCATGGCAGGACCCGCTGTGCCACCCCGGCTGGGGTATCTTCATCTACAGACTTGCCAGTCGGCGCCGATAGCAAGTCATGCCTCCACGCGTGCCGCCCATGCTGTCAGCCCCTGCCCAAGCTGGAACATGACCTCCTCACCCCCTGCGTCCGGCCTGCCTCCGCTTCCTTCCCTGCCGGGGGGGGAGCCCGAGGTCGCGCCGCGTTTCTGGCGCTTCGAGCGGCTTATCGTGCTGGCCGTGGTGCTCACCAACCTGGCCGCGCTCCAGCTGGCCTGGTTCAGCCTTTCCGAGAGCCGTCAGCGGGCCGAGGAGCTGGCCACCCTGAGTACCCGCAACCTCGTCCAGGTGCTGGATCACAGCCTGAGCAGTGTCGGGCGCACCATCGACGTGACCCTGCGGGCGGTCGTGGACGAGCTGGAGCGGAGCGGGCGCGAGGGGCGCCAGCCGGATGAGGTGCTGGCCCTGCTGGCCCGCTACAAGGGCTGGCTGCCCGAGACGGAGACCTTGCGCATTTTCGATGCCGACGGGCGGCTGCGGCGGGCGGAGCAGGCCACGGCCGGCGACGATGCCAGCGAGGCCGGGCGGGACTACTTCAAGCGACTTGCGGGGGCGTCCGACCCGGGCATGGTGGTGTCGCGCCCTTACTTTGACCGCAGCACCGGGCGGTGGGTGGTGTCCTTTGCACGCCGTCTGGGGCTGCCCGATGGCCGTTTCGGTGGCGTGGTGGTGGCGACGATGTCGGTGGACTTCATGACCGAGATGCTCGCCCGACCCCACCTCGGACCCCGGGGGATTGCCATGCTGCGCTACGAGGATCTGGGGCTGATCAGCGTGCATCCGCCTCAGACCGGGGCGCTCAAGGAGATCGGCAATACCTGGATCTCCGACGAGCTGCGCCAGCTGCTGGGCAGTGGGGTGACCTCGGGCAGCTATTACTCCCGGCGCATGCTGGATGGGGTCGAGCGGATCAATTCGGTGCGCCGGGTCGAGGGCCTGCCCTTCATGCTGGTGGTGGGGGTGGCCAGCGAGAACTACCTGATGGAGTGGTATGGCGACGTGGTCCACACAGGGGCTCTGCTGTTGGTGTTCCTGCTCCTCAGCGCCGGTTCGGCCGTGCTGGTGAGCCGCTATCACCGGCGCCAGCAGGCCCATGCCGCACGGCTCCGGGACACCCTGGCCGATCTGCGCGACCGGGACCAGGCCCTCGGCATCACCGAGCGGATCGGTGGCCTGGGTGTCTTTTCCATCGATCTGCGTACGGGCCTGTCGCACCGTTCTGCACAGTTGATGGAGATCTTCGGGGCTGCCCCGGACAAGGACTTTCCCCTGGATGCCTGGCGCGACGGGCTGCACCCGGACGACCGGGCCGAGACCCTGGCACGCTTCGATGAAGGCACCCTGCATGGGGGGCGCGCCTTCGATCACGTCTACCGTTTCATTCGCCCGGACGGGGAAGTGCGCTGGATCCACGGCCTGGCGGGGGCCGAGCGGGACGCGTCCGGTGTGCCGGTGCGTGTCCATGGTGCCGTGCAGGACGTGACCGACCGGCGGCGCGCCGAGGCGTCCCTCAAGGAGGCCTTCGACGAGTACGAGCGCCTGGTGGCGAGCATCCCGGTGGGCGTCTTCAAGTTGCACTGGTGCCCCAACGGCGGCAGCCGCTTTCAATATGTGAGCCCGCGCTTCTGCGAGCAGCTCGGGCTGGACGCTGCGACCGTGCTGGCCGACCCGCAGGTGCCCTACCGGCAGATCCTCGAGGATGACCGGGCGTCGTTCAAGCTGGCCCAGAGCAAGGTGGAGCACAGCCTGAACTCCTTCGAGTGGGAAGGGCGCATCCGCATTGGCGACCGGGTGCGCTGGATCTCGGCCATGGCCCGGCCGAGTCCTCAGCCTGACGGCTCGGTGATGTGGGAGGGCGTGCAGTCGGACGTGACCGATCGCAAGATCGCCGAGATCGCCCTGCGCGAGAGCGAGGAGCATTACCGCCTGCTGCTCCAGCACTCGCCGGTGGGCATCCTCAAGTACGACACCCGGCTCAAGGTCAATTACTGCAACCAGCAGTTTGCCCAGATCATGACCGCGCCACTGGCGTACATGCTCGAGCTCGACTGCAGCACGCTCCGGGATGCGCGGGTGGTGCCGGCCCTGCGGGATGCCATCGAAGGGCGTGTCGGGCGCTATGAAGGGCCCTATCACACCACCTACGACGGTCACGATCTGAACATCGCCATGAACTGTGCCCCCCTGCGTGACGAGGCCGGGCAGATCATCGGCGGCATCGCCATCCTCGAGGACATCACCGAGCGCCTGATGAAGGACCGGGAGCTGGCCCGCTACCGGGACAGCCTGGAGGAGCTGGTGGCCGAGCGCACCGCCGACCTGGTGGCGGCCCGCGCCGAAGCCGAACGCCTGGCACGGGTGAAAAGCGAATTCCTGGCCAACATGAGCCACGAGATCCGCACCCCCCTCAACGGGGTGCTGGGCCTGGCCCACATCGGCTTCCGGGAGAGCCGTGGCCGCGACAAGGCACGGGACACCTTCACCCGCATCCTGTCCTCGGGGCAGCTCTTGCTGGGCATCATCAACGACATCCTCGACTTCTCGAAGATCGAAGCGGGCAAGCTGCGCATCGAGGCCATCCCGGTCGATCTGGCCAAGGTCATCGGCGATACCCTCGACCTGATGGAGGAGCGTGCCCGGGCCAAGGGCCTGGCCCTGCGTTTCCGGCGGGTCTCCGCCTTGCCCGCGTCCTGCATCACCGATCCGCTGCGTGTCGGTCAGGTGCTTCTCAACCTGCTGTCCAATGCCATCAAGTTCACCGAGCAGGGCAGCGTGACCCTGGCGGTCGGGCAGGAGGGCGACAGCCTGGTCTTCGAGGTCAGCGACACGGGCATCGGCATGAGTGACGAGGAGGTGGCCAAGGTCTTCGCCCCCTTCGAGCAGGCCGACAACTCCACCACCCGCAAGTTTGGTGGCACTGGGCTGGGGCTCACCATCACCCATCGCATCGTCGAGTTGATGGGCGGCACCCTGCGGGCCCACAGCCGCCCCGGCGAAGGCAGCCGTTTCGAGGTGCGCCTGCCCTACGTGGCGGTGGATGCGGTGGCCCCCCAGCGCAGCCCGTCCGGGCCCGATGCGCAGGCCGGCATCGAAGGGAGCAGGCTGGCAGGCCTGCGGGTGCTGGTGGCCGAGGACAACGACGTGAATCAGATGGTGCTGGAGGAGCTGCTGATCGGCGAGGGTGCCGAGGTGGTGCTGACCGGCAACGGCCAGGAGGCCGTGGACTGCCTGCGTGCCCAGGGCGCGCAGGCCTTTGACGTGGTGCTGATGGATGTGCAGATGCCGGTCATGGACGGCTACGCGGCGACCCGTGCGATCCACGCCCTGGCCCCCTACCTGCCGGTGATCGGCCAGACCGCCCATGCCTTCGACGAGGAGCGGGCCCACTGCGCCGCCGCCGGCATGATCGACCACCTGGCCAAGCCCATCGACCCGGAGGAGATGGTGCGGGTCATCCTGCACCATACCACCGGGCGGGCGCCCGGCTGACGCGACGGGCAGGGCTGCCGGCGCCGGCGGAGGGCGTCAGCGCCGGAGGGTGCTGGCCTGGGGAGCATCGTGGTGCCCCATCCCTGGGGGCCACGCCCTGTCCTGGTTCATAGGTATTTCGTATCGACTTCATTCCATCAATCAATTAGACCAATTTCCCGGGGTTTTCTAATATTCGTCCTGTCTGCTTCAACTTCATTCAACCAAGCACTCGGGAGCGCATCACATGGCCATCATCAACAGCACCGTCAAGCCCTTCGCCGCCACCGCCTACCTCAACGGCAAATTCGTCCCCGTGACCGACGCCGACCTGAAGGGCAAGTGGTCCGTGTTCTTCTTCTACCCGGCCGACTTCACCTTCGTGTGCCCCACCGAGCTGGGCGACATGGCCGACGTTTACCCGGAATTCCAGAAGCTGGGCGTCGAGGTGTACTCCGTGTCCACCGACACCCACTTCACCCACAAAGCCTGGCACGACGCCTCCGACACCATCAAGAAGATCAACTACCCGATGATCGGCGACCCGACCGGCGCCATCACCCGCGGTTTCGACGTGATGATCGAGGAAGAGGGCCTGGCCCTGCGCGGCACCTTCGTGATCAACCCGGAAGGCCAGATCAAGGTTGCCGAGATTCACGACCTGGGCATCGGCCGTGATGCCTCCGAGCTGCTGCGCAAGGTGAAGGCCGCCCAGTACGTGGCCTCCCACCCGGGCGAGGTCTGCCCCGCCAAGTGGCAGGAAGGCGACGCCACCCTGGCTCCGTCCCTGGACCTGGTCGGCAAGATCTGATCCACCGGATTCCGGCGCCAGGCGCTTTCAGCGAGAGCGCCTGGCGACGCGATTCAACCCGAATCCCTCGCTAGAGAAAGGACACCACCATGCTCGACGCCACCATCAAGACCCAGCTCAAGGCCTACCTCGAGAAGCTCCAGCGCCCGATCGAACTGGTCGCCTCCCTGGACGACAGCGCCAAGGCCGAGGAGCTGCGCGGCCTGCTCAAGGACATCGCCGAGCTCTCCCCCAAGGTTGCCCTGCGCGACAACGGTACCCACGCCCTGCGCCCGTCCTTCGGCGTGGCCGAGCCGGGTGAGGCGCCGCGCATCCACTTTGCCGGCATCCCCATGGGGCACGAGTTCACCTCTCTGGTGCTGGCCCTGCTGCAGACCGGCGGCCACCCGCCCAAGGTGGAGCAGGCGGTGATCGACCAGATCAAGGCCCTGCCCGGCCAGTTCAAGTTCGAGACCTTCATCTCCCTGTCCTGCCACAACTGCCCGGACGTGGTGCAGGCCCTCAACCTGATGGCCGTGCTCAACCCCGGCGTGACCAGCACCATGATCGACGGTGCGCTGTTCCAGGACGTGGTCAATGAACGCCAGATCATGGCCGTGCCCACCGTCTTCCTCAACGGCGAGAGTTTCGGCCAGGGCCGCATGACCATCGAGGAGATCCTCGCCAAGGTGGATACCGGCGCTTCGGCCCGGGCTGCCGGCGAGATCAGTGCCAAGGAGGCCTTTGACGTGCTGGTGGTGGGTGGTGGCCCGGCCGGCGCCGCGGCGGCGATCTACGCGGCCCGCAAGGGCATCCGCACCGGCGTGGTGGCCGAGCGCTTTGGCGGTCAGGTGATGGACACCCTGGGCATCGAGAACTTCATCTCGGTGAAGGAGACCGAAGGGCCCAAGCTCGCCGCAGCGCTGGAGCAGCACGTGAAGCAGTACGAGGTGGACCTGATGACCCTGCAGAAGGCCACCAAGCTGGTGGCCGGGGATCTGATCGAGATCCAGCTGGAGAACGGCGCGACCCTGAAGAGCAAGTCGGTGATCCTGTCCACCGGGGCCCGCTGGCGCGAGATGAACGTGCCCGGCGAGAAGGAGTACAAGGCCAAGGGCGTGTGCTTCTGCCCCCACTGCGACGGCCCCCTGTTCAAGGGCAAGCGCGTGGCGGTGATCGGCGGGGGCAACTCGGGTGTCGAGGCGGCCATCGACCTGGCCGGCATCGTCGCCCACGTCACCCTGCTGGAGTTTGCCGACACCCTGCGCGCCGACGCGGTGCTGCAGAAGAAGCTCTACAGCCTGCCCAACGTCACGGTGATCAAGTCGGCCCTGACCACCGAAGTGACCGGCGACGGCCAGAAGGTGAATGGCATCCGCTACAAGGACCGGGTCAGCGGTGCCGAGCAGCTGGTGGAGCTGGAAGGCATTTTCGTGCAGATCGGCCTGCTCCCCAACACCGACTGGCTGAAGGGTTCCATCGAGCTGTCGGACCGGGGCGAGGTCATCATCGACGCCAAGGGCGCCACCTCGGTGCCGGGGGTGTTTGCGGCGGGGGACTGCACCACGGTGCCCTACAAGCAGATCATCATCGCCATGGGGGCGGGTGCCACTGCGTCCCTGAGCGCCTTCGACCACCTCATCCGCAGCTCGGCGCCGGCCTGAGTGAGCGGAAAAAACGGGGAGGGGGCTTGCCATGCGGCTCTCGGGCCGTATAATCCGCCCCCTTCTTTCCCGCCGCCGGACAGCCTCTGGCACTGGCGGCATTCTGGGAAAGGCCTGCGTCCTTAGCTCAGCTGGTTAGAGCGCCACGTTGACATCGTGGAGGTCGGCGGTTCGATTCCGTCAGGACGCACCAGGCCCCATTCCGAAACCCGCCCGCGTGGCGGGTTTTTGCTGTCCACCCGCCCGGTCCGGGTCAGTCCGGTGCCTTATACACCAGCACCTTCAGGGCACGGTCGGCGGATACATCCACAAAGGCGGGCGGATTGGGCAGGCGCTCCACAAACTGGAGCCCGGGGGCCAGGGTCTGCATCTGATCCTGCAGAAAGGCGACCCCCAGCTTGGGTGAATTGAGGCACAGCAGGGCGTGGCCGCCGGGGGCCAGCAGGTCGGGCAGGCGGCGCATCAGGCGGGCGTAGTCCTTCTCGGCGACGAAGCTGCCCTTCTGGTAGCTGGGCGGGTCGAGGACGACCAGATCGTAGGGGCCGCCGCGGGTGATCTTGCCCCAGGAGGCGAAGATGTCATGGGGCAGAAAGCCCGCCCCGCCGTTGATGCCGTTGAGCAGGTGATTGCGTTTGCCGATGGCCAGGGCGCCGTCGGCCATGTCCATGTTGGTCACCTGTCGCGCGCCGCCCAGCAGGGCCACCACCGAGAAGGAGCAGGTGTAGGCGAAGAGGTTGAGCACCTTCTGTCTCGGCCGCGCCGCCATCTGTGCCCGCACCCAGCGCCGGCCCTCGGCCATGTCCAGAAAGAAGCCGTGGTTGAGGCCGCGCAGCAGGTGCACGGCAAAGCGGGCGCCGTTCTCGCTGACCACATGGGGTTCGGGCACGCTGCCGGCCATCAGGCGTGTTTCGGCCCGGGCCTCGAAGCGGTACTGATAGACCCAGTTGAGGGGTACGCCCGGGTTCAGCTCGGCCCAGCGGGCCTTGAGGGCGGCGTCGATGGCGGCCAACTCGGCATCCGTGGCGGGCTGAAAGCTGGTCAGCACCCAGACGGGGGGAAAGGCGTCGAGCGTCCACTGCTCGCAGCCGGGGTGCATGCCGCCGCGGCCGTGAAACACGCGCTGGGCGTCGGTGGGGATGGGCAGGTTGGCGATGGCGTCGAGAAGGGCTTGCATGGGCGCGCAGTGCATTGGATGGGCGGCCCGCAATGTACCAGACAAGCCCGCCGGCCCACCCGGGGGTGCGGTTCTTAAGGGGGGGGGCTGGGAGAAGCCCTTCAATCCGTTTGGATATACTGCAGGCCTCCCCTCTCACCACCCATGGCCACCATGCGCACCTTCCAACGAATCCTGCTCGGATCGCTCCTTGCCCTTGCCACCCTCGCTCAACCGGCTTTCGCCCAGCAGGTATGCGACAAGGACATGTACGGCAAAGTCTTCTGCGCGCCTCTGGGTGGGGTCTTGGAGAAAGACGCGTTTGGCCAGTACGCCTGCAGCCCGGGCAAATGCGCCCGTGATGATCGCGGCCGCCTGCTGTGTTCGGCCAGGGAGGGTGGTGCCGTCGTCATCGACCCCTTCAAGGGCATCCAGTGCGTGGGCGGATGTGTGCAGCCGGATCTCAAGTACTGTCAGACGGTGCAATAGCCGGGCAGGGGGGCGCCGACTCCCGCTAATGTTCCGGGCCCGCTGGTCGTTATCTTGCAGACCTTTTGTACCGGCACGCCATTTCCGGCGGTCTCGAGGAACACGCATGAAAAAGCTGACGATCGGCAAGCGCCTGGCGCTGGGCTTCGGGTTTGTCCTGGCCTTGGGCCTTTCCGTTGCTGCCGTAGCCCTGTTCAACCTCTTTGAACTGCGACAGCAGTTCAGTGACTACGAAAACCGGATGCTGGTTCGTGAGCGGCTGGTGCTTCGTGGCCAGGTGGAGCTCGGCAATGGCATCCACTACTTCAAGAACACGGTGCTGCGGGGCGGGGACTACCCGGCCAGGTTTGTGACCAGCATGGACGCCATCGACAAGGTGGTGCAGGACTATCGGGCCGTCGGCCCCCTGCCGCCGGACGCCGATGCGGCGCTGGGGGAGATCCAGGCCGGTGGGCAGAAGTATCGGGCGGTGATCGCCCGGGTGCTTGAACTGAAGGCGGGCGGTGCTTCGGTGACCGAGGTGGACAAGGCCATCGCCGGTGCCGACAAGCCCATCGGTGCAGCCCTGGGGAAACTGCTTGCCCAGCAGACCGTGGAAACCCAGGCGGCCCGGGAGGCCTTTGATGCGGCGGTGTCCCGTGCGGCGCTGGTGCTCGGCCTGCTGGCCGCTGGTATGGTAGTGGTGGGGGCGCTGGCCTCATGGATGATCAGCCGCAGTGTCCGCCGTCCGCTGGCCCAGGCCGTGGAGATCAGCCAGGCGGTGGCCGCAGGCCGTCTGCCCGAGCACATCGAGATCTCCGTCGAGGATGAAGCCGGCCAGCTGCTGCAGTCCATGCAGCGCATGGTGGATACCTTCAAGGGCTTTGTTGAAGCCCAGCGTGAGAATGCCGCACAGCACGAGCTGGGCATGATCGACCACCGGATTGATGAGCAGCGTTTCCCGGGCATCTATGGCGACATGGCGCGCTCGATCAATGTGCTGGTGCAGGCCCATATTGCCGTGAAGATGCGTGTCGTGGACGTGGTCAAGCATTACGCCGTCGGTGATCTGTCGGTGGACATGGACCGCATGCCCGGCCAGAAGGCCCAGATCACCACCGCCATCGACGGGGTCAAGCACAGCCTGCAGGGCATGAGCGGGCAGATCCGTACCCTGGTGGAGGCGGCCGCCAGTGGCGACTTCACCGTGCGCGGTGACGCAGACGCCTTCCAGTACGAGTTCAAGGCCATGGTCGAGGGGTTGAACCGCTTGATGGACGTCAGCGACCAGGGGCTCGGCGATGTCTCCCGGATGCTCGAAGCCCTGGCCCGGGGAGATCTGACCCAGCAGATGCGCGGCAACTACCAGGGCACCTTCGCGCGCCTCCGGGATGATGCCAACCTCACGGTGGAGCACCTCCAGACGCTGGTGACCGGGCTGCAGGGGGCGGCCCGCTCCATCAACAGCGCCGCCCGGGAGATTGCCGCCGGCAACGTCAATCTCTCCAGCCGTACCGAGGAGCAGGCCAGCAGCCTGGAAGAGACGGCCAGCTCGATGGAGGAAATCAGCTCGACGGTGAAGCAGAACGCCGACAACGCCCAGCGCGCCAACACGCTGGCCAAGCAGTCCTGCGATGTGGTCAATCAGGGGGGCGAGGCCGTCAAGCGGGTGGTGGTGACCATGGCCGACATCCGCGAGAGCTCCAGCACCATCTCCGACATCATCGGCGTCATCGACAGCATCGCCTTTCAGACCAACATCCTGGCCCTCAACGCCGCCGTCGAGGCGGCGCGGGCCGGCGAGCAGGGGCGCGGCTTTGCCGTGGTGGCCAACGAGGTGCGACAACTGGCTCAGCGCAGCGCCGTTGCCGCCCGGGAGATCCGGGAGCTGATCGCCATCTCGGTCGGCAAGGTCGAGGACGGCGCCAAGCTCGCGGATGAGGCCGGCGCCGTGATGGGTGAAGTCGTGACGGTGTTCAGCCAGGTGGCCGAACTGGTCACCGAGATCAGCGGCGCCAGCCAGGAGCAGAGCCAGGGGGTCGAGCAGGTGAGCATCGCCATCGGCAAGATGGACGAAACCACCCAGCAGAACGCCGTCCTGGTGGAAGAGGCCGCCGCCGCCGCCGAAAGCCTCGAGCTTCAGGCGGAACGCCTGGTCGAGGCCATCTCCCAGTTCAAGCTGCCCGGCGGCAGCGCAGCCCCGTCAGACACCGGCCGGGCGGCCCCTCAGACCGTGGTCAGAGCGCCGATGCGCAGACGGGCTGGCTAGCTCCCCGGTCATCGCCGGTCTGGGCCTGATGGCGTATTTGCGGGCTGCCCGCTGAAGGTCCGGCATGGAGTTTCTTGAAGACACAACGAGCGGAAGCGAGACCAGGGGACGTCAAGGTGGTGAAAGGGGAATCGAAGGGGATGCATCTTGTCTGGGACTCCCTTCGCGTCCAGCTGACGCTCGGGGTGTTGCTTCTCCAGGCGATCTGCATCCTTGTCATCGCATCGATGGCCCAGGATCGCCTGGAGAGCAGCTTTCTGGCCCAGCTGGAGTTGCAGCAGAAAAGCGATCTGGGCTTTGTCACCAAATGGCTCGAGAGTGAAATCAGCGAGCGCATTGATTCGCTGCAGGCCATCGCCGATCGCCTCCCCCCCACAGACTGGTCGGACGGCACGGCCGTGCAGCATCACCTCGACAGCCAATCCAGCATTTCCCGCTTTTTCGGGCGGGATGTTTACGCGCTCTCGCCGGCCGGCATTCGTTTAGCCGAGGTACCGGCCCGCCAGCAGGTCGGGGCCGATCACCGAAACACGCCCTATCTCAGCCGCGCCCTGCAGAGCAAGCGGCCGGTCGTGATGCCCATCATCGGCCGTTTTTCAGGGCGTCCAAACCTGATCTTCGCGGTGCCGGTGGTGGACAAGGCCGGGCGTGTGATTGCCGTGATCTGTGGTTCGGACCACCTCGGACCCGGCAGCCATTTCGACATCTCCGGTTTCACCCGCGGCGGGAGCCTTGGCGGCTACCAGGTCATTGCGCTGACCGAGCGCAGTTACGTCGCCCATACCGATGCATCAAAGGTCATGAAGGACGTGCGGAGCGGCGCCGCCGACCCGCTGCTGGAGCGCAGGATCAAGGACGGATTCGAGGGAGCCGCGCGATCCATTGACGCGGCCGGACACGAGATCATCTCCCACGCCATGCGCCTCCGGGCGATCGACTGGCTGGTCGTCGCCTATGTGCCCTCGGAGCAGGCACTCGCCCCCCTGGTCGACCTCACCCAGACCATCTGGATCGGCTCGCTGCTGGCCATGCTCGTCACCGGGCTGGTGGTCTGGCGTTTCATGGGCAACCAGTTGCAGCCGCTCGAAAGCGGCGCCACCCAGATCATCAACGCCCTGCCAAGCATGGCGCCGGCGAAGCTGCCGGAAACCGGGCGCCGCGAGATCCGCGTCTTCCTCCATCATTTCAATCAGCTCTACCAGGTCATCCAGCAGCAGCTCCTGGCCTTGCAGCAGGAGCGTGACAGCCTGGAGGTGATGGTCGGCAAGCGGACTGAAGCCCTGGCCAGCAGCGAGCGTTTCACCCGGGCCATCGCCGATGCGATTCCCGGCATGATTGCCTATTGGGACACCCAGCTGCAGAACCGCTTTGCCAACCGCGCCTATCTGGACTGGTTTGAGAAGACCCCGGACGCGATCGAAGGCATCGGGATGCGCGAACTCCTGGGGGAGGAGGCCTATTCCTTCAGCGAAGCCCATATTCATGCGGCCCTGCAGGGCGAGCGGCAGTCCTTCGAGCGCATCCTGTCCAAGCCGGGCATGGCCTGCCGGCATTTCCTCACCCATTACGTTCCCGACGGACAGGCAGGGTCGGTCCGGGGTGTCTTCGTGCTGCTCTACGATATCACCGAGCGCAAGGCCGCCGAACAGGAGATCCAGAGGCAGGCCGACGAACTGGATGACTTGTACAACCACGCCCCTTGCGGCTACCACTCCCTCGATGAGCATGGCGTCGTCCAGAAGATCAACGATACCGAACTCGACTGGCTCGGTTATACCCGCGACGAGATCGTCGGTAAGCGACGCATGGTCGACTTCCTCAGCCCTTCGGCCATCGAGATCTTCCGGAATCACTTTCCCAGGGTTCGTGCCGGCGAGAAGCTGCACGAATTGCCGCTGGAGCTCATCAGCAGGAACGGCGACACCCTTCCCGTGCTCCTGTCGGCCTCAGCCGTCTTTGATGACACTGGACGATTCGTGTGTACCCGCTCGGCATTGATCGACTATTCACAGCTCCGCCGCCAGCAGGAAATGCTGGAGCAGGTGCTGTCGGCTTCGCCCATGGCCGTGCGCATTGCCCGCGTGGACGACCACCAGATCCTGTTCGTGAATCAGGCATTCTGCAGCCTGGTCCGTCGCGATAAGGACGAAGCCAATCACGAGGACGTCAGCCGGTATTACGCCGATCCACAGGTCTTTGAAGAGATCTACGCCTCCCTGGCACGGGGCGAGATGGTGCTCAATCGGCTGGTCGAGATCTACTTTCCGGACTATCCGGATGAGCCGCACCTGTGGGCCCTGGGCTCCTACATGAACATTGATTACGGTGGGAGCCCGGCCGTCCTGGCGTGGTTCTTTGACATCACCCGGCTGCAGGAAGCCAAATCGGAAGCGGAGGCAGCGACCAAGGCAAAAAGCGCCTTCCTGGCCAACATGAGCCACGAAATCCGGACGCCGATGAATGCCATCATCGGCATGGCCGAACTGGCCCTTGCCACCGACCTGAACCCCAAGCAGTTCAATTATGTCTCGAAGATCAAGTCGGCCTCGGAAAGCCTGCTGACCATCATCAACGACATTCTCGATTTCTCGAAGATCGAAGCCGGGAAGCTGGAAATGGAACATGCCCGCTTCGTGCTGGAAACCGTTTTCGACCGGCTTTCCAGCATGGTCGCCCTGCGCGCCGAGAGTCAGGGGATCGAGCTCTATTACGACATCGACGAAGATGCTCATGTCCTCGAAGGCGACCCGCTCAGGCTGGGGCAGATCCTGACCAACCTGGTCAGCAATGCCCTGAAGTTTTCAACCGGCGGGAATGTCATCGTCAAGGTCCGGACCACGCAGCTGGCCAACCAGGACGTCGAACTGCATTGCTCGGTCAGTGACGAAGGCATTGGCATGAGCGAAGAGCAACTCGGCCGGCTCTTCAAGCCCTTCACCCAGGCCGACTCGTCAACGACGCGGCGCTTTGGTGGAACCGGCCTCGGCCTTTCCATCAGCCGGCAACTGGTCGAATTGATGGGCGGACGCATCTGGGTTGAAAGCGTGCTGGGCCAGGGGAGCACCTTTCATTTCACGGTCCGGCTCAAATCCCTCAACCTTGATCGCCGCCTGGGCATCGGCGAGTTCGGAGCACGGCTGGCCGAGCAGGCGCGGCGTCCGGTGTTGATCGTCGATGACAATCCGGTTTCGCTGAGGATACTGTGCCGCCTGACCAGCCAGCTGGGTCTTCAGGCGGAGGTCGCCGCCAGCGGTTACGAAGCCGTCTGCAAAATGGCGGCCATCCCGCCGCCCGACTATCTTGCCTGCCTGATCGATTGGCGCATGGCCGGCATGGATGGCATTGAAACCATCCGGCAGATGCGGGCCATGCAGTCCAGCCATGGCATGAGCAGCCCCAAAATGATCCTGGTCAGCGCCTTCAGTCACCACAGCGAGCTCGATGGCGTGGCCCACGAGATCGACGGGGTGCTGGCCAAGCCGATCTGCGCCCGCCACCTCTACGTGGAACTGGCCAACAGCCTGGGCATGCTGGGCGACGAGGCGCCCCTGCTGGAACGCCGCAAGGCCGCAACCCAGGATTGGGCGCGCTTCCGCGGAATCGATATCCTTGTTGTCGAGGACGTTGAGATCAACCGCGAAGTGATAGGCGAACTGCTTGCCAATGCAGGCTTGAAAGCCCGCTTTGCCGTCAACGGACAGGACGGCCTGTCGGCGGCATTCGCACAGCGCCCGGACGTCATCCTGATGGACGTGCAGATGCCGGTCATGGACGGCTATACCGCCACGCGGCGCTTGCGGGAGACGGCCGGATATGCGGATCTCCCCATCATCGCCTTGACCGCCAATGCCCTGCTCGAGGAGCGCGACCACTGTCTGCAGGCGGGGATGAACGGGCACGTGGCCAAGCCCGTGCGCATGGAGCAGCTCCATGAGCAGTTGCTGGCCTGCCTGCCAGCCTGGCAGGCTAAAGATCCCCTTCAGGATCGAAGGGTTGAGCCTGGCGGGGGCAACGCTCCGGCAGCCGGCCCCAACCCGGCGTTCCCCGGCATCGACGTGGCGGTCGGCCTGACGCATGTGCGCCGGCTGCCGCTCTACCTGCGCCTGCTCGCCAAATTCCGCGACACCCACGGCCGCAGCTTCGAACCCGACTACCTCCAGGCCCGGGACGCCGATGACTGGGGCACCCAGGTGCGCCTTGCCCACACCCTGAAAGGCACGGCGCGCACCTTGGGCGCCTTCGACCTGGGCGAAGCCGCCGCCAGCCTCGAGGAAGCTGCCACCCGCCACGACCAGGACGCCTGCGCTCTGCGACTGTCAGAGACACTGGCGCAATTGCAGGTCGTGATCGACGGGCTGCAGGGGCTCTGAGCGGGCTTGGGCGGCATCACCGGGCGGTGTTTGAAGCTTTGAAGTCCATTGGTCTGGCCCGATCCACCTGTGACCAGAAATCGACAGACAACAAAAAGGCCAACCCCTGGAGGTTGGCCTTTTTGCTCCCAGATCAGCGATCTGCATGAATCCTGTCTGGAGCGGGCGATGGGAACAGCACCCGGTTTCTAGCTCGTTGATTACGCACGTCTTTTCCGATCCGGGCGTCACGGAATGGACTCGATTGTGGACTCAAATCTTCGGCCTGGTCAACGCAGGCCGTTGCGGGTGATCCAAAGCGAGCCAAGCACATCCATCGACAGCCAGAGCATCGGATTCATTCTGAAGTTTATCTGTCCTCTGGCACACCACGCCACAGGTCGCAACGGACAGGCGAGCTGCGTCCTCAAAGGACTGGCTCATCATCGACCGGCGCAGCCCCGTCTTTCACCCGCTCGATGAACCGCTTCATGGGCTCGGAGGGGTCGCCATGGCGGCGCAGCAGGTAGGTAGAGAGCATCGGTGGGGTGCCGGCCAGGGGACGAATGGAGATGTCCGGGCGCTGTAGCGTCTGCACCTGCGAGGCGATGGCGAAACCGATGCCGTAGCCGGCGCCGACCAAGGTCAGCATCACGCCCAGGCTGGTCACTTCATCGACCAGCTTGAGGGGCGTGCCTGCGTCCTGCAGCAGCGCTTGAATCTGATGGCGGCAGCCCGATCCCGATTCGGGATGGCACAGAACCAGCGGGAACTTCAAGGCTTCGGCCAGCGGCACCTGCACGTGTGCCAGCAAGGGGTGGCGTGCGGGCACGATCACCGACAGCGGATCGGTCCACACCGGCTCGGCGACGAGGCCATCATGCACCGCGTTTGACAAGCCAAAGCCGATGTCCAGAAGATCGTTGTGCAGCATCTTGAGTTGCTGCGCGAACGGCAGCTCGAAGACGCGAATCTCCAGCTCGGGCTCGTCCTCGCGGCTGCGTGCCAGTAAGGTGGCGATGCGGGGCTGCGCCAGGCTGTCGCAGATGGCGATGCGCAGGTGGCCCTGGTAGCCCTGCGCCGCCGCCTTGGCGCTCTTGACTGCCTGCTCCACGGTGGCCAGCACGCGCCGGCATTCGCCGAGGAACACCTGGCCGGCCCAGGTCAGCCGCGTCAGGCGTGTGCTGCGGTCGAACAGCTGCACGCCAAGCTGGCTTTCCAGGTCGCGCATCGCACGCGACACAGGCGATTGCTCGATGCCCAGACGCTCGGCTGCACGGGCCAGATGCAGTTCTTCCGCAACTGCGACGAAGTAACGCAGCAATCTGAAATCCAAGGCCACCTCCTGTTTGTCTTCTTCTGGTTCGGCCTCTTGGGCGCCAGCATCTCGATCCGCATCCCGTCAGCACCTCCTTCGATGGCATCGCTTCGAAGCACTCATGCCTGTCTGGAACAGTCCCGTCGCCGACACGCGCGGAACAGGCCGGCGCACACAGCCCGGGCATGGAATGCTGATGGTCAGTGTGCTGCGTCCGCAACGCTGGTAAATCAGCCAGTGTGCCGGGCACGCGCGCAGGCGCGCACGCGGGCTGGTGTCCGCGATCGGTGCAGCCGACGACGACACGCCGGCGTCAGGGCGGGCGTGCCGATGCAGTTTCATGGGGGTGTCTTTCGGCTCACCCCGGTCATGGCCTGGTCGGTCACGAAGCTCAGCTCCAACACCCCAGACTTCTGCGTAGCCGCCATCCCCTGGGCGACGCGCTCGTAGATCCACCAGGCGGTCGCCGCGGATGAAGTCCTCGGGCTGCGGGTGACGCGGCGCGGAGGCCTGCAGCCGCTGCGCGAGCTGCTCGTCGCCCATGCGTTCGTCGTCCAGGACACGCTGCCGTGGGTGGTGACGGACAGGTTCGCCACGTCGGGCTTGATCGGCTTCACTCCATTCAGACACAGATGCTAATGAGAATTATTATTGATTGTCCGTGGTTTTGTGTGATATGGCAACACCAATGGAATAACCCGGCTTTCAGACGCCGCCTCGTGCCGGCGACTGAAGGCCGGATGGCGGCAACTGGAAGCCTCTGTGACCGGCATCGCCACCGGGAAGCACTCATGCGGTTCCCTGCGGCCAGAGGAATGGACTCCACTTTCTGGGGGGAAGTACATGAACTTACGCCATCTTCGCTGTTTCATAGCCGTGGCCGAAGAGTTGCACTTTGGCCGGGCGGCGCGGCGGCTGCATGTGGAGCAGTCGCCCCTGTCGCGCACGATCCGCCAACTGGAGGCCGACCTGGGCGTGACGCTGCTGGAGCGCACGCCGCGCGGGGTGCGCCTGACCCCGGCCGGGCAGGTGTTCCTGGAGGAGGCCCGGCGCGTGCTGCTGACCCTTGAGCAAGCCCAGACCAAGGCGCGGGCGGTGGCGGCGGGACACCGGGGCACCCTGCGTATCGCCTTGGCCGGCGGCGTCGGGCGGACCCGGCTGTCGGCACTGCTCGCGCTGTGCCGGGAGGAGGCGCCGGAAGTGGGCATCCGGCTGTTCGAGGCGCCGCTGTCGCAGGTGGTGGGCGGGCTGGGCAACGACCTGTACGACGCGGCCTTTGCGATGGCCGGCGAGATGGAGGCCGGGGTGATCGCCATGCCGGTGTGGCAAGACCCACTGGTGGTGGCCATACCCGCGAGGCACCCCTTGCTGGCGCACAAGCGGGTGCCGCTGGAAGAGGTGGTGGGCTACCCGTTGGTGCTGTGCCACCCGCAGGTGTGTGAGGAGTGCAGCCGGCAATGCGAGCGCCTGCTACGCCTGGTGGAGACACCGCCGATCGTGGCCGAGTACGTGACGACCCACTCGCTGATGCTGGCCCTGGTGGCGGCCGGCTATGGCGTGGGATTTTCCACCGCGGCGCACGCGGTGGCATGCCGGCAGGCGGACGTGATCGTCCGGCCGCTGGATGAAGACTCGGCGGCGTTGACGACCTACCT
Source organism: Zoogloea sp. (assembly GCF_023150065.1). Taxonomy (GTDB): domain Bacteria; phylum Pseudomonadota; class Gammaproteobacteria; order Burkholderiales; family Rhodocyclaceae; genus Zoogloea. Next base: position 235,171 of record NZ_JAKLLN010000005.1, read on the forward strand.
GCTACATGCCGAGGGCGCGATGTCGGAGCCGCTGCGCCACTTCATCGACCGTGCGCAGCGTGTCGGCCATATGCCGTTGGATGCGCAACGGCTCGCATGAGGCTGCCTCAGGCAGGTTGACCGATTCCATTTTGGTCAAAGCGCCAGACCTGTTTTGCCACAGCGGGATTCCATTGCAGCGGTGCACGGGCGCGCTGCACTCAGGCGTTGCTCGCGGTTGCGGTTGGCATCCTGCGTGAAACTCGCATGCCCAGCGTGGCGCGTCACTGCGAAGACGCGCGGCGCAACAGTGCTTGCCGTATGCGCATCGGCTCTGGCGTGTTGAGGTGATCGCGCTTTACTGGGCCTTTTTCCCTGCAAAGACTTTGGCCTGGTTATCCGGGTCAAGCATGGTGCCCGCGAATGACGCTGGTGACAGCATGTTTCGCGGCTTGCGAATTGTGAGTGATGGCGCCATGCGCGGCAAGTCGCACATCTCGCAACGAAACCGGCGGCATCGTCGATGCCACGGTCTTCGCCGCTTCGCCACTTGCTCGTTTCGCCCGGAGATTCCTGGACAGCCACGCACGCCGCCTGTACGGCGGGTGCGCGTGCTTGGACTCGGTGCGAAGACGAATGGAGGCGCGCGATATGCCGAAGTCGAGCAGCCTGGCCGATGGCGCCAAGACCTACTACCGCCCGATCGAGGCGGCAATCCGCTGGAGCGGATTGCTGCGCTTCGAGCGGCGCATCCTGGCGACCTTGGGACAGCGGCCTCTGCCGGAGGCAACGGAGTTTCCGCGCTGGCCGATGCTGCGATTGAACGCCGAAAGAATCTTCGATGCGCTGGCTCACGGCGAGATGCCGTATGGCAAGGAGGGCTTGGTGCGGGACACGCAGGGCCTGGCGATGGACGACCCGTCGCTGACGGTGCGGCACGTCGACCTGAAATCCTGGATGGCGCACCACTACCCCGGCGAGAGACCGGCGTTTCTGTTCGATGAGATCGAGCGTGCGCTTCACCCAGCGATCAGTCTGGACACAGTGGGCGCATTGCTGGCCGAGCGGGAAGCGATCAAGGCGCGGCTGGCGGAACACCTGGGCGTGCACGAGACGCTGCGCGCCGAGCACGAGGCGCTGCTAAAAATGCACGCCGCCTGCGCGGCCGACGCGGAGCGTGCGAACACGCCGGGGCCGCGCAGTGAATCGACCTACCTGAACATCGTGGGCGGGTTGCTGACGCTGCTGCTGGGCAAGTCGCCCAGCGGCATGCCGTATTCCAGCTTCCTGACGCAGGAGGCCATCATCAGCGCGATGGTGGCGCACCACGGCAACGCGATGGGCATCACCGAGCGCACCCTGCAGGCCAAGTTCGCACTGGCTCGGCGCAATCTGCAGAGCACAACTTCCTGAGCGATGCCAAGCCATATCTGCGGTCGCGGAAACCGCATTTGCGGTGTCTTTCTTCAACGCGCCGTTCTTAATTCGAGTCACGCCAATCAGCGCCACTGAGCGTTAAGGAGTGACCCTCATGTCTTCGCAGACCGCCGCCACGGCAGCACCGACCGAACACCGCATCCTGCGCCGCGCCGAGGTGGAAGCCAAGACCGGCTTCAAGCGCGCTCACATCTACAGCCTGATGAAGGAAGGCAAGTTCCCCAAGGCGCTGCGCCTGGGCGTGCGCGCGGTGGGCTGGGACTCGGTGGAGATCGAACAGTGGATCGCCGATCGCCTCAATGAACGCGCCTGACGCTTCTTCTCGGTTCATGCCATTCGACGAGGAGAAGCCCATGCAGGTGGTGTCCATCATTTCGACCAAGGGCGGCGTGGGCAAGACCACGACGGCGGCCAACCTGGGTGGCTTCATCGCCGATGCCGGGCTACGCGTGCTGCTGCTGGACCTGGACGTGCAGCCCACGCTGTCGAGCTACTTCACGCTGGACGTGCGCGCGCCCGGCGGCATCTACGAGATGCTGGCCTTCAACGAGCGGCGCATCGAGCAACTGGTGTCGCGCACCGCGATCGCGGGCCTGGACCTAGTGCTCTCCAACGACGACCGCGGCGAACTGAACACGCTGCTGCTGCACGCTCCGGATGGGCGCCTGCGACTGCGCCATCTGCTTCCCGTCTTCCGCACGCACTATGACTTGCTGTTGATCGACACGCAGGGCGCGCGCAGCGTGCTGCTGGAGATGGCGGTGCTGGCGTCCGACCTGGCGCTGTCACCGGTGACGCCGGAGATTCTGGCCGCGCGCGAACTGCGCCGCGGCACACTGCAACTGATCGAGGACATCGCGCCGTATCGCCACCTGGGCATCGAGCCGCCGCCGCTGCGCCTGCTCATCAACCGTGTGCATCCGGTGTCGTCGAACGCGCGGCTGGTCCAGCAGGCGCTGCGACAGGTGTTCCAGGAACAGGCCGGCGTGCAGGTGCTGGACACCGACGTGCCGGCCATCGAAGCCTATCCGCGCGCTGCGACACGAGGATTGCCGGTGCACCGGGTGGAGTACCGGCGGCCGGCTGGGCGCACGGCGCCCGCGGCGCTGGACACCATGCGCACGCTGGCCGGCGAGCTGTTCCCCGCGTGGCGGGAGCGCTTCGCGCTGGTCACCGGCCGGGCCGATGCGGGAGGGGCCAGCCATGGCGAGCGCACATGAACTGGCGCGCGGCCGTGAACGGCTGCGCGCGCTGATCGAGTTCGCGCTGGGCGAAGGCTGGCGCGTGGTGCGCACGTCCGGCGGGCACCTGAAATTCACGAAACCAGGCTGCGCGTCGATCTACACCAGTTCGACTGCGAGCGACCACCGTGCCGACCGCAATGCCCGCGCGCAACTTCGCCGCGCCGACCGGCAGGCGCAGGAGAACGGCCGTGGCTGAGCTGACGCCGCAGGACATGGCTGCCAAGCTGCTGGCCACCGGCTTCGAGCGCAGCGGCCCTTCGGCCGCGACCTTGAGCGACCCCATCGCCGACACGCCGATGGTGGTGACGCTGGACCAGTTGCGGCCCTACGACCACGACCCGCGCGTGACGCGCAACCCGGCCTATGCGGAGATCAAGGCGTCCATCCGCGAACGCGGGCTGGACGCGCCCCCCGCGATCACGCGCAGGCCGGGCGAGGCGCACTACATCATTCGCAACGGCGGCAACACGCGGCTGGCGATCCTGCGCGAGTTGTGGAGCGAGACCAAGGAGGAACGCTTCTTCCGCATTGCGTGCCTGTTCCGCCCGTGGCCGGCGCGCGGCGAAATCGTGGCGCTGACCGGGCATCTGGCCGAGAACGAGCTGCGCGGCGGGCTGACCTTCATCGAGCGGGCCTTGGGCATCGAGAAGGCGCGCGAGTTCTACGAGCAGGAAAGCGGCCAGGCGCTGTCGCAGAGCGAACTCGCGCGGCGGCTGACTGCCGACGGCTATCCGGTGCCGCAGTCACACATCAGCCGCATGAACGATGCGGTGCGCTATCTGCTGCCGGCGATCCCGACGCTGTTGTACGGCGGTTTGGGCCGGCATCAGGTGGACCGGCTCGCGGTGCTGCGCAAGGCGTGCGAGCGCACCTGGGAGCGGCGTGCACTGGGCCGCACCGTGACCGTGGACTTCGCCACCTTGTTTCAGGACGTGCTGACGCAGTTCGACACACAGCCGGACGACTTCTCGCCGCAGCGGGTGCAGGACGAGCTGGTCGGTCAGATGGCCGAGCTGCTGGAGGCGGACTACGACACGCTGGCGCTGGAGATCAACGACAGCGAAAGCCGCCAGCGTGCGCTGACCAGCGAACCGGCAGCGCCGATGCCCCCGGCAGCGCCTGTCTTGCCTGCTGCACCGCCCTCGCCGGTCTCCGCGCCTCGGCAGCCACCCGCCTCGTCTGTGCCGCGCGACACCACGCCGGTCGTGCCTCCAGCGCCAGCAGCAACACCGCCTGCACAGCTTAAAGCGCCGGAGGAGCAGCACGGTCAACGCGACGAGCGCCTGCAAGGGCACATCGTGACACCGGCACCGACCACCGAGCGCCTGCTGTCCATCCAACGGATGGTCGCGGACCAGCTCGGCGACAAGCTGCCCGACTTCGAGGCCGACGCGCTGCGTGCGATCCCCGTGCAGGCTGGCGGGCTCTATCCCATCTCGGACGTCTGGTACATCGAGCCGGGGCTGGACGCGCCGGATCGCCTGCGCGTGCACATCGCGCAGTTCGCGCGCGAGATCGCCGGGGACGCGGCGGTGGCCGACCACATCGAGGCCATCGACGGCGGCATCGGCTTCGTCTGCGTGGCGCCGGCCGTGGGCCAGGCGAAAGCGCTGCCGGCGTTCGCGCGGGCGGTGCTCACCCTGCTGCATGCGCTGAGTGCGGCGCCGCCCGCCGCGAACGGCTTGGACCGCGCGCGGCTGGCCGACGAGCTGGCGGCGCTGTTCCATGGCCACGGCGGCTCTGCCACACGCCTGAGCGATGCTGCGCTGGTGAAGCTGTTCCGTCTGCTGCGCCTGGCGCGCCGGCTGCAGGACCTGCAGGCCGGCGAAGCGGGCCAGGCATCCTGAGCGCGCAGGAGGCTCTCGCATGTCGGCACCGCACCCGCTCAACCAGGCCGTGATCGCCCAGGCCCTGCATGACCTGCGCAACGGCCAGTTGCGCCGCTGCAAGGCCATGGGCTTCGGCGAGGAGGAGCTGGATGCGCTGAAGCACCCCGAACTCGTGAGCATGCTGGTGAATGCCACGGTGTCGTGGTGTTCGGTGTCGGTGAACCGGGAGGTATTGAAGCGGCTCCTGAGCCAGGTGCACGACGTGGAGCGGGAGATCGCCACGGTGGACCGCATGCTGCGCCTGGGGGCGAGCACGGAGATGGTCAGCAAGTTCTACGGCCTCACGCATCAGGAAGTGGCGCTGCGCCGTGACATCCTCGGGCTGCCCAAGCGCAAGGGCCGGCATCCGGTGCTCGATGAGGCGCAGGACGTGGCCTTGTGGGAGCGCTGGAAGGCCGGCGTCACCGAGCGCCATATCGCCCTGACCGACGACATGGCGATGCTGGCGCTGACCATGGATCTGGCCGAGGCCATGACCCTGCCCATGTCGGTGATCTGGTCGGCGATACGGAACTGGGTCGACCAGGGGCTGGTGTAGGCCATGACCACGGGTGGCGCACCACGGCGCGAAGGCCCGGTTGCGCTGTCGGCGTTGTTCGACGAGGCGCTGCGGCACCTTGAGCCAAAGGAACCGGCGCAGGGCGCGGCGCCGAGCCAGGACGGCTTTCTCTACAGCGGCAACCGGCACGAGAGCGTCCCGCGCGCGCTGTTCCTCGACCGACGCCTGACGCCGCTGGAGCGCAATGCCTGGCAGGTGTTCCGCCTGCAGCTCAACGACGACGGCGTGACCGCCTTTCCTACCTACGACCAGCTCCGCCCCTATCTGGCGTCCATGCCCTGTGCGTCGCAAGCCTCGCACGAGACCGTGGCGCGCGCCTTGACGCTGCTGCGGCTGACGCGCTGGCTCAGCCTGGTGCGGCGGCGGCGCGATCCCAGGACCGGCCGTATCCAAGGCAACCTCTACGTGCTGCACGACGAACCGCTGTCGCCCTTCGAGGCGATGCAGCTCGACCCGGACTACCTGGGCTTGGTGAGTCAGGCGCTCACGCACGCGGCGAAGGCGGTGCAGGTCGTGGGCATGAACACGCTGCGGGAGATCGCCGAAGACCCGCTGCTCAGCGGGCGCACGCTGCCGACCCGTCTGCAAGTGCTGGCGCAACGCATGGCGCGGCATGGCTGGACGACGCCGGGTTATCCACAGGAGGGTGCGGACCACGAATCCGAAGAAGGCCAGGAAGCCCTTCTTCGGAATGCTGCGCGCCTGTCTTCGGAATCCGAAGCAGGGCCGAAACCCGCGCCGGACGGCTCTCTTCGGATTCCGAAGGAGGACCGTACAGTACGTAAGGATCGTATAAATGAAGTACGTACAGTACCGCGCGCGAGGGCCTTGCAGAACCTGCGGCTGCCCGAGCGTTTCCTGCGCTTGAAGGACGAGCAGCAGGCCGGCGCGCTGATGGCGCTGCAGCAGGTGGACGAGGCGCAGAGGCAGGCCGTTCTCGACGAGTGGGCGGCACGCTGCCACAACAGCGCGGTACGCAACCCGGCCGGCTACCTGTTTGGCATCATCCAGAAGGCGATTCGCGGGGAGTTCAAGGCCTGGGCCGGAGAAAGTGCATCGGCACCGCCAGCGCCCCCGTCACCTGCGCCCTCGTCACCGCCGGCATCCCGTGCGGCTGACCCCGAGGTCGCACGAGCCTACCTGGCTCAGCTCCGAGAAGCCTTGCGTGATCGCTGATGTTGACTATCCCCAGGGGATAGCTGGAACAGACATCTTTCCGCCGCGCTCGATTGTCGCCCGCCGAACGACAGGCGAAACTGTCGCCTGTGAATCAGACGAGGACAGCCACGCACGAGCCCGGCCGACGATGGACATGACGACTTCCCCCGCCACAAACGCACTGCAACCACTACAGCAAGACGTTCAGCGCTTGCTGGGCAGATGCCTGTTGCGCCTTCAACAATACGAGCGCCTCATGAAAGCCATCGTGGCCCACCACGAGATTTCAGGCCCGGCGCATTCGCTGGAGGCCATTCGCGCAGCGCGGATTGAAGATGCCGCGACCAAGACCCTGGGCACGTTGGTCGGACAACTGTTTGGTTCGTATGTCGTCACCGATGGAAATGGCGGCGAGGAACGCGACGACGCTCTTCCCGGCGACGTGATTTCCTTTCGCACGCGCGTGCAACTGAGCCTGTCTGCGCAGGACTACGCCAACACCCAGGCCGACCTCAAAGACCTGGTATCGCTGCGCAACACCCTGGTGCACCACTTCATCGATCAGCACGATCTATGGACCGTGGACGGGTGCCGCGTTGCACAGGACGAACTCGGTTCCGCCTACACGCGCATCGATCAACACTTCGAGCAGCTGCGCGGCTGGGCCGAGCACATGGATCAGGCGCGGCGCCTGGCAGCGGAGTTCGTCCAGTCGGATGTGTTCCACGACCTGGTGGTCAATGGCATCGCGCCGGACGGCACGGTGGACTGGCCGGCCGCCGGCATCGTCCGCGCGCTGCGCGAGGCCGCCGCGCAGTTGGCCGTCGAGGGCTGGACACCCATTGCCGCCGCTGGCCGCTGGATCGCGGACCGGCATCCCGAGCAGCTTCCAGCCAAGTACGGCTGCAGCAGTTGGCGGCAGGTGGTGCACGAGTGCCGCCTGTTCGAGCTTCGCTACCGTGAGGTGGAGGGGCAACGGGCCGCCTGGTACAGACCTCGCGAGGCATAGCCCCGCAACGCGGTCTCACCTCCGCGCGAGCCGCGAACGACTCCGCCGAGCTATCTCCAGGGGATAGCCGGCACACACAGCCTTCCGTGCGGAACAAACCGGGCGCGCATGGGCTGCGGTTTGTTGACTGACAGCCTTCCGGCCGATGCCGATGCTGGCGACTCGCCAATTCACCGCGAGTCGCTCCCATGGCCAACGAACGCACAGAACCCCTGCAACTGAATCTCGGATCGCTGCGCAGCGCGATGTCTCTGACGCTGCACACGCACCACGCTTCGCGCATCTGGCACGGCCGCGCGCCGACCGAGGGGCGCCCCGGCATCATCGGTCTCAACGGCTTCATCGGCGCCATGAACAAGATGAAGCGCGGCGCCGAGCAGGACGACCCGTACTCGGACTGGTGGATGTTGCGGATCGAGGACAAGCTCGCCGACACCAAGACCCGTCTGCAGACCCTGCGCGAACAGGTGGATCAGGCCTTGGCCGACGTGCCACCGGCGCTGTCGCTGGGCGAGAACATGAACGTGCAGCCGGTGAAGCTGCCGCTGTTCGTCAATGCCCAGCTCGGTTTCATGGCGGTGTATCTGCTGGCCGACTACGACGACTTGGCACGCAAACTCATCCTGGCGCACCACACGGCGCTGATTGACCGCAGCACCTTGGAGCGCTGGCTCAATGATGGCGCGCACGCGCTGCGCAGCCTGTTCTCGCTGGCCCAGCAGTACCGCTACTCGGGCACGACGCGCGACGACTTCGCGGCGAAGAACGCCGCGGCGCGGGCGGCGCTGGAGAAGTTCGGCGAGTTGCCGCAGGACGTGCTGGAAGGCACGCGCCGCTCGCGTTTCGCGCCACCGATCGCGCGGCGGACGACCAAGCCCGGCACGCCGCCTGCTGCGCCCGCCATCGAGCCCGATGCGACGGCTCACACGGATGGCGCAGCCGATGGTGCTGCGGGTGATGAGGATGCTGGCGCATGACAGCATCGCCCCCTATCAGCCACTCCACGCGCTTCGTGGCGCTGGAACAGGCGGACTTCCAGCGGCTGGAACACGCAGGCTACCTAAAAGGCCTTTTACAGCCCTTTAAGGGTAAGGGGAGTCTGGAGACCTGGGCCAGCCTGTGCGCAGCGCTGCGCGACGACGTGATTGGCCTGGCGCAGCGGCGCGTGCTGCCCCAGGCGCGCACCTACCCATTCAGTCTGCTCGACGTGCAACTGGCCCAGCAGGCCACTGGTGCAGGGACGACCTTCCTGCGCTGGCGCAACCTCGACCGTTCCTCCATGGGCGTGGCGTTGTGGGAGGCCCTGCTGGCCAACCCCGCGACGCCGGCCTCGCTGATCGACGAACTGTACGCGATGGAACTGCAGCGCATCGTGCTGAACATGCAGATCAGCCTGACCCACAGCATCGCTCGCCAAGCGCTGGAATGCGCCAACAAGGCCGCGCAGGCCGAAGCGGCTTACCTGCGGCGCGTCCACGGGCATGCCGCGTCCGTTCCACCCACCACCAAGGAGTCACCATGAGCACGCACTTCGTCGGCGAGGGCAACATCGGTTCTTCGCCGGACTACCGCGAATTTCCGAACGGCAACGACGAGCCGCGCCGGCTGCTTCGCCTGAACGTCTACTTCGACAACCCGATCCCGAAGAAGGACGGCGAGTACGAAGATCGCGGCGGATTCTGGGCGCCCGTGGAGCTGTGGCACCGCGACGCCGAGCACTGGAAGACGCTGTACCAGAAAGGCATGCGGGTGCTGGTCGAGGGCCGCACCGTGCGCGACGAATGGGAGGACGCCGACGAGAACGAGCGCGTGACGTTCAAGGTCGAGGCGCGGCGCGTGGGCATCCTGCCGTACCGCATCGAGTCGGTGGCGCTCAGCGCCAAGCCGGCCGGCGGACAGTAATTCGCCCATCGCCGTTCCCCCGAGGGCGGCTGTAGCAACCGTCATACGCCCGCGATGCACCAGCGAGCTATCCCCAGGGGATAGCTCCAAGGTCATCCAAAGAGTTCCAGCCGCCCTCCCGTAACGACGCTCTTGCTGTGCCAGCTCCTACGGTCTATGCGCACCGCTGCGGCAACGGACCGCCTGCCGATCACAAAGCGGCGTCTGCATCAATCGGCTTCCTTGCTGCCGGCATCTCCTGGCCCTGCCAAGCTGGCGCTCATCCGACGAACCGCACATCTCCAAGGAGGCTTCATGCGCGTGTTCCTGTGCGAGAAGCCGTCCCAGGGCAAGGACATCGCCCGTGTGCTGGGCGCCGGCCAACGCGGCAACGGCTGCTACAGCGGCGCGGGTGTCGTCGTGACCTGGTGCATCGGTCATCTGGTCGAGGCGGTTCCGCCCGAAGGCTACGGCGAGCAGTACAAGCGCTGGGCCATCGAACAACTGCCCATTCTTCCCGAGCGCTGGCGTGTCGAGCCCAAGGCGGCGACCGCGGCGCAGTTCAAGGTCGTGCAGCAGCTCGTCGCCAAGGCGGGCGAGTTGGTGATTGCGACCGACGCCGACCGCGAGGGCGAGATGATCGCCCGCGAGATCATCGACCTATGCGGCTACCGCGGGCCGATTCAGCGCCTGTGGCTGTCGGCGCTCAATGATGCGTCGATCCGCAAAGCGCTGGGTGCGCTCAAGCCGTCCGCCGAGACGCTGCCGCTGTATTTCTCGGCACTCGCCCGATCGCGCGCCGACTGGCTGATCGGGATGAACCTGAGTCGCTTGTTCACACTGCTGGGGCGCCAAGCCGGCTATGCCGGCGTGCTGTCTGTGGGGCGCGTGCAGACGCCGACGCTGAAGTTGGTGGTGGATCGTGATCGCGAGATCGCACGTTTCGTCTCGGTGCCGTTCTGGGCGATCGAGGTTGCGCTGTCCCATGCCGGCCAATCCTTCGTCGCAAGTTGGACGCCGCCGCAAGGCAGCACCGACGATGCGGGCCGTTGCTTGCAACAGCCGGTCGCCCAGCAGGCCGCGGATCGCATTCGCGCGGCACGCGATGCGCAGGTCGTGTCGGTGGACACCGAGCGCGTGCGCGAGGCACCGCCGCTGCCGTTCGACCTGGGCACGCTGCAGGAGGTGTGCTCCAAGCAGTTGGGCCTCGACGTGCAGGAGACGCTGGACATTGCCCAGGCGCTGTACGAGACGTACAAGGCGACAACGTATCCGCGCTCGGATTCGGGCTACCTGCCCGAGAGCATGCTGGCCGAGGTGCCGACCGTACTCAACAGTCTGGTCAAGACCGACCCCAGCCTGCGGACGCTGATCGAGCGCCTGAATCGCCAACAGCGTTCGCGTGCGTGGAACGACGGCAAGGTGTCGGCTCACCACGGCATCATCCCGACGCTGGAGCCCGCCAACCTGTCGGCCATGAACGAGAAGGAGCTGGCCGTCTATCGGCTGATCCGCGCCCATTACCTCGCGCAGTTCCTCCCACACCATGAGTTCGACCGGACGGTGGCGCAGTTCTCGTGCGGCAGTCAGTCGCTGGCGGCCGTGGGCAAGCAGATCGCCGTCAGCGGCTGGCGCGAGGTGCTGGCGACGCCGGGGCCAGACGATGCCGATGGAGAGGATGCGCAGCGCAGCCAGGTGCTGCCCGCCCTGCATGCGGGCCTGTCCTGCCCGGTCAGCAAGGTGGATCTCAAGGCGCTGAAGACGCTGCCGCCCAAGCCCTACACGCAGGGCGAGCTGATCAAGGCCATGAAGACCGTCGCCAAGTTCGTGACCGACCCGCGGCTGAAACAGAAGCTGCGAGATACCACCGGCATCGGCACCGAGGCGACACGCGCCAACATCATCAACGGCCTGATCGGTCGCGGCTACCTGGTCAAGAAAGGCCGCGCCGTCCGCGCTTCCGACGCGGCATTCACGCTCATCGACGCGGTGCCCTCGGCCATCGCCGACCCCGGCACCACGGCGGTGTGGGAGCAGGCGCTGGACATGATCGAGGCCGGCCAGATGGCGCTGGACACCTTCATCGAGAAGCAGTCCGTGTGGGTCGGCCAGCTCGTGCAGCAGTACCGCGGCGCGACGCTCTCGCTCAAGCTGCCGCCGGCGCCGGCCTGCCCGCAGTGCGGCGCACCGATGCAGCAGCGCACGGGCAAGAGCGGCGCGTTCTGGTCCTGCTCGCGCTACCCGGACTGCAAGGGCACGTTGCCGATCGAGTCCCCGACGGGCCGGCGCAGCGCACCGCGCAAGCGGCGCGCTGCCTCCAGGGCGTCCTGATCCTCGCTTCCCCCTGCCGCGCCGGCCCTTCACTGGCGGCGAGGCAAACGTCCCGCACCGCGCGGGACTCCAAAGCGCGCGTCTCCTTCTGCAACGGTGTGCGCGCCCCGTCTGCCCGCCATCGGGCGACGGGGCGAGAAGGTCATTGCTCCACGAATCGCTCCCGCCGCCATTCCCTTGATCGGTGTGCCTTGCCTCGGTCACGAGGGGCTTCCTGACGCCTTGCCGCCGCGCGAGCCGTGAGGAGGCCCCTTGGGCCGAGGGTATTCCGTGCCGGTGCCCGCCGGCGAAACATCGGGCTCCCTTTGTGTGTGGATGCACGCCAGAGGTTTCCGGCCCCAGCCACGAAACGGGCCGGGTGCGATTGCTGACGCAGCGAACGGCTTTGACGACGGCCTGCGCTGACGCAGCCCACAGGTGGTTTTCCTTCCTCTCCAGCCGAAGGCCCGCGTGGCCTTCGGCGATTTGTCATTTCACTGATGCACCTCTGTGTCCCGGGATGTCCTTGCGAGGGCACATCACAGTGACATTCGACGTCCAAGCAGCACGGCGCTCGAAGGACAAAGGCTTGCGGCCTGCCGTGTGGCAAGGATGGTCGCCGGTGCGGCGCTGCGCTCGATTGGCTTGAAGCCCGCGCGCTCGAAGAACGGCGCAGCCGTCGTGGTCAGCAACCAGGCGTCGCGCCCGCCCTCGTCGAAGGCACGGCGCAGCAGCAGTGCGAACATTCCGCCGCCGATGCCGCGATGGCGTGCGTGTGGCAGCACCACCAGGGAGCGCACGAGCACGTCTCGGCCCAGGCGCTCGAAGCCGCCGTAGCCCACGCGCTCGCCGGACACCGTGGCATAGGCGAAGAAGCTGCGCCCTGGTTCGGCCAGGTCGTCCGTGGGAAGCACGGCCTCTTGCAAAGCCAGGGCGAGGTCCGGGTCGCTGCCGGCGATCGGCGTATCCACCAGCAGCGGCGTGCCATCCTCCTTGCGGTTCTCGCCCGCTGGTCGTTGGGGCAGCAGGTCGATCACCATGTCCGAGGGGCGGCACAGGCGCACGCCCGAGCGCGACACCACGATGGGCCGATTGATGAGGATCGGGTACGCCAGCATCTGATCGATCAACTGGTCGTCGCTCCAATGCGCGGCATCCAGGCCCAGTTCCTTGTAGGGCGTGCCCTTGATGCGCAACACATCCCGCACGCCCATGCCCATCCGCGCGATCAGCGCCTTCAAGGTCTCGCGGTCGGGCGGCGTCTTCAGGTACTCGATGACCGTGGGCTCGATGCCGCTGGCGCGGATCAGCGCCAGCGTGTTGCGCGACGTGCCGCAGTCCGGGTTGTGGTAGATCGTGACGGTACTCATGCCGGATGCCTCGCTGCGTTGCGCGGGGCCTGTTCGTACCAGGCGCGGGAACGGTTGACCACGCGCACCACCAGCAGCATCACCGGCACTTCGATCAGCACGCCGACCACGGTGGCGAGGGCCGCGCCGGAATGGAAGCCGAACAGGCTGATGGCCGCTGCCACTGCCAGCTCGAAAAAGTTGCTGGCACCGATCAACGCCGAGGGACACGCGATGTTGTGCTTCTCGCCGACCCTGCGGTTGAGCCAGTAGGCGAGGCCGGAATTGAAGAACACCTGGATCAGAATGGGCACGGCGAGCATGGCGATCACCAGCGGCTGTCGCAGGATGGCCTGGCCCTGGAAGGCGAATAGCAACACCAGCGTCAGCAGCAGCGCTGCGATTGAGAGCGGGCCGAGGCGCTCCAGCGCGCGGTCGAACGCGGCCTGTCCACGACGCAGCAGCGAGCGGCGCCACACCTGCGCGAGGACGACGGGGATGATGATGTAGAGCACCACTGAGGTCAGCAGCGTGTCCCACGGCACGGTGATCGCCGACAGGCCCAGCAGCAGCCCGACGATGGGCGCGAAGGCGAACACCATGATGGTGTCGTTCAGCGCCACCTGCGACAGAGTGAATACCGGGTCGCCGCCGGTCAGTCGGCTCCACACGAACACCATCGCTGTGCACGGTGCGGCGGCCAGCAGGATCAGGCCGGCGACGTAGCTGTCGAGCTGGTCGGCCGGCAGCCAGTCGGCGAAGACGTGGCGGATGAACAGCCAGGCCAGCAGTGCCATCGAGAACGGCTTGACCGCCCAGTTGACGAACAGCGTCACGCCGATGCCACGCCAGTGCTGGCGAACCTGGCCGAGCGCGCCGAAATCCACCTTGAGCAGCATCGGGATCACCATGACCCATATGAGCAGGCCGACCGGCAGGTTGACCTGGGCCACTTCCATGCGGCCGACGGCCTGGAACGCGCCAGGCGCGAGCTGGCCCAGGGCGATGCCGGCGACGATGCACAGCAGCACCCACACCGTCAGGTAGCGCTCGAAGATGCTCATCGAGAACGATGGCGTGGCGGCGACGGCTTCTGTCTGTACGGTCATCGTGCTACCTCACTGCTTGCCGATGGCGCGCAGCTCATGCTGCAGCGACATGGCATCGAGCCGTTGGACCGGCAGCGACAGGAACAGCTCGATGCGACGCTTGAGCGTCAACGCGGCGTCCATGAACGCCTTGCGCTGCTGTTCCTCGCTGCCTTCGACGGCGGCCGGATCGGGCACGCCCCAATGGGCCGACACCGGCTTGCCCGGCCATACGGGACACACCTCGCCAGCGGCGTTGTCGCAGACGGTGAAGATGAAATCGAACACCGGCGCACCGGGCGCCACGAATTCGTCCCAGCTCTTGCTGCGGTAGCCGGTCGTTGGCAGGCGCAGGCGCTCCAGCGTGGCGAGCGCCAGCGGGTGGACTTCGCCCTTGGGGTGGCTCCCCGCCGAGTAGGCGCGAAACCGTCCCAGGCCCAGTTCGTTGAGGATGCCTTCGGCCAGGATGGAACGCGCCGAATTTCCGGTGCAGATGAACAGCGCGTTGTAGGTGGTTTCAGTCGTCATCGATGCCTCGCGTCAGCAGCAAGAAGCAGCCCGTTTCGCGGCGGCGCGACTGTCACTCGGCGCGCAGCAAGCTGGAGCTGTGCTCGGCGCGGGCTGCGGCGCTTCGTTGAACACGGGGATGTTGCCCAGCGTGTGGAAATGCTCCCAGGCCACGCCCTGCGGGTCGGTGACCCAGTGCTTCTCACTGCGTGCATAGCAGCAGGTCGTGGTGCCTTCGTCGAGCAGCGCCATGTCGGCAGCCTGCGCGCGGGCCTTCAGGGCGGTGAGTTCGTCGGCGTCATCGGTCTGGATGCCCAGGTGGTCGATGCCCGGCTTGCTGCCGCGCGTGGAGATGGCGAAGTTGACCGGCGGGTCTTCGAGCATCCACTTCGCGTAGTCGGCCTCGATGCGAGCCGGCTGCGCGGCGAACAGTTGGGAATAGAAGCCGATGCTGCGATTCAGGTCATCGACGTGCAGGTGGACGTGGAAGCGTTTCATGGAGGTTCCTTTCAGCAGGAGGCGCAGGCACGGGTGGATTCATTGGCCTCGCACACGCCACCTTGGCAGCAGTGCTCGGTCAGGTAGCCAAGCAGCCCGTTCATGTGGGCGAAGTCGGCGCGGTAGATCAGGTTGCGGCCCTGTTGCTCGATGGTGACGAGGCCGGCGTGGGCCAGCTCCTTCAAGTGGAAGGACAGGGTGTTGCGGGCCACGTCGAGCTGGTCGGCCAGGACGCTGGGCGTGAGCCCTTCGGGGCCGGCGACGACCAGGGCGCGGAACACGCGAAGGCGCTGGGTGTGGGCCAGGGCGCTCAGGGCGGAAACGGCTTGGGTCTCGTTCATAGTTCAATAATACAACATCTATTGAATAATTGTGCAAGCACATCGCAATAGAGGACCGGGCGCGCCCGACCCCAATCGGGGACGCCACTGCGCCCGATTGCTGCGTGACGCGGCTATCTGATAGTCCGAAGCTCACCCTCATGCGTTGCTGACAGTCGTCAGCGGCATGCCCTGGCAGTCCCGGTCTTCAAGACTGCAACGCGGTTCGCCGCGTTGACCGATCCAGTCCGCTTCGCATCGCCCACCGCGGACGCTCGCCGGCCTGGCGACGATGCACTTTTCTCAACCACCCGAGGGGAACTCCATCCCCTGCGGGATGCGTGCTCCCCGACCCACCAAGGAGCACGGCATGTCTGTACCTTCCGCATCTTCCTCTGCAACCGCAGTGCGCAGTGGTGCGCTGGCGCTGACCTGGACCGGCAAGCGTTTGCCGCTACAGGTGCTGCGCAGCGCGGCCGGCCACTACATCGGCACACAAGACGACGAAGGCCCGGTATCGCGGGAGTCCGTCGAGTATTTCCCGACCCACCTCGCAGCACAGCGCGCCCTGGATACCCGTGCCTGGACACAGCGCGCTCACCCCTGATTCCCACCCTTCAAGGAGTTCTCTCATGAATCTGTCTTTGCCCGAAGACGTGCTCGATCAGATGGCGCTGGAACAGGCGCACTTCGACGCTGCACCGCAGGCCTTCTTCGAGGCCTGGAAGCGCGGCGCGCAGATCGCCGGCCACGAGTGGTTCGGCGACGGCACACGCGAAGGTCTGCAGCGTGCCACCACCAAGTGGGACCTGCGGCCCAACATGCTGATGCTCAACGACGCCCTGGGCGTGCTGAGCAGCGGTCAACGCATGTTCCTGTCCGCGATGGTGAGCTTCTACAACTCCCGCGAGGGCGGCGCGATGCTCAAGCGTTGCGGCTTCGAGGGGCTGTCCGACTTCGGCGGCCTCGATCTGGAACGGCGCCAGGTCATCGCTGACCTCACGCTGCACTACAACGGCTGGTGAGCCGCGCCTGGCAACCACCGTCCTTTCATCCCACCCCACGAGGGACATGCGTCCCCGTTCGGGGCCATGTCCCTCCTTCCTTTCGCAGGAGCGGCCATGTCCCGAATCACCATCTTCCACTGACCTGCACCGCCCGCCACCAGGGCGGCCCGACGCCGCCGCCGGCTGACCGGTTGCCACTTCATCCACTCGCTGGGGTTCAATCCCCGGCAGGGGATTGCCTCGGCCATCCTCTGCTGGAGGAATCCCATGTCTCATTCCAAAAACCCCTTCGTCCGCGGCTACGATGGCCTGTCCGTGCAGCGGCTGCTGGCGATTTCCTACGACGACGACTGCCCCCTGAGCTATCTGCCGCTGCACGTCTCGCAGTCGCACCTGCCGGACAGCCAGGTCGAGCGCCATGCCTGCGTCTTCTGCGACGACTTCGCGCTGATCACCGAGGGCCAGAACGTGCCGCCCGAGCTGGACGCGCAGTGCCCCAGCCACGGTATCGCCCGAAACCTCGTCTACGCCGTCATGGCCGAAGAAGCCGGCCAGCCGCTGCACGTCGGGGATACCTACTCCGAGGAAGCCGCGCGCGAGGTGGTACGCCGCCTGCGCTTCGAGACCGGCTTCTACAGCCGTGCTTGGGAAATCAGTTCGGCGCATATCACCGAGGAGGCCGGCCGCTATCTGGCCAACCTGGCCGACATCGACACGCCGACCCGTTTCCTGTTCGTTGCCTTCCGCATTCCCTACAGCCCCGCGGTCGGCGTGAAGCTGATCGCCACGCCCTGGACGGACGAGAACCTGCAACGGGTCGAAGGCATCACCGCCGAGCGGTTGCGGCGGGCGCATCGCCGGAAAGGCATGCCGGAGTCCCTCGTCGAGGTGCTCCACCTGGCCGCGCTCGCCGACGTGCGCCTGCTGATCTTCGATGCCGACGCGCCCGTGCTGGACGGGCTGACGCTCTACGACGACGAGTAACCCGCAACCCATTCGAGCCCCCATGTCGGGGCTCTTCCTTTTCACGGAAGGCGGTGGCGGCTGCCGTGTTCAGAAAACGATTGCCCGCAATGCCCGAAATCCATGACGTCTGATGCCCAGGCCAATCCGTGAACTATCGGCAATGCAAGGCGGCGATCAGCGGACAGGACACATTGCCTTGATGCGCGTGGCATTCACCGACCAACTTGGACAAGGCTGCCTCGATCCGGGTCAGGTCGGCCAGCTTGGCTTGCACGTCGTCCAGCCGCTGCGACGCCAGTTCCGCTGCCTCGCTGCAATGGGTGCCATCCTCCAGCCTCAGGAGCTGCCCGATCTCGTCCAGGTTGAAGCCCAGACGCTGGGCGGCCTTCACGAACCTCACCCGCGCCACATCAGCGCCGCTGTAGCGGCGGATGCTGCCGTAGGGCCGGTCCGGTGTCGCCAGTAGCCCCTTGAGCTGATAGAAGCGGATTGTCTCGACATTGACCCCGGCCGCCTTGGCGAAGGCGCCGATGGTCAGGCTATCCGGTTCGGTGTTCATCGCGCTTGACTCCGTAGTTAACTACGGAAGTAACGTTACAGCATCAAGCGAAACCTCGAAAGGAGAAACCTCATGTCGGAACCGCAATCCGGGCGCGGTGCCTTGGCCGCCGGCGGCCTCGCCGCCATCCTTGCCTCGACCTGCTGCCTCGGCCCGCTGGTGCTGGCCGCGCTCGGCTTTTCCGGCGCCTGGATCGGCAACCTCACCGTGTTGGAACCGTACCGGCCGGTCTTCATCGGTGCAGCGCTCGTCGCGCTGTTCTTCGCCTGGCGCCGCATCTTCCGGCCGGCCAACGCCTGCAAGCCGGGCGAGGTCTGCGCGATTCCGCAGGTTCGCACGACCTACAAGCTCATTTTCTGGATCGTGGCTGCCCTGGTGGTGGTCGCGCTCGCCTTTCCCTACGTCCTTCCGCTGTTCTACTGACAGGAGATCATCATGAAGAAACTTGCCGCACTCGTGGCCCTGGCCGCCACCCTTGCCACACCCGCCTGGGCCGCCGTCCAGACCGTCACGCTGTCCGTGCCCGGCATGACCTGCGCGGCCTGCCCGATCACGGTGAAGAAGGCGCTCTCCAAGGTCGAGGGCGTCAACCAGGTCGACGTGAGTTTCGACAAGCGTGAAGCGGTCGTGACCTTCGACGACGCCAAGACCACCGTCCAGAAGCTGACCGAGGCCACCACCAACGCCGGCTATCCGTCCAGCATCAAGCGCTGAACATGGAGTGACGCCATGACACCGATTGCGCGTATCGCCGACAAGGCCGGGGCATTGGGTACCGTCGTTTCCGCGATGGGCTGCGCGGCCTGCTTTCCCGCGCTCGCCAGTCTGGGTGCAGCCATCGGGCTGGGCTTCCTCCAGCAGTACGAAGGCCTGTTCATTTCCCGGCTGCTGCCGCTGTTCGCCGCCCTGGCGCTGGTGGCGAACGCGCTGGGTTGGCTGCGCCACCGGCAATGGCACCGCAGTCTGCTCGGCATGGTCGGCCCAGCCATCGTCATCGTCGGCACGGTCTGGCTGCTTGCCACCGCGTGGATGCGGCCCCTGGTCTACACGGGAATCGCCTTGATGGTCGGTGTGTCGATCTGGGATCTGGTGTCACCGGCCAACCGCCGCTGCGGGTCGGAAGAGTGCGCACTCCCCCCGAAACACGGATGAAGCGGTCACGACAAGAGGAATGAGACCATGACACAACTGAGAATCACCGGCATGACCTGCGAATCGTGCGCGGCCCATGTCAAGGAAGCGCTGGAGCGGGTGCCCGGCGTGCGTTCGGCCGAGGTGTCTTACGCCAAGGGCAATGCGACCCTGGCCATGACCGCAGAGACTTCGACCAACGCTCTACTCGCCGCCGTCGTCGGGCTCGGATATCGGGCCGCGCTGGCTGACGCACCAAGCGCGCCGCCGCGCGGCGGGCTGCTCGACCGCGTGCGCGAATGGGTTGGTGGCGGAAGCCAAGCCGGTCACGGCAACGGCAAGCTGCACATCGCCGTCATCGGCAGCGGCGGGGCGGCGATGGCCGCTGCGCTCAAGGCCGTCGAACAGGGTGCGCGCGTCACGCTGATCGAGCGCGGCACCATCGGCGGCACCTGCGTGAATGTCGGCTGCATCCCGTCCAAGATCATGATCCGTGCCGCCCACATCGCCCATCTGCGCACGGCGAGCCCGTTCGACGACGGCATCGCAGCGGCAACGCCGGCCATCCTTCGCGAGCGGCTGCTTGCCCAGCAGCAAGCGCGCGTCGAGGAACTGCGCCACGCCAAGTACGAAAGCATTCTGGACAGCAATCCAGTCATCACGCGGCTGGCGGGCGAGGCCCGGTTCAAGGACGCGCGCACGCTGACCGTGGCGACCGCAGACGGCGGCACGCGCGAAGTGAGTTTCGACCGCTGCCTGATCGCGACCGGCGCAAGTCCGGCGATCCCGCCGATCCCCGGCCTGAAGGACACGCCGTACTGGACCTCGACCGAGGCGCTGGCGAGCGACACGATCCCTGTGCGGCTGGCGGTGATCGGCTCGTCGGTGGTGGCCGTTGAACTGGCGCAAGCCTTCGCCCGGCTGGGCAGCCAGGTCACGGTCCTGGCGCGCAGCACGCTGTTCTTCCGCGAGGACCCGGCCATCGGCGCGGCTGTGACCGATGCCTTCCGCGCCGAAGGGATAGCCGTGCTGGAGCATACCCAGGCGAGTCAGGTGGCTTATCAGGACGGTGAATTCGTGCTCACGACCGCCCAAGGTGAGCTGCGTGCCGACAAGTTGCTGATCGCCACCGGCCGCAGCCCGAACACGCGCAGCCTGAATCTCGAAGCCGCCGGCGTGACGGTGAACCCGCAAGGCGCCATCGTCGTCGATGACGGCCTACGCACGAGCGCGCCGGACATCTATGCTGCCGGCGACTGCACCGACCAGCCGCAGTTCGTTTACGTCGCGGCGGCCGGCGGCACGCGCGCGGCCGTCAACATGACCGGCGGCGAGGCGGCGCTTGATCTCACCGCAATGCCGGCCGTGGTCTTCACCGACCCGCAGGTCGCCACCGTCGGGCTGTCCGAAGCCGAGGCCCACCTCAAAGGAATCGAGACCGACAGCCGCACGCTCACGCTCGACAACGTGCCGCGTGCCCTCGCCAACTTTGACACGCGCGGCTTCATCAAGCTGGTGATCGAAGAAGGCTCACGTCGCTTGATCGGCGTGCAGGCGGTCACGCCAGAGGCGGGCGAACTGATCCAGGCGGCCGCGCTGGCGATCCGTGCCCGCATGACGGTGGAAGAACTTGCCGACCAGTTGTTCCCTTACCTAACGATGGTCGAGGGGCTCAAGCTCGCGGCGCAGACCTTCAAGAAGGACGTGAAGGCGTTGTCCTGCTGCGCCGGGTAACGGAAAGGAGGAAGCGATGGACGGTTACACCATTTCCAGGCTCGCCGGCGTGGCCGGTGAGCGAGCGGAACCGCCGCAGCAACGCTAGGCAGGTCAGATTGGCGATCAGGGCAATGCTGCCGAAGGTCAGCATCAGGGTGCTGGACGGCGTTACGCCATGCAGGAGCTTCTGAACGATCTCGGCCACGATCACGCCGAAGAAGCCCAGGATGATTACGCCCTTTGCGAGTGCCGCGCCGGCTTCCCACTTCGCACCGCGGTGCAAGGCAAAGAGGCTCAATCCGTAGACCAGCGCGTCGCCGAGCATGTCGACCGAATCCCCCATGAGAGCGGAGGGAGTGGGAAACGAGGCCGGCGCTGAACTCGACCAGAAACATCACCGCGTTGATGGCGAGGACCACCATCAGCACGCGGTGCGTTGGCTGGCCTTGTCCGCCAGGGCGGCCAGCTCGGCGCCTTTGTTGGTGCAGCACTCGTCCATGTCAAGCCTCCTGGGACGCGGTTTCGCCCTTTTCTTCACTTGCGACCGGCACCCCGATGGGACGGGCAATGGCCTCGCTCAGCGACAGCGCCTTGAGGTGGTCCCACTTGGAAGCACGATATCGCTTTGACCTGCTCATGCCCCAGCCTTCATCGGTTCCCGGAACAGATGACGCGGCAGCCACCAGAGGTAGAACACCATCCCGAACAGCTCCACCAACGACTGGAACACGATCACCACCACGGTGGTGTCCCAGCCGGCAGGCAAGGCCAGCGCGAACGGCAGCACGACGAAGGAATTGCGGGTGCCGAAGCTGAAGGCCAGCGTGCGGCCGGTGTCCATCGGCAGCCGCAACCACCGGGTGAGACCGCGCGCCAGCAGCGCGGCAACCAGCAGGAAGCCGACGAACACCGGCAGCACCATCAGCAGCACGGGCCCGGCATCGAGCACCGTACCGACCTGCGCACCGGCGATCAGGAACACCACTACCGCCAGCAAGGGCACCGGCCACCAGCCGAGTCGCTCGCGCCAGATGGCCCGCTCTGTCCGCGCCTCGACCCAGCGTTCGCTGAGCGCGGCGGCCACGAGGGGCAGCCCGATCAGCGCGAGTGCAGCGGGCAGCATCTCTTCGGTCTTCAGCGCCGCGCTGAAATCGGCCACCGGCAGCATCAGCCAGAGGTAGACCGGCAACAGCAACAGCTGTGCCAGCAGATTGAGCGGCGTGACGGCGATGGCTCGTGCCGGCGTGCCGCGGCCGAGTTGGGTGAAGGTGATGAACCAGTCAGTGCACGGCACCAACAAGACCAGCAGCACGCCGAGGCGCAGGGCCGGGTCGCCCGGCAGCCACTGGAGTGCCAGCCACAGCACCAGCGGGATCAGCACGAAGTTCCCGAGCAGGATGGCCAGCACGAAGCGCCGGTCCCGGAAGGCGTCGCGTACATGGAGCAACGGCACCTGCACGAAGGTCGTGTAGAGCAGCGCGGCCGGCACCGACCACAACAAGACCTCGAAGCGCGGCCCGATCTCGGGCGCAACGGTGCCCAGCACCAGGCCGCCTGCGATGGCGGCAAGGTAGATCCAGACCTGGCGGCGTTCGAGGGTCAGTCGGTCCATCAGTCGCGCACCCGCAGGATGGCGAGCGTGCCGGCCAGCATGAAGGTGGCCGCCAAGGCAAACGCCAACACCGGCGAGACCGCCGTCCACACCACGCCGACCGTGGCGCTGGAGAGAAACTTGGCCGTGCCGTTGACGGTGCCCAGCGCGCCCATGCTCATGGTCATGGTCTCGGCCGGCACCATTTCGGCAGTCACGGTGGATTCCAGCGCCTCCTGCACGGCGACATACAGACCGGCGATGCAGAAGATTCCCGCGAGCAGCGCCACGCTGTCGAGGTCAGACCAGAAGGCCAGCGCGGTCAGCACCGCCGTGGCAACACCCAGGCCGTAGCCCGCCACCAGCACGGGCAGGTGGCCGACGCGATCGGCGAGCCAACCCACCGGCCACGACGCGGCCACTTGCACGACATTGCGCCACACATAGAGCAGCCCGGCCACCTGCGCGGCCTGCACCACGCCCATCGACGGGGTGAGCAGCGTGGTGGCGGCGAGGATCAACAAGGTGTGGGAGAAATCACCGACGCCGAACAGTCCGACAGCGCCGAGATAGCGCTTGAACCGGGACGGCAGCCCGCGCAGCGAGCCGAAGAACTTGAGCGCCGGATTCGGCGAATGCTGCGGGTCCTGCACCAATGCGAGGAAGGCCAGCAGCGCCAGCAGGCCGGGAATGAGCGAGAGCCACAGCACGAAGCGGAAGGGGCCGGCGTCGTCGCTCCAGTGCCAGCCCTGAGCGAGCCCCAGCAAGACCACGCCCAACAGCGGGCCGAACACTGCGCCGACGGTGTCCGCCGCGCGATGAAAACCGAAGGCGCGCCCGCGCGTCGCGGGGCTGACCGCCTGGATCACGATGGCGTCGCGTAACGGGCCGCGCAGGCCCTTGCCGAACCAGGACACCATGCGCCCGAGCAGGATCAGCGGCCAGCCCGCGGCCAGGGCGATCAGGGCCTGGCCCAGCGGGGTGAGCCCGTAACCGACCAGCACCAGAAGCTTGCGGTGGCCCAGTTTGTCGGCGATGTACCCCGACACCATCTTGGTGAAGCTCGCCACCGCATCCGCAATGCCCTCGATGATGCCCAGCGCGGCGGCCGGAATGCCCAGCACGGCCAGGAAGCCGGGCAGGATCACGGTGGTGGTCTCGTAGCAGAAATCGCCGAGCGCGCTGGTGATCCCGGCGCCGGCGACGGTGCGGTTCAGCCACCCGTTCCCCTGGACCGAGTTGTCATTGTTGGTGATGTTTTCTGTCACGGTCTTCATGTCGTCGCCCGGACTGCATCTGTCGGCGCATCGGGACAGTGGTGGATCTCGATGGTCGAATGGACGATCTCCTCGTGCACCGACAGGCGCTCACGCACGACGTCCGGCGTCAGCGCGCTGTCGTGGGTCACCACGGTCAGGGCGCACGAATAGACCTGCTTGCCCACGCGCCAGACGTGCAGGTCGGTGATTCGCGCGTCACCGGCGTCCGGCCCGGTTTCCACCACCTCCCGAATCTCATCGACCACGGGGTGATCCATCTCGCGGTCGAGCAGCACCTTGCCCGTATCGGTGATGAGACCCTTGGCCCAGACGGCAACCAACACGGCACCGACGATGCCCATGACCGGGTCCAGCCAGGACCAGCCGTAGATCCACCCACCGACCAGGGCCACGATGGCGAGGACCGATGTGGCGGCGTCGGCGATGACGTGCAGGTAGGCCGACTTCAGGTTGAGATCGTGATGGTCGCCGTGGTGATGCACATGGCCATGATCGTGCCCATGAGAATGACCATGGTCATGATGGTGCGCCTTGCCGAGAATCAATGCGCAAATGACATTCACCGCCAACCCGAGGACGGCGATCACAATCGCTTCCTGGTACTGGATGGGCTGCGGCGAGACGATCCGCTCCACCGAGCCCACCACCATCATCACGGCCCCGCCCAGTAGGAAGATGGCGCTGGCGAAGCCCCCCAGGATTTCGATTTTCCAGGTACCGAATGCGAAGCGCGGGTCCTTCGCATAGCGCCGGGCGGTGGCATAGGCCATCGCGGACAGACCGATCGCGACGGCGTGGGAACTCATGTGCCAGCCGTCGGCCAGCAGAGCCATCGAGTTGAACCACCAGCCCGCAGCGATCTCGACCACCATCATCACGGCCGTGATCCACATCACCACCCGCGTGCTGCGCTCGGCGGCGTCGTTACCGGTATCGAAGACGTGGCCGTGCATCCAGTTGGACAGGTTTTCGGTATGCATGGCGGTTCTCACTTGATGTAGGCGCGCAGTACGTCGATCAATTCTTTGGCCCCCTGCGTTCGCTCGGCGTCGCTGCTGATCGACGGGTCGGCGATATGCGTGCGAACGTGCTCCTCCAGGACTTCTGTCATCAGTCCATTGATGGCCCCCCGCACCGCGGCGATCTGGTGCAGGACTTCGGCGCACCCTTTTTCGGCGTCCAGCGCGCGTTCCAGCGCCTCCACCTGGCCGCGTATGCGGCGCACGCGGCCCAGCAACTTGGATTTTTCGCGGATGGTGTGGCTCACGGCGCGCTCTCGGAGTATGGCATAGGGGGGTATGGTATCAGGAGCGCGTGTCGAAGGCACTTCGCTCAGGCGCGCATCGTCACTGAGGCCCCACCAATGCGGGCATTGGCGAATGCCGATATCCGCTCGGCCCGTCGCTTTCTTCGTGCCACGCTTCCGGCCATGTTCCGCTGACGTCCGTCAGCGACATGCCCAGGCAGCCACGATCTTCAAGGCTGCGATGCGGTTCCGACCGCGTTGATCACTCCAGTTCGCACCGGCATCCATGCGCGAACGCCCATCGGTTCTCGATGGCGATGCCACGAAGCTGTTCCATCAACCCACGCGGGGGTTCCACACCTTCCCCGCCTGGGTCGGGTGTGTCTCCGCAACCTTGTCCTTCAGGAGATTCACCATGACCACTTCCACCGAAAAGTCCTATTTCGATCTGCACATCACCGGCCTCGGGTACCTCAATCGCATCCGCGAAGTGAAGCCCAAGAAAGGCGATGCGTTCCTGGCCTGCGACATCGCGGCTCTGAACGGTCCCAGCGACGACGTCTCGTATGTGCGTTTCGACACGCGCGTATCGGGTTCGGAAGCGCAGCACCTGGTTCGTCGCTGCATCGATGCCGTCGAGGCGGAGAAGAAAGTGATGATCGGCTTCCGCCTGGGCGACCTGTGGACCGACACCTTCACCTATTCCAAGGGGAAGCGTGCCGGCGAGCAGGGTGTGAGCCTCAAGGCCCGCCTGCTGTTCGTCAGTTGGATCAAGGTCGACGGCAAGCTCGTCTACAAGGCCGAACCCAGGCCGACCGAGACCGACGGGCGCGACCCGGAAGTCCCTGTGACGTCCGACGTGCCCGCCGCGCAGCATGCCTCGGCACCGGAGCCTTCCAAGCCCGTCGCCGATGCTGCCGACGACTCTGCCGATGCCCCCGCATTGGCCGCTGCCGAGTCGTTCTGATCCGCAAGGCCCCGTTCCCTGGGGCCTTCCCTCTCATCATCAGCAGGAGACCTTCATGATCACCCTCCCAGGCCAATTGGCCATCAAGACCATCCACGGCAGGAACGGCGACTTCAACGTCGGCCGCCTTGCGACCTCCATCGGCGAGTTCGTCGTGAAGAACGCCGAGCTCGATCAGTACACCGAAGGCAAGTACGAGGGCGATTTCGTCATCGCCGAAATCCGTCCCTCCACGTACAACGCCAACGGCCGCATGGTCATCGAGATCCGCGCCCTCCTGGGCGGGATGACCTTGTCCAACATCGACGCCCTGAGCCGTGACGAAGCCCGCCGGCTGAGTCCACAGGAAGTCGATCCGATCGACGAGGAAGCGCAGGCTCCCGCGCCGGCAGTGCCCCAGGCCAAACCGAAGGCGAAGCCTCGAAGCCCGCGCGATCCGCTGGTCGATACCACGCCGTTCGGCAGCGAGCCGGCCGCCGCATCCCCCGAGGCCTCGGCCGAGGCGGACGACGCGGCGCTGTTCGGCGCGCTCTGGCCGCTGGGCGAGGTCGTCAAGCTCGACGCCACCGTCGATCGCCGCGTCCTGCGTCAGCAGCGCGACCGTCTCGGTACGTTGGGCTACGAGTTCGCTCCCCTGTCCCAGGACTGGCATCTCGCCAAGGCCTGATTCCAACCGCCGCGCCAGCGGCGTTTCACCACCCGCCGGGGTTCCTCCCCGGTGGGGCGGGGCTCCGGTCTCTTATCCAAGGAGATCGTCATGCAACTCGCATCCCGCTTCGCTTATCGCTCCCCGGTGCTGCGGTCGAATCATCCGCTGTCCGATGACCAGATTCGCACTGTCGCGCCCTCCATCTTCGCGGACACCCCGCACGAGAGCCGCTCCGAGCGGTACAGCTACATTCCCACGGCGGCTGTGCTGACCGAACTGCGCAAGGAAGGCTTCCAGCCGTTCATGGTGTGCCAGACCCGCGTGCGCCAGGAGGACCGCCGCGACTACACCAAGCATATGCTGCGCCTTCGCCATGCGAGCCAGATCAACGGCGCCGAGGCCAACGAGATCATCCTGCTCAATTCGCACGATGGCACCAGCAGCTACCAGATGCTGGCGGGCATGTTCCGCTTCGTCTGCCAGAACGGCCTGGTGTGCGGCGACACATTCGCCGACGTGCGTGTGCCCCACAAGGGCAACGTCACCGACCATGTGATCGAGGGTGCCTACGAGGTGCTGCATGGCTTCGAGCAAGTGCAGGACTCGCGCGACGCCATGCGCGCCATCACGCTCGACGACGGCGAGGCCGAGGTCTTCGCCAAGTCGGCCCTGGTCCTCAAGTACGACGAGCCCGGCAAGACCCTGCCGATCACGGAAAACCAGGTCCTGCATCCCCGTCGCTTCGACGACAACCTTGCGGATCTGTGGTCCACGTTCAACCGGGTCCAGGAGAACCTCGTCAAAGGTGGCCTGACCGGCCGCGGTGCCAACGGGCGCCAGCAGCGCACACGACCTGTCCAGGGCATCGACCAGAACGTCCGACTCAACCGGGCACTCTGGCTGCTTGCGGAAGGCCTGCGCAAGCTGAAAGCCTGACCCTCAAGCGGATCGTGCCCATCGCGGCATGGTCCGCTTCTTCTTTGTGCGCCCAGCATGGGCGCCCTCCTGCGGGTGGAAGTCCCGCCGTAAGTTGATCACAGCGAACGAAGTGAAGCGCAACTGCGTGAGGGCGACCGAGCGTGGGGAGGAAGCGTGGATCGTAATCTGCGAGCCGATGGACAAGAACCGGATAGAAGGCGCTGCGGAGCAGGGCGAGTGGGCAAGGAACCGTGAAGCTCTCGTGATCAAGGCGAAGTGGCGTAAATCCGG
>NZ_JAKLLN010000005.1:262729-263057 GCF_023150065.1 Zoogloea sp.
AAGTCAGCAGAGGCCGTAGTACTGGGAGGTGGGGCCGGTGAGGCCGAAGATCGCCGAGGAAGGGCCGAACGAGTAGGAGGGCCGAAGGCCATGTCGCTCGGACGAGCAGTGCATCAGAAGCCCGGTGACACGGGGCGCAGCGCGGGAAGGCGAGGTGAAGCCGAGCCCAAGGCGATGCGTGATGAAGCGCGGACGGCGCGGCATGAAACCGCAAGCCCAGGGCAAGAAGACCTGCTTAGGCAGGTGCTCGCGAGCGCGAACCTGGAGGCGGCGTGGAAACGCGTCAAATCCAATCGCGGCAGTGCCGGGGTGGATGGACTATCGATCC
>NZ_JAKLLN010000060.1 GCF_023150065.1 Zoogloea sp.
GACTGTGCTTTGTCCGCTGCCTCGCGAAACAGTTGCTGGCTGCGCCGGCTGGATTGCAAGAGGGCGACATCGGTGAGTTCGAGCAGCGTCACCCTCAGGAAGCAGACCAACTCGATCAGCCTGCGCGCTGGCTTGAGCTCCCGCGTCTTCACAGGGCGCCTGGCCTGGACCTGACGGGCATAGGCCTGCTGCTTGGCCAGCGACACGGCGCTCAAGTTCCAGTCGTGGGCACCGAGCTCCTTGAGGTAGCGGACCTTGTCGACGGTTTCGGTAAGGGTGCTGGGGCCGTGACGCTTCGACGGGGTCTTCAGCCACTCCAGGTGCGTCGTGTCGGTGTCCGGCCGAGCGCTGTATGCGGCGTCGACAACTTTCTGGGCCGCTGCCGGTGGCAAGGCGGCATTGACCGCGCCGAGGATCTGCGCCTCCACCGCTGCAAATGCGTCACGAGCCCAGTCCTGCAGGCGGCGCGCTCCTGGGATCAGGATGCGCCGCGTGAACAGCCAGTGGCCGGCCGACTGGACCAGGTCATCGGCGTGGGGCGCGTCGGCAGCTTGGGCCAGCAGGGCCGCAGTCAGCGCGGCTTCGTCTTCGATTTCAAGCTCGCGCAGGCCCAGGTAGGTCTTGGCCCAGAGCTGATGCTTGGTGAGCGTCTGCCGGCGCTTGTAGATTGACCGCAGGCTGGCGATGGACGGCGGCGACACGGCCAGGACCTGGGCAGTATGTCGCAGGAGGTTTCGGGGGAGCAACTTGAACCCGTCGAGCGGTCGACCGGCCACGCGCATGAACATGAGCATCAGCGCGGCGGGCAGTCGGTGGTCGCTGCGGAACTGCTCCCGGACGGCCGCCACCTCCGCCGACGTGAGCGTGAAGAACTGCTCCCGGTCGAACTCACTCAGGCGAGGCGGCAAGGCCTCCTGGCCGACGAAGCGCAGGGCGAAGGCGGGCATGGAGCTGGGCAGCAGCGGGTGGGCGGTCAATGTACCGCCATGGCTGCCGCCAAGGCCGTCGGCTGATCATCCCGAGGGGATGGAGGCGGCCTGGAACCCGCGTGGATACTGGGTTTCAGGCGAAAGCGCACCAATCTGCACGAAAAGTACGACTACCCCAGCATGGGGCGGGTCCCCTCCAGCGCGGCCAGCACACACGTGCCGGGTATCGGCTGCGAGTGTCCCGCCAGAAAGATCGCGCTCGGGTTGGACACGCCCTTGAGCCCACGCTCGGTCATCGCGAATACGCCCACTTCGTTGACGGCACCGAACCGGTTCTTGAAGGCGCGCACCAGCCGATAGCTCGAATGCGTGTCCCCCTCGAAATACAGCACCGTGTCCACGATGTGCTCGAGCACACGTGGGCCGGCCAGGGTGCCGTCCTTGGTCACGTGGCCCACCAGCACCACGCAGCAGCCCCGGCTCTTGGCCAGCCGGGTCAACTGGGCCGCGCACTCACGCACCTGCGCCACCGAACCGGGCGCCGAGGTGAGCGCCCCGCTCCAGACGGTCTGGATGGAGTCCACGACGACGAGCTGAGCGTCCTCGCTCTGGATCGTCGCCACGATCTTCTCCAGGTTGATCTCGGCTTGCGCCCGTAACTGGCGGCCGTCGACGCCCAGCCGCCTCGCGCGCAGCGCCAGCTGCGCCGCCGACTCCTCGCCGGTGATGTACAGCACGCGCTGGTCGCGCGACAGCGCGTCGGCGGCCTGCAGCAACAGCGTGCTCTTGCCCACCCCTGGGTCGCCGCCCAGCAGCACCACGCCGCCGGCGACGATGCCGCCGCCCAACGCGCGGTCGAACTCCTCGATCCCCGTGGGTAGCCGTTCGATCTCCTCGGCGGCGATCTCGCTGAGCGCTGCCACGGCTTGCGTGCCAGCCAGCGCGCTGTAGCGGTGCCTGGTCGGCGGCGCGGCCTCGAGCGCGGTCTCCTCCAGGGTGTTCCACTCTTCGCAGCCAGGGCATCGGCCCAGCCACTTCGGGCTTGCGTGCCCGCAACTCGTGCAGGTGTACTGCGTCTT
>NZ_JAKLLN010000061.1 GCF_023150065.1 Zoogloea sp.
GTCGCCGAGAGGCCAGCGATCTGCGTCCGGGTGAGTTGGCTTCAGCGAGCAGGCTGCCCGTTCACGGTCAGCGACATCAGCAGCCCTTTCTGGACAACGGTGGTGCCACCGGCAGAAGTCATCTGCACCTCGCGCTCCAACTCGATGCCATGGCCCCGCAAGACCCAATAGACACTCAGCGTGCCTGGCTGGTCGGGCCAGTCCCCTTCGAATCGGCATGCTTCGAACGTGCCGGCACCGGCCGTCTTGCGCGACTCGTATCCGACAAACCGGGTGCGGAACCGCTCGGTGGACGCGGTGGGGCCGGTGGTCACGCCGTCGCGCACCTGCGTCGTGGAGGAGTGCACCGTGACGGTGTAGTCCTGTCCCGGGTTCAAGGCCGCGTCGTGGGCCATCCACGCGGGATCCCAGACATACTCGGTGCGCGAGCGGCTCGTCACGCCGCCCGTAGTGGACACCTGGTCCTGGACCTGGCCGTGGTAGGCATACGAGCGCGCACCACTGCGCTCGAAGTACCACCAGTCGTCGGTGTCGCTGCGATCGCCTGCACCGGGTCCCGTGCTCTCATGGCGCAGCTGCCAGCTCATGACCGACCGGCCGCGGTACTGAACCTGCTGCAAGGGGCCGCGCGACTCGAGCACGTCGAAGCTCATGCCACTGACCACATGACGCCGCAGCGCCGAGTAGCTGCTGACCTTCGTCAGCGTCAGGTCGTCGCAGTCGTTCGCGCCGGTAGGCGCAGTGTCGGTGCAGCTGTCCGGATGCACCTGGCAGGCAAAGTCCGAGAGCACGCCCACCTGCACGGGTGCTGCTCCGCCACCGGCCACCGGTCCCAGGATGTAGACCGCATCGCCCGCCACACCGACATAGTTCCCGGTCATTGCGTAGTAGCGGTAGACGTATGGCGTCAACGTCTGGTCGGCCTGATGGCCCGGGAAGAACTGCGAGTAAGTGCGCTCGGCCCAGTCCATCAGTTCGGTGGCGGTGGGTGTGCGCGGCGCGGCCAGCGCCGCTGGAACCCCTACGATCGCCAGTGGCAGACCCAGGAGTGCAGTGAGTTTGGTCGGTCGCCTGCTCATGTCCATTGCTCAATAGGTGGACGGTCACCGCAGCCGCGGCGTCAGTCCAAGTTCAGATCAGGCACGCGCGTGGGCACCTGCGCATTGACGTCCTTGGCGCCCAGGCCCAGCACGTTCGCGCCGTTGTTGCCGCAGGCCCAGACGCTGCCGTCGCGCCGCACGATGAAGGTGCCGTAGTAGCCGGCCGCCGCCACCTCCACGGCATCGTTCACGCCGGCCACGCGGGCCGGCAGCGGCGGGGTCTGCCCCGTGCCCTGGCAGCGCACGTCCGACACGCTGCCCCAGGTGGTCACCGTGCCATCGGCGTGCAGCGCAATGCTGTGCTGACCACCGGCGGCCACGGCGATCACGTTGGCCACGCCCGGCACCGCCTTGGCGGTGGCGCTGTACATCACGCCCTGGTAACCCAGTTGGGCGTAGTTGTTGGAACCCCAGCTCCACACCGTGCCATCGCCCTTGAGCGCCAGCACATGCGCGTTCCCGGTGGCCAGCGCCACCACGCCCTGAACGCCGGGTACCTGCAGCACGGTGTCGCCGCTGGTCATGCCGCTGCGCACGGCGCCGCCGGACTCGCCCAGACCGCTCTCGCGCCCCCAGAACCACACCGTGCCATCGCCGCGCAGCAGGAACGCGGCGTAGCGCGTCATCGCCACGTCCACGAAGTCGCCGAAGCTGCCCAGCCGCTGCGCCTGGCGCACGGCGTCCAGACTGCCGCCGCCCGCGTTCTCGCCCCAGCGCCAGGCCGTGCCGTCGCGGCGCACCGCGACCTGGGCCGAATCGCCGCTGGCCAGGCGCCGCACACCGTCGATGACCACCGCGCGCGTCCAGGACTCGACGCGGCCCTCGGCATAGCCCAGGCCCAGCACGCCGCGGTAGTTGCTGCCGCTGGTCCGGACCTCGCCGTCGGCGGTCAGCAAGCCGGCATTC
>NZ_JAKLLN010000062.1 GCF_023150065.1 Zoogloea sp.
GTGGCGGGGTGCTCGAGCAGCGCGCAGAAGCGCTGGCGCTCGAGCGTCATCAGGTATTCCTCGCTCACCAGGCTGCCGGCGTCGACCTCGCCGCCGCAGACCACCTCGGCGATCAGGCTGGCGATGTGGTAGTCGTGCTTGCCGATGAAGCCGCCGTCGCGCATGGCGACGAGCTGCGCCTTGATGGTGGCGATGCCCGAACGCCCGGCCACCGGGATCAGCGCCTTCAGCGGCGCACGCCAGCCGGCGTCGGCCATGGCCCTGGCCTGGCTGATGGCCACGTGCAGCAGCTCGTCCTTGTGGGCGACGACGACATCGCTGTCCAGCAGGTAGCCCAGCTTGCGGCTCTCGAGCGCGCTGGTGCCCACGGTGGCCATCGCCGCGGCCTGGAAGCCGTCCTTGACGAAGGCGAGGTAGTCGGTGTTGCCCACGGCCAGCGCCTTCTCGGCGCCGCGACGGGCGATGTAGGTCAGGCCGCCGCCGGCCGGCAGCAGGCCCACGCCCACTTCCACCAGGCCGACGTAACTCTCCATGTGCGCGACCCGGCGCGAGCAGGCCACCGCGATCTCGCAGCCGCCGCCCAGCGCCACGCCACGCACGGCCGCCACGGTAGGCACACCGGCATAGCGCACGCGCAGCAACGCGTCCTGCAGCTTCTTCACCTCCGGCGCAATGGCCTTGGCGCCGCCCTTCATGAAGGTGGGCAGCATGGCCTCGAGGTTGGCGCCGGCCGAGAACGGTTCGTCGGGTGACCAGATCACCAGGCCCTGGTACTTGGCTTCGGCCAGCTCGACCGCCTTGACCAGGCCCTCGACCACGCCCGGGCCGATGGTGTGCATC
Source organism: Zoogloea sp. (assembly GCF_023150065.1). GTDB lineage: Bacteria > Pseudomonadota > Gammaproteobacteria > Burkholderiales > Rhodocyclaceae > Zoogloea. The sequence continues at coordinate 841 of NZ_JAKLLN010000062.1, forward strand.
TTGCCCGTGAGTGTGACGATCAGCACCTGGCCGTCGAGTGTCCAGGCACGCAGCTCGTCGTTCTTGAACTCCTCGGTGCCGGCACTGGCCGGCGCAGCCGCACCTTCGCCCAGCAGCGATTCGGGGAAGTGCTGGCGCGCATAGACCGGCAGCGCCGAGCGCGGCAGGTACTGGCCTTCGGCCGCGCTCCACGACCCCTGGGGCGTGTGCACGCCCTGCTCGGCCACGGGCCCCTCGAACACCCAGGCCGGCAGCGGGGCGGCGCACAGCGCCTTGCCGGCGTCGATGTCTTCCTTGACCCACTGCGCCACCTGCTTCCAGCCGGCTTCCTGCCACAGCTCGAACGGGCCTTGCTTCATGCCGAAGCCCCAGCGCATGGCCAGGTCGACCTCACGCGCCGAGTTGGCGATGTCGGCCAGGTGCACCGCGACGTAGTGGAAGCCGTTGCGCAGGATGGCCCACAGGAACTGCGCCTGCGGATTGCTCGACTCGCGCAGCAGCTTCAGGCGCTCGGCAGCGGGCTTCTTCAGGATGCGGGCCACGATCTCGTCGGCCTTCTTGCCGCCGGCCACGTAGTCGCCCTGCGCCAGGTCGAAGCGCAGGATGTCCTTGCCCACCTTCTTGTAGAAGCCCGCGCCGGACTTCTGCCCCAGCGCACCGGCTGCGATGAGCTTGGCCACCGCCGTCGGGGTGGCGTAGCTGCCGAAGAAGGGATCGGCCTGAAGGTTGTCCTGCATCGTCTTGACGACGTGGGCCATGGTGTCCAGGCCCACCACGTCGGCGGTGCGGAAGGTGCCCGAGCTGGCGCGGCCGAGCTTCTTGCCTGTCAGGTCGTCGACGACGTCGTAGGTCAGGCCGAAGTTCTCGGCCTCCTTGATCGTCGAGAGCATGCCGGCGATGCCCACGCGGTTGGCCACGAAGTTGGGCGTGTCCTTGGCGCGCACCACGCCCTTGCCCAGCGCGGTGGTGGCGAAGGTCTCGAGCTGATCGAGGATGCCGGACTGCGTGGTCGGTGTCGGGATCAGCTCGACCAGCTGCATGTAGCGCGGCGGGTT
>NZ_JAKLLN010000063.1 GCF_023150065.1 Zoogloea sp.
GCGTGGGCTACGGCCGCGAGGCGATGGCGCCGCACAACCTGCCCTTCACGATGGTGGGCGCGGCCATGCTGTGGGTGGGCTGGTTCGGGTTCAACGCCGGCTCGGCGCTGGAGGCGGGCAACTCGGCGGTGCTGGCGTTCATGAACACCTTCACCGCCACCGCGGCCGCGGTGCTCGCCTGGTGCCTGGGCGAGGCCATGCTGCGCGGCAAGGCCTCGATGCTGGGTGCGGCTTCGGGCGCGGTGGCCGGCCTGGTGGCCATCACGCCGGCGGCCGGCAACGTGGGGCTGATGGGCGCCATCGTGATCGGCTTCGTCGCCGGCTTTGCGTGCCTGTGGGGTGTCAATGGCCTGAAGCGCCTGCTCGGCGCGGACGACTCGCTGGACGTGTTCGGTGTGCACGGCGTGGGCGGCATCATCGGCGCGCTGTTGACGGGCGTGTTCAACACGCAGGACCTCGGCGGCCCCGGCCTGGTGACCGACTGGGTCACCGCGACGGTGGGGTCCAACGGTGTCGGCGCCCAGTTGTGGATCCAGGCCAAGGCCGTGGCGCTGACGGTGGTGTGGTCGGCGTTGGTGGCGACGGTGTCATTCAAGGTTGTCGACCTGGTCATCGGCCTGCGCGTGCCCGAGGAAGACGAGCGCGAGGGCCTGGACATCAGCTCGCACGGCGAGACGGCATACGCCAAGTGAGGATGCCGTGATGCAGGCCGGCCGCCTGACGATGGGCGGCCGGGCATCGGCAGACGCGGGGGGTGCGGGCCGGGAGGTCCTCGCTCCCCGCGCCCATTTTGGCAACCGCTCCGGTGCGGCGCCACCAGCTTCCTACAATCATGGCACTGTCGTCCACCGCTCAACGGAGCGCCCATGGTCCCGCACCTCGTCACTGCCCTCACCGGTCCGATCAATGAGCTGGAAGCGCGCATCCTCGAGTCGATGCCCGCCATCGAGCGCTGGTTCCGGCTGGAGTGGATGGAACACACGCCGCCGTTCTACACGGCGGTGGACATTCGCAACGCCGGCTACAAGCTCGTCCCGGTCGACACCGACCTGCATCCGCGCGGATTCGGGCACCTCACCCCGGCCATGCTGCCGCTGGCCGTGCAGGCGGCGATGGCTGCGATCGAGAAGATCTGCCCCGAGGCGAAGAACCTGCTGCTCATACCGGAGAGCGGCAACCGGGAAGCCGGGTATGTCGAGAACCTGCAGCGCCTGGTCCAGATCTTCACCCAGGCCGGGCTGAACGTGCGCCTGGGGTCGTTGGTAGCGGGGTCGACGCCTGTCGAACCGCTGGTGCTGCCCGATGGCAGCGAGCTGGCGCTCGAGCCACTGGTGCGCACGCGGGGTCGCCTGGGGCTGAAGAACTTCGACCCCTGCACCATCTTGCTCAATACCGACCTGCCCGAGGGTGTGCCGCAGGTGTTGCAGGGACTGTACGAGCAGTACCTGCTGCCACCATTGCACGCCGGCTGGACGGTGCGGCGCAAGAGCCAGCACTTCAAGAGCTACGAGGAAGTGGCCAAGAAGTTCGCCAAATTGTTGGGCATGGATCCGTGGCTGATCCACCCGATGTTCGGCCAGTGCGGACAGGTCGACTTCAGCAGCCGCGAGGGCCTGGACTGCGTGCGCGGCAACGTCGATGCGCTGCTCACCAAGATCCGGCGCAAGCACAAGGAATACGGCATCGGCGAAAAGCCGTTCGTGGTCGTCAAGGCCGATGCCGGTGGGCGTGGCGCCGGGCTCGTGACCCTGCGCGACGCGAAGGATCTCGACGCGCTCGATCTGGCCGCCCAGGCGCGCGCCAGCCAGGGCGTGCACGAG
>NZ_JAKLLN010000064.1 GCF_023150065.1 Zoogloea sp.
ACTCGCGCACCACCGCCAGTCCCTGGGCCTCGGCAAAGGTCTGGATGGCATGGCCGATGTCGCCCAATCGGGCACCGGGCCGCACCTTGGCGATGCCCCGCCACATGGCCTCGTAGGTGAGGGTGCACAGGCGGCGCGCGGCGATCGAGCCGGCGCCCACCACGAACATGCGCGAGGTATCGCCGTGCCAGCCGTCCTTGATGACCGTGATGTCGATGTTGACGATGTCGCCGTCCTTGAGCGGACGGTCGTTGGGGATGCCGTGGCAGACCTGGTGATTGATCGAGGTGCAGATCGACTTCGGGTAGGGCGCGTATCCCGGTGGCGCGTAGTTCAGCGGCGCCGGAATCGCGCCCTGCACCTGAACCATGTGGTCATGGGCCAGCCGGTCGAGCTGATCGGTCGTCACGCCGGCCTTGACATGTGCGGCCAGCATGTCCAGGACCTCGGCTGCCAGGCGTCCGGCCACGCGCATGCCTTCGAGATCGGCAGCAGTCTTCAGGGTGATCGACATGGGCAGGAATTATCCCACCGCAACGTAAAATGCCAGGTTTCCCCCCGGCATTGCCCCACTTTCATGCCGTCCATCGATCCGAACGTTGTGTACTTCGAGGGCGGCAATGCGCTGTCCGACTTCCGGGCCCGGGCGCTGCTGTCGCGGCTGCAAGCCATCAATCCGCGCATGTGTGCCGTCGCTGCGCGGCATGTGCACTGGGCGGCGTGCCGATCTGGTTTCGATGCCGCGCGCCTCGCCGACCTGCTGACCTACGGCGAGCCGTACGCTGGCGGCGAAGACGGCATGCTCGTGGTGGTGATGCCGCGGCTGGGCACGGTTTCGCCTTGGGCCAGCAAGGCCACCGACATCGCTCGAAACTGCCTGGAAGGTGCTGCGGGTGGAGGTCTGGTTCGCGTCGAACGGGTCACCGAATACCGATTGCGGCTGGAGCGCGGCCTGTTCGGCGGGGTTGGCAAGCCGCTCGCGGCCGATGAACTGGCCGCCTGCGCCGCCGTGTTGCACGACCGCATGACCGAGAGTGTGGCCTACGAGCGCCAGGCCGCGCGGCACCTGTTCGACGAACGCGCGGGCGAGCCCCTGGCCCATGTGCGGGTGCTGGGCGCTGGTTCGCAGGCCGGCCGCGCGGCGCTGCAGCAGGCCAACCAGACGCTGGGCCTGGCGCTCAGCGACGACGAGATCGACTACCTGGTGCAGGCCTTTGCTCGCATGGGGCGCGACCCCAGCGATGTCGAGCTCATGATGTTTGCGCAGGCCAACAGCGAGCACTGCCGTCACAAGATCTTCAACGCCGACTTCACCATCGACGGCCAGCGCCAGTCGTTGTCGATGTTCGGCATGATTCGGCACACCGAGCGCGTATCGCCGCAGCACAGCGTGGTGGCGTATTCCGACAATGCCGCGGTGATGACCGGTGGCCCGGTGCAGCGCTGGGTGCCCGCCGGACATGCCGATGCAGCGCCTTACGTGGCGCGCGACGAAATCGCCCATGTGCTGATGAAGGTGGAAACCCACAACCACCCCACCGCGATCTCGCCGTTCCCGGGGGCGTCCACCGGCGCCGGTGGCGAGATCCGCGACGAAGGAGCCACCGGGCGCGGTGCGAGGCCCAAGGCCGGGTTGACCGGATTCTCGGTGTCGAACCTGCAGTTGCCCGACCG
>NZ_JAKLLN010000065.1 GCF_023150065.1 Zoogloea sp.
GCTACCACGCTGCGCTGGTGAAGGGCACCGATGTGGACAAGCCGCGGAATCTGGCCAAGAGCGTGACGGTGGAGTGAGCACCTTCAATCGCCGTAATCACCCATTTTGATTTTCTGAGAGGTAAGGATGTCGCGACGGTATTTTGGTACGGATGGCGTGAGAGGGTGCGTTGGTCAGGCGCCCATCAAGCCCGATTTCTGCATGCAACTGGGCTACGCCGCAGGCAAGACGCTGGTGGCCCATGAGCATCTCCGCCCGGGCGAACACCCGGCGGTGATCATCGGCAAAGACACCCGGATTTCCGGCTACATGCTGGAATCCGTACTGGAGGCCGGGTTTTCGGCGGCCGGGGTGGACGTCTATCTGGCTGGCCCGCTGCCCACGCCCGCCATTGCCTACCTCACCCGCGCCCTGCGTCTGCAGGTGGGTGTCGTCATTTCTGCCTCCCACAACCCGTTTGAAGACAACGGCATCAAGTTCTTCTCCGCGGCAGGCACCAAGCTCCCCGATGCGGTGGAACTGGAAATCGAGTCCCGCCTCGATGAGCCCATGGGCTGCGAAACATCCGCCAAACTCGGCAAGGCACGGCGGATCGACGACGCCCGGGGGCGCTACGTGGAGTTCTGCAAGAGCACCTTCCCCAACGAACTCGATCTGCGGGACATGAAGATTGCGCTCGACTGCGCCCACGGCGCCGCCTACATGGTGGCCCCAAAAGTCTTCCACGAGCTGGGGGCCGAACTCTTCGTGGTCGGCGCCGAGCCCAACGGCATGAACATCAACGACAAGGTCGGCGCCACCTCACCGCAGAGCATCCGCGACGCAGTGCTGAAAAGCGGTGCAGACCTTGGCATCTCCCTGGACGGTGACGGCGACCGCATCGTCATGGTCGACGCCGACGGCGAAGTGTACGACGGCGACAAGATCCTCTACGTGATCGCCAAAGCGGCTCAGCTCAGCGGGAAACCCGTGCCCGGCGTGGTCGGAACCCTGATGAGCAATCTCGGCTTCGAGCACGCCCTGGCACGCCTCGGCATCCCCTTTGCGCGAGCCAAGGTGGGCGACCGCTACGTACTCGAAGTGCTGCACGAAAAGGGCTGGACACTGGGCGGCGAAAACTCCGGCCACATCATCTGCCTGAATCATCACACCACCGGGGACGGCATCATTGCCGGCCTGCAAGTGCTGGCCGCCCTCAAGAGCCACGGCCTGACGCTGAAGGAAATCTGCGCCGATCTGGTCTTCTACCCGCAGAAACTGATCAATGTGCGGATCCAGCCCGGGTTCAAATGGGCTGCCAGCGAAGCCATTCATGCGGCCGTGGCCGCTGCCGAAGCCGAGCTGGGCGACACGGGCCGCATCCTGCTCCGCCCCTCCGGCACCGAGCCCCTGCTACGGGTGATGGTGGAAGGGCGCGATGGCGACCAGGTCTCCCGGCTCGCCCATAGCCTGGCGGAGGTTGTCAAAGCCGCCGCAGGGTAAGCCCAGATCCCGGACTAGAAAAGCAGCAGCGTCGGCCCCGAACACGACCGCTGCCCCACCTTGTAGGGGCGACTTCAGTCGCACACGTGAATCGCCCCGGGTTTCGCGGAGGCTCCCACTCTTGAGAAGATGGAGCCATGAAGAAGACAACGAAATACGCCCCG
>NZ_JAKLLN010000066.1 GCF_023150065.1 Zoogloea sp.
CGATCATCGGCATCCTGGCCGCCATCGCGCTGCCGGCGTACCAGGACTACACGATCCGCGCCAAGGTGTCGGAAGGCGTCGTCCAAGCCAGCGGTGCCAAGGCCACGGTGGCTGAGAACTACGCCAATGGCGCGGCCGACAACTGCGTCGGCGTGTCGACCGGCACTATTGGCATGACGACCCTGACCTGCGCGACCGCGGCAGCCGGCGCCACCCTGGGCGTGAGCGTGGCCACCGGCGTCAGCGGCATTACCGTGACCTTCGATCTGGTGGGCACCGGCAGCACCGCGGGCATGCTCTGGGATTGCAACAACGCTCCCGTAAAGAAGTACGTTCCGGCCGAGTGCCGCACCTGATGTCTTGACGACGGCATGGTGGGGCCGGCGACAGCCGGCTCTCCCCACCCCCTTCCAACCGGGCACCCAAGGGTGCCCGGTTGGCGTTTCGGTTGCCGCAAAATCGCCACGACGCAACGACTGAGCAAAGAAACCCGGCGATGGCTGCACTGGACTGGAAATCCCGCCTGCGCGCCGCAGGCATCCACCTTCTGCTCAGCGCGGCGGTCGCCGCACTGGCTGCTGCCCTGGTGTTCGGCCTGTGGTACCCGTGGCCCTACACGGTACTGGCCGGTGGCACCGAACTGTTCGTGCTGATCACCTCGGTCGACGTGGTCATCGGGCCGGCGCTGACCCTTGCCGTCTTTGACCGCATTCGCAAGCCGGTGCGCGAGTTGCAGCGCGATCTGGCGGTCATCGCGATGCTGCAGCTCGCCGCACTGGTGTACGGCATGCACACCATCTTTGTCGCCCGCCCGGTGGCACTGGTATTCGAGGTCGACCGGCTGCGCGTGGTCACGGCCGTGGACATTCCGGATGGTGGGCTGGAGGATGCGCCGCAGGACCTGCGCCGCCTGCCGCTGGACGGTCCTCGACTGCTGCGCATCGAGAGACCTGCCCAAGGCGCCGAGAAGCTGGAGGCCATCCAGATGGCCGTTGCCGGTACCGACCTCAGTGCCCGCCCGCGATACTGGCACTCCTGGGACGCCACCGCCCGCGCCGAGGTCTTGCTCAAGTCCAGGCCACTGGCCCAGTTGCCAAGTGCGGATGCCCAGCGCCAAGGCGAACTCGACGCGGCCGTGAAGCGATCAGGCCGGGCAGCCGACCAGTTGCGCTACCTGCCGCTGCAGGCGCGCAAGACCGACTGGATTGCCCTGATCGACGGCACCAGTGGCGACGTCGTGGGCTACGCGCCGTTCAACGGGTTCTAGGAGCCCGTCCCAAGGCCCGACAGGCTCCTAGAATCCCCGCATGTCGCTGCCCACCTGGGCTGCGGGCGCGGCTGCGCCTGCGGCCGTCGATGAACGCCGATGGCCGTGGCCTGCCGTGCTCACGGCCCTTCTGGCCTGTGCGGCTCCGCCGCTGCTGGCCTACAACCAGCCGCCGTCGTCCACGCTGCTGAACCAGTGCCTGGCGGTGTCGCTGTGGGGTGC
>NZ_JAKLLN010000067.1:0-288 GCF_023150065.1 Zoogloea sp.
CAGGATCAGGTCATAGCGCTGCCGGCCGGCCTGGTCGACGGCCTGGAGCCCGTTGTCGGCCTTGTCGACCTGCAGCCCGAAGCCGTCGAGCAGATCTTCGGCCACCATCTGGCTGATCGGCTCGTCCTCCACCAGCAGCACGCGCTTGCCGCTGGCCACCTGGCCCAGGCGGGCCTCGGTGCTGGGCTGGCCGGCGGCCTCCGGCGTGGGGTCGGCGGCGGCGGATTTCTCGAGCCGTGCGGTGAACCAGAAGGTGCTGCCCACGCCGACGGTGCCGCCCATCAGCTC
>NZ_JAKLLN010000067.1:298-1445 GCF_023150065.1 Zoogloea sp.
GATGCCGATGCCGGTGTCCCGCACCTCGAAGCGCAGCACCAGGTGGCTGCCCTCGTCGGCGTCGACATGCGCGTCCAGGGTGACGCCGCCCCGGCTGGTGAACTTGATCGCGTTGCCCACGTAGTTGATCAGCGCCTGCTGCAGCCGCGTCCCGTCGCCGATCAGGCCCGGCAGGCCGGCGGGGGAGTCGGTTTCGAGCCGGATGCCCTTGCTCGCCGCCCGCTCGGCCATGATCTCCACCACGTTGGAGAGCAGCTGCGGGACCTGGATGGGCTCGCTGCTCAGACTCAGCTTGCCGGCCTCGATCTTCGAGAGGTCGAGGATGGCGTTGATGACCTCCAGCAGGTGCTGCCCGGCGATGTTGATCTTGTCGAGGCGCTCGGCCTGGCGCGGGGTCACGCCCTCGCGCCGCATCAGGTGGGCCATGCCGATGATGGCGTTCATCGGGGTGCGGATCTCGTGGGACATGTTGGCGACGAAGGCGCTCTTGGCCACGCTGGCGGCCTCGGCGCTCTCGGCCTTGCGGCGCTCGCTGATGTCGCGCAGGATCAGCACGTAGTGGATGTCGTCGGGCACCGTCATGCGCGACACGGTGAGCTCGGCCGAGATCCGCTGCCCGGCCTTGTGGCGGGCTTCGATTTCGGTGATCCGGCCGACCAGGGCGTCGAGCTGCAGGCCGCCCGAGGCGTCGGCGATCAGCTCGGCGGCCGCGTGGCCACGGAGCTCGTCGCCGGCGTAGCCCAGCATGGCCTCGGCGGCCGGGTTGGCCGACAGGATGTGCCCGCGGGCGTCGGCGGTGAGCATGCCTTCGCTGATGCTCTCGATCACCGCGCGGTAGCGGGCCTCGTTGCGGGCGGCGGCGATCAGGGCGGTGCTGCCGGTGCGCTGCAGGGTGTCGATGGAGGCGGCGAGCTCGTCCACCTCGTCCCGATTGGCGCGGGGCTGCAGCAGCGGCGCAAGGGGCTTGCCCCGGACCACGTCGCGCAGGTCGTCGGCGGTGACCGCCCGCAGCTGGCGGGCGATGGCCACCAGGCGACGGGTGACCACGCCCTGATAGACCAGCACCAGCACCATCGTCACCAGCAGGATCACCAGCGCGTTGCCCGCGAAGGTGGCGACCCATACCCGCGCCATCGTCGCCTGGTCG
>NZ_JAKLLN010000068.1 GCF_023150065.1 Zoogloea sp.
GAGGCCGTCGCGGATGCCCCGGAAGCCCCGGAGCCTGAGTGAGAGTGGTTGCATGGCGTGCCTCCAGCGCCGCTGGGCGGCGCGATGGTCGAGGTGGCATGTGATGCAGCCTGGGCGCCCTTCGAGCGCTGTTCAGGCGCCGTTTCAGGCCGCCTCGAAGAGGTCCAGTCTCGGACCCTTCTCGGCCAGGTCAAGGCCGCCCTGTGCCTTGGCGCCGGCATCGGGGACCGCCAGGGCCTCCGCGACGATGTCCTCGGGTTCGGTCGTCGTCACCCGTTCCAGGCACTCCAGCAGCGGCTGCGCGTGGAAGTCCGTCGCCGTGGCCCAGGCCCTGACCTTGTCGGCCAGGCTGACGAGTTGCGAGATGCCGGGCGCGCGGGTGCGCACCACGGGCACGATCCGCCCTTCGAGCTGGACATCGGCGGCGCCGGACAGGGCACGCTCGATGGCGCCGCGGTCCACCTCGTGCCGGTCCTCGTCGGCCACGGTCCATCGGACCCGCACGCTGACGCCGGCCAGTTCCTGCGCCCGAACCGCCTCTCGCAACTGGTCCAGGTCGGGCCGACCTTCGAACACGATGTCCATGGTCCGTCTCGCAGGAGTCGGTTCGAGGCGACAGTACACCCCGTCCGGTCCGAATTCCCACAGCAGGAATCCCTTGTCGCCCTGCTCCCCGTGGTGGAAGCGACCGATCGACCCGGCGTAGGCGATGCACTGGCGCCGTTCGCCCTTCCCTTGCATCCAGGCCTGGTGCCGATGGATGTGGCCCAGCAAGGTGGCATGCGCCCCGGCGCTGAACAGCGCCCCGGTGGTGAACTCGTGGTCGAACCCGGCCATCGGCACGCCATGCTCGGTCACGCAGCCGAAGACCGTGCCATGCGACACCGCGAGCGTCGGCACGCCGGCAGCACGGGCTACGCCGTGGATGCCGGCGTAGCCCTGTAGCAGCCGGGCCAGCTGCTCACCCTGGGCCTCGGCGGCAGCGGTGGCGCCGACCGCTGCCGCGACGGCCGCCTTGTTGATCGACGGAATGCAGGTAAACAGTGCCCTGGCGCCAGGCGGGACTTCTTCGAATCGCGGGCCTTCGGAGGCGAGCCAAAGGTCGGCGGAAGACGCATCGGTGGCCGCCAGGTCCCGGGACGATCCGCTGCCCATCAACGCCACCTGACCGATCCGGTCCGCGACGAAGACCCGATGGCGGCTGCCCAGCATCCTGAACACGGTCAGCGTGCCGGGCGGCTCGTGCGACCACGTGCCCTGGACCATCAGCACCGGGCATTGATCGGCCAGCCGCCGCACCTGCGCCAGCAGCCGCAACGCTGCGGGCGCATGCAGGTCCAGGGCGTGATCGGTGGCATCCCCGGAGATCACGGCCACATCGACGGCGAGTTCGATGGCGCGGTCCACGGCCGCCGAGAAGCAGCGATCGGCCTCCTCCAGGTGG
>NZ_JAKLLN010000069.1 GCF_023150065.1 Zoogloea sp.
ACCTGGCGCCAGAGCAAGATCGACCAGCTCACCCATGAGCTCTCGCTGCACAAACGCTGGCGCTTCGGGGTCAAGACTGAACGCCTGCCGGCGGAGCAGGCCCAACTGTTCGAGGAGACGGTCGAGGCCGACCTGGCTGCGATGACCGAGGAGCTCGAACAGCTCTCCGGCAAACCGCCTGCCGCCAAGGGTCAGGCCAAACGCAAACCGCTGCCGCCCGAACTGCCCCGCACCGAGATCCATCACGAGCCGGACTCCACGCTCTGCGCCTGTGGCTGCCAGATGAAACGCATCGGCGAGGATGTCGCCGAGAAACTCGACTACACACCCGGCACCTTCAGCGTCGAGCGTCACATCCGCGGCAAGTGGGTCTGCCAGGCGTGCGAAACCCTGATCCAGGCCCCGGTGCCGGCCCATGTGATCGACAAGGGCCTGCCCACCACCGGCCTGCTGGCCCAGGTGCTGGTGGCCAAGTACCAGGATCATTTGCCGCTGTACCGCCAGGAAGGCATCTTCGGCCGGGCGGGGCTCGCGATTCCCCAATCCACGCTCGCCCAATGGGTCGGTCAGATGGGTGTGCAGTTGCAGCCTCTGGTCGATGCCCTGAAGGCAGAACTCCTCGCCTTCCCGGTACTGCACGCGGACGAGACGCCAGTGGCGATGCTCGACCCCGGGGCCGGCAAGACCCACCGGGCCTACCTGTGGTCCTATAGCATCGGTGCCCACGATCCAGTCCGGGCGGTGATCTACGACTTTGCCGAGAGCCGCGCCGGCAAGCACGCCCAGGACTTCCTGGGCGACTGGCGCGGCACGCTCGTCTGCGACGACTACTCGGGCTACAAGGCCTTGATCGGCAAAGGCGTCACGGAAGCGGGCTGCATGGCCCACGCCCGACGCAAGTTCTTCGAGCTTCAGGAACACGGGCAGAGCCAGATCGCCGGCGAGGCGCTGGAGCGCATCGCGGCCTTCTACGCCATCGAGCAGGCGGCCCGCGAACTGGACGCCGAAGCCCGCCAGGCGCTGCGTCAGACCAGGGCGAAGCCGCTGCTGGAAGAATTCAAGGCCTGGCTGCTGCAATGTCGGGGCAAGATTCCCAACGGCTCATCCAGCGCCAAAGCCATCGACTACACCCTCAAACGCTGGGCGGCGCTGACCCATTACCTGACGGATGGAAACGTCCCCATCGACAACAACTGGATCGAGAACCAGATCCGGCCGATTGCCATCGGCCGCAAGAACTGGCTCTTTGCCGGCTCGCTGCGCGCCGGCAAGCGCGCGTCGGCGATCATGAGTCTAATCCAGTCGGCGCGCCTGAATGGGCACGAGCCCTTCGTGTATTTGAAAGACGTTCTTACCCGCTTGCCGACTCAGCCGCAGAGTCGGATCGGGGAGCTGTTGCCGCATCGGTGGCGGCAGGAT
>NZ_JAKLLN010000006.1 GCF_023150065.1 Zoogloea sp.
TGGCGGGTCGCCTTCTTTGCTGACTTTCTTGGCGAAGCAAGAAAGTCAGTCGCCCGCCGGGGCGAACACCCGGCCAATGTCACGCAAAAAAAACGGAAAGCCGGCCAGTAACGGCCACCCTGCCAGGCATGGAGAGCCTTACCTGCCGAGGGCGAAAACCCTTTCCATACTTAACGCGAACAGCGCCAATTCATTCGACCTCCGCGCGCTGAATCATTGGCCTGCCTTTGATCGGCGTCCGCGGTCGAATGAATTCGACCCCACATTAGAAGCACCTCGCCCCGGCGGGCAAGTGGACCGCTGTCCCGACCGCCAAAGCAAAAAGGCCGATTCCTTGCGGAACCGGCCTTTTTGCCAATCGGGTGGTGCTCATGGGCAGGATTGAACTGCCGACCTCTCCCTTACCAAGGGAGTGCTCTGCCACTGAGCTACATGAGCCTTATCCCATTGTGTCCTGGCCAGATGGCTGTCTGGGGGACGGGAAAACTGGAGCGGCAGAAGAGTCTCGAACTCTCGACCTCAACCTTGGCAAGGTTGCGCTCTACCAACTGAGCTACTGCCGCATTGGACTTTAAGTACTGCAGACGCCTGTTGAAAGCGCCTTGTCCGAAGGCCGGCACTATACAGGAAACCCGCGATTTGTGAAGCCCGCGATTGAAAAAATTCATCCATGCCCGGAGGCGGGATGGGGGTGGGGGGGCTTTCGGGTGGGGAATGTCTTTTCATTTCAAGGCTGTACCGGGCACGCGGGGCAGGGCGTCGAGACCTCCTTTGGTGCAGCGGCGGCGGGTGATGCCGGGTTCTTGTGCATGGGCTGCCTGGCGGTGGCGCTAAATCCTTGATTTTTCGTGTCCTCGGCCCTTGGCACAGCTCCTGCTTCTTATTGAGAAACTTTTTTTCATTGAGTGCAAACAGGAGCCATGTCCCATGAAGATCCAGCACAGCAGCCCGGCCATCCCGGCCGTGGGCGCCGTCCCTTGCGGAGGGCGCCATGAAGTGGATTAGCGCAATCATCAAACCCTTCAAGCTCGACGAGGTCCGCATGGCCCTCAACGCCGTCGGCGTGCAGGGGCTGACCGTGACCGACGTGAAGGGCTTTGGCCGCCAGAAGGGGCATACCGAGCTCTACCGGGGCGCCGAGTACGTGGTGGATTTTCTGCCCAAGGTGAAGATCGAGGCCGCCGTGCCCGACGACGTGCTCGAGACCGCCATTGCCGCCATCGAACAGGCTGCGGCCACCGGCAAGATCGGCGACGGAAAGATTTTCGTCTTCGATCTCACCCGGGCCGTCCGCATCCGTACCGGCGAGTCCGGTACGGCCGCCATCTAAGGAGAATCCCATGAAACGCTTGCTCGCTTTCGCGCCCTTCCTTGCGGCCGCACTCTTTTCCACCCCGGGCTGGGCCGACGGTGCCCCGCCGGCGCCGGTACCCAACAAGGGCGACACCGCCTGGCTGATCACCGCCACCTTGCTGGTGGTGATGATGGCCACCCCGGGCCTCGGCCTGTTCTATGGCGGCATGGTCCGCGCCAAGAACATGCTGTCCGTGCTCATGCAGACCCTGGTGATCTTCTGTCTGCTCGGCGTGCTGTGGGCCGTGTATGGCTACAGCCTGGCCTTCACCGACGGCAATGCCTTCATCGGCGGCTTCGACAAACTGTTCATGAAGGGGGTGACGCCCGAGACGGTAGTGGCCACCTTCAGCAAGGGCGTGGTGCTGCCCGAATACCTGTTCGCCTCCTTCGAGCTGACCTTCGCCGCCATCACGCCGGCGCTGATCATCGGGGGCTTCGCCGAGCGCATCAAGTTCTCGGCGGTGCTGATCTTCATGGTGCTGTGGTTCACCTTCTCCTACATCCCGATGGCCCACATGGTCTGGTACTGGGCCGGCCCGGATGCCTTCACCTCGGCCGAAGCTGCGGCCAAGGCGGGCGAGTTCGCCGGTTTCCTGTTCAACAAGGGCGCGCTGGACTTTGCAGGCGGCACGGTGGTGCACATCAACGCCGGCGTGGCCGCGCTGGTGGGGGCCTACATGGTGGGGCCGCGCATCGGCTACCGTCGTGAGTCCATGGCTCCCCACAGCCTGACCATGACCCTGGTCGGCGCCTCGCTGCTGTTCGTGGGCTGGTTCGGCTTCAACGTGGGTTCGGCGCTGGAAGCCGGTGCCACCGCCAGCCTGGCCTTCTTCAACACCCTGGTCGCCACCTGCGCCGCCACGGTGGCGTGGACCATCGTCGAGGCGATCTTCAAGGGCAAGCCGTCGATGCTGGGTGCCGTCTCCGGCGCCATTGCCGGCCTGGTGGTGATCACCCCGGCCTGCGGCCTGGTCGGCCCCATGGGCGCCATCATCATGGGCTTCCTCGGCGGCATCGTGTGCTACTGGGGCGTCAATGGCCTCAAGCGCATGCTGGGTGTGGATGACAGCCTCGACGTGTTCGGCGTGCATGGCGTGGGCGGCATCCTGGGGGCCCTGCTGGTCGGCGTGTTTGCCGCGCCGGAGCTGGGCGGTGCCGGTGTATGGGACTACGTGGCCAATGCGCCCGGCACCTTCGACATGGGCGCCCAGATGGTGGCCCAGGCCTGGGGTGTGGGTACGGCGGTGGTGTGGTCCGGGGTGGTGTCCTACATCGCCTTCAAGCTCATCGACCTGACCATCGGCCTGCGCGTCAGCGAGGAGGACGAGCGGGAAGGCCTCGACTTGAGCGCCCACGGCGAGTCGGCCTACCACCACTGATCCATCCGCTGTCTGCTGCAGGGCCTACCCCGTCCGGATGTTCCGGGCGGGGCAGGCCCTGGTGGCCTGGGCTCAGGTGGCGTCGCCCGGGTTGGGGTACATCAGCACGCTGAGAAAGCGGATCGGGCATTGGGTGAGCTTCTCGGGACCGTGCGGGATATCGGCCCGGAAGGTGAGGGAATCCCCCGGGGTGAGCACATAGGTGTTCTGCCCGTGGCGGTACTCGATCTCGCCTTCGAGCATGTAGATGAACTCGGTGCCCGGGTGCTCGAAGATCGGGAAGGTTTCGGATTCGTGGTCGATGGTGATCAGGAAGGGCTCGAAGACCTTGGTCGGGCCCTGATCGTAAGCCAGCAGATGATAGGTGTGGCCCTTCTTGGTGCCCCGCCGCACCACCTCCATGCCTTCCCCCTTCTTCACCAGCTGTGCGCTCCCGTCGCGCACGTCGTAGCCCCGGAACAGGGTGGCGATGGACACCCCCAGGGCGCCGGCCAGGCGCGACAGGGTGTCGAGGCTGGTGGCGGTCTGGGCGTTCTCGATCTTCGACAGCATGCCCCGACTGATGCCCGCCAGGCTGGCCACGTCGGCGATGGTCAGCCCATGTTTCTGGCGCAGATCACGAATGGTGTTGCCCAGGTAGCGCTCCAGGCTGCCGGAGCTGTCGGTGTCGCTCATGGGGGATCTCCCGCCGAAATAAGGATGCCGGGATTATTGCACAGGCGGCATTTGTTTCACTGTAGGAAAAATAGTTGACATGATTCGGGGTGCGATGCACCATACGAAAAAATAATTCTCTACATGAACTTCCTGACGGAGTTGAGAGCATGTCATCGAGTCGTCGTTACACCCTGTCCCTGTCCTGCCCTGATCGGGTTGGCATCGTGGCCGCCGTGAGTGGCTTCCTGGCCCAGAACCAGGGCTGGATCACCGAAGCCAATCACCACGCCGACGCCGAGGCAGGCCGCTTCTTCATGCGCCAGGAGATCCTGGCCGACTCGCTGCCCTTCGGCATCGAGGCCCTGCGCGACAAGTTCGCCCCCATCGCCGCCGAGTTCCAGATGGACTGGCGCATCAGCGACAGCGCCCGCAAGAAGCGCGTGGTGATCCTGGTGTCCAAGCAGGAGCACTGTCTGTACGACCTGCTGGCGCGCTGGCAGGCCGACGAGCTGAACATCGAGATCCCCTGTGTGATCTCCAACCACGAGACCTTCCGCGGCTTCGTGGAATGGCACGGCATCCCCTTCCATCACGTGCCGGTCACGCCGGAGAACAAGCCGGCGGCCTACGCCAAGGTGGCCGACCTGTTCCGCGAAGCCGAAGGCGATGTGATGGTGCTGGCCCGCTACATGCAGATCCTGTCGCCCGAGCTGTGCGAGAACTACCCGGGGCAGATCATCAACATCCACCACAGCTTTTTGCCCAGCTTCGTCGGCGCCAAGCCCTACCACCAGGCCTACACCCGGGGCGTGAAGCTGATCGGCGCCACCTGCCACTACGTGACCAGCGAGCTGGACCAGGGGCCGATCATCGAACAGGACGTGATCCGGGTGGACCACTCGGACGCCCCGGACGACCTGGTGCGCTATGGCAAGGACATCGAGAAGGCCGTACTGGCCCGGGGCCTGCGCTACCACCTGGAAGACCGGGTGCTGGTGCATGGCAACAAGACGGTCGTCTTCCGATGAGCCCGGCCACCCCCCGTAGGGGCGACTTCAGTCGCCCGCGGACGCTGATCACCGGCCTGCCCTTCATCCCCGTGCTGCGGGCGGCCCAAGCCGTTTCCCGCATGGCTATCTGAGGACTCGAAAATGCCCTGGCGACTCCTGCGCTTTGCGCTGAACAAGAAGCATCCGGAGCCCCGGATGTTCACCTTCCACGAGAAGCTCAAGCCGAGCTACGACGTGGTCATCATCGGGGCCGGCGGCCACGGCCTGTCGGCGGCCTACTACCTGGCCAAGGAGCACGGCATCACCAATGTGTGCGTGCTCGAGAAGGGCTACATCGGCGGCGGCAACACCGGCCGCAACACCACCATCATCCGCTCCAACTACCTGACCCCCGAGGGCGTCAAGTTCTACGACGAGTCGGTGAAGCTGTGGCAGGACCTATCCACCGACTTCGACCTGAACCTGTTCTACGCCAACCGCGGCCACTTCACCCTGGCCCACACCGACTCCGCCCTGCGCACCATGCGCTGGCGTGCCGAGGTGAACAAGCACTACGGGGTGAACTCCGAGGTGGTCGGCCCGGAGGCGGTGAAGGAAGCCGCGCCGATGATCGACCTGTCCTGTGCCGGCCACGCCCCCATCCTCGGCGCCCTGTACCACGCGCCGGGTTCGGTGGCCCGCCACGACGCGGTGGCCTGGGGTTACGGCCGCGGTGCCGACCAGCGCGGCGTGGAGATCCACCAGCAGACCGAAGTACTGGGCATCGATGTGCAGGCCGGCAAGGTCAAGGGCGTCAAGACATCCCGCGGCTACATCTCCACCGGCAAGGTGCTGTGTGCCGTGGCCGGCTCCACCCCGCGCATCCTCAAGATGGTGGACGTCAAGACGCCCCTCTACATCCACCCGCTGCAGGCCATGGTCAGCGAGCCCATCAAGCCCTGGCTCGACCCCATCCTGGTGTCCGGCAGCCTGCACGTCTACATCAGCCAGTCGGCCCGCGGCGAGCTGGTGATGGGCGCCTCCCTGGACCCGTACGAGCTGCACGGCACCCGCTCCACCCTGGATTTTGTCGAGGGCCTCAGCACCCACATGCTGGAGATGTTCCCCTTCCTCTCCGGTGTGAAGGTGATGCGCCAGTGGGCCGGCATGGCCGACATGACCCCCGACTTCGCCCCGATCATGGGCAAGACCCCGGTCGAAGGTTTCTACCTGGATTCCGGCTGGGGCACCTGGGGCTTCAAGGCCACCCCCGTCTGCGGCAAGACCATGGCCCACACCCTGGTCAACGACACCCCGCATCCGCTGATCACCGGCTTCTCCATGGACCGCTTCCGCAACTACGCCCTCACCGGCGAAAAGGGCGCAGCGAGCGTGGGCCACTGAGTCGGCCACCGAGAGGAAAACCACCATGAAGATCCTGACCTGCCCCCTCAACGGCCCCCGCCCCGTCTCCGAGTTTTTCTACTGGGGCGAAGTGCGCCCCATGCCCAACCCGAACCTGGCCAGCGACGACGAATGGGCCGACTACGTCTTCAACCGCAACGGCGCTCCCGGGGTGAAGAAGGAGTGGTGGTGCCACACCCCCAGCAACACCTGGTTCATCGCCGAGCGTGACACCGAGAAGGACGTCGTGCTCAAGACCTACTTTCATCAGGGAGAAGAATGATGCGTTTGCCCGCCACCAGCGGCGAGTGGATCGACCGCTCCCGCCCCCTCGAATTCCGCTTCGAAGGCCGCAGCTACAAGGGCTACGAGGGCGACACCATCAGCTCGGCCCTGTGGGGCGCCGATGTGCGCGTCCTCGGCCGCAGCTTCAAGTACCACCGGCCGCGGGGCGTGCTGTCCCTGGCCAACCATGACACCAACGCCCTGCACCAGCTGGGCGGCACCCCCAACGTGCGCGCCGACGTCACCCCGCTCGTCGCCGGCATGGACCTGAACGCGGTCAACACCTTCGGCAGCCTCGAAGCCGACAAGGGCCGCTTCCTGGGCAAGATGGCGCGCTTCCTGCCGGTGGGCTTCTATTACAAGGCCTTCCACACCCGCAAGCTCTTCCCCATGTGGGAGCGCATGTTCCGCTACATGACCGGCCTCGGCCGGGTGGATCTGCAGGCGCCCCATCGCAGCACCCCCAAGGCCTACGACTTCTGTGACGTGCTGGTGATCGGCGCCGGGCCCTCCGGCCTGTCGGCCGCCCTCTCCGCCGCCGCCCAGGGCGCCGACGTGGTGGTGGTGGATGAGAACGCCCGGGCCGGTGGCAGCGCCAGCTACCAGATCGGCAACGAAGCCAGCCGCCGTCGCCTGCTCGCCGAGCTGCTCGTCAAGGTGGCGGCCCAGCCGCGCATCCGCGTGCTCACCGGCACCTACGCCGCCGGTTACTACAAGGACCACTGGATTCCCCTGGTCAGCGCTGAGCGCATGCTCAAGATGCGCGCCGGCAGCGTGGTGGTGGCCAGCGGCGCCTTCGAGCAGCCTGCCGTCTTCCACAACAACGACCTGCCCGGCGTGATGCTGGCCAGCGCCGCCCAGCGCCTGATGTACCGCTACGGCGTCAAGCCGGTGAACAAGGCGGTGGTGCTGGTCGCCAACGCCGACGGCTACCGGGCCGCTCTCGACCTGCTGGCCCAGGGTGTGGGTGTGGCCGCCGTGGTGGACCTGCGCTCCACCGCCGGCAGCGCCGACCCCCTGGCGCGCCTGCTGCAGCAGTCCGGTGTCGAGATCCTCGGCGGCCACGCCGTGGTCGAAGCCCTGCCCGACGGCAAGGGCCTGTGCGCCGGCGCCCGCGTTGCGCCGCTGCAGGCCGATGGCAGCCCCGGCGCCAGCCGCCGCGACATCGCCTGCGACGGCATCCTGATGAGCACCGGCTGGGCGCCCGCCGCCAACCTGCTGTACCAGGCCGGCACCCGCATGCGCTACGACAGGAAGGTCGAACAGTTCGTCCCCGACGTGCTGCCCGACGGCGTGTTTGCCTGTGGCCGCGTCAATGGCGTGCATGAGCTGGCCCGGCGCATGGCCGACGGCACCCGCGCCGGCAGCCACGCCGCCGCCGCCGCCGGCTTCGGCCAGGCCAGCGGCGAGGCCCTGCCCCCCGAAGCCGAGAGCCCCAGCCACCCCTGGCCCATCGTCGATCACCCGGCCGGCAAGAACTTCGTCGATTTCGATGAAGACCTGCAGTTCAAGGATTTCTGCAACGCCGTGCAGGAGGGCTTCGACAACATCGAGCTGCTCAAGCGCTTCTCCACCAACGGCATGGGCCCCAGCCAGGGCAAGCACTCCAACATGAACGGGCTGCGCATCCTGGCCCGCCTCACCGGCAAGGAGCCCCAGCAGGTCGGCACCACCACGGCGCGCCCCTTCTACCACCCGGTCCCCATGGCCATCCTGGCCGGGCGCGGCTTCAACCCGGAGCGTCGCACCCCCCTCACCAGCCGCCACGACGCCCTCGGCGCCAAGTGGATGCCGGCCGGCGTGTGGCAGCGCCCCGAGTATTACCAGGTCGCCGGCCAGGACCGCCTGGCCTGCATCCGCGGCGAGGCCCATGCGGTGCGCAACGGCGTCGGCATCATCGACGTGGGCACCCTGGGCAAGCTGGAGGTCATCGGCCCCCAGGCCGCCGAGTTCCTGGAGCGGGTGTACACCTCCAACTACGCCAACCTCAAGGTCGGCATGACCCGCTACGCCGTGATGTGCGACGAGTCCGGCGTGGTCATCGACGACGGCGTGGTGGCCCGCCTGGCTGACGACCACTTCTACTTCACCACCACCACCTCCGGGGCCGCCACGATCTACAGGGAGCTGTCGCGCCTCAATACGATGTGGCGCCTGGACTGCGGCATCGTCAATCACACCGGCGCCTTTGCCGCGGTGAACCTGGCCGGGCCGAAATCCCGCGAGGTGCTGGCCGGCCTCACCGGCATGGACTTGTCGGCCGCCGCCTTCCCCTACCTGGCGGTGCGCGAGGGCGAGGTGGCCGGCATTGCCGCCCGCCTGATGCGGGTCGGCTTCGTCGGCGAGTGGGGGTACGAGATCCACGTGCCCGCCGCCAGCGGCGGTGCCCTGTGGGACGCCCTGATGCAGGCCGGCAGGGCCCATGGCATTCGCCCCTTCGGTGTGGAGGCCCAGCGCCTGCTGCGCCTCGAGAAGGGTCACATCATCATCAGCCAGGACACCGATGGCCTCACCACCCCGCTGGAGGTGGGCATGGACTGGGCGGTGAAGATGACCAAGCCCTTCTTCGTCGGCCAGCGCAGCCTCGCCGCCATCGCCAGGAAGCCGCGCAAGCAGCAGCTCGCCGGCATCACCTTCCCGGTGGGCTACAGCGGCGCCGTGCCCCTGGAGTGCAACCTGGTCATCGACGGCAGCGACATCGCCGGCCGCGTCACCAGCATCGCCTTCAGCCCCAGCCTCGATCGCACCATCGGCCTGGCCTTCCTGCGGCCCGATCTGGCCGTCCCCGGCGGCACCGTCAGCATCCGCCTCACCGACGGCACGCTGGTGCAGGCCCAGGTCAGCACCACCCCGTTCTACGACCCGGACAACCTCAAGCAGAAGGAGGCCGCAGAGAGCGCTGCGCCGGGCCGTCCCCAAGCAGGCTCGCACCGCAGTGCGCAGCACGGAGGTACTCCAACAAGTACAAACCTCGCCGTGAGCCCGGTGGCCGAACTCCTCGCCACCACGCTCCTCAAGCCGCAAGACCAGGCCGCCGCGGCCGCCAGCCTTGGCATCGCCGATGTGTCCCTCACGGCCCGCCACGGCTGCAAGGGCCCCGGTGCCATCGCCTGGCTGGAAAGCCTCGGCCTGCCCATCCCGCCCGAGACCAACAGCTGGCTGCCGCTTGACGGCGGTGGGCTGATCGCCCGGCTGGGCTTCACCGAGTTCCTGGTCGAAGGCCCGGATGCCCTGATCGCCCCCATCGCCGCTGCGCCCCGTGGCCCCGGTGTGTACCCGGTGCTGCGCCAGGACGCCGCGCTGATCGTCGGCGGGGCACGCCTGGACGAGCTGCTGCGCCAGACCTGCAACGTCAATCTTCGCCCCCTCGACCCGGCCCGGCGGCCGGTGGTGCTCACCTCGATGGTCGGGGTCGGCGTCACCGTGATCCCGGAGGTGCGCAAGGGGCTGCCGGCCGCACGCATCTGGTGCGACGGCACGTATGGACATTACCTGTGGGAAACCCTGCTCGGCATCGCCACCGAGCTGGGTGGCGGCGCCGTTGCCCCCCACAGCTTCAACTGAATCGCCCGAACCCAACCCACTTTCAGGAGAGCGGCCATGACGCCCACAGAAGCCAAGCAGTTTCTCGTCGACAACGACGTCAAGTACGTATTGGCGCAGTTTGTCGACATCCACGGCACCGCCAAGACCAAGGCAGTTCCCGCCGCCCATTTCGAGAGCATTCTCACCACCGGAGCCGGCTTTGCGGGCTTCGCGGTGTGGGGCCTCGGCATCGAGCCCAACGGCCCCGACTACATGGCCATCGGTGATCTGGACACCCTCACCCTGGTGCCCTGGCAGCCCGGCTACGCCCGCATCGCCTGCGACGGCCATGTGAAGGGCGAGCCCTGGCCTCTGGACACCCGCGTGGTGCTCAAGGATCAGGTCAAGCGCCTGGAGGCCAAGGGCTTCACCTTCTTCACCGGGCTGGAGCCGGAGTTCTCCCTGCTCAAGAAGGATGCCGACGGCAACATCATCCCCACCGATCCCACCGACACGCTGCCCAAGCCCTGCTACGACTACAAGGGCCTGTCGCGCAACCGCGAGTTTCTCGAAACCCTCACCGACAGCCTGCGGGCGGTGGATGTGGACGTCTATCAGATCGACCACGAGGACGCCAACGGCCAGTTCGAGATCAACTACACCTACGCCGACTGCCTGACCTCTGCCGACCACTACCTGCTGTTCAAGATGGCCGCCTCGGAGATCGCCAACGACCTGGGCATGATTTGCTCCTTCATGCCCAAGCCCTTCGCCAACCGGCCGGGCAACGGGATGCACATCCACATGTCCATCGGCGACGGCAAGACCAACCTGTTTGCCGACAAGAGCGACAAGCGCGGCCTGGGCCTGTCCAAGCTGGCCTACCAGTTCCTGGGCGGCATCCTGGCCCACGCGCCGGCCCTGGCGGCGATCTGCGCCCCCACGGTCAACAGCTACAAGCGCCTGGTGGTGGGCCGCTCCCTCACCGGCGCCACCTGGGCCCCGGCCTACATCAGCTACGGGGACAACAACCGCTCGTCGATGGTGCGCATCCCCCACGGCCGCCTGGAGCTGCGCCTGCCCGACGGCGCCTGCAACCCCTACCTGGCCACCGCCGCGGTGATCGCCGCCGGCCTCGACGGCATCGAGCGCAACCTGGACCCGGGCGAACCCCACAACCAGAACCTGTACGCCCTCAGCCCGGAAGAGCTGAAGGCCGCCGGCATCGAGATCCTGCCCCAGAACCTCCACGAAGCCCTGCTGGCCCTGGAGAAGGACACCGTGCTGTGCAAGGCCCTCGGCCCTGTGGCCGGCGAGTTCCTGCGCCTCAAGCACATGGAGTGGGTGGAGTACATGCGCCACGTGTCCGACTGGGAAATCAAGAACTACCTGGAATTTTTCTGAGCCCCTGCAGGTTCAGACGAAACAGGATCAACGAATCAAAGACTTAACGAAGGAGAAGCAACCATGTGTGGAATCGTCGGATTGCTGGTGAAGACACCGGCCCTGCGTGAAAAACTCGGCGAGTTGATGGTGCCCATGCTCATCGGCATGACCGAGCGCGGCCCCGACTCTGCCGGCCTGGCGGTGTTCGGCAACCCCCTCGCCGAGACCGAGCGCAAGATCAGCATCTACTCCGGCCTCACCGAAGACGGCGCCGACTTCAACTGGCTGGGCCTGGGCCACGCCCTCAAGGAGCACCTGGGCGTCGCGGTGAGCGTCGAGCCCAAGGGCAACCACGCCATCCTGAGCTTCGACGTGGCCCCGGCCATCATCAAGCGCTGGATCGCCGAGCACCACCCCAAGCTGCACATCCTGTCCACGGGGCGCAGCATCGACCTCTACAAGGACATCGGCACCCCGGCCGAGGTGGCCGCCCGCTACGGCTTCGACAAGCTGACCGGCTCCCACCTGGTGGGCCACACCCGCATGGCCACCGAATCCGCCGTGACCCCCGACCGCGCCCACCCCTTCACCGCTGGGGAGGACTTCTGCCTGGTGCACAACGGCTCGCTGTCCAACCCCAACGGCATCCGCCGCATGCTCGAGCCGCGGGGCATCCGCTTCGAGACCGACAACGACACCGAGGCCGCCTGCCGCTTCCTGGAATGGCGCCTGCGTGAAGGGGACGACCTGGAGACCGCGCTGCAGAAGGGTTTTGAAGAGCTGGACGGCTTCTTCACCTTTCTGATGGGCACCCCCGACAAGCTGGCCCTGATCCGCGACCCCTTCGCCTGCAAGCCGGCGGTGGTGGCCGAGACCGACGACTACGTGGCCATCGCCTCCGAATTCCGTTCCCTGGCCCACCTGCCCGGCATCAAGCACGCCACTGTTTTTGAACCCGCCCCCGAGGAGATGTACGTATGGAACGCCTGACCTTCGACCTGGCCGCACAGCCCCTGCGGGAGCTCAACACCTTCCTGCACACGGGTGCCAAGGAAGGCAAAGTCGGCCACGTGACCGTCCTCAACCCCGACGGTGCCCACAACATCGCGGTCGGCCTCGACTGCCCCATCGACGTCGAAGTGGTCGGCCATGCCGGCTACTACGCCGGCGGCATGAACAAGGCGGCCACCGTCACCATTACCGGCAGCGCCGGCACCGGCGTGGCCGAGAACATGATGAGCGGCAAGGTGCACGTCAAGGGCTTCGCCAGCAACGGCGCTGGCGCCTCGGCCCACGGCGGCCTGCTGGTCATCGAGGGTGACGCCGGCCTGCGCTGCGGCATCTCCCTGAAGGGCGGCAACATCGTCGTCGGCGGCTCGGTGGGCAGCTTCTCGGCCTTCATGGCCCAGGCCGGCCGCATGGTGATCTGCGGCGACGCCGGCGACGCCCTGGGCGATTCGCTGTACGAGGCCGTGCTCTACGTGAAGGGTGAGGTCAAGTCCCTCGGCGCCGACGCCCAGTACGAAGAGATGAGCGCCGAGGACATCGCCGCCGTGGCCAGCCTGCTCGACCAGGCCGGCCTCGACCACGACCCCAAGGCCTTCAAGCGCATCGCCTCCAAGCGTTCCCTCTACCACTGGAACGCCGACGCCAACCAGGAATACTGAGCCCGCGGCTCGCGCCCACCCGGACTACCAAGGATACGATCATGGAAACCAAACCCGTGCAATTCAAGAACCTCTCCCGCGAGGAATCCTACGGCTTCGACCGCAAGACCCTCGACTACATCCGCAATGCTGCCGCCCACGGGTTGTACGAGATCCGCGGCATGGGCGCCAAGCGCAAGCTGCCCAACTTCGATGATCTCGTCTTTCTGGGTGCCTCCATGTCCCGCTACCCGCTGGAAGGCTACCGGGAGAAGTGCCTGACCAAGACCGTGCTCGGCACCCGCTTCGCCAAGAAGCCCATCGAGCTGGACATCCCTATCACCATCGCCGGCATGAGCTTCGGCGCCCTGTCGGCCAACGTGAAGGAGGCCCTGGGCCTGGCCGCCACCGAGATGGGCACCTCCACCACCACCGGTGACGGCGGCATGACCCAGGAAGAGCGCCGCTCCTCCAGAACGCTGATCTACCAGTGCCTGCCCTCCCGCTACGGCTTCAACCCGGACGACCTGCGCAAGGCCGACGCCATCGAGGTGGTGATCGGCCAGGGCGCCAAGCCGGGCGGCGGCGGCATGCTGCTGGGCCAGAAGGTGAACCCCCGCGTCGCCAAGATGCGCACCCTGCCGGAAGGCGTGGATCAGCGCTCCGCCTGCCGTCACCCGGACTGGACCGGCCCGGACGATCTGGCCATCAAGATCCAGGAGCTGCGCGAGATCACCGACTGGGAGAAGCCCATCTACGTGAAGGTGGGGGCCACCCGCACCTTCAACGACGTCAAGCTGGCCGTGCATTCCGGCGCCGACGTGGTGGTGGTGGATGGCATGCAGGGGGGCACCGCCGCCACCCAGACCTGCTTCATCGAACACGTGGGCATCCCCACCCTGGCCGCCGTGCGCCAGGCCGTGAATGCCCTGGAAGACCTCGATATGAAGGGCAAGGTCCAGCTCATCGTCTCCGGCGGCATCCGCACCGGCGCCGACGTGGCCAAGGCCCTCGCCATGGGCGCCGACGCGGTGGCCATCGGCCAGGGCGTGCTGGTGGCCCTGGGCTGCAACGGCGAGACCTACTTCCAGAACGGCGGCCACCACGACGCCATCGCCGACTACAACGCGCTGGGCACCACCCCGGGCTTCTGCCACCACTGCCACACCGGCAAGTGCCCGGTCGGCATCACCACCCAGGACGCCATCCTGGAGCAGCGCCTGTCGCCGGCGGTGGGGGCCAAGCACCTCAAGAACTACCTCAAAACCCTGAACATGGAGCTCACCACCATCGCCCGGGCCTGCGGCAAGCAGAACGTGCATCACCTGGAGCCGGAAGACCTGGTCGCCCTGACCATCGAAGCCGCCGCCATGGCCGGCGTGCCCCTGGCCGGCACCAACTGGATCCCCGGCCGGGGCTTCTGAGCAAAAGGCGCGCCGGTGATCGACATCTGTAGGGGCGACTTCAGTCGCCCGCGGACTTCGATCAACGGCATGCCGGTGATCAACGTGCGGATGGGCGACTGAAGTCGCCCCTACAAGTCGCCCGCGGAGTCTGATCACCGGCCGGCCCGCAACCCTGTTTCTCCCTCTCGCCCCGCAAGGCGTTTCACCGGGGCGGCTTTCGGGCCGCCCCGTTTTTTTGCAGGAGACTGAATTCATGACTGCCCGCATCATCGACGGCAAGGCCCTCTCGAAACAGCTGCGCGAAGGCTTCAAGACCCGCGTCGGCGCCCTGGTGGCGCAGGGCGTCACCCCTGGCCTGGCGGTGATCCTGGTGGGCGACAACCCGGCCAGCCGGGTGTATGTGGGCAACAAGGTGAAGGCCTGCGAGGAATGCGGCGTGCGCTCCTTCCATATCGCCCTGCCGGGCGACACGGTGGAATCCGAGGTGCTGGCCACCATCGCCCGTCTCAACGCCGACCCGGCGGTGCACGGCATCCTCATCCAGCTGCCGCTGCCGCCCCACATCGACGGGCGCAAGGTGCTGGAGGCGATCAGCGTGCACAAGGACGTGGACGGCTTTCACCTCTACAACGTCGGCGGCCTGGTGGTGGGCAACACCATCTTCCCGCCCTGCACCCCCTACGGCGTGCAATTGCTGCTCGACACCACCGGCACCGACGTAGCGGGCCAGAACGTGGTGGTGGTGGGGGCCAGCAACATCGTCGGCAAGCCCATGGCCCTGATGCTGCTGCAGCGGGAAGCCACGGTGACGCTGTGCCACGCAAAGACGCGGGATCTGGCCCAGCACACCATCCTCGCCGACATCCTGATCGTGGCGGCGGGCAAGCCCGGGCTGATCGTGCCGCAGATGGTCAAGCAGGGCGCCATCGTCATCGACGTGGGCATCAATCGTTTGCCTGACGGCAAGATCGTCGGCGACGTGGATTTTGAAGGGGTGAAGGAGAAGGCCAGCTGGATCACCCCGGTGCCGGGCGGCGTCGGCCCGATGACGGTGACCATGCTGATCGAGAACACCCTGCGCTCGGCCGAACGCGCCCTGCGCATCCGCCAGACCGACGACTACCAGGACTGGGAAGCCCCGGTGCTCAAAGGGGTTTGAGCGTGGCCGCGGCCGCGGCCGCGGCCTCGACCGCGTGGCGCAGGAACAGGGCGCGAATATCGACCCTGGCCTTGAGCCGCGCAGCCAGCAGATAAAGGCCGCCGATCTTGCGGTGCAGGAACAGGGCATCGGCTGGCGGGGTGTGCCAGAACTCCCGGTCCATGCCCAGCCTGAGGCCCACATCGCGGATGCGCAGGGCCAGGTCCGAGGTGCCGAAGTCGTAGGGGCCGCTGTGGCGGAGGGGCTCGCAGGCCTGGGTGAAGATGTCCAGCACCAGGCGGCGATGGTGCTCCCGGATGTCGGCCTGGAAATAGCCGATCTCGCTGGCGGCGGCGTTCATGCCGGCCGTGTCGCCCAGGGCGCCACCGCTCAGCAGGCGCCGGTAGGCATCCACCATGGCCGGGGAGTAGGCCCGGGTGGCGCCGAAATCCAGCAGCACCAGGCGCCGGGAGGCGCTGTCGTAGCGGTAGTTTGCGAAGTTGGGGTCGGTCTGAACCAGATGGAATTCCAGGATCTCCCGGAACAGCAGGGAGAACAGCAGGCCCATCATCCGGTCGCGCTCCGCCTGGGGCGCGGATGCCAGTGACTCCACCGGCACGCCGTCCACGAAGCCCATGACCAGGATGTCGGGGGTGGTGAGCCCCTGGTGCACCCCGGGGAGGGTGTAGTCGGGGCTGTCGGCCAGCAGGGCGCCGAAGCGCTGGAGCTGCGCGCCCTCCCGCAGGTAGTCGGCTTCTTCGTGGAGCTGTCGCTTGGCCTCGCCGAGCAGGGGCGCCACATCCAGGGAGGAAGGCAGCAGCCCGGACAGGCGCAGCAGGGTGGCGACGTTGTCCACATCGCTGGAGATGCTCTGGCGTACCCCCGGGTACTGCACCTTGATGGCCAGGGGCTGTCCGTCCAGGGTTTCGGCGGCATGCACCTGGCCGATGGAGGCGGCGGCCATGGGGGTGAAGGAAAAGCGTCGGAACTGTTTCTCCCAGCCCGGCCCCCAGCTGGCCTCCAGTACCGTGACCAGCTGGCTCATGGGCATGGGGCGGGCATCGGCGCGCAGGCGGGCCAGGATGTCGGCGAGTTCGGGCGGCAGCAGGTCGCCGGCGTCCATGGACAGCAGCTGCCCCACCTTCATGGCGGCACCGCGCAACTGGGAGAGCTGATCGGTGACCCGACGGGCATTGGCGGGCGTCAGCAGCAGCTCACTGACGCTGGGCCGCCGGCCCTGGGCGAGCTGGCGCAGACCCTCGGCGAGCATGCCGCCGGCCACCCCCGAGGCGAGGCCGCCCAGCCGCGCGAGGCGCGACAGGCGGCTGCCGGGAACGGCGAAGGGAGCAGGGGGCCTGGGCGTACGCCTGTCGGACACGGGCTCAGCGACGCCGGCTGCCGCCACCGAGGATGGAGCCGAGCACGCCGCGCACGATCTCCCGCCCGATGGTGGAGCCGACGGTGCGGGCCACGCTCTTGGCGGCGGTTTCGGCGAGGCCGGGGTGGCGCCCGCCGCGGGGGCCGGTGCTGCCGAAGAGGATGTCGCTGAGGCCGCCGAACAGGCCGCCGCCGCTTTCTTCTGCCGGGGCCGCCTGACCACCGCGGGGGGCCGGGTTGCCGGCTGCCGGGGCCGCGCTGCTACCGCCCTGGAGCTTCTCGAAGGCGGATTCCCGGTCCACCACTTCTTCGTAGTGCCCGTAGATCACCGAGCCTTCGATGGCGGCCTTGCGTTCGCTGGGGGTGAGGGGGCCGAGGCGGGAGGCCGGGGCGATGATGGAGGCGCGCTCGACGATGTGGGGGCGGCCCTTTTCGTCGAGGAAGGAGATCAGGGCTTCACCCACGCCGAGTTCGGTGATGACCGTGGCGGCGTCGAACTCGGGGTTGGCGCGCATGGTTTCGGCGGCGGTCTTGACGGCCTTCTGGTCCCGCGGGGTGAAGGCACGCAGGGCATGCTGGACGCGGTTGCCGAGCTGTCCCAGCACCGTCTCGGGGACGTCCAGCGGGTTCTGGGTGACGAAGTACACACCCACGCCCTTGGAGCGGATCAGGCGCACCACCTGCTCGATCTTCTCGAGCAGGGCCTTGGGGGCCTCGTTGAAGAGCAGGTGGGCCTCGTCGAAGAAGAACACCAGCTTGGGCTTGTCCACGTCGCCGACTTCCGGCAGCTGCTCGAAGAGCTCGGCCAGCATCCACAGCAGGAAGGTGGAGTACAGCTTGGGGGCGTTGTAGAGCTTGTCGGCGGCCAGGATGTTGATCACGCCACGGCCGTCGGCGTCGGTCTGCATCAGGTCGGCGATATCGAGCATGGGCTCGCCGAAGAACTTGTCGCCGCCCTGGGTTTCGATGCCGAGCAGGCCACGCTGGATGGCGCCGATGGAGGCGGCGGAGATGTTGCCGTACTGGGTGGTGAATTCCTTGGCGTTGTCGCCCACGTACTGGATGGTGGCGCGCAGGTCCTTCAGATCGATGATCAAGAGGCCCTGGTCGTCGGCGATCTTGAACACCAGCTGCAGCACGCCGGCCTGGGTGTCGTTGAGGTTGAGCAGGCGCGCCAGCAGCATCGGTCCCATGTCGGACACGGTGGCCCGCACCGGGTGGCCGGCTTCGCCGAAGACATCCCAGAACACGGCGGTATTGGCCCGGGGCGCGAACTCGCTGATGCCCAGGGCGGCCAGGCGCTCCTTGAGCTTGGGGGATTCGACGCCGGCCGCGCCGACGCCGGACAGGTCGCCCTTCACGTCGGCCATGAACACCGGGACGCCGATGCTGGCGAAGGCCTCTGCCATCTTCTGCAGGGTGACGGTCTTGCCGGTGCCGGTGGCGCCGGTGATGAGGCCATGGCGGTTGGCCAGCTGGGGCAGCAGATGGATTTCCTTGTCCTTGGACTTGGCGATGAGCAGCGGCGCGGTCATGAATCTCTCCTGGCAGACGGGGCGAAAAAACGGTGAACGGGATTATCGGGCAAGGATCTGCCTTGGGTATGAAATCCGGTGGAATCGGGTTGAAATTGACGCGGATCAGTCGCGAAGCTGCGCGAAAAACAGGTGGCGGGGTAAAATCGCGCCTTTACGTCGCGAAGCAAGGACACAGAATCATGGCGGGTCATTCCAAGTGGGCCAATATCCAGCACCGCAAGGGCCGGCAGGACGAGAAGCGCGGCCGGGTCTTCTCCCGGCTGGCCAAGGAAATCACCGTGGCGGCCCGCATGGGTGGAGGCGATGCCGCTTTCAACCCGCGCCTGCGCCTGGCGGTGGACAAGGCCAAGGCCGTCAACATGCCCGCCGACAACATCGACCGTGCGGTCAAGAAGGGTACCGGCGAGCTGGAAGGCGTGACCTATGAAGAGTCGCGTTACGAGGGCTACGGCATTGCCGGCGCCGCGGTGATGGTGGACTGCCTGACCGACAACAAGACCCGCACCGTGGCGGACGTGCGTCACGCCTTCAACAAGTACGGCGGCAACATGGGCACCGACGGCTGTGTGGCCTTCCAGTTCAAGCACTGCGGCCAGCTGCTGTTCGCCCCGGGCACCTCTGAAGATGCACTGATGGAAGCCGCCCTCGAGGCCGGTGCCGACGACGTGGCCACCAACGACGACGGCTCCATCGAAGTCCTGACCGACCCCTACCAGTTCGGCGATGTGCGCGAGGCCCTGGAAAAGGCCGGCTTCACCGCCGAGTTCGGCGAAGTCACCATGAAGCCCCTCAACGAAACCGAGCTCGCTGGCGATGATGCCCTGCGCATGCAGAAGCTGCTCGACGCCTTGGAGTCCCTGGACGATGTTCAGGCGGTGTACACCTCGGCTGCAATGGACGAGGAGTAATAGGCAGACATGCCCGTGGGGTCGAACTCATTCGACCTCCGCAGCGTGAGCCACGGGCAGGCCGGTAACCGGAAGCCCGTCGTCGATTGAATTCGACACCTCCTGGAGGCGGCGCACGGGCGCCAGCCTCGCCGGTTGCGGCGCAGGATGGTGATGCCGAATGAGTGGGTCCTCAGCCCCCGCGCTTGCGACGGCGGACCGTGGCCAGCAAGCCTGCCATGCCGAGCCCGAGCAGGGCCATGGAGGTCGGCTCCGGAATCGGGCTGGCCCGGGGCGTGTAGTCGTATTCCACCGTGGCGCCACAGCCGGCCTGGGTGACGAGGCCGAGCGTGACCGTGCTGTTGCCGCCAGCCAGCTGCCTGTCGTCCGAATTCTCGCAGTAGATCGTGAAATTGCCGCCGCCCGCCTGGGCGAACAGGCCGGGCGTCAGCGTGTCCAGCGTCAGGGTCGCGCTGCTGATCACCGGGCCGATGCGGGCGCCCATGCCTGCATCCAGGCTGACCGGGCCGGTGGAAGCCTGCATCTGGAGGGCCGGCATGAGGACATCCAGGGTGGTGTTGAGGCTGGGCAGCGAGCTGCTGAAATACATCAGGATGACGGAGCTGGCAGTGACGGTCTGGCCGCTCCCCGACGTGTTGTTGAGCACGAAGGTGCTGTTCCCCGTGCCCGACAGGGTCAGCCGGACCTTGTGCAGGGTGCCGATATTGGCGTCAAAGAGATCCAGGATCCCGTCCTGGGAGATCGGCGTCAGTGAGTTGGCATTGCTGAAGGACAGGCTCGCCCCGTGGGCGGAGCCAGCCGCCATGCCAGCGGCCAGCGCCAGCGCGAGAACAGTCTTGATCACGGAGCACCCCATCGTCTTGAATCACTGTGCGGACCGGAAAAAAGGGCTTCCCGGGCGTCAGGCCGGATTCGTTTCAACACCCCCTGAAGATACCGAGCCTAGGCCGATCAGGTTGTTTCGGAGTGTTTCGTATTTATCGTTTTGGTTAATTTTGATCGTTTTGAGGAAATTTATCATTCCTCAATGTGCTGCAGTTCCCGCTTTGAGGGAGAATGGCTCCCATGCAATCGTGCTGGCCAGGGAAGGGGTATGGCCTCCGAAGGAGGGTGCGGAGCAGGAGGCGCAGGTATCGGTGAGGTTTGCAGGACGCTGTGGTGTAAATGGTGGACGAAAAAAGGGCCGCCTTGCGGCAGCCCCTCTCATCCTGCTGCGCTTCCCGGGTGCCCGGGGAGCGAAGAGAATTACTTGCGACGACGGATGGCAGCCAGACCGAGCATGCCGAGGCCGACCAGGGCCATGGAGGCGGGTTCCGGAGTCGGGTTGGACGGGGTGTCGTAGGTGTAAACCACGGACAGGCCGCAACCGGCTTGGGTTTCCTGGGTCACGCGGATGTTGCCGCCACCGCCGGACTGGGTGTTAACCACCAGGCTTTCGCAGGTGAAGCTGGTGGTGCCGGTGCCGATGAACTGGCTCAGGTCAGACGCGCTGAAGGTCAGGCTGTCGGTGGGGTTGGCGGTGCCCAGATCGGTCAGCACGCCAACCGGCAGGACGGTCGGGGGGAAGGTGAAGAGGTTCAGCGCCAGGGTTTGGGACAGGCCGGCACCGTCCAGGAACAGGGTCAGGTCGCTGACGAAGCCGAAGCGCTGGGATTGGGCGGCGGTGTTCAGCAGGGTGACGGTGGAGAGGGCTTCGCCGTTCAGGATGACGGAGACACCGGTCAGGGTGCCCAGGGTGGCGTCAAACTTGTTGATGTTGAAGACCTGATGGATCTCGGTGGTTTCGAGGGTCAGGGCAGCGGTTTGGGTGATGACGCCAGCCTGGACGGTGCCAGCGGCGATCAGTGCCAGGGCGAGAAGGGTCTTTTTCATTGATGAAACTCCAGTGGAAAATGGTGAAAGCCGGGACTGTTGGGTGGTGCTGGCTTGCTATCATGTCTTTAGCAATGTGTATGCCAGTTTAAATTTTGTATAAAAATCAATGGATTGTAAAATCCAAAAAACATATGCATCAAGAAGTGTCAAATCTTTCGACGCCCGGGCTTGTGCCTATCCCTCATGTGCTAGGGGAAATGCCGCGCCATGTCGAGGGAAAATGTCCTGCATATGTTCGTATGGCGATGGGCTTGGAAAGTTCTGTGCGCCGGTGTGTTGACGTAAAAAAGGCCGCCTTGCGGCAGCCTTTTCCATTCTGCTCTGCTCCCCGGAGGCCGGGGATGCAGGGAGAATTACTTGCGACGACGGATGGCAGCCAGGCCCATCATGCCGAGGCCGACCAGCGCCATGGAGGCGGGTTCCGGCACTTGAGCGGGCGGGGTGGTCGGAACGTCGTAGGTGTAAACAACGCTCAGGCCGCAACCGGCTTGGGTGTTCTGGACAACGGTGATGTTGCCGCCGCCGCCGGCTTGGCTGTTGGAAACCAGGCTGTCGCAGGTGAAGGAGGTGGTGCCGGTGCCGATGAAGGCGGACAGGTCAGCTGCGTTGATCAGCAGGCTGTCGGACGGGTTCACGGTGCCCAGGTTGACGGTCTGGCCAACTTGGATCTGGCTGTTGTAGTTGAACAGGTTCAGGGCCAGGACTTCGGAGAGGCCGGCGCCGTCCAGGTACAGGTTCAGGGTGCTGCCGAACTGGAAGCGCTGAGCTTGAGCGGCGGTGTTGGTCAGGGTGGCGCTGGAGATGGCTTCGCCGTCCAGGGTGATGGCGACGCCGGTCAGGGTGCCCAGAGCGGAATCAAACTTGTTGATGTTGAAGATCTGGTGGATCTCGGTGGTTTCCAGGTTCAGGGCAGCGGATTGGGTGATGGTGGCAGCTTGGGCGGAACCGGCGGCGATCAGGGCCAGGGCCAGAAGGGTCTTCTTCATGAATAGAACTCCAGTGAGAAATTTGTGAAAATTATTGGCAGCTTGGTGGTGCCGACGCTGCCTGGCCTTCTTTGAGCAAAAGGTGTGCCTGAAGTGGGATATTTCAAATAAATCAATATATTGTAAAGTGTGTAAAAGGGTGACATTAAGAAGTGTCAAATCCCTCGACACTTGATTGTAAATTCATGTTTAATTCCGTTGGCCGCGTTTTTGTTTAATTGATGAATTCGCCGCCTGCATTTTTTTGTATTCAAATTCAGTATCCTGGAATTGTTTTTTTCGGAATAATTTGCAATTATTTGTGTAATTATGTGATTTTGATGTTTTCGGGGCGATTAGATGGCTGAAGATCTGGGAAGTATCGGCGTGGAGCATCAGGAGCGCCGCCGTCGCCAGCGCTTTGTGGCCAAGCGCTGGGGCAGCGTCTGTTTCTGGGCGGTCATCGACGGGCAGCGCCGGCCACTGAACGACCTTTCCCTGGAGGGGTTCAGTCTGCCAGCGGGGGTGCCGCCCCTGGGCAGCGGTCCTTTCCCCTTTGTGCTGCAGATCGAAGGCGTGCCCGACGAGATCCGCGGCATGGCGCAGGGCATGAACTTTGTGCTGGGTGAAGAGGGCGGGCTGTTTGGTTGCCGCTTCCTTTCCTTCGAGGGTGAGGGGGCGGCCCGTCTGCATGACTGGCTGACGGTTCATGTGATTGCCACCGCCACCATCCGCATCTCGGAGAAGGAGGCGGCGGCGATCGTGACGGGCCCTTCCCTGATCTAGGCGTGGGGCGGGCGAGCGCTGCTTCAGGCTCCGGGCGGGTGCTGTGAAATCTGCCCAGGTGCTTGAAAGATATGATAAATTCCGTACCAGCTTCGCCGGCCATGCGCCGGCGTTTTCGTTTGGCCGCCCTGGCCCCCGAAAATTGAGGAATTCCTGCCGTGCTCATCGCCAACAACATCACCATGCAGTTCGGGGCCAAGCCCCTGTTCGAGAACGTCTCCGTCAAGTTCGGTGACGGCAACCGCTACGGCCTGATCGGCGCCAACGGGGCCGGCAAGTCCACCTTCATGAAGATCCTGGCCGGCGTGCTCGAGCCGTCCGCGGGCAACGTGGCCCTCGACAGTGGCGAGCGCATGGCCTTCCTGCGCCAGGACCAGTTCGGTTACGAGGATGTGCGGGTGCTCGATGTGGTGATGCAGGGGCATGCCGAGATGTGGACCTGCATGCAGGAGAAGGATGCGATCTACGCCAACCCGGAGGCCACCGAAGAGGACTACATGAAGGCCGCCGAGCTGGAGGGCCACTTTGCCGAGTACGACGGCTACACCGCCGAGGCCCGGGCCGGCGAGCTGCTGCACGGGGTGGGCATCCCCACCGAGCAGCACGCTGGCCTGATGCGTGAAGTGGCGCCGGGCTGGAAGCTGCGCGTGCTGCTGGCCCAGGCCCTGTTTGCCAATCCGGACATCCTCCTGCTGGACGAACCGACCAACAACCTGGACATCAACACCATCCGCTGGCTGGAAGACGTGCTCAACGAGCGCAACTCCACCATGATCATCATCTCCCACGACCGCCACTTCCTGAACCAGGTGTGTACCCACATGGCGGATCTGGACTACGGCCGCATTCAGGTGTGGCCCGGTAACTGGGACGACTACATCGAGGCCTCCACCCAGGCCCGCGAGCGCCAGTCCAACGCCAACCAGAAGGCCAAGGAGAAGGTCCAGGAACTGCAGGAGTTCGTGCGCCGCTTCTCGGCAAACAAGTCCAAGGCCCGCCAGGCCACCAGCCGCGCCAAGCAGATCGAGAAGATCAAGATCGAGGAGTTCAAGCCCTCGAGCCGCCAGTATCCGTGGATCCGCTTCGACTACGACGAGAAGGAAAAGCTGCACCGCCAGGCCGTCGAGATCGAGAACCTGACCTTCGGTTACGATCCGGCCAACCCGATCATCAAGAACTTCACCTTCACCGCCGACGCCAACGACCGCATCGCCATCATCGGCGAGAACGGCATCGGCAAGACCACGCTGCTGAAGCTGCTGGTGGGCACCGGCCTGCATGGCCTGGCGCCCCAGTTCGGCACCATCAAATGGGCCGAGAAGGCCAAGCTGGGTTATTACGCCCAGGATCACGCCGAAGACTTCGCCAGCGGCGAAAATCTTACCGACTGGATCAGCGGATACGTGCGCGAGGGCGGCTACGAGGGTGACGATGCCGAGACCCTGATCCGCGGCACGCTCGGTCGTCTGCTCTTCAAGGGTGACGACGTGAAGAAGTCGGTCAAGGTGATCTCCGGGGGCGAGCAGGGCCGCATGCTCTTCGGCAAGCTCATGCTCCAGCGCAAGAACGTGCTGCTGCTGGATGAGCCGACCAACCACATGGACATGGAGTCCATCGAGTCCCTCAACTCGGGTATCGCTGATTTCAGCGGCACCCTGTTCTTCGTCTCCCACGACCGGGCCTTCGTGTCGTCCATCGCCACCCGCATCCTCGAGATCCGCGGCCCCGGCGACATCGTGGACTACCGCGGCACCTACGAGGAATACCTGTCCAGCCAGGGCATCCAGTAAGCCTCCGGTTCTTCCATCGTCGGGCGCGCACACGCTCCGTGCCCGACGCGGGCTCCGCATCACCGTGAAACCCGTCATCCAGCCCATCCTCGTCGTGCTCACCATCCTGGTGGGGCTGGCGGTGGATCGCCATGGCGGGGCCTGGGGGCAACCCCTGGTGAGCCTGTGGGTATGGCTGCTCTTCGCTGTGCTGATGGTCCAGGCGGCAGGTTTGCGCCTGCGGCTGGTGGCCTGCCTGCTCATCGCCACTGCCGGTGAAGTGGTGCTGTCGCTGGTGTGGGGCTTGTACGACTATCGTCTCGGCAACCTGCCCCTGTTCGTGCCGCCGGGGCACGTGCTTCTCTACTGGCTGGGCCTGCAGTGGGCCGGGCGCGTGCCCGGGCGGGTGATTGCCCTCACGCCCTGGCTGGCCCTGGCGGCGGTCAGCGCCCTGGCGGTGGCCGGCATCGACTGGATGGGGCCGGCCCTGCTGGCGGTCTTTCTGGTCTGCGTGTGGCGGGGGCCCTCACCGCGGCTCTACATCACGATGTTTCTGCTGTCCCTCGGCATGGAGCTGTGGGGAACCTGGCTGGGCAACTGGACCTGGCGCGCAGCCCTGCCCGGGCTGGGCTGGCCGGTGGCCAATCCGCCCCTGGCGGCGGGGGCGTTCTACTGCGTTCTCGACCTGCTTAGTGAATCTGTGCGTCGCCGTAAAGCCTGCCACGCTACCTGAGGCCCGGGGCCGTGTAAGCTCTTGAACGGCCATGAAACTCAGCAAGCTATCCCTGATCTTCTCCGCGGCCCTGTTGCTGATGGTTGCGATCAACGGGGTGATTTCCCTGCTGGTGCTGAACGCCTTTGACCGGGCCCAGGCGGTGCAGGACGAGCGGATCGAAGCACTGCACCTCGTCGGCGAGCTCCGCCGCGAGATGGATACCCTCGGCCGTCTCGTGCGCAGCTACGTGGTGACCCGCGAGACGCGCTATCTCACCTATTACTACGCCATTCTGGCGATTCGCGAAGGCGAGAAGCCCGCGGTCGAGAAAGGCAGCGCGGCCAGCTACTGGGACCGTGTGATTGCCGGAGAGACGGCCTTCGAGCCGCCGGTGGACGGGCCCCGGATATCGATGCGTTCGCGCATGGTGAGCCTGGGTTTCCAGGGGGCCGAGCTGGCTGCCCTGGAGGCGGTGCTGGCCGAATCCGAGGCCCTCAAGCAGCTCGAGCAGGTGGCCTTCGCCGCTACCCAGGGGCTCTACGATCCCACCACCCGCGCCTTCGTCTCCGACGGGCAGCCCCACCCCGATCTGGCCGTGAAGCTGGTTCATGGGCAGGAATACGATCACCAGCACGCCCGTGTCGCGGTGGCCGTGGCCCGGCTGCTGGAACAGGTGGACCAGCGCACCGGACGCCAGGTGGAGGAGGCGCGCCAGCACCTGCGCAACTGGATCATCGCGGTGATCGTGGCCATGGGGAGCGCGGCCCTGCTGGTGCTGTTCGGGCTGCGCACCACACGCAGCAAGGTGCTCATCCCCCTTGAAGGCATGTCCGCCGCCACCGGTCGGCTGGCCCGTGGCCAGTACGATGTGCGGGTGACGGGCGAGGGGGGCGTGGAGGAGGTGCGGGTGCTGCGGGACGCCTTCAACTCCATGGCCACGGCCATCGAGCGCGACATCCACGAGCGTGAGGACATCGAGTCGGCGCTGAAGGAGGCCAGCGCCCGGGCCGAGCAGGCAACCCAGGCCAAGTCCATGTTCCTCGCCAACATGAGTCATGAAATCCGTACCCCGCTCAATGCGGTGATCGGCATGGCCGAGCTGATCCTCCATAGCCCGCTGCCGCCGCGCCAGCGGGACTACGCCGAGAAGATCCGGATGGCCGGGCGCAGCCTGCTCGATACCGTCAACGACATCCTGGATTTCTCCAAGATCGAAGCCGGGCGGCTGGAACTGGAGAGCGTGCCCTTCCGCCTCGAGGAGGTGATCTCCAGCGCTTATCTGCTGGTCGAGCGGGCCGCTCTGGAGAAGGGCGTGGAACTGCTCTTCGAGGCGCGCCCCGGCAGCGGCAGCCTGCTGGCCGAGTCCCTCGTCGGAGACCCGCTGCGCATCGGGCAGGTGCTGGGCAACCTGTTGTCCAACGCGGTCAAATTCACCCCTTCCGGTCACGTGTCCCTGCGGGTCGATGGCCAGACGGCGGAGGACGGGCGTCTGATGCTCAGTCTGATCGTCGAAGACACCGGCATCGGCATGCGCACCGACCAGATCGAGCGCCTGTTCGAGGACTTCGTGCAGGCCGACGGTGCCACTACCCGCCAGTACGGCGGAACCGGCCTGGGCCTGGCCATCGTGCGCCGGCTGGTGGATCTGATGGGGGGCGACATCCGGGTGCACAGCGTGCCCAAGCGGGGGAGCGTGTTCCAGGTGCTGCTGCCCCTGGCCCGGGACGAGCGCCGCCAGACGGCTCCGGCGGACAAGCCCGGCCCCAGCCTGCGTGTGCTGGTGGCCGATGACTACCCCGAGGCCCGCCTGGCCCTCATCGATCTGCTCAACTTCGAGGGGATCGACGACGTGGATGCGGTCAGCTGTGGCGCGGAGGTGCTGAGCTGCCTGGAAGCCGCCCGGACTGACGGGCTGCCTTACGACCTGCTCTTCCTCGACTGGTCGCTGCCCGACAAGGATGGTGGAGCGATCCTCGAGATCCTGCAGCAGCAGCCCGACCTCGCGCCCCATCACGTGGCCCTCATGTCCATGCCCCGGGGCATTGACGGAGAGGCTTCGGAGATCCGGCGCGATGGCCTGCATTTCTGCGACAAACCGGTGCTGCCCGGGGTGCTGCGACGCCTTTGTGACGCGGTGCTGGGCCGTGTCGTGGCGAGCTCCGGCAGTGGCGAGGTGGCCACCGGCGCCCTCGACGGCATGCGTGTGCTGCTGGTGGAAGACAACGCCACCGGGCGCGATGTGGCCATTGCCCTGATGGGGCGCTGGGGGGTCGAGGTGGATACCGCCGGGGATGGCCGGGATGCCCTCGGGCAGCTCTCCGCCCAGCCCCCCGATCACTACGCACTGGTGTTCATGGACCTGCAGATGCCGGTGATGGATGGCTACGAGGCGGTGCGCCAGCTTCGTGCCCAGCCCGCCTATGACGACCTGCCCATCTACGCCTTGTCGGCCCACAGCGGCCGTGCCGTGCTGGAGCGCTGCCTGGCCATCGGCATGAACGGCTGCCTCAACAAGCCCTACGAGCTGAGCGATCTGTACAAGGTGCTGCGCCAGCACTACCCGGGGGCGCCGGATCTGGCCGATCTGCCGGTGGCGGCCTCGGGCTCGGTGGTGCTGGCCGGGCTGGACGACATTCCAGGTCTGGACGCCCGCTGTGCGATCAACGACACGGGCATCAGCCCCACCCTCTACCCGCGCCTGCTGGCCAAGTTCCGCCTGCAGTTTGCCGGCGGTCCGGTGGAACTGCGGGCCGCCGTGGATGATCGGGCCTGGGATCAAGTGGCCTCCTTCGCCCATACCCTCAAGGGGCGCGCCGGCCTGCTCGGCATGACCGAGGTCTCGGCCCTGGCCGGGCGCCTCGAGGCGGCAGCCCATGCGGGTGACAACAACCGTGCCCGCATGGCGCTGAAAAGCCTGGAGGAACACCTGCAGGTCATCGTGGCCGGGCTTGCGCAGGTCCTTCCCTCCGACAATGCGTTGGAGGAGTCCAGTCCGTTGCCCGCGACCACGGCCGTGAGTCAGGTCTGATTCCGTCCGGCCCGTGTCGGCGGGGTGTGCAATTGCTGCTCATCCCGGGTGTTGGTTGCTGGGATAATCGTACCGTCTGATCCTTGCGCCGGTGCGCCTCGCCTCTGCTTTTGCCATGCGTCGATTTCTTGGAGTCATCCTCGCCGGTCTGGCCGTCTCTTCGTGCGCCTATGCGGCAGAGAGCGCTGATGTCCGTCTCTCATCCTTTGGCACTCTGGGTTATGCCCGGTCAGGGAACGAGCACCGTTATCAGCGCTTCATCGACAGCGACGGCACCCTGACCCGGGATTCGCTCCTCGGCTTCCAGGCCGATGCGGTGCTGACGCCGGAAGTGACGGCAACAGTCCAGGCGCGGTTTGCGCCGTCCGAGAGCAGCGACAAGGAGTGGAACGTGCGCCTGCCGTGGGCCTTCCTTGCCTGGCGGCCCAGCAACGAGCTCATCCTCAGGGCAGGCAAGCTGCGCATCCCGATGCTGCTGTATTCGGAGAATATCGACGTCGGCACCACCTTCCCTTTTGCGCGGCTGCCGATCGAGGTCTATTCGATTCTGCCGACCTGGGACTTTTACGGTTTGTCGGTTGGCCGCAGCTGGTTCCTTGGTAGCACGGATGTGGATCTGGAGGGGTTTGCAGGATGGGCGCAGGGGACTTGGCGGGTGTATTTACGGGATGATCCGCTGCTTGTCCCCGGTGCCGTATCGGGGGGCTGGCATGAAGGCATTTCCGGTGCTTTTGTGGGGACCATCCTTACCGTCCGGGAGGCCGAGAGCCGTTTTCGTGTCAGTGTGCTGGCCTGGGATTCCCAGCTGGATACCCTGAAATTTGGCGTGGATTATCCTTACGTCCCGGTGGCGCCGGGCGTTGGCTACTATCAGACGGATCCCCGCATTCCGGGGCCTGGCGTGCCGATGAAGGACAGCGTGCGCTTTTACACCCTGTCGGTCGGGCTGGAGCGCGAGCTGGGGGCCGGCTTCAGCCTCATCAGCGAGCTGGCGTGGCGGCGCAGCGAGAGGATGAGCCTGGCATCGGGTACCAACTCCCTGGCGGGCTATCTGGCGGTGCTCAAGCCGATGGGGGCGTGGACGCCCTATGTGTATGGGGCGTCGCTGCGCTCGTCCGAACATGCGCGAAGTCTCTACGCGACACTGGAAGGAAGCCGGCTGCCGTCGTCGGTGCCGGGGGCCGCAGTGGTCAATCTGACCCAGCGCTGGGGGGCGGATTCGGCCCTGGTCTTTGATCAGCACACCCTTGCCTTGGGGACGAGTTATGCCCTGGGGCGTGGACAGGTGCTGAAGGCTGAGTGGCAGCGCACCCATACCGGGCTCACATCGGCGTTCTACGATGCGCCGCTGGGCGCATCCAGCCGTGGGCAGAAGCTGGATGTGTTCTCGCTTTCTTACAGCTTCTCCTTCTGAGGTGAGCCACTTGCCTCGCGTCCGTCTCCTCGGCTCCCTGATGCTGGCCTTTGCCTTGAGTGGCCTGTCGCCGGCCGTACAGGCCGGGGACGTCGTGCTGATTGCCCATCCGTC
Organism: Zoogloea sp.; assembly: GCF_023150065.1. Classification (GTDB taxonomy): domain Bacteria; phylum Pseudomonadota; class Gammaproteobacteria; order Burkholderiales; family Rhodocyclaceae; genus Zoogloea. Next base: position 29,661 of record NZ_JAKLLN010000006.1, read on the forward strand.
GGTGCCGCGTCTTGACCGCGTGACCGTGGAGCGCATCTATACCGGCAAGGTGGTGGAAGTGGCGGGTGTTCGTGTGACGCCCATCGATCTGCCCGTGGGAGATGCCGTGCGCAATCGTTTTCTCGTCCGCTGGGTGAGCACGGATGAGGAGCGTTACACCGCCTACTGGACGGTGCGCCGCTACGTGGGCAAGGGTGTCCCGCCAAGGGAAGTCGTCAATGCTGCCGAGGTGAGCCGTCTGGTGGCTGCGTTGCCGGGCGGCGTCGGTTATATCGACGAAGCGGATCTTCGCCCGGGCGTCAATGTGGTGGCACGCTGATGCTTTTACCCGTATTGCCCAGGGCCATGATGCGCTGCGACAGCCCTTCCAGGTAGGCCGGAAACTCGTGGATGTCCGCGTGCCGGGCGCCTTCCACGCGCAGCAGCGTGGCGCGTCCGTCGCTTGCCGCCACCAGTTGGCGGGCGTGCTCGAAGGGAATCAGCTCGTCCGCGTCCCCGTGGGCGATCAGGATCGGGCTTTTGACCGTGCCGATCAGCCGATCGGTGCGCAGGGGGTATTTCAGCAGCGCTGCCGGGACCAGGGGAAACTGCTCGGTGGCTAGGCGTTCCACGCTGGTGTAGGGCGTCACCAGGATCAGCAGGGCCGGTGTCACCTCGGCCGCCAGCTGGGTGGCCAGACCGCTGCCCAGGGAGCGGCCCAGGATCACCACCGGCTTGCCGGCGTAGGCCGGCGTCACCCGCGCCCACGCGGCACGTACGTCGGCGTGGAGCTGCGCCTCGCTGCTGATGCGGCCGGTGCTCTTGCCGAAGCCCCGGTAGTCGAGCATGAACAGATCGAAGCCGAGGTGGCGGTAAAAGGCGATGTTGCGCGTCCAGCCCACGAGGTTTCCCGCATTGCCGTGCAGGTAGAAGACCAGGCCGCGGCTGGCGGGCTGGCGGAACAGCAGCGCGCTGAGCTCGGCACCATCGACGGGAATGCGCAGCTCCTCGAAATCCTGCTCCGGTGGGTAGAGGCCGGTGAAGCTGAAATCTGCCGGCAGGGGCTCCGGGTGGAAGAGCAGGTCTTCCTGCTTCAGGCCGATGGCGGCAAGAGCCGCCCCATAGAGGACCACCGGGGCAGCCAGCAGGCTGCGCAGCCAGCTTCTCCTGCGAGGTTCGGGGGCGGATTGCATGTAGGTGGGTCTCCCTAGCGGGTGGCGGCCAGCCGGGCGGCCCGTTCGCCCCACCAGCTGGCTTCCTCGAAAACCGAATAGCCGGACAGATCGGCGTGGGCAAACAGCAGGCGCCCGTCGGCGGCCTGGAGGGCGGCCAGGCCGGGGTCGTTCAGGCTGCCGCAGCCCGGGATGGCCATGCCGTGACCCCGTACCGTGATGTCCACAGCCTGGGTCCGGCGCCACAGCTCGAGGGCGCCATAGGCCTGCTTCAGGTCGACGGCGGCCAGTTCCAGAAGTTCGTCCGGGCGCATGGCCAGCAGTCGTTGCCGGGCGTCGGCGGGCGCCTGGTCGGCCAGGGCCCGGTAGGCGGTGAAGACCGTGTGGGCGGGCTTGGCGGCCCGCAGCCACTGGTGGGTGGAGACGACCCAGCCCAGGCCCGGGCTGCCATGGATCACGTTGTCCCAGGCCAGGGGCGACTCCACCGGCTCGGTGGGAAAGCCGTCGAGCAGAAAGTTGGCCACCAGCCAGGGGGCCTGGGCGGGCAGATGCCGGGCCGGGTCGAAGCCGTAGTCGCGCAGATGGGGAATGACCCGTGCCGCCACGTGCAGGGGCATGGCGCAGATGGCGCGGCGCGCGTGGAGCAGGAAGGGACCGGCGGCGTTCTGGCAGAGGATGGCCACGCCCTCGCGGGTTTCATCGATGCGCAGGGCGTAGCCGGGCTGCTGCCGGGCAGGGGGCACCCGGCTGCGCAGGCCCCGGGCCAGAAAGGCCAGGCCCTCGGGCCAGGTGAGCAGGGTGCCGTCGGCGGCATTGGCGGCGTGCCCGCCGCGGCTGGCGAAGTAATGCAGGCCGGCCCAGGCCGATACGTGTTCCGGGCCCGCACCGTATTCGTCCCGGCACACATAGTCGAGCCAGGTGTGCAGGCTGGGGGCGCTGTAAGCGCGGGCCGTCAGCCAGTCGCGAAAGCTCAGGGTGTCGAGTTGGTGCCATTCCGCATCCGTGGATGAAAGCGCCTTCGGCACACAGAACAGGCGGCGGCCGTCGCTGCCCCGGCGGCGGGTCAGGGCCGCCATCTCGGCGAGGAAGCGCCGATGCTGCCCGGCTTCGTCCGCATTCACCTGTTCGGTGGGCAGCAGGCCTTCGTGCCAGGCGCCGTCGAAAAACAGGCGCTCGTCCGGGGCGTGGACCAGGGCCGCTTCACTGAAGCGTGGGCGTTCCGAGAAGGGTTCGGCCTCGATCACGCCGAGCTCGAATAGCAGCTCCCGCACTCCCCGGGATTCCATCGAAGGCAGGGGCAGGTAGTGGGCGCCGCGGGGGTGGGGCAGGGGGCCTGAGGGGCTGTCGAAGCGGCCGGCAGCGGCGTTGCCGTCGGGCTCCGGGCCGTCGATGAGGAGGAAGTCGTCATACCCGTCCCGGGCCAGTCGCCAGGCGGCCGTGAGCCCCGCCACCCCGCTGCCGAGGATGGCCACACCGGTGCGGATCTCCCGGGTCGGTACGGGCAGCGGCCCGGCGTCACGCAGACGATGCCCCTCGGCCAGGCCGGGCTGGCGGATGTGGATCGGGATGCCCAGGTGCGCCAGGCCGCGGCAGGCCGGCAGGGCCAGTCCGAGCCCGGCGGCCCCACTGGCCCGCAGAAAGCCGCGCCGCTCCATCAACGCACCACGTTGTTCCAGTCCTGCTGGAAGTAATGCACCAGCCGCTGGTCGTTGAGGTGGTTGGGATCGACGGGCAGGCGCTGCATGTCGGCGGGAAACTGGAACATCAGCCGGGTGGTTTCCGCGTCCAGGTAGCGGGTGGGCACGCTGTAGGCCGTCGGGGGCGTGTAGCCCGGCTGACGGGTGGCAAGGTTGAAACCCCATTCACCGAAGGAGGGGACGTGGGCATGGTAGGGGTGGGTGTGGAAGCCGGCCTCGCGCAGGGTGGCATCGATGCACCAGAAGCTGCGCGGGGCGAACCACGGTGAGGTGGACTGCACCACCAGGGCACCCCGGGCCGACAGGTGCTTGGCCATGAGGCGATACATGGGCACCGAGTAGAGCTTGCCGAGGCCGAAGCTGGAGGGGTCGGGGAAGTCGGCGATGATCAGGTCGAAGACCTCGCTGTGGGTCTCCAGCCACTGGCCGGCATCGGCGTTGATGACCGTGACCCGGGGGTTGGACAGGGCCTGCCCGTTGAGCCCGGACAGATACTCGTTGCGGGTGAACAGGTCGGTCATGGCCGGGTCCAGGTCCACCAGGGTGACCCGTTCCACCTGGGCGTGGCGCAGGACTTCGCGCACCGCCAGGCCGTCGCCGCCGCCCAGCACCAGTACCGAGCGGGCCCAGGGCAGGGTCTGCAGGGCCGGGTGCACCAGGGCCTCGTGGTAGCGGTGCTCGTCTCGGCTGGAGAACTGCAGGTTGCCGTTGATGTGGAGGCGGGTGTCGTCCTTCCAGCGGGTCACGGCGATGCGCTGGTAGGGGGTGGTGGTGGCGAAGATCACCTCGTCGCCGAAGAGGCCGCGCTCGGCCCAGTGGGTGAGTTTTTCGGAGACGGCCAGGCCGCCGGCCAGGAAGGCCATGACCAGGGCGCCGCGGGTCAGGCGGCTGCGCAGCCGGGGGATCTCCCGGCGGTAATACCACAGCGTCCACAGGGCCACGGCCACGTTGGCCATGCCGAACAGGAAACCGGTGCGCGACAGGCCCAGCTTGGGGGCCAGCACCAGGGGAAAGAGCAGGGACACGGCCAGGGCGCCCAGGTAGTCGAAGGTCAGCACCCGGCTCACCAGTTCGCTGAAGCTGGCCTGGCGGCTGTGCAGGACGCGCATCACCAGCGGAATCTCCATGCCCACCAGCACGCCAAGGAGGAAGACCAGGGCGTATAGGGCGCTGCGGAAGGGGGCCGCCATCCAGGCGAAGAGCAGGAACAGCAGGGTCGCCGACATGCCGCCGATCAGCCCCACCAGCAGCTCGATGTCGATGAAGCGCGCCAGCACGTCCCGGTCGTCCACGTACTTTGAAAGGTGCGAGCCCACGCCCATGGCGAACAGATAGCAGCCGATGATCGACGAGAACTGCAGCACCGAGTCGCCGAGCAGGTAGCTCGACAGGGCGCCGGCGATCAGTTCGTAGGCCAGGCCGCAGGAGGCCACGACGAACACCGACAGGATCAGCAGGCGGTCGGGCAGGCCGCTCGCTGGGCGGGTGGAGGCGGGGGTGGCGGGGGGAATTCGGGGTGCGGACATGGCTGCGGACTCTACCCGGAAAGCGCTTGCCGGGCACGGGGAATGCTGGCTAAATACTCGCCCGGTCGCCGAGGATTCCGCTGATGGAGCCGCTTTACAATTACGTCGTGCACTTGCTGTCCGGCCTGTTCATGGTGCTGCTCTTCGCCAGCATCTACCTGCGGGTCACCCCCTTTTGCGAGCTTTCGCTGATCCGTCAGGGCATCGTTGCGCCAGCCCTGTCCCTGGGGGGCGCCGTCATCGGTTTTTCCCTCACCGTGGCGTCGAGCATCCTCCACAACGACAGCCTGCAGCAGTTCCTGATCTGGAGCGTGGCGGGCCTGTCGGTGCAGTTGCTCACCTATGTGCTGCTGGGCCGGCTGGTCCCCCGCCTCCCCGAGCAGCTCGCCGCCAACAACGTGGCTGCCGGCGCCTTTGCCGGAACGGTGGCGCTGGTGGTCGGCATCCTCAACGCGGCCTGCATGTCCTGACTTCACCTGCTCCGGCTCCGGGCGCCCGGGGCTTGCGGTCACTGAATACCTGAACATCCAACATCGGGAGCAAGCATGAGCATCGGATCCTTCATCAAGAAGCAGTTCATCGACGTCCTCCAGTGGAACGAGGATGCCGACGGCACCCTGGCCTGGCGTTATCCCATGGAGGATTTCGAGATCCAGTACGGCGCCAGCCTGACCGTGCGCGACTCGCAGATGGCGGTCTTCGTCAATGAAGGCAAGGTGGCCGACGTGTTCGGGCCGGGCAGGTACACGCTCACCACCCAGACCATCCCTGTGCTCACCAACCTGAAGAACTGGGACAAGCTCTTCGAGTCGCCCTTCAAGTCCGATGTGTATTTCTTCAGCACCCGTCTGCAGCTCGGTCGCAAGTGGGGCACCCCCCAGCCGGTCACCCTCCGCGACAAGGATTTCGGCATGGTGCGCCTGCGCGCCTTCGGCATGTACTCCTACAAGCTGGCGGATCCGCGCAGGTTCTTCACCGAGATCAGCGGTACCCGCGCCGAGTACACCGTAGACGAGCTGGAGCAGCAGCTGCGCAACCTGGTGGTGGCGACCATGAGCGCCACCCTGGGCGGTGCGGATGTGCCCTTCCTGGACATGGCGGCCAACCAGGTGCTGCTGGCCGATCGCATGCGCGAGGCCATGACGCCGACCTTTGAACGTTATGGCCTCGCGCTCGACAACTTCGCCGTGGAGAACATCTCCCTGCCGGAAGAGCTGCAGAAGGCCATCGACACCCGCATCTCCATGGGCATGGTGGGCGACTTGGGCAAATATACCCAGTACCAGGTGGCCAACTCGGTGCCCCTGGCGGCCCAGAACGAGGGCGGCCTGGCGGGGGTGGGCGCCGGCCTGGCCGCTGGCGTGGGCATGGGGCAGGTGATGATGGATGCCCTGCGTGGCAGCCAGACTCCCGCGGTGGCTCCGTCCGCCACCCCGGTCGCAGCCCCGGCTGCCGCTGCCGATGATCCGGAGGCGCGCCTCGCCAAGCTCAAGGCCCTCCTCGACAAGGGCCTGGTGACCCAGGCCGACTACGATTCCGCCAAGGCGGAGATCCTCAAGAAGCTGATCGGATAAGCGCCGGGTGTTCAAGCTCGCCTGCCCCAGCTGCGGCGCGGAGGTCGCCTTCCGTTCGGCCACCTCGGCCATGGCCGTGTGCGAGTACTGCCACAGCACCCTGCTGCGGGAGGGCGATGCGGTACGTGACGCCGGCAAGATGGCGGTGGTGCTGGAGGATTACTCCCCCATCCGCATCACCACCTCGGGTATGTATGCCGGCCAGGCCTTCGGCGTGGTCGGGCGCATCCAGCTGCGCTACGAGGATGGTTTCTGGAACGAGTGGTACATCCTCTTCGACGACGGCAGCGCCGGCTGGCTGTCGGACGCCTCCGGCCAGTACGCGGTGACCCTCGATACCGGGCTGGCCGATGATGCCCCGCCCTTCGGCCAGATCGTGCCGGGCGGGCAGTACGCCTGGGACGGTGCCAGTTTCACCGCGTCCGACCTGCGCACCGCGCGCTGTACCGCCGGGGAGGGCGAGCTGCCTTTCCAGGTCGGCCCCGGCTGGGAGGCGAAGGTGGCGGACTACCGCCAGGGCGTGCGCTTCCTTACCCTGGATTATTCCGAAGGCCCCAAACCCCGCCGTTATGCGGGCAAGGCGGTGAAGCTGGAGGACCTGCGCTGCCAGCTGTTGCGCTCGCCTGACGAGATCGCCGGCAGCGCCGGCCGCCTCAAGGGCAAGGCTGCGACCCTGGCCTGCCCGGCCTGCGGAACCGCCATCACCTGGCGTCCGGCGGTGGCCGCCCACCTCCATTGCCCGGCTTGCGGCACCGAGAGCGACGCCAGCACCGGTACGCTTGAAGTGATGGACGCCAGCCGCCGGGAAGCCATGCAGGCCACCACCCTGTCCCTGGGCGACGAGGCCAGCATCGACGGCAAGCCCTGGACCCTGATCGGCCTGATGAAGTGCCGGGAGATCGGCGAGGCGGAGGAATGGGTCGAGTATCTGCTGTTCAACGAGATCGCCGGTTTCCTGTGGCTGGTGGAGTCGACGGCCGGCTGGGACAAGGTGCGGGTCCTCGACACCTGGCCGGAGTCCGTTTCGTCCAGCGCCGTGCGTTATGAAGGCGCTGCCTACACCCGCATGCAGGCCTACGGTGCCCAGGTGGTTCGGGCCGCCGGCGCCTTCAACTGGCGGGTGAAGGTCGGCGACAGCGTTTCGATCACGGACTATCGGGGCAGCCGCGGCACCCTCACCAGCGAGCGCAGCCCGTCCGAGCTGGGCTGGTCCCTGGCCCAGCGGGTGCCGGCCGCCACGGTGGATGGCTGGTTCGGCAAGAAGGGGCGCATCACCGGCCCTGTCGCATCCCTCGACTCCCTCGCCGCCGTCGCCACGGTGGACCGGGGCCAGCTGCGCCCCCTGGCGTGGGTCTTCACGGTGCTGGTGCTGCTGGTGAATGTGCCCATCGCCTTCATGGGCGGGCTGTACAGCTGGGTGCTGATCGTCATCGCCATCGGCATCCTGTGGCTCCCGGTTTACACCGACGTACTGGACGACTGAACGATGTCACGGATGAGCTACATCGTTCTCGGAGTGGTCGTGCTGGTGATGGTCACACTCTTCAACCTCGAGCACGTCAATGACCGCAGTGGCGGCCGCAGCTGGGGCAACAGCGGCGGCAGTGGCTCCGGGAGCTGGTCGTCCGGCGGCGGGGGGCACAAGTGAGCGCCGACGCCCATCTGCCCCGGGGGCTGCATCTGCTGGCGGATTTTCATGGCGTGCCTGCCGAGCGCCTGCTCGACCCCCTGGCCATCGAGACCCTGCTGCGCGAAGCCGCCCGGGCCGCGGGCGCCACGCCGGTGGGTGGGCACTTCCACCCCTTCGGCCCGGGGCTGGGGGTCACCGGCGTGCTGCTGCTGCAGGAGTCCCACATCAGCATCCACACCTGGCCGGAACACGGCTTTGCCGCGGTGGATGTGTTCATGTGCGGTGCGGCGCGGCCCGAGCGGGCGGTGCAGGTCATCGCCGCCGCCCTGTGCCCGGTGTCCGTCAACTGCCGGGACATGCCCCGCGGCCAGCCTCCCTTACCGACTTGATTTGTCTCCCATCACCATGAACGCCCCGTCCCCTCTCCAGTCCGTTCCCCTGACCCAGGCTTACCGCCTCCTCAACCACGGTCCCACGGTGCTGGTTTCGTCTGCCCATGGCGACCGTCGCAACGTGATGGCGGCGGCCTGGAACATGCCCCTCGATTTCGACCCGCCCAAGGTGGCCGTGGTCATCGACAAGGCCACCCTGACCCGCGAGCTGATCGAAGCTTCGGGCCAGTTCGTGCTCGCCATTCCGGGGCGTGATCTGGCCGAGCGGACCCTCGCCGCCGGCTCGTGCTCGGGGCGCGAGGGTGACAAGTTCGAGGCGCTGGAGCTGGACGTGCTGCCGGCCAGCCAGGTCCTGGCGCCCCTGCCGGCAGGGTGCATCGGCTGGCTCGAGTGCCGGGTGATCGACGAACCCCACATCCAGCGCACCTATGATCTCTTTCTTGGGGAGGTGGTGGCGGCATGGGCCGATCCGGACATGTATTCGGACGGCCGCTGGCATTTTCCGGAGCAGGGCCGGAGCAGCATCCACTATGTTTCCGGCGGTCAGTTCTTTGCGACGGGAGAGGCCTTCGAGGTGGACGGAAAGGCGTGATCCGAGGGGGCAAAATGGCGCACGCAAAATAATTTGTGCACCGCACAAAAAACGCTTGCTTTCTTTTTTTGTGCGGTGCAACATAGCGCCATACCGAATCACTTTCGGTGATCGCAAGCCAACCCACTTGAGGAGATCATCATGTCCGTTACCCCCGAGCAAATCGTCGCCGCCTCCAAAGCCAACGCTGAAGCCGGCCTGAAGTCCGCCACCAGCTTCGTGACCACCCTCTTCACCGCCGTCGAGCGCGTGTCCAGCCTGAACCTGGCCACCGCCCGCAACGCCTTTGACGACAGCGTTGCCTTCTCCAAGGCTGTGCTCGCCGCCAAGGACCCGCAGGCCCTGGCCGCCCTGAACCTGGGCGCCGTGACCCCCGCCGTCGAGAAGTCCGTGGCCTACGGCCGCAGCCTGTCCGGCATCGGTGGTGACACCCAGGAAGAGCTGACCAAGCTGGTCGAAGCCGAAGCCGCCGCCCTGTCCAAGAACGTGGATGTCGCCCTGGAAAACCTCTTCAAGAACGCCCCGGCCGGCTCCGAGCCCGCCATCAAGGCCGTGAAGACCGCCCTGGCCAACGCCAGCTCGGCCTACGAAGGTGCCCAGAAGGCCGCCAAGCAAGTCGCCGCTGCCGCCCAGGCCAGCGTCGAGAAGGCCACCCTGGTTGCCGTCGAGAACGTTGAAAAGGGCACCAAGGCCGCTGCCAGCGCCCTGAAGGTTGCCTGATGAATCGATCGATCCTTGCGGATTGATGCAAAGAGGCCCTTCGGGGCCTTTTTGCTTTTTCGAGGAGCCACGCCATGGCCCGTCGCAAGTCTCCCCTCGTATCCGCCCTGTTCAAGCTGACCCGTGCCGGGGTGCGCCAGTCGACAAAGATCGGCAAGGCCGCCACCCGCCAGGGCCTCGCCGCGGGGGGGCGTCTGGCCAGCTCGGCCCGTCATGTCATGTCGGGCATCGCCACCCCTGCCGAAGCGCCGGCCGCGGCCAGCGGTGGGCGCTGGCATGAGGGGCGCTGGGGGCTGGGCCCGCTGGCCATGCGCCGCTACCGCCTGTTCATCCCGAGCGGCGCGAGTGCCCGCCGCCCGATCCCGCTGCTGCTGCTCCTGCACGGCTGCGCCCAGGATACGGCCGCCTTCGCGGCGTCTACCCGTTGTGCTGCCGTGGCCCGGGAGCGTGGCTTTGCCGTGCTGATGCCCGAGCAGGCCCAGGAGGCCAACCCCCAGCGCTGCTGGAACTGGTTCGGCAGCGATGCCCGGGTGGGCATGGAGACCCGAATCCTGATGGCCATCGTCGATCATGCGGTGAGCACCCACCCGCGCATCGGTGGACCCCTGTGCGCTCTCGGCCTGTCCGCCGGGGGGGCGATGGCCCTGACCCTGGGTCTCGAGTTTCCGGATCGTTTCGCTGCCGTCGGCAGTCACTCCGGTGCCGCGCCCTACAGCGCGGTCACGCCGCTGCAGGCAGGGCAGACCATGCGCGGCCGGCGCTCCCCCGACGCCGAGCCCATCGCCCGGGCCCTCAACGGGCGTGCTGCGCCGCCGGTGCTGCTGATCCACGGGGACTTCGATCCGGTGGTCTCCTACGCCAACGCCGAAGCTGCGGCCGGGCTGTGGGCAGACCTGCTGCCCGAGGGGACGAAGATGAGCCTGAGCAGTGGCGAGATCCATCGTGGCAGCCGGCGCCGCCTCACCCGCCAGGACTGGAAGCTGGGGCGCCGGCCCTACGTGCGGCTGTTGCGGGTGCATGGCCTGGGGCATGCCTGGAGCGGCGGCGCGGCCGGGCAGGCGTTTTCCGACCCGGAAGGCCCCGATGCCCTGCGCCTGGCCTGGCAGTTCTTTGCCGCGGTGATGGAACGGGCGCCGGACAAAGCCGTCTGAAGGTTTTGTGCTGTGGAGCCCGCCATGCCTACCCAATCCCTGCAGGACCGTGCCGCGGGGGCGCTGATGGGCGCCTTCATCGGCGATGCCCTGGCCCTCGGCCCCCACTGGTATTACGACCTGGATGAGCTCCGGGCCGATTACGGAGACTGGATCGATGGCTATACCGATCCCCTCCCCGGGCGTTACCACGCCGGCCTGAAAGCCGGTCAGGCTTCCCAGGCTGGTGTGCTGCTGGCCCTGACGCTGGATTCCCTGGTGGCCCGGGGGGCTTACGACGAGGCGGATTTCTGCCGTCGGCTGGATGAGGATTTCTTTCCGCAGATCGACGGTACGCCGATGGCCGGGCCGGGGGGCTACACCAGCCAGTCGATCCGCGAAGCCTGGCGTCGCCGGGTGGGCGAAGGCCTGCCCTGGGGCCAGTGCGGCAGCAATGCCGACACCACCGAGGCCGCCGAGCGGGGGCTGGCCATTGCCGTGCGCTATGCCCTGCGACCGGCCGAACTGGCCGCGGCCCTGACCCGCAACACCCTGCTTACCCAGACCGACGGCACCGTGGTGGCCATGACCGTGGCTTTTGGTGCGGTGCTGGGCATGCTGGTGGAGGGGCATCCCCTCGATGCGGCCCTGTCGGGCAAGCTGATGGCCCGGGTCAAGAGCGGGGAGCTCCCCTTCCACGCCGTCACCCGTGGCCGTCTCGGCGCGCCCAGGCCCGGCGAGCAGGAGGCTGCGGTGGCGGGGCGCTTTCCGTCACCGGACGCGCTGTTGGGGCCGTCGGCCATGGCGGCGGCTGCCCATGACCCGGACATCCGCATCGAGCCCGCCTGGAAGGTGTCGCTGGTCTATGGCATGCCCTGCGCGGTGTATCACCAGTTTCCCGCGGCCTACTACCTGGCCGCGCGTTTTGCAGACGACTTCGAGTCGGCCGTGCTGCATGCGGTCAATGGCGGCGGGCAGAACCAGGCCCGGGCCATCCTTGCCGGGGCCCTGGCTGGCGCCCAGGTGGGGCTGGCGGGTATCCCCCGCCGTTTCATCGACGGCCTGGAGGGCGGTGCGGCGCGTCTGGCCCAGGCCCGGCGGCTGGCCGTCCAGCTGGCCGCCGAGCACTGAGGCACAGCCTCAGCAGCGCCCTTTCTTGGCCTGCCCCGGGGGGCAGTGGGACGGGTGGTCGTGATGGGCCGGCGGGGTGCAATGACCGCGGAAATTGCGGTGCTTCTCGTAGCGATGACAGTTGTCGTGCCACCAGCGCGCGTCACGCCAGCTGCGGCCGTCCCAGTAGCGTCCATCGCGATCCCGGTCGCCGATGTAAAGTGAGACGCCCGGTGCGCGGATGCTCAGATCCACATCGACGGCGTGGCTTGGCGTGGTGCCCAGCAGGGCCAGCAGGCCCAGGCTGACAAGCAGTGTGTTGCGCATGGCGTGTTCTCCTCCGGATCGAAGCGGGCCGCTCCACTTTACCCTCTCCGGAGGGCGGGGGGCCCGGGCGTTACATGCTGCAAGGCCGGCGCGGGTTGCGGCGGATCGCCCGCCACATTCCATTGTCGTTACAATGGCTGCCACCGGACGGCCGGATGCAGCGATGACAGGCCGGTACGTGCAGAGGAGAGACCATGGGTGTCATTTTTGCCAAGACCCGCAAGGGGCACGAGGAGATTGAAACCCGTTCCGGCGGCCTGAGCCCCCGGGTGCGCCGGGTCCTGATCTTCGTGGACGGCAAGCGCAGCGTCGAAGAGCTGCGCGGCATGCTGCAGTACGACGACCTGCTGCACACCCTGGGCCTGCTCGAAGAGGACGCCTACATCGAGATGATCGGCCCGTCCGGCGGGCAGGGTGCCGCTGGCGTGCCGGTGCCCCCGGCCTCCCTGACGGCCTTCCGCCTGCACCCTCCGGGTGATGATCCGGTGCGCCTGCAGAAGGCCCGCAACTTCATGCTCAACACCCTCAACGCCTTCGTCGGCGCCCTGGGGACCAGCTCCCTCCAGGACCGGGTCGAGGCGGCCCGCAGCCCGGCCGAGCTGCGCTCGCTGTTCGACGAGTGGTATCACGCCATCGTCTCGTCCCGGGATGGCCGTCGGGAAGCGGAGCAGCTGCGCAGCAAGCTGCTGGAAGTGATCTGAGCGTATCACCCGAAGAGTTTGTCCCGGGTCAAGTCCCTTCGCAGGTGGTGGCGCTAAGCTCGTTTTGCCCATGGAACCCACTGCCCCCGATCCGGATGTCCCGGGCCGCGAGATTGCCGTCGCGGCTGAGGCGCTCTACCTCGCCAACCTGATGCTCATTCCGGGCCTGGGTTTTGCTGCCCTGCTGGTGCTGTGGTGGCTGCAGCGCCGGAGTGCCCCGGAGTTGGCCCGCGGACACCTGCGCCAGACCGTCGCGGCCAGCCTGTGGGCCGGCGTGCTGCTGGTCCTGGCCAACGGGGCGATCATTCTTGCCGGTGGTTACGGGTCTGCCTCCACCTGGGTCGTGGTGATTCTGTATTTCACCACCTGCCACTCCACGCTGATCTTCTGCGGGGCTATCGGCCTGGCCCGGGCGCTGGCCGGCAAGCCTTTCCGCTTTCCGTTGATCGGGCCCCGCTGATGGGCGCACCGCGCGTCATCCCCATCGTGCCGGCCGCCGTTCCCGGCCGGCCGCGCCAGTCCCTGCGGCGCTGGGCGCAGGCCGGCTTCTTCGTGCTTTTCGTGCTGGCGCCGGTGTTCGACCTGCTGCGCTTCGATCTGGTCGCCGGGCATGCCTGGCTGCTGGGTTTCGAATGGCACGCGGGCCTGGATGATTTCACCCGGGGGGCGATCGATGCCCCGGGGGCCGTGGCGCGGGTGATCGGCCGGGTGCTGCTGCCCATCCTCGGGGTGGGGGCGCTGCTGCTCTGGGTGGCGTGGCGCTGGGGGCGGCTTTACTGCGGCTGGCTGTGCCCGCATTTCTCGGTGGTGGAGACCATCAACGCGTACATGCGCCGTGCTACCGGCCGCCCCAGCCTGTGGGAGTCGCGCCCGCTGCCGCCCCGGGAGCCCGACGGTACGCCGGTGCGCTACGATCGGGCATGGTGGCTGGTGACCGTGCCCCTGGCGGTGGGGTTCGCCTTTGTCTGGGCGGTGGTGCTGCTGACCTACCTGCTGCCGCCGTTCCAGGTCTATGGCCATCTTCTGGCCGGGGCGCCGACCCGCAACGAGTTCATCTTCATCACCGCCGGAACGCTGGTGCTGTCGGCCGAGTTCTTGTTCGCGCGTCATCTCTTCTGCCGTTACGCCTGCGCCGTCGGGCTGTTCCAGAGCCTCGCCTGGATGGGCAACCGCTCGGCCATGGTGGTGGGCTTCACCCGCGACCGGGCGGCCGACTGTGCCAGCTGCTACAGCGCCTGCGACCACGTCTGCCCGATGCGCCTCAAGCCCCGCAACATCAAGCGGGCCATGTTCACCTGTACCCAGTGCGCCCAGTGCGTCAGCGCCTGCGAGACGACCCAGCTGAACAACCCGGAGGGGCCGCTGCTCCAGTGGGTGAGCGGCGAGGCGGCGCGCCACAACGAGGCGTCCTTCAGCGCGCCAAAACCGGAAAGGAAGACCCCGTGAGTGGTTTCAACGACTTTGCCATCGCCCGTGCCCTGCATGTGCTCGCGGTGCTGGTCTGGATTGGTGGCGTGGCCTTCGTGACCTGGGTGCTGTTGCCGGCCTGCCGCGCGCTGGCGGACGGGCAGGCCCAGCTGGATCTGTTCGAGCGCCTGGAGCAGCGCTTTGCCGCCATCGCCCGCTGGAGCGTGCTGCTGGCCGGTGCATCGGGTCTGTGGCTGGTCTGGCGTCTGGATGCCTGGGCGCGCTTTGCCGATCCGGCAAACTGGTGGTGGATGCACGGCATGGTGGCGGTATGGACGGCGTTCGCGCTGATGCTCTTCGTGCTCGAACCCTTCGTGCTGCACCGGGTTTTCGAGGCGCGGGCCCGGCGCGATCCCGTCGGTGCCATGGCCACCATCCAGCGGCTCCACACGGTGTTGCTGGCTGTGAGCCTGGTGGTGCTGGTGGGGGCCGTGGCGGGGAGCCACGGGGGATTCGTCTTTACTTAGAGGTTTGCTTCAGGCGGGCTGCTCGGCGCCGACCAGCAGCTTTTCGAAGACGCCGATCAGCTTTCTGGCCTGGGCCTCCATCGAAAAGCGCTCCAGCACCGTGCGGCGGGCGGCAAGCCCGATCTGCCGGCGGTGGTCCGGGCTGCGCAGGGCGTCAATGGCGTCGAGCCATTCGGCGCGGCTGCGGGCGATGTAGCCATTGATGCCCTGTTCGACGATGTCCAGATAGGCGGGTACCGGGCTGGCAATGACCGGCAGCCCCAGGGCCATCTTGAGGGTCAGACGGTTCTCGGATTTCACCTCCCAGTAAGACACCTTGCGGCCGGGCAGCGGGTCGAAGCGGGTGTCCACGGGGATGATGCCGATGTCGGTGTCGAGGAGATCGGCATAGACCCGCTCGGGGTGCCAGGCGCGGGTCTGGAAGCCGGCGCTGCGCAGGGTACCCAGGCCGGGCTGGCTGGGCTGGAGCAGGGCGCGCTTGAGGTGCCCGCGGATGGCCTGCTTGAGGCTGGGGCTCTCCGGGTAGCGGCCGACGACGGTGAGATCGAGATGGCGCGGGAGGCGTCCGATCACCGGGATCGTTTCCAGGGCCGAGGATGTGACCAGCACCGCCCGTAGCCTGGAGGCCGGGGTGTTGCCTGCGCTGCCGTCATGCGGGTGACAGATATCGGGGCGTTCGATGCCGTCGTGCACGATGTGGATCCGTTCACGCAGTTCGGGTGCGTGCTGCTGGCGCAGGAACTCGGTGACGATTGTCGTGGCATCGGTGGCGCCCACGATCTCGTCGTCGATGCGATCGCATACGCCATAGACCGTGCGGATGCCGATGTCGCGCAGCCTGCGCATTTCGGTCAGCACGCTGGGGCCATGAACTTTCTGGAAGAAGACCAGGCTGCAGCCCCGCGCCTTTACGCGTTCGGTCAGTCCGGAGAGGTCGGGCGTCTCGGTGGCATCGGCTGGTTCGAAAACGATCTCGGGGTCGTAGCCGGCGGCCCTCAGGAGCGGAAAAAGGTTGAGCACGGCGATACGGGTGCTCGGCAGGGGGCACGCTGAGTTCGACAGCAGGACGAAACCGATCCTTTTGTCGGTATGGCTCATTGGCCTCTCCTTGGGGGGCAGCAGGTGCCCGTGTGCGGGATATGGGGACCGAAGTCGTTTATCCCATCGTTCTTGCCGCAGGGCGGCGCGCTGGACCTGGCTGAGTGCTCAGCCATATGAGCATGAAATTTAACACGGGTGGCTTGCGCTGCGGCAGGGCCTGGCAGGCTTGAGCCCGGACTATTCGGAAGGAACCGTGGCGTATGACACACGGTACCTGAATGTCGGAGGTGAGCGCGGCGGGTAGGGCCCCGCGGAGCGGGGCTCTCCGCCGCCCGCGCCATCACGGCAGGGATAGCCGTGATGGCGCGTCGTCATGTCAGACGCGTGGCTGGTTGCGGCGCCGGGCCAGGCCGAGCAGGCCAAGGCTGGCCATGAGGAGTGCAACTGCGCTCGGCTCCGCGACCGTGTTGCCGGGCGGGACCGTGGTGGTGGTGGACAGCGGCTTGTAGAGCCAGACCTCTGCGTCACCGGTGGTGGCGGAGTACTCGTTCAGGGCGATGAAGGCATCGAGTTCCTCGATGTAGTTCCACTTGCCGAAAACGCCGGTGATGAAGTCGCCGCCGGGCTGGGCGAAGGTGGTGCTGATCAGCTTTTTCGCCACCCAGGTGGTGAGCATTTTGCCGTTGGCGTCGTAGGCGGGCGTCACGGCCCATACGGTGCCCTGATCGGAGCCGTCCCACAGCAGGATCTGACCCGTCTTCGAGTCGTACTCGATGGAGAACTTGGTGTTCATCGGGAAGGGATTGCCGAACTCATCCACCAGTTGCACGCCGACGTCCAGGTTTGCCCCGGGATTGGCCGGGTTGGACTTGTTCAGATCCCAGACCGCCAGGTTGGACGTGTATTTGCCCGCGGTGATCGTGGTCCGGAGGAACAGATTGTTCTTGGTGTCGATGGTGGCGGCGCCCGCATAGGCGGCGCTGTTGTACATCTCGCCGACCTTTTCCCAGGTGTCCAGGCCCCCGTTCCGGAAATCACCCAGGGTGTAGCGGTACAGGGAGGGGAAGCCGGAAGCGCCCCGGTCTGCCGCGATGTACACCACGTCCTTGCCGTTCTCGGTGCGGTAGGCGGTTGCCGCGTTGATGAAGCTCTCGGGGCCCGTGCCGGTGGTCTGGGTGAAGCGGTTGGTCCACATCTCGCCGCCAACGGAGGAGGGGTCCCAGCCGGAGCCGGTGGTGCCGCCGACCTTGTTCGGGTCGGCCTTGCTGGGATCCCACAGCCACGGACCAGCCGGGCTGACCGTGGTGCCGTCGAAGGTCTGGAACCTGTCCCCATTCTGGAAGGCCGCACCACCGAAGGTCACGAACATGCCGCTCACGGGCAGGTAAAGGTTGTTGTCGTAGGTGTGGGACGACTGGGGTGCGGCACTGTCAACGACGAAATTGTTGGCATCGAGACGGCTCGGCAGGGAGCCCCGATCCCAGGCGCCGGTTGCACCATCCCAGACGTACATCTCATTGCCGGAATAGTTGCCGTGGCCACCGCCCCACAGGAGCAGATCGCCGTTGGCGGAATCCCAGGCCACGGAGCTCCAGGCGATGACGACGGCGCCCGGGTTGTTGTAGCCGTTGCCGATGGCGGCTGCGCCGGTCGGTTTGGCCGAGGAGAAGGCGTTGGTGCTGACCTTCACCCAGCCCCCTTCGGGGGTCGCGCTGAGCAGGCTTTCCAGGCGGGAAAGGTCTGCCGCGGCGTGGGCGGTGGTGGCTGCGCCGGACATGACCAGCGCAGCCATGGAAACCAGCAGGGATAGGTGCTTTCTTGTGGCGCGGGGGCCGGCGTTATTCATGGGTTGTCTCCGAGATTGCGCCTGTGATCATCAGGTCCGGGGATGGAGCAGGCTGCTTGATCTTTCAGGTGGAGTAGCGATGTGCTGGTCAAACCTGACAGACATGCAAGGTATGCAATTCTCAGACCAGATGACACACAATTTTATGTTAATGAAAATTAACGAAAAATTGTGACCCGCGTCACAGGGGACCGCTCGGTTGTAAAAAATGTCGACACATTTCCCCGCTATGGCCTCAGCTCGAACAGCTCACCGCCAGTCCTTCGGCCCAGTCAGGCGGGGCGGCGGCGAAGCGCTCGTATTCGGGCTGCTCGTCGAAAGGGCGCGACAGGCAGGCATGCACGGCGTGCACTTCGCTGTAGTCGCCGGCGCGTGCAGCCCGGATGGCGGATTCGGCGATCCAGTTGCGCAGCACGTATTTCGGATTCACGGCCTGCATGGCGGACTGGCGCGCGGCGTCGGGGCGGGCTTCGGCACCCAGGCGGGCGCGCCACATGGCCAGCCACGCATCGGCGGCGGCGCGGTCGATGAAGAGGTCGCGCAGGGGGGCGTCGGCGGCCACGCGCCCGGCCTCTTCCACCTGCGCCGGCAGGCGGCCGAGCTGGCGGAAGAACAGGGTGTAGTCGGGGTGGTGGTCCTGGAGCAGACCGAAGGTCTCACCGATGAAGTCCTCGTCGCCGGGCAGGGTCTGGGCGAGGCCGAGCTTGGCGCGCGTCAGGTCCATGAAATGGCGTTCGAAGGCCGGGGCGTAACTCTCTTCGATGGCGGCCTGGACGGTGGCCTGATCGCCGATCAGCGGAGCCAGTGCGCGGCCCAGGGCGTAGAGGTTCCAGTGACCGATCTGCGGCTGCGACTTGTAGCTGTAGCGGCCGTGGTCGTCCGAGTGGTTGCAGATGTGGCCGGCGTCAAAGGCGTCCATGAAGCCGAAGGGGCCGTAGTCGAGGGTCAGGCCGAGGATGGACATGTTGTCGGTGTTCATCACCCCGTGCATGAAGCCGACCGCCTGCCAGTGGGCGATGAGCTCGCCGGTGCGTCGGCCCACGTCGCGCAGCAGGGCGTCGTAGGGGTTGGCGGCGTCACGGCATTCGGGGCGGAAGCGGTCGATCACGTGGTCGGCGAGCTGGTGCAGGGTGTCCATCTGGCGCAGCACCCGCCAGTGCTCGAAGGAGCCGAAGCGGATGAAACTGGGGGCCAGGCGGGTGACGACGGCGGCGGTCTCGATGGTTTCCCGGCGCACCGGGGCGTCGGAGCCGACCACGCACAGGGCCCGGGTGGTGGGGATGCCGAGGGCCGCCATGGCCTCCGAACAGAGATACTCGCGGATGCTCGAGCGCAGCACGGCGCGCCCGTCGGCGAAGCGCGAGTAGGGCGTCTGGCCCGCTCCCTTGAGCTGGATCTCCCAGCCGCGCCCCGGCCCGGCGATCTCGCCGAGAAGATGGGCGCGCCCGTCGCCGAGCTGGCCGGCCCACACGCCGAACTGATGGCCGGAATAGACCGCGGCGAGGGGCTCGCTGCCGGGCAGCAGGTGATTGCCAGCAAAGATCTGGGGGAACTCGGGGCGAGCCAGCTCGGCCGGATCCAGCCCGATCAGCGCGGCCACCTCGGTGCTGGCGGCCACGAGGTAGGGGCGGGGCAGCGGTTCGGGCGCCAGGCGCGTGTAAAAGGCGGACGGCAGGCGCGCAAAGGCGTTGTCGAAGGGCAGGGTCTCGAGGGTGTGCATGATTGTTGGGGGGCGGTTGTCGTTGTGGTTGTGGTTGTGGTTGTGGGTCGGGCAATTTGCCTGCCGGGGATGGGCTAAGCTGCGCCCCGAGGCGCCGAGGGCGCCATCCGGTAAATCCGACTAATTCAGTATGGTATGGTTCCGCGGCCGCCGGGGGAAGCATGAGTGAGCACCTGAAAGAGGCGCAGGAGGCTGCCGCCGTCGACCTGAAGCGTCATCTGCTGCTGCGGGTGAGCCTGTTCGCCCTGGCCATTGGCGTGGCGGCCAGCGCGGTGGTGTTGCAGCAGGCGGTGGAGCGCATCGGCACCCACATCCAGCGCACCGGCAACACCGTGGAGCGCCTGATCGCCGGCGAGGCGGACCAGACCCGGGACGCCTTTCGCCGCAGCCTGGACGGGATGACCCTGGCTTCCCTGGACGGTATCGGCCCGCTACTGGGCATCTGCGTGGCGGTGGACGACATCTACAAGCGGCCGGTGGTCCGGCGCTGCTTCCACGCCGGGGGCGAAGCGCCGGCCGGCGTGCGCTGGGCGTTGGCCAGGCTGATCGGGCCGGAGCTGCAGTACCGGGGCGTGATCGGCCAGTACCCGGGGGTCAAGGTGGGGGAGTTCGTGGTGACGCCGGACCTGGACAGCGAGAGCCTGGCGGTGTGGAAACAGATCCAGACCGTGCTGGGCATGACCCTGGGCATCCTGCTGCTCAATCTGCTGATCTACCGGCCGGTGCACCGGGCCCTGCGCCCCGCCGACCAGATCCTGGCGGTGCTGGGGCGCATGGAGGCCGGCGAACTGACTGCGCGCATGCCGCGCCCCCGGCTGATCGAGTTGCGTCGTATCGCCGCCGGCTTCGATCACCTGGCCGAGCAGCTGCAGAAGACGCTGGCTGCCCAGCGCCACCTGGCCCTGCGCCTGCTGGCCGTGCGGGAGGAGGAGCGCCGGCGGCTGGCTCGGGAGCTGCATGACGAGTTTGGCCAGTGCCTGGCGTCGATCGGCGCCGAGGCCGCTTTCATCAGGGGGCGTGCCGAGACGCGGGACCCGGATCTGTTGCCGGCCGCTCGCGCGGTGGCGGCGGTGACGGCGCACATGATGGAGAGCCTGCAGGGCATCCTGCTGCAGCTGCGCCCGGTGGGGCTGGAGGAGTTCGGCCTGCAGGCGGCCCTCGGCGAGCTGGTGGGCGGATGGCAGCGCCGCCAGCCCGACTGCCGCTTCGAGCTCGAGCTGCGTGGCGAGATCGACGCCCTGCCCGACGCGTTGCGCACCGGCCTGTACCGCATCGTCCAGGAGAGTCTTACCAACGCCCTGCGCCATGGCAAGCCGCAGCAGGTGGTCATCGGGCTGGAGTGTGATGAGACGGGCTGTCGCCTGCAGGTGGATGACGACGGCACGGGGCGCAAGGAGCCGACGGCGGGCAGCGGCCTGGGGGTGCTCGGCATGCATGAGCGGGTAGAGGCCCTGGGCGGGCGCTTTGCCCTGCAGCCGCGGCGGCCCAGGGGCATGCGGGTGGAGGCGGATTTTCCGGCAGAGGCCGTGCGGGCCGTGGAGATGAATCATGAGTGAGGCCTGCCGTCTGGTGCTGGTGGATGACCATGCCATCGTGCGGGAGGGCTACCGACGCCTGCTCGAGGCACGCCCGGACCTGCTCATCGTCGGCGAAGCCGCCAGCGCGCGGGAGGCCATGGACCAGTACAGGGCGCTGATGCCGGATGTGCTGGTGCTGGATCTGGGGCTCCCCGACATGGGGGGCGTGGAGCTGATCCGGCGCCTGCTCCAGCGCGACCCCGCGGCCCGCATCCTGGTCTTCACCATGCACCGGGAGCCGCTCTTCGCCACCCAGGCCCTGCGCGCCGGTGCCCTCGGCTACGTCACCAAGAGCAGTCCGCCGGAGGTGCTGGTGAGTGCGGTGTACCAGGTGGCGGCGCGGCGCCAGGTGATCAGCCCGGATATCGCCCCCGAGCTGGCCCTGGCCCTCATCGACCGCCCGCGGGAGCGCCTGGCCGAGCTGGCCCCCCGGGAGTTCGAGATCCTGCGCCTGCTGCTGGACGGCTGCAGTGCCGACGAGATCGGCGCGCGTCTGTCCATCTCTGCCAAGACGGTGCAGAACTGTCACTACCAGATCAAGAGCAAGCTCGGGGTGCGCAGCGACATCGAGCTGACCCGGCTGGCGCTGCGCATGGGCCTGATCTGAGCCCCTCAGGCGGCTTCGGCGGCGGCCTGCTGCCGGGCCTCGAAGATGGCCTGGAGGGTTTCCAGGGTGATCTCCGCGATGGGCTGACCGGCGTCATCGAGGATCTCGTAGAGGATCTCCCCCGGCTGCGGCCGCATGCTGAACAGCACGATGGCGTCGGTGGCGCCGCCCCCTTCCCGGTGGGGCGTCTCGCTGGCCGGTGACACCGTATGGCTGCCGGCGGGGCGCACCTCGCGCAGGCGCCCGTCCATCTCGTACAGGCGGTGTTCCCCCTGCACCACGAAGGTGTGGTTGAGGGCCTTGTGGCGATGCAGCACGATCTGCTGGTTGGCGTCGAAGCGGAACAGTACGTCGGCGATGCGCTGCTGCATGTCCACCTGCAGGATGCAGAAGGCGAAGTGGGGAAAGTCGCCGAAGGGCTGCCAGGGGATGGTGTTGGCGTCGAAATGCGGGGGCATGGATGTCTCTCCTTTTGGGTTGGGCCGGATGGCGGGCTCCAGTAGAACCCGCCGCAGAGGGGGCCGCCGAGGTCAGCCTGCCCGCAAAACGGTGGGCATTTCGCCCGGCCCGCATGGCGCCGGCCGCACGGGCAAATTGCCCGCCCTGACCCGGGCAGGATGCTGCAGACCGGGCGGGGCAGCGGGCCTTAGAGTCCTTGCGCAGGGACGGTGCCGGGTGGCGCCGTCCGTCATCGACCTACGGAACGCCCATGCGGATACTTCTCACCGCCACCTTGCTGGTCACGGCCCTGTTGTCCGGCAGCGTGGCCGCCAACAACCTGTTTTGCGGTGGGCCGGTGCCCCAGACCGGCGAGCCCACCGACCTGGCCCACGTGGTGGGCGACCAGACCCTCGAATACATGGCTGATCAGCCCGCCAGCATGATGGTGTGCAGCAAGGGCTATCTCTTCGAGAAATGCGGTGACCACGTCACCGCCATGCGCATCTTCGACCGCTGCATCGAGGCCGGCTACATTGGCGCGATGATCTGGAAGGCCCTGATGCTGCAGGACGGCGCCCTGGGCGCGCCCGATCTGCCGGCCGCTGCGGAGCTGATGCGCCGGGCTGCCGAAGCGGGCGATTCGCCCTATGCCACCCTCGGCAAGCTCCACTACGCCAGTGCCCTTCAAGAGGGCAAGGGCGTGGCCCGGGATGTGGCCGCGGCGCGCCAGTGGTTCGAGGCCGCCGCTGCCGACGGCAACCCGGACGCCATCGAGTTCCTGCGCACCGGCTATCACGTGGGTGACCGGGACGGGATGGCCCGGGGCGTGGGCACGGCGCCTCCTGCCGTGGCAGCCGCTGCGCCCCTGCCCGGGGTGCTGTTCGAAGAGGCCGCTCCCGCCGGCGACGCTCCCGCATCCCCGCCCAGGCCGGTCAGGGCCAGACAGCTGCTTGCCGTGGTAGCGGCGCCCCAGCCCGCCCTGACGGTGCCCGCGACGTCCCCCACATCGCTGCCTGTGCAGCTGCCCGCGCCCCGACAGGTGCGCGCCGCGCAGCGCCTGGTGCCGCTCCCCGTCAGCGGGGGCTCAGCCCAGCCGGACGCGGCCCCACTTGCCGCCGCAATCGTCCTGCTCCTGCTGGCCGGGGCGTTTCGCCAGGGCTGCGCCCGACACTTCCCCGCTTTTTCCACCCCTTTCTCCACTCTCCGTATCTGAACCATGAATGCTTCCATCGACGGCCTGATGTATGCGGCCAGCCAGCTCTTCCTGATCCCCGTGTTGCTGGCCATCGGCCTGCTCTTTGCGCACGCCTTCTATGCCCTCGGGGCCTTCCTGTGGCAGGCCCGTCAGCGGCGGGCCGGGGTGGCGGCCGGCTTCGAGCTGGCCGAGGCCCGCCGTCGCGACCCCGGCCTGCTGCTGGCGGATCTGGAGGCCCTGGCCCTGGCGCGCCTGGAGTTCGCCCGCATCGCCACCCGGGTGGCGCCGCTGCTGGGGCTGGTGGCGACCATGATCCCCATGGGGCCGGCCCTCAAGGCGCTCGGTGACGGCAGCCTCGGCGATGTGTCGCGCAGCCTGATTGTGGCGTTTTCGGCGGTGATCCTGGCCTTGATCGCCGCTGCCCTGAGCTATATGGTGGTGAGTGTGCGCCGGCGCTGGTACGCCGCCGATCTGCTGGCCATCGAAAAGGAAGGGCTCGCCCGATGAGCCGGATCCGCCTGCGCCTGACCGACGAAGGGGAGGGGGATGACCCCCTGTTGTCCCTGGTCAATCTGATCGACGTGTTCCTGGTTCTCGTGGCGGCCCTGCTGCTGGCGCTGGCACGCATGCCCCCGGCAGGCCAGGGCGCGCGCGCGCTGCCCGATGGCCCGAAAGTCGAGCGTTTTCAGGGTGAGGGGGCGGCGACCACGGCCGAAGGGGGTGTTCGGGCAGGCACGGCCTACCGTCTGCCCGACGGCTCCCTGGTCGTGGTGCCGGAGTAAGGATGCCCTGCGGCGCCTCAGGCGCCGTCGATGGGCTTGAGGGTGGCCAGCTCGGCGTCGGAGAGGAGGCGTGACTGGGTAAGGAAGGCCTTGCCCCGGCCGCAGTCGAGGGAGAAGTCGCCGCCGTTGCCCGGCCGGACGTCGAGGATCAGCTGGCTGTTCTCGTAGTACTGGAATTCCTGATGCCCCAGGTAGAAGTCGGCCCCGCCGACCTGGCCAAGCAGGATCATCGTCTGTCCGGGCAGGATCTCGCCGACCTTGTAGCAGTTGGGTACGCTGCCGTCACAGCACCCTCCGGAGAGCAGGAACAGCAGGGGGCCGAATTCGGCGCGCAGTTCGTCGATGAACTGCAGGGCGGCCTCGGTGGCGGTGATGCGATCGACCATCGTTGCGTCCTCGGGTGAGGTAAACGAAAAAAACGGGGCGAGTGGCCTCGCCCCGTAACACCTTGCCTTACACGTACAACACTTGGATCAGAAGAAGCCCAGTGCGTTCGGGCTGTAGCTGACCAGCAGGTTCTTGGTCTGCTGGTAGTGGTCGAGCATGACCTTGTGGGTTTCACGGCCGATGCCGGATTCCTTGTAGCCGCCGAAGGCAGCGTGGGCCGGGTAGGCGTGGTAGCAGTTGGTCCACACGCGGCCAGCCTTGATGTTGCGGCCCATGCGGTAGGCACGGCTGCCGTCACGGCTCCACACGCCGGCGCCGAGGCCATAGACGGTGTCGTTGGCGATGGCGAGGGCTTCGGCTTCGTCCTTGAAGGTGGTCACGGCGAGCACCGGTCCGAAGATTTCTTCCTGGAACACGCGCATCTTGTTGTGGCCCTTGAAGAGGGTCGGCTGCACGTAGTAACCGCCGGACAGATCGCCGCCGAGGTGGGCCTGGTCGCCGCCAACCAGCACTTGCGCGCCTTCGGCCTTGCCCACTTCCAGGTAGGACTTGATCTTGCCGAGCTGGTCGGCGGAGGCCTGGGCACCGATCATGGTGTCGGTATCCAGCGGGTTGCCCTGCTTGATCAGCTTGACGCGGGCCACGGCACGTTCGATGAACTTGTCGTAGATGGATTCCTGGATCAGGGCGCGGGACGGGCAGGTGCACACTTCGCCCTGGTTGAAGGCGAACAGCACCAGGCCTTCGATGGCCTTGTCGAAGAAGGCGTCGTCAGCGGCGGCGATGTCTTCGAAGAACACGTTGGGGGACTTGCCGCCCAGTTCCAGGGTGGCGGGGATCAGGCTGGTGGCGGCGGCCTGGGCGATGACGCGGCCGGTGGCGGTGGAGCCGGTGAAGGCGATCTTGGCGATGCGCTTGCTGGTGGCCAGCGGCATGCCGGCTTCGCGGCCGAAACCATTGACGATGTTCAGCACGCCCGGGGGCAGCAGGTCGGCGATCAGCTCGGCCAGCACCAGGATGGAGATCGGGGTGGATTCGGCGGGCTTCAGGACCACGCAGTTGCCGGCGCCGATGGCGGGAGCCAGCTTCCAGGCGGCCATCAGGATCGGGAAGTTCCAGGGGATGATCTGACCGACCACGCCCAGGGGCTCATGGAAATGGTAGGCGACGGTGTTCTCGTCGATCTCGGACAGGGCGCCTTCCTGGGAACGCAGGCAGCCGGCGAAGTAGCGGAAGTGGTCGACGGCCAGGGGGATGTCGGCGTTCAGGGTTTCGCGGATCGGCTTGCCGTTATCGACGGTCTCGGCGTAGGCCAGCAGTTCCAGGTTGGCTTCCAGGCGGTCGGCGATCTTCAGCAGCAGGTTGGAGCGCTCGCCAGCGGAGGTGCGGCCAAACTTGTCGGCGACAGCGTGGGCGGCGTCCAGGGCCAGCTCGATGTCCTCGGCGGTGGAGCGGGCGGCCTTGGTGTATGCCTTGCCGGTGATCGGGGTGATGACGTCGAAGTACTCGCCCTTGACCGGGGCAACCCACTTGCCGCCGATGAAGTTGTCGTACTTGGACTTGTATTGAACCTTGGCGTCGGCGGAACCGGGCAGTGCATACAGCATGGAAGTCTCCTCCTGGATTTGGATTGAAAACGCTTCGTGCAGCGTTGATCCTTATCAGCAGGGGCCGTGCCAGGGGGTGATCAGCCTTGCTTATGGGGAGAAATTCTTTCTTTATCAGTCTCTTGTGTGGACTGTCTCAGAATGCCGCGTCGCAGCAATTGGCATGGGGTGGTGTTTAATAATGGAGCAGGTGCTCCATGCGATGTGCACGATGGAGCACCTGTCCTTCCAGCGGATGCCGCTCAGGCGATCCGGAAGCGGCCTGACAGGGTCTCCAGCGTCCGGGCCAGGTCTTCCAGTTCGCCGGCCGCGTGGGTGATGCGTGCGGCGCTGGCGGCATTGGATTCCGATGCGCCGGCGATCTGCTCGACCCGCTGGGCAATGTCCCGGGCCGCCGTGGACTGCTCGCTGAGGCCGAGGGTGATGCCCTCCACCGAACTCAGCACCTGCCGGCTGCTGTCATGGATGGTGTGGATGGTGCTGCCGGCCTGATCGGCCAGGGCCACGCCGCGGCTCACCCGTTCGACCCCGCCATCCATGTCGTCGGCGGCGCTGCGGGTGGCGGCCTGGATGCGTTCGATCATCGAGGTGATCTCGGCGGTGGAGTTGGCCGTGCGTTCGGCCAGCTTGCGTACCTCGTCGGCAACCACCGCAAAGCCCCGCCCCGATTCGCCTGCCCGCGCGGCCTCGATGGCGGCATTCAGGGCGAGCAGGTTGGTCTGGTCGGCGATCTCGCGGATCACCCCGACAATCATCGAGATCTCGCCGGACAGGCCTTCCAGGTTGCGCACGGATTGGGCCGTGTGGTTGACCGAATCGGCGATGCCGCGCATTTCGCTGAGGGCGTCACCGATGACCCGGGAGCCCAGGGCCGCCTGCTGGCCTGAATGCTCCGACAGCTCCCGGGATTCCCGGGCGTGGTCGCTGATGTGGTCGATGGAGACGGACAGCTGCTCGATGGCGGCCGCCATGGCCGATGCGGATTCCGACTGGGCCTCGGCCAGCATCCGGGTGTCGCTGGCGGTGCCGCTCAGGCTGCTGGCGTTGCCGAGCAGCACCTTCACCTCATTGCGGATCGAGGCGATCAGCTCATGCAGATTGTTGCGCATCACCGCCAGGTGCACGATGAGCTGGCCGAGTTCGTCGCTGCTGGCGGCGGGCAGGGGCTGCAGCATGTTGCCGGCGGCGATGGCCTCGGCCACGCGCTTGCCTGCGTCAACCGATTGGCGCAGACGCCGGATGAGCAGCCAGCTGGCTACGGCGGCCACGGCCACGCCGCCGGCACCTAAGGCGCCCAGCAGGTTCCGGGTGTGGTCATAGTCAGCCTCGATGCGGCTTCGGGCCGCCTCGCTGGTGTCGGTCAGACGCTTCAGCTGCTCCCGGGCGGGGGTGTCCGGCGCTGCCTGCTGGAGCGCCTGGACCTGCCCCTGGTGAAGGGCGTCGATGGTGCTGCGCGCCCGGTCGGTGGCATTCAGCCCGGCAAGGCCGATGGTCAGGCACAGGGCGGCCAGGCCGGCATTGATGAGGCCGATGCGGGTTGCCAGCCCGGTGCGGGGCAGGGCCCGGGTGATGGCGGCGCCCACGCCGCTCGGGGCGAGGCTGCCTTCGGCGAGGCGGATGCCCGGGTCCTGGCGCATGCGGGCGTAGAGCGCTTCGGCGCCGCTGATTTCTTCGCGCCGGGCCTTGATGCGCACCGACATGTAGCCCGAGCCATCGGCGAGGGGCGTGGCCGTGGCGCGTACCCAGTAGAAATCGCCGTTCTTGCGACGGTTCTTGACGATGCCGCTCCATGGGCGCCCCTGCTGCAGGGTGGCCCACATGTCCCGGTAGGCCTCTGGCGGCATGTCCGGGTGGCGCAGGATGTTGTGGGGTTCGCCGATGACCTCTTCACGGTTGAAGCCGCTGGCGACAACGAACTCGTCGTTGCAATAGACGATCTTTCCGGCGAGGTCGGTGCGGCTGATGATCGCCGCACCCTCGGCAATCGGATATTCGTTCTGTGTGACAGGCAGATTTTGGCGCATGACGGGTTCCAGGGCATGGGCTTGGGGGAGGAACCGTGTAACGGCTGTTGTACGCCTTGTCTTGAATCAATCTTACCCGGTCGGGATGGCCTGTTGACCTGGATCAGCCCCGCGGCTGAACCGAGCGGCTGGTGGTGGTGACCTGTCCGTTCTCGCCGAAGTGGATATTGAAGAAAACGTCGGCGCTGAATTCGGGGGGCAGGCGCCAGTCCCACACCTCCTCCTTTTTCAGGGCGAAGGTCTGTACCGAGCGTGGTTTGCCCAGCAGGCGGCGCACCTGGTCCTTCGTCCAGCCGGGCTGAACCCGGGCGAAGTTCTGGGGGGTGAGCACGTTCTCGAGGCTCCTGAGGATGTTGTCAGGCCCGACCGTGGCCATGAAGCACTCCGTCCCTTCCGGCTGACGGGTGTACTCCCAGGTCACGCTGCCGTCGTCGTTGCGCCACTCGATGCCGGGCTTGCCGAGCTTGTCGCGCACTTCGTAGCCGGTGGAGACGCCGGGTTTGAGTTCATTCAGGGTGACGGCATCGCAGGCGGCCAGACCGGCCACGGCGACGGCGCCGAAAAAGAGGGAAGACAGCCTGCGCATCGAAGGATCTCCGGATGGGCCCGCGTCCCGCCAAAGCGGCCGGGCTTGGTTACAATCCACCTCATTGTGGGCAGAAAGCCGAATGCCCATTCTGGCATGAAGACTCTTGGCGGAGGACGAACAGGTGAAACACAGCACAATGAAGCTGGCCCTGGCCGGCGTGTTGGTGGCGGGCAGCTCTGTCAGCCTGGCCCAGACCGTGGTGAAGATCGGCTTTGCCGGCCCGCTGACGGGGCCGATCGCCCACGTGGGCAAGGACGAGCAGTACGGCGCCCAGCTGGCCCTCGACGACGCCAACGCCAAGGGTGTGACCATCGGCGGGCAGAAGATCAGGTTCGAGCTGCAGGCCGAGGACGACCAGGCCGACCCGCGCACCGCCACCACCGTGGCCCAGCGCCTGGCCGATGCCGGCGTGAAGGGTGTGGTGGGCCATGTCACCTCCGGCGCGTCGATTCCGGCTTCGCGCATCTACGAGCAGTCCGGCATTCCGGCGATCACGCCGTCGTCCACCAGCCCCAAACTCACCCAGCAGAAGTTCCGCACCACTTACCGGGTCATCGCCAACGACCTGCAGCAGGGCGCGGCCATGGCCCGCTTTGCCACCGAGGTACTCAAGGCGAAGCGCATCGCCGTGATCGACGATCGCACCGCCTACGGCCAGGGCCTGGCCGACGCGTTGGTGGACAGCCTGAAGAAGCTCGGCACTCCACCGGTGGGGCGTGAGTTCACCACCGACAAGGCCACCGACTTCGCCGCCATCCTCACCAAGCTCAAGGCGGCCCAGCCCGACGCGGTCTTCTACGGCGGCATGGATGCCCAGGGCGCGCCGCTGCTCAAGCAGATGAAGCAGCTGGGTATCGGCGCCAAGTATCTGGGGGGCGACGGCGCCTGCACCGCCGAGATGATCAAGATTGCCGGCGCGGCCATGAGCAGCGACGTGTACTGCACCCAGGCCGGCATCCCCATGGACAAGATGCCGGGCGGGAAAGAGTTCAACGAGCGCTTCAAGAAGCGTTTCGGCGTGTCGGTACAGCTCTACGCGCCCTACAGTTACGACGCCGCCACCGCCCTGATCGAGGCCATGAAGGCCGCCGGCTCCACCGATCCGGCCAAGTACCTGCCTCAGTTGCAGAAGGTGAGCTTCAAGGGCGTGACCGGCAACATCGCCTTCGATGCCAGCGGCGACAGCCGCGAGGGCGGCGTGACGCTTTACCAGTTCAATGCCGGAAAGTGGGAAGCCCGCCCCTGAGGAAGTGCTCACCCCCTTCACCGGCCCCGAAGTTGCTAGTCAGCGTCGTACCCCACAAATCAGAGGAGAAACCCGCATGAAAATCCGCCTTGTCGCCCTTGCTGTGCTCGGTCTTGGTGCATCCGCCGTGCACGCCCAGGAAGTTGTGAAGCTGGGCGTCGCCGCGCCGCTCACCGGCACCCAGGCCCACCTGGGCAAGGACATCGAGAATGGTGTCCGCCTGGCCATCGAGGAGTACAACGCCAAGGGCGTGACCCTCGGCGGCAAGAAGATCAAGTTCGATGTGCAGGCCGAGGACGACCAGGCCGACCCCAAGACTGCCACCACCGTGGCCCAGCGCCTGGCCGACAGTGGTGTGAAGGGCGTGGTCGGGCACCTCAATTCCGGCGCCTCCATCCCCGCCTCGCGCATCTACAACGAAGCCGGCCTGCCCCAGGTCTCTCCGGCCTCCACCAACCCCAAGCTCACCCAGCAGAACTTCAAGGCCACCTTCCGCACCATCGCCAACGACGTGCAGCAGGGCCTGGCCATCGGCAAGTACGCGGCCACCAAGCTGGGCAAGAAGGTGGCCCTGATCGACGACCGTACCGCCTACGGCCAGGGCCTTGCGGATGAAGTGGAGAAGGCCGTCAAGGCCAATGGCGGCAGCCTCACCGGGCGCGAGTTCACCAGCGACAAGGCCACCGACTTCCTGGCCATCCTGACCCGCATCAAGGCCCAGAACCCCGACGTGATCGTGTATAGCGGCATGGACACCCAGGCCGGCCCGATGCTCAAGCAGATCAAGCAGCTCGGTATCAACGCCAAGTTCATCACCGGTGACGGTGGCTGTACCGGCGAGGTGATCAAGCTGGCCGGCGATGCCATCAGCGGCAACGCCTACTGCACCCAGCCGGGCCTGCCCCTGGAGAAGATGCCCGGGGGCAAGAACTTCAACGAGCGCTTCAAGAAGCGCTTCAACGCCGACGTGCAGATCTACGCCCCGTACTCCTACGATGCCGCCTCGGCCATCATCGAGGCCATGAAGGCCGCCAACAGCGCCGACCCGGCCAAGTACGCCGGCAGCATCGGCAAGGTGAACTTCCCCGGCGTGATCGGCACGGTGGCCTTCGACGCCAAGGGCGACATCAAGGATGGTGCGGTGACGGTCTATCAGTTCAAGGCCGGCAAGTGGGAAGCGCTGCAGTAACGCTCGTCTGAACCTGCCGGGGCGGTCTCTGGCGGATGGGGTCGAATGAATTCGACCCGACGCCGTCTCTGCCCCGGTGCCCCTGTTTCCCTTTTTCGGTCGTTTCCATGGAAACCCTTCTCCAGCAAACCGTAAACGGCCTCGTCGTGGGCAGCGTGTATGCGCTGGTCGCCCTCGGCTACACCATGGTCTATGGCATCCTCGGCCTGATCAATTTCGCCCACGGCGACATCCTGATGATCGGTGCCCTGGTGGCCCTGGAGGCGATACGCCTGCTCCAGCTCCACGCCCCTGATCTCGGTCTCATCCCTACCCTGCTGGCCGGGCTGTCGATCTCGGTGGTGGTGTGCATGATCCTCGGCTACACCATCGAACGCACCGCCTACCGCCGCCTGCGCAACGCCCCGCGGCTGGCGCCCCTGATCACCGCCATCGGCGTGTCCTTCCTGCTCCAGACCATCGCCATGATCATCTGGGGCCGCAACTACCACACCTTCCCGCAGCTGGTGTCCACGACACCCATCGAGCCCATCGCCGGCGTGTTCATCACCCCGGTGCAGATCGTCATCCTGGTGGTGTCGGCGGTGCTGATGGTGGCCCTGGTGCTGCTGGTCAACAGGACCCGCCTCGGCCGCGCCATGCGTGCCACCGCCGAGAACCACAAGGTGGCCAGCCTGATGGGCGTGGACACCAACAAGATCATCGCCGCCACCTTCATCATCGGCTCGGCCCTGGCTGCGGTGGCCGGGGTGATGTTCTCGTCCAATTACGGCATCGCCCACTACGCCATGGGCTTCATGCCTGGCCTCAAGGCCTTCACCGCGGCAGTGCTGGGGGGGATCGGCAACCTGGGCGGCGCCATGCTGGGCGGGCTGCTGCTGGGGCTGGTGGAGTCCATCGGCGCCGGCTATATCGAAGACCTGAGTTTCGGCTTCCTCAACTCCAGTTACCAGGACATCTTCGCCTTCATCATCCTGGGCATCGTGCTCATCTTCCGGCCTACCGGGCTGCTGGGTGAGCGCGTGGCAGACCGAGCCTGAGGACGATCTGATCATGAACGAACTCGCCAACGCCATCCCCTGGCTCGGCAAGCGCAACCCGGCGGCGGCCCGCTGGGTGGTGATTGCCCTCGCCCTGGCCGCCCCCCTGATCGCCATGTTCTTCGGCAAGACCTGGGTGCGCATCCTCGACTTTGCCCTGCTCTACGTGATGCTGGCCATCGGCCTCAACCTGGTGGTGGGTTTTGCCGGCCTGCTCGACCTGGGCTACATCGCCTTCTACGCGGTGGGGGCCTATACCTTTGCCTTCCTGGCATCGCCCCATTTCGAGCTGCATCTGCCCTTCTGGCTGGTGCTGCCCCTGGGGGCCGTCTTTGCGGCCCTGGCCGGCATCATCCTGGGCCTGCCCACCCTGCGCCTGCGGGGCGACTACCTGGCCATCGTGACCCTGGGCTTCGGGGAGATCGTGCGCATCTTCCTGAACAACCTGAATCACCCGGTCAATATCACCAACGGGCCCCAGGGCATCAACATGATCGACCCCCTGGTGCTGTTCGGCTGGGACATCTCGCGGCCCATCAGGATAGGGGAGGAGATCACCATCAACTCCCTGTTCCTGTACTACTACGTCTTCCTGGCCTTCGTGGTGCTGTCCATCATCCTGGTCCAGCGCCTGCAGATTTCCCGGGTCGGGCGGGCCTGGGCGGCGATCCGTGACGACGAGCTGGCGGCCAAGGCCATCGGCATCAACACCCGCAACATGAAGCTGCTGGCCTTCTCGCTGGGCGCCACCTTCGGCGGCGTGGCGGGCGGGCTGTTTGCCGCCTTCCAGGGTTTCGTGTCACCCGAGAGTTTCTCCCTGATGGAGTCCATCGCCGTGCTGACCATGGTGGTGTTTGGCGGCATGGGCAACCTGGCTGGTGTGGTGGTGGGGGCGCTGGTGCTCACCGCCCTGCCCGAAATCCTGCGCCATGTGGCGGTGCCGGTGCAGCAGGCGGTGTTCAACCAGGTGCTGCTCGACCCGGAGGTGCTGCGCATGCTGCTCCTGTCCCTGGCCATGATCTTCATGATGCTGCTGCGCCCGGCGGGCCTGATCCCCGCCCACAGCCGCTACTCCCGGCCCGAGTTGGTGGTGGGCGTCGGGGAGGCGGGCAAATGATCACCCTGCTCGAAGCCCGCAACATCACCAAGCGCTTTGGCGGCCTCACCGCCCTGTCGGATGTGTCCCTGACCATCCGCAAGGGTGAGGTGTATGGCCTGATCGGCCCCAACGGCGCGGGCAAGACCACTTTCTTCAACGTGCTCACCGGCGCCTACGTGCCCGAGGAGGGCGAGGTTGTCTTCAACGGTACCGAGCTGCCCACCGGCAAGCCCCACGAGGTGGTGGCCGCCGGCATCGCCCGGACCTTCCAGAACATCCGCCTGTTCCGCGAGATGACCGCCCTGGAGAACGTGATGGCCGGCCATCACATCCGCTCCCGGGCCAACCCTTTCTCCATCCTGCTGCAGACCCGGCAGGCGAAGGAGGAGGAGCGCCTGATCACCGAGCGCGCCTTTGAGCTGCTGCGCTACGTGGGCATCGAGCGCTTTGCCGACACCGTGTCGAAGAACCTCTCGTATGGCGACCAGCGCCGCCTGGAGATCGCCCGGGCCCTGGCCACCGAGCCCCAGCTGCTGGCCCTGGACGAGCCCGCTGCCGGCATGAACGCCACCGAGACCGGCAAGCTGCGCGAGCTGGTCCAGACCATCCGCCACGACGGTGTCACCGTGCTGCTCATCGAGCACGACGTGAAGCTGGTGATGGGCCTGTGCGACCGCCTGGCGGTGCTCGATTTCGGTAGGAAGATCGCCGAGGACGTACCCGCGGTGGTGCAGAAGAACGAGGCGGTGATTGCCGCCTACCTGGGCGGCCACGGCACCCACAAGGCAGGAGCGGCCGCATGAGCGCCAGCAGCAACGCCACCCCCATCCTGCAACTGCGCGACACTCGCGTGGCCTACGGGGCCATCGAGGCCGTCCGGGGCATCAGCCTGGAGCTGGCCCCCGGCGAGCTGGTGTCGCTGATCGGTGCCAACGGCGCCGGCAAGACCACCACCCTCAACGCCATCGCCGGCACCCTGGGCACCGTCGGCGGGCAGATCCTCTACCAGGGGCAGCCCATCGACAAGCTGCCGGCCCACAAGCGCCTGCGCCAGGGCCTGGCCCTGGTGCCCGAGGGGCGGGGCATCTTCACCCGCCTGACCGTCGAGGAAAACCTGCGCATGGGCGCCTACTGCCGGCGTGACGACGACGCGGTGGACGCCGACATGGAGCGCATCTTCGGCATGCTGCCGCGGGTCAAGGAGCGCCTGCAGCAGGTGGCCGGCACCCTCTCCGGCGGCGAGCAGCAGATGGTGGCCATCGGCCGGGCGCTGCTGTCCCGGCCCCGGCTGCTGCTGCTGGACGAGCCCTCCATGGGCCTGGCGCCGCTGGTGGTGGAAAAGATCTTCGAGGTCATCGCCTCGGTGGCTGCCGAAGGCGTCACCGTGCTGCTGGTGGAGCAGAACGCCAACCTGGCCCTGGAGTTTTCCAGCCGGGCCTATGTGATGGAGTCCGGGGCGATCACCCTCAGCGGCTCGGGCGCCGATCTGCTCGCTGACCCGAAGGTGCGGGCGGCCTATCTGGGGGAGTGAGGCATTGTTGGCGTCAGTGCCGCAGCCGGGCTGACGGCGGGGTTTTGAGCGTCTAGGCTGAGAGCGTCGGTTGCAGGTGTCTGGCCATGTCCATCTCTCCCCTCGGTCCGTCTTTGGCATTCAGCCCATTTGCGGTGGCGCCCGCTGGTCGCGCCGGTGGCGAAAGCGTGCGTTCGCGTACGGCTGCGGGCCGGTGAAACCGGGGGAAGCGCCCCGACCACCGGTTTGGCCCTCGACACCTACGCCTGATTCACCACCCATTCCACCAGATGCCAGTGCGCCGGGGTGATCGGCCATACGGCATAGCCGCAGGGGCCGCGCCCGCCCAGATGCAGGGTTTCGTGGTCGGTCACGGTGATCTCGCCTCGCCCCCAGAAGTGCGCCAGCAGGGCTTCCAGGTCGAGGGCGGCCGCGCTCTGCAGCGGTACCTGATGTACCGCTGCCCGTGTCGTGGAGACCACGTCGTGGTAGCTCGCCCAGGGGCGTTCGCGCAGATGGCGGACGAGCAGGGACGACCAGCTGCCGCCCGGTGCGGCGACCTGTCCGAGCACGTTGGAGAACAGGAAGGCGGCGTCGGGGAAGCGCGCCGCCAGCCTGGCCAAGCCGTCCGACGTGGCCAGACAGTCAAGGCGCTCGAAGCGCAGTCCCCCGGCATCGGCCCGGCGTGCCAGCAGGTGGCGGGCCAGGGGGTCGGGCTCCAGGGCAACAATCTGTTCGAAGCGCGCCAGAAAGCCCGCCGGCAGGGCATGGCCGGCGTTCGGGCCGATGATCACCAGGGACGGGCAGCCCGGCTGCCAGCCGTTCAGCCAGTCGGCCACGGCGGCGTGGAAGCCCGCCCACAGCGTGCGCCGGTAGCGCAGGGCGCGCAGTTGGTAGATCAGCCCGCCGCTGGGGTCGAAAAGGTGGTCACGCAGGGCGGGGGAGGGGTCGTGCACGTTCCGGTTTTCCGGGGCCAGGTGCCACGATTATGCCGGATGGACTGGTCAGCCGCCGCCCTTGGGTGCGATGCTGCGGCCTTTGTGTTGAGCGAGAGCTGGAATGGAGAGCGGGATGAAGGACCCCTTGCATGAAGAAGCCCTGTCGTCGGAGGCCGTCTTCGAAGGCCGTCTGCTGCATGTGTTCCGGGACAGGGTCAGCCTGCCCGATGGAAAGGAAGGTGTGCGGGAGTACGTGAAGCACCCCGGTGCGGTGGTGGTGATTCCGGTGCTGCCCGATGGCCGGCTGGTGTTCGAGCGCCAGTTCCGCTATCCGGTGGGCCGCGCCTTTCTCGAGTTGCCCGCCGGCAAGATCGATCCGGGCGAGGACATCCTGCGTTGTGCACGGCGCGAGCTGCAGGAAGAGACCGGCTACGTGACCGAAGACTGGCGCTACCTGGGGGTGATGCACCCGTGCATCGGCTACTCCAACGAGCGCATCGAGATCTTCATGGCCCGGGGCCTGAGCCATGTGGGGCATGCCTGGGACGAAGGCGAATTCCTGGAGATCCTGACCCTGAGCCTGGCCGAGGCCCGGGAAGCGGTGTTTGACGGGCGCATCACCGACGCCAAGACCATCACTGCCCTGTACTGGGCCGAGCGGGAGCTGAACGGGGTGTGAGCTGCAGGGCGCACATGCAGCAGTACAGCACCATGGCATTGACCAGGTGCCAGCCCACATGGGTGCCCGCGGGCCAGCTGTCACACAGCAGGGTGTCGCTGACCCGGCAGGCCAGGCTGATGACAAACAGCCCGGCGGCCCGGGCCAGCCAGCGGGCGGCGGCGGGCTGAACCTGGCGCGCCGCCGCGGCGCACCACAGTAGCAGGGCGAAGGGGGGCAGGTAGATTTCCGAACCGTTCAGGGGGAGGGGTGGGAGGGCCCGGGTGGCCATCAAGAAGAGCACGGCGAGGCCCACGAACAGGGCGCTCCCCGCCCAGGCCCTGGCATTGCCGGCGCCGCCGATGCGCACCTGGAAGCGCTGGTGGAAGACCAGCACGAACAGGGCGATGAAAGCGATGTCCAGCAGCGCCGCCCAGCGGGTGGCGAGCGTATGGAAGGCCAGGCTGCCCAGACCGATGGCGAAGATCAGCCCGTCCAGTAGCTGCAGATCCCGCCCCCGGCCGGCCACCCGCTTCCAGAGCAGCACGGCGACCAGCAGGAAACCCAGGTTGCTGAGGGCGTTGAGGGGCTCCGACCACAGGCTGGCGTCGGTACGCTCGCAGTACAGGTCGATACTCTCGGCCCAGTTCATGCCGGCCCGGTGCTGGATGTGTGCCGGTGAAACAGCCACCACCAGGCCATGAAACAGCCCAGCCCGAGCAGCAGCAGGATGGCCATGCCCACGGCCATGCTGCTGACCGAGCCCCACAGGGCGGGGGCGATGAGGCCGGCGGTGACCGAGCTGATCAGCATCTGCACGAAGCTCTGGCAGCTGGAGGCGAGCCCTCGGTGGGTGGGGAAGTGGTCCAGGGCCAGCAGGGTCAGGCTGGGCATGGCGATGGCCATGCCGAAGTTGTAGGCCATGATCGGCAGCACCGACTGGGGCAGGCCGGGGGGCAGCAGAAAGCTCACCGCCAGGTTGAACCCCGCCGCCGCCAGCATCAGGCTGTAGCCCAGACGGATCGTGCGTGCGGGAGAGAGACGCCCGGCCAGGCGGGCCGACAGGGCCGAGCCCGACATCATGCCGATCACCCCGGGGACGAACATCCAGCCGAACTCGGTCTCACCCAGGCCGAGATGGGTCATCAGAAACACCGGCGCCGACAGTACATAAATAAAGAAGGCGTTGAAATTGAGGCTCACCGCCACGCTCAGCAGCAGGAAACCGGGCGACGAGAACACGCTGCGGTAACGGCGCGCCAGGGGGCCGGGGTGCAGGGGCTGGCGGGCGGCGGGCGGGTGGCTCTCCTGGAGTCGCCAGGCGCTCAGGGCGGCCAGGGCGAGGCCGAGCAGGGCCAGGAAGACGAACACCGCACGCCAGCCGAAGGCCGCGTGGATCCATCCGCCGAGGATGGGTGCCACCGCCGGGCCGATGGCAAAGGCCATGCTCACATGGCTCATCAGGCGCTGGGCCTTGGGGCCTTCCATCAGGTCGCGTACCACTGCACGCCCCACCACCATGCCGGCCCCGGCGCTGATGCCCTGGAGGGCCCGACCGACCAGCAGGGCCTCGATGCTGTCGGCAAACACGCACACCACCGACGCCAGCGCGAACAGCAGCATGGACACGACGATCACCGGCTTGCGGCCCCAGGCGTCGGAGAAGGCTCCGTGCCACAGCACCATGGCGCCCATGGGCAGCATGTAGGCGGTGAGGGTCTGCTGCACCTCCAGCGGGGTGGCGTTCAGCTCCGCGCCGATGGCGTGGAGGGCCGGAAGATAGGTGTCGATCGAGAATGGACCGACGGTGGCAAGCGCTGCGAGGAGCGCCGCCAGCTGGATGTAGGGCATGGGAGAGGGGAGCCGGGAGGAGGTGCGGGTTTCGACACGCCCGTGCGGGCGTGGTTCTTACTCGATGACGTGGATCTTGTCGACGTAGTAGCCGGTTTCGCCGAAGCAGGTGGAGGGGATGCCCACGTGCTGTTCATAGGAGATGGACACCCGCTTGCCCATGTCGGCGTTGATGGCGGCGGCCACCTTGTCGTCGCGCACGGTGAACTTGAAGATCTCGGGCAGGCTGCCGGGAATGGCGACGATGGCCATCTCCCCTTCCCAGGTCTTGCACAGCCAGCCCTTCTGGGAAAACTTCTGCACGTAACCGGCACGCTCACCGGCCGAATAGCTCCAGTTGAGCACCAGCCAGGTATAGCCGGCCAGCAGGGCCACGAGCACGACGATGAAGCCGATGAACCAGGCGAGCCAGTTCTTGGCGCGGGGGGCGCCCGCAGACGGGGTGGATGCCACTTGAGAGAACTCCTGATGGGATTGGACGATGTTTCAGAGGCCCCTGCGGCTCTGGATGGCTTCGGCCACATGGGAGGCGCCGACAGTATCGGCGCCGTTCATGTCCGCAATTGTACGCGCGACCTTCAGGATGCGATGGTAGCCGCGGGCTGACAGGCCGAGGCGATCGATGGCGGTTTGTAACAGTTGTGCACCTTTCTCTCCGGGCTGGCACCACTGCTCGATCTCCTGCCCGGCGAGCTGGGCGTTGGGCTTGCCCTGGCGCGCAAGCTGCCGTGCCCAGGTCTGCTCGACCCGTGCGCGTACGACGGCACTGGGCTCGCCGCTGTGGGCCGACTGAAGGTCGGAGGCCGGCAGCACCGGGACTTCGAGGATCAGGTCAATGCGGTCGAGCAGCGGGCCGGATAGCTTGTTGCGGTAGCGGGTGATCTGATCGGGGGAGCACCGGCAGCGCCCGTCCGGGTGGCCGTGGTAGCCGCAGGGGCAGGGGTTCATGGCGGCCACCAGCTGGAAGCGGGCCGGGAACTCGGCCCGGCGGGCGGCCCGGGAGATGGTGATGTGGCCACTCTCCAGGGGTTCGCGCAGGGCTTCCAGGACACGACGTTCGAATTCCGGCAGCTCATCGAGAAACAGCACGCCGTGGTGGGCCAGGCTGATCTCGCCGGGGCGGGGCGTTCCGCCACCGCCCACCAGCGCCGCTGTGGACGCAGAGTGGTGCGGTGCCCGCATCGGTCGAGCGCCCCATCGCTCGGGCCGGAAGCTGCCCTCCACCGATTGCACGGCGGCGCTTTCAAGGGCTTCGTCATCGCTCATGGGCGGGAGCAGGCCGGGCAGACGCTGGGCGAGCATGGATTTGCCGGTGCCCGGGGGGCCGAACAGGAGCAGGGAATGCTGGCCGCTGGCCGCCACCTCCAGGGCCCGGCGGGCCTGGGCCTGGCCTTTCACGTCGGCCAGGTCGGGATAGCCCGGAGCCTGCACGAGGGGCGGGCCGGCATAGGGCGTGAGGAGCGTGTGCCCGCACAGGTGGGCCGCCACGGCCAGCAGGCTGGTGGCGGGCAGCAGGGTGACGCTGCGTACCAGGGCGGCTTCGGGGGCGTTGGCGGCAGGCAGGATCAGGGTGCGCCCGCTGCTGGCGGCCTGCCGCGCCAGGGCCAGGGCTCCACGCACGGGGCGCAGCTCGCCAGTGAGGGAGAGCTCCCCGGCAAACTCGTAGCCAGTCAGGCCTGCGGCCGGGATCTGCCCGGAGGCGGCGAGGATGCCCAGGGCGATGGGAAGGTCGAAGCAGCCGCCTTCCTTGGGCAGGTCGGCGGGGGCCAGGTTGACGGTGATCCGCCGTTGGGGAAATTCGAACTGGGAGGTCTGCAGCGCAGCCCGCACCCGGTCGCGGGCTTCACGTACTTCGACGTCGGGGAGACCGACCAGGGTGAAGGCCGGCAGCCCGTTGGCGAGATGAACCTCGACGGTGACTTCCGGGGCGAGGAGGCCGACGAGGGCGCGGCTTGTCAGGATGGCCAGGCTCACGATTTATCCGATTCGGGTAAAGCGCGAGTCTAACCGCAGGGCGCGCCCCGCGGTATCAGGATGTCATGGCGCGTCGCGGAAAGCCTCGACGCCGATCACCAGGCGCACCTCGTCGCTCACCGAGGGGATGTTCTTGGTCATGCCGAACTCGGAGCGCTTGAGGCGGGCGGTGATGTCGGCGCCGCAGGTCTCGCGCTTGTTGAGGGGGTGGGGCGCACAGTGGAAGCGGGTCAGGCTCAGGGTGACGGGCCGGGTCACGCCCAGCAGGGTCAGGCTGCCCTCGGCGGAAACCGGCTTGTCACCTTCGAAGTGCAGACGGTCGGCCTTGAAGCTGATGGTTGGAAAGGCCTCGGTGTTGAAGAAACCCTCACCGCGCATGTTCTCGTTCCACTTGGCAAAGCCCATGTCGATGGAGGTGGCGTCGATGCTGATGTCCACGCTGCCTTTGCGGGCGGCCACGTCGAGGGTGATCTTGCCGCTGGTCTTGTTGAAGCGCCCGCGCTGGGTGGAGAAGCCCAGGTGGTCGGTCTCGAAGACCGGGAAGGTGTGGTTGCTGTCGACGGTGTAATTGACCGGGGCGGCCAGGGCCGGGGCGGCGATGCAGGCGAGCAGGGCGAGGGCTTTCTTCAAGGGTGTCTCCGCAGTAGGGGCAGGAAGCAAACGAGGGCGCCTGAGCGCCCTCGCTGGGACAGCGGGTGTCGGTGCGGGTTCAGTCCGCGGAGGCGGGCCGGGCGGCCAGCTCGGCCTCCAGGTGGGCCACCCGGGTTTCCAGGTCGGCCAGCTTTTCGCGGGTGCGGGCCAGCACTTCGCGCTGGATCTCGAACTCGTCACGGGTCACCAGATCAAGCTTGGAGAAGCCGCTGGTGAGCAGCGCACGGGCGTTTTTCTCGATGTCCTTGGCCGGGCTGCTGGCGAGCAGTTCGGAAACTTTGGAGCCGATGTCGTCGAGAATTTTCGGGTTGGCCATGGTGCTTACCTCAGAAGTGGGGGGAGGGCTGGGGCATGAAACCCCTGTGCTCAAAGTTTAGCACCGTCGTCGTCGCACGGCCGGCGCCCCGGGCGCACCAAAGTGGCGCCCTCTATTGGTGCATGATACCAAGTTGGTGCGCGCGGCATTTTTCCTGCGCCGCAGCAAGCGTCAGCGACACACCGTAAGATGCTGAAAAATAGGGATATTCCAAACTGGCACATCGATTGCTAAGTGGATCCTGCCAACTTTTGATTACGAGGAGAACCCCTATCATGCGCAAGACCGTCATTGCCTCCGCCCTGATTGCTGCCAGTGCTGTTCTGCCGACCATGGCTTCTGCCGCCGATGCTGCTCCTGAGCACACTTTCACCAGCAACGTGACGCTGGCATCCGAGTACACCTACCGCGGTATCGGCCAGACCAACCGCAAGCCGGCTGTGCAGGGTGGCTTCGACTACGCGCACTCCAGCGGTCTGTATGTCGGTACCTGGGCCTCCAACGTGTCCTGGCTGACCGATGGCAACTCCACCGTCAGCAACAGCATCGAGATGGACTTCTACGGCGGCTTCAAGAACACCGTCGGCGACTTCAGCTACGACGTGGGCCTGCTGCAGTATTTCTACCCGGGCTCCGGCTACGGCAACAACCCGAACACCCTGGAAGGCTATGTCGCTGCCGGCTATTCCTTCCTGACCCTGAAGTACTCCCACTCCTTCAGCGACCTGTTCGGCTGGGTGGGCAGCAAGAACTCCGGCTACCTTGACCTGACCGCCACCTATGAACTGGTCCCGACCCTGAATCTGGTGGGCCACGTGGGCCGTCAGCGGGTTGCCGGCTCCAGCTCCGAAGGTGCTTCCTACACCGACTGGAAGCTGGGCGTGACCAAGGACTTCAGCGGCACCGTGGTCGGCCTCAGCTACATCAACACCAACGCCAGCGGCGCCTGGTACACCAACGCTTTTGGCAAGGATCTGGGCAAGGACCGCGTGG
This sequence comes from Zoogloea sp., assembly GCF_023150065.1. Taxonomy (GTDB): domain Bacteria; phylum Pseudomonadota; class Gammaproteobacteria; order Burkholderiales; family Rhodocyclaceae; genus Zoogloea. The sequence continues at coordinate 71,426 of NZ_JAKLLN010000006.1, forward strand.
TTCTGTCCGTGACCCGCAGCTTCTAATTCCCGTAACCGCATGGCGGCCGTGTTCCGGCCGTCTGCCTGAGGAACCCAGCCATGAAACTCGTAACTGCCATCATCAAGCCCTTCAAACTCGACGAAGTGCGCGAAGCGCTGTCCGCCATCGGCGTGCAGGGAATCACCGTGACCGAGGTCAAGGGCTTCGGTCGCCAGAAGGGCCACACCGAGCTGTACCGTGGTGCCGAATATGTGGTCGATTTTCTGCCGAAGGTGAAGATCGAGGCCGCGGTGAAGACCGAGATCCTGGATCAGGTCATCGAAGCCATCGAGAAGTCGGCCAGCACCGGCAAGATCGGCGACGGCAAGATCTTCGTGTTCGACCTTGAACAAGCCATCCGTATCCGTACCGGCGAGTCCGGTGCCGAAGCGCTGTAAGGGAGCCTTCAATCATGAGAAAAACAATTGCAGCCCTGCTGGCCAGCCTGGCGGTCAGCTTTGGGGGCAGCGTACTGGCACAAGACAAGGCTGCGGCCCCTGTCGAGCCGGTGGCCGCTCCTGCCGTCACTGCCACGGCCGAGGTAAAGCCGGTTGAAGCGCCCGCTGCCCCGGCAGCCGCGCCTGTTGCCGAAGCCAAGGTGGCCGAGGCCGCCGCACCGGCTGAAGCCGCTCCGGCGCCGGCCCCGGTGCCCAACAAGGGCGACAACGCCTGGATCATCGTCGCCGCCGTGCTCGTCATCATGATGGCCATCCCTGGCCTGGCCCTGTTCTACGGTGGCCTGGTGCGCTCCAAGAACATGCTGTCGGTGCTCCTGCAGGTGTTCGCGGTGTTCTCCCTGATCACCGTGCTGTGGGTGGTGTATGGCTACTCCATCGCCTTCACCGAGGGCAGTGCCTTCTTCGGCGGCCTCGACAAGGTGCTGCTGAAGGGCATCACGGCGGACTCCGTGGCCGCCACCTGGACCAAGGGTGTGGTGATCTCCGAGTTCATCTACGTGGTCTTCCAGGGCGCCTTTGCTGCCATCACCGTGGCCCTGATCGTCGGCGCCTTCGCCGAGCGTATCAAGTTCTCCGCGGTGCTGCTGTTCTCGGCCATCTGGTTCACCTTCAGCTACCTGCCCATGGCGCACATGGTCTGGTACTGGGCGGGTCCGGATGCCTACACCTCCGCGGATGCCGGTGCTGCTGCCACGGCCACTGCCGGGTACCTCTTCCAGCATGGCGCCCTCGACTTCGCCGGCGGCACCGTGGTGCACATCAACGCCGCCGTTGCCGGCCTGGTGGGTGCCTTCATGGTGGGCAAGCGGATCGGTTACGGTCGTGAGTCCTTCGCTCCGCACAGCCTGACCCTGACCATCGTCGGCGCCTCGCTGCTGTGGGTGGGCTGGTTCGGCTTCAACGCCGGTTCCGCCCTGGAAGCCAACGGCGTCGCCGCCCTGGCCATGGTCAATACCTGGGTTGCCACCGCTGCTGCGGCCATGTCCTGGCTGTTCGCCGAGTGGATCATCAAGGGCAAGCCGTCCGGCCTGGGCGCTGCGTCCGGTGCCGTCTCCGGCCTGGTCGCCATCACTCCGGCTGCCGGTGTGGTCGGTGTGGTCGGTGCCATCGTCATGGGTCTGCTGGCTGGTGTCGTGTGTCTGTGGGGTGTCAATGGCCTGAAGCGTCTGATCGGTGCCGACGACTCCCTCGACGTGTTCGGCGTGCATGGCGTGGGCGGCATCCTGGGTGCCATCCTGACCGGCGTGTTTGCGGCCCCGTCCCTTGGCGGCGCCGGCATCTGGGACTACGTGGAGAACAAGGTGGCTGATGCCTACTCGATCTCCGACCAGGTCATCATCCAGGCCACCGCCGTCGGCATGACCATCGTCTGGTCTGCAGTCGTCGCCTTCATCGCCTACAAGCTGGTGGATATGTTCATCGGTCTGCGGGTGCCGGAAGACGAAGAGCGGGAAGGTCTCGACATCACCTCCCACGGCGAAACCGCCTACCACAACTGATCGCGGTAGCTGTTTCCTGAAAAAACAACGGGCGCCTCGGCGCCCGTTGTTTTTTGTCTGTCCGCCAGAAACAAAAAGGCCGGCGCGAGGCCGGCCTTTCAGGCAGAGCGCTCGAAGGTCAGCGGAACACCACCGTCTTGTTGCCATGCACCAGCACCCGGTCTTCCAGGTGGTAGCGCAGGCCGCGGGCCAGCACGGCTTTCTCGATGTCCTTGCCGTAGCGCACCATGTCCTCGACCGAATCGGAGTGGTCGATGCGGATCACGTCCTGCTCTACGATCGGGCCCTGGTCCAGCTCGGCGGTGACGTAGTGGCAGGTGGCGCCGATCAGCTTGACGCCCTTGACGTAGGCCTGGTGGTAGGGCTTGGCGCCCACGAAGCTGGGCAGGAAGCTGTGGTGGATGTTGAGGATCTTGCCCGGGTGGGCGTTGCACAGATCGGGCGAGAGGATCTGCATGTAGCGCGCCAGCACCATGGTGTCGCCCCGGGATTCCTCGAACAGGCGCTGCACCTCGGCGTAGGCCTGGGCCTTGTTGTCGGCGGTGACGGGCACATGGTGGAAGGGAATGCCATGCCACTCCACGAAGCCGCGGAAGGTCTCGTGGTTGGAGATCACGCAGGGGATCTCGATGTCGAGCTCTTTCGACTGCCAGCGCGCCAGCAGGTCGTAGAGGCAGTGCTCCTGCTTGGACACCAGCACCACCACGCGCTTCTTCACCGCCGAGTCGGTGATCTTCCAGTCCATCTCGAGCTCTTCGGCGATGGGGCGGAAGCGCTCGCGGAACTCGCTGAGCATGAAGGGCAGCGAGTCGGCGCGGATCTCGATGCGCATGAAATAGCGCCCCCGGTTGTCGGCATCCACGGCGGGCTCGGCGTGCAGGGCGGTTTCGAGGATCCAGCCCCGGTGCTCGGCGATGAAGCCGGATACCTTGGCAACGATGCCGGTGCGGTCGGGGCAGGAGGCGGAGAGGGTGTAGAAGCGTTCGCGGTGCATGGCGGGTCCGGCACCGGCCGGCGGCCGGCGGCCGCGACCGGGTGCGATGGGTGGATCAGATGCGGGCGGAGGCGGCGCGGATCTGGGCCATCAGGCCGCTGTATTCGCGCTCGACGGGGAACTGCGGGAACTCGGCGATGACGTTGGCCGGGGCGCGGAAGAGGATGCCGGCGTGGGCTTCGTTGAGCATCGCGGTGTCGTTGTAGGAGTCGCCGGCGGCGATGACCTTGAAGTTGATTTCCTTGAAGCGCTGGACGGCTTCCTTCTTCTGGTTGGCCATGCGCAGGTGGTAGTTCACCAGGAAGCCTTCGGCGTTGGCCTCGAGCTTGTGGCAGAACAGGGTGGGCATGCCCAGCTGCTTCATCAGCGGCATGGCGAATTCGTAGAAGGTGTCGGACAGGATGATGACCTGGAAGTCCTGGCGCAGGGCGTCGAGGAAGTCCTTGGCGCCGGGCTCGGGGCCCATCTCGGAGATCACCTTCTGGATGTCGGGCAGGCCCAGCTTGTGCTGCTTGAGCAGGTCCAGGCGGTACTTCATCAGCTTGTCGTAGTCAGGCTCCTCGCGGGTGGTGCGACGGAGTTCGGGAATGCCGGTGCGCTCCGCGAATTCGATCCAGATTTCGGGGACGAGAACACCTTCGAGGTCGAGACAGACGAGTTGCACGGGGAAGCTCCAGATGACGGCGGTTGATTTGGCGAATCCCGGATTCTAACAAAGACGCCGTGACGGCTTGTGTCGAATGCGTCGCGGAAGGTCACAGGGATGCGGGATGTGTGAGGGGCTCAGTCGGCGGGGATCGCCTCCAGCGCCTCGTGGAGTTCGAGCCAGCGCAGTTCGGCTTCGTCGATGCGTCCGCTCAGCTCGGCCTGGCGCTTGAGCAGCCTGGGTACTTCGCCGGCTTCGGGGCCGGTGTATAGCGCGGGGTCGGCCAGGCGTTCGTCGAGCTGGGTCTTCTCGGTGCTCCAGGGCTTGAGCTTCTTCTCCAGCTGTTCCAGCTCGCGCAGCAGGGGGCGGCGGGCGGCCAGGCGGGCCTGGCGGTCGGCGGCGGCCGTTTCCCGGTCGGCCTTGCGGCTGGCCTTGTCGGCGGCCCTGTCGGGGCACTGGCTGGCGGCGGCATCGGCGGCGCGCTGCTGGGCGAGCCAGGCCTTGTAGTCGTCGAGATCGCCATCAAAGGGGCTGAGCCGGCCGCCGTCCACCAGCAGGAAGCGGTCGCAGGTGGCGCGCAGCAGGGCCCGGTCGTGGGACACGATGACCATCCCGCCCTCGTAGTCCTGCAGGGCCAGGGTGAGGGCGTGGCGCATCTCCAGGTCGAGGTGGTTGGTGGGTTCGTCGAGCAGCAGCAGGTTGGGCTTGTGCCAGATCAGCAGCGCCAGGGCCAGGCGGGATTTTTCGCCGCCCGAGAAGGGGCCGCAGGGCGTGGTCGCCATGTCCCCATGAAAATCGAAGCCGCCCAGGTAGTTGCGGAGTTCCTGTTCGCGGGTCTGGGGGTCGAGGCGCAGCATGTGCTGCAGGGGGGATTCGTCCGGGCGCAGGCTCTCGAGGGCGTGCTGGGCGAAGTAGCCCATCTCCAGGCCCTTGCCTTCACGGCGTACGCCGGCACTGGGCCTGAGCCCGCCGGAGAGCAACTTGATGAGGGTCGATTTGCCGGCGCCGTTGCGGCCGAGCAGGCCGATGCGCTCACCCGGGCGGATGGTCAGTTTCATGCCCGACAGGATGGGCGCGTCGGCGTAGCCGGCGGCGGCGTCCTCGATCTGCAGCAGGGGGTCGGGGGCCTGGCCGCATTCCCGGAAGCTGAAGGTGAAAGGGGTGTCGATGTGGGCCGCAGCGATGGTCTCCATGCGCTCCAGGGCCTTGATGCGGCTCTGGGCCTGGCGGGCCTTGGTGGCCTTGGCGCGGAAGCGGTCCACGTATTTCTGCAGGTGGGCGCGCTCGCGCTGCTGCTTCTCGAACATCGACTGCTGCTGGGACAGGCGTTCGGCGCGCTGGCGTTCGAAATCGGAATAGCCGCCGGCGTAGAGGGTGAGCCGCTGGCCTTCGATGTGGGCGATCTGATTCACCACGGCGTCGAGGAAGTCCCGGTCGTGGGAGATCAGCACCAGGGTGCCGCGGTAGTCGGTGAGCCACTGCTCCAGCCAGATGACGGCGTCCAGGTCGAGGTGGTTGGTGGGCTCGTCCAGCAGCAGCAGGTCGGAGCGGCACATCAGGGCCTGGGCCAGGTTGAGGCGCATGCGCCAGCCGCCGGAGAAATCGGCCACCGGGCGTTCCAGGTCGGCCGTCTTGAAGCCCAGGCCGTCGAGCAGGGCGGCGGCACGGGCGCGGGCGGCGTAGCCACCGATCTCCTGCAGGCGGCCATGGAGGTGGCCGATCTCCTCGCCATCGTGGGCGGCTTCGGCCTTGGTCAGGGCGGCTTCGATGCGCCGCAGCTCGGTGTCGCCATCCAGGGCGTAGTCGATGGCCGGGCAGGACAGGGCGGGGGTCTCCTGGGCCACGTGGGCGATGGTCCAGGTAGCCGGCATCTCCAGGTCGCCGGCGTCCTGGTGGAGCTCGCCCCGCAGCAGGCCGAACAGGCTGGACTTGCCGCAGCCGTTGGCGCCGGTCAGGCCGACTTTCCAGCCGGGGTGGATCTGCAGGCTGGCGCCTTCGATGAGGGTCTTGACGCCCCGGGCGAGGCGGAGGTTGCGAAACTGGATCACGGCAGCAGGACGGGGAGGAAACCGGGCGGTAAATCCGGTATTGTAAGCGGTCCAAAAGCCTTCAGTCCTGCCAGTACCATGCGTCAGCCCCGCCTGCCTCTCCTGTCCGCCTGCCTGTCATCCCTCCTGCTTGCTGCCTTGGCCGGTGGCCCCGCCCGGGCCCAGGAAGCTGCGGTGCCTGCCGATCCTGCGGCCGAGCTGGCCCGTGCCGAGAAGCTCAAGACCGAAGCGGCCACCCTGCGCAGGGCGGCGGAAGTGCGCTTCAAGACCGAAGAGATTGCCTGTTACGAGCGCTTTCTGGTGAATCGCTGCATCGATGAGTCCCGCGCCCGCCGGGTGGCCGATGTGCGCAAGGCGCGGGAGATGGACAACGAGGCGGGCCGTATCGAACTGGCTGAAAAGAACCGGCGCTTCAACGAACGCAAGGCCGACGAAGCCCGGGATGCACCGACCAAGGCGGTCGAGCGGGCCGAACAGGAAGCCCGCAACCGGGCCGACAGCGAAACCCGTCTGCGCCAGTTCTCGGAGAAGGATGCGGCGCGGGTCAAGCGCGAACAGGATGGCAAGAGCCAGGCCATGAAGGCCGCTGCCGACCGCAATCGCAAGGACACGGCCGATGCCCACCGCCGGGCCGCCGAAGCCCGGGCTGCCGAGGGCCGGGCCGAGCAGGCGAAGAGCGACAAGGCCTATTACAACGAGCGTGCGGTCAAGGCGGCAGAGAAGAAAGCCGAGAAGGCCCGCAAGGCGGAATCCGGCAAGCCCTCGGGGGATGCCGCCGCGCCGCTGCTCGGCAAGTAAGCGCCCGGGGCGACGTCCGGGCGGGCTGTCAGGCTGCGGTGGCGCGGGTCTTCACCCACTCCAGCGCATCCTCCAGCCGGTCGTTGCCCCAGAACAGCTCTCCATCCGGGGTGACGAAGCTGGGGGCGCCGAACAGGCCGATCTCCCCGGCCTTTTCGGTTTGCTGGCGCAGGGCCAGCTTGTTCTCCGGGCTCTCCGCACGGGCCAGGATGGCCTCCGCCGGCAAGCCGAGGGCGGCCAGGATGCTGCGGATCACCTCCACCTCTGCAATGTCCCGGTCTTCCGCAAAGTTGGCACGCATCACCGCCCGGCAGAAATCCGCCATCCACGCCTCATCGGTGCCGGCCAGGGCAACCCGGGCGGCGAGCAGGCCGTTGCGCGGGAAGCGTGAAGGCACCTGTAGGGGCAGGCCGTAGCGCTGGGCCAGGCGGGCCAGGTCGCGCCACATGTAGCGCCCCTTGGGCGGGTAGATGTTGAAGGGCGAGTCGTTCCAGCCCAGGGACAGGAACACCGGCCCGAGGAGGAAGGGGCGCCATTGCAGCGTCACCCCCGCCGCCCGGGCCAGGGGCTCGATGCGCATCACGCTCAGGTAAGAGTAGGAACTGGCGAACTCGAACCAGAATTCCAGGGTCTGTTTGTTCATGGGGGCTCCGGCGCCGGGCAACGCTTCAGTCTAGCACTCGTGCATGGACCCACCGGCCAGGCGGCGTGCGGCGCTGTGCCAGCGGGGTGCGAGCAGCCCCGTCAGACGGGCAGCGAGGCCGCGTCGGGCCGGAAGAGGCGCCTGGCCCGGAAAGATCTGCAGCACCGCGCCATGATGAGCGGTCATCACCACCGTGCCGGGGCCGTCGATGCGGAAGCTGTCGCCAGCGTGAAGGATGAGGTCGCGTGGGTCGCCGTAGCGGGTCAGCCACACGCAGCCCGAGGTGCAGGCCACCAGGGTGCCGACACCCTCCGGCAGCACCGTCGAGGCGTGGCCTTCGAGGCACACGCGGCGGGGGCTTGAATGCTCGGTCATGGTTCTCTCCAGAGCCGCTCAGGATGCGCGGTGCGCATTGCGATGGCGGGTATGGCTGCAGTATTGGCGTCCAGACATGGCTTCACAAACGGATAATCGGCATCGAAAGGATGCGTTTTTCTCATGGATGATCCCCTTCTCCGGCTGCCGCCCCTGGACCCCCTGCGCGGCTTCGTCGCAGCGGCCCGCAGCCTCAGCTTCACCCGCGCCGCCGCCCAGCTGTGCCTGACCCAGTCGGCCGTCAGCCGCCAGATCCAGACCCTTGAGGAGGCGCTCGGGGTGAGCCTGTTTGTGCGCCGAACCCGGGCCCTGTCCCTGACCCCGGAGGGGGAGCGCCTGTATCGCCTGGCCAGCGGCTGGCTGCGCGATTACGGTGATCTCGCTGCCAGCCTGCGTGCGGATCGACCGAACCTGCCGGTCACCGTAACGGCTAGCCTGGGCATCACCGCCCTGTGGCTGCTGCCCCATCTGCGTGACTTCCAGACCCGCTACCCCGATATCGACGTGCGCCTGGCCAGCAGCAACCGGGTGGTGGATCTGCGCCGGGAGGGCATCGACCTGGCCCTGCGCCACTGCGTCGATTCGGATGCCCCGGCGGGCAGCGTGCGCCTGTTCGGCGAGACGGTCTTTCCCGTCGCCAGCCCGTCCCTGGGCCTGACCGAGCTGACCCGGGACACGCTGCCGACGGTGGCCCTGATGAACTACGACGATCCGAACTTCCCCTGGCTGGGCTGGGCCGACTGGCTGGCCACCCTTGGGCTGGAGGGGGTGCGCCCGCGGGCTGTGCTGCATTTCAACCACTACGACCAATTGATCCAGGCCGCCGTGGCCGGCCAGGGGGTGGCCATCGGGCGGGCCGAGCTGCTCTCCGACCTGATCGCCGAGGGGCGCCTCCAGCCCGTCGGCGCCGCCCGCCGCCAGGTGCTCGAGCGGGGCTACTGGCTCATCGGCGCCAGCGATACGCCCCGTGAGGAGGTGGCCTGCTTCCGGGACTGGGTGTGTGAGGCCGCCACTCGCACCCGCAGCGCCGCCGAGGGGCTCACGGGGCCGGGTTGATGGCGGTGTGATCGCCCACCCTGCGCTCGCCGTAAAACAAAGACAAAAATTGTCCGCGTTATTGTTGCGCGGAAAAACGAGGATGAGTACAGTCCGCGTTATGGCACACATCACTTCAAGCGTCGAATACGGGATCCACTGCCTGCTGTGGTTGGTCAATGCGGGCGACACGCCCCTGAGTAGCCGGGACCTGGCAGAACTGCAGGGGGTCTCGCCGAGTTTCCTCGCCAAGATCTTTCCCAGGCTCGAGAAGGCCGGGATCGTCACGGCCAGCGACGGGGCGCGGGGCGGCTACCGCCTGGCGCGGGCGCCCGAGCGCATCAGCCTGCTGGAAATCGTCGATGCGATAGAGGGCGAAAAGCCCCTCTTCGACTGCCAGGAGATCCGTGAGCGCTGCGCCGTCTTCGAGGGGGCTGCGCCCGATTGGGCCACCTCCGGCATGTGTGCCATCCACGCCGTGATGCGCAAGGCCGAAGACGCCATGCGCGGCGAACTGGCCGCCCACTCCCTGGGCAGCATCGCGGCGGTCTTTGCGCGCAAGGCGCCGGGCGAGTTCTTCATCGATGTGGACGAGTGGATGGGCGAGCGGGCCAGGAGCAAGAAGCCTGGACGCCCGCCGAAGCTTCCCGAACCCTCCTCCTGATTGCTGCCGGAGCGCCGCTCCGGTCCGTCTTCCCTTTCCCCTGATTCTGACTCGGTGCGCCTGCCGGACGCGCCGTGACGGTGGCCGCACGTCTGCGGCCGGGGATCACTGCGCCCGGCATTTCACGTCATAAAGGAGCTTTCACCATGAAAAAGCACAACATCGTCATTGCCGGCTCGGGGTTTGCCGGTGTCTGGGCCGCCGCTGCGGCAGCCCGTGCCGTGGCCCTTGCCGGGCAGGAGGGCCGCGTGTGCATCACGGTGGTGTCCCCGGCCCCCCGGATGGTCATCCGGCCGCGTTTGTACGAGGCCGTCATCGACAACATGGAGCCGGATGTGCTGCCCCTGTTCAATGCCCTGGGGGTTCGCCACATGGCGGGGCGGGTGGTCGAGATCCGGGCGGAGGCGCGCCAGGTGGTGGTGGAGGCCGACGGCTCCCGTCTCACTCTCGACTACGACCGCTTCGTGCTGGCCGCGGGCAGCCAGCTCTTCACGCCGCCCGTCCCCGGCCTGGCGGAGTACGCCCTCAACGTCGACCAGATCGAGGGCGCGAGGGCCCTGGCGGCGCATCTCCAGGCGCTGGCCTCCCGCCCCGACTCGGCGGCCCGCAACACCGTCGTCGTTGCCGGTGGCGGCCTCACCGGCATCGAGACGGCGGCGGAGATGCCGGACCGGCTGCGTGGGGTGCTGGGGGCCGGGGCGGCTGTCCGGGTCGTGGTGGTCGAGCGGGCAGGCGGGATCGGCCCCGATCTGGGGGCCGCGCCGCGCCCGATGATCGAGGCGGCGCTGGCCGAGTGTGGTGTCGAGATCGTCCCGAATGCCGCGGTGAGCGCCGTGGATGAGGGGGGCGTGACCCTGTCCACCGGGCTGCGCATCGACGCCGCCACCGTGGTGTGGACGGCCGGCGCCCGGGCCCACCCCCTCGGTGCGCAGGTGCCTGGCCGCCGGGACGAGGTGGGGCGGGTATTCGTCGACGCCTTCCTGCAGGCAGAAGGCGCGGCCGACATCCTGGTGACCGGCGACATGGCCCATGCGCTCACCGACGGCCTGGGCAATGCGGCCCTGATGTCCTGCCAGCATGCCCTGAGCCTCGGGCGGGTTGCCGGCTACAACGCCGCGGCCGGGCTGCTCGGCCTGCCCCTGCACCCCTACAGCCAGCCCAAGTACGTGACCTGCCTGGATCTGGGGCCGTGGGGGGCGCTGTATACCGAAGGCTGGGATAGGCAGGTGTGCCTGACCGGGGAGGAAGGCAAGGCCCTCAAGCGCGAGATCAACACCCGCTGGATCTACCCCCCGGCGCCGGACCGGGAGGCCGTGTTTGCCGTGGCCAACCCGGATTTCGTGATCGTTCCCTAGTCCGTTTCCGGATCGATCGCGGCCCGCCCCTGCACAAGCGGCGGCCTACAGGCTGTCGAGGGCCTCGCCCAGGGCCTGGGCCTGGCTGCGGATGGCCGCCCGCTCCGCTGCGTCCATCCGCGCCAGGGGCTTGAACATCAGGGTGCAGCGGGGGTTGGCGGCCAGCATGTCTGCGTGGCGGTCGAGGAAATCCCAGTAGAAGGTGCTGACCGGGCAGGCCCGGGGGCCGGTCTTCACCTCCGGGCTGTAGCTGCAGCCGGCGCAGTAGTTGCTCATGCGCTTGATGTAGGCACCGCTGGCCACGTAGGGCTTGCTGGTGAAGCGCCCGCCGTTGGCGTACAGGGCCATGCCCGCCACGTTGGGCAGCTCGACCCATTCCACCGCATCCACGTACACCGCCAGGAACCACGCCGCCACCGCCTGGGGTGACAGCTCGGCCAGCAGGGCGAAGTTGCCGGTCACCATGAGGCGCTGGATGTGGTGGGCGTAACCGTGGGAGAGGGTCTGGCGGATCACCTGGCGCTGGCAGTTCATGCGGGTCTCGCCCGTCCAGAACCACGCCGGCAGCGGCCGGGTGTGGCCGAAGTGGTTGGCTTCGCCCATGCCGGGCTGGTCGCGCCAATACACGCCGCGGATGAACTCCCGCCAGCCCAGGATCTGACGGATGAAGCCTTCGACGGCGGCCAGGGGCGCATGCCCGCTCCGCCAGGCGTCCTCGGCGGCGCGGATCACCTCCCGCGGGTCGAGCAGCTTGAGGTTGAGGGCCGGCGCCAGCAGGCTGTGCCACAGGAAGGGCTCGTCGGTCCACATGGCGTCCTGGTGGGCGCCAAAGCCCGGCAGGCGGTCGCGGATGAAGGCCGTGAGGGCCTGCAGGGCATCGGCCCGGGTCACCGGCCAGGCAAAGTGGGCCAGGCTGCCCGGGTGGTCGGCGAAGTGTGTTTCCACGCTCGCCAGCACCGCCCGGGTGATGGCGTCGGGTGCGAAGCGCGCTGCGGGGGGCAGGCCCGCCGGGCCGCCGCGGCCGAAGGCCTGGCGGTTGTCCTTGTCGAAGTTCCAGGTGCCGCCGGCGGGCTCCTTGCCGTCCATGAGCACCTGGTGGTGCTTGCGCATGGCACGGTAGAAGTGCTCCATCAGCAGGGTCTCGCGCTCGCCGGCCCAGCGCTGAAAGGCCGCCCGGCTGGCCAGGAAGTGGCTGTCGGGGCGCAGGGCCACGGGCAGGCCGAGCGTCTCGCCGAGCTGCTTCAGGGTCTGCTCAAGGCGCCATTCACCCGGCTCGCAGACCACCACTCCGGCGGGCGCGTGCTGCGTGATGGCGGCCCGCCAGGCGGCCTCGAGCTTGTCGTGGGGGTGCTCGCCCAGGCGCAGGTAGTCCACCGGCCAGCCCCGCTCCGCCAGTTCGGCGGCGAAGTGGCGCATGGCCGACAGAAAGAGCGCGATGCGCGCCTTGTGGGTCCATACGTGGGTGGCTTCGGCCGGGGCCTCCACCATCAGGATGCGGTCACAGGCGGGGTCGAAGCCGGCCAGGGCCGGGTTGTCGTGGCTGAGCTGGTCGCCCAGCACCAGCACCAGGTGGCGGATGCTCATGCTTTGGCGCTGCGGCGGCAGGCGTCGGAGCAGTAGCGGACCTCGTCCCAGCAGCGCGCCCACTTGCGCCGCCAGCTCATGGGGTGGGGGCAAAGGGGAGCGTGTCGGTGTAGGAAATGCCGGGTAGGCCGGGGCGGATGTCGGCCAGAATGCTGTCCCCCAGGTAGCCCCACACGTGCTGGAAGAACTCCCGCCAGCCCAGCTGACAGGCCAGCATGTCCTGGCCTGTCAGGCCGAAGCGTTCGGTCAGTTCCGGGACCGGGATGCAACCGTGGGTGATCCATGGCGATAGCCCGGTGACGGCGCCCGCGACGTGGTTACGGCTCTGCGCATAGGCGGCCGGGGCTACGGCGGAGAGTCGTGCTGAAAGAGGGGCGTCGTCGGAGTGGCGCACGGTGGGGCGTTTCCGGGAATGGCCGATGGACAGCCCCGTTCCGTGTGCAGTTCCCGGCCGGCCAAGCGGTCCGGCCTGTGTTTATTCCTTGCCGGACTGCCACAGCTCCCGGTTGGCTTCGACGATCTTGCCGCTGGTGGCATCGACCTCCACCTTCATCTCCTTGCCGTTCTTGCGGGCGATGTCGAACTCGTAGGAGGCCGAGCCGTCGGCTTCGATCTCGAATTCGGTTTCGACGATGGTGCCGGGGTACTTCTTCAGGGCGATGGCCTTGGCCTCTTCCAGGCTGATGCGGGCCTTCTCCTTGAACTGTGGAGAGTCGGCGCTGACCACTTCCTGTTCGACTTCAGTGATCTTGCCGCTGCGGGCATCGCATTCCACATCCCAGGTCTTGTCGCTGCCTTCCACGTCGAACTCGAACACCGGGCGCCCCTTCTCGCGCTTGAGCTCCACCTTGACGATCTTGCCGGGATGTTGTTCGAGCACCACCTTCTCACAGCGCGCGTACTCGGACTTGAAGCGGGCCGGGGCCTCGATGGCAAGGGCGGATTGGGAAAGGCCGAAGGTCGCCAGCAGGGTGGCGATGACGGGACGAAGCATCATGATGGGCTCCCGGAGAAAGCAAAGAAAAGGGCTGACGGCGTGTGCCGTCAGCCCCTGATTGTAACGCCCCGGGCCTCAGCCCTTGCTGGACAGCTTGCCGGCGACGACCAGCAGGATCACTGCGCCAATCACGGAGCCGATGAAGCCCGCCCCCTGGCCGGCCTGATACAGGCCCAGGGCCTGGCCGCCGTAGGTGGCGGCGATGGAGCCGCCGATGCCGAACAGGATGGTCTTGATCCAGCCCATGCTGTCGTCGCCGGGTTTGACGAAGCGGGCGACGAGGCCGACCAGCAGGCCGATGACGATGGTGGAAATGATGCCCATGGCAATGCTCCCGAAGGAATGATGAGCTTGGACTCTAATCTGCCGGGGATGTTGCCAATGTTACAAGCTGTGAATCGGCGTCACCGTGCCGGGCGAGCCAGCCAGGCCAGTGCCCCCTCGCCGGCCCGGCGCCCGGTGGCGAGGCTGGCGGTGAGCAGGTAGCCGCCGGTGGGGGCGTCCCAGTCCAGCATCTCGCCGGCACAGAACACGCCCGGGTGGCTGCGCAGCATCAGGGCTTTGTCCAGCCCCTCGAAGCGCACGCCGCCGGCGGTGCTGATGGCCTCGTCCATGGGGCGGGGCGCCACCAGCGGCAGGGGCAGGCCCTTGATCGCGGCGGCGAGGCGCCCGGGGTCGGCGAAGGCCTCGTCGGGCAGGCATTCCCGCAGCAGGGCCATGCGCACGCCGGCAATGCCCACCCGGCTCTGCAGATGGCTGGACAGGGAGCGGGCGCCCCGGGGGTGGGCCACCTCGGTGCGCACCCGCTCCAGGCTGCGGCCGGGGGCCAGGTCGATGCGCAGGGTGGCCTGGCCGTCGGCCTTGAGGCGGGCGCGGATGGCGGCCGACAGGGCGTATACCAGGCTGCCCTCGATACCGTCGTCGCTGATCATGGCTTCGCCGGTGCGCATCGGGGCCGGGTCGCCGTCGATGGCCAGGGCGATGGACTTGAGGGGCTGGCCGGCAAAGCGCTCGCGGAAATGGGCGCTCCAGCCGGTGCCCGGCGCCACCCGTGGCGACGCGGCGATGAAGCCGCAGTTGGCGGCCTCCAGGGGGGCCACCTCGATGCCCCGGGCGGCCAGCAATGGCACCCAGGCGCCGTCCGACCCCAGCCGCGCCCAGCTGCCACCGCCCAGGGCCAGCACGGTGGCGTCGGCCGGGTGGGTGTGCTCGCCCGCCGGGGTGCTGAAGCGCAGGGCGCCATCGTCGGCCCAGCCGGTCCAGCGATGGCGCACGTGGATGCGCAGGCCGGCGTCCCGCAGGCGGGTGAGCCAGGCGCGCAGCAGGGGCGCGGCCTTCATCTCCGCCGGAAAGACCCGCCCCGAGCTGCCCACGAAGGTGCTGACGCCCAGCGCCTCGACCCAGGCGCGCAGGGCCGTCGGGTCGAAGGTGGTCACCAGGGGCGCGAGGACGCCCTCCCGCTCACCGTAGCGGCGGGTGAAGTGCTCCAGGTGCTCCGAGTGGGTGATGTTGAGCCCGCCCCTGCCGGCCAGCAGGAACTTGCGCCCCACCGAGGGCATGGCGTCGAAGAGATCCACCTGCACCCCACCCCGGAGCAAGATCTCGGCGGCCATCAGGCCAGCCGGGCCGCCACCGACAATGGCGACATGAGGGGAGGGGGAAACGGGCTGCATGGCGGGGTCCGGAGGGGAAAGAAGCAGGATTGTAGTGGGCAGGGCTGCGCCGAACTACAATTCGGCAGATTCCGCCGTCGGCGGCCTGTCGTGAGCGTCCATGGAGTCCAGCGGTATGGTCAGCAAATCAAGAGGTGTCAGATGCCGTTGTGCCGCCCTCGGCCTGGGGTTGGCACTGATGGCCGGAGCGGTGCTGGCAGATCCGCCCGATCCCCGGGACATTCTGGAGCGGATCAACAAGGCCCGCCCGCCGGATCAGAAGATCGCCCAGGATGCCGGCCGCAAAGCCGCCTTCTTCTGCGCCAACTGCCACGGTGAAACAGGGCTCAGCAAGTACGGCGAAGTCCCCAACCTGGCGGGCCAGCATCCGGGCTACGTGCTCGGCAAGATCGATGCCTTCCTCAACGGCCGGCGCAAGGACGCCTTCATGCAGGGCCTGATGAAGGTGCTCAGCGCCGAGGAAAAGGCGCAGATCGCCGTGTTCTACGCGGCCCAGCCGGTGGTGCCGGCGGGGACACCGTCGGCGGCCCGGGCGGCCGAGGGGCGCGATCACTTCGAGAAGAACTGCGTGCGCTGCCACGGGGCCGATGCCCGCGGCGGTGAAAACTTTCCCCGCCTCGCCGGCCAGCAGCCCGAGTACCTGCGCCGCAGCCTGATGCGCTATCTCAAGCTCAGCGGCGAGCGCACCTACCCGCCCATGACGGCGGCGGTTTCCGGCCTCGGTGAGCGGAACGTCGAGGCCGTGGTGGAGTATCTGTCGAACCTGCGCTGAAAGGGTCGAGGCAGCGCGCCTTCTGTGGGATGAACCTGGCGTCCTCAGTCTGACGCGTCATCCGATGGTCGATGTGGCCTCGTTTGCAGGGGCGACTTCAGTCGCCCGCGGACTTCGACCAAGGGCATGCCTGTGATCGACGCGCGATGGGCGACTGAAGTCGCCCCTGCAGGCCTTCCTTCCACCGTCAGCCGGTATCAGCGCAGGATCGGCACGCCGCCTTCGCTGCCGCCGAACACCGTCACCCCTTCCTTCACAGTGCCGATCACCCTGATCTCGCCGAGCCTGTCGGCGGGCGTCTTGAGCGGGTTGGCGGAGAGCACCGTGAGGTCGGCGAGCTTGCCGGTGGCGATGCTGCCCTTGAGCTTTTCCTCGCCGAGCTGGCGGGCGGGCAGCAGGGTGAGGGCCTTGAGGGCGTCCAGGGGACTGAGCTGCTGGGCCTCGCCCAGCGGGCGTTTGATGGCAGCGGCCTGGGTGGCGAAGGGCGTCGGCTCGATCTGCGAGGCGTCACCAGCCAGCAGCACCGGCAGGCCCTTGCCCGCGGCGGTGCCTGCAGGGATGAAGCGGGCCGTGCGCTCTTCGCCCAGGGCGTAGTCCTTGAGCGTGGCCAGGGACAGGCCCAGGCGGCGTGGCGCCACGGCCAGGCTCACGCCGAGGGTCTTGAGGGTATCGAGCTGATCGTCGCGCAGGGTCTGGCCGCCGGCCAGCAGGGGGCGGCGGTCCTTGCCCGGGTGTTTGCTGCTGGCCGTCTGCAGGCCGCTGATGAACTGGTCGATGGCGGCGTCGCCATTGGCCTGCACGGCCACCTGCCAGCCGCCGGCGTAGGCGCGGGAGAACAGCTCGGTCGCCGCCTCGTCGGTGGTGCCCGGGTAGCCGGCAAAGGGGGTGCGCTTGCCCGGGGGCGGCAGCTGGTAGGGCTGGGTGAGCCAGGCGCTGCGGTCTTCGGCGTTGCCGTCGAGCACGAAGGACACGCCGGCCAGCTTGAGGTGGCCCTTGTAGTACTTGGGCCCGATGATCTTGTTGCCCTTCAGGCTGGCGCCGGCGCTGGCCAGGTCGGCATACAGCAGTACGTCGAGCTTGAGGGCACCGGTGTCGGCGGCCTGGGTGTACAGGGCCAGGTCGTCGGGGGTGGCGCGGGCCTCCACGGCGGTGGTGTAGCCGGCTTGCAGGTAGAGGGTCTGGCCCTGCTGGATCATGGCCTGGCGGTCGTCCCTGGGCAGTTGCGGCAGGGCGCCGAGCAGGGCAGTGGCGGCGGCGCCCTCGAGCACCCCGTCGGGTTCCTTCGAGCCCGGCCAGCGGCCGATGCTGCCCCCCGGCGGGTCGATGCTGTCGCGGCCGATGCCGGCCAGCTCCAGGGCCTTGCTGTTGGCCACCAGGTGGCTGCCGGAGTAATGCACCACGATCATCGGGGTGTCACGGCTCACGCTGTCCAGGTCGGTCCGGCTGGGGCGGCGCTGTTCGCGCAGGTGGGTATCGTCGTAGCCGAAACCGATGATCCAGCCGAAGCGCTTGGCCAGGTCGCCCCGGCCCCATTCGCGCAGCTCGCGCAGCAGGCCGTTGGTGTCGGTCACCTTGCCCTCGGGGGGCGACTGCACCTGGGCAGCCACCGAGTACAGGCCCATGCGGGCCATCTGCCCCCAGCTGTCGATGAAGCCCGGCACCAGGGTCTTGCCGGCCAGGTCCACCACCTCGGTGCCTTCGCTCTTCCAGCGGGCCAGGATGTCCTTGGCCTTGCCCACGGCGATGATCTTGCTGCCCTTGATGGCCACGGCCTGGGCGGTGGGGCGCTTGTCGTCGAGGGTCAGCACCTCGCCATTGGTGAAGATGATGTCGGATAGGGGCGGGGGAGGCGGGGCCGGGGGCGGCGCGTTGGGATCGAGGGGTGCGACACCCGTGACGGGAGCGATGGCACCCGGGGCGGTGGGTGGAGCGGCGACGGGCGCGACCGGAGCCACGGCCGGCGCGGTCACCGGCGGCACCACGGGCTTGAGCGTGGCGGCCGGGGGGGAGATCGGGCGGATCGGGGCTTGCGTCTGGGCCAGCAGGGCTGGGGCGGCGAGGGCCAGGCCGATGGCGAGGCTCGTGCCGCGGAGAGCGAAGGCAGATTTCATGGGCAGGGCTCCGGATGTCACTGAGGCCGCCGGGCCAATGCCGGCGGCGAATCCGTCGAGCATAGCATCGGCTCCGGCTGGCGCCCGTGAAAGGCTACCTGTCCTGGGGCGTGAGAATGGGGTAAGGGCTAGGGGATGAAAAGCGCGTTAGCGCTTGCGGCGGATCAGCCACAGCAGCCCGATGCCGATGGCCAGCAGCAGCAGGGCGGAGGGTTCCGGCGCGACGACGGCCGCGGGCTCGTTGGCCAGCGCGGCCGACAGGGGTGTGGTGCGCCCCTGCTCGTCGAGGGCGGTGGGGGTCATCAGTGCCTGCAGGTTGTTGTCGGCAGGTGGGGGGCTGATGGGCTCGCTGGCGGCGGACGGCGTGGTGACCGGATTGCTCAGCGCGGCGCCGGTGGCCACGGCGGCCCGGGCAGGGGTGGGCAGGGCGAGCGCAGCGACGATCAGCAGCGTGCAGCAGAGGAAGAGTTTGGACAGGGGCGGGGTGCGCATCAGTGATTCTCCGGGGGCACATGCAGCCCCTCAGGCTGATAAAGCAAGCTTCCTGCCTGTTTCAGGCTTTCCGCACCTAGCGCGACTCTCCATTTTTTGGCTGTGAATTAATTCCTCTTGATGTAAAGAAATCCGACAGGCTGATGCCGGTCTTTATGCCTTCCAGTGCTGTCGTCACGATCCGGGCGGCGAAGGATAAGGTGGCCTGGAAGGCCCTGCTGTGACTTCCTGTGACGCCAATAGGGGAGCGATCGGTGGGGAGACTTCTGCGCGGATGGGCGACTGAAGTCGCCCCTACCCCTCGCCCCCACAAGTCGCTTCCCCTGTCAGGATGAACCCGACCCCACATCGCCTGCCGCCGGCTGGCCGCAGTGGTGGCAGAAGCGCGCGTGCCGGTGCATCAGCCCCTGGCAGCTGGGGCAAGGGCTGAACTGGGCGTAGCCGCAGAAGGGGCAGGCGGACGAATCGGCGGGCAGGTGCTTGCCGCAGCCCTGGCATTCGCCCCGGGCGATGCGCCGCTCCAGCAGCTGCTCCCGGGAGAAGAGCTTCTTCTGCAGGACATGGATCACCACCAGCGCGGTGGCGATGACGGCCGCCATCACCAGGTAGTGCCAGATCGCCACCAGCCGGAAGGCCTCAAGAAACTCGAACAGCGCGGCCAGCAGCCGGTGCGGAATGATCCGATACACCGCCTCGACCAGCTTGAAGAGGATGGGGATGAAGCTCACCACCAGCAGATGCGCCGACACCAGAGCCTGCAGACCCCGCCCGCCGCGCAGGCTGGCGCTGTTCCAGGCGTAAAAGATCAGGAACAGCGGCAGCAGGAAGATCAGCTGCATGCCCAGCTGCTTCACCGGAAACCAGAAGTTGAGGCGCTGCAGCTCGTCGCGCAGCTGTTCCCGGTCGGCTTGCGACGGCTTCTCCAGGGCCGCCCACAGAGCCTGGATGTCGTCGTGGGCGTTGATCGTCTGCGCCAGCGTTGCGGCCTGGGCCTTCAGGCCGTCGAGGGCGGCCGTGCGGCTGCGGAACTCGGCCCGGCTGGCGTCCACCGCCGTCTGGCCGGGCGCGTCGCCGGCCATGCGCTCCAGCAGCGAGGTGTCGTAGGCGCCCTTCAGGCGGTCGATGGCGAGCTGCTGGTCGCGCACCTCCCGCTCGACTTTCTGGTGGGTCTCGAAGAGACGCACTAGGGCCTTGTCGGCCTGGATGCGGGTGATCTGCTCCAGATAGGGTGCGCACAGCGGATGGTATTCGGCCCTGTGCTCGCGGGGCGGGTAAGGGCTGGTGCTGGCGGCCGTCGCCAACGCGGATAGCTGGCCGAGACGCTTGTCCGCGGTCCACGTCTGGTCGATCACCAGCGCGCGGCAGGTGTGGGGGATGTATTCGTCCGGCGCGGTGAGCTGGCGGGTATGCGCCGCCAGCCCGTCGAAGATCGACATCAGGATGAACATGTCGAGCAACAGCACAACCACCAGCACCGCCCGGCCCAGGGGCTGGCTGTCCAGGTGGGTGAGCTGCTGCTTGGTGCGCGCCGCGGCGCGGGTCAGGAACTGTATCAAGCGCATGCTGGCTACAACCCCCGCGCCCACTCCGGCCGCAGGTGCGCCCCGCCGGGGTCCGCGATGGCCTGTCTCACCTGTGTCAGCAGCCTCTCCTTGTCCGCCCCCAGCGTGCCCTTCAGGATCAGAAAGTTGCTGGCGTGATCCGAGCGGAACACGGTGCGGCGTAGTTCCAGTTGCGACAGAAAGCGCTCCATCTCACGGAACAGGCCGGCTTGGTCCAGGGGTTCCCATTCGGGAAAGCCGGCGCGGAAGCGCGCTTCGCCCTGGGGGAAGCTCACCACCAGGGTGGACAGGAACTCGGGCTGGGTGGCGTTGGCGAGGCGGGCGGAGTGGTCGGCGTGCTGGTCGCTGTGGATCTGCCCGCCCAGCCCGTTGAGGATCATCACCGAGCGGGTGATGCCGGCGTCGCCGAGCTTGTCGAGGGCGGCGTGGGTGCTGTCATGGGTTTCGCCCTTCTGCACCTTTTTTAGCACCTGGTCGTCGCCGGATTCGGCGCCCAGGTAGGCCATGCGCAGGCCGGCCTCGCGCAGGCTGATGAGCTCGGCCACGGTCTTCTTCTTGAGGTTGCGGGCCAGGCAGTAGCTGGAGACCCGGTGCACGGCGGGCAGGTGCGTCTTGATGGCCTCCAGGATGGCCAGCAGGCGGCGGGTGGGCAGCACCAGGGCGTCGCCGTCGGCCAGGAAGATGCGGCGCACCCGGTCGCCGTAGCGCTCGCCCACCTGGCGGATGCTCTCCAGCACCTCGTCCTCGCTGCGGGCGCGGAAGGCCTTCTGGGGGGCGGTATACATCTCGCAGAAGGTGCAGGCGTTCCAGGAGCAGCCGTCGGTGACGGGCAGGATCAGGGATTCGGCTTCGGAGGGCGGGCGGAAGACGGGCTCGACGTAGCGGATCAGCGGGGCGTTCATGGCGGGCGGGCTGGGTGAGGCAAGGATGAAAGGCTACCATCCGGGCGACGGCGCCTGCGCATTGGCGGCGCGCGAGGGAGGAATGGGATGAGTGAATCAACGAGTGGTGCCTGCACGGGTGCCTGTGCCTGCGCGGCGGCCAGCCCATCGGTGGCGGCCGGCGTAGCGGCGGGGGAGGCCCGCTTCCGCTCCACCTTCCGGGTGGGCGACATGGATTGCCCGGGCGAGGAGCAGCTGGTGCGCATGGCCCTGGACGGCCACACCCAGGCCCTGGCCTTCGACCTGATGGCCCGCACCGTGACCGTCTGGCACAGCCTGCCTACGGATGAGATCGAGGTACGCATCGCCCGCCTGGGAATGGGCGCGGAACGCCTGGTCAGCGGCCCGGCCGGCGCTCTGCCGGCGGCCCCGGCCATTGATGCGGCCGCCGAGCGCCGGGCGTTGAGCTGGCTGCTGGCCATCAATGCGGTGATGTTCTTGATCGAAGGCCTGGCGGGCTGGTGGGCCGAGTCCTCCGGCCTGCTCGCCGACGGCCTCGACATGTTTGCCGACGCCGCCGTTTATGGGGTGGCCCTCTACGCCGTGGGGCGCGGTACGGTGCTGCAGTTACGCGCCGCCCATCTGGCGGGCTGGTTGCAGCTGGTCCTCGGCATCGGCCTGTTCGGCCGGGTGATCCACCATGTGCTGTACGGCTCCGCCACTCTCGCCACCGCCATGATGGGCATTTCCGCCCTGGCCCTGGCCGCCAATCTCACCTGCATGGCCCTCATCGCCCGCCACCGCAATGGCGGTGCCCATATGAAAGCCAGCTATATCTTTACCGCCAACGACGCCCTGGCCAACGTGGGCGTCATCGTCGCCGGGCTGCTCGTGGCCTGGCTGGGACACCCCTGGCCGGACTGGGTGATCGGCAGCCTGATCGGGGCGGTGGTGGTGGGTGGGGCGGTGAAAATCCTGAGGATCAACGCATGACGCGTGTTCGATCTGGATGGCTGCTCGTTGAGTGTGCGGTGCTCTTTGGCCCGGCCTTGGGGATATGGCTCCTGGGACTGTTCTTCCTGCCCGTCATGCTGATTTCCCTCGGGGGGCGCCCGGGAGGCGACTGGGGGCTGGGGCTATGCCTGGTCATCGCGGGAGGATGGGGCGTGGCATCTGTCGCCAATCTGCTCCGCAATGTCGTCCATGAGCGGCCCTGGCCGGGAACCGGGTTGCAATATATTGGCTTGGCCCTGGGTACGGCAGCCACCCTGATCGCCGCGGGCCGGGCAGCGCCCGGGTGGCTGGCTCTCGTGTTCGCCGCCCCGGTGCTGGGCATGGTGCACTTGCTGGTGCTGTCGAGGCGGAAGGGCGCACCGGGTGGATGAGCGGTGGTGTCTGCCATCCGCTCAGCGCTGCCGCCCAAGGGGCCACCAAAGGGGCGCCAGCGCCGCTAGCCCCAGCAGCGGCCCGGGCAGCAGTAGCCAGGCGACCTGCTCCTGCAACTGCGGCCACAGGCGGGTACTGAGGGTGATGGACACCATGGTGATGGCGAAGCCGATGGCGTTCTGGAAGGCGAGGGCGCTGCCGACGATTTCCGGCGGGCAGGCCCGGGCCGACAGGGCCGAGAAGTGGGGCGAGTCGGCCACCACGCTGGCGCCCCACACCAGCATCACCAGGGCCAGCAGCCATTCGGGGCTGCCCTTGAGGAAGGGGTAGGCGGCACAGCAGCTTGCAGAGATGGCCAGGGCGATGGCGGCTACGCGGGCGCTGCCGATCTTGCGGCTGGCAAAGCCGCCCAGCACACAGCCGGCGGCGCCGATGCCGATGACGGCGAAGGCCGGGCCGGAGGCCTTGCCCTGGGCGATGGTGCCGACCAGCAGGGGCACCAGGGTCCAGAAGGCGTAGAGCTCCCACATGTGGCCGAAGTAGCCCAGGGCCGAGGCGCGGAAGCGGGGTTCGGTGTAGGTGAGCAGTACGCGCCCCAGGCGCAGGGGTGGGGTGCCGGGCTTGCGCACCAGGTGCGGGCCGTCCCCCAGGCGGCTGATGAGGCCGGCGGCGAGCACGGCCAGGCCGGACGACACCAGCACCGTGGACTGCCAGCCCCAGCCGGTCTCCAGAAAGCGCACGCCGTGGGGCAGGGCGGTGCCCAGGGTGAGCATGCCCACCAGCCAGGCCAGGGCCGAGCCGGCCTGCTCCGGCACCCAGCTGACCACGAGCTTCATGCCCAGGGGGTAGACCCCGGCCAGGGCCAGACCCACGCCGAAGCGGAACAGCAGGGCCGAGTCCATGCCACTGGCGAAGAGGGCAAAGCCGGCGTTGGCGGCGGCGCCGAGCAGGGCGCACAAGGCAAAGATACGGCTGGCCGGGAAGCGGTCGGCCAGGCCGGTGAGGGAGAAACCGAGGGTGCCGAGGATGAAGCCCAGCTGCACGGCGTTGGTGAGCCGGCCCAGATCGGCGGGTACCAGCTGCCAGGCCCGCATCAGGTCGTCGCCGGCGGCGTTGGCCGAGAACCACAGGGACGTGCCGAAGAGCTGGGCGATGACGATGATCGGCAGAACGGGCATGGGTTCTTCCTCAGGCTTGGAGGCCGTTTGACCCTGCGGGCGAAGGCTATACGGCCAGCCGGCCCATGGCTTCGCCCATGCGGATGGCGCGGGCGGGGGCCCAGTCGGGGGTGAAACCGATGCGTTTCTTGGGGAAGAGCATCACCACGGTGGAGCCGAGCAGGAAACGCCCCATCTCGTCGCCCTTCTTGAGCGTGACCTTGCCGGGGGCGTAGTCCCATTCGCGGATCTTGCCGGGGCGGGGCGGGTTGATCTGGCCCTGCCACACGGTGGCCATGCTGCCGACGATGGTGGCGCCCACCTGCACCAGCACAAAGGGGCCGATCTGGTCGTTCTCGAACACGCACACCACCCGTTCGTTGCGGGCGAACAGGCCGGGTACGCCCCGGGCGGTGGTGGGATTGACCGAGAACAGGGCGCCGGGCACGTAGATCATGCGGGTCAGGCGGCCGTCGCAGGGCATGTGGATGCGGTGATAGTCCCGGGGGCTGAGGTAGAGGGTGGCGAACTCGCCGTCCTGGAACTGGATGGCCAGGTCCCGGTCGCCGCCCACCAGGGCGTGGGTGGAGTAGTCGTGGCCCTTGGCCTGGAAGATGCGGTCCCGGTCGATGTGCCCGAACTGGCTGATGGCGCCGTCCACCGGGCAGATGAAGTCGGCATCGGCCAGGGGGCGGGCGTCGGCCTTGAGGGGGCGGGTGAAGAAATCGTTGAAGCTGGCGTAGCTGGCGATGTCCGGGTTGGCCGCCTCGGCCATGTTGACCCCGTAGCGCCCGACGAACCAGCGGATCACCGAGGTGGTGAGCCCGCCAGCCCGCGCACTGGCCAGCTTGCCGGCCAGCATGGTGAGGGCCTGTTTGGGGATCAGATACTGGGGAAGGACGGCGAGGCGGTCGGACACGGTGGATTCCTGGGGAGCGAAGGGCCGGATTATAGCGGGCAGGTTTCCGGTAACTGGTCTGCCGGTGTTCAACGTGAGGCGGTCGAATACACTCGACCATCCCAACGCTCAGCGCGTCGGAAACCCGGCTTCTTCAATGGCGGAGCGGATGTCGCCTTCGGTGACCATGCTGGTGTGCTCGATCTCGGCGTGGCCGGTTTCCAGGGAGACATCCACGTAGCCGATGCAGGGCAGGTCCTGGATGGCGTTCATGACGGTGCGCAGACAGTCGTCGGACTGCATGCCGGTGATGGTGAGGGTGGTGGTGGGCATGGGGAGGCTCGCTCTTCAGGGGGTGGGGGCGGGTGGGGTGGAGATGGGAAACAGGCGGTCGTAGGCCAGGTTGAAGCCGAAGGCATAGACCATGTAGGCGAGGGCCAGGCCGATGTCGGCCACCAGGGCCGTCAGCCACGCCATGCCGGTCCACAGCACGATCACCGGCAGGGTCATGAGCAGCAGGCCGCTTTCAAAGCCGACGGCATGGGCGGCACGCAGGGACCAAGGGCGGCGGTCGGCGGTGCGGCCGGTGAGGCGCCCCTCGATCCAGTCGAAGCTGGTGTTGTAGGCGCCGTTCCAGAGGGCCGCGATCAGGGCCAGGATGAGCAGCAGGCCGATGGAGTCCATGGCCGGCACGCCGGACAGCCACACGAAGGGCGGGCTGATCAGCACGAGGCCGCCGATCTCGAACAGGGCGACCTGACGCAGGCGGTCCCAGAGGCTGCGCTGGATGGGGTGATGGGGGGCGGACATGGGGTGGCAGCGAAAGGCAGGTGAGGATGGACCGCAGAAAGTGACGGGAGTTTAACGTGTTGCCCGGACCCGCTAAACTGCAGGGTCCGACGCCCTCTTGAGCACCATGCCCCTGTCGCGCCTCCAACTCATCTGCCACCCGGACACCCCGGATGCCCTTGTGCGGGCGATTGGTGTGGAGATCGCCCCCAGCGCGGACGGAGGCTTGCGCTTGCGCTACCGGCTGACGGGCGCGGTGGACGGCCTGCGAATTCCCGACGGCGGCCTGCCCGTCGAGCGCCTGTGGGCGCACACCTGCTTCGAGCTGTTCGTGCGGGCGGAAGGAGGGGAGGCCTACCGGGAGTTCAATTTCTCGCCTGGCGGGCAGTGGATGCGCTTTGATTTCTCCGCCTACCGGGCGCGCATCGACAGCCCCGCCCTGCCGGCGCCGCAGCTCGACTGGCAGCGTGCGGGGGATGCCCTGACGCTCGAGGCGACGCTCCCCGCGGCCGCCCTGCCCACCGGTGCGCTGCATCTGGCGATCACCGCCGTTGTCGAGCGCGCTGACGGCGGCCTCCATTACTGGGCCCTGGGCCATCCGCCCGGCAAGCCCGATTTTCACCATCGCGACGGCTTTGCCTTCGCCTTACCGGCCCCGACACCATGATCCAGTTCGGTCTCGACCGCCTCCTTGCCGACCCCGCCCTGCGCCGCCCCCTGGCGGGCAAGCGGGTCGCACTGCTGGCCCACCCGGCCTCCGTCACCCGCAACCTGGAGCACGCCATCGACGCCCTGGCGGCGCTGCCCGACATCCAGCTGTCGGCAGCCTTCGGGCCCCAGCACGGCCTGCGCGGCGACAAGCAGGACAACATGGTCGAGTCGTCCGACTACTTTGACCCGCAGCACGGCATCCCCGTGTTCAGCCTGTACGGTGAGGTGCGCCGGCCCACGGCGACGATGATGGACCGCTTCGACGTGCTGCTTGTCGATCTGCAGGATCTGGGCTGCCGCATCTACACCTTCATCACCACCCTGCGCTATGTGCTGGAGGCCGCGGCCAAGCACAAGAAAGCGGTGTGGGTGCTCGACCGCCCCAACCCCGCCGGCCGGCCGGTGGAGGGCACCCTGCTGCAGCCGGGCTGGGAGAGTTTCGTCGGTGCCGGGCCCATGCCCATGCGTCACGGCATGACCATGGGGGAGCTGGCCCGCTGGTTCATCGCCACTCTCAAGCTCGACGTGGAATGCTCAGTGATCACCATGACCGGCTGGGAGCCGGACGCGGCCCCTGGCTACGGCTGGCCGGTGACCGAGCGCAGCTGGATCAACCCCAGCCCCAACGCCCCCAACCTGTCCATGGCCCGGGCCTATGCGGGCACGGTGATGCTGGAGGGCACGACCCTCTCGGAAGGGCGGGGCACCACGCGGCCGCTGGAGCTGTTTGGGGCGCCGGACATCGACGCCCGCCAGGTCATTGCCCAGATGCAGGCGATTGCGCCAAAGTGGCTGGCCGGCTGCCGCCTGCGCGAGTGCTGGTTCGAGCCCACCTTCCACAAGCACGTGGGCAAGCTGTGCAACGGGGTGCAGATCCACGTCGAAGACCCCACCCACTACAAGCATGCGGCCTTCCGCCCCTGGCGCCTGCAGGCCCTGGCCTTCAAGGCCATTCGCCGCGTGCAGCGGGATTACCCCCTGTGGCGGGATTTCCCTTACGAGTACGAGCACAACCGGCTCGCCATCGACCTCATCAATGGCTCGGAGAGCCTGCGCCAGTGGGTGGATGACGCCACTGCCCGCCCCGGCGACCTGGATGCCCAGGCCTTCGCCGACGAGCGGGAGTGGGAAGAGTTGCGCGAGGCCTTCCTGCTGTATTGAGGGGCCGGCAGATGGCAAAAAAACGGGGCGCCCGAGGGCGCCCCGTTTTCATCGGGCAGCGGAATGGGATCAGGCCACGGCCTTCAGGGTCACGCTGGTGTCCACCTTGCCGATGATCTTCTGCACGCCGCGACGGGTGGCGGTGTTGACGACCAGCGGGGCCATCACGTTGGCACGGACGGGGGAGGCGCCCGGTTCGCCGCGGCTGACGATCAGCAGCACGCTGGCGTCGTCGGCATTGCCCAGCTGCAGGTTGGCGACTTCGTCGTCGGTGAGGGTGAATTCGTAATTGAGGCCGACGATGTCGGGGGGGGTGACGGTGAAGGCCACTTCCGGGTCGTCGAGGCACTGGAGCACGAAGAGCTTGGGCGCGTCGTTGCCTTCGCTGTGCAGCAGGGTGAACTGGCGGCAGGCCTCGAAGCCGGGGAGACCGGCCGGGAAGTCGATGATGCGATCGGCGGACACGTCGACTTCGCCAACGATGGGACTGGTGATCTTCATGGTTTTTCCCCTTTTGGAATGGAAGCGGAGGGCGAGCGGAGGTCCGCTTGCGCGTTTGTTTTCTTCCATCATAGACAGGGGGGCGCAATTCGACCCCGTGAAGTGAGGGGGCTTTTGCCCCTATTCCTGCCGACCGGCGCGGGGTGGGGCAATGAAAAAGGGCGCCCGTGGGCGCCCTTTGCGGGATAGGCCGGGGTTGAGCCCGGCCGGATCCTGTCTTAGCGGTCGCGATTGAAGGTGCGGCCGGCGCGGGGCTTGCCGCCGGTGCCTTCACTGCGGGCGCCGCCAAAACCACCGCCACTGTTGTGGTGGGTGGAGCTGCGCTTGGCCACGTGGGGGAACTCGGTGCGGTGCTCCGGGTGGCGCGGGGCGCCGTCGGCGCGGCGGGGCGCGTCACGGAAATCGCGACGGCCTTCGCCGTTGCCGGCCCAGGGGCTGGCGGGGCGGCCATCGGCGTCACGACGCGGTTCGCGGTCACCGCGGCCGCCGCCGAAACCACCGGACGGGCGCTTGTCACCGAAGCGACCGCCGCCGTTGCCGAAGCTGCGGCCACCATCGCGACGCGGGCCGCCAGGGCGGCGCTCGTCGGCGGGCATGGTGCTGCGCGGCTCGAGGCCGGGCAGGGTGTGCACGGCCAGGGGCTGGCGGGTGTAACGCTCGATGGCGCGCAGCAGGCGCACGTCGCGGCGTTCGGCCAGGCTGATGGCCACGCCGTTGGAACCACCGCGACCGGTGCGGCCGATGCGGTGCACGTAGTCGGCGGCCACCTTGGGCAGGTCGTAGTTGATCACGTGGCTGATGGTGCGCACGTCGATGCCGCGGGCAGCCACGTCGGTGGCGATGAGGACGCGCAGGTGGCCGCGACGCAGCTGGTCGAGGGTACGGGTGCGCATGCGCTGGTTCATGTCGCCGTGGAGGGCGGCCACCGAGTGACCCTGGGATTCCAGGTTCAGGGTCAGGGCATCGGCGTCGCGCTTGGTGGCGGTGAACACGATGGCCTGTTCGACGCCGACATCACGCAGCAGGCCGTCGAGGAGACGGTTCTTGTGGCTGATGTCGTCGGCCACCATCAGGCGCTGCTCGATGTTCTCGTGGCGGGTCTGGGCGGAGGCGATCTCGATGCGCTCCGGGTCCTTCAGCAGGCGCTGCATCATGCGGGCGACCTGGCCGTCGAGGGTGGCGGAGAAGAACAGGGTCTGGCGGTTGGCCGGCAGCTTGGCGACGATGGCCTCGATGTCGTCCACGAAGCCCATGTCGAGCATGCGGTCGGCTTCGTCGAGGATCAGGATTTCCAGGCGGGCGAAGTCGATGCGGCCGCTGTTCATCTGGTCCATCAGGCGGCCGGGGGTGGCCACCAGGATTTCATAGGGGCTGGACAGCAGCTTGTTCTGCACCGGGTAGGGCATGCCGCCGACCACGCTGACGGCCTTGGCGTAGCGCAGGTTCTTGCCGTAGCCCTTGCAGGCGTCGGTGACCTGGACGGCCAGTTCGCGGGTCGGGGTGAGCACCAGCACGCGGGGCCCGCGGGCCTTGATGGTCGGTTCGGCGGTCAGGCGCTGCAGGGACGGCAGCATGAAGGCGGCGGTCTTGCCGGAGCCGGTCTGGCTCGATACGACGAGATCCTTGCCGGCAAGCGCAGCGGGGATGGCGGCTTGCTGAACGGCGGTGGGTTCGGTGTAGCCGGCGTCTGCAACGGCTTTGACGATGTTCTCGGACAGGCCGAGGCTGGCGAAATCCATGTTCGCTTCCTTATCTTTGGTATTGCGGATGCGGTGCCCGCGAAGAAAAAACGGCAACGCGTCGCCGCGCAGGGAATGCGCGCAACAGTTGGGCTGCCTGACTGGCATATCGGCACTAACCGATCAGGACAACCTCTCGTCGAATACGGGAGATATAAGAAGGTCAGGGACGATGTGACTCGGTGCGAACCGCTTTGCACCGGACCGCGCACTATAGTGGTAAAGCGCTGACGGCACAAGAAAAATGTTGCGGCGCAAAACCCGGGCAGCCTCGCCGACGGGCGCTGGCAGCCCGTTTAATTCCCCTGGAATGATCGCTTGAGACACACTATTTGACGTCATTTGCTGGCATATTGACTTGAACAAGGGGGCGCCACGCCTCACCCTTGCGGCCTGATCCAGAAAAGGAAACTCCATGCGTTTCGATAACAGCCGGGAAAGCGAGAACGTCGAGGATCGCCGCGGCGGCGGCGGCGGCGGTGGCCTGCCCGTGGGGGGCAAGGGCATCGGCCTGGGCACCATCGTGCTGGCCCTGGTGGCCATGTATTTCGGGGTTGATCCGAGCATCGTGCTGAATCAGGCCATCCAGGCGCCGGCTCCGGCGGAGAGCTCGCGCCCTGCGGGACCGCCGGCCAACGATGCGGAGTCGAAGTTCATCCGCCATGTGCTGGCCGAAACCGAGGACACCTGGCAGCAGATCTTCCGCCAGAACGGCAAGCAGTATTCCGAGCCGACCCTGGTGCTCTTCTCCGGGGCCACGCGCACGGCCTGTGGGGTCGGCCAGGCGGCGATGGGGCCGTTCTATTGCCCCGCTGACCAGAAGGTGTATATCGATCTGTCCTTCTACCAGGAGCTGAAGAGCCGCTACAAGGCGCCGGGAGACTTCGCCCAGGCCTACGTGATCGCCCACGAGGTCGGCCACCACGTGCAGAACCTGCTGGGCATCTCGGGCAAGGTGCAGGCCGCGCGGGAGCGGGCCTCGGAGCGGGAGGCCAACGCCCTGTCGGTGCGTCTGGAGCTGCAGGCCGACTGCCTTGCCGGGGTGTGGGCGAAGAATGCCGACGCAGCCCGGGGCATCCTCGAGGCCGGCGATGTGGAGGAAGCCCTGCAGGCGGCCACGGCCATCGGCGACGACACCCTGCAGAAGCAGGCCCAGGGCTACGCCGTGCCCGACAGCTTCACCCACGGCTCGGCCGAGCAGCGCATGCGCTGGTTCAAGCGCGGCATGGAGTCGGGGCAACTGGCGGCGTGCAACACTTTCCAGGCCCGCAGCCTCTGATTTAGCGCCTGAAAAGGAAAAGGGCCGGCCCCCGCAAGGAGGCCGGCCCTTTTTACGTGCAGCAGCGATCAGCCTGCCAGTCTGGCGAAGGCGTCGATCACTTCGGGCGGCGCCTGGACCAGTTCGATCAGCACGCCTTCACCCCCGATGGGGAACTCTTCGTTGCCCTTGGGGTGGAGGAAGGTGATGTCGAAACCGGCGGCGCCCTTGCGGATGCCGCCCGGCGCAAAGCGCACGCCGTTGGCGGAGAGCCACTCGACGGCCTTGGGCAGGTCGTCGATCCACAGGCCCACGTGGTTCAGCGGGGTGGTGTGCACGGCGGGCTTCTTCTCGGGGTCGAGGGGCTGCATCAGGTCTACTTCGACCTTGAACGGGCCCTTGCCCATGGCGGTGATGTCCTCGTCCACGTTTTCGCGTTCGGACACGAAGTTGCCGGTGACCTCGAGGCCGAACATGTCGACCCACAGGGTACGCAGGCGGTCCTTGGACGGCCCGCCGATGGCGATCTGCTGGACGCCGAGGACTTTGAATGGTCTTGTCATGATTGGTTTTTCCCTCCTTACAGGAAAGGGGATTTTACGGGAGTTTCACTCCCACTCCACGCTGGCGCACAGCAGGTAGCCCGCGCCGTACACCGTCTTGATGATCTTCGGGTCCTGGGGATCGTCCTCGAGCTTGCGGCGCAGGCGGGAGATGCGCACGTCGATGCTGCGGTCGAAGGGGTCCAGGTCGCGCTCGCCGATCAGCTGTTCGCGGGTGAGGATCTTGTTGGGGCGCTTGAGCAGGGTCTGCAGCAGGGCGGCTTCGGCGGCGGAGAGGGAGACTTCGCGGCCGTCTTCGGTGCACAGGTTGAGGCGGCCGATGTCGAAGTGCCAGCCGGCGAAGCGTGCGCCGGTGTGGCCGGTGGCTTCGCTGGCGGGGGCTTTCTGGTAGCGCCGCAGGATGGAGCGCACCCGGGCGACGAGCTCGCGGGGTTCGAAGGGTTTGACGAGGTAGTCGTCGGCGCCCAGCTCAAGGCCCAGCACCCGGTCGGTGAGGCCGTCGCGGCCGGTGAGGATGAGGGCGGCGCAGGGGTGCTGCTCCTGCAGCTCGCGCAGCACCTGCAGGCCGTCCATGTCGGGCAGGCCCAGGTCGAGGATGGCCAGTTCGGGCTGAGCGCGCCGGACTTTGGCGAGCAGGGCCCGGCCGGTGCCGAAGGTTTCGGTGCGGAAGCCGTATTCGCCGAGGGTGCTGGCGATGAGCCGGGCGATGTCGGCTTCGTCCTCGACGACGAAGATGAGGGGGGTGTCCTTGTCGGGGGTGGTCATGGTGCCGGGGTCTCCGGGTAGTCGAGGGCGGCGAGGGCCGCGGCGAGGGCCGCCCGGTCGAAGGGCTTGCGCAGGGTCGGGATGTTGGGGCCGCCGGCCGGCACATCACCGGTGGCGTAGCCGGTGATGAGCAGGATGGGCAGTTGCGGGCGCAGCTTGCGGGCGGCGGCGGCCAGCTCGCGCCCGCCCAGGCCGGGCATGACGGTGTCGGAGACGAGCAGGGCGATGTCGTCGACGGCTTCGAGCATTGCCCGGGCTTCGACGCCGTTGCTGGCCTTGATGACGGGAAAGCCCAGCTCGGTGAGCTGCTGGCGGATGACCTTGCGTACTTCGGGCTCGTCTTCCACCAGGAGGGTCAGGCGATTCTGGTTGGCGCTGCTGGCCGTGGCGTGGCGCGGGGCGGGCGGTGGTGGGGGAGGGCTGTCGCTCATCGGCACGATGAAGCGCACGTTGGTGCCCTTGCCCGGTGTGCTGAGGATGCGGATGTTGCCCCCCGACTGGCGGATGAAGCCATACACCATGGCCAGGCCGAGGCCGCTGCCGGCGCCGAAGGCCTTGGTGGTGAAAAAGGGCTCGAACAGGCGCGGCATCAGCTCGGGGGAAATGCCGGTGCCCGTGTCGGAGACGTCGAACTGCACGTAGTCGCCGGCCGGGACTTCCACCAGCAGGGCCAGGCTGGGCGAGACGTGGCGGGTGGCCAGGGCGATGGTGAGGGTGCCGCCGCCGGGCATGGCATCGCGGGCGTTGATGGCCAGGTTGAGCAGGGCGTTTTCGAGCTGATGGGGGTCCACCAGGGCGTGGAGCTTTTCGGTGGGCAGCTCGAGCTTGATGTCGATGCGCTCGGTAAGGGAGCGGGACAGTAGCTGGCTCATGCCATGGACGAGGGCGCCCACTTCGACCGGGGTGGGTTCGAGGGGCTGCTGGCGGGAGAAGGTGAGCAGGCGGCGGATCAGCTCGGTGCCGCGTCGGGCAGCCGCCAGAGCAGGCTCCAGGTGGTCCTCGAAGCCCTGGTGGGCAGGCAGCTTGTCGCGCAGGGTGTGCAGGTTGCCGGTGATGATGGTGAGCAGGTTGTTGAAGTCGTGGGCCAGGCCGCCGGTGAGCTGGCCCACGGCTTCCATCTTCTGGGCCTGGATCAGGGCTGCCTGGCTGGCTTTCTGTTCGGTGATGTCGATGGACAGCACGAAGAAGCCCTGCACCCCGCCGGACAGGGAGGCTTCCGGCACTACGGCGCTGCGGGCGTAGACGGGTTTGCCGTCGGCATTGGTGCGCGAGTATTCATAGCTGACCTGTTCGCCGGCGGCGGCCTGCTCCAGGTAGGGCTTGATCTGGGCGTAGGCTTCGGGGCCGAAGACCTCTCCGATGCTGCGCCCGACGATGGCGTTCTTGTCGAGGCCGAACCAGTCGGCGTAGCCCTTGTTGGCGAAGCGATAGCGCTCGCCGGAGTCCACGTAGGCGATCAGGGCGGGAATGGCGTCCATGATCAGGCGCAGGCGCTCTTCGCTGCGGGCCAGCTGGGCGGCCACGTTGTCGAGCCGGGTGGTGGCGGCTTCGAGCTCGGCGGTGCGGGCGCGCACACGGTTCTCGAGCTCGGCGTTCTGGCTCTCGATCAGTTGCTCGTAGCGGCGCTGTTCGGTGACGTCGGTCCACAGGGTGACGAAGCCCAGGTTGGGGATCGGCACACCGCGGATGGACAGCACCTGGCCATTGGGGCGGGTGCGCTCGGCGTGGTGGGGCTGGAAGGCCCGCACGGCGGCCATGCGCTCGGCCACCAGGCGCTCCACTTCGGTGGGGCTGCGGTGGCTGCCGCCATACTCGCCGCGCTGGATGTTGAAGCGCACGAAGTCTTCAAAGGGCGTGCCGACCCGCACCATGGATTCGGGAAAGTCGAGCAGGCGCAGCATGGCCTTGTTCCAGGTGACCAGCTTGGGGCTGGCGTCGAACACGGCGATGGCCTGGTCGAGGAGGTCGAAGCCGGCCAGCAGCAGGTCGTAGCGGCGCAGCTCCTCCGGGGTGCCGGTGCGGCTGGGGCCGGTGGAGACGGGGGTGATGCGGGCGATCATGGGGTGGTGGGGGCGATCAGGTCGAAGAAGGCGGCCTCGGGAAGGGGGCGGGAGAACAGGAAGCCCTGGCTGTAGTCGCAGCCGGCAGCACTCAGACGTTCCCGCTGGGCAAGGGTTTCCACGCCCTCGGCGACCACCTTGATGTCGAGCTTGTGGGCCATGGCGATGATGGCCTCGGTGATGGCCAGATCGCCCGGGTCGGTGGTCAGGTCGCGCACGAAGGAGCGGTCGATCTTGA
Source organism: Zoogloea sp. (assembly GCF_023150065.1). Lineage (GTDB taxonomy): Bacteria > Pseudomonadota > Gammaproteobacteria > Burkholderiales > Rhodocyclaceae > Zoogloea. Next base: position 105,260 of record NZ_JAKLLN010000006.1, read on the forward strand.
GGGTGTCGATGTCCAGGCGCTTGAGGTAGGCCATGGCCGAGTAGCCGGTGCCGAAGTCGTCGATGGACACCTGGATGCCGGCGGCGCTGAGCCTGGCCAGCTGGGCGATGACCGCGGGCTGTTCGTCGAGGAGCAGGCCCTCGGTGATCTCGATGGCGATGCACGAGCCGGGCAGCCCGACGCTCTCCAGGCGCAGCATCAGCACTTCGAGGGACTGGCCGCGGAGAAACTGCTGGGGCGAGGCGTTGACCGCGATCTGCAGCGGGCAGGGCATGCCGGCGGGGGGCGGGTGAAGGGCGCGCCAGCGCAGGATGAAGTCGATGGCCCGCTCGAACACCCAGGTGCCGATGGCATCGATGAGGCCCAGCTCCTCGGCCACCGGGATGAACTCGTCGGGGGGGATCTGGCCCCGAGTGGGGTGGTTCCAGCGCAGCAGGGCCTCGGCCTTGCGCACCTCGCCGCTGACCAGGTGCAGGATGGGCTGGAAATGCAGCTCCAGCTGGGCCTCGGCCAGGGCGCTGCGCAGATCCTTGCCCAGCTGCAGGCGCTGCAGGGCGTGCTCCTGCATGGAAGGGGAGAAGTAGCTGAAGCGGTTCTTGCCGGCGTCCTTGGCGTGGTACATGGCCTGGTCGGCGTTCTTCAGGATGTCGGTCGGGGTGAGGGCGTCCTGGGGAAAGAATGTGACGCCGATGCTCGCCGAGACATAAGCCAGGTCGTTGCCGAGGCGGAAGGGGTGGTCGATGGCGGCGATGATGTCTTCGGCGATGCGCTCTACCGGTGTGCGCTCCGACAGCCCCGGCAGCAGCACGGTGAATTCGTCACCGCCCTGGCGGGCGACCGTGTCGGATTCGCGCACGCAGCCGACGATGCGCCGCGCCGCCTCTATCAGCAACTGGTCGCCGGCCTCGTGGCCGAGGGCGTCGTTCACTTCCTTGAAGCGGTCCAGGTCGATGTACAGCACGGCCACGCTGGCGTGGTCCCGGTGGGCCTTCTTCATCAGCTCGCCGAGGCGGTCATGGAGCAGGCGGCGGTTGGGCAGACCGGTGAGGGGGTCGTAGTTGGCCTGCACCCACACCAGGGCTTCGGTCTGCTTGCGCTCGGTGATGTCGGTGATGACGCCCACCAGCCCACCCATGCTGCCGTCGGCCCGCAGCCAGGTGGCCTTGTTGAAGATGACATCCCGGCGCATGCCGTCGGCGGCCTCGACGGAGGCTTCGTAGGTCTGCACTCCGGGCTCGTCGAAGAGGGCCTGGTCGGCCTCGTGGTAGCGCGCGGCCAGCTCGGGCGGGGAGATGTCGAACACCGAGCGGCCGATCAGCTCGTCCCGGGGGCGCCGGATGAAGGCCTCGAAGGCCTTGTTGCAGCCCAGGTAGCGTGCTTCGGCGTCCTTGAAGAACAGGGGGCTGGGGATGGCCTCGATGAGCTGGCCGATGAAGTTGAGGCGTTCGTTGGCGGTGCGTTCGGCGGCGCAGCGGGCGGTGATGTCCACCAGCATGCCGATGATCGCCGGGCGACCGTCGAACTCGGTGCGGTTGCCGAAGACTTCCAGGTCGATGCGGCTGCCGTCCTTGCGCACCCCCTCGAAGCTGTAGTGGGCGGTGTCGGACAGCCCGTCGAGGCGGGTGCCGATGGCATCGCGCACCTTGGCCTGCTCACCGGGGGTCACCAGGTCGTCGGGGCCGAGGAGGTTGCAGATCTCGTCCTGGGTGTAGCCGAACATGTCGGCAAAACGGGGGTTGGCGTAGCGGAAAAGGTCGTCCTGGATGATGTAGACGCCGATCATGGCATTGCGCAGCAGGCCGGCAAACAGGCCGTCGGCGTCGCGGATCAGGTCTTCGGTCAGGGCGGAGAGGTCGGTAGGCATGGGGGCGCGGGCATCCCGCTCAGGGCTGCGGATCGCCGCTGGGGGGCGCGGTGAGGGAGAGGTGTTTGCGGTAGCGCTCCGGCGACATGCCGGTCCAGCCGGTGAAGGCCCGGTAGAAGGCCGAGGTGTCGGCATAGCCCAGGTCGGCTGCAACCTGGGAGATCGGCTGGCGGGTCTTGGTGAGGCGGGCCAGGGCCATGTCCCGGCGCAGGGCCTCCTTGATGCCGCGGAAGCTGGCGCCTTCTTCTTCCAGGCGGCGGTGCAGGGTGCGCGGCGACATGTGCAGGCGGTCGGCGGCTTCGTCCTGGGTCAGGCTGGCCGGCAGGGCGTCGCGGATCAGGTCGCGGACGCGGGTCACGGTGTTGCGGTCGCGCCGGTAGAGCATGCTGATCCGGCCCGGCGCGCCTTCCAGAAAGCTGGACAGGGCCGCTTCGTCGCGGCGGATCGGCAGGTCGAGCAGGGTGGCATTGAAACGGGCCGTCAACTGGGGGCCATCGATGAAACGGGAGCGGGCAGTGTAGACCAGCGCGTAATCGTCCGCATGGGCCGGCGGGGAGAAGGGGAAGTCCACCGAATCGAGGGACAGGCCGCGCCCCACCAGCCAGCAGGACAGGCTGTGGAGCAGGCGCAGCAGCCATTCAAAGGCGAACACCCGGGCCGGGTCGTCCGGCGTGGGGGTCAGGGGCTGGGCCTCGCGGATGTGCAGTTCGGCCCGGTCGTCACCCCGGACCACGCAGACCTGCAGGTCGGGGAGAACGATGGCCAGAAATCGCCGCGCCCGGTCGAGACCGTCGGCCAGGGTGGGGGCGCCGAGCATGCCGCGGCACAGGAACTCGAAGCTGCCGGGCCCCATGGGGCCGGAGAACAGGCCGAAGCCCTCGTCGTGCAGTTCGCGGATCACCAGGTTGTAGAGGGTGGCGTAGCGGTCGAGGGGCACCCGGGTGGCTGCGTCTGCAAGATCGATGTCGAGTTCGGCAAGCAGCAGGGCGGGGTTGATGTTGCGACGCAGCATTCCGGCCAGCATGCCGGTAACGAAACCCATTGATACTGTTGAGCCCTGACGGGCGGGCTTGCTCGGCAAAGGGCTCCCTCCAGTCCGTTGGGTAATGGCGCCGGTGGGCCGGCTGCAGCTTGGCGGATTTTGCACGAAAGCCGTCGACAACGGCAATGGCTAAGGTTCCGTCACCCTTCTAACATGCAGGCATCGATAAACATGATGTGGGGGAGACAACCATGACCGACCTGAGCGTTGCCAAGAAACTCGTCGCTTACAAGCCCAAGAACAAGGTGCGCTTCGTTACCGCCGCGGCGCTTTTCGACGGCCACGATGCATCGATCAACATCATGCGGCGGATTCTTCAATCCACCGGCTCCGAGGTCATCCACCTTGGCCACAACCGCTCGGTAGGCGAGATTGTCAATGCCGCGCTGCAGGAAGACGTGCAGGGTATCGCGATCACGTCCTACCAGGGTGGGCACGTGGAATTCTTCAAATACATGATCGACCTGCTGCGCGAGAACGGCGGCGAGAACATCAAGGTCTTTGGCGGCGGCGGCGGCGTGATCGTGCCGGCCGAGATCAAGGAACTCCACGACTACGGCGTGACCCGCATCTACTCGCCGGAAGACGGCGCCGTGCTGGGCCTGCAGGGCATGATCAACGACCTCGTGGAGCGCTGTGACGAGGACCTGTCGGGGGCTGCGCCCAAGGGGGCCGACACCATCGTCGCCGCCCTCAAGTCCGGCGACCGCCGGGCGCTGGCCCGCGTCATCACCGGCCTCGAGAATGGCGCCTATGGCGACGACGTGAAGGCCGCCCTGATCGAGGCCGCCAAGGCCGTCAAGGTGCCGGCCCTGGGCATCACCGGCACCGGCGGCGCCGGCAAGTCCAGCCTCACCGACGAGCTGGTGCGCCGCTTCCGCCTCGATCAGGACGACAAGCTCAAGCTCGCCATCATCTCCATCGACCCGTCGCGCAAGCGCACCGGTGGCGCCCTGCTCGGCGACCGCATCCGCATGAACGCCATCGAGCATCCGAACATCTTCATGCGCTCGCTGGCCACCCGCGACACCGGCAAGGAAGTCTCCGCCGCCCTGCCCGAAGTCATCGCCGCCACCCGCCTGGCCGGTTTCGACATGATCATCGTCGAGACCTCCGGCATCGGCCAGGGCGACGCGGCCATCGTGCCTTTCGTCGATGTGTCCCTGTACGTGATGACTCCCGAGTTCGGCGCCGCCAGCCAGCTCGAGAAGATCGACATGCTCGACTTCGCCGACTTCGTGGCCATCAACAAGTTCGACCGCAAGGGCGCCGAAGATGCCCTGCGTGACGTGCGCAAGCAGTATCAGCGCAACCGCGAGTTGTTCACCACCCCCACCGAGCAGATGCCGGTGTTTGGCACCATGGCCGCCCGTTTCAACGACGACGGCGTGACCGCCCTGTTCCAGTCCATCGCCCCGGCGCTGGTGGCCAAGGGCCTCAAGCTCGGCAAGGCCCGGCTGCCTATCGTCAGTGTCAAGTCCTCCAGCCGCGGCCGTGCCATCGTCCCCGCCGAGCGGGCCCGCTACCTGGCCGAGATCGCCGATTCGGTGCGCGGCTACCACAAGCACACCGCCGAGCAGGCCCGTGTCGCCCGCGAGCGCCAGGCCCTGCGCATCTCCAAGAAGCTCTTCGAAGGCTGCAGCAAGGACGCCGGTTCGTTTGACGAGCTGATCGAGCTGAAGGACGGCGAGCTCACCGGCACCGCCAAGAAGCTCCTCGACATGTGGCCGAAGACCGTCGAGCTGTACGCGGCCGACGAGTACGTGGTGAAGATCCGCGACAAGGAAATCCGCACCGTCCTCACCTCCGAGTCCCTGTCCGGCAGCAAGATCCGCAAGGTCGCCCTGCCCACCTACGAGGATGACGGCGAGACCCTCAAGTTCCTGATGAAGGAGAACGTCCCCGGCTCCTTCCCCTACACCGCCGGCGTGTTCGCCTTCAAGCGCGAAGGGGAAGACCCCACCCGCATGTTCGCCGGTGAAGGCGACGCCTTCCGCACCAACCGCCGCTTCAAGCGTGTGTCCGAGGGCATGCCGGCGCACCGCCTCTCCACCGCCTTCGACTCTGTCACGCTGTATGGCTGCGACCCGGATCCGCGTCCGGACATCTACGGCAAGATCGGCAACTCCGGTGTGTCCATCGCCACCCTGGACGACATGAAGGTGCTGTACGACGGTTTCGACCTGGTCAACCCGACCACCTCGGTGTCGATGACCATCAACGGCCCGGCGCCCATCATCCTGGCCATGTTCTTCAACACCGCGCTGGAGCAGCAGCTGGTCAAGTTCCGCGCCCAGAACGAGCGCGAACCGACTGACGACGAAGTCCAGAAGATCCGTGCCTGGACCCTGGCCAGCGTGCGCGGCACCGTGCAGGCCGACATCCTCAAGGAAGATCAGGGCCAGAACACCTGCATCTTCAGCACCGAGTTCGCCCTCAAGATGATGGGCGACATCCAGGAGTTCTTCGTCCATAACCAGGTCCAGAACTTCTACTCGGTGTCCATCTCCGGCTACCACATCGCCGAAGCCGGTGCGAACCCCATCAGCCAGCTCGCCTTCACCCTGTCCAACGGTTTCACCTACGTGGAAAGCTACCTGGCCCGGGGCATGCAGATCGATGACTTCGCGCCCAACCTGTCCTTCTTCTTCAGCAACGGCATGGACCCGGAATACTCGGTGATCGGCCGTGTAGCCCGCCGCATCTGGGCGGTGGCCATGAAGAACAAGTACGGCGCCAACGAGCGCAGCCAGAAGCTGAAGTACCACATCCAGACCTCCGGCCGCTCGCTGCACGCCCAGGAAATGGACTTCAACGACATCCGCACCACGCTGCAGGCCCTGATCGCCATCTACGACAACTGCAACTCGCTGCACACCAACGCCTACGACGAAGCGATCACCACGCCGACCGAGGAGTCCGTGCGCCGCGCCATGGCCATCCAGCTGATCATCAACCGCGAGTGGGGCCTGGCCAAGAACGAGAACCCCAACCAGGGCGCCTTCATCATCGATGAGCTCACCGACCTGGTGGAAGAAGCGGTGCTCAAGGAGTTCGAGGCCATCAGCTCCCGCGGTGGCGTGCTGGGTGCGATGGAAACCGGCTTCCAGCGCGGCAAGATCCAGGAAGAGTCGCTCTACTACGAGCACAAGAAGCACGACGGCTCCTACCCGATCATCGGTGTCAATACCTTCCTCAACCCGAAGGGCATGGCCCAGCAGGAGATCGAACTGGCCCGTTCCAGCGAGGACGAGAAGCAGAGCCAGCTCACCCGCCTGGCCGACTTCCAGACCCGCAACGCCGACCAGGCCCCCAAGTGGCTGGCCCTGCTCAAGCAGACCGTGATCGAGAATGGCAATGTGTTCGCGGTGCTGGTGGAAGCCGTGAGGTACTGCTCCCTGGGGCAGATCACCACGGCCCTGTACGACGTCGGCGGCCAGTACCGCCGGAGCATGTAAGCAAGCCATAAAGACACCCCGGGTAAGGGGGGAACAGCACAAGGAAACGGCGCCTTCGGGCGCCGTTTTCTCTGAATGAGACCCTGCCGCTTGCCCGCTGCCGCGGGAAGTGCCGCCCCGCGGTTAGGCTGTTGGCGCTGGGGCGCACTGCTTGCCTATTCTTCACATGGCGTCGTCAGTCACCATTTCAGTATGTTCGCGGGCCCCTCCGATGTTGGAGACAATTGCTGCAGGACTTGCCCAGGAAACACCTTTTCTTTAAGGTCTTGAATGGCTTCGGCGGCACCACCAAATGGAGCCACGACATCGATGATCCAAATATTCTCGCCCGACTTCCAGTCGGACGGGGCCAAATGGTGAGGAGGCTCGCGATAGCGCTCGGCAGCGGAGGCCGACAGTTTTGCCCATGTGATAAAAGCAATGGGCGCCTCCTTTTGCATATGCAATCGTACCTGGTCGAGTACCATTGCGGGCAATATGCGCCATTCCAGCTCGCTCAAGAGAATGTTGCGAGTGGCGCTTCGTTGCAGCATCAGCCATGTGATGGGACCCAATAGTGGCAGCTTGCGCAGTACCACCTTGGCCTGCTCCTGAGCCATATGCATCAATTGGGTCAGTTCCTGATCGTTTGCTGATTTATCCGGTATGTTCTTCACGGTGCTTTCTCCTGATTTTTCTTGCCAGCGCTATCCAATAAGGCATTGATGCCTATCACATCTTGTTCGATCAACGAGCCAGTTGCTGCCTTCAGCCGCAGTCCATGCATCAGGGTTTCCATTTTTGCACGTGCCAGATCACGGCGCGCAGCGTAAAGCTGCTGTTCGGCATTGAGTACGTCGATGTTGATTCGAGTGCCGATACGATAGCCAATTTGATTGGCTTTGACCGCTTCCTGGCTTGACAGCACTGCCGAGGACAGTGCTTCAACCTGTGCATGGCCGGCTGTCATGCCGGAAAATGCCTGGCGGGATTGAGTGATGGCTTGTCGCCGGCTGGCCTCCCGATCAGCCAGCGCTTTATCGAGATTGGCCTGTGCTTCCTCGATGCGGGACGCAACGGCTCCACCGGACCAGATCGGTATCGCCAGTTGCAAACCAATCTGCCCGGCGAGGCTACGTGTTGGAATATCCGCAGGTGAGGTCATGCTGCCCGATGTGTAGGCGCTTCCATAGGACGCATTGATATCAACGGTCGGGGCGTGGCCCGCCCGGCTACGGGCCAGTTGTTGCTCATAACTATCCTTGTTGCCATCCTGAATGGCAACCAACGGGCTATTGGCCTGGGCCGACGCTACCCATTCATCGATATTGTTGGGAGATGGCCAGGGCAAGCTGGCCTCGCTGTTCAACATCGGCAAATCTGGTGGCGAAGCGCCAACGATACGCTCCAGTTCGGCCCGCTTGACCGTCAGGTCATTGTCAGCTGCTATTTGCTGCGATCGAGCGAGGTCCAGGCGTGACTTGGCTTCATGAATGTCGGTAATGGTCGTTGTGCCGACTTGAAAATTTCGTCTTGCCAAGCGGAGCTGCTCAGTAACCGCTTCCAGTTGGGAGGAGGCCACCGCAACGGATTCTTGTGCCAGCTGTACGTCAAAAAAAGCCTGCGCCACCCGCAGGATAAGATCCTGGCTCGCCAGGCAGAATTGCGCTTCGGCCTGGCGATACTGGGCTTCCGCCTGGCTGAGCATCGACCACGATGTAGGGCGATACAGCGGTTGTGCAAGACGCAGAGCCCAGTTGTTGCTCCTGACGTCACGATTCTCATCGGGGGCCTCATTGAACGAGGCGCTGCCGCGCTGGCGCGACACGTCGGCCCCGAGGCTGATGACGGGTAGCAGGTCGGCTCTGGCTTGGGGAACCTTCTGTTGTGCCGCCTGGAGTGTATAGCGGGCTGCGCGATATATGGGGTCTTGCGACAACGCGGCACGATACAGCGACAACAGATCGTCAGCCCAGGCAGAAGCGGGCGCCAGCAAGCCCGCCAGAAGGAGGGGGCCGTTCAAGATGAATCTTGGTAGTCTCATCATCACCGCTCCCGCAAGCCTTCTTCCTTGTAACGCAGCAATGGTGCAAGGAAGTACTCCAGCAGGCGGCGTTGATCGACACGAATGTCGGCCGTCACGCTCATGCCGGGCGACACCAGGCCGTGGCGGCCATTGATCGAAAATGGCGTCTGGTCTGTCTTTAATTGAATTCGAACCGGATAAACAGGCCCCAGTTTCTGGTCCGTCAGCGCATCGGTGGCCACCCATTGCACCACGCCGTCGAGGTGGCCGTAGCGGGTGAAATCAAAGGTCTCCACTTTGACAATGACCGGCTGGCCGGCCCGCAGATGGCCGATGTCGCGGTTGAGCACCTGGGCTTCCACTTCCAGCGAGGCGTTGTCGGGAACGATCATCATCAATGGCTGCGCTTGCGTGACGACGCCCCCCAATGTGGACACCGCCAGTTGCTGTACGACGCCATCGATTGGTGCCCGCAACACCTGCAGTGACTGACGCTGGTTGGCCTTGACCAATTCCTGGCGCGCGGACTCCCGCTTGCGCGTGGCATCCACCGACTCTGCGGCAATGCGTACGTCAAATTCTGCGTTGACTTGTGCTTTCTGTTGCGCGGCAACACGCAAGCCGGCTTCCGCTTCCTTGAGGCGGTTTTGTTGAACGGAAATATCCTTTTCAAGGTTGATGAGTTCTAATTGCGTTTCTATCACTCCGGTTTCGGCAATGTGGCCTGTCGTTGCCAGTTCCTGGCGCATTGCGTGCTTTCGTGTGACCAGAGGCAAGCTGGCGCGCAGTTGTGTCAGGTTGGCGGCAATCGCATCCCGATCCGCCTGCCGCTTGGCCAAGTCAGCTTCCAGGGATGCGGCCCGGAAGCGATGCTCAGCCACCCGGCTATGCAAGATTGCCGCTTGATTGACAACGATGTCATGGGGCACACCGCTCGGCGTTGCAAACTGGCTGGCTCCACGGGTCATCGCGGCCAAGCGCTCGGCCTCTGTTTCTGCCTCCCATACCTCTCGTTGCAAGCGATCACTGTCTGCGCCCGTGGCGGTGTGATCCATCTCGATCAGTACGTCGCCGGCCTTGACGATGGCGCCATCGCGAACGCGGATGGCCCGAACGATGCCCGCCTCGATGGGCTGAACCACCTTGCTCCTGCCTGAGGGAATGACCCGCCCCTGGGCGGAGATGACAACATCCATTGGTGCGAGCCAGGCATAGGCCAGTGCCAGTACCGCCATCGCGCACAAGGCCAGCGACACCATGCGTGCTATCAGCCAAGGGGGGCGTCGTTGCAGCGCGATCGCTGCCGAAGTAAATGGATTGTCGGTGGGTGCGGCATTGGGGGAGAGCGTCGAGTCAGGCATGGGCGCCTCCCATGGCAGCCGATGTTGCCGTGGGGCGCACAGCAACAGGCAAGGTCTCCAGGACATGGTGGGCTCGGTACAGGTCCTGATAGCGCCCACCCTGTTGCATCAGGGCATTGTGATGCCCAACCTCGACCAGCCGCCCGCCTTCCAATACCAGGATCCGGTCTGCCAGGCGCAGGGTCGATAGACGGTGGGCGGCGATGAACACGGTTCGACCCGAGCAGATCTCATGCAGATTATCGTGGATGGTCCGCTCGGACTCGTAATCCAGTGACGCGGTTGCCTCATCAAGAAGCAACAAACGTGGATTCGTCACCAGTGCGCGGGCAATGGCAATCCGCGCACGCTGTCCTCCAGATAGCTTGCCGCCGCGTTCGCCGATCAAGGTATCGTAGCCCTCGGGCAAGCCCAGGATGAACTCATGCGCCCCGGCCAGTGTTGCAGCATGGATAATGTTCTCCATGGGTAAGTCGGGGTGGCCCAAGGCGATATTGTCGCGCACGGAGCGATTGAACAGCACTGAGTCCTGGCTCACCACCCCCAGTTGCCGCCGTAGCCATTGGGCATCGAGCAATCCCAAGTCCATGCCGTCAATGAGAATGCGGCCTCTTTCCGGCGTGTATAAACGCTGGACAAGCCGCATGAGGGTGGTCTTGCCGGCCCCGGAAACGCCGACCAGGCCGACCACTTCACCGGCCTTTATGTCAAAGGAGAAATCGGACAGTACTTCCGGGCCATCCGTCCGATAGCGGAAATGGACATGATCGAAGCTCACCCGCCCGGCAATGACGGGGGGTGTCGCTTTTGCCGGGGAAAAGGACGGTTCGGCGCGGGCATCCATAATGTCGGCCAGGCGCTTGATCGAGACCCTCATTTGGGTCACCTCCTGCCACAGTGATGCCAGTTTGAGAATAGGGGCATTGATCCGGCCGGCCAGCATGTTGAAAGCAATCAGTCCGCCAACGGTCAGCTCACCCTCGATGACCAGGCGCGCGCCAAACCATAGCAAGCCGGCGGTGAGCAGCTTGCTGGTAAAGGCGATGAACTGGTTGGTTGCAGCGGCAACCTGGCCGCTGTGAAAGGCCGCGTTGACATAGGCGGACAGGCGACGCTCCCATTCCCGCTGCCAGAATGGCTCTACGGCCTGGCTCTTCAAGGTCTCCATGGAGGTTACGGTCTCCACCAGAAAGGCCTGGTTTTCTGCGCCCAGCGCAAAGCGATCTTCCAGTCTCCGCCGCAACATCGGCGTGATGATCCAGGATGCGGCAAACAGTACGGGCAAAGCCGCAATCACGATGAAGGTCAGCGCCGCGCTGTAGCGGAACATGACGGCCAGGAATATCACCGTGAAGAGCAAGTCCAGCCAGCTGGTCAATGCCTGGCCTGTGAGGAAGTTGCGCGCATTCTCCAGTTCGCGAATCCGTGCCACGGTATCGCCACCCCGTCGCGACTCGAAGTAGGCCAATGGCAGGCGCAACAGGTGACGGAACAGTTTTGCCCCCAATTCGACGTCAATACGATTGGTGGTGTGGGTGAATAGATACTGGCGCATTCCGGAGAGCACGGCCTCGAAGATCGCTATGCCCAGCAGGGCCGCAACCAGAATGTCGAGAGTGGTCAAGGTTCGCTGAGTCAGGACCTTGTCGATCACCACCTGGAACACCAGCGGCGTCACCAGCGCAAATACCTGAACAAACAACGACGCCAATAACACCTCCCCCATCAGCCCGCGATACTTGCGCAGTGCGTGCCAAAACCAGGCCAGGCCGAATTTTGCTCCGCCGTCGCTCTCTGCTGCACCTAATCCGCGACCGGACCGTTGCGCGGTAATCCAGTGGCCAGACCATCGCGCCTCGAACTGGGCGCGGTCAAGGCGCATGGGCTGTTCTCCATCAGCCAGCTGTACCAGGACCGAATCGGCGTCGACCCTCCCTACCAGCATGAAGCCTCCGGCATTGTCCTCGGCAATGACCGGCAACGCTGTGTGCGCCAGCTGCCTCAGTCTTCCCGTCACGCGATGGGCCTCAAACCCCAGTCCTGATAACGCCATGATCAAATCCGCGGCCCCAAACAGGCCACCGGGCGGAACAAACTGATCAGCCAGCTGGCGGCGATCAGTATTGATGCCATGGAGCTGGGCGAATAGCTGTAATAAGCCGAGACTGGCATCCGCTGAGGGGGGGGATAGAGAGGTCATGGCAGGATACGGAGCAGAATATGGCCGGAGAAAAGGAGAGGCATTAACGAAGGGGCAATACAAAGTTGGCGCCGCAGCACTGGAAATCGAGATGTCGCATGAAGCGCGCGAAGCGTGCCTGGTCGATGTCGACATTCTGGTTAATGCACAACTCGACTGCCTGACGATTCTCTGCCCAGCGCCGAAAAGCGATCATCAGCTTCATGGCCGCAGAACTGCCCCGATGTGCAGGGAGGACATAAAAACCATGGTCTTGCGCCACCCGTACATCGGTAAAGCGGGGACTGGTCACGTACCCTGCCAGCATGCCCACTACGTCACCGCTGCTGTGTTCAGCCAACAAGACGCAACTTGCCTTGGAGACTTGAATGGATTCCGTAATGGCTGCACGCAATTTGTCCGGATTGAGTGGGTATCGGCTGAAACGGGACTCCTCATGAAAGCGAAGGCAGATGGTGTAAACCGCCTCGATATCGTTCATCGTGGCAAGACGGATCTTCATGGGTTATTCCCTCACGCATGCGCCGGTTCGGCACTTGCAGGCGCTGCCAGATCGACCAAGGCCGCACCGGCATCGGACGCCTCTGCTTGAGGTGGCACATAGGCAAGCAGCGCCGCATTGGTATCGACCTCGGCAGTAACGCTTGCCTGGTTGAACAGCAGCGCTTGCTGGCGGATACGAGCGATTGCGTCTGCGGCCTCGAGTGACAGGCCGTTTTCTTCCGCCACGTCGCCTGCCGAAGTTGGCATGACCATCTCAGGAGCACCTTCTGGCATAGCGACTGATTTCTGTTGATGACCTGCCTCCGGTGCGGGAGTGTCCGTCGTGTCCGTGGCCGTTGCCGCGGACGTTTCTCCAGTGATTGCTGCAGCGGCAGGGGGTGTGACGTCTATTGCTTCGTTTGCCGTGCACGCTGGTTCCAGGGCGGCCAGCACCTCGCTGGGCAAAGCCATGCCGGCCCCCGCAAACATGACATCACCGGCCACGCTGGTGTGGCCATTGGCAAAGGTGAGCGTACTGGTGCCGAATACCACATTGCCGTGATCAAGATGGAGAGCACCCTGGCGGTCCAGGCTGATGGAGGTGATCCCGTTGCTGTCAAGCGACGACCAGTCGCTGATCTTGCCGGTGCTGTCCTGACGGGCGGCTCCCGTGACGACGCCGAGTTGCGACCAAACGGCATCGGCACTGGAAATCATCCCGTCACCGGATGAGTCCAGCCCCGCCAAGCCTTCAAGGTCCGTACGGGCACCGTCCTTGTATTTGACAAAAGACACCTCATCCATCACATCGATTTGCCCATCACCATTGGCATCGTAAGCCAGCACGCCATCACCAGACGCCACCCAGCCGATCCGTTCCTTCCAGCCATCGCCATTCAGATCGGCGAAAATGGATGAGTCTTCCGGTGCCAGCAATTCAATGCCGTTATCGTTGAGATCGAGCACCACGGGGCAACCGCCGCCGCCGGTGTTGATCGATGATCCATAGTGATTGGTGGCAATGCTCACATCGGTATAGGCTCCTTGCCCGTCGGTTATGCGGATGATGAATGGATCCGCACCCGTGTAAGGGTCGCCCAGCATGCTGTAATACTGCCAGGCTCCGCTTTTATCAATCCATGCCGACGCAAGAGGCGTGGTGCCGCCGAGGCCAAGCACGCCTTGGGAGATATTCTCGAATCCATTTCCGTAGTCCAGTCCCTGTTCGTTCAGATGGGCTGCGTAATCCGCCGACGTATATTGATTTGCCCATGCTTTGCCGTGGACGGGGGCCGTTATGATCGAGTAAGTAATCGCACTGTCTTCGCCATCGGGATCGTGCGCAATAATCCGGCCGCTGGCACGATAAGGGTCGTCGATGTGCTCTCCGATAATGACGCCATTGCCATCGTTCGCGCTCTGGTCGGGGTGTCTCGCATCAACGGCGTTCCATTCCACCCTGTCAATGATTGGCGCATCATTCACGGCCTTGATGTCAAGAAAGGCTATCGCCTGCGCGCTGCCGCCGTAGGGGTCGGCAACGGTGTAATTGAATTGTGCGGTACCGTTGTAGTTGGAATCCGGCGTAAAGATGACGTTGCCGCTGGCGCTGTCGAGCCTTACCGTGCCATGTGTCGCGCCGCCCACCGCGGTGACGGTGAGGTTGCCCGGATCGTCGGCGTCGCTGTCGTTGGCCAGCAGCTGGGCCGTTGCAATGTTGAACACGACGTCTTCGGTGCCTGAAAAGCTGTCATCCGTAGCAACGGGGTTCAGGTTGGGTTGAGAGAAGTCAATCTGGGCGTAGCCCGATGACGACGCGCCCTCGCTATCGGTGACGACGTAGTTGAACGACGCGATGCCCGAGAAGCCGGCGTCGGGCTGAAAAGTCACGTTGCCGCCGGTGAAGCTGGTAAACGTTCCGCCATATGCGTTGTATACGTCGCTGACCCGCAGGTTGTAATGCCCGCCGTCGTCGTCATCGTTCTGGAGCAATGCCGCTTCGGTAATGGTGGTGGCTACGTTTTGCCGGCTGTGGAATAGCTCGTTGTTGACCACCGGCGCATCGTTCATGGGCAAGTAATTGATATTTACCTGCCCCTGGGAAAGGCCGCCGTCGGGGTCGGCAACGCTGTAGCGGAACGAGGCTGCACCGTTGAAATTTTCATAAGGCCTGAAGGTGATGTCATCGCCCGACTGGCTGACCCAGCCGCCATACGCAGCCCCCACGGCCACAATGCTCAGGCTATTCGGTGTCTCGATATCGGTATCGTTGGCCAATAAAGCCGCCGCCGAAAAATGAATGATCGAATCTTCATCGGCCGTCGCCGACTCGTTGGTGACCAACGGCGCATCATTGACGGGAGTAATCACGAAGTTGGCTCTGGCGGTGCCATAGCCGCCAGAGCCATCGCTCACGGTATAGTCAAAGGCGGCAGGGCCGGAATAGTTGGCTTCCGGACGGAAAGTCACCGAACCATCACCATTGACTGACACCGTGCAATGCTCCGCGTTGGTGATGGCGCTTACGCCCAGGGCGCCATGCGGTGTGTCGGCATCAGTGTCGTTGGCCAGCAGCGCCTCTTTGAGGTTCAACACCATGTCTTCGGCCGAGGTGATCGTCTCGCCAGTGACCACGGGGGCGTCGTTGACGTTGGCCACATGGATGGTTGCCGTGCCGCTGGCGGTCGCACCCGCGTCGTCCGCCACGGTGTAGTTGAAACTTGCGTCACCGGCAAAGTCGACATCGGGCACAAAATGGAGCGTGCCGTCGGGCTGCTGCGTCACCGTGCCATGGCTGGCTCCGCCCACTGCTATTACATGCAGACTGCCGAGCGGACTATCGATATCGCGGTCATTGGCCAGCAAGGCTGCTGGATCGATGTCCAGCGGGGTGTCTTCCACGCCCTGGATCGTTTCGCCCACGACGGTGGGCGCGTCATTGACGGCGGCAATCTCCAGCACAACGTGAGCACTGGACAAGCCGCCATGGCCATCGCTGGCGGTGTAGTCGAAACTCCCCGGCCCGGAATAGTCTGCATCCGGAACGAATACCACCTGATCGTTGATCATCGTTACCGTGCCACCGTGTGCATTGCCGACGGCGGTGATGCTCAGGGCATCGTCATCCACATCGGTATCGTTGCCGGTCAGCGCGGCTGACGTCCAGGTCAGGGGCGTATCCTCCAGGCCGCTGGCGCTGTCGTCACGGGCAAGGGGGGCGTCGTTGACGTTGGCGACATTCACCGTCACGTAGCCCTGGGCCTCGCCGCCTGCGCCGTCGGCAACGATATAGGCAAACCCGGCCTCGCCAAAAAAGTCGCGCTCAGGGGTGAATTCGATGACTTGTCCGGCAGCCGTGTCTCGCCACCGCACCGTTCCGTGCTGTGCAGTGCCGAGCGCGCTGATGAACAGCTCGGGATGCGTATTGTCGATGTCCCGGTCGTTGGCCAGGAGCAGGGCCGGATCGAATCGCAGCACGGTGTCCTCGGTGCCCGCCACCGTTTCATCGACCACCACCGGGACGTCGTTGACCGGCAGTATGGTGAGCGTGAGCGTCGCCGTGCTGTTCAGCCCGGTGCTATCGCTGACCTGGTAGATCACGGCGGCGGGGCCGGCGTAGTCCGGATGAGGTGTGAAATGCACCGCGCCATCATCCCCGATGCGGACACTCCCGGTGGCCGGGTCGGCGAGGCGGGCCGCGGTGATCGCCAGATGGTCGCCATAGGGCGTATCGGCATCCACATCGTTGGCCAACAGCAGGGCTGCCGGAAAGACCATTTCATGATCTTCGTCGCCACTGGCGGTTTCCCCGTGCGCGACAGGGGCGTCATTGACCGGGGTGACGGTCAGTATGGCGACGGCCGTGGTTTCTCCGCCGTCGCCATCGCTGACGGTGTAGCGAAAGCCTGCCGGGCCGTTGTAGTCGGCGTCAGGGGTGAAGCGGATGGAGCCGTCGGCCAATTGTTCAACGGCCCCGTGCCGGGCGTCGCTCACGGAGGTCACGGTGAGCGTGGCGCTGTCGATATCGCCATCGTTGCGTAATAAGTCTGCGCTGGCGATCATGATCGCCGTATCCTCGGCGAAGCTCCCCAGAACGTCGTTCTCCGCGACCGGTGCGTCATTGATCGATGCCAGGCTGATCGTCACGTGGGCTTTGGCTTCGCCACCCTGGCCATCGCTGATCCAGTAATCGAATCCGGCAGGGCCATGGTAATTGGCGTCGGGCAGGAAGCTCACGTCCCCCCGGCTATTGACGCTCACGGTGCCATGCTGGCCGTTGCCCGCCCGAACAATGCTCAAGGGGTCGCCATCGGCATCGACCTCGTTGGCCAGCAACTGGGCGGCCGTGAAGGTGATGCCCGTGTCTTCGCTG
Source organism: Zoogloea sp. (assembly GCF_023150065.1). Classification (GTDB taxonomy): domain Bacteria; phylum Pseudomonadota; class Gammaproteobacteria; order Burkholderiales; family Rhodocyclaceae; genus Zoogloea. Next base: position 122,045 of record NZ_JAKLLN010000006.1, read on the forward strand.
CCCGTGGCGGTTTCGCCGGTGGCGAGGGGAATGTCGTTCACCGGGGCGATGCTGAGCGTGGCTGTTGCGGTGCTTTCGCCTCCTCCACCGTCACTGACGGTATAGGTGAAACCGGCATCTCCATGGAAATCGGCTTCAGGTGTGAACGCCAGCCACGGTTGGCCATCCGGGCCGACTGTCCAGCTGACCTTGCCATGATGGGCATCGGTCAGGGTGGTGATGCGCAAGTCGCCATGGGCGTTGTCGATGTCAAGGTCATTGGCCAGCAGGCTTGCGGGATCGATCAACAACAGGGTGTCTTCCGTGCCGCTGGCTGACTCGCCCGCCGCTTGCGGGGCATCATTCACCGGCAGCACGTCCAGGGAGAACCTGGCAACGGACTCGCCGCCCGCGCCGTCGCTCACTGTGTAATCGAAGCCCGCGGGCCCGAAATAATCCGCGTCCGGCGAAAAGTGGACCTGGCCGCCGGCCAGGCTCACCGAGCCGTGCGTGGCATTGCCGACCGCCGTCAACGTGAGCGTTTGCCCGACGGTGGCGCCGTCGCGGTCGCTATCGTTGGCCAGCAGATCTGCGGGGGAGATGACGAGCGCGGTATCTTCCAGGCTGCTGGCTTGCTCGCCCTGAACATCGGGAGCGTGGTTGATGAATACGGTTGCTGCCAGGGGCTGGGCTTGCGGCGGGGTGGCCGTGTCAGTCGGGCCGCCGCCTTGCAGGCCAGTACTGCTCGTGGCGGCACCGCTGGCCGCCTGCGGGGCGTGGGGCACCGACACCCAGTCTGCCAGCCCCAGCGTCTGGCTGGCCGGCGGCGTTGCCACGTTTGGTGTGGCGACGGCGGCAACGGAGTGCCAATCGGTGAGGACTTGGGTGGGCAGGGGGCCTTGCCCGCCTGTCGGGGTGTAGGGGGATGCAATACCGCTGTTGCCCGGGGCGTTGCTCGTCACCATGCCCACGGACCACGCCACCGGGCTGGTTCCCGTGGGCGCGGGGGCATCGTCATGGCGGCGTCCGGCCAACACATCCTGCAACATCGCATCCGTGAGCGAACTGGGCATGGCCGGCGGCCCGCCAATGGCGTCGGTGCTGGCTTCCGCCGCGCTGACTACGGTGGGAAACACCAGCGGCAGCGCGGCCACGGTGATCCCGGCCAGGGGGGCGTTGGCGCCGAACAGGCCGCTGGTGGCACTGACGATCATTTCGGCAGTGACCTGCTCGATGACGCGGGTGGGGTTGGTGGCGGCACTCGGCACAAATGCAAGACCAGGCGGCACGACGATGGGCGCTCGGGGCTTGGCGGGAGCAGGTGGGGCGGATTGGATGCGGGGGTCGCCGGCATCGAGGCGGAGCGTGGCATTCGGGCTGGGGGCAGGGGGGCTGGCAGGGGTGTCCGAGACGATGGCGATGTCGGCTTTATTGCCGGCCTGCCCGCCAGCAGTCTGGCCGGTGATGACTGTGCCTGCTCCGGCACTTTGCAACAGGGCATCGCCTTGAATGCTGTCTTGCTCTGCGCGGGAAGTGGCCGTGGCGTTGCCAAGGGAGAGAATCCGCGCGTCACCGGCGTCGATAAGGATTTCGCCCTGTGCATCCGGGTTGGCTTCGCCACCGTGCTGGTGCGCGGCATCGCCATCGAAGGTACGCTGATTGACGGCATGGAGCGTGGTGGTGCCACCCTCCTGCGCTTCGTAGAGGCCGTCGTGGGTCAGCGTCTGGCTTACTCCCTGGGTGTCACCGGTGAGTTCGGTGCGAGTCAGCGCACTGGTCGCGCCATCGCTGCGCGTGACCGTGAGGGTGCCATCGGCAAAGGTGATCGTGGAAATGCTGGCGGCAACTGCCGTCACCTCGCCTGCATCGGCCATGCCGTTGCCATTGGTGTCGATCCACAGGGACAAGGCCGCGAAGGCAGGGTCGCGGCTATCGAGGAGGCCATCGCCATTGGCATCGAGCGCCGCCAGACTGTTGCGCGACCCTGCGCCGGCACGGCCATCCACCAGCTCGTCGGCGGAAACCTTGCCGTTGCCATCGAGATCTACCGCCAGCAGTGCCGCCGTTGTCCAGGCGTTCTGCTCGACGTAGCCGTCGTGATCCAAGTCCAGCGCCGTGGCGACGGTACTGCCGTCGCCCAGGGTGAGAACCGTGCGGGTGACGTGCCCGCCATCGGTGGAGAGCTCGCCGGTAAATGTCGCGGTGGGGGGCGTTGCCGTGCTGCCCTGCTGCTGAAAGAGGGTCTGTGCCTCCCAGGCCGGGACAATGGCAGCCGCGGCATGCTCAAGAAAATCCCGGGCCAGGTCATTGACGCCTGCCTGGGTCTGCGCGTCGTGGCGGCTGCCGGCGGTGTCGTACTGCCGATACTGCACAGTGCCATCCGTCAGCGTCCAGGAGAGGCGCAAATAGCCGTCATCGGTATCCGGATCGTAGGCATAGCCGATCCTTGGCAAGCGGCTGGGGTCCAATCCATACAGGAGTTGGCCATCGGCGTCGGTGCGGCTGGCCAGCTCGCTTGTCAGGCCGCCCAGCAAGCTGTTCAGCCAGCCTGCTGCCGTGGCGCCGCCGCCTGCCTCATCGTGGGTAGTCGATACCGAGACGTGCCCCGCGGAATCCCACCGGGTTTCGGCATCACCGTAGCGAGTCGGGATGTCCTCAGCGCCGCTGAAGAGACCACTGAACACCATGTTGGCGACCATCAAGACCGCGCCGGCCACTGGGAAGGCGATCGCAACTGCACCAATTGCGGCGCCCAAGACGTCGCCATGCGCCAGGCTGTTCACGATGCCCAGGACTGGTACGACGTCGCTGAAGGCTGCGCCAAGTGCATTCGAGATGGCATCTGACGCGAAGGTGTTGGCTAGGCTGGCGCCCGACACGATGATCCCGCCGGCATCTCCGCTTTCCAATGCGTTGTAGAGATTCAGCGCCGAGGCCACTGTACCCAAAGCGCTGGCGGCGCCATCGAGATCCGCGCTGCCTGCGTTGTTGAGCTTGCTCAGATTGTTGGCCAGGTTCACCCCTGACACCGCGGCTGCAAACGCGTCGCCATGCTCGATGGCCAGAACGAGGTTGGCAGCGCTGCTGATGGCGCCGGCGGTCAGCCTGTCGGCATTGGCGGGTTGCGGGGTGTCGTTGTGGCTTGCATGGCTGTTGTCGGCGGGGCTTGACCCCTCTGGGATCGAACCGGGCTCGAGGGATAGGGTGTCGCTGTCGTCGTTGCTGTTCAGGGGCGCGGCAATCGGCGCTGCTTGAGGAACTGTGGGGTTGATCGTGTCGCTGTCGGCTTCAAAGGCAGGGAGCGGGGCTGCTGCAGCCTCCTGCGCTGTATCAACCTCAACCTGCGTGGGAGCGGGATGGTCCACCGCTGCATACTGAAACGGCTTATCTGAGATGGGTTCTACGTTGGTGCTGCTGCCATCGCTTCGCTGTACCGTCCAGGAGCCATCCGGCTTGCTTGAAAGCGCATCCTGCTGTGGGTCAAACTCAACACGCTGGCCACTTGGTAAAACGATGGCTGAATTGCCACCTGCTGCATCGCGTTCAATGTGTAGTCCCGGTAAACTCGTCACCTCCTGCGTCGTTTTGTCGTAAATGGTCTGGGATTGATCGCGCAGGCTGATGGTGACCGTCTTGTCGGAATATTCGTCGATCAGTTGCGGATCGTCGTAACCGTTGCCCAATTCAATACGACGGGTAGCGCCATCGGGTGTTTTGCCGATTTCAACGAAATTCTGGTTGCGTAACTGCTCAGCGGCGTCGTGCAGACCGCTACGCTCGAGCATGCCAACGAGATCAGCGGTGCCATGTGCTGCTGCCAAGGTCAGGGCACACGGCACGGGTGCCGCCACGCACAGGCCTTTCAGAATCAGCTCCGCACCGTAGCCGCCCACATTGGCCAGTTGGGTGTCCATACCCAGTTTCTGGAACGCCGATGCCAGGGCCCCGCCCGGTTCTCCGGGAGTCGACAAGATCACCCCGCCGACGCCTCCCAAGCCTATTCGGATCAGGCTTTCGGTCTCACCATACTGGCCGCTGCGGGTGCCGGCCAGCCAGTTACCTACTGCTTGGGTTTCCTGTAGGTTGAGGGGGACGCGGTTGGAATCGATGAATTGGTCGGGGGCTGAGGTCAGCGAATTAAGGTTGAGTGGTGAGCGAGGATCTCTGGACAATGCTTCCAGTTTTCCGAAAACATCGTACAACCCCGTTTCAATTCTGTGCGCATAAGCTGGGTCTGCGGCATTGGGGTTGGGTGTCCAGTTGTATTGTTCTGCGTTCTGATTGAGAGGCCGGTCGAGTATCAGGGTACGGCCTGATAGGGGCTTTCCGCCCATGTAACTCACGAGATCACTTTGCGTCGCTGTGTTGAGCAGCACGGCTCCTCCGGTTACCGCATCGGCAACCGCACTTGGGGCGTACGCACAGTTTGGGTCATCGGGATTGTTGGCAGCGCGAGCCTTGAGTGCGTATTCCGACGCGCTACCATTGAACGTTATCAAAGCCACTCGTGACGGATCGAAGCCGGCTGTTTGGCTGAGGTCCCGAATCACGTCATGAGCCGTGAAGTCGCCAAGTGCTCCGGCCAGGCTTTGCCCCCCCACAATCAAGCGTGTACCGGGATCCGTCAGCATTCGGCTCTCGAGATAGCCCAGGACATTGGCCTTGTTATTCTCCCATTGGTTGATACCGGTATGAAGCACGTTGCCTGCCCAGTCCTGACTATTCAGGCCATCGGTGCCGGCTTGAGCGAAAAGGAGTTCGTTGGTTTCCGGGTTTACGTATGCAACGGCCTTGTACCCGGTCGCCGGGTCTTCAAAAACACGATCAACCACAAATCCCGATGGGGTTTGAAAGGGCTGGGGATTGTCATACGCCGGAGTGTCCCGGTATGCTGCCAAGGGCATACCCGGCGTCGCCAAGTGCCCTGCATAGGCGGCATCGGAGGCCACCAACGCCAGCTTGACCAGACGAGCGGTATCGCCCTGCGGCTGGGTGGTGACGACGGGTGAATCGCTCATTGCCGGGTTTCTCCGCACAGGTTCATCACTTTGAGCGTCTTGTCACGTTCGGGAATATCGCTGGTGCGACTGATGCGCCGGGGTGTCCAGGACACAAAGGCGAAGCGGCAGCCGTCCGGGGAGATTTGCCCGTGTTGGTCGGTTTCTTCGCCCTGCACCAGTGCGGTGACCGTGTTGTCTTGGGCCGGCTGCCATTGGTAAAGCCCTGCTTCCGGAAAGCCTGAGCACTGGACAATGAAGCCCTCTCGAGTGGCTGTAATTCCGATGGAGCAGGAGTACTGCGAATTGGACGAAAGAATCGGCCACAGGGGGTTGGCAATCAGAATCGATGGCATCGAGTGCGACGTGATGGAGCCATCGTCAGGGTTGAACAGTGTCACCGGGTTGATGCCCCATTGGTAACGATTAAGGAACGGGTGATAGCCACCATTGCCAGCTCGATAGAAGTACCGATGATCGCCAAAGGGAGGGATGGCCTCGAAATCAAGAGGAATCGGTTTGGTGCCAACCTTGTAGTAAATATCTTGCGATTCTTTGAGCTTCTTAGGTGTGCTGGGGTAAGGGCCTATGTCGATGTAACCATGCTCCTCAAGTAAAGCGATTGTTGTTCGGCTGATGACTATATGGTTGGGGTCGTAGCTTTTGGGTTTGGGTAAGCAGGTATAGGGGTGCTCTCTTGGGCTGGAAATATCAGATGTATTAACAGGGGATGGTGCGATAGCGCCCAGCCCTATCTCTTCTGTTTCAGTCCCCAATATTCCCCATCTCACAAACTGCTTCCATTCTTTAAAAGGTTGCAGCTTTGTAAACTCCCGGCGGGAGTAGGTTATTTGTTTTGTTGCATAGTAGTAACATCCAAGCTCCCACCCCTCATCCTTTTTCCATCCTCTGTTGTCCTGAAACACCTGAATTGAATTATCCCGGACATCCCAAATAAGAATGCCGAACCGGCGAGACTGCGGATCTGCGTCGTTGGGTGGGGTGCCGGGCGCGCTGCCATTGAAGATGAGGCGATGGTTGTCCATCCACCACACGGCATTCATGTGGGTGTAAGCGCCGGAGTCGACAACCGGCAGGGGGGCTTTGGGTACGCCGGCCAAGGCAGCAGTGGATTGAGCGGCCTTCAGATTGAAGGCCAGGATTCTTGCCAGTATGCCGCTGGCGATATCCGGCGTTTCGGCGGCAACTGAAGTGCCGGCGTGTGGCAACAACATCGCCAATCCCAAGAGGTATGGCAGGTTTCGCCAGATGTTTGATGGTGCGCTCATGATGATTTCGTTTAGGGCATCAACAGTAGTGTCCGGTTCGAGCCGCGTTGGAGTCCTCTGACTGGTGAGCTTCGAGACTCTGGCGTTCCTTGAGATTGCGTGATTATCCAGAACAATATGCGTTTTGGATAGTTTCTTGCTGTGTGGATAGTCTTGAAGGGGCAACATCAGAAGCGTGACGCCTTGTGTTGTCAGGCGCTGGAGCGTGATTGAGGCTGGTGCTGTGTTCGGAGGGAGAATTGCTGTGCCTGATTGCTCCGATTGAGCGCCGGCGCGTGGCTACCGAGAGGCAGTTGATGGCTTTGTTCGGGCTCACTTCTGGAGAGTCCCGCTTGGCGAGAGCCTTGGCCGTCGGCGAGTCCTTGGAGGTCTATGCCGAGAATGCGGGGCTGAAGCTACCTACGGTAAAAACATAGTTGTGGGCAGTTGTGCATAGGCTGGCCCGTTCCAGCGAGGACGAGAAGCAGAGCCAGCTCACCCGTCTGGCCGACTTCCAGACCCGCAATGCCGACCAGGCCCCCAAGTGGCTGGCCCTGCTCAAGCAGACCGTGATCGAGAACGGCAATGTGTTCGCGGTGCTGGTTGAGGCCGTGAAGTACTGCTCCCTGGGGCAGATCACCACGGCCCTGTACGACGTCGGCGGCCAGTACCGCCGGAGCATGTAAGCAAGCCATAAAGACACCCCCGGTAAGGGGGGAACAGCACAAGGAAACGGCGCCGAAAGGCGCCGTTTCTGCATTCCGGGACGGAAATCCGTGGTGGGCTCTGCACCGGCCACGGACGATGACTCCGCTTTGCTCCTGCTCCGGGGTTTTGTTAAAGATTTGTGACGGTATGCCGAAGAACCCCCACGGCCGGCACGCACAGGGGCGTGCATGAATGGAATCGGGGTGAGTCGCTGCTTCATCCGGTTCCCGGCTTCATATAAGAAGAGAGAACAAGAACAATGCTTGCTCGGATGAGTCTGCGTCAGAAGCTGCTGATGCTGGGGGCCGTCGCCATCGTTGCGCTGGTGGTAGCGGTGATCTCGGGAATCCTCGGGATTCGGGAGGGGATTTCAGGGGTTCAGGAGATCGGGCGTCACCGCCTGCCATCGGTCATCGCCATCCAGGGCATCCGTGAAGTCCAGGTCGCTCTCAAGTCGAGTACCTACGAGGCGGCGCTGTGGGAGAACGACCCGGACGCCCAGGAGCAGTTCGACACCATCGCCAAGGACAAGCTCGCCGCCTGGGCTAACGTCGAGGGTGTCTGGAAGCGCTATGAGGCGATCCCCCGCTCGGCCGAGGAGGATGCCCTGTGGCAGCAGTTCGTCAAGGAGTGGAACACCTGGAAGAAGTTTGACCAGGACACCATCGCGCTCATCCAGTCGCTGGCGGCCAACAAGGAAATGGCACGGCAGCGGGAGCTCTTCCAGAAGTACTACATGCTGGGTGGTGCCCAGCGGAAATCCTACGTGGCTGCCGAGAAGCTGCTCACCCAGCTGGTGGAGATGAACGCGGTCAATGTGGCGGCGCAGACCGACTCCGCCGAGGCCGCCACCCAGCTTGCCCAGATCGGCATGATCGGGGTGGGGGCGGGCGCCACGCTGGCGGTGCTGGTGCTCAGTGTGCTGATCACCGTGAGCATCCTCCGCCAGATGGGCGGTGAGCCTGCCTATGCCGCCGAGATTGCGCGGAAGATCGCCCGCGGCCAGTTGGACGTGGATGTGGCGGTGGGGCAGGGCGATCAGACCAGCCTGCTGTTTGCCATGAAGACCATGCGCGACAGGCTGGACGGCATCCTGCGGGAGATCGAGGAGTGCAGCAAGCACATGGGCCAGTCGGCCTACCAGGTCTCCAAGATCTCCAACGAGATCTCCGACGTGAGCCGCCAGCAGGCCAGCCGGTCCGACGAGGTGGCGGGGGCGATGCTGCAACTGCATCACATTTCCGAGGATGTGCAGGCCCAGGCCATGGGGGCCGCCCAGCGCTCGTCGCTGGTCGAGGAGCTGGCCCGGGGCGGCTTGAGCAGCGTCCAGCAGAACATCGCCTCGATGCAGGACACCACCACCGAGGTGACACGCGCTGCCGGCGAGATCCTGGACCTGGAGCAGTCGGCCCAGCAGATCCATTCCATCGTCAATACCATCAAGGAAATTGCATCCCAGACCAATCTGCTGGCCCTCAATGCCGCCATCGAGGCTGCCCGGGCCGGGGAGCAGGGGCGTGGTTTTGCCGTGGTGGCGGATGAAGTACGCAAGCTGGCGGAGCGGACCACCGCGTCGGCCAGCGAGGTGGGACAGATCATTGGCCAGCTGTCGGGCAAGGTGCAGCAGGTCTCCACCACCATGCACGAGGTGGTCCGGCAGGTCGATCACACTCAGGACGAGGCGCGCAAGACCAGCGGCGCCATCGAGGGCATGGCCAGCAATGCGGTCGAATCGGCCCAGTCGATCCAGGGCATTGCCAACGCCAGCCATCAGCAACTCGATCGCTTTGCGCTGCTGGAGAGCACGACGGAGACCCTGTTCATCACTCTCCGGGAGAGTGGCAGCAAGGTGGAGACCACCGCGGCCATCGGCGAAGACCTGCGGGACGTGACCCAACGCCTCAACAACATCATGGCCGGCTTCAGCTTCAACAGCGGTACGCCCATTCCCCGGGCCGACCGTGAGCAGCGACGGGCTCCACGGGCGGAGCACAGCCTCCTCGTCAGGGTGAAGCAGTCCGGGCAATCCCAGGAAGGCATCTGCGCCGACTTCTCCCTGAACGGGCTGCGTCTGCGCCTGACCCAGGCCATCGACGCCCAGCAGCCCATCGAGGTGTCCATTTTCGTGCCGGATGAAAACCTCGACAGCTACACCCGCCAGGAGCCCGTGCGCATCCAGTGCCGCGTCGTGCGTGCCAGCAGCGAAGGGGGGCGGTTCATCTACGGAGTCGAGTTCGGCAATGCCTCCGAGGCCGATCGACATGCCATCCGCCGCTGCTTCCAGTTCTTCAATAAAAACGCAGATTTCTGATCCAGCCCGCTGTCCGGGCCATTAACTGAGGACGTGCAATGTCTTTCACCAAGCTGCAGCCCTGTCTGCGGATCACCGCCTTGCTCACCGGCCTGCTCGCTGCGGCGTCGGCCTCCGCCGAGTTCGTCGTGATCGTGGGCAAGGGCGGGCCGGATGCCATGACCAAGGAGCAGGTTGCCGATGTCTTCCTCGGCAAGGCTGCCAGCCTGCCGGGCGGCGCGTCGGCCGCGCCCCAGGACCAGGCGGACTCGAGCCCGCTGCGCGACGAGTTCTACACCAAGATCACCGGCAAATCGGCCGCCCAGGCCAAGGCCTACTGGTCCAAGCTGGCCTTCACCGGCAAGGGCACACCCCCGCCCGAGGCGGGTAACAGCGCCGCCGTGAAGAAGGCGGTGGCCGGCGCGCCCGGCGGGATCGGCTACGTCGAGAAATCCGCTGCGGACGCGACCGTGAAGGTCGTCCTGACCGTGAACTGATCCGGTCCTGCACCGACAACCGAATTCCATCTGGAGGTTTCATGATTTTCCGTATGCGTCACCTTGCCGTCGTGCTCTCTTCCCTCCTGCTCGGCGCCCCATCCCTTTCCCAGGCCGTCGAAGTGGGCGGCATCGATCTGAATGGTTCCGGCTTCGCGACCCTGGGGCTGGGCCACATGCTCGGGGGCAGTGAGGGCGCCATGAGCGGCTACAGGAAGCCCGTCTTCATCTCCGACTATGCCCAGGGCGGTGTCTATGACGGCAAGGGCGGCATCCAGTGGCAGCCCGACTCCAAGCTCGGCCTCCAGGGCGTGGCCACCTTTCCGGACCGGCGTTTCTCGGTGACCGGTCAGGTCGTGGCCCGGGGCGCCCGGGATGGCGCCATCAACCTGGAATGGCTCTATGCCAGCTTCAAGGTGAACGACAACATCACCCTGCAGGCCGGTCGCAAGCGCATCCCGATGTTTTACTACTCCGACACCCAGGACATCGGCGTGGCCCTGCCCTGGACGCATCTGCCGCCCCAGCTCTATGGCTGGGAGGTAGTGAACTACAACGGCTTCAACGTGGCCTATCGCGGCCAGATGGCCGGCTGGGATGTGGGTGCCAACGCCCTCATCGGCAAGGAGTCCAAGGACCGTAGCGGCTACTGGAAGGTCTATCGCGGTCGCAACAACCGTACCGATGTGCGCTGGGACAACATCGTCGGTGGCGATCTGAGTCTCGCCAAGGACTGGTTCGAGACGCGCTTCGTGTATCTCCAGTCCAAGGTCAGGCAGAAGAACGCATCCGGCTCCCTGGATACGGATCCGGCTTCGTCCACCTACGGCAGCTATATCGATGGCGACACTTCCTTCTCCTCGCCGGCGGGCAAGCAGAAGATCTACGGTGCCACCTTCAACATCGACTACGAGAACTTCCTGGTCCGCAGCGAGTTCATCCGTATCGCCCACAACGATGTGATGGGCTACACCGACCGGGCCCAGATCCTCGGCGTGGGCTATCGCATCGGCAAATGGACGCCCATGTACACGGTCTCCAATTACCGTAGCCAGGCGGACATCGCTGCAGGCGCAGACCCCGACGGCCAGGAGGCACACCGCACCCACTCCGCCACCCTGCGCTATGACCTGTCCACCTCCAGCGCGGTCAAGGTGCAGCTGGATGTGCAGAAGGATCGCAGCGGCCCCAACTACACCGTGGATGGTTTCAACCGCTTCGGTAATGCACGCCTGCTGACGGCGACCTACGACGTGGTCTTCTGAGCCCGGGCGATCCGGACAGGGCCGGTGCATTCCGGCCTTGGGAAACGCCCGTGGCCGGCTATGCTTCAGACAATCACCCCGTTTTCAGGGAGGTTTGTGCATGGTCACCCAATGGCGTTTCCCGTTTCTCTCCAGGGGCGCGGGGGGCGTGCTGCTCCGGGGGGTACGCATGCCCTTCATCCTGGCGTCCCTGTGGTGTTCGGTGGCCTGGGCCGGTGGCGAGTTGCCACCCGCCGGCAAGAAGTCCGGCGCGGGCCGCAAGCCCGGCCTCAGCATCCAGGTGCACGGGGGCGGCTGGGGGCGGGTGTCCCGGGACGATATCGAGAGCGTCCTGCAGGCCACCGCCGAAACTCTGTTGTCGCGCCTGCCCGGGCGTCCGAGCGTCCCCATCGTGGTCACCCATACCGAGGGGCCGCCCGTTGCGCTGTATGGCCGGGGCGCCCAGGGCGAGTTCCGGATCCGCCTGCATGCCCGGGGTGAGAACTGGCACCTGTATGCCTACGAGTTTGCCCACGAACTTTGCCACCTGCTGTCGAACCACGATGCCCACGTGGAGGCCGGGGGGGAGGGGGCGCACGCCAATCAGTGGTTCGAGGAGGCGCTCTGCGAGACTGCCTCCCTGTATGTGCTGAAGCATCTGGCGGCGGAATGGGAGGCGGCTCCGGCGGGATCGCGCTGGGCGGAGGAGGGCCCTGTGCTGCGCCGTTTCTTCGATCTCCTGATTGCCGAGGGGCACCGCCGGCTGCCCGCCGACACGCCCCTGGCCCAGTGGCTGCAGGAGAACGAGGCCGCCCTGCGCAGTGACCCCTACCTGCGCCAGAAGAACGAACTGGTCGCCACCCTGATGCTGCCCTTGTTCGAAGAGGACGGGGGACGCTGGGAGGCGCTGGGCTACCTCAATCTGGCGCCGGAGGATGCCCGTGCCGGCTTGCGGCGCTACCTGGCCCACTGGTATCGCCACGCGCCGCTGCAGCATCGTGCCCTGGTAGGGCAGGTGCTCGCCCTTGTGGGCGTGGACGGCGTGATGCCTGCCCTGCCGGCCGCCGACGGGCTGCTGGCCAGGGCCCGTTGAGGGCATCCTGAACCATCACTTTCGTCTTATCCGAGTAATTCTGTCGACTAAGATGAAGGTGTCTATCCGGTCCTCCCGGACCTCGAAACAGGCTCGCCCGGGCCGGTGACATGGCAGTCAGACCCCCGCAACGGGGGCTGGTTGATTAATGCAGAAACAGGGAGGAATTTCGCCGAAGGAAGACAAAATGAAGACACGTCTCGCCATGAAGGTCTGTGCCGGCCTGATCCTCGGAAGTGTTCTGAGCGCCGTTCCGGTCGCCAGTGCCGAATACACCATGTATGACGACATCAAGGCCCTGCATCAACGGGGCATGTCGTCCGGTGACATGTATGACGCCATGGAGCCCACCGCTGCCGGACCCCAGGGGCCGGTCCGCACCGACATGATGAAGTACGACGACCGTTACAGCACCACGCGCAGTGCCGGCTATCGGGAGGGGGCCCCGTACTCCCAGTGGGATGAGCTCAAGAACTACCTGGGGCCGATCGGTGGTGAAGGCACCAACTGATCCATGGGATGCGCGGCTGCCCCGGCTGCAGAAGCCGTTCAGCATCGGCTGAACGGCCACCCGGGCAGCTGTGCCGCTGCTGCGTTCAGGGGGGGCAGCTGGAGAGCTTGAACTCCACCCGGCGATCCAGGGCATCCCTTGCATCGTCGCTGCCGGTGCCGACAAGGGCCTGACGGAAGCCCTGGCCCGAGGCGCGGGTGCGGGCGCCCAGCTCCGGGGCCTCCGCTTCAAGGCGCTGCTTGATGAACTGGGCGCGCTGCTGGGACAGACGGTCGTTGGTCTGTTCCGAGCCGGTCTTGCTGGTGTGGCCGATGATGTTCATGCACACCTTGGCTGCCGCACTCTGGCGGGCGATCTGCCGGAGCCAGAAAGTGTAGGGGCCGCTGATCTTGGCGTCCTGCCAGAACTCCGTCGAGCCCGGGCGGAACAGGAATTTGACCCCCAGGTTGTTGTTGGCGAGTCCCGAGGAGACGATCTTTCCGAATGCGGACTCCGCCTCTCCATTGCGCCCCAGCTTGAGATTGGACAGGTAGATGCCGGTGTGGACACGCAGCTGGTCCCCACCCGGCGAGGCCAGGGAGCGCTCGTACAGGCGGAGGGCGTCGGCGTAGTTCTGATCGTTGTAGGCACCCAGGGCTTCTTCGATCAGGGCGGCGGTGACGATCTTTTCGAGGTAGGCCGGATCGGCGGCCTGACCGGGCGGGGTTTCTGCCGTCTTCACGTAGCCATCGATGGTGCGGTCGCGGATGATCACCGGGCTGTCCTGGTAGAAGGGAGTCGGCTTGGTGTCGAGGCCGTCGTCACGGGTCAGCGAGTTGGCCTGGGCGACGACTTTGCCGGTTCTAAGGTCGGTCAGGGCCAGCGCAAGGCGCAGCCGCTTCGGCGGGGCGCCGGCGGCGTTGTCGCGGGTGAGGGTGCCCGTGAGGATCAGGTTGGTCTTGCCCATGCTGCTGCTCTGGAAGGGCAGCACATCGAACTGGGGATAGGCCGCCTTGATCTTCTCGGTGATGCTCTTCTCGATGCTGCGGGTGACGGCGGTCTGCTGGCCCGTGCGGCCGTCCAGCAGCGGATCGATGGCAATCGTGCGGCGGGCCAGCTTGCTCTCCACCTTGGACAGCAGATCACCCTGGGTCTGCTTGAAGAGGTCTTCGGTTGCCTGGGCGACTGCCTGCTCAAACGGCAGCTCCTTGGTGGTGGTGGCCTGGGGCGGGGTGGCGCAGGCCACAAGCAGGGCGCAGGCGGCGATACCGAGCCGGGTCCGCAGCCATGAAGGGATCGATCTCATCGGCATTCTCTTTTCATCGTGTTGTCATCTTCCGGGGACAGGGTTTCGCCCAGGGTGATCCGGTGGAGAAGATCGGAGCAACGGGACGACTTGCGGGCAGCCTGCGGTTTGGGCGTGCGGTCGACTTCTGGCGCGGCTCCCCTTTCGTCCGCGGACGATGTCGGGGTCCGCCCTGCGGGCTTCTGGGGCTCGGTTGCCGGTGGGCGGGCCGTCGCCGGCGGTTTTGCCGGGGGCGCCTTCTCGGACGGTTTGTCGGCTGACTTTTCAGGCGCCTTGCCGGTCGCCTTTTCGGCCGCTTTCTCCACGGGCTTCGTGCTGGCCGTAGGGGGAGCGGGTTCGCTCTTCGCCGGAACGGCCTCGGTCGGAGGCGTCCTGGGCGGCTCCGCCGTGGCGGGGGCGAGCGGAGGGGGTTGAACCGTCGGTGTTGCCGGGGCGGGCGCTGGCTGTGGCGCAGGGGCTTGTGGGGGTGTCTGCACCGGGGCCGGGGGCTGCGCTGCAGGGGCGGACGGGGCTGCGGGTGAGGGACGGTCGCCGCTCCTGCTCAGGTAAGCGGCGGCAGCGGCGATCAGCGCAAGAATGACAAGCCCCGCGACGATGAGGCCACGGTGGCTGCCCTGCGCTGCCTGGGGGGGCGCCGCGTCGACGGTTGCTGCGGGTTCAGGAGCCGGGGAGCGTGAGGCAGGCGCAGGGGTCGGTGCAGTGGCCGGCGCGGCCACCTGGGGCGGTGGGGCTACGGAAACTGCCGGGGTCTCGGCGGGAGGCGAGTGGGTCGTCGCGGCTCGGGAGACATTGTCGAGCTGCACCGTGCGTTCCGGGTCCAGTGCCGTTCGCGGGCCGCCGGGCCTGGGTTCGTTCGAATGCGCGGCCGTCGTGCTGCGGGGCGGAATCCCGAGCAGGAGACGCATCTCGGCCACCGATTGGGGGCGCTGGTCGGGGAGCACTGCGAGCGCCGCGTCGAAGGCGAGCAGAAACCGCTCGCTGTAACGCCCTGCCGCCGTCGTGGCCAGCGGCTGCAGCGGATCGGAAATCATCCGCGTGACCGAGGTGGGCGGGGGCTTGCCGTGGATCGCGAAATGCACCACGGATGCCAGCGCATACAGATCGGTCCACGCACCCTGGCGCATCTGCGCCACGTCGGCGTACTGCTCGATGGGGGCGTAGCCCGGCTTGAGGATGACCGTCAGGGCCTGGGCAGACTCGCTCAGCACCCGGCGGGCGGCGCCAAAATCCAGGAGCACGGGCTGATGGCTGCCCAGGACGATGATGTTGTCCGGCGCAATGTCGCGGTGAAAACACTGGGCGTCGTGGAGGATCTCGAGGGCATCCAGCAGGGGGCGGACGATCTCCATCAGCCAGGCTTCGTCGGGGGGCACGTCCTGTTCCTGCAGGATCTGGCGCAGGGAGGGGCCGTCGTAGAAGGGCATCGCCATGTAGGCGGTGCCGTTTCCTTCCCAGAAACGGAACACCTTGACCATCGACGGGTGATCGAAGCGGGCCAGCAGCCGGGCTTCGTTGATGAAACTGAAGAGGCCCTTCTGGAAGGCCTCGGCCGTCCTGTCGGAGGTGGGGTGGATGGTTGCTCCGTCCGCCGCCCTGCTGGCCAGGGAGGCCGGCATGTATTCCTTGATGGCGACCTTGCGCTGAAGGATGTGGTCGTAGGCGAGATAGACGATTCCGAACCCGCCCTCACCGATGAGGTCGGTGATTTCGAACTCGCCGAGGCCGGTGCCCGGGGGCAGGACGTTGTCCCGCGCCTTGCTCCCATGATGCATCTGCCCCATTCCGCTCACGACACTGGTGGATGGCATGAGCGACAAGCCCCTGGTGGGCTTGCTCGAGTCACCTTTACCGGTCTGGGGGGAGCTCATCGTCATTCACGGCGGATCATGGAAAGAGCATCGCTGCTCGCGGCGCGACCCATAACGAAGCACTGGGCCGCATTTTGTATCAAATTCCTCGCACCGTCACCGTTCCACGGAGAAATGGCTGCGTGATGGGTCACGGTGCGGCCCTTTCACAATTCCGTACATTTGAAAAACAGTTGAGCAAACTTGGTTTGCAAAACTGGCCGTCAGCAAAAAAGACAATCCGTCGCCATTGTCGGGCCCTTGTGAGGGACGGGCAGTGCAGCGGCGGGGACGAGACCGAGACAAACCGGAGGAGGATGGGGTATGTCCAATACCCGAGCGACAGCCGCAGATTCTGCGAGCCTGGATACTTTTCCGCGCCTGCTGATGCACCACGCACAGCAGCGGCCCAACCGGCCGGCGATGCGCGAGAAGGAATACGGGATCTGGCAGACCTACACCTGGGCCGAAGTGGCCGAGCGGGTGAGGTCGATTGCCAGCGGCCTGGCAGAGCTGGGCTTCAAGCGCGGCGACCGCCTGGCGGTGGTGGGAGACAACCGGCCGCGCCTGTACTGGTCGGTGGCGGCGGCCCAGTGTCTGGGCGGCATCCCGGTGATGATGTACCAGGATGCGGTGGCCCAGGAGATGGCCTACGTGATGCAGGACGCGGAGATCCGCTTCGCCTGCGTGGAAGACCAGGAACAGGTGGACAAGATGCTCGAGATCAAGGGCGACCTGCCCCTGCTCGAGCACGTGATCTACGACGACCCCCGCGGTCTGCGTCACTACAACCAGCGCTTCCTGCACGGCCTGGATGAAGTCCTGGAGATGGGGCGCATCCACCACCAGAACCACCCCGACTTCCTGGGCAACGAGATCGACAAGGGCAGCCCCGAGGACGTCTCGGTGATGCTCTATACCTCCGGCACCACCGGCAAGCCCAAGGGCGTCTGTCAGAGTCACTCCGCCTTCATCGCCGCGGCGCAGGGCGGCTGCAGCTTCGACAAGCTCACCGATCAGGACGACATCCTGTCCTACCTGCCGATGGCCTGGGTGGGCGACCACCTGTTCTCGTATGCCCAGGCCCTGGTGGCCGGCTTCACCATCAACTGCCCGGAGTCCGGCGAAACGGTGATGGGCGACCTGCGCGAGATCGGCCCCACCTATTACTTCGCCCCGCCGCGGGTCTTCGAGAACCTGCTGACCCAGGTGATGATCCGCATGGAGGACGCCAGCAGCATCAAGCGCAGCGTGTTCCAGCACTTCATGGACGTGGCCAAGCGCTGCGGCGCGGACATCCTGGACGGCAAGCCGGTTTCTGCCGCCGACCGCCTGCAGTACGCCCTGGGCAACATCCTGGTGTACGGCCCGCTCAAGAACGTGCTGGGCATGAGCCGCATCCGCGTGGCCTACACCGCCGGTGCGGCCATCGGCCCCGACCTGTTCCGCTTCTACCGCTCCATCGGCATCAACCTCAAGCAGCTCTACGGCCAGACCGAAACCTGCGCCTATGTCTGCCTGCAGCCCGATGGCCAGATCAAGCTCGACTCGGTGGGCACCCCGGCGCCCAACGTGGAGGTCAAGCTGGCTGACAACGGCGAGATCCTGGTCAAGGGCCCGATGCTGCTGAAGGCCTACTACAAGCGCCCCGACGCCACCGCCGAGTCCATCAACGCCGAGGGCTACTTCATGACCGGCGACGCGGGCTTCTTCGACGAGGACGGTCACCTGAAGATCATCGATCGGGCCAAGGATGTGGGCAAGCTCACCGGGGGCGGCATGTTTGCCCCCAACTACATCGAGAACAAGCTCAAGTTCTTCCAGCACATCAAGGAAGTGGTGTGCTTTGGCAACAAGCGTGATTTCGTCACCGCCTTCGTCAATATCGACCTGGAAGCGGTGGGCAACTGGGCCGAGCGCAAGGGCATGGCCTACGCCGGCTACACCGATCTGGCCAGCCAGCCCCAGGTGTACGAGCTGATCCGCGAGTGCGTCGAGCAGGTCAATGCCGATCTGGCCAGCGACCCGAACATGAGCGAGTCCCAGATCAAGCGCTTTCTGGTGCTGCACAAGGAACTCGACGCCGATGACGGCGAGCTGACCCGCACCCGCAAGGTGCGCCGCAACTTCGTGGCCGAGAAGTACGAGGTGCTGATCGACGCTTTTTACGCCGGCCGCAAGGAGCAGTTCATCGAAACCCAGGTGACCTACGAGGATGGCCGCACCAACAAGGTGTCCGCCAACCTGCGCATCGAGGACGCCAAGACCTTCCCGCCCCAGGCGCGGAAGGCGGCCTGAGACGGAGACCGACATGGCCAGACAGATTGGCGACGTGATCGTCGACCTCCAGAACATCTCCCTGCGCTTCGGCGGCGTGAAGGCGCTGACCGACATCAGCTTCAACGTGAAGGAGCACGAGATCCGCTCCATCATCGGCCCCAACGGCGCCGGCAAGAGCTCGATGCTCAACGTGATCAACGGCGTGTATCACCCCCAGGAAGGGCAGATCTTCTTCAAGGGGGCCCTGCGCAAAAAGATGGAGCCCCACGAGGCCGCCGAGCAGGGCATCGCCCGTACCTTCCAGAACATCGCCTTGTTCAAGGGCATGACCGTGCTCGACAACATCATGACCGGGCGCAACCTCAAGATGAAGTGCAACTTCCTGCAGCACGCCCTCTACTGGGGTGCCGCGCAGAAGGAAGAGATTGCCCACCGCATCAAGGTCGAAGAAGTCATCGAGTTCCTCGAGATCCAGGACATCCGCAAGACCCCGGTGGGGCGCCTGCCCTACGGCCTGCAGAAGCGGGTAGAGCTGGCCCGGGCGCTCGCTGCCGAGCCCCACATCCTGCTGCTGGACGAGCCCATGGCCGGCATGAACGTGGAGGAGAAGCAGGACATGTGTCGCTTCATCCTCGACGTGAATGACCACTACGGCACCACCATCGTCCTCATCGAGCACGACATGGGCGTGGTGATGGACATCTCCGACCGGGTCGTGGTGCTGGATTACGGCAAGAAGATCGGTGACGGCGTGCCGGAAGAAGTGAAGAACAACCCCGAGGTCATCAAGGCCTACCTGGGTACGTCGCATTAAGGCGGGGAGAAAAGACAAATGCAATTCTTCATCGAGGTACTTGTCGGGGGGCTGCTGTCGGGCGTCATGTACGCCCTGGTCGCCCTGGGCTTCGTGCTCATCTACAAGGCGTCCGGCGTCTTCAACTTTGCCCAGGGGGCGATGGTGTTCTTCGCCGCCCTGACCTTTGTCGGCTTCCAGGAGGTGCTGCCCGGCTGGCTGGGCCTCGAGGCCGACAGCAGCGCGGTGTTCTGGCTGGCCTTTCTGCTGGCCTTCGTTGCAATGATCGTGCTGGGCATCGCCACCGAACGCATCGTGCTGCGGCCCCTGGTCAATCAGCCCCACATCACCCTGTTCATGGCCACCATCGGCCTCACCTACGTGGTCGAGGGCATCGCCCAGATGGTGTGGGGGGCCAACGTGCGCGGCCTGGATCTGGGCATCGTCGATGAGCCCATCGCCTGGCTGATGGACAACTACGAGATCGGCGTCTCCAAGTTCGACCTCTTTGCGGCCGGCGTCGCGGCGTCCCTGGTGGCCCTGCTGGCCATCCTCTTCCAATACACCAAGGTGGGCCGTGCCCTGCGCGCGGTGGCGGATGATCACCAGGCCGCCCTGTCCATCGGCATCCCGCTGCAGACCATCTGGCGGGTGGTGTGGGCCGTGGCGGGCTTCGTGGCCCTGGTGGCCGGGATGATCTGGGGTGCCCGCAACGGCGTGCAGTTCGCTCTCACCTTCACGGCCCTCAAGGCGCTGCCGGTGCTGATCCTGGGCGGCTTCACCTCGGTGCCTGGCGCGATCATCGGCGGCCTGATCATCGGCGCCTCCGAGAAGCTGGCCGAGGTGTACGTGGGCCCCTTCGTCGGCGGTGGCATCGAGGGCTGGTTCCCGTACATGCTGGCCCTGGCTTTCCTGCTGGTACGGCCGGAAGGGCTGTTCGGCGAGAAGCACATCGACCGCGTCTGACAGAGACAAGGAGCAACAACAATGCTTTACCGTGAAGCCGGCCAGTTCAAGGCCACTTACGCCGAAGATTCCCAGATCTTCCCGATCCGTCAGGACAAGATCGGGTTCTGGCTGCTGATGCTGGTGTTCGGCGTGGCCGTGCCCCTGCTGACCAACGAGTACTGGCTCAAGGCCATCCTGATCCCGGTGCTGATCTTCTCCCTGGCCGCCATCGGCCTCAACATCCTCACCGGCTACGCCGGCCAGCTGTCCCTCGGGTCCGCGGCCTTCATGGCGGTGGGGGCCTTTGCGGCCTATAACTTCATCCTGCGCATCGAGGGCATGCCCTTTCTGCTGGCGCTGGTACTGGCGGGGCTGACCGCTGCGGCGGTGGGCATTCTGTTCGGCCTGCCCAGCCTGCGCATCAAGGGCTTCTACCTGGCGGTGGCAACTCTGGCGGCCCAGTTCTTCATCGTCTGGGCCCTGGTGAAGTTTCCGTGGTTCTCCAATAACTCGTCGTCGGGGGTGGTGACGGCTCAGGATGTGACCATCCTCGGCTACACCTTCGTTTCGCCGGAGGCCAAGTATGTCCTGACCTTCCTGATCGTGTCCTTCATGGCCCTGCTGGCCAAGAACATGGTGCGCTCCTCCACCGGGCGCGCCTGGATGGCGGTGCGGGACATGGACGTGGCGGCCCAGGTGATCGGCTTCCGCCTGATGCGCACCAAGCTGCTGGCCTTCGCGGTGAGTTCCTTCTACTGTGGCGTGGCCGGTGCCCTGTATGCCTACACCTACATCGGCACCGTCGAGCCCGAGGGCTTCAACCTGGATCTGTCCTTCAAGATCCTGTTCATGATCATCATCGGCGGGGTCGGCTCCATCATGGGCTCCTTTCTCGGTGCGGCCTTCATCGTGCTGCTGCCGATCTTCCTGGACAACGTGGTGCCGGCCATTTTCGGCGATGCCCTCGGGGCGGGCTTCGTGTCCAACTTCCAGCTCATCGTCTTCGGCGGCCTGATCATCTTCTTCCTGATCGTCGAGCCCCATGGCCTGGCCCGCCTGTGGCAGATCGCCAAGGAGAAGCTGCGCCTGTGGCCCTTCCCCCATTAACCGAAAGCGTCCGGGCGACCTCCGCCCACCGCGAGCAGCATCCACACCATATAAAAGAGGAGACAAACACATGAAGCTGAAGAAAACCTTCGTTCTGGGTGCCGTCATGGCGGGTCTGCTGGGTTCCGGCCTGGCCACTGCCAACGAGGAGCAGTTCATCGGCCTGCCCAGCTACCGCGTCGGCCCCTATGCGGCCGGCGGCTCGGGCCTGTTCGGCGGCTGGATCGACTACATGCAGCTCGTCAACGAGCGCGACGGCGGCGTCAACGGCGTCAAGCTGACCTGGGAAGAGTGCGAGACCGAATACAACAACGCCCGGGGGGTGGAGTGCTACGAGCGCCTGAAGAAGAAGGGCAGCACCGGTAACTCCGTGTTCCAGCCGGTTTCCACCGGCATCACCTACTCGGTCCTGGACAAGGTCGCCCAGGACAAGATCCCGATGGTCACCATCGGCTACGGCCGCACCGACGCCGCCGACGGCCGGATCTTCCCGTGGGTCTTCCCGATGATCACGACCTACTGGTCCCAGGCTTCCGCCATCGTGAATTACATCGGCACGAAGGAAGGCGGCATGGACAAGCTGAAGGGCAAGAAGATCGGCCTGCTCTATCACGACTCCGCCTACGGCAAGGAGTCCCACGCCATCATGGACAAGCTGGCTGCCAAGCACGGCTTTGAAGTGATCAAGATCGCCGTGGCCCACCCGGGCAACGAGCAGCAGTCCCAGTGGCTGCAGATCCGCCAGGCCAAGCCCGATTACGTGGTGCTGTGGGGCTGGGGCGTGATGAACCCCACCGCCATCAAGGCTGCCGCCAAGACCGGCTTCCCCCGCGAGAAGCTGATCGGCGTGTGGTGGTCCGGTGCCGAGGAAGACACCATCCCGGCCGGCCCTGCCGCCAAGGGTTTCATCGCCGCCGGCTTCAACGTGGCCGGTGCCAATTACCCGGTGGTGGCCGACATCAAGAAGCACGTGTACGGCAAGAGCAAGGGCAACATGGAAGACAAGACCCGCGTCGGCTCGGTGTATTACAACCGCGGCGTGGTGCACGGCATCATCACCGTCGAGGCGATCCGCAAGGCCCAGGAGAAGTATGGCAAGGGCAAGGCCCTGACCGGCGAGCAGGTGCGCTGGGGCTTCGAGAACCTCAACCTCGACGACGCCCGCCTGAAGGCCCTCGGCGCCACCGGCTTCATGCCGCCGCTCAAGATCACCTGCGCCGACCACGAAGGCCCGGGCAAGGTGAAGTTCCAGCAGTGGGACGGCAACCAGTGGAAGGTCATCACCGACTGGGTCGAATCCGACCGTCCGCTGGTGCGCGGCATGATCGAGGAGTCGGCTGCCGCCTACGCCAAGGAAAAAGGCATCAAGCCCCGCGACTGCAGCAAAGAAAGCTGACCTGGGGGGGCGATAAACCTACTGCGCACCCCGATCTCGCAAGTCCGGTACTCGCTGTACTCCAGTACAGCTCCGTTCCTCCTTGCGACCTCGGGGTGCCCGCTACGGTTTCTCGCCATCCCAGGTGCCGGAAGATTGGGTTTTCGCTACAGAACAAGATCGAGGGTGATGTGAGTCGCCCGTAAAAAGGGGATGGCCGCTGCCATGTCTTACCTCAGCATCAACAACATCGAGGTCATCTACGACCACGTCATCCTTGTGCTCAAGGGTGTCTCCCTGCAGGTGCCCCAGGGCAAGATCGTCGCCTTGCTCGGCGCCAATGGCGCCGGCAAGAGCACCACGCTCAAGTCGATCTCCAACCTGCTGCGCGCCGAGCGCGGCGACGTGACCAAGGGCAGTGTCGAGTTCAAGGGCAGCCGTATCGACCAGCTGACCCCCGCCGACCTCGTCCGTCGCGGGGTGATCCAGGTGATGGAAGGACGCCACTGCTTCGGCCACCTGTCCATCGAGGAGAACCTGCTCACCGGCGCCTACACCCGCAGCCAGTCCCGGGCCGAGCTCAAGGACAGCCTGGACAAGGTGTACAACTATTTCCCCCGGCTCAAGACGCGGCGTACCTCCCAGGCGGGTTACACCTCCGGTGGCGAGCAGCAGATGTGCGCCATCGGCCGCGCCCTGATGGCCAAGCCCGAGATGATCCTGCTCGACGAGCCCTCCATGGGCCTCGCCCCGCAGATCGTCGAGGAGATCTTCGAGATCGTGAAGGACCTCAACAGCAAGGAGAACGTGAGCTTCCTGCTGGCCGAGCAGAACACCATGGTGGCCCTGCGCTATGCCGACTTCGGCTACATCCTGGAAAACGGCCGGGTGGTGATGGAGGGCGAGGCGTCCGATCTGCGCACCAACGAGGATGTGAAGGAGTTTTACCTCGGGCTGTCGTCCGAGGGGCGGAAGAGCTTCCGCGAGGTCAAGCACTATCGTCGTCGCAAGCGCTGGCTCTCCTGAGCAACGAGGCGCCCGTCACGGGCAAGGACCGCAGGACTGCATACAAGAACAACTTTCCGCTCGCGGAGAAACCATGAACTACTACGACGCCCGTGAAACCCGCGACCCCGCCGAGCGGGAGCGTGACCTGCTGGCCCGCCTGCCGGCCCAGGTGGCTCATGCCAAGGCCCACGCGCCGGCTTTTGCTGCCCTGCTGAAGGATGTGGACCCGGCCAGCATCAACACCCGCGAAGCCCTGGCTACCCTGCCGGTGACCCGCAAGTCCGATCTGGCCGAGATGCAGAAGGCTGCCCGCCCCTTTGGCGGCCTGGCGGCGGTGCAGTGGGGGGCCGGCTGCGCCCGGGTGTTCGCCTCACCGGGACCGATCTACGAGCCGGAGGGCGCCCGCAAGGACTACTGGCGTCTGGCCCGGGCCTTCTATGCGGCTGGTTTCCGCAGCGGCGATCTGGTGCACAACACCTTTTCGTATCACTTCACGCCGGCCGGCTCGATGATGGAGACCGCCGCCCACGCCCTCGGCTGCACCGTGTTCCCGGCCGGGGTGGGGCAGACCGAGCAACAGGTGGCGGCCATGCAGGATCTGCGCCCCGACGCCTATGCCGGTACGCCGTCCTTCCTGCGCATCATTCTCGACAAGGCCGACGAGCTGGGCGTGAGGATCGACAGCCTGAAGAAGGCCTTCGTCTCCGGTGAGGCCTTTCCCCCCAGCCAGCGGGAGGCCCTGGCTGCCCGCGGCATCCAGGCTTACCAGGCCTACGCCACCGCCGACCTGGGCCTGATCGCCTTCGAGACCCCAGCCCGGGAGGGGCTGGTGCTGGACGAGGACGTGCTGCTGGAGATCGTCCGCCCCGGCACCGGCGATCCGGTGGCGCCCGGCGAAGTGGGGGAGGTGGTGGTGACCACCTTCAATCCCGATTACCCCCTGATCCGCTTTGGTACGGGCGACCTGTCGGCCGTGCTGCCGGGCGCCTCGCCCTGCGGCCGGACCAATGTCCGCATCAAGGGCTGGCTGGGCCGCGCCGACCAGACCACCAAGGTCAAGGGCATGTTCGTGCATCCGGGCCAGGTGGCGGCGGTGCTCAAGCGCCACCCGGAAATCGGTCGGGGGCGTCTGGTGGTGGACAACCCGGATCACAACGACCGCATGACCCTGCACTGCGAGCACGCGGCGCCGGCGGAGGGGCTGGCCGAGGCGGTTGCCGCTTCGATCCGTGAGCTGACCAAGCTGCGTGGCGAGGTGTGCTTCTGCGCTCCGGGAAGCCTGGCCAATGACGGCAAGGTCATCGACGATGTGCGCAAGTACGAGTGAAGCGAATCCTTCAGCAGAATGTGTTTTGACAACGCCGGTTCTGCCGGCGTTTTTTTCGGCCATTGAAGGACGGCGCAACCGATGCCGTGAGTGGCCCGGGACGGCGGCGCGGGCCTGTGGCTAACCCGCATGGTCGGGGGCGGAGGGCTTCTGGCACACTCGCAGCCTGTCCCCGATGGCGGTGCCCGCCCTGTTCGTCATGCAGAGCTTCCTGCTCCTCCTGCCCGATTTCGCCCTGATTGCCCTCGGAGTGGTGCTGCGCCGTCACGCGGGGCTTGAGGATGGTTTCTGGCAGGGGGTGGAGAAGCTGGTCTACTTCGTGCTGTTCCCCGCTCTGCTGTTCAACGCCCTGGCGCGGGCGCAGATCGACCTGCACACTTTCGCGCCCCTGTTTGCCGTGGGCTTGCTGACCATGGGTAGCGGGCTGCTGCTGGGGCTGCTGGGGCGGCCGCTGATGGGGCTGGGGGCGATGGCCTTCGCCTCGCGGCTGCAATGTGCTTATCGTTTCAACACCTATATCGGGATTGCGGTGGCCGGCAAGTTTGGCGGTGCTGCGGGGGTGGCGGCGATGGGGGCGCTGTGTGGTGCGATGGTGCCCTTTGCCAACATGGCGGCGGTCGGCTTCCTCGCCCACCACGGTCAGGGGCGGCTGGGGCGGGAACTGGCCCGCAACCCCCTGATCGTTGCCACGCTGGCGGGCATGGCTTTCAGCTTTTCCGGCCTGCACTTGCCGGGGCCAGTGCAGCCTTTCCTGCAGCGCCTGGCCGATGCGGCGGTGACCCTCGGTCTGCTCGCCGTGGGGGCGGCCCTGCGAGGGGGGCGGAGTGAGGGGGGGCGGCTCGGGGCGGCCTACCTGTGTGCGGTCAAGCTGCTGGCGTTGCCGGCCATCGCCTGGTGGTTGGGTGGCCTGCTGGGCCTGAGCGGGACGGCGTTTGCCACGGCGGTGCTGTTTGCCGCGCTGCCCACCGCGTCATCGGCCTACATTCTGGCCATGCGCATGGGCGGGGACGGGCCGGGGGTGGCCTGGTTGATTTCGGCCACCACGGTGCTGGCGGCGGTCACGCTGACCGCCTGGCTGGCCTTGCTGACGGGCTGGGGCGCCTGAACCCGGCGCCCGGCCCGGCGGGCTGACTACTTCGTTTCCTTCGATTTGCCCTTGGCCGGCGCGGCCGGCGTCGGGGCCGCCGCTGCCGCGGCATTCTGTTCGGCGGCGTTCTGCATCAGGTTCCAGGGCCACATGCCACTGGCGAAGGGGTTGGGCTGGGCGCTCTCGTCGCCGTCCTTGCGGCCCCCTTCGGCGGCCACCTTGCTCATGGCCTGCATGGCGGCAATGGTGGCGCGCTGCATCTCGAGGCCCTGGGTGGCCATCTGCAGGGAGCTGAGGTTCATCTTGAGCCAGTTCTCGACGGCCTTCATGTCGGAGATGCGCTTGTCGAGTTCGTCCACGTCGAGGGTCGGCGTGACCATGCCGGGCAGGCTGAAACCCATCTTGCTCCACATGCTGCGCATGAATTCCATTGGATCCTGTGCATTGTTTTCGGTGCTCATCGCTCTCCCCCTTGTTTCAACTGGTTATTGACGCTTCGATAGTACCCGATGCACTTCCCGCCTGCATCAGGCTTGGGTTTTGCGTTGCAGCAGTGCGCGCAGCCGGGCGGGCCGGACAGGTTTGTGGAGCAGGGGAATGCCCGCGCTCTGGGCCTCGCCGGTGGTGGTGGCCGAGGTGTCGCCGCTGAGGATGATGGCCGGCACCTGCCTGCCGAAATGCTGGCGCAGCGACTGGATGACGGCCAGCCCGTTGAGGGCACTGCCGACCCGGTAATCGCAGACGATCATGTCGGGCAGGGTGTGCTCGGCGAGGGCGGAGAACAGGGTGTCCGGTGTGTCGGTGGCGGTTACGGCACAGCCCCAGGATTCCAGCAGGCCGGTGGTGCTGGCCAGGGCCAGTTCGTCGTCATCGACCAGCAGCACGTGCAGCCCGTGCAGGGAGTGGGGCGGCGGCGGCGGCGCGCCCTCGGGGATCACGCTGGCGGTGGCAAGGGGAAGTTCGAGGGCGAAGAGGGCGCCGTGGCCGGGGGTGGAGCGCAGCTCCAGGCGGTGGGACAGCAGGTCGGTGAGGCGGCGCACGATGGCCAGGCCGAGGCCGAGGCCCTTGGCCCGGTTGCGCTCCGGGTTGTCGAGCTGGACGAACTCCTGAAAGATCGCCTCCTGAGCGTCGGGTGAGATGCCCGGGCCGTTGTCCCGGACTTCGATGCGGACCTTGGCGCCCCGTCTGCGACAGGCCAGCATTACCGTGCCGCCAGGGGCGTAGCGCAGGGCGTTGCTGATGAGGTTGTGGAGGATCCGCTCGAGGAGCAGGGGGTCGCTCTCCACCCACAGGCTGGTGGGGCGCAGACGCAGGCGCTGGCCATGGAGCTCGGCTTCCCGCCGGTAGTCGACGTCGATGCGCTCGAACAGGGGCTGCACCGGGAAGGGCTTGATCTGGCGGTCGAGCACGCCGGCGTCGAGGCGCGAGATGTCGAGCAGGCTGTCGAGGAGGTTCTCCATGGTCTCGGCCGACACGGCGATGCGCTCGACCAGCCGGCGGGTGTCGGGGGCGTGCTGCTTTTGCCCAAGCTCGGCGACGAACAGGCCGAGGGCGTGCATGGGCTGGCGCAGATCGTGGCTGGCGGCGGCGAGGAAGCGCGTCTTGGCCTGGTTGCCACGCTCGGCTTCTTCCTTCTTCTGCATCAGCTCCCGGGTGGCGGCGGCGATCTGCCGCTCCAGGTCTTCCCGGGAGGCACTGAGCTTGTCGGCCATGTCGTTGACCCCCTCGGCGAGGGTGCGCAGGCTCTTGCCCCCTTCGACGGGAACCCGGCTGCTCAGGTTGCCCTGGCCAAAGCTGGCCACCGTCGAGGCAATGCGCAGGATGGGGCCCGAGATGCCACGGCTCATGCGCAGGGCCAGGGCCACGCTGGCGAACAGCACCGCGGCCACCATCAGGATGGCGTTCCGGAGCAGGCGTGCTTCTTCGGTACGCAGGGAGTCGCGGCTCATCTCGACAAGCACTTCGCCGTGGCGTACCGGTGTCTGTGCCGCACCGCTGCTGCCGGTTTCGAGGAAGGTGTCGTCGAGGGTGATGCCGGGCCCGGTGACCTGCTCGCGAAACAGCAGCGGGCGGCTGCGCTCCCGGGCGCTGAGGCCTGTGCTGGTGGGGGCGCTGCGGGTGCTGTCGGCGAGGACTTCCTGCAAGGGGCTGAACACCGCGACGCGGATCACATCCCGCTCCTGGAGGATGGAGTTGGCCTGTTTGCGCAAGCTCTCCAGGTTGCCGGAGAACACCCCGTATTCGCTGGCGGCGGCCAGCTGGCGGGCCAGCGCCTTGCCACGCTGGGAGTGGGCGTCCTCGAGGTCGGAGAGACGGGACGAGGTGAAGTAGGCGATCAGCACCAGGGCCATCACCGTGGTGGGCAGGGCGGCGATCAGGACGGCGCGGGGGCGGATATCCCAGTCGTTGGGGGTGATCATGGGTTGCCCTCGGCCCGTTCGAGGCGCTCGCGCAGGGCGCCGGGTTCGTCGAGGATGATGCCCAGGGAACGGGCCACGTAGGGGTTGGTGCTGACGCGGAAATGGCGCGGCGCAGCCGGTGGCGGCAGGGTACCGGTGGTGAGCCCCTGGCGTGCGGCCTCACCGGCCTGCTGGCCCACCTGGGCCGGAGTGCTGTAGAGGGCCAGCAGGGCGCCGGCCTTGACGTAGGCGGGCGAGAAGCCGACCACCGGGGAGCGCTGGTGATAGGCGGTGAGCAGGATGTTGGAGATGGTGCGGTTGTTGTAAACCGTGGAGTCCGGCATGGCGAGGAGGATGCTCGGCTCGGCGAGGGCACGCTGCAGGGTGGGGTAGAGCTCGCTTTCCTCGCTGAGCTGGGCCAAGGTGGGGCGCAGGCGCCTGTCCCGGGCTGCGCTCTGCAGGCGTTGCCCCAGTTCGAGGCTTTCACGCCCGACCAGCAGGGCCACCCGCGACCATTCGGGCAGGGCAATGCGCAGCAGTTCGATCTGCCGGGGGGCCGGCTGGTCGATGAAGACGGCCGACACCCGGCGGGCATCCTCGGCGCGCACGGGCAGGCGCTCGTAGGCACTGCGCGGCAGCAGGGTATGGAGGACGAGGCTGCGCGGGGCGAGGGCGGTAATGCTCTGGGCGGCCCGGGCGCCCAGGGTGATGATCAGGGCGCAGTTGTTGAGGGTGGCGTTGTCGTCGCCGCGCAGGGGGGAGGGAAGGGTCTGCAGGCGGTGCCCGGCGCTGCGCAGCTCGGTGCCCAGGGCGTCGGCCGCTTCACTGAAGGCGCTCCCCTCTTCCGACATCACCAGGCAGGCCTGCCCGGCGAGGGCCCAGCGGCTGCCCAGGGCCAGCGCGAGAAGGATGAGGAGGCGCAGCACAGGACCCATCCGGATCAGAACTCGAGCTGGAGGGTGGCGAAGACCTGGCGGCCCCACCAGGAGGCCCGGGGGGCGAAGGTCTCGTCATCACCGTCGATGTTGCGGGCGGTGAGGGCGATTTCACCGCGGAGCAGTTCGGGGGGAAGGCGATGGCTCAGTTGCAGGTCGAGCTGGCGGTACATGCGGATGCGGTGCTCGGCGTCGGCGTACCAGCTCATGCCGCCCACCCAGCGGCGGGCTACGCTGACCTGCCAGCGGGGGTGGAACTCCCAGGCGCCGAAGAGCCCGGAGCTGTGCCGGGGGGCGGAGTTGGCGACCCAGCCGCTGGGCTGGGCGCCGCTGGCGGTGGCCGGGTCGCCGGGGCCATCGACCCGCAGCTCGGTGTGATGCACCGACAGCCAGGTGCCGGTAGCCGGGCGCCAGGTGGCGAGCACTTCAAGGCCCCGGATGTCGGCCTCGCCGCTGTTGGCGAAGTAGCGGGTGTTGTTGCGCGGGATCAGGCCGACGGTGGAGTTCTCGAGGCGCATCTCGATCAGGTCGCGGGCCCGCTCGAGGAACAGGCGGGCGTCGATGCTGGCCTGAAACGGGCGCAGTTCAGCGAGGTAACCCAGCTCGTAGGTGGTGATGCGCTCGGCCCGCAGGCCGGGAGAGGGCCGGAAAGTCTGGGAGATGGGGGTGCCCGCGGGGATCGTCATGAGGGGCGTGACGACCGGCGCGGAGGTGGAAAAAATCATGCTGGACTTCTGCTCGAAGGCAGTGGGGCTCCGGTATGAACGGTTGATGGCGAGACGCAGGGTCTGGTTTTCCGTCATATGATAATTGGCTGATGCCCGCGGTGCCAGCGAAGTTCCGGTCAGGGAGTTGTCTTCAGCCATGAAACCGACATTGAACAGCCAGTCGGGAGAGGCACGCCACTCGAGGGTACCGAAGGCGCGATTGACGCCGTGACGCACGCGTTCGTCCGAATTGAAGCGCAGCGGCGCATCGAGCTTGTCCTCGCGCATGCCCGCCCCGAAGACCGCCCGCAGGGTGGGGGCGAGGCTGGTGATGCGCTGGATCTCCAGATCGTCGCGGACCGTCCGGAAGCCGTAATCGAAATCGAAGGGCAGGCCGATGGTCACCGGCAGGCCGGATTGCTGGGGCGGGATGGGGACGCTCAGGGCAAAACGGTCACGGCCGTTCTCTTCCTGGTGATACCAGGTGACGCTGAGCTCCTCGTCCGGGGCGGGGGCATGCCGCCAGCGCAGCAGGCCGAAAGTGTTGGCGATGCGGGCCGTGCGCTCCGGGTCGGTGGGGTTGCCGTCCTTGCCCGTGCCCTGGTCGTTGCTGGTCCAGCCGGCCTGGAACTCCAGCACATGATCGTGGTTGATGGCCCAGTCGGCGCGCAGGGTGGCCAGCTCGGACTTGCGCCAGTCGTTGATGGCGGAGAGGCCGCGGTCGTAGTTACGTGCTGCGGTGATGCGCAGGTCCACGTCGCCGAGGCGCTTGCCCAGGCGCACGCTCACGTCGTTGATACCGCTGTTGCCGGCCCGGTAGCGCAGGCTGCCACCGCGGGTGTCCGAAGGGGGGCGGGTGATGATGTTGGCGACGCCGAGAAAGGCATTGCTGCCGTAGGCTGCAGAGTTGGAGCCGCGAAACACCTCGATGCGCTCGATGTCGTCGATGTCGACGCCCAGCTGGTTCCATTCGACGCCGGCGATGAAGTAGGGCGAGTACACGGAGCGTCCGTCCACCTGCACCAGCATGCGCCGGGGTGCTTCGTCGGACAGGCCGTGATAGGTGACGAGGGGCTGGTTGGCGGTATGCAGGCCGACCTGGAAACCCGGCACCAGCATGAACAGCTCGTGGATGTTGCGGGCCCCCGAGGCGCGGATCATGTGGCGGTCGATGACCATCACCGATCCGGGGGTGTCGGCCCTCGCCTGTTGCAGCCGGGTGGCCGACAGCACCACCGGCAGGTCGGCCAGATAGGCGGCTTCGTCGGCGTCTGGCTCCGGGATCTCGGCCTGGGCCGGCAGGGCAGGGGGCAGCAGCAGGGTCAGCGTGACCAGGGCGCGAAGGGCTGGGGAGTATGGCGTGGCGTGGGGGATGGGCATGATTTGCGGCGTGGCGGCCCGGGATCGCAATTTTCTCCGTTTTGCCCGGGTCTGGGTAGGCTAAACTGAGGGGCTACCCAATCCAGTTTAGATATCCGTGAGCAAGCGACACTGATGCAGACGCGCATTCTTATTGTTGAAGACCACGTGCTGGTGCGCGAGGCCATGGCCCTCACCCTCGCCCAGGTGCGCGAGGACGTGGTGTGCGAGCAGGCCAGCAACGCCGCAGACGCGCTGGCCCTGCTCGAAGCCGATTCCGATTGCGACCTTGTGGTGGTGGATCTGATGCTGCCCGAGATCAACGGCTTTTCCCTGCTGGGGGTGGTGGCCAAGCGCTTCCCCGCCGTGCCGGCCCTGGTGGTGTCGGCCCTGGACGACAGGGAGTCGGTGCACCGGGCCCTGAAGGCCGGCGCCTCGGGCTTCGTCTCCAAGGCCAGCCCCAGCAATACCCTCATCGAGGCAGTGCGCACCATCCTCTCCGGTGGGGTGTTCACCCCCGAGGCCGCCATCGGCAGTGACGGGAGCAACCGCAACCGCCGCGCCAGCCAGGCCTTTGCCGAGCGCTTCCAGCTCACTGCGGCCCAGGGGCGGGTGCTCGAACTGGTGGCCCAGGGCAAGTCCAACCGGGACATCGCCGAGTTTCTGGGGCTGTCGGAGGGCACCGTGAAGGTGCACGTGTCGGCCATCCTGCGTGCCCTCGGCGTGACCAGCCGGGCCCAGGCCCTGCTGATGATGACCCGGGCCGGCCTGCGGGTCTGAGCGACACGTCCAACTGGGCTGTCATCGGCCGTTCACGGGCGTTTAACGCAGGCGGAATAGTCTGCCGGGCATTCAAACTCCCGGCGAATGCCATGTCCCTCCTGCAAAGCTCCCGAACCGTGCTGGCCCAGTCCGTGGCCCTCTCCCTCTGTGCCCTGACCCTTTCCGCCTGTGGTGGCGGCAGTGATGGCGGTGCCCATGCCCTGGATCTGACGATCCTGCACATCAACGACCACCACTCCCACCTGGACGCCGAAACCACCACCCTGACCCTGAAGGATGCCGCCGGCACCACCCGTTCGGTGACGGTGGATCTGGGCGGCTTCGCCCGGGTCACGGCGGCCATGGAGGCCCTGGCCACTCCGGGCCGCAACGTTCTCAAGCTCCACGCCGGTGACGCCATCACCGGCGATCTGTATTACACCCAGAGCGAAGGCCAGGCCGACGCGACCCTGATGAACACGGTGTGTTTCGATGCCATGTCCATCGGCAATCACGAGTTCGACGGTGCCGACGCCGGCCTGGTCAAGTTCATCGACTACCTCCACGCCGGTGCCTGCCAGACGCCGGTGCTGTCGGCCAACGTCGAGCCGGCGGCCGGAACGGCCCTGGCGGGCCGCATGGGGGCCTACCGGATCATCGAGAAGGACGGCGAGAAGATCGGCGTGATCGGCCTCACCGTGAAGGACAAGACCCAGTTCGCCTCGCGCCCCGACGCCAGCACCCGCTTCCAGGATGAAGCCACTGCGGCCCAGACCGTCATCAACGAGCTCAAGCTGCGCGGCGTGAACAAGATCGTGCTGCTGTCGCACCTGGGCTACGCCGCCGACAAGGCCATCGCCCCCAAGCTGTCCGGTGTCGACGTGATCATCGGCGGCGACTCCCACACCCTGCTCGGCCCCGACAGCATGGCTGGCTACGGACTGACCCCGTCGGGTGCCTACCCCACCCAGACCGTCGACAAGGACGGCAGCAAGGTCTGCATCGCCCAGGCCTGGCAGTACTCCTACGCCGTCGGCGCCCTCGACGTGAAGTTCGACGCCAGCGGCAAGGTCACCGCCTGTTCCGGCAAGCCCCAGGTGCTGGTGGGTGACAGCTACAAGGTGGGCACCGCTGCCGCCTCGGCGGCGGATGCGGCAGCCTATCGCAGCCAGCTCGACGCCTCCGGCGTATTCCGCACCACCACGCCCGCGGCGGCGGCCACGGCGGCCCTGGCGCCTTTCAAGGCGGCCAAGGACGCCCTCGGCCTGCAGGTGGCCGGCACCACCACCGACAACCTGTGCCTGCGCCGGGTGCCCGGCAGCAAGCGTGACACCAGCCGCTCTTCCCTGGGGGATGTGTGCAACCTGGACGCCAGCGTGGTGGCCCACGGCGGCGACATCCAGCAACTGGTGGCCGAGGCCTTCCTGGAGCAGGGGCAGCGTTTCGGCGGTGCCGACATCAGCCTGCAGAACGCCGGTGGCGTGCGGGTGGACATCCCCGCCGGCAACATCACGGTCGGCAAGGTCTATACCCTGCTGCCCTTCAAGAACACTCTGTACCGCCTGGTCATGACCGGCGCCCAGGTCAAGTCGGCCCTGGAGGACGGGGTGGATTCGGTGCTCAACGGCACGGGTTCCGGTGCCTACCCCTACACCGGCGGCCTGCGCTTCGCGGTGGACATGAACCAGGCCAAGGGCAGCCGGGTGAGCCAGCTGGAACTGCGTGACAGCACCGGCACCTGGAAGCCCCTCGACCCGGCGGCCAGCTACAAGGTGATCACCAACAACTTCACCGCCGACGGCGGCGACAAGTACGACACCCTGAAGACCATCCCCGCCGCCCAGCGTGAGGACACCTTCCTGGACTACGCCGATTCCTTCCTGCAGTACGTGCGCAGCAAGTCGCCCCTGGCCAAGCCGGCGGCCGCCAACCGCAGCACCCAGCAGTACAGCGAAACCCCCTGAGCTTTCTCCCCCCGGGGAGCACAGCTCACTTCATGCCCCGCTCCGGCGGGGCTTTTTACATGCCAGCCGGGGTAGCATGACCGGCATGCACACCACGAGGTCATCTCATGCCGGATGTCGTCCACGAGATTCTCACCTTCAACGCCGGTCGCGATCCGGACCGCCTGCGCCTCAAGTATCGCAACATGCGGGCCAGCCCCTTCGTCTTCCTGCGCGGCACCTGCCACCTGTTCTACCGGCGCCTCCCCGCCGATCCCCTGTTCGATGCACCTCCGCCGGTATGGTCCTGCGGTGACCTGCACCTGCAGAACTTCGGCAGCTACAAGGGCGACAACCGGCTGGTCTATTTCGATCTGAACGACTTCGACGAAGCCCTGCTGGCGCCTGCCAGCCTGGACCTGGTGCGTTTCCTGTGCAGCGTGCTGGTGGCGGCGCCGGACCTGGGCGTGGGCAAGAAGGAGGCCCGTGCCCTGGGCGCTGTCTTTCTGGATGCCTACCTGGCCAGCCTTGCTTCCGGCCGCGCCGGCTGGGTCGAGCGGGACACTGCAGAGGGCCTGGTCCACGACCTGCTGGCCGGGCTGCACGGCCGCCTGCGGCCGGCCTTCCTTGAGGGGCGCACCACGCTCACCGGCAAGCATCGGCGTCTGCGCCTGGACAACGGCAAGGCCCTGCCTGTCACCGAGACCCAGCGGGAGCGCGTCTGCGCACTGATCGAGGGGCTCGCCAAACAGCATGCCGACCCGGGCTTCTTCGAGGTGCTCGACGTGGCCCGGCGGATTGCGGGCAACGGCAGCCTGGGGGTGGATCGCTACGTGATTCTCGTCCGCGGCAAGGGCTCGCCGGATGGCAACGAACTTCTCGACCTCAAGGAGGCCCTGCCCTCGTCGGTGTTGCCACGGGTGGCGACGGCGCAGCCTGCCTGGCGCGCCGAGGCCGAGCGGGTGGTGGCCATCCAGCGCCGCATGCAGGCCGTGCCGATGGCCTTTCTCGAGCCCGTGCGCTTCCGCAAGCGCTCCTACATGTTGCGGGCCCTGCAGCCCAGCGAGGACAGGGTGAGCCTGGACGTGGCGCGCTCCGGCGAGGGTGCCGTCGCCAGGGTGCTGGCCAGCATGGGGAGCATCGTTGCCTCGGCCCAGTTGCGCAGCAGCGGGCGCGACGGCTCGGCCATCGCCGATGCCCTGATCGGGTATGCCGGGGAGTGTCGGCGCAAGGCGCTGCTCGGCGCTGCGCAGGATTGTGCTGCCCAGCTCCGGCAGCACTGGAAGATCTACGCGGAAGCTTACGACGACGGCGCCTTCGCGCCCTGATCAGCGCATCCGCGTCACGTCGCGCATCGGTGGCGCGCCGAACAGGCGCCGGTATTCCCGGCTGAACTGGGACGGGCTCTCGTAGCCCACCCGGCGGGCCACCGTGGCGGCATCCACGGCTTCGGTCAGCATGATCTTGCGCGCCTCCTGCAGGCGCAGCTGCTTCTGGTACTGCAGCGGGCTCATGGCGGTCAGGGCCTTGAAATGGTGGTGCAGGGACGATTTGCTCATGTTGGCGGCTTCGGCCAGGGCGTCGATGGACAGGGGCTGGTCAAAATTGCCCTTGATCCAGTCGATGGCCCGGGCGGTGCGCTGCCCCTGGCCATCGGCCGCCGCGATGCTGCGCAGGCGGGCGCCCTGAACGCCGGTGAGCAGGCGGTATAGAAGCTCCTGCTCGTAAAGGGGCGCCAGCACCGGGATGTCATGGGGCGTGTCGAGCAGCCCGACCAGGCGCAGCACCGCGTCCATCACCGGTGTGGTCAGCGGGCTCACCCCCAGGCCGAGGGGGCCGCTGGCCGGCGGCAGCGCGGCCACCGGCATGCTGCCGGCCAGCTCGGCGATGCGCCGCGCGTCCATGTCGAACACCACGCACAGGTAGGGGCGCTCCGGCGAGGCCTCGGTGATCTGCCCCATCACTGGCAGATCCACCGAGGTGATCAGGTAATGCCGGCTGTCGTAGTGGAAGGTCTCGTCGGCCAGGCTCAGGCGCTTGCAGCCCTGGGCGGCCACCGCCAGGATCGAGCGGTAGATGGCGCAGATCGGCGTACTCGTACTGGATGCCCGGAACAGGCTGAGGCCCGGGATCGGCGTGGTGTTCGGGCCGTCGCTGGTGCAATATCGTTCAATGAGATCGGCCAGCGCCAGGCTTGCCGCCTCGAGCCTGAAGGATGAACTGCGGGCGGAAAGGCCTGATTCGGTCATGGTTTCTTCCTGTTGCGGGCATATCCGGAATTATCGCCGGCATGAAGGCCATCAGCGGAGGTGAGACACGATCCCGGATTTTCAGGCAAGAATCTCACAGGATTCTGCAATGCCGCAAGGCGCGCCGTGGGCTACATTTCTGCAGGTAGAGGCCGCCGCTTTCCCTGCCGGCCGATCAGACAACACTGCGTCACCCAACGGAGATTGACCATGATCCAGCTCACCGTTAACGGCAAGGCCCACAAGGCGGACGTCGAAGCCGACACTCCCCTGCTGTGGGCCCTGCGTGACACCCTCCTGCTCACCGGTACCAAGTACGGCTGCGGTGCCGGCCTGTGCGGCGCCTGTACCGTGCATGTGAATGGCCAGCCCACCCGCTCGTGCATCACCCCGGTGGCCGACGTGGTGGGCAAGAAGATCACCACCATCGAGGCCGTCGATGCCACCCGCGTCGGCAAGGCCGTGCAGGAGGCCTGGCGCAAGCTCGACGTGGTGCAGTGCGGCTACTGCCAGTCGGGCCAGATCATGTCCGCCGTGAATCTGCTCACCACCAAAAAGAAACCCACCGACGCCGACATCGACGCCGCCATGGCCGGCAATCTGTGCCGCTGTGCCACCTATGTGCGCATCCGCGCGGCCATCCACGAAGCCGCCAAGGCGCTGGCGTAAGGAGCCGACGATCATGAACAACCCCATCCAGAATCTCTCCCGCCGCGGCTTCCTGCAAGGCGCTGCCGGCCTGACCCTCGGCCTGTCCCTGCCGGCCTTCGCCGCCAAGGCTGGCGCCGCCGCTGCCCGCAGCGCCGAGACCGCCTTCGAGCCGACCCCCTTCCTGCGCATCGGCGCCGACAACAGCGTGACGGTGCTCTCCAAGCACCTGGAAATGGGGCAGGGCACCTACACCGGCCTCGCCACCATCGTTGCCGAAGAGCTCGACGCCGCCTGGGTGCAGGTCAAGGTGGAAGGCGCCCCGGCCGATGCCAAGCGCTTCAACAACCTGGCCTTCGGCCCCATGCAGGGTACCGGCGGCAGCACCGCCATGGCCAACTCCTGGGACCAGCTGCGCCAGACCGGCGCCACCGCCCGCGCCATGCTGGTGTCGGCCGCCGCAAAGCGCTGGAACGTGCCCGCTGCCGAGATCAGCGTCCGCGACGGGGTGCTCAGCCACGCCGCCAGCAAGCGCAAGGCCACCTTCGGCGAGCTGGCCGAAGCCGCTGCGGCCGAGGCCGTGCCGGCGACGGTCAGCCTCAAGGACCCGAAGGATTTCCGCCTCATCGGCAAGCACGCCCCGCGCAAGGACAGCTTCGCCAAGACCAACGGCAGCGCCCGATTCACCCAGGATGTGCACCTGCCCGGCATGCTGGTGGCGGTGGTGGCCCACGCGCCGCGCTTTGGCGGCAAGCTCAAGTCCTTCGACGCGAGAAAGGCCAAGGCCATCAAGGGCGTTGTTGACGTGGTGGCCATCCCCAGTGGCGTCGCCGTGCTGGCGAGGGACACCTGGACGGCCAAGAAGGGCCGTGACGCCCTGAGTGTCGAATGGGACGACAGCGCCGCCTTCAAGCTCGGCACCGCCGAGATGCAGAACCTCTACCACGCCCTGGCGCAGAACCCCGGCCTGGTGGCGCGCAAGGACGGGGACGCCCCCGCCGTGCTGGCCGCCGCCGGCACCCGCACGCTGAAGGCCGGCTACGACTTTCCCTACCTGGCCCATGCCGCCATGGAGCCGATGAACTGTGTCATCCAGCGCACCGCCGACGGCATCGAGGTGTGGAACGGCGAGCAGTTCCAGACGGTGGACCAGGGCGCCCTGGCGGCCATGTTCGGCCTCCCGCCGGAGAAGGTCGTGATCCACATGCTCTACGCCGGGGGCAGCTTCGGCCGGCGCGCCAGCACCTCGGTGGACTACATTCGCGAAGCCGCCTCCATCGTCAAGGCCACCGGCACTGCAGCGCCGGTGAAGCTGGTGTGGATGCGGGAAGACGATACCAAGGCGGGCTACTACCGGCCCATGTTCCATCACACCATCGAAGCCACCCTCGACGCCGCGGGCAACATCCAGGCCTGGCGCCACCGCCTGGTGGGGCAGTCCATCGCCAAGGGCTCGCCCTTCGAGGCCTTCATGATCAAGGACGGCGTGGATGGGCTGTCGGTGGAGGGGGCTGCATCGCTGCCCTATGCCATTCCCAACCTGCAGGTCGAGCTGCACACCCCGGCCGACATCCCGGTGCCGGTGCTGTGGTGGCGGTCGGTGGGCTCGACCCACACCGCCTACTCCACCGAGACCTTCCTTGACCGTCTGGCCGCCGAAGGGAAGCAGGACCCGGTGGCCCTGCGCCTCAAGCTGCTCGAGAAGCACCCGCGCCACGCCGCCGTGCTGCGCCTGGCCGCCGACAAGGCCGGCTGGGGCACGCCGCTGGCCAAGGGCAAGCCGGGCGAGCGCCGTGGCCGCGGGGTGGCGGTGCATGAATCCTTCCACTCCTTCGTCGCCCAGGTGGCCGAAGTGACCGTGGCGGCGGACGGCAGCATCAAGGTGGATCGCATCGTCGCCGCCGTGGATTGCGGCATGGCCATCAACCCGGACAATGTCCGCGCCCAGGTGGAGGGCTCGGTGGGCTTCGCCCTGTCGGCGGCCCTGCACGGGGAGATCACCCTCAAGGACGGCGTGGTGGAGCAGGGCAATTTTGGTGAGTACGCCCCGATCCGCATCAACGAGATGCCGAAGGTGGATGTGCACATCGTCGCCTCCGCCGAAAAGCCCACCGGCATCGGCGAACCCGCCGTGCCGCCGGTGGCGCCGGCGGTGGCCAACGCGATTGCCGCGGCCACCGGAAAATGGGCCACGCGCATGCCCTTCGCGACTGACGCACTGAAGGTCTGAGATGAAACGACCCCCACGCTCACTGTGTTCGCTGCCCCCCGGGGGGGCGCAGGCCTCCCTTGGGACGGCCCGGCGGGAGGCCTGACATGGACAGCCAGGATCTGCAGGTGCTGGCGGCGGTGCGCCGCTGGCGGGCCGAGGGGCATCGGGTGGCGCTGGTCACCGTGGCCCGCACCTGGGGCTCGGCGCCCCGTCCGGCGGGGGCCTGGATGGCCCTGCGCGACGATGGCCGGGTGCAGGGATCGGTGTCGGGCGGCTGCATCGAGGACGACATGATCGCCCGCATGCTGGATGGTCGCATCGCCGGCAGCCTGCCCTTCGTGCTGACTTACGGGGTCACCCGGGAAGAGGCGGGCCGTTTCGGCCTGCCCTGTGGCGGCACCCTGGAGCTGGTGGTCGAGCCGGCGCCCGACCACGGCCTGCTTGCCGATCTGGCGGCACGCCTGGAGGGTGGCCAGCTGGTACGTCGGGAGATCGATCTGGCCGATGGCCGGGTGCGCATCTTCGATGCCTGCCGCGGCGAGGCCCTGCACTGGGACGGCCAGCGTCTGGCCACCCTGCACGGCCCCCACTGGCGCCTGCTCATCATCGGGGCCGGGCAGATCTCCCGTTACCTGGCCTCCATGGCCCAGGCCCTCGATTACGCGGTGACGGTGTGTGACCCGCGGGAAGAGTATTCCGTTGAATGGGACGTGCCCGGCGCCACCCTGGTGGCCGGCATGCCCGACGATGTGGTGATGGCCATGGCGCCCGACCCCCACAGTGCCATCGTGGCCCTGACCCACGACCCCAAGCTCGATGACATGGCCCTGCTGGAGGCCCTGAAGTCGCCGGCCTTTTACGTGGGCGCCCTCGGCTCACGGGTCAACAACACCGCCCGCAAGGCACGCCTGCTCGAATACTTCGACCTCTCCGAGGACGAGGTCGGGCGCCTGCATGGGCCAGTGGGGCTGCACATCGGCAGCCGCACCCCGCCGGAGATCGCCGTCTCCATCCTCGCCGAGATGACGGCGGTGAAGAACGGTATGAGCGTCGCCCGCCCGGAGCCGGCCAGCCCGGCCAGTGCCGGCTGCGGCGTGCGCTGAGGCATGGGCCCGATCGTCGGCCTGCTGCTGGCGGCGGGGCAGGGGCGGCGCTTCGGCAGTGACAAGCTGCTGCATCCGCTGGAAGACGGCACGCCGCTGGCGGTGGTGGCGGCGCGTCGCCTGAAGGCCGTCTGCCCGATCTGCATCGCCGTGCTGCGCCCGGAGCAGACCGTCCTGGCCGGCCTGCTGGCTGCGGAAGGGCTGCGCACGGTGCCGTGCGCCGAGGCCCGCGACGGCATGGGCCACAGCCTGGCGGCCGGGGTGGCCGCCAGCCCTGATGCCGGCGGCTGGCTGGTGGCCCTCGGCGACATGCCCTTCATCCAGCCGCAAACCCTGCGCCAGGTGGCCGATGCCCTGAGCGCCGGGGCGTCCCTGGCGGCGCCCTGGCTGAACGGGCAGCGCGGCCATCCGGTGGGGTTTGCGGCCGGCTGGCGTGAGGGCCTGCTGGCCCTTGCCGGCGATGCCGGTGCGCGCGACATCCTCGGCCGGCACCGGGAGGCGATGCTGCGCATCGATACCACCGACCCGGGCGTGCTGCGGGACGTGGATACGCCGCAGGATCTCGTCAGGCCCAGGCCTTGAGGCGCCCGTTCCCGAGGCGCCCGCGCCACCTCACCCTTTCAGCCCGGGGCTGACAGCCAGCGGGCCAGGGTGGTGAACAGCAGGTCCGGGTCCACCGGCTTGGCGACAAAATCGTTCATGCCGGACTGCAGGCAGCGCTGCCGGTCCTCGTCGAAGGCATTGGCCGTCATGGCGATGATGGGCGTGGCCCGGTGGCGGGGCAGGGTGCGGATCAGGGCGGTGGCCTCGAGGCCGCCCATCTCCGGCATCTGCATGTCCATCAGGATCAGCGCGTAGTCGGTGTCGGCTGCGCGGTCGACGGCCAGCCGGCCGTTGGCGGCCACGTCCACCTGCAAGCCGGTGTCACCCAGCAGTTCCAGGGCCACCTCCTGGTTCACGAGGTCGTCCTCGACCAGCAGCACCCGGGCGCCGGCGTGCAGGTGCCGGATGTTTTCCTCGGCGGTGGCGCCGGTCAGGGCCGGGCCGGGAGCCGGCAGCTCGCCGATGCCCAGGCGGGCGGTGAACCAGAAGGTGCTGCCGGCTCCGGGCGCGCTGACCACCCCGGCGTCACCCCCCATCAGGCGGGCCAGGCGCTGGGTGATGGCCAGGCCCAGGCCTGTTCCGCCGTAACGGCGGGTGGTGGAGGCGTCCACCTGCTTGAAGGGCTGGAACAGGTCACGCTGGCTGGCGGGGGCGATGCCGATGCCCGTGTCCCGGACCTCGAAGCGGACCAGTGCGCTGCTGTCGTCACTTTCCAGCGTGCTCGCCAGCAGGGCAATGGAGCCCGCCTCGGTGAACTTGACCGCGTTGCTGGCCAGGTTGAGCAGCGCCTGGCGCAAACGGGTCGGATCACCCTGGAGGGTGTCGGGAAGGTCGTGGTAGTCCACCGTGAGGTGCAGGCCCTTGGCCTCGGCGCCGTCGGCGATGAGGGCGTGGACGTAGTCGATGATGGTGCCGGGCTGGAAGCTGGTGTGCTCGAGCACGAGCTTGCCCGCCTCGATCTTGGAGATGTCGAGGATGTCGTTGATGATCGCCAGCAGGTGGCGGCCGGCGTCTTCTATCTTGCCCAGGCGGCCGATCTGTTCGGGCTGCAGCGGGGTGCGCTTGAGGGTGTAGGCGTAGCCGAGGATGGCGTTCATCGGCGTGCGGATCTCGTGGCTCATGTTGGCCAGGAACTCGCTCTTGGCGATGTTGGCCGCGTCGGCTGCGTCCTTGGCGTCCTTCAGGGCGGCCTCGGTTTCCCGCAGGGGGGTGATGTCGGTGAAGGTGGCGATGAAGCCGTCGCCGAAAATCTGCCCGCCGATGAGCAGATCGCGGGTGGTGCCGTCCTTGCAGGTGACCC
This sequence comes from Zoogloea sp., assembly GCF_023150065.1. GTDB lineage: Bacteria > Pseudomonadota > Gammaproteobacteria > Burkholderiales > Rhodocyclaceae > Zoogloea. Next base: position 163,909 of record NZ_JAKLLN010000006.1, read on the forward strand.
GGTATTCGAGGCTCTGCACCTTGCCGCCGGTGCTGGCGGCCCGGTCGACGGCGGATTGCCAGGTGCTCATGACCCATTGCCGGTAGCCCGGGTCGGGGTAGGCCCGCAGCCACCATTCGTCGAGGTTGGCGATGTCCTCTTCACGGTAGCCGAAGAGATCGATGAAGCGCTGGTTGATGGAGTCCGCCACGTTGGCCCGGGTGTACAGCACGGCCACCGGGGCAGCGGTGAACAGGGCCCGGAAATGCCGGTCACGCTCCGCCAGCAGGGCGTCGTCGCGGGCCTGTTGCAGGGCCTGCTCGGTCTCCCTGCGCTGGGTGATGTCCCGGGACAGGACCAGCACCCGGGCCTCGGGCGAGGTGCCGGCCTTGCGGGTGGCGGAGAGCTCGAACCAGCGCCGTTGCCCGCCGATTTCCAGCTCGATGACCCGCCCGTAGTCGCTGCCCGTGGCCAAGGCGTGCTCGATGGCGACGAGCACCTGCCGGCTCGCCTCGGCCGGCAGGACGGCACCCACGTTCTTGCCGATCAGCGAGGCCTTGGAGGCGGCGAGCAGGGTTTCCTGGTTGGCGAAGACGTCGAGGTAGCGCCCTTCCGCGTCGAACTCGAAGAGCAGGTCGGGGATGGCCTGCAGGGTCGCGGCGAGGCTCTCCTTGGCGTCCTTGACGGCCTGGTGGGCCGCCTTGAGTTCGGCCAGGGTCTGTTTGAGGGTGGTGGTCTTGGCGCTCACCTGGCGGCGCAGGGTCATGTTCCAGAGCAGCAGCAGGCTGCCCACCGAGAGCAGCCCGAGCAGGCCCCAGCCTGCGTAGGCCCGGTATTCGCCCAGATCGACGGGGGCGCCGAACCATTTCTTGCGCAGGGCCGCTTCTTCCTTGGTGGTGATGGACTTCATGCCCTCCTCGACCAGGCGCAGGGTGTCCAGGTTGCCCTTGCGCACGGCCCGGTGGAATTGCCCCTTGTACAGCTCGAAGGCCTTGCGGAAGTCGCCCTGGGCCTTGGCCTTGTAGAGATAGAAGTTGGCCGGCACCTCGTCGAGGCAGAAGACCTTGATCTCCTGGCGCTGGGCGGCGGCGATCAGGTCGGTGTAGTTGCGGTAGTTCTGCAGGGTGGCGATGCCATTGGACTGCAGCCGTTCGATGCATGCGTCGCCATCCTGCACGCCGATCTGGAAGCCCTTGAGGGTGGTGACGCCGCTGATGCCGCCGATGGAGGTGTCGGTGTAGATGGCCACCGGCAGGTCGGCGTAGGGCGCGGAGAAATCGTAGAGGGATTCCCGCGCCGGTGTGCGGTAGATCATGTCGATCACGTCGGCGTCGCCCCGGGCGATCATCTTCTGGGCCTCGGCCCAGTTGGTGGCGGTGAGCGTGAGCTTGACGTGGTTGCGGGTGGCCCACAGTTGCCACAGGTCCACCAGGTAGCCCTCCACCTGGCCTTCGGCATTGCGGAACAGGTAGGGCGGGTAGTTCTCGTCGCTGACCACGTGCAGGCTGGTCACCGGGCCGGAGCGGGGGGCGGCGACTGCAAGAGAGGGCGAAACGGCCAAGCCGATGCCAACCTGCAGGGTCAGGAGGCATCGTAGGATGATCCAGCGAATCGCCAACGTCGACATGCCTGGTGGATTGATGTGTTTGAGCGTGAATCGCCCTGCGGAAGGCCGATTCATGGCGCGGGGCGATACCACTGTGCTGCGTGCGGATCGCCTGCCATGTTACTCCCTCCTCCCTGTGGCAGATGCCCAGTCAATGTCGAGGGGCTGCCAGGGTGTGAGGGGAAGTGTCTGGATGGCGGCCTCCAGCCAGGCGCTGCGTTCGGCGCTGGCCGGGTGGGTGGACAGCAGACCCGGCAGGCGCGTGTCGCCGCTGTCCTGGTGGGCCAGGGTGCGGAAGAAGTCGAGCAGCCCGCGCGGGTCGATGCGGGCCTCGGTCAGGTGCTCCAGGCCGCGTTGGTCGGCCTCACGCTCGGCATCCCGGGAGAACTTGAGCTCGCCCATCTGGGCCGCCCAGCCGCCGAGGGCTCCAAAGTCGCCGAAGAGGGCCGAGACGATGACCCGCAGGCCGGCGCTGCACACGAGCTGGCGCAGGCCATGGCGCAGCTCCACGTGGGCGATCTCGTGGGCGAGTACGCCGGCCACCTCCTCGGCGGAGGCGGCCCGGGCCATCAGGGCGCTGTTCACCACCACCACGCCGCCGGGGGCGGCAAAGGCGTTGAGCTCGGGCCGGTCGGCCAGGTGGAACTGCAGGGTTTCGCCCGGGCGGGCCAGGCGCTTGCCGATGGTCTGCAGGGCAGCGTGGGCCGGGCCGGATTCGATCATGGGCCCCTCGAGGCGGGTGTGGGCCAGCACCGCCTCGCCGATGTGGCGCTCGACCTCCGGGGGAATGTGGCGCACCACCCGGTCGGTGAGGGGGTCGAGGGACAACAGCAGCGCGGCGATGCCCAGCAGGGGCAGCAGCACCAGCAGGCCCAGCCCGAGGCCGAAGCGTCGCCGGGTGCTTCGGCGCCGACCATCGCCTCCGGTGAAGTGTCCGGGCATCACCGCCCGCAGGGGGCTGACCACCGTGTCATCGACGATCAGCAGGTGGGGGGCGTCGTGGTCGTCACCCGCCCAGCTCAGGGCCCACTGGCTGTGGTTGAAGCCCCGGGCCTCGACGCTCAGCCGGGCCACCGGCACGGTGAGGGCCGGCAGGTCTTCCACGCTGATCTGCAGCGCATCGTCCTGCCAGGCCAGCCGGGCCGGGTGGCCGTGGGCGTCGCCACCGGCCGGGTAGTAGCGGGCCGGGATGGGGGGCGAGATGGAAGCGCTGGCCGGGGTGGGGCTCACTCGTCGTCGCCGAGGAGTGAGCCCAGGCCGATGCCGCCCAGCACCGAGCCGCCCTCCTTGCCACCACCACCGGCCGCCCGGGAGGCCATCACGATGCGGTCGGCCATGCGGGACAGGGGCAGGGACTGCAGCCATACCTTGCCCGGGCCGCTGAGGGTGGCAAAGAACAGGCCTTCGCCACCGAACAGCGCGGTCTTGATCTTGCCGGCGTACTGGATGTCGAAATCCACGCTGGGCTGGAAGGCCACCACACAGCCGGTGTCCACGCGCAGGGTTTCGCCGGGGGCGAGGGTCTTCTCCATCAGGGTGCCGCCGGCGTGGATGAAGGCCATGCCGTCGCCGTCGAGCTTCTGCATGATGAAGCCTTCGCCGCCGAACAGGCCGACGCCGATCTTTTTCTGGAAGGCGATGCCCAGGGACACGCCCTTGGCGGCGGCCAGGAAGGAGTCCTTCTGGCAGATCAGGGTGCCGCCGACGGTGGACAGATCCACCGGAACGATCTTGCCCGGGTAGGGGGCGGCGAAGGCGACCCGGCGCTTGCCGCTGCCTTCGTTGTGATAAACGGTGGTGAACAGGCTCTCGCCGGTGAGCAGGCGCTTGCCGGCGCCCATCAGCTTGCCGAAGAAGCCACCCTGCTGGGCCGAGCCGTCACCGAAGATGGTGTCCATCTGGATGCCGTCCTGCATGTACATCATCACCCCGGCTTCGCCGATGGCGGCCTCGCCCGGGTCGAGCTCGACCTCCACGTACTGCATTTCATTGCCGAAAATTTCGTAATCCACGACGTCCATTGCCATGTGTGTCTCCCTTCAAGGCCAAAAGCTTCAGTTGTTCAATGATCTTGCCCCGGCGGGCGCGTTCTCCGCCTCAGACAGGCTGTCACGGGAAAGTTGCGTATGTGCGTGGCGGAGGGCTCAGGCCAGGGCGGTGGGGCCGCCGGGGGCTTCCGCAAACTGTGCCTTGATGGCCTCGATGGCCGGGAGGCTGGCGACGAAGGCGTCCACCAGGGTGGGGTCGAAGTGGCGGCCCTTCTCCTCGATCAGCAGGTTCACGGCCTTGTCCACCGGCCAGGCGCTTTTGTAGGGGCGCACGCTGGTGAGGGCGTCGAACACGTCGGCCACCGCGACGATCCGCGCCTCGATGGGGATGTCCTCGCCGGCGAGCCCCTGGGGATAGCCGCTGCCATCCCATTTTTCGTGGTGGCATAGGGCGATGCGCGCGGCCATCTGGAGCAGCGGCGAGTCGTGATCGCCGATGATCTCCCGGCCGATGCGCGCGTGCTGGCGCATCACCTCCCATTCCTCCGGGCTCAGGGGGCCGGGTTTGCGCAGGACGGCGTCGGGGATGCCCAGCTTGCCCACGTCGTGCATCGGGGCCGCGTGCAGGATGTCGTCGGCGGCTTTGTCGCCCAGGCCCGCGGCCCGGGCCAGGATGGCCGAGTAGTGGCTCATGCGCACCACGTGGAGGCCGGTCTCGTTGTCCTTGTACTCGGCGGCGCGCCCCAGGCGCTGGATGATCTGCAGGCGGGTCTCGTAGAGCTCGTCCACCCGCACCAGGGACAGGTGGGTGCGCACCCGGGCCTTGACGATGGGTGCGCTCACCGGCTTGGTGATGTAGTCCACCGCGCCGGCCTCGAAGCCTGTCGCTTCGTCCTGGGGGTCGGCCAGGGCAGTGACGAAGATCACCGGGATGCGGGCGAGGGCCGGGTCGGCCTTGAGCTGGCGGCATACGTCCAGCCCGGTGAGGCCGGGCATCATCACGTCGAGGAGGATCAGGCTGGGGCGTTCCTGGGCGGCCAGCTGCAGGGCCTTCTCGCCGTCCCGGGCGAACAGGAGACGGTAGTCGTCCTGGAGGATGTGGCGCAGGACCTGGAGGTTGGCCGGCTCGTCGTCCACGAGCAGCAGGCGCTGGCGGCTGTCTTGGGTCATGGGGCGGTATCCGCTGGGGTGAGGTTGAGGTGGGTGCGCAGGCTGGTCAGCTCGGCGCAGGCCCGGTCGAAGTCGAAGTCGTCTACGGCGGCCTGGAGGCGGGCCGTGAGGGGGGGCGGCAGGCCCGCCACCACGGCCGCGAGGGCTGCGTCGTCGAGCTCGCCGCGGGCCAGACGGGTGGCGAGCTGTGCCAGGGGCGTGTTCAGTTGCGCGATGTCCGCGAGCGCGTGTGGCGCGTCGGCGGCAGCGGGTGCCGGCAGGGCGGCCCAGGCCTCGTTTAGGGCTGTGCTCAGGCGCGTTGCGAGCTCGGCTCCGGCGTCGGCGGGGCCTTCGTTACCGGCGGCCCAGGTTTCCAGCTGGCGGGCACATGCCGTTACGTCCGGCAGGGCAAGGTTGGCGGCGGCGCCGGCGATGCGGTGGGCGAGGGGGCGCAGGCTGTCCCGGGCGGTGGTCGATGAGAGGGCCGCGATGTGTTCGGCGCGGTTCGCCAGAAACTGGCGGATGGCGTTCTCCAGGGCGTCCCGGCTGCCCCAGCGTTGGGTTCCGGTGAGCCAGTCGATGGCCGCGCCAGCAGGGGTGCCTGCTGTGCGGGGGCGTGTCTCCGTGGGCAGGGTCTCGATGCCGCATACCCGGGCGATCTCGGCCTTGAGGCGGGGCAGCTCGATGGGCTTCACGGCAAAGCCGTTCATGCCGGCGGCGAGGGCGGCGACCCGGTCTTCTTCGAGCACGCTGGCGGTGAGGGCGATGATGGGCGTGGGCGCGCGGTTGTCGTGGCTCTCCCGCCGGCGGATGGCCCGGGCGGCGGCGAGGCCGTCCATGCCGGGCATATGCACGTCCATCAGGATCAGGTCGAAATCCTGCTCGCCGAAACGGCTGACCGCCTCCGCCCCGTCGTTGGCGACGACGATCCGGTGGCCTTCACGGCCCAGCAGCAGGGTCAGCAGCTCGCTGTTCTGGGCCACGTCGTCGGCGACCAGGATGCTGAGGGGCGGCAGGCCCTGTTCGGCCTGAGCGGGGGTGTCCTGGGGTTTGCCGGGCGCCAGGGGGAGGAGCACATGGAAGCGGCTGCCCACGCCGACTTCGCTCTCCAGCCGGATGTGGCCGCCCATCAGTTCGACCAGCTGGCGCGAGATGGTGGTGCCGAGGCCGGTGCCGCCAAAGCGCCGTGAGGTACTGGCGTCGGCCTGGGCAAAGGGGGCGAAGATGCTGTTCAGGCGGTCTGCCGGGATGCCGATGCCGGTGTCCGAGATGCACAGGTGCAGGTCTTCGCCATCCATGCCGACCTGCAGCTGCACCTGCCCCTGCTCGGTGAACTTGATGGCGTTGCCGAGCAGGTTGAGGAGAACCTGCTGGATGCGCAGGGCGTCGCCGGTGAAGTGCTCGGCGACGCTGTCGGGGTAGTCGAGGCGCAGGTCCAGGCCCTTGCGGGTGGCACCCAGGCGCAGCGAGGCGACGGTCTGGTCGCAGACGGCGCGCAGGGAGAAGTCGGCCAGTTCGAGCTCCATGGCGCCCTTGTCCAGCTTGGCGGTGTCCAGGATGTCGTTGAGCAGGCCGAGCAGGGAGCGGGCAGAGGCCCGCACGGTGCCCAGGTGGCGGCGCTGGGCGTCGTCGAGGGCGGTGTCCATCAGCAGCTCGGTGAAGCCGAGGATGGCGTTCATGGGGGTGCGGATTTCGTGGCTCATGTTGGCCAGGAAGGCGGCCCGCGCGGCGGCGGCCTGTTCGGCGCGCTCCTTGGCGTCCACCAGGGCCAGTTCCATGGCGCGACGCTCGGTCATGTCCTGGGCCAGCATGGTGACCTTGCAGATCTCGCCGTTGGCGTCGAAGATCGGGTTGTAGGTGGCGTGCATCCACACCCGCCGGCCATCCTTGCCCAGGCGCAGCACGTCGCTGGTGATGAACTGGCCGCTGCGCAGGTCTTCGTCGATCTTGCGCCGATAGGTGTCGCTGCTCAGTTCGGAGGGCGGGCACAGCATGTCGTGGGGCTGGCCGCAGAGATCCTTGAGGGTGTAGCCGGTGAGCTCGAGGAAAGGGGTGTTGGCGGTGATGATGCGCTGGTCGGTGTCGATCTCCAGCACCGCCAGGGCCCGGTTGACGGCGTTGGCCAGGCCTTCGAACTCGGCAGCCCGGCGTTTGGAGTCGGTGATGTCCATCAGCACGCCGTCGATCCATTGCAGCTGGCCATGGGTGTCCCGCTTGCCGCTGCCGGTTTCGGAGACCCAGATCTCTTCGTCGCTGCGGGTGCGCAGGCGGTACTCGATCATGTAGGGGCGGTCGGCCGCCAGGGCCGTGCCCACCACGTTCCACACCATCTCGCTGTCGTCCGGGTGGATCAGCTCGGTAAAGGTGATCTGTCCGGCGATGAAGTCGGCTGCGCGCCAGCCGGTGACCCTTTCGACCGCGTCGCTGATGAAGAGGATGCTCCAGTGCTCGTCCATGCACGAGCGGAAGCACACGCCGGGCATGTTGTCGATGAGGCTGCGCAGCTGTTGCTCCCGCTCACGCAGGGCGTTTTCCATGCGCTGTCGCTCGCTCATGTCGGAGACAAAGCCGACGAACAGGTCCTCGCCGGCGATGGGTACGCGGCCGATGGACAGGCGCATCGGCAGGGGGCTTCCATCCTTGCGCACGGCGGTCACGTCGCGGCCGGTGCCGATGATGCGGGCCTCGCCGGTCTGCAGGTGGTGGGCCAGGTAGCCGTCGTGGCGGGAGCGGTCGGGTTCGGGCATCAGCATGTTCACGTTGCGCCCGATGACCTCACCGGCCTGCCAGCCAAACAGGCGTTCGGCGGCCAGGTTGAAGGACAGGATGCGGCCCCGGCCGTCGATGGTGATGATGCCTTCGACGGCGGTGTCCACCATGGCGCGCAGGCGCGACTCACCCTGCACCAGGCGCTGGTAGAGGTAGCGGTAGCGCAGGAAGCCGTTGGCGGCCGCCACCACCAGGCTGGTGATCACCGTGACCGTGGCAATGCCCAGGGCCAGGCGGGTGTTGCTGTCGGGGTTGCCGATGCAGTTGGGGTCGGGCAGCCCGACGAAGCGGGCGGCGGCCATGGCCACATAGTGCATGCCGGCGATCGCCAAGCCCATCACCAGCCCGCCGGCGAGCACCCCGGGCAGGCCACCGAAGCGCGGATTGCGGGCCAGCCCGAAGCGGATCCACAAAGCCAGCACGGCGAGCACCACCGCCACCAGGATGGAGGCCAGGAACCACGCCGGGTTGTAGCGCAGCTGGGCGTCCATCTCCATCGCCGCCATGCCCAGGTAGTGCATGCTGCCGATACCGGCACCGACCAGGGTGCCGCCCAGGGCCAGCTGCCAGGGCCGGATCTCCTCCCGGGCCAGCAGGGACAGGGCTACCCAGGATGCCAGCATGGCCGGCCCCATGGACAGCACGGTGAGGGTGGGGGCGTAGCGGATCTCGTCGCACAGGGAGAAGGCCAGCATGCCGATGAAGTGCATGGCCCAGGTGGCGACCCCCAGCGCCACGGCGCCCGTGGTGAGGGCCACCTGGCGGTAGGCGGCGTGGGCCGCAGCTCGGGCCATGCCGGCGAGCTGCAGGCTCATGGCCGAGCCGAGCACCGCGATCAGCAGGGACAGGGCCACCAGCCCCGGGTCGTAGGTGCCGTAGAGCAGCAGCGTCGGGTCGCCGTCGCGCAGGAAGAAGGAGTCAAGCCACACGGGTCTGGGTCTGGGAAGTAGGAGGGACGCACCGCCTGCACGGCGGGCGTCCCGCTATTCACGGACGCAGGCGGGTGGACTTGAGCCCGAAACGGGTCATGCAGCCGGCGTGTGGCGGGGCAGGCTGACCTGGAGCAGGGTTCCGCGCCCGTCGGGGGGCGTGAGGATGACGACCTGGCCGCCGAAGCCCCGGGCGATCTCGCGCACGATGGGCAGGCCCAGGCCCCCTCCGGGGCTGCGGGCGGTGGGCAGGCGGAAGAAGCGCTCGAAGACCCGCTCGCGGAATTCGGGCGGGATGCCCGGGCCGGTGTCCTCCACCTCGATGATGACCCGCTCGCCGGCGGCGCGGCAGCGCAGGGTGACCTCTCCTGGTGGCGGGGTGTAGATCAGGGCGTTGCTGACCAGATTGCTGATCATCTCACCCAGCAGCAGGCGGTCGCCGGTCACGTGGCAGTCCTCCAGCTCGAAGCCCAGGTCGAGCCCCTGGTTTTCGGCCAGGCGGATCCATTCAGGGCTGCGGTCGCGGACCAGTTCGGGCAGGTCGATGTGCTCGGCCAGGTCGGCCTGGCGGCCGCCGGGTTCGGCGGACAGCAGCACCAGCATCTGGTTGATCAGGTGGCCGAGGCGCTCGATGGCGCCTATGCACTGGGCGGCCCGGGCGCTGCGCTGGTCGGGGTCGGGGTCGCGCTGGATCAGCTCGAGCTGGGTGCGGATGCCGGCCAGCGGCGTGCGCAGCTGGTGGGCGGCGTTGGCAACGAAGCGCTGCTGGGCGTTGGCGGCCTGCTCGAGGCGTTCCAGGAGCTGGTTGAATTCGCTCACCAGGGGGCGGATCTCGCCCGGGGCGGAGCCCGAGTCCAGCGGCGTCAGGGCCTGGTGCTGCATGCCGTGCAGGGCGCGGCGGATGTCCTCGACGGGGAGCAGGGCGTGGCGGATGCCGAACCAGATGGTGAGGCCGGTGGAGCCGGCGAAGAACAGCAGGGGCAGGGCCAGGGCCACGGCCAGATCGACCCGCAGCTGGTCCCGCTTGCGGGTGGTCTCGGCGGTGATGAAGATGAAGGGTGCGCCGGAGATGGTGCGATGGATGGCGCTGACCCGGATGCGATGGCCGCGGAAGTGGGAGTTGAAGCTGACCCGGTCGCTGTGGGCTTCCTCGCCGTCCGGCGGGTCATGGGGCAGGCCCATGTCGCCGGCCACGAAGCGGCCGTTGGGGCCGAGCACCAGGAAGTAGATGTCGTCCACCCGGTCGGTGCGCAGCACTTGCTCGGCGGCTGCGGGGAAGACGAAGCGCGGTTCGCCGTCGATGACCTCCAGGTGCGGCACGAGGGCCAGGCTGGCATCGGCCAGGGCCTGGTCGAGGGCCTCCATGGCCGGCTGATGGACCAGGTGGTAGGCCAGGGGCAGGAAGGTCAGCAGGACCAGACTGGCAGGCAGCAGCAGCCACAGCAGCAGTGCCTTGCGCAGGCTGCGGGTCACGCGGGCGGGTCCTCGAGCATGTAGCCCAGGCCGCGCACGGTGCGGATGCGCAGGCCGGCGGGCTCCAGCTTGGTGCGCAGTCGTGATACGTAAACTTCCACGGCGTTCTCGCTCATGTCCTTGTCCCAGGTGCATACGGCGGCGACGATCCGCTCCTTGCTGAGCACCCGACCCGGATTATCGAGGAAGTACTGCAGGATCGCCCACTCCCGTTGGGGCAGCTCCAGGGGCTGGTTTCCCAGCCAGGCCCGGTGGGCCTCCTCGTCGAGGACCAGGGGGCCGTATTCCCGGCGCAGCTTGCCCTGGCCCCGGCTGCGACGCACCAGGGCGTTGATGCGGGCGAGCAGTTCGACGGCAGCGAAGGGTTTGGTGAGGTAGTCGTCTGCCCCCAGGTTGAGCCCGCGCACCCGCTCGTTGAGGGCGTCCCGGGCGGTGAGCATGAGCACGTGGATGGGGTTGTGGCGGGCCCGCAGGCGGGTCAGCAGTTCCAGGCCGTCCATGCCCGGCAGGCCGATGTCGAGGATCAGCAGATCGAACTTCTCGGCGGCCAGCGCCGCCTCGGCCAGCTCGGCGCTGCCCACGTAGTCGGCGGTGAAGCCGGCACCGCGCAGCAGCTGGGCCAGGCCGTCGGCGAGCAGGGGGTCGTCTTCGACGATGAGGATGCGCATGGTGAGGGCCTGGGTGAGTGCGGTCAGGGGGCCGGGTCCGGCGTGGGGGTGTCCTTGCCGCCGTAGCTGAGCAGCACGGGCAGGAGCAGCAGGGTGAAGATTGTCGCACTGACGATGCCGCCGACGATCACCACCGCAAACGGGCGCTGGGTTTCGGAGCCGATGCCGTGGGACAGGGCCGCCGGCAGCAGGCCGAGGCCGGCCATCAGGGCGGTCATCACGATGGGGCGCAGGCGCAGCATTGCGCCGTCGAGGATGGCCTCGGTGCGGGGGGCGCCGCGACGGGCGATCTCCATGACCTGCTCCACCATGATCACGCCGTTCTGCACCGAGATGCCGGCCACCGCGATGAAGCCCACCGCCGCCGACACCGACAGGTGCAGGCCGGCCAGGCCCAGGCCGGCAAAGCCGCCGATCAGGGTGAAGGGCACCATGGACAGCACCAGCAGGGCCGGGCGGATGTCGCGGAAGGCCCAGAACAGCAGGGAGAAGATCAGGCCCAGGGTGATGGGCACGATGAGCTTGAGGCGGCCCATGGCGCGCTGCTGGTTCTCGAACTGGCCGCCCCAGGTGATGGTGTAGCCGGCCGGCAGGGCCACCTCGGCGGCAACCTTGGCGCGGGCCTCGGCCACGAAGCTGCCCTGGTCACGGCCACGCAAGTTGGCCTTGACGATCACGTTGCGGCTGCCGGCCTCGCGCTGGATGCGGGAGGCGCCCTGGCGCAGTTCAACGTCGGCGAGATCGCCCAGGGGGATGCTGCCGTGGCCGCCGGGCAGGGCCACGGGGAGGTTGGCGATGTCGTCCACCTGGTCGCGGAACTGCGGGCCGAAACGCAGGGTGACGTCGTAGCGCCGCTCACCGGCGTAGAAGGCGTTGACCGTGCTGCCGCCCAGGGCGGTCTGGATCATGGTGTTTACGTCGGTCACGTTGATGTCGTAGCGGGCCAGGGCTTCCCGGCGCAGGCGGATGTCCACCTCGCTCTGGCCGCCGACGGGCAGGGCGGCCACGTCGGCGGAGCCCTCGATGCGATTCAGCACGCTGGCGATCTGCCGCCCCTTGGCTTCCAGCACGCTCAGGTCGGGGCCGAAGACCTTGACGGCGATCTCGCCCTTGGCGCCGGAGAGGGACTCCTCGACGCTGTCCTGGATCACCTGGGAGAAGTTGGTGGGCAGGCCGGGGATGGCCTCGAGGCGCCCGGACATGCTGTCCACCAGGGCGTCCTTGGTGGCGAAGCGCCACTCGCCGCGGGGTTTCAGGTCCACCAGTATCTCGATGTTGTTGGGGCCCTTGGGGTCGGTGCCGTCGTCGGGGCGGCCCACGTGGGTGATCACCGCCTTGACCTCGGGGTAGGAGGAGACCACTTCGCGGACCTTGCGCTCGATGTCCTTGGTGTTGGTCAGCCCGGAAGACTGGGGCAGGCTGATGGTGAGCCAGATGTTGCCTTCGTCCAGCTTGGGCAGGAACTCGGAGCCGAGCAGCGGGGCCAGGCCCAGGGCCACCACTAGGCTGCCCACCGAGGCGGCCACCACCAGGCGGCGGCGGGCCTGCAGCCGCACCAGCAGGTCCCGGTAGCTTTCCTGTAGCTTGTGCAGCCAGGGGGACTCCTTCTCCGCCATGTCCTTGTTGAGGGCATAGGAGAGCAGGGTGGGCACCAGGGTGAGGGTCAGGATCAGGCCGCCCAGCAGGGCGAAGGACAGGGTCAGGGCCACCGGGGTGAAGATGCGCCCTTCGACCCGCTGGAAGGTGAAGATGGGCAGGAAGGCGACGATGATGATGGCCTTCGAGAACATGATGGGCGAGCCCAGCTCGATGCAGGTCTGCTTGAGGGCGTGGATGCGCCGGCCGTAGGGCGAGGCGATGCCGTGGTGTTCGCTCTGGGCCTCCATGGCCAGGCGCACCATCAGGGCTTCGACCATCACCACCGCGCTGTCGATGATGACGCCGAAGTCCACCGCCCCCAGGGAGATGAGGTTGGCCGACACGCCCATGGCGTGCATCAGGATGAAGGCGAACAGCAGGGACAGCGGGATGACCGCGGCCACGATGACGGCCGCCCGCAGGTTGCGCAGGAAGGCCAGCAGGATGCCGGTGACCAGCACCGCGCCGACCAGCAGGTTCTCCGCCACGGTGGCGACGGTGTGGCCGATGAGCTCGGTGCGCTGGTAGATGGGGAGGATCCGGTAGCCTTCCGGCAGGCGGGCATTGACCTCATCCACCTTGGCGTGCAGGGCTTCGACGATCTTGGCGGCGTTGCCGCCCTTGGTCATCTGCACGATGCCCTCGATCACGTCGTCCCGGTCGTTGAAGGCGACGATGCCCGAGCGGGGGCGGAAGCCGTAGGCCACCTCGGCCACGTCGCTGATGCGCACCGGCTTGCCTTCCCGGGCCACCACCACCACGTCACGCACGTCGTCGAGGCTCTGGAACAGGCCCAGGGTGCGGATCACCAGGGCCTCGTCGCCCCGCCGCAGCAGGCCGCCGCCGCCGTTGGCGCTGGCGCTGGCGAGGGCCTGGCTCACGTCGTCCAGGCTTACCGAGTACTTGCGCAGCAGCTCGGGCTCGATGCGCACCTGGACTTCGCGGATCGCGCCGCCAAAGCTCACCACGTCGGCGATGCCGGGCACCATGCGCAGGGCCGGGCGCACCGTCCAGTCCTGGATGGCGCGGGTCTCCTCGCGTTCGGCGGTGGGGGGCGCCTCGAGCACGTAGCGGTAGATCTCGCCGACGGCGGTGGTGAGGGGCGCGAGCACCGGCTGGGCGCCCGGGGGCAGGCTGATGTTCTGCAGGCGCTCCAGCACCTGCTGGCGGGCAAAGTAGTCGCCGGTCTTGTCGTTGAAGGTGAGGGTGACCACCGACAGGCCGGTGATGGACACCGAGCGCAGCTGGGTCATGCCGGGCACGCCGCTCATCTCCCGTTCGATGGGCAGGGAGATGGTGCGCTCCACCTCCTCCGGCGCCACGCCGATGGCCTGGGTGACCACCTGGACCTGGACGTCCTGCACGTCGGGGAAGGCCTCGATGGAGATCTGGTTGACCGCGTAGAGGCCGTAGCCGAGGAGGGCCAGGGCGGCGATCAGGATGAAGGCGCGCTGGCGCAGGGCGAGGGTGATGAGGGTGTCGAACATGGGGGCGGCCTCAGCGGGAGTTGCTGGCCAGCTCGGCGTTGAGCAGCAGGGCGCCGACACTCACCACCTTGTCACCGGGCTTCACGCCGCTCCACACGTAGGCGTTGCTGCGGGTCTGTACGGCGAGGCTGACCTCGCGCTTCTCGAAGACGCCGGGCTCACGCTCCACAAAAACGTAGTTCTTGACCCCCTCCACCAGCAGGGCGGTGGTGGGGATGCGCGGCAGCTCCTGCTTGGCGTCGGCCAGGATGCCGACCTTGGCGTACATCTCGGGCTTGAGCAGACCCTCCCGGTTGTCCACCGCCACCCGGGCCTGGACGCGGCGGGTCTGCGGGTCGAGGGTCGGGGCCACGCGGACGATCTTGCCCTCGAAGCTGCGGTGGGGGTAGGCGGAGACTTCCACGCTGGCCGACTTGCCCATGGTCACGACGGGCAGGTCGCGCTCGGGCACATCCACCAGCACCGACAGGCGGTTCATGTCGGTGACTACGAAGAGGGGCTCGTCCCGGTCGGTGCGGATCTCCATGCCCGGGTTGATCTGGCGGGTGGCGACGATGCCGGCGATGGGGGTGCGCAGGGCGTAGTGCTGGCTGCCGCTGTCGGCCTTGCCGCCGGGGGCCAGGTTGGCGAGGCGCAGGCGGGCCCGTTCGGCTTCGGCCTGGGCTTGGCGGGATTCGGCTTCGGCGGTTTCCAGGTCGCGGCGGGCGATGACCTCGGCCTCGAACAGGCTGCGGGCCCGGGCCAGGGCGGACTGTTTCTGGCGGGCGTCGGCCTGGGCCTTGGCCAGGTCGGCGGCGGCGGTGCCCAGCTCGGGGGCATCGAGCACGGCCAGCACTTCGCCGGCCTTCACGGCGTCGCCCACGTTGGCACGGATCTCCACCACCCGCCCGGCGATGGGGGCAAAGACGCGTGCGGTGGCGTTCTCGTCGTAGGCCACCCGGGCGGCCAGGGGCTCGTCCATGGGCACCGGGGCGATCTCGGTACGCTCGACCTTCAGCTGGGCCAGCTGGGGGGCGGCGGTGGGGAAGCGCAGCACCCCGGGCTCGGCGGAGGGGCGCTGGATGGCCGGCTCCTCGGGCTTGTCGGGGGTAGCCGGGCGCTGGGCGTACCAGGCGCTTCCGGCGATGAGGGCGGCGATCAGGGCGATGAGCAGGGGGCGTTTCATGGAGTGGCTCCGGCCAGGCGCAGCATCAGGGCTGCGCGGGCGAGATCGGCGCGGGCCTGGATGGTTTCGATCCGGGCGGCGCGCAGGTTGCGTTGGGTGTCGAGGTAGTCGGTGAGGCTCATGCCGCCCTTCTGGATGGCGGTGTCGGCGCCCTTGCCGGCCCGTTCGGCGGCGGGCAGCACTACGTCGCGGACACGGGTGAGGCGGACCGCGGCGGCGTCGCGGCTGGCCCGCAGCCGGGCGGACTCGCTGTCGGCGGCGCTGCGGGTGGCCTTGAGCTGGGCTTCGGCAGAGAGGTAGTCGGCCTCACTGCGGGCGATGTCGCCCCGGTAGTCGTTGCCGATGAACAGGGGCACCGAGATGCTGAGGCCGATGGCGTTGGTGGTGTAGGCGTTGTTGCCGCTGGCCGGGGTGCGTTCGTACTGGGCGCCCACGGCCACGTCGCGGGTACGCTGGGCGCGGGCGAGTTCGCGCAGGGCGTCGGCCTGGGCGACGCGGCTGCGGGCTGAGGCCACGTCGGGGCGCTCACCTTCGCCGGCGGGGGCGTTGGGGGCTTCGTCTCCCGGCCAGTCGTCGGAGGTGCTCAGGCTGGCGGCCGGCAGACGGTTGCCGAGGAGTTCGGCCAGGGCGATGCGGGCGTGGTTGAGGGCCAGCTCGGCCTGGGCTGCATCGTTGGCGACGCGGGCGGCGTCGGCGGCAAAGCGGGCCACGTCCATGCCGGGGAGGTCGCCGGCCCGGCCGCGCAGTTCGGCGGCGCTGGCGGCCCGCTGGGCCAGAGTGGCGTTTTCGGCAGCGATGCGGCTGGTCTCCCGGGCGGCGCGCAGGTCGATCCAGCGGCTGGCCAGCTCCATGCGCGCCATGCGGATGGTGTTGTCGAGGTCGAGGCGGGTGGCGGACAGGTCGTGGCCGGCGGCGCGCAGGCGGATGTCGCGCTTGTCACCCCGTTCGAAGAGCTGACTGATGCCGATGGTGTTCTCGGTGGGCTGGCGCCAGAAGCTGCCGCTCCCCTGCTGGCCGGGGTCGGTGCTGGTGATGCCCAGGCTGAGCTGGGGGTTGGGGCGGGCGCCGGCCATGTCGATGCCGGCCCGGGCTCCGGCGACCGCGGCGCGGGCCTGGAGGATGGCCGGGTTGGCCTCGAGGAGCAGGGCGTCGGCCTCCTGAAGGCCGAGGGAGGTGCTGGTCTGTGCCAGGCAGGCTGCCGGCACAAGCCAGCTGGCCAGCAGCAGTCGGAAGGATGTGCGCATGCCATGCGGACCGGATTGAACAGGCCTGCAGTCTAGGAAGGCATCCTGTCGATGACCTGAATGATTTCTTGCATCAAGCTTGCGGTCGGCCCGGTTCAGGCCTGGGGTGTGACATCGAGCACGCTGAGGGCCGCCTCGATCAGCAGGCAGACGTCACGCCTGTTGCGTGGATCGACGGCAAAGACCGGGACGCAGCCGAAGCCGGCGTGCTCCAGTTCATGCTGGTAGTCGCCCAGACGCAGGTCGCCGCCCAGGTCGCAGTGGGTGATGCCGACGGCGACGGCGGTGCTGCGGATGAAGCGGCTGAAGGCGCCGAGGTGGAAGTGGAGCTGCCCCAGGGCGTCGGGCTGGCTGTTGTCGATGAGCAGGATCAGGGCAATGGCGCCTTCGCTGAGCTGCTCCCACCTGAAGTCGAAGCGCGTCTGGCCGGGGGGGCCGTACAGGTGGAGGGTGCTGCCGTCGTCCAGGGTGATGGCGCCGTAGTCGATGGCCGCGGTGGTGCAGGGCGGCATATCGCTGGCCGAGGTGATGGCGGTGGTCTTGCCTGCACCAGGCGGGCCGCCGAAGAGGAGCTTGGCGTGGCTCACCGCTGCGCTCCGCGGTCAGTCCGGGCCGAGGTCGTCCTGACGGGGGCCGAGGATCTTGCCGAACAGGCGCTTGAGACGCCCGGGAGGGGGAAGCATCGTGGGGATGGCCGCCGGCTGCATCGGCGTGAGGCGCGGGCCGCCGGGTGTCGCCGGGGGGGCGATCTGCTCCACATGCCCCAGGGCTGCGCAGGCGCTGTAAAAGGCGAAGACGTAACGCTGGGGGATGCCCAGGGTGCGCACCGTGTCACGCAGGCTCAGGCTGCTGCGCGACCACAGGCCGGCAATCCGCATGGCTTCGGGGGGCACCGCCAGACGGGTCAGGTTGGGCCAGTTCTTGAGGCGGATCGGGTATTCCAGGCTGGTGCCCCGGGGCAGGCGCCCGCGGGAGGCCCACAGGGCCAGGTCCCATTCGAGCCCTTCCAGCTGGCGGGGGCTCGCGCCTTCGGGGAAGGCGGTGTCCGGAGCCTGGCTGGCCATGTGCAGGGTGCCGCGGGTGGGCAGCTGGGCCAGGGCGCGCAGGGCGTTGGGGCTGCGCGCCGTCCATGCCCGGCCGTCGCGAGGGTCGAGCACCAGGGCGGCGCCGCTGGCATCGTCGATGCGCACCGGGCGGCCGATCTCCCGGGCGTGGGCGATGGCGCGTGCCACCAGACCCTGAAGGAAATGTTCGGGTGCGTAATAGATTGCGGCCCGTGATACCGGGTCATCCAGGTCGGCGTCGGGCAGGGAGCCGACATGCAGCGTCACCAACCGGGCTTCGATGCGGCGCAGCAGGCTGACCGGGTCGGGGGCCGGGTCGCGCAGGGCGTCGAGGGCGCTCTCGTCGGGGATGGAGTCGACGGTACCGGCCCGTTCGTCGGCGGCATCCGGCAACTCCATACCCTCCTCCGAGCTGGATGCGGGCAGCAGCCCCCGGACCTTTTCCAGGGCCGCCGAGAAGGCCGCCAGACCGACCGGCTTGGCGACTTCGACAGTCAGCGGATCAGGCTGCTGGCCGGGAGCCTGGGTGGTGACGATCAACGGCCGGGTGGGGTAGAGCATGCGATGCCCGGCCAGCAGGTAGGGGCCGAGGTCGTTGTCCACGTCGATGAAGGCCACGTCGGCGGTGTCTTCCGCGGCGATCCGGCAGGCCCCCGGGCCCACCCGCGACAGGAAGATCTCGAAGGCGTAGAGCGCCCGGTTGTCCATGCCGGAGTGACACAGGCGGAGCGTGGTGGTGGCCATGACGGACGTTCTCCCTGGGTGGAGTGGGCGGCGCGGCGCGGTGCCTGGCCTGGCCCAGACGGTGTGGGCGATCTGCATTGCGCCCGTGCGCACTCGGGGCCTGTGGGTGCATTGCAGTCTGTCGGAACCTATTTTATGCCGTTTGACCCAAGGGCGGGTGTTGATTTAGATATTTTTGATGTTTGTACGGTTTTTGACAAAGCCGGGGGAGGAATGCTGCCCGCTGCAGGCAGGCCCGACTCTGCCGGGGGCAAAAAAGAATCGATCCGGGCGCACTTGAAAAGGTCACGGCTCGCCCCTATTATTAGCACTCGTTGGCGGTGAGTGCTAACAGCAGCCCCGCCACCCGAAGCCGGCGTACAGGTCGGCCAAACTATTTACCGAGTCGGGCACATTTGCCCGGTGTTGAACCGAGTAGGAGAGCACTACATGAAAATCCGTCCCTTGCATGATCGCGTGATCGTCAAGCGTGTTGAAGCCGAGCGCACCACCTCCAGCGGCATCGTCATCCCCGACTCCGCCGGCGAGAAGCCCGATCAGGGCGAGATCCTGGCTGTCGGCAACGGCAAGATCCTTGAGAACGGCGAAGTCCGCAAGATGGATGTGAAGGTGGGCGACCGCGTCCTGTTCGGCAAGTACGCCGGCCAGACCGTCAAGGTCGACGGCCAGGAACTGCTGGTCATGCGTGAAGAAGACATCATGGGCGTGGTCGAGGCCTGAGCCTCTGCTTCCCTGATCTTCCCCCATCCGCTTTAAAGAATTCCGGAGAAACACAGAATGGCAGCTAAAGAAGTCAAGTTTGGCGATTCCGCCCGTGCCCGCATGGTCGAAGGCATCAACGTCCTGGCCGACGCGGTCAAGGTGACCCTGGGCCCCAAGGGCCGCAACGTGGTGCTCGAGCGCTCCTTCGGCGCCCCGACCGTGACCAAGGACGGTGTGTCCGTGGCCAAGGAAATCGAGCTGAAGGACAAGTTCGCCAACATGGGCGCCCAGATGGTCAAGGAAGTCGCTTCCAAGACCTCCGACATCGCCGGTGACGGCACCACCACCGCCACCGTGCTGGCCCAGTCCATCGTCCGCGAAGGCATGAAGTTCGTCGCCGCCGGCATGAACCCGATGGACCTGAAGCGCGGCATCGACAAGGCCGTCGTGGCCACCCTGGAAGAGCTGCGCAAGCTGTCCAAGCCCTGTTCCACCAACAAGGAAATCGCCCAGGTCGGATCCATCTCCGCCAACAGCGATTCCTCCATCGGCGACATCATCGCCAACGCGATGGAAAAGGTCGGCAAGGAAGGCGTGATCACCGTTGAAGACGGCAAGTCCCTGGCCAACGAACTCGACGTCGTCGAGGGCATGCAGTTCGACCGCGGCTACCTGTCCCCGTACTTCATCAACAACCCGGACAAGCAGGTTGCCATCCTCGACAACCCGTTCGTGCTGCTCTTCGACAAGAAGATCTCCAACATCCGCGACCTGCTGCCGGTGCTCGAGCAAGTGGCCAAGGCTGGCCGCCCGCTGCTGATCATCGCTGAAGACGTGGACGGCGAAGCGCTGGCCACCCTGGTGGTGAACAACATCCGCGGCATCCTCAAGACCTGTGCCGTCAAGGCCCCGGGCTTTGGCGACCGTCGCAAGGCCATGCTCGAAGATATCGCCGTGCTGACCGGCGGCCAGGTGATCGCCGAAGAAGTCGGCCTGACCCTCGAGAAGGCCACCCTGGAAGATCTGGGCCAGGCCAAGCGCATCGAAGTGGGCAAGGAAAACACCACCCTCATCGACGGCGCCGGCGTTGCCGAGCGCATCGAAGCCCGCGTCAAGCAGATCCGCGTGCAGATCGAGGAAGCCACCTCCGACTACGACCGTGAAAAGCTGCAGGAACGTGTGGCCAAGCTGGCCGGCGGTGTTGCCGTGATCAAGGTTGGCGCTGCCACCGAAGTCGAAATGAAGGAAAAGAAGGCCCGCGTGGAAGACGCGCTGCACGCCACCCGTGCCGCCGTTGAAGAAGGCATCGTCCCCGGCGGTGGCGTGGCCCTGCTGCGTGCCCGTGCCAACCTGACCGGCCTGAAGGGCGACAACCACGACCAGGACGCCGGCATCAAGATCGTGCTGCGCGCCATGGAACAGCCCCTGCGCGAAATCGTTGCCAACGCTGGCGCCGAAGCCTCCGTGGTGGTCAACAAGGTCACCGAAGGTGCTGGCAACTTCGGCTACAACGCTGCTACCGATGTGTACGGCGACATGGTCGAAATGGGCGTGCTGGACCCCACCAAGGTGACCCGCACCGCGCTGCAGAACGCCGCCTCCGTGGCTGGCCTGATGCTGACCACCGACTGCATGGTTGCTGAACTGGCTGAAGACAAGCCGGCCGGCGGCATGCCTGACATGGGCGGCATGGGTGGTATGGGCGGCATGGGCGGCATGGGCATGTAATTTCTGCCCGGACCTCATCGTCCCCGGAAAACCCCGCTTCGGCGGGGTTTTTCATTTTTGGCGGCATATTTGAGGATGTGCGGCCATCATGCCCCGGGAGTGCTCGCCAAGCCGGTCGTTTCGGTTTATAAATCGTCACATACCAATAAAGCAGTAGCCAGTGGGAGGGGAGAGATGATCAAGGCGACCTTGACGGGGCAGCGCCTCGTTGCGTTGTTCCTGCTCGGCTGGGTGGTGATCAACTACCCGGTCCTGTCCGTGTTCGATGTGGACCGCTCCTGGTTCGGCGTTCCCTCCCTGTATCTCTACGTATTTGGCGTGTGGGCGGCGGTGATCGCGCTGATGGCCTGGATCATCGAGCGCTAGGGGGCACCATGATGCGTTGCGACCCCTGCCCGGGCGAGCTGCGTCCATGACCAGCACCGTCATCGTCGCCATCTCCTTCCTGTATCTCGCGCTGCTCTTTGCAGTGGCCTACTTTGGCGACAAGCGCGCCGATGCCGGCCGCTCGATCATCGCCAATCCGACCATCTACGCCCTGTCCCTGGCGGTGTATTGCACCACCTGGACCTACTACGGCAGCGTCGGCCGGGCGGCCTCGTCGGGGCTGGGCTTCGTGCCGATCTTCCTCGGGCCGACCCTGGTGGTGGCCCTGTGGTGGTTCGTGATGCTGAAGATGGTGCGCATCGGCAAGACCCACCGCATCACCTCCATCGCCGACTTCATCGCCTCCCGCTATGGCAAGAGCCACCTGCTTGGCGGGCTGGTGACGGTGATCGCCGTGCTCGGGGTGATTCCCTACATCGCCCTGCAACTCAAGGCGGTGTCCAGCAGCTACGCCATCCTCACCTACTATCCGCACATCGTCATGCCGGCCAAGGTAGGCACGGTGTCGTGGATGGCCGACACCACGCTCTACATCGCCCTGATCATGGCGGCCTTCACCATCCTCTTCGGCACCCGCCACCTGGACGCCACCGAGCGCCATGAGGGCATGGTGGCGGCGGTGGCCTTCGAGTCGGTGGTGAAGCTGGTGATCTTCATGGCGGTGGGGCTGTTCGTCACCTTCGGCATCTTCAACGGCTTTGGCGACCTGTTCTCCCGCGCCGCCCTCGACCCGGCCCTGAAGCGCCTGATGACCATGGAGGCGGGGGGCAACTCTTACGGCAACTGGTTCGCCCTGACCCTGCTGTCCATGCTGGCGGTGATGTTCCTGCCGCGGCAGTTCCAGGTGGCGGTGGTGGAGAACGTCAATGAAAACCACCTGCGCCGGGCGATCTGGCTGTTTCCGCTGTACCTGCTGCTGATCAACATATTCGTGCTGCCCATCGCCCTGGGCGGGCTGATGCACTTTGCCGGCCAGGGCGTGGATGCCGACACCTTCGTGCTGACCCTGCCCATGGCCTGGGGCCATGGCTGGCTGGCCCTGCTGGTGTTCATCGGCGGCCTGTCGGCGGCCACCGGCATGGTCATCGTCGAGACCATCGCCCTGTCCACGATGGTCTGCAACGATCTGGTCATGCCGCTGCTGCTGCGCTACCGCTGGGTGGCCCTGCAGGGACGGGACGATCTGTCGGGCCTGCTGCTGGGGATCCGGCGTAGCGCGATCATCTTCATCCTGCTCCTCGGCTACCTGTATTTCCGGCTGGCGGGCGAGGCCCATGCGCTGGTCAGCATCGGCCTGATCAGCTTTGCCGCCGTGGCCCAGTTTGCCCCGGCCATCATCGGTGGCATGTACTGGCGTGGTGCCACCCGGGCCGGCGCCCTGGCCGGCCTGTCGAGCGGCTTTGCGGTGTGGCTGTATACCCTGCTGCTGCCGTCCTTCGCCAAATCCGGCTGGCTGCCCATCGAGTTCCTGCAGACCGGCTTTCTGGGCCTGGAGCTGCTGCGCCCCCAGGAGCTCTTCGGCCTGAAGGGCCTCGATCCGATCGCCCACAGCCTGTTCTGGAGCCTTCTCGCCAACCTGGGGGCCTATGCCTGCGTGTCGCTGATGCGCTCCCCCAACGCCATCGAGGCCGGCCAGGCGACGCTGTTTGTCGATGTCTTCAAGCAGAGCCGGCCCGCCGGCGGCGCCTTCTGGCGCGGTAGCGCCCAGATCGGCGACCTGTTGCCCCTGATCGGCCGCTTCATCGGGCCGGAGCGGGCGCGCAACGCCTTTGCCGAATACGCCCGCAAGCGCGGGGCGGCGTCGGTGGAAGTGCTGCCGGCCGACGCGGGGCTGGTGCACTTTGCGGAGACAACCCTGGCGGGGGCCATCGGCAGCGCCTCGGCCCGGGTGATGGTGGCCTCGGTGGTCAAGGAGGAGCCCCTGGGGCTGGATGAGGTGATGAACATCCTCGACGAGGCCTCCCAGGTGCGGGCCTACTCCAAGCGCCTGGAGCAGAAGTCCCTCGAGCTCGAGGCCGCCACCGCCGAGCTGCGCAGCGCCAACGAGCGCCTCAAGGAGCTCGACCGCCTGAAGGACGACTTCATGTCCTCGGTGACCCACGAGCTGCGTACGCCGCTCACCTCGATCCGCGCCTTCTCCGAGATGCTGCTCGACGATCCGCGCATCGACCTGACCGAGCGCAAGCGCTTCCTGGGCATCATCGTCAGCGAGACCGAGCGCCTGACCCGCCTGGTGAACCAGGTGCTGGACATGGCCAAGATCGAATCCGGCCACGCCGACTGGCATAACGGCGAGGTCAGCCTGGTCGAGGTGGTCGAGCAGGCCGCGGCCTCCACCAGCCAGCTCTTCAAGGACAAAGGCGTCGCCCTGGAGATGGCACTGCCCGATGAAGTACCCATCTTGCTGGCCGACCGGGACCGGCTGATCCAGGTGATGCTCAACCTGCTCTCCAATGCGGTCAAGTTCGTGGATGCGGGCCGCGGGCAGGTGTGGGTCAGCCTTGCCGGGACGGAGGAGGGCCTGCGTGTGGATGTGCGCGACAACGGCCCGGGCCTGACCCCCGAAGAGCAGCGGGTGGTGTTCGAGAAGTTCCGGCAGGGCGGCAACACCATGACCGACAAGCCCCAGGGCACCGGTCTGGGCCTGCCGATCAGCCGCCAGATCGTGGAGCACTATGGCGGTCGGCTGTGGGTGGAGAGCGCGGCCGGTGAAGGCGCATGTTTCTCGTTTCTGATGCCTTGCGGCAAATCAACAGAAACGAAAGATGAGGCAGGATAAACTACGAAGAATCACGCCCCGGGATGAGGCTTGCATGCCGCTGTCTCGACCGGGGTGAGGATGGGGAGGGGACCGAATGACCAAAAAAATATTGATCGCCGACGACGAACAGAACATTGTCATTTCACTTGAATTCCTGATGAAGCGCGAAGGCTTCGCGGTGTGCATCGCCCACGACGGCCAGGAGGCCCTCGACAAGGCACGCAGCGAGACCCCCGATCTGGTCCTGCTGGACGTGATGATGCCGCGCAAGAACGGCTACGAGGTGTGCCAGGAGATCCGGGCCGAAGCCGCGCTGCAGGGCACGCGCATCCTGATGCTCACCGCCAAGGGCCGTGAGACCGAGGTCACCAAGGGGCTGGCGATGGGGGCGGATGCCTACATGACCAAGCCCTTCTCCACCAAGGAGTTGGTGGCCAAGGTGAAATCCCTGCTGGACGTGCCGGCGTGAGCGTCAAATCGCGGCAGGCACTGGCGATTGCCACGGCCTGCCTGCTGGTGGTGGGCGTCATGGCGGCGGCAGGCATCGCCGTGTGGCGCGATCTGAGCCCGGAAGAGCGGGATGCCATCGAGCCCATCCTCAATCCGCGCCTGGGGCTCCTCTTCATGATCACCATGGTCGGCGCCGGTGCCGCGGCCGTGCTGATGAAGTCCTTCGCCCAGGATCATCTCCTCGGCCCCTCGCTGCTGGCAGACGAGCTCGGGCTGATTGTCAGCACCGATCCGTCCCGGCGCCTCAAGCCCGGCGGTTCCCCCGAGCTCACGCGCATTGCCGAGTCGGTCAACGCCCTGGCCGATCAGCGCCGCAGCCTGCAGGAAGACGTGGAGGTCCGCATCCGCGAGGCCCGCCTGTCCGTCGAGGAGGAGCGCAACCGGCTGGCGGCGCTCATGTCCGAGCTCAACCAGAGCGTGGTGGTGTGCAACCTCGACGGTCGCATCCTGCTCTACAACAGCCGGGCCCGCCTGCAGTTCCGGGCCCTCTCCGACGCGCCCACGGCGGCCGGCGGTGGCGAGATCATCGGCCTGGGACGCTCCATCTACGCGGTCTTCGAGCGCAGCCTGATCGTGCATGCCCTGGAGAGCATCCAGGAGCGCATCCGCCGCCAGAGCGCCCAACCCATGGCCAACTTCGTCACCACCACCCGGGCCGGGCAGCTGCTGCGGGTGCACATGGCACCAGTGATGTCCTCGGGGGCCGACGACACCGAGCCGACGGTGTCGGGCTTCGTGCTGATGCTGGACAACATCACCCGCAACTTCGAGGCCGAGACCAAGCGCGACCAGATGCTCCACACCCTCACCGAGGGCAGCCGCTCGTCCCTGGCCAACCTGCGGGCCGCGGCCGAGATGCTGGAATACCCCGACCTGGACGCCGAGCTCAAGGAGCGCTTCCTGAGCGTGGTGCGTGACGAGGTGCAGGGCCTCAGTAAGCGCCTCGACGAGACCGCCAACGAGTTTGCCGACTCCCTCAAGACCCGCTGGCCCCTGGACGAGATGCTCGGGGCCGATCTGGTGGCGGCAGCCCAGCGGCGCATCGAGAAGAAGCTCGAACTGCGCACCAAGATCGAGGACGTGGACCCGGAAGTGTGGGTCAAGGTGGACAGCTTCTCGCTGCTCCAGGCCGTTGGCTATCTGGTCAGCCGCCTGTCTGACGAGTTCGAGGTGCGTGAAGTGCGCCTGCGCCTCACTTCCGCCGGGCGTCTGGTGCACCTCGACCTGATCTGGTCCGGCCAGGCCATGAGCACCGAGACCGTGATGGCCTGGGAGCTGGAGCCCATGACCTTCGCCGGCGAGAGCTCGCCCCTCACCGTGCGCGACGTCATCGAGCGCCACGACGGCGAGATCTGGCTGCAGCGCGAGAAAACCCAGCACCGGGCCTTCTTCCGCCTGCTGCTGCCGTCGGCGGCGCCCCAGGACCAGGTCGACGCGGGCACCTTCCTCAAGGGCGAGAGCCGGCCCGAGTACTACGATTTCGACCTCTTCAAGCAGACCGAGGCCAGCCACGCCCTGGACGACCGCCTGCTGTCCGAGCTGACCTTCACGGTCTTCGATACCGAGACCACCGGCCTCAACCCCTCCGAGGGCGACGAGATCATCCAGATCGGCGCCACCCGCATCGTCAATGGCAAGCTGCTCAGGTCCGAGTCCTTCGACCAGCTCGTCGACCCCCTGCGGGAGCTGCCCGAGGCCTCCACCAAGATCCACGGCATCACCCCCGAGATGCTGGTGGGCCAGCCGCCCATGGCCAAGGTGCTGCCGGCCTTCCATGCCTTTGCCGAAGACACCGTGCTGGTGGCCCACAATGCCGCCTTCGACATGCGCTTCCTGCAGCTCAAGGAAGAGGGCACCGGTATCCGCTTCTCCCAGCCGGTGCTCGACACCCTGCTGCTGTCGGCGGTGATCCACCCGGCCCAGGAGTCCCATCGCCTGGAGGCCATCTCCGAGCGCATGGGGGTGAACATCATGGGGCGGCACACGGCCATGGGAGACGCCATCGTCACCGGCGAGGTCTTCCTGCGCATGATCCCGTTGCTGGCGGAGATGGGCATCCGGACCCTCGGCGAGGCCCGGCAGGCCTCGGAAAAAACCTACTACGCCCGCGTCAAGTACTGAGCGGAGGTGGACATGACATCCTCCGGGATGGACACCCGCCCCTTTGCCACCGCCGGCCTGGGCGGGCTGCTGCGCCGGCCTCCGGTGGGGGCGTTGCCCGATGTGACAGTGCGCGACGCCCTGCGCCGGATGATGGCAGAGCGGGTTGGCAGCGTGGTGGTGATCGACGACCAGGCCGCACGCCCCCTTGGCGTGCTCACCCAGCGGGATGTCATCGAGCGCGTCGTGCTGCCCGGTGGTGACCTCGAGGAGGCCGTGGTGGGTGTGATGACGGGGGGCGTCGTGTCCCTGCCGCTGGCGGCAAGCGCCCACCAGGCTCGCCTGAGCCTGGCGCGCCACGACCTGCGTCATCTGGTGGTGGTGGACGCTGACGGGGCCTTCGCCGGCGTCGTGTCCCGGGGGGATCTCTACGCCAGCCGCAGCCTCGACGGGGAAGACCTGGTGGAGGCCATCCACGCCGCCGGCACCATCGATGCCCTGGCCGCCGCGGCGCGCCGGATCCGCGAGGCCGCCGGACGCATGGTGGAGGAGGGGGCGAGCGCCGGCCACGTGTGCGAGTGGATCGCCATTCTCAATGACCTGGTGGTGCTGAGTGCCGTCGATCTGGCCGAGGCCGAGTTCGACCTGCCCCTGGTGCCCTGGTGCTGGCTGGCCTTCGGTTCCGAAGGGCGGCTGGAGCAGACCCTCGATACCGACCAGGACAACGGCCTCGTCTTCGTGCCCGAGACCGAGGCCGACACCGAACCCCTGCGCCAGCGCTTCCTGCCCTTCGCCCGGCGGGTCAATGCCCTGCTCGATGCCTGCGGCTTTCCCCTGTGCAAGGGCGAGGTGATGGCGGGCAACCCGCGCTGGTGCCTGTCCATGACCGAATGGCGCGGGCAGTTTGCCGGCTGGATCAGTTCGGCAATGCCCGATGACCTGCTCAACGCCACCATCTTCTTTGATTTCCGGGCCGTCGCCGGCGATGTCGGCCTGGCCGCGTCGCTCCAGCGCTGGCTTCTGGCCAGCACCGGCGACAACGCGCTCTTCCTGCGCTTCATGGCCGACAACGCCCTGCGCGGTGGGCCGCCCCTGGGGCGCATCCGCGACTTCGTGGTGGACAAGGAGAGCGGCCTGCTTGATCTCAAGCGCGACGGCAGCCGGATCTTCGTGGACGCGGCGCGCATCCTGGCCCTGGCCCTCGGTATTTCCGATACCGCCACCGCGGGGCGCCTGCAGGCCGCCGGCAGCCTGCTCGGTTGGCCGCGGCGCGAGGTGGATGCCTGTGTGGAGGCCTTTGATTTCATCCAGCAACTGCGCCTCCGTGGTCAGCAGGAGAAGGCCGGTCCGCCCAACCGGATCGCCCCCGCCGCCCTCAATGAGCTCGAAAGGGCCTTCCTCAAGGAGTCCTTCCGCCAGGCCCGCAAGCTCCAGCACCGGCTCCAGCTGCGTTACCAGTTGTGAGGCCGCAGCCTGGCGGGCGCTATACTCGCAGCCGTCGAGAGGGGAATACAGATTGAGCGATATCCGCGCAAGGCAGCGGGCGTACTGGCGGGCCACCCTGCGACTGACCTGGGTCCTGTTGCTGGCCTGGGCTGCGGCCAGCTTCCTGCCCGGCTGGTTTGCCGACGACCTGAACGCCTTCAGCTTCTATGGCTGGCCCCTCGGTTTCTACATGGCGGCCCAGGGTGCGCTGATCATCTTTCTGCTGATCGTGTGGATCTACGACCGCTGGATGACCCGGCTGGAACGGCGCTATGGCCTGTATGACGAAGACTGAGCGCCAATGACGACCACGCCCGCCCTGTTCCGCCGCCTCGGGCGCTACTACGCCTTCTACGCGGTGGGTTTCGTGTGCCTGGTGGTCCTGCTGGCGGTGGCCGAGCAGTTCGGCCTGAGCCCGCGCTGGATCGGCCAGATCTTCCTGTTCTCCACCATCGCCATCTACGCCGCCATCGGCGTGATGAGCCGCACCTCCGACGTCTCCGAGTATTACGTGGCCGGCCGGCGGGTGCCGGCCCTGTTCAACGGCATGGCCACCGCCGCCGACTGGATGAGCGCGGCCTCCTTCATCGGCCTGGCCGGCACCCTGTACTACACCGGCTTCGTCGGCCTGGCCTTCGTCACCGGATGGACCGGGGGCTACGTGCTGGTGGCCCTGTTGCTGGCCCCCTTCCTGCGCAAGTTCGGCCAGTTCACCATCCCCGACTTCCTCGGCGCCCGTTACGAGGGGCACTTCGCGCGGGTCGTGGGCGTGTTTGCCGGCGTGCTCGCCAGCTTTGTATATGTGGTGGCCCAGATCTACGGGGTCGGGCTCATCACCAGCCGCTTCATCGGCATCGAGTTCGAGATCGGCGTCTTCGTCGGCCTGGCCGGCATCCTGGTGTGCTCCTTCCTGGGGGGCATGCGCGCCGTCACCTGGACCCAGGTGGCCCAGTACCTCATCCTCATCATCGCCTACCTGGTGCCGGTCACCATCCTCTCCTACAAGGTCACCGGCGTGCCGGTGCCCCAGGCCGTCTATGGTGAGGTCCTGCGTGACCTGGGGGTCAAGGAGCTGGAGCTCTTCTCCGAGCCCCGGGAGAACGAAGTCCGCAACCAGTACCGCTACCGGGCCGATGAGTACGCCCGCAAGATCGCCGACCTGCCCGAATCCCTCGCCGCCGAGCGTACCGGCCAGGTCGAGCGGGTCACCGAGTTGCGCACCCAGGGCGCCCCCGCCCGCGAGATCGCCGCCGCCGAGCGCACCCTGCGGGATCTGCCGCGCACACCCGACGAAGCCCGCCTCAAATGGGAGCGCGCCCGCCAGGACAGCCTGGCCCGCTCGGTCCACCCGCCCCCCCATGCCGAAGCCCACCCGGGCAACGACCAGGCCGCCAAGGACAGCGCCCGCAACAACTTCATCGCCCTCACCTTCGTGCTGATGGTGGGCACCGCCGCGCTGCCCCACATCCTGATGCGCTACTACACCACGCCCAGTGTGCGTGAGGCCCGGCGCTCGGTGTTCTGGTCACTGTTCTTCATCTTCCTGCTGTACGTCACGGCCCCGGCCTATGCGGTGTTTGCCAAGTGGGAGGTGTACAGCAACCTCATCGGTACCGACATCGGCAGCCTGCCCGGCTGGGTCGCGTCCTGGGGCAAGGTCGGGCTGGTGAAGGTCGAGGACATCAACGGCGACGGCATCCTGCAGTTGGCCGAACTCACCATCAACAGCGACGCCATCCTGCTCATCATCCCCGAGATCGCCGGCCTGCCTTACGTGGTGTCGGGCCTGGTGGCGGCGGGGGGGCTGGCGGCGGCCCTGTCCACGGCCGACGGCCTGCTGCTGACTATCTCCCATGCCCTGTCCCACGACCTCTATTACAAGATGGTCAATCCCCAGGCCTCCACCCAGCGTCGCCTCGTGATCACCAAGTCCCAGTTGCTGGTGGTGGCGGTGGTGGCGGCATGGGTGGCGTCCCTGCGGCCGGACAGCATCCTCTTCATGGTCGGCCTGGCCTTCTCCATCGCCGCCTCGGCCTTCTTCCCTGCCCTGGTGCTGGGCATCTTCTGGAAACGCGCCAACAAGTGGGGGGCCGTGGCCGGCATGCTGGCAGGGCTCGGCATCACCCTGTACTACATCATGCGCACCCATCCCTTCTTTGGGGGCAGCATGGGCGATGCCTGGTTCGACATCCACCCCATCTCCTGCGGTGTTTTCGGTGTGCCGCTGGGTTTCATCGTGATCGCCGTGGTCAGCCTCCTCACCCCACCCCCACCCCTGGAGGTTCAGGCCCTGGTGGACTTCGTTCGCATGCCCGACCAAAGGCGGCAGGCCAGCGCATTTGAAAATAACCTTTGACTTTTTTCAGTTCTGGTATATAGTGCCGCCTCCACTTGGAGAGGTGGATGAGCGGTTTAAGTCGCACGCCTGGAAAGCGTGTTCAGGGTAATACCCTGACGCGGGTTCGAATCCCGCCCTCTCCGCCAAATACAAAGCAAAGACGCCCCTTTCGGGGCGTTTTTGCTTTCTGCCCCACAATCACCCGGTCTTGCATCGGCGTGGGGAGGCCGAGTCAATTCGACCCCACGGGCAGGCTCCCGCCTCAGCGTCGCCCTACCAGATAGCGCACACCCTCCGGGCCGTAGCTCTCCGCATGGGGCTGCTCCGCCGCCAGGTGAAAGACACCGCCCACCCGGTACAGCCGGCTCTCCCCGTCCGCGACGATGCGGATTTCGCCGGCCAGGATCAAGGCCAGGGCTTCGAAAGGGTGGGTGTGCAGGTCGAGCTGACCGTGGGCCTCGCGTTCGACGATCACGGTCTGGCTGAAGCCTTCGTCGCGAAGGCGGTTCTCGAAGGTGTTCTGGTCCATGGTGACCTCCGGGCGGAACTGGGGCGGACGCCGGGCGGCGTCCGCCGGTGGTGCTTACTGCCCCAGCAGCGCGTCCAGCATCTCGATCATCTGGTCGATCTCGCCCTCGCTCACATTGAGCGCCGGCATGAAGCGCAGCAGGTTGGGGCGGGGGGAGTTCAGGAGCAGGCCGACCGGGTTCTGCTCGAGGGCCGCCTTGACCAGGGCCGGGCCGCGGTCGCTGTCGAGCACCAGGGCGCGCAGCATGCCGCTGCCCCGTTCGCCGCCCAGGCTGTGGCGGGCGGAGAGCTCGAGCAGGCGCTTCGACAGGTATTCGCCCCGGGCGCGCACGCCGGCCAGGAAGCCGTCGGCCAGCAGGGTGCGCAGCACGGCCACGCCCACGGCGCTCATCAGCGGGTTGCCGTTGTAGGTGCCGCCCTGGTCGCCGGGCACGAAGCAGCAGATCTCTTCGCGGGCGAGGAGGGCGGCCAGGGGCACGCCGCCGCCGATGCCCTTGCCCAGGGTCATGATGTCGGGCTCGATGCCGGCGTGCTCGTAGGCAAACAGGCTGCCCGTGCGGCCGATGCCGGACTGCACTTCGTCCACGATCAGCAGCAGGCCGTGTTCGCGGGTGAGCTGGCGCAGGGCCTGCAGGAAGGCCGGGCTGGCGGGGATGACGCCGCCTTCCCCCTGCACGGGTTCGAGCATGATGGCCACGGTGCGCTCGTTGATCAGGGCCTTCACCGACTCGATGTCGTTGAGCCCGGCCTTGGGGAAGCCCGGCACCTGGGGGGCGAACAGGGTGTCCCAGCCGGCCTTGCCGGAGGCCGACATGGTGGCCAGGGTGCGGCCGTGGAAGCTGTGGTCGAAGGTGATGATCTCGTAGGCGCCGCCCTTGTGCACCTGGCCCCACTTGCGGGCCAGCTTGATGGCGCCCTCGTTGGCTTCGGCTCCGGTGTTGGCAAAGAACACCCGGTCGAACACCGAGTTGGCGGTGAGGAGGCCGGCCAGCTCGATCATCGGGCCGTTGTAGAAGGCCGGGCTGGGGTTGAGCAGGGTGCCGGCCTGGCGCACCAGGGCGTCGCGGATCTGGGGCGGACAGTGGCCGAGGCAATTGACGGCCCAGCCCTGGATGAAGTCCAGGTAGGACTTGCCCTGATGGTCGAACAGCCAGCTGCCTTCGCCTCGCACGAAGACGAGGTCGGGCCGGTTGGTGATGGTCATGAGGGCGTCGGTACTGTGGTCGCCGTAGTGCACTGTTCTACTCCGCATTCTTGGGGGTTGAGGGCAATGGGGTGCCCGAGGCCGAAAAGTGTAAACCTTAAGGCTTGGCCGTTGCGCGCGTATTGCTGCGGGGGGCGCGTTTGCGCTTCTCGGTGGCGCCGGGGGCCGGGCTGGCCGATGGCAGGCTGATGCGCTCCACCGGGCCGTGGGGGCCGGTGATGACCTTGTCGAGCACGGTGTACAGCTCGTCGATCAGCTCGCGCCCGAGGGCCTCCTCGAGCTTGCGGTACTGGGCCTGGATCAGCGGGGCGATCTCCTCCACCAGCTCGCTGCCCCGGGGGCTCAGGCGGACGATCACCCGGCGCTGGTCTTCGGGCACCCGGCTGCGGCTGATCACGCCCATGTCGTCCATGCGGGCCAGCACGCCGGCCAGGCTGGGGCTGAGGATCTGGCAGATGTCGCAGATCTCCCAGGGTTCGAGCTGCTCGCGCTCGCTCAGCACGCGCAGGATGCGCCACTGCTGCTCGGTGAGCCCGAAGTGGTTGAGGATGGGGCGGAAGTGGCAGATCAGCTCCTCCCGGGCTTTCAGGAAAAGCTGGGGCAGGTTGCGGTAGGAAATCCTGCTCTGCATGGGGTGTCGTGCTCCTGTGATGGGGGAGCGGAGGCTCCCGTGACCAACGCCCAATGATACCTGTTGACTCCCTAACATCGGAGTGATCTTCTTGCGGCATGTCCGCCGTTGATCCTGCCGGCCGCTCCGTGGAGCGCCCCCCGTCCATCCCCGACATCCACATCACCCGGATCTACGAGGGGGATCCGGAGTGCGACGTGCATTACGAGACCTTCGGCCGGCTGGCCGAGATCTTCGGGCGCAACACGTCGGCCCACCGCCACTCGCGCTTCTACCAGGTACATCTGCTGGTGCGCGGCAGCATCAGCCTGCAGCTGGACGACCAGGCCTATTTTGCCGAGGCGCCGCTGGTCTTCATCACCCCGCCGGCCATCCCCCACGCGTTTTATTCCGAAGAGCACACCGACGGCCACGTGATCACCGTGCGCCAGGACGTGGTGCGGGCCTGGTACGCGTCCCTGCCCGGGCAGTGGCCGGAGGCCCAGCTGCGCGAGCCGGCTTTTCTGCCCCTGGGCGGGGCGGCCGGCGAAGTGCAGGCCGAGGCCGCCCGCCTGGTGCAGTTGGCCGAGCTGCTGCAGCAGGAGTTCGGCGGGCGCGGCAAAGGGCGCTCGGCGGCGGTGCAGGCCCTGGGCCTGTGCTTCTTCATCAGCCTCAACCGCCTGCTCGCCAGCCACGTGCCTGCGCAGCCTCTCAAGCGTGAGCGGGGCGAGGATCTGCGCATCTTCCTGAGCTTCTGCGACCTGGTCGAGGTGAGCTTCCGCGATCACCTGACCCTGCCTGACTACGCCCGCCAGCTGGCCGTCACCGAGGCCCGCCTCAACGATGTGTGCCGGCGCATGGCCAACCTGCCCTCCAAAGAGGTGGTCCACGACCGCCTGCTCCAGGAGGCGCGGCGCCTGCTGCGCTTCTCCACCACCCCGGTCGGCGAGCTGTCCTACCAGCTCGGTTTTGCCGACCCGGCCTACTTCTCGCGCTTCTTCACCCGGCGGGTGGGCACCACGCCCAGCCAGTTCCGCATTCAGCACCAGGATCAGATCCGCTGATCCAGCCATAAACACCCCTGGCTTTGAAAAGTACAAGCCAAGGCGCTGATCGTCCATTCACTAACATATTACTGTTTGCTCTAATGCCCCCATGCCGGCGCGTTCGATGCCGGCCGTGCAACCAGGAGGCGGGGCCATGGAAGACCAGCAGTTCGACGTGACGCGCAAGTTCGTGCGGGTGACCGGTGAGCGTGACGGCGGCCTGGTCGAGTTCGAGTTTTCGGTGGGGGAGCCCGAGCTGGCGGTGGAGCTGATCATGCCCCGCGCCGCCTTTGAGGCCTTCTGCGCCGACAACCGGGTGACCGTGCTGGACGCGGCATCGGCCCGCCCCGAGGGCGACTTTGCCTGGAACCTCCACGACGCCACCCACCAGCGCTTCCGCTGAGCCCGCCCCAGGCCCCCGCTACCCGACACCCGAGGAGTAGGAGAACACAATGAGCATGGATCTTCGCACCATCACCATCGAGCCCCTACGGCAGACCTTCGGCCACCTGGCCCGGCGCATGGGGGCCGACAAGCCGGCCTCCCGCTACATGGAAGGCACGATGGACCTGCAGCCGGTGGAGAACTACCACTACCGCCCCACCTGGGACCCGTCCCACGACATCTTCGACCCCACCCGCACCCGCGTCACCATGAAGGACTGGTACGCGCTCAAGGACCCGCGCCAGTTCTTCTACGGCGCCTGGACCCTGGCCCGGGGCCGCATGCAGGAGACCGCCACCGCCGACTTCGACCTGGCCGAGGAGATGGGCCTCGCGGCGGGCTACCCCGCCGACGGCAAGGCCGTGGTCAATCAGGTGCTGCTGCCCCTGCGCCATGTGGCCTGGGGTTCCAACATCAACAACTCCTACATCGCCGCCTACAGCTACGGCATCGCCATCTCCCAGGCCACCGCCTACGCCTGCATGGATCAGCTCGGCATCGCCCAGTTCATCACCCGCCTGGCCATCTCCCTGGACGAGATCGACGCCCTGGCCGAGGCCAAGCAGGCCTGGCTGAAGGCACCGGCCTGGCAAGGGCTGCGGCATTACATCGAGGACCAGATGGTCATGGATGACTGGTTCGAGCTCTTCGTGGCCCAGAACTTCGCCCTCGAGGGCCTGCTCTTTCCGCTCATCTACGACAAGCTCAACGACCGGCTCAACGCCGCCCACGGCCCGGTGATGACCCTGCTCACCCGCTTTCAGCGCGAGTGGTACGCCGAAAACGTGAAGTGGGTGGACGCCGTGCTCAAGGCTGCCGCCGCCGACAACCCCGCCAACAAGGCCCTGCTGGGCGAGTGGATCCGCGCGGCCCGCCAGCGCTCCATCGAGGTGCTCACCCCGGTGGCCGAACTGGGCTTCGGTGCCGAGGGCGCCGCCGTCCTGGACGAGGTCGTCCAGCAACTCGATGCCCGCGCCGCCAAGGCCGGCATCCCCCTGTAAAGAGGCTCCCCATGACATCCAACGCCTTCATCGCGTTTCAGAAGAACGAAGAGACCCGCTGCATCGTCGAGGCCATCGTCGAGGACAACCCCGCTGCCGTGGTGGTGGATCAGCCCGCCATGGTCAAGGTGGACGTGCCTGGCCGCCTGGTCATCAAGCGCGCCACCGTGGAAGAAAAGATGGGTCGCGACTTCGACCTGCAGGAGCTGCAGCTCCACCTGATCACCATCTCCGGCCACCTGGACGAGAGCGACGACGAGTTCGTCCTGTCCTGGCAGCGCTGAACCGACACCCAAGGAGAGACAGCATGGACATGAAAGTTGCCAAGAAGCTCGGCCTCAAGGAGCGCTACACCATGATGACCCGGGATCTGGCCTGGGACACCACCTTCCAGCCGATGGACAAGGTCTTCCCCCAGGTGGGCTACGAAGGCATCAAGATTCACGACTGGGACAAGTGGGAAGACCCCTTCCGCCTGACCATGGACGCCTACTGGAAATACCAGGCCGAGAAGGAGCGCAAGCTCTACGCCATTCTCG
This sequence comes from Zoogloea sp., assembly GCF_023150065.1. Taxonomy (GTDB): domain Bacteria; phylum Pseudomonadota; class Gammaproteobacteria; order Burkholderiales; family Rhodocyclaceae; genus Zoogloea. The sequence continues at coordinate 199,195 of NZ_JAKLLN010000006.1, forward strand.
ATGCCTTCAACCAGAACAACGGCCACCTGTCGGTTACCGACGCCCGCTACATCAACGTGCTCAAGCTCTTCCTGGGCTCCACCCCGCCGCTGGAACTGATGGCTGCCCGCGGCTTCAGCATGGTGGCCCGCCAGATGGTCGGCGCCGGCCCCCGCGTGGCCTGCATGATGCAGTCGGTGGATGAGTACCGCCACTTCCAGACCCAGATCCACTCCATCAGCAACTACAACCGCTTCTACAACGGCCTGGACGAGTTCGCCCACCAGCAGTCGCGCATGTGGTACCTGTCGGACGGCAAGTCCTTCTTCGACGACGCCATCACCGCCGGCCCCTTCGAGTTCATGGTGGCCATCGGCTTCGCCTTCGAATACGTGCTGACCAACATCCTGTTCGTGCCCTTCATCTCGGGTGCCGCCTACAACGGCGACATGGCCGCCATGACCGTGGGCTTCTCGGCCCAGTCGGACGAGGCCCGCCACATGACCCTGGGCCTGGAGTGCATCAAGTTCATGCTCGAACAGGACCCGGACAACCTGCCCATCGTGCAGCGCTGGATCGACAAATGGACCTGGCGCGGCACCCGCAAGCTGGCTTCGGTGGGCATGATGATGGACTACATGCTGCCCAAGCGGATCATGAGCTTCAAGGAAGCCTGGGAGATCTACTTCGAGCAGAACGGCACCGCCCTGTTCACCGATCTGGCCCGCTACGGCATCAAGGTGCCCAAGTGCTTCGAGCAGACCATCGAGGAGAAGGAGCACATCACCCACCAGTCGTGGATCGGCTTCTACATGAAGCCCGACGCCACCCCCTTCCATACCTGGATGCCCCAGCCGGAAGAGCTCGACTGGCTGTCCGAGAAATACCCCAACACCTTCGACAAGTACTACCGCCCGGTGTACGAGTACTGGATCGAGCAGGAGAAGGCCGGCAACCGCTTCAACAACAAGACCCAGCCCATGAACTGCCAGGTCTGCGTGTCCACCATCAAGTTCAACGAGCCCGGCGACCCGATGGAGATGTGCTTCCGCGAGACGGAGTACAAGGGCGAGAAGTTCCACTTCTGCTCCGACCACTGCAAGGAGATCTTCGAGGACGAACCCGAGAAGTACGTGCAGACCTTCATCTCGTCCCACGCCGCCCTGCAGGGCAAGTGCGAGCCTGAAGGCACCGACGTGAATGCCCACGACTACCGCCCGGGCGCCCGCATGCACGCCTACTGGCGCATGGACAAGCGCGCCAGCGGCGACTTCAACGGCTCGGAAGACCAGAAGAACTTTGCCAAGTGGCGCGCCCAGGCCACCCGGAACTGAGGAGCACGATCATGACCCAGCTGAAAACCCTGGCCCCCTACGACTTCCCCTCCAGCGACGCTGTCGACAACTACGCCGGCCGCCAGCTGCTGTACATCAACTGGGAGCGTCACCGCATGTTCTCCCGGCCCTTCGTGCTGGCCCTGCCGCCGGAGACCCTGTTTGGCGAGATCATCGACACCCACATGACAGACTGCTTCAGCTATCACCCCGACTGGGCGCAGATCGACTGGAGCGCGGTGCAGTGGCTCAACGGCAGCCGCCCGGTCGTGCTCGATCGCAACAAGAGCCTGGCGGACAACGGCATCGGTCACAAGGACCTGATCCGCTTCATCACCCCCGGTCTCGACGGCATCGCCGGCTCGGGCTACTGAGGACGGCAGCATGAGTTACGAGCTGACCATCGAGCCCCTCGGCCGCAGCATCGAGGTCGAGGAGGGCCAGACCATCCTCGACGCCGCCCTGCGCGCCGGCATCTTCCTGCCCCACGCCTGTGGCCAGGGCTACTGCGCCACCTGCAAGGTCACCGTGACCGATGGCGAGGTGGACCAGGGCAACGCCTCCAACTTCGCCCTGATGGACTACGAGCGTGACGAAGGCAAGGTGCTGGCCTGCTGCGCAAAGCTCGAGTCCGACCTGGTCATCGAGGCCGAGATCGAGACCGACGACGACGCCCGCGACATCCCGGTGCGGGACTATCACGGCGTGGTGAGCCGCATCGAAGACCTGACGCCCACCATCAAGGGCGTGTGGATCACCCTCGATGACGGTGAGCACCTGGACTTCCAGGCCGGCCAATATGTGAACCTGCAGCTGCCCAATGACATGGGCGTGCGCGCCTTCTCCCTGGCCAACCCGCCTTCGGCGGGCAACGAGGTGGAGCTGAACATCCGCATCGTCCCCGGCGGGGCAGGCACCACCTGGATCCACCAGTCTCTCGGGGTGGGAGACCGCCTGTCTCTCAGCGGGCCCTACGGGCGCTTCTTCGTGCGCCGCTCGGCAGGCCTGCCGTCCCTGTTCATGGCTGGTGGTTCCGGCCTGTCGAGCCCGCGCTCCATGATCCTCGACCTGCTGGAAAGCGGCAGCCCCGAGCCGATCACCCTGGTCTACGGCGCCCGCAACCAGGCCGAGCTGTACTACCACGACGCCTTCCTGGCTCTGGCGGCGCAGCACCCGGGCTTCAGCTATGTGCCGGCCTTGTCCGAGGAGCCCGCCGACAGCGACTGGAGCGGCTTCCGCGGCTATGTGCATGAGGCCGCCCGGGCCCACTTCGACAATGACTTCCGCGGCCACAAGGCCTACCTGTGCGGCCCCCCGATCATGATCGAGGCCTGCATTTCGACGCTGATGCAGGGGCGCCTGTTCGAGCGGGACATCTACACCGAAAAGTTCTTTTCCGCCGCCGACGCCCAGCAGGTGCGCAGCCCCCTGTTCAAACGCGTCTGATCTCCCTCCCTGTTCCGTCCTCTCCCGGGACGGCTTGAATCGGGTATCCGCCCTGGTGGTGGATACCCGTTTTTTTTTGGCTTTTCCCCTTGCGGGCTCTCCAGCCCGCCCTGCCGCCTTCTTCTGGTGCAGCGGGCGCCTCCCTGGTGCTCCGACCCCCCGGGCTTCCGTACGCAGATCTCAAAAAATCAACACCTTAGGGATCAGGCACGCTCCGCGTTCCGCTTGGACGGCTTCTTGCTTTGTTGCGCTGCACATTGACGAATCCGCCCATATTACTAATATGTTAATAATTAAACATGACGTAACCGCTTTCGGAGAGCGTAAATGAACCTGATCCTTGAATCTGCCGTCGGGCATGGCGCGGTCCGGTACCGCGAGAGCCGCAACGCCGATGTGGACCAGCAGGCCGCTGCGCTCATCTACGAGCGCTGGGGGCAGCGTTACGACCAGCTCTCCCCGGGGCGCTTCGCCGGCTCCATGGACGAGATCCAGCTGCCCGCCCTGACCCTGATCCGCGAGACCAGCAACCGGGTGATCCTGCAGAAGGGCTGCACGCCGCCGGGGGTGTTCGCCATCGGCGCCGTGCTCAGCCAGGAGGATCACGGCTATCACTGCGGCGAGCTCATGCGGCCGCGCTCGGCGGCCCTGCTCGACCCGAAGACCGAGTTCGAGATCCGGACCCCCGAGAGTTTCGACCTGGTGGCGGCCGTGTTCTCGCCGCGGGAGCTGTGCGCCCATCTCGACGACCCGACCATCGATCACCGGGAGCTTGAGAACGACCTGCTCAAGAGCGCCAAGATCATCGATCGGGCCTACCCGGGCCTGCTCGCCGATTTTCTGCTGCGGGCCTTCGAGAGCAGCCGCGAGAACTCGGAATACCTGCTGATCCCCTCCAACCTCAAGCAGCTGGCGGAGGAGTTCTATGCCCTGCTCAACGAAACGGTCAGCGCGGGGCAGGGGGCGCAGGCTGCCGGGGTGTGCCCCAACCGGGAGCGCATCGTGCGCCGGGTGCGGCGCTTTCTGGATGCCAACCCCGAGTCGGCCCTCAGCATCACCGACATCTGCGACGAGGTCGGGGTGACGCGCCGGACCTTGCAGAACGCCATCCAGGAGGTCTTCGGCATCTCGCCCCAGCACTACCTCAAGGCGATCCGCCTCAACGGCTTCCGCCGCGCCCTCAAGGCCCGCGACCCCCTGCGCGAATCCATCGGCGACGTGGCGGCGCACTGGGGCTTCTGGCACCTGTCCCAGCTGGCCCAGGACTATCGCCGCCTGTTCGGCGAACTGCCGTCCCAGACGGGCACCCGCCGGCTCCATTCCTGACGCCCGTTTTTTTCCAATTCTTGATACAGCCTCCCGGGAGCGCCGCCAGATACTGACCCCGCATTCTCAACAGAGTCGAGCGAGGTCGGAAGATGCACAAGAACACCATCCTGATCGCCCTGATCCTGCAAGCCGCGCTTGCGGGAAGCAGCGCGGCGGGCGAGGCCGGGCGCCCACCCCCAACCCAAGCCCCAACCCAAGCCCCGTTACCGGAAGAGGAAATCACCGTCGAGCGCCTGGCGCCGGCCGACGGCAACCGCCTCTACGTCATCGACCCGGCCTTCGGGCACATGGTGGATGGCCGCACCCACGTGCTGGACGGCGCCAGCGGGCGCTTCCTGGGCATGATCGGCACCGGCTTCGGCGCCCTCATGCTCCCGTCCCGGGACGGCCGCAGCCTCTACGCGGTCACCACCTACCACCCGCGCCTGTCCCGCGGGCCGCGCACCGACGTGGTGGAGATCCATGATGCCCAGAGCCTTGAGCTGAAGGCCGAGATCGACATCCCGCCGCGCCGCGCCCAGGGCATCTCCTACCGCAGCATGCTGGCCAGCAGTGCCGACGGGCGCTTCCTGTACATCCAGAACGCCACCCCGGCCACCTCGGTGGGCATTGTCGATCTGGTGACGAAGAAGCACGTGGGCGAAGTCCAGACCCCCGGCTGCTGGTCCATCCAGGCCTGGGAGCAGGGCTACCGCTTCTCCGCCATCTGTGGCGACGGCACCCTGCTCACCGTGACCCTCGACGACGCAGGGCAGGCCGTGTCCCGGGAGCGCAGCGGCAAGTTCTTCGACCCGGACACCGATCCCATCTACATCCACCCGGAGATCAGCGGAGACCAGCGTTACTTCGTGTCCTACACCGGCAATGTCTATGGTGTGCGCCTGAGCGGCGATGCGCCGGCCTTCAACGCCCCCTGGCCCTTGCTCGACGCCCGTGACCGCAAGCAGGCCTGGCGCCCGGGCGGCCTGCAGATCAGCGCCCTGCACCGGGCCAGCGACACCCTGTTCGTGAACATGCACGACAAGGGCGCCGAGGGCACCCACAAGAACCCCTCGAAGGAGATCTGGGCCTTCGACCTGAAGACCCGCAAGCGCACCGCCCGCCTGCCCTCCAACCATGCCGTGTCGCTGGCGGTGAGCCAGGGCGCCCAGCCCCTGCTCTACAGCCTCAACCTGGAGGCGGCCACGGTGCAGGTCCGCCGCGTGGCGCCGGGCTATCCCAAGGTCCGGGACATCACCGGCGTGGGCGAGACTTCGATGTTCATGGAGGTGAAGTGACATGGGCCCCGATTCTCTTGCCATCGACCCGGTCGTCCTGCGCGGCGTGGCGGCGGCTCTCAGCGTCGTGCTGATCCTCGGTGCCCTGGTCAAGCTGCGCGACATGGAGCTGTTCCGCTACGCGGTGGACAACTACCGCCTGCTCCCCGACGCCCTGGTACCCGGCTTCGCCTGGGGCTTCGCGCTCTCCGAACTGGCCGCCGGCGTCGGGCTGCTCTTCCCGGCCAGCCAGGGCGGGGCGGCGTGGCTGGCCCTGGCGGTGCTGGGCCTGGCCAGCGCCGGGGTGCTCATCAACCTGAGCCGGGGCATCGACCGCATCGAATGCGGCTGCGGCACCGGCGGGCAGCGCATCTCGGCGGGGCTGGTGGCCCGCAACGGGGTGCTCGCCGCCCTGGTGGCCCTGTGCGCCACCGACGAGCTGCCGCGCGCCCTCGGCCTCATCGATCACTTCAGCGTCGCCGGCATCGCCCTCGTGCTGCTCGCCCTCTATGCCAGCGCCAATCAGCTGCTGGCCAATCAACCCCTTCTCAAGGAGATTCACTCATGAGCGATCCGCTGATGATTTCCGTTGTTGCCCTGTGGGTGCTGGTGCTGGCCCTGGGCGTGTGCGTGCTGGCCCTGTCGCGGCAGATCGGCATCCTGTATGAACGCGTGGCCCCCATGGGCGCGCTGATGATGGACAACGGCCCCAAGGTGGGCGAGCCCGCCCCGGTGGTGGAGGTGACCGACTGGAACGGCCGCGCCCTGAGCGTGGGTGGCCCCATGGCCAGGAGCAACCTGGTGTTCTTCCTGTCGCCCACCTGCCCGGTGTGCAAGAAGCTGCTGCCCATCATCCGCTCGGTGCAGGCCCGGGAGGGCCGGTGGCTGAACGTGGTGCTGGCCTCGGACGGCGATCGTACCGAGCACGCCGAGTTTCACGCCAAGCACCGGCTGGGGGAATTCACCTACGTCCTGTCCCAGCCCCTGGGCATGACCTACCGCATTGCCAAGCTGCCCTACTGCGTGCTGCTGGATGCCGGCGGCACCGTGCGCGCCAAGGGGCTGGTCAACTCCCGCGAGCAGGTGGAGAGCCTGCTCAGCGCCTACGAGCACGGGGTGGCCTCGGTGCAGGAGCACATCGACCGCCGCGTCATCGACGCCGTGCCGGAGCGGGGGTGAGCCATGAACTTCCTCAAACTCTTTGACAGCCTGGCCGAGCGCAGCACCCGGGGCGTGGCCCAGCGCTCGGCGCGGCGCGGCTTTCTGGTGGGCGTCAGCAAGATGCTGGTGGCCGGGGCCTTTGCCCTGCCGGTGCTGCCCTTCGACCGCACCGTGCAGGCCGCCGGCAATGCCGGCCGCAAGAAGGCCGAGCCCACCGACACCGACTGCGATTACTGGCGTTACTGCAGCGTCGATGGTTTTCTGTGTTCGTGCTGCGGCGGCAGCATGACCACCTGCCCGCCGGGTACCACGCCGTCGGCCGTGTCCTGGGTGGGCACCTGTCACAACCCCGCCGACGGCCGCGACTACCTGGTCAGCTACAACGACTGCTGCGGGCGGACCACCTGTGGCCGCTGCGGCTGCAACACCAACATCCGCGAGCGGCCGGGCTACCGCATGGGCGTGCACAACGACATCAACTGGTGCATGGCCAACCAGAGCAGCCTCTATCACTGCACGGTGTCCATCATCGTCGGGCTCGAGGAGGGGCAGTCATGAGCGCCCCCGGTCAGGGCGCCGCCCACCGGTTTGCCCTGGCCCTGCTGGTTGCGGCAGCGGCGTCGGCCGGCGCGGCCGATGGCAAGGCGGTCTATGACGCCCACTGCGCGGCCTGCCACCAGCCGGACGGGGCCGGCGCCCTGGGGCTGGCGCCGCCCCTGGCCGGCACGCTGGGCAAGCGCATGTCCGCTGGTGCCGGCCGTCAGTATTTGCCGGGCATCCTCATGTCGGGCCTCGCCGGCAGGATGGAGTCGAAGGGGGTGGTGTACACCGGGGTGATGCCCTCGTGGCAGCAGCTCTCCGACGACGAACTGGCGGCAGTGGCCAATCATGTGCTTGCCGCTTTCAATGGGGCCAGCCTTCCGGCCGATCACCAGCCCTTCACGGCAGCGACCTTCTCGGCGCTGCGCGACAGCAAGCCCACCGCCAAGGCCCTGCGGGCCTGGCGGGCCGAATCCGACTGAGGAGGGCGCTCCATGTCCCTGCGTCAACGTCTGGCGGGTGGCCTGCTGGCCCTGGCCGCCTGCAGCACCCTGGGGGCCACTGAGGTGGAGAAGAAGAACTACCGCCTGTACTGCATGGGCTGCCACCAGCTGGACGGGGCCGGCTCGCCGGTCAATGGCATCCCGGCCATGCGCGACCAGGTGGGGCACTTCTTGCGGGCGCCCGGGGGGCGCGCCTACCTGTCCCAGGTGCCCGGCACCCTCAACACGCCCCTGGGAGACAAGGACACGGCGGCCCTGCTCAACTGGGTGCTGGTCAACATCGGTCGCGGCAGCCTGCCCGCCGATTTCACCCCCTACAGCGCCGACGAGGTGGCCCGCTACCGCGCCTCCGTCCCCGAGGATGTTCCGGGGCTGCGCGCCCGGTTGATGGATTACCTGGAGCGCCAGGAGAGGGGCCGTTGACGGCCAGGGCGGCCAGTGCCCCAACTGCCATGGCAGATCCGGGCCGACATGTCCTTGATCGGCGCTAAGTGACCGCCGTCGGGGAGAAAAGTTGCCGATTTTTGATAACGAGCGGCACCCCCCGATTTCTACACTCGATTCCACCAATCAAGCAGTCCGGGCCCGGCGGGATGCCGCCTCCCTCACCCCACAGGAGGTTCACATGTTCAAGATGCGAAAGGTGGGCGCCGTGCTGGCCGCCCTGTCAGCCCTCACCGGCAGTGTTCAGGCGGCCACCGAGGCCGATGCGGCAAAACTGGGCAAGGAACTCACCCCCGTGGGCGCCGAGAAGGGCGCCAACAAGGATGGGTCGATCCCCGCCTGGCAGGGTGGCGACGCGGCCACGCCGGGCTGGGCCTATGGCAAGAGCCGGGCCGCCCACTTCAAGTATCAGGGTGACAAGCCCCTCTACAGCATCGACGCCACCAACGTGGATAAATACGCCGACAAGCTGTCGCCGGGCCAGATCCAGCAGATCAAGCAGGCCAAGGGCTACAAGATGGATGTCTATCCGTCTCGCCGTACCTGTACCAACCCCGATTTCGTGACCGAGAACACGAAGAAGAACGTCACCACCGCCAAGCTCGGCCCCGATGGCTGGAGCCTCAAGGAGGCCACGGTGCCGGGCATCCCCTTCCCGCTCCCCAAGAGCGGTACGGAGGTGATGTGGAACGTGAAGATGAAGTACGCGGGCGCGGGCTTCGAGCTGCCTACCCTGTACACCGCCCTGTCGCCGCGCCAGGGGGCCAGCGAGTGGATCGCCGCCACCTCCACCCAGACCTATTACTTCCCCTGGGGCAAGAAGGGCTCGACGGCCCTGTCGTCCCTGCCGCCGGTGGAGTACTTCACCTACTTCTCCTACAAGTCGCCCACGGCGCTGGCGGGGCAGTCCCTGGCCATCACCAACTACCTCGACAAGACCAACGAGGTTTACTACTACTTCCCGGGCCAGCGCCGCGTGCGCCGCATGCCCACCTATGCCTACGACGCGCCGCAGATCGGCTTTGAAAACCAGTACACGATGGATGAGCCGCGCATGTTCAACGGCACCATCGAGCGCTTCGACTGGAAGCTGGTGGGCAAGAAGGAGCTGATCGTCGGCTACAACGCCTTCGGCATGTATGACCCGAGCGTCAAGTTCAACGACGTGGCCAAGGACACCGGCGTGAACAGCGCCAACCGCCGCTACGAGCAGCACCGGGTGTGGGTGGTCGAGGCCACCGTCAAGCCGGGCGTCCGTCACGTCGCCCCCAAGCGCACCTTCTATGTGGACGAGGATAGCTGGGCCATCGTGGTGGCCGACGACTACGACGCCCAGGGCAAGCTGTGGAAGCTCCGTGAAGGCTTCGTCATCCCGGTGTATGAGACCGGCAGCTGCGACAACCCGTCCTTCGTCCAGTACAACCTGATCGACAACCGCTACCTGCTGGACCAGGGCCCCCTGGGCGGTGGCAAGGACATGCGCTGGTTCGTCGAGGCCAACGATCCCAAGCTCAAGGAGGGCTTCTACACCTCCGACAACCTGCGGGCCATCAGCGAGCGCTGATCCGGATACCTGACCCCCCAAGGAGAACCCTTCCATGCGCAAGGTATTCAGGATGACAGCCGCGGCTGTCCTGGCCGGTGCCGCCGGCTCTGCTGCTGCCGTGACCTTCGAGACCGAGAGTGTATCGGGCAGCTTCGATTCCACCATCAGCTTCGGCCTGGGTGTGCGCACCCAGGACCCGTCCTGCAACCTGGTGGCGGCCGGGGCCAGCGGCAAGAACGCCCCCGCCGGCTGCACCACCGTTGCTGGTGTCGGTGACCAGGGCAACATCAACTACGCCAAGGGCGACGCCTTCACCACCTATCTCAAGGGCACCCACGAGCTGCTGCTCAAGATGCCCGACGACTGGAAGTTCATGGGCCGCGTGAGCTGGCTGCGGGATTTCTCCGCCACCCACACGACCGGGGCGGTCAGCGCCGCCACCGGCCCCAACGGCTACACCGCCTCCCTGTCGGACGAGGCCGAGAAGGATCTGCGCTTCAAGGCCCGCCTGCTGGATTTCTGGGTGAGCAAGGAGTTCTCCGTCGGCGAGCAGCGGGCCCGGGTCCGCGTTGGCAACCAGGTGATCAGCTGGGGTGAGAGCCTCTTTCTGCCCGGCGGCATCAACCAGACCAATGCGCTGGACATCATGCGCCTGTCCCAGCCGGGCACCCAGCTGAAGGAGGTCTTCCTGCCGGCGCCCATCGTCAGTTTCGCCACCGGCCTGGGCAAGGGTGTCAACGTCGAGGCCTATTACCAGACCAAGTGGAACGACAACTACTTTCCGCCCACCGGCAGCTACTGGTCGATGGTGAACGGTCTGGGTCGGGGTGACGGCACCTACGGCCTGCCCCGGCGCAAGGCCAAGGACTCGGGCCAGTACGGCGCCGCCGTGCGCTGGCAGCCCGAAGGCACCCAGATGAACCTGGGCTTCTACGCCATGGCCTACCACGACAAGGCGCCCCAGCTGAGCTTCGAGAAGGGGCCCGAGTGGGTGTATGCCCAGGACCGCCGGGTGTATGGCGTGTCCGCCAACATGCCCGTCGGCGACTGGGCCGTGGGCACCGAGCTGTCCTACCGCCCGAAGGACGCGGTGTCCCTCAACCCCAACCTCGATGGCTGCGCCGCCAACAACGGGCGCTGCTGGGTGGACGAGAAGAAGTACCAGTGGCATCTCACCGGCATCCTGAGCATGACCCCGGGCGACTACGGCGGCATCCTCGGCCTGCTCGGCAACGCCTCCACCGCCACCCTGATGGTCGAGGGCGTCGCCACCTGGTATCCGGGCCTGCGCAAGCACTACAAGGGCGAGCCCATCGGCGCCGGGGTGTGGGGCTGGGGCCAGGAGTTCGATCTGGGCGGCACCGCCCAGGCCGTGGGCGACAAGCTTTCGGCGGGCTACAACCTGGACTTCAGCTGGGTGTACGACGGCAGCCTGATCCCGGGCTGGCAGGTGATCCCCGAGGTGTATTTCTTCCACGCCGTCACGGGTCGCACCCCCAACTCGTCGGGCCTGTTCATGGAAGGGGCGAAGTCGGCCAACTTCATCGTCACCTTCATGCAGAACCCGGCCAACTGGCAGTTCGGGCTCAACTACGCCAAGTTCTGGAGCGGCTCGCGGGTGTTTGACCAGCCCTACGCAGACCGCGACTTCGTCGGCGCCTACGTGTCGCGCAACTTCTGAAGACCGCCGCCGGGGGGCACCCAGCCTCCCGGCCAGCCGGCGCCCGCGCGAACACGAACCCCAGTGGATGACAGAGCATGATCAACCTATTCAGCGTCGATGACGTGGACCACCTGCTGACCCGCACGCTCAAGGGTCTGGAGGATTTCTGCTTCCGGTACCGGACGCCCTTCCTGATCTGGCTGGCGGTGTTTACCGCCGTGATGGGCTACTTTGCCCTGCAGCTGCGTATGGAGGCGGGCTTCGAGAAGCAGATGCCCACCGGCCACGAGTACATCGAGACCTTCAAGGAATACCGCAACGACGTGCTCGGGGCCAACCGCCTCAACATCGTCGTCAAGGCCCGCAAGGACACCATCTGGACCCAGGCCGGCCTGACCCGCCTGTACGAGGTGACCCAGGCCGTGATCTACCTGCCCAGCGTCGACCGCCTGGGCGTGCAGTCCCTGTGGACCCCCAACAGCTTCGTCAACGAGATCACCGAGGAGGGCTTCCGGGCCGATCCGCTGATCCCCGGCACGGTGATGCCGGCGCAGCTCAACCCGGAGATCATCGCCGGCATCCAGCGTTCGGCGGGGCAGGGCGGCTTTGTCGGCACCCTGGTGTCCCGCGACCAGACCAGCGCCATGATCGTGGCCGAGCTGGCCGAGGTGGACAAGGACGGCAAGCAGATCGACTACGTGGCCTACAACCAGCAGCTCGAAGCCCTGCGCGCCAAGTTCGAGGACGCCGACTTCGAGATCCAGATCATCGGCTTCGCCAAGCAGATCGGCGACATCGCCGACGGCGCCGCCTCGGTGCTGGAGTTCTGCGCCGTGGCCCTGGTGCTCACTGCCCTGGCGGTGTACTGGTATTGCCACTCCCTGCGCTTCACCCTGCTGCCCATCGTGTGCTCCTTCACCTCGCTGGTGTGGCAGTTCGGTGCCCTGCGCCTGCTGGGCTTTGGCCTTGATCCGCTGGCCGTGCTGGTGCCCTTCCTGGTGTTCGCCATCGGGGTGTCCCACGGGGTGCAGCAGATCAACTTCATCGTCCGCGAGCTGTCCCACGGCAAGACCACCGAAGAGGCGGCCCGCGCCAGCTTCTCGGGGCTGCTCATCCCGGGCGTGCTGGCGCTGGTGACGGCCTTCGTGTCCTTCATCACCCTGATCATGATCCCCATCCCCATGGTGCGGGAGCTGGCGATCACCGCGTCCCTGGGGGTGTTCTTCAAGATCACCACCAATCTGGCCATGCTGCCCATCGCGGCCTCGTACTTCCACTTCACCAAGGCCTACGCCCAGGAAGCCATGGTCAAGCGAGACCGGCGCGCCCGCTGGCTGCGCACCCTGGCCCGGGTGGCCGAGCCGCGCAACGCCCTGGTGGTGATCGTCATCACCACCGCCGTGTTCGGCGTATCGGTGTGGCAGAGCAGCGACCGGGTGATCGGCACCCTGCAGCCCGGCGCCCCCGAGCTGCGCCCCGAGGCCCGCTTCAACCGCGACGCGGTGGCCATCTCGGAAAACTACGACACCGGCCTCGACTGGCTCACCGTGGTCTTCGAGGCGCCCGCCGGGGCCTGCGAGAACGTGGCCCTGGGTGCCTACCAGGACCGCTTCGTGTGGGACCTGCAGAACACCGAGGGCGTGCTGTCGGCGATCTCCTTCTCGGGGCAGCTGCGCACCTACAACGAGGGCTACAACGAGGGCAACCCGAAGATGTCGGCCATCCCCATCGACCCGGGCAACTACGCCGCCCTGGCCACCGAGATCGGCCGGATGCGCGGCTTCATGCGCAAGGACTGCAGCATGACGGCGGTGCATCTTTTCCTCACCGACCACAAGGCCACCACCATCAGCCGCGTCATCGACAAGGTCAAGGCCTTCCGGGCCGCCCACCCCATGGAGGGGGTGAGCATCCGCCTGGCCTCCGGCAACGCCGGCGTGCTGGCCGCGGTGAACGACGAGGTGGAGCACAGCGAGATGCCCATGATGCTCTACGTCTATGGCGCCATCATCATCCTGGTGGCCCTGGTGTACCGCGACTTCCGGGCCGTGATCGCGTGCTGCCTGCCCCTCACGGTGGGCACCTTCATCGGCTACTGGTTCATGAAGGAGCTGGAGATCGGCCTCACGGTGGCGACCCTGCCGGTGATGGTGCTGGCGGTGGGCATCGGCGTGGATTACGCCTTCTACATCTACAACCGCCTGCAGATCCACATGGCCCAGGGCGAGGACATCGTCAAGGCGCTGGAGCACTCCATCCTGGAGGTGGGCACCGCCACCATCTTCACCGCCATCACCCTGGCCGTGGGCGTGGCTACCTGGGCCTTCTCCGACCTCAAGTTCCAGGCCGACATGGGCAAGCTGCTGGCTTTCATGTTCATGGTCAACATGGTCATGGCCATGACCGCGCTGCCGGCCTTCGCCGTGTGGCTCGAGAAGCTCTTTCCCCGGCGGGGCCCGGTGCGGGCGCCCGGCATCCTGGCCCACTGAAGGTGCGCATCATGACTCCTCTTTCACGTTTCTCCCGCACGCGGCCATCCTTGCTGCTGACCCTGGCGCTGGGCCTCCTGGCCGGCCCGGCCCTTGTCCTGGCCCAGGCGCCCGGGGGAGGGGGCACAGCCCTGACGCCGTCGCCCGCCGTGCGCTCGTCGGCGGCCACCCAGGCGCCCATGCTGGGTGCCGCCCGGGCCGGCAAGCGCATCGTTGCCGTGGGGGACTACGGCACCATCCTGCTCTCGGATGACGACGGCCAGCACTTCCGTCAGGCGGGCAGCGTCCCCGTCTCGTCGACCCTGACTGCGGTCAGCTTTGCGGATGAGCGCCAGGGCTGGGCGGTCGGCCACTGGGGCGCCATCCTGCACACCGCCGATGGCGGCGAGACCTGGTCGGTGCAGCGCACCGACACGGCGGAAGACCGGCCGCTGTTCTCTGTGCACTTCTTCGACGCCCGGGAGGGGGTCGCCGTGGGCCTGTGGTCCCTGGTCCTGAAGACCCGGGATGGGGGCAATACCTGGACCCCCGTCGAGCTGCCTGCGCCCCCCGAGGGCGGCAAGGCGGACCGCAATCTCTTCAAGCTCTTTGCCTCCGCCCGGGGCAGCCTGTTTGTGGCTGCCGAGCGGGGAATGGTCCTGCGCAGCGACGACCACGGGGACACCTGGCGTTACCTCAACACGGGCTACAAAGGCTCCTTCTGGTCGGGAACGGCCCTCGCCAACGGCAGTCTGCTGGTGGCGGGGCTGCGCGGGACCCTGTACCGCAGCACCGACGACGGCCGTAGCTGGGCCCCCGTGGCCACCGGGAGCAAGAGCTCCCTGACCGACCTGGTCGCCGTGGGTGGCCGGGTGGTCGGTGTCGGGCTGGATGGCGTCCAGATCGAGAGTACCGACAGCGGCGCCAGCTTCAGCTGGACCCAGCGCGACGACCGCCTGTCCATGACGGCGGCGGTGGCTGCCGGGGCCGATGGGCTGGTGCGTTTCTCGAAGCGCGGTGTTGTCCAGCCTGGCCCGACCCATAACTGATCACGCATCAAACCAGACCAGAGGAGCAGAGATGGAGACCTACATGATGAGCATCGGCGGTCAGCCGGTGCAGGCCGAGCGCACTTTCGGGGTCGTCAACCCGGCGACAGGCGAGGTGTTTGCCCGGGTTCCGGCGGGCAACACGGCACACCTGGACAGCGCCGTGGCCGCTGCGCGGGCGGCCTTTCCGGCCTGGAGCCGGACGCCCGATGCCGACCGCCAGGCCGCCGTGCATGCCCTGGCCGGCGTGCTTGAGCGCCACATGCCCGAGCTGATGGACCTGGTGACCCGGGAGACCGGCAAGCCCCTGGGGGGGCTCAACGGCGTCGGCGCCGGTATGGAAGTGGGCGGAGCGATCGCCTGGACCCATGTGACCGCCGATCTGTCGCTGCCCGTCGAGGTGATCCAGGACAACGAGCAGGCGCGCATCGAGGTGCATCGCAAGCCCCTGGGCGTGGTGGGCTCCATCACCCCCTGGAACTGGCCGCTGATGATCGCCATCTGGCACGTCATGCCGGCCCTGCGGGCGGGCAACACGGTGGTGCTCAAGCCCTCCGAGCTGACTCCGGTGGCCACCCTGCGCTTTGTCGAGCTGGCCGGCGGAGTGCTGCCGCCGGGCGTGCTCAACGTCATCTCGGCCGAGCGCGAGGCCGGTGTCGGTGAGGCCATGGCCACCCACCCCGGCATCGACAAGATCGTATTCACCGGCTCAACGCCCACCGGCCGCCGCATCATGGCCGCCGCCGCCGGCAATCTCAAGCGCCTGACCCTGGAGCTCGGCGGCAACGACGCCGGCATCGTGCTCCCCGATGCTGCCCCCGGGGCCGACCCCGAGGCCCTGGCGGCCCGGCTGTTTGGCGTGGGCTTTCACAACAATGGCCAGACCTGCGCCTGCCTCAAGCGCCTTTACGTGCACGACAGCCTTTACGAGCCCCTGTGCCAGGCCCTGGCCCGCCTGGCCCGGGACGCGGTGGTGGGCGACGGCCTGCAGGCCGATACCCAGCTCGGCCCGGTGCAGAACGCCCGCCAGCGTGACTACGTGCATGCCCTGGTGGAGGACGCCCGGGCCCAGGGCGCCCGCGTGCTGTCGGGCGGCCAGCTGCCGGAAGGCGCCGGCTACTTCTATCCGCCCACCGTGCTGGCCGACGTGCGCGACGGCATGCGCGTGGTGGACGAGGAGCAGTTCGGCCCGGTGCTGCCGGTGATCCGCTACAGCGACATCGACGAGGTGATCGCCCGGGCCAACGACAACCCCAACGGCCTCGGCGGTTCCCTGTGGTCCTCCGATCCGGCCGGGGCGGCCGCGCTGGCGCTGCGCCTGGAGTGCGGGTCGGTGTGGATCAACGAGCACGGCGCCATCCAGCCCGACGCACCCTTCGGCGGGGTCAAGCAGTCGGGCATCGGCGTGGAGTTCGGGCGTTACGGGCTGGAGGAGTACACGACCATCCAGACCGTGAAGATCATGAAGGGCTGAGCCCTGCACCCACCGGATCGTCTCTCCCTGTGCCGGGCTGCCGCCCGGCCATTGATGGATGGCCGGTTTTCTTGCTTGGGCCGCCCCATGCGGCAAGCGCCTTCCCGAGCCGGTCAGAAAATATAAGTGTTGCCTCCGTTGACTCACTAACATCGTAGTGATTTAATTTGCTTCGATGTTAGTAAATAAGACCCGTGCGCCATGCATCCGCTGGACGAATGGGACCGAAAAGCCAAAGGAGGCAAGATGACCGGCATGTTTTTGACCACGCATCGTGTGCGTGGCGCAAGGCAGGGAGGCGGCTGATGTTCTCGCAGCTCGTGCAGTTCCTGCTCTCGGGGGTGACCGTCGGTGCGACCTACGCACTGGCCGCGCTGGGCTTCACCCTGATCTACAACGCCAGCAACGTGATCAATTTCGCCCAGGGCGAATTCATCATGCTGGGCGGCATGCTGGCGGTGTTCTTCTTGAAGGCCGGCCTGCCGCTTCCGGCGGCTCTGCTGCTCGCCATCATCGTCCCGGCGCTGGTCGGGGTGCTGGTCGAGAAGCTGGCCATCGAGCCGGTCAAGGGCGCCGAGACGGTGACCCTGATCATCATCACCATCGGCGCCTCGCTGGTCATCCGCGGTCTGATTCAGGTCTGGCTCGGCAAGGGCACCTTCAGCCTGCCGGCTTTCTCGGGCGACGAGCCGATCCAGATCCTCGGCGCCACGCTGCTGCCCCAGAGCCTGTGGGTGCTCGGTGTCACCGCCGTGGTGGTGCTTGCCCTGTGGTACTTCTTCAACCGCACGCTGCAGGGCAAGGCCATGCTCGCCACCTCCTACAACCGGGTGGCGGCCGAGCTGGTGGGGATCAACACCAACGGGGTGCTCTTCATGAGCTTCGCGATGTCGGCGGCCCTGGGGGCGCTGGGCGGCATCCTGGTCACGCCCATCACGCTGACCTCCTACGACGTCGGCATCATGCTCGGCCTCAAGGGCTTCGTGGCCGCGGTGGTGGGCGGCCTCGGCAACGGCCTGGGGGCGGTGGTGGGCGGCCTGCTGGTGGGCGTGCTGGAGGCGATGGGCGCGGGTTACATCTCGTCCAACTACAAGGACGCGATCCCCTTCGTGCTGATCCTCTTCATTCTCTTCTTCATGCCGCGCGGCCTCTTCGGCGGCAAATCGACGGACCGGGTGTGATGATGAACAAGAACGCCTACGCCGGCCTGCTCATCGTCATGGCCATCCTCGTGGTGCTGCCCTTCGTGCTGCCCAACAGCTTCTATCTCGACCTGGCCATCCGCATGGCCATCAATGCGGTGATCGTCCTCGGTCTCAACCTGCTGATCGGCTTCGCCGGCCAGATCAGCCTGGGCCATGCCGGCTTTCTGGGCATCGGCGCCTACGCCTCGGCGGTGCTGCCTACCCACTTCGGCTGGCATCCGCTGCTGGCCATGGGGGCGGGGGCTGCCGCTGCCGGCCTGTTGGCCGCCCTGGTGGCGCGGCCGATCTTCAAGCTCAAGGGGCACTACCTGGCCATGGCCACCCTGGGCCTGGGCATCATCCTGAGCATTGCCATCCGCAACGAGGCGCAATGGACCGGGGGGCCGGACGGCATGCCGGTGCTGCCGCTGGGGTTGTTCGGCTTCGAGCTGGCGAACGACAGGCAGTGGTACTGGGCCATTGCGCTGCTGCTCTCGATCAGCGTGTGGGCCTCCCTCAACCTCATCGATTCGCCCTTCGGACGGGCGCTGCGGGCCCTGCATGGTTCCGAGGTGGCGTCCCAGGTGGTTGGGGTGAACGTGGTCCGCTACAAGGTCGCCATCTTCGTGCTGTCAGCGGTCTTTGCCAGCCTGATGGGCAGCGTCACCGCCCATTACGTGGGCTTCGTGACCCCCAACCTGGCTGATTTCTTCCACTCCATCGAGCTGGTGACCATGGTGGTGATCGGTGGCATGGCCTCGGTGTATGGATCCCTGGTCGGCGCCGTGCTGCTCACTGCGCTCCCCCAGATTCTGGTCGCCTTCGAGGGCTGGGAGACGGTGGCCTTCGGCGCCATCCTGATGTTCTGCATGATCTTCCTGCCCAAAGGCCTCGTGCCCACGCTGGCAGCGAAGCTGGGCAAAGGGGATCAAGCATGAGCCTGCTCGAAGTCAAAGACCTCTCCATCCACTTCGGCGGCGTGAAGGCCGTGCAGGATGTGAGCTTCAGCATCGACGCCGGCATCGTGTATTCGGTGATCGGCCCCAACGGCGCCGGCAAGACCACGCTGTTCAACCTGATCACCGGGGTCTACAAGCCCACCCACGGCGAGATCCGCCTCGACGGCGAATCCATCGGCGGCAAGTCCCCGGACGAGCTGGCCCGCCGCGGGGTGGCCCGCACCTTCCAGAACCTGCAGATCTGCATGAACATGAGCGCCATCGAGAACGTGATGGTGGGCGCCCACCTGCGGCTCGACCGCAACCTGATCAAGGCCGCCCTGCGCTTTCCGGGCCTGCGGCGGCGCGACGCCGAGCTGCGCGAAGAGGCGCTGGAGCTGATGCGCTTCGTCGGGCTCGACAAGTTCGCCGATGCCCGCGCCGACGCCATGCCCTACGGCGCCCTCAAGCGCCTGGAGATCGCCCGGGCCCTGGCCATGAAGCCGCGGGTCATCTTTCTGGACGAGCCGGCCGCCGGCCTCAACCCCAAGGAAACCATCGAGGTGGACCACCTCGTCCGCAAGGTGGCGGATTCGGGCATCACCGTGGTGCTGGTGGAGCACGACATGAAGATGGTCATGAACCTGTCCGACCGCATCCTGGTGCTCGACTACGGCAAGAAGCTGACCGAGGGCACCGGCGAGGAAGTGCGCCGCAACCCGGACGTGATCGCCGCCTACCTGGGCGCCCACGCCTGACAGGGAGAGAACATGGAAACTCTGCGCATCATCACCGAAGAACACCAGAACCTGTGGCGCATCGCCATCACCGTGGATCTCGTGGCCGATGAACTGGAGGCCGGTGGCAAGGTGGATCCGGCCTTCTTCAACTCGGTGTTCGACTATATCGAGCAGTTTGTAGACCGGGTTCATCACCCGAAGGAAGACGACTTCCTGTTCCGCGTGCTGCGCCAACGCTCTGCTGCGGCGGCGGAGATCCTGGATCGCCTGCAGGCCGAGCACCGGAGCGGGCCCGGGCACCTCGAGGCGCTGCGCCAGGCCCTGGCCGCCTCGGCGACGGGCGCGTCGGGCAACCGTGACTTCGCCGCCGCGCTGCGGGCCTACACCCAGGGCCTCAAGGCGCATATCCGCTGCGAGGAGAAGGACGTCATGCCCCTCGCCCGGCAGGTCCTCAGCGCGGATGACTGGGCCGGCATCGACCGCGCTTTTCTCGACAACGACGATCCCGTGTTCGGGGGCAGGGCCAAGGCGGAGTTTCGCGAGCTGTTCCATCGCATCGCCGCGCTGGCGCCCGAATCGGTCGGCCTGGGGGCACACAGTGCCGGCGAGTTGCGGCCCGGCAGCCAGCCGGTTGGCGAGGTGTTGCTGAAGGTGGCGGGCATGGAGAGCTGCTATGGCCGTATCAAGGCCCTGAAGGGCATCGACCTGGAAGTGCGCCGTGGTGAGACGGTGGCCCTGGTGGGTTCCAACGGCGCCGGCAAGACCACCTTCCTGCGCACCCTGTCGGGGGTGCAGCCGATGAGTGCCGGCAGCCTGCATTTCGCCGGCGAGGATATCTCCCGCCTGCGTTCCGACATGCGCATGCGCCGGGGCATCTGCCAATCACCGGAGGGGCGCCAGGTGTTCGGCCCCTTGTCCATCGAGGACAACCTGCGCCTGGGCGCCTACACCCAGCCCAAGGGGCATGTCGAGGAGGACATGGAGAAGATCTTCGCGATGTTCCCGATCCTCAAGGAAAAGCGTCGCTTGCCGGCGGGCACGTTGTCTGGCGGCCAGCAGCAGATGCTGGCCATCGGCCGCGCCCTGATGGGCCGGCCCAAGCTGCTGCTGCTGGACGAGCCGTCGATGGGTTTGGCCCCTCTGCTGGTGCAGGAGGTGTTCAACGTGGTGAGGGCCCTGAAGGAGCAGGGCATGACGATCATCCTGGCCGAGCAGAACGCCTTTGCCGCCCTGGCCATCGCCGATCGCGGCTATGTGCTGGAGACCGGCTCCGTCACCCTTTCCGGCTCGGGGCAGGAACTCATCAGCAACGAACAGGTGCGCGCCGCCTATCTGGGCATGTGAGCGCCGTGGTTTTCAATGGCTCGGACCTGGCCAAAGCCATCACAGGTTCTCGGTTTGCACACTAAAAACCCTGGAGGAGATCATCCATGAAAAAAAGCATCAAGAAACTCGTTGCCGGAACCGCCCTCATGCTTGGGGCCTTTGGCGCATTCGCCGCCGATCCGATCAAGATCGGCTCCGTCTTGTCGGTGACCGGGCCGGCGGCCTTCCTCGGCGAGCCCGAACTGCAGACGCTGCAGATGTACGTGGACGACATCAACAAGAACGGCGGCGTCATCGGCCGTCCACTGCAACTGGTCCACTATGACGACGGCAGCGATGCCAACAAGGCCAACGGCTTTGCCAAGCGCCTGATCGAAGATGACAAGGTGGACGCGATCATCGGCGGCACCACGACCGGTGCCACCATGTCGATGGTGCCTCTCATCGAGCGGGCTGGCGTGCCCTTCATCTCCCTGGGCGGTGCCGTGGTGATCGTCGAGCCGGTCAAGAAGTTCACTTTCAAGGTGTCCCACAACGACCGGATGGCTGCCGAGAAAATCTACGAGGACATGAAGCGGCGCGGCATCACCAAGGTCGCGCTGTTTTCCGAGACCTCGGGTTTCGGTCAATCGGGCCGCAAGGAGTCCGAGGCCATGGCGGCGAAATACGGCATCACCCTGGTTGCCAACGAGACCTTCGGGCCCAAGGACACCGACATGAGCCCGCAACTCACCAAGATCAAAAACACCCCGGGGGTGCAGGCCGTGTATATCTTCGGCCTTGGTCAGGGGCCGGCGATCGCCACCAAGAACTGCAAGCAGCTGAGCATCACGCTGCCGATCTACCACTCCCACGGCGTCGCCTCCGAAGAGTTCATCAAGCTCGCCGGCGCGGCCGCCGAAGGCATCCGCCTGCCGGCCTCGGCCCTGCTGGTGGCCGACAAGCTGCCCGCCAGCGATCCCCAGAAGCCGGTGGTCATGGCCTACACCAAGGCCTTCAACGAAAGGTGGAAGACCGATGTGTCCACCTTCGGGGGGCATGCCTACGATGCCCTGATGCTGGTGACCAATGCCATCAAGAAGGCCAACACCACCGACAAGGCAAAGGTGCGCGATGCCCTCGAAGCCACCAAGGGCTACGTCGGCACCGGTGGTCTGGTGAACATGACGGCCGCGGATCACCTGGGGCTGGACCTGAGCGCCTTCCGCCTGCTGGAGATCAGAAAGGGTGACTGGAACCTGGTCCAGTAAGCCGTTGCCGATGGCCGGCGGTGTCTGCGGGCAGACCCCCGCGATGCTTCCGGCCGCCGGCCTGCCGATTGCGAGGTGAGCATGACCGGATTTCTCATTCCAACCCGCCTGGCGTCCGAAAGGCTGTCCCTGCGAATGTTCCGCGAGGAGGACTGGCGCGCCATGCATGCGCTCTATGCCTGTGCGGACGCCACGCGCTACACCCTCGGCCGGGTCCTGTCGGAAGGTGAGAGCTGGCGCATGACGGCCACACTGGCGGGGCACTGGCTGTTGCGAGGCTACGGGCCGTATGCGCTCGAGGACAGGGCGAGTGGTGTGCTGGTAGGCACGGCCGGGCTCTGGTATCCGGCGGATTTCCCGGAGCGGGAGATCAAGTGGGCCATCGATCCCGCCTATTGGGGGCGAGGCTACGCCAGCGAGGCGGCGCGCGCCGTCCAGCGGATGGCCGCCGAGGCCTTTCCCGGTCGTCCGCCGATCAGCTTCATCCATCAGGGCAACCGGGCTTCGGTGCGGGTTGCGCTCGCGGTGGGGGCGACCCTGGAAGACGAGGTCGATTTCAGGGGGGCGCGCTTCCAGATCTATCGCCATCCTGCGTGATCCGGTGCCCGAGGCGCGTGCTGGGCAGGGGGCACGCATGGATTCGCCATTTCCGGCTATTGACTTGCTAATATCGTAGTGATCAAATTACTACTATGTTAGTGAATTGGTTCGGTTCTTCAAGCGCCAAGGGCGCTCGGAACTGCAGAACTGTTTTCCCGCATCGGCTGCCGTCGCCCAGACGGCGCCGAACAGCCTAGGAGAGAGTGGTGGAAGCTCACGAGCCCGCAATCAGCGGAGCGGTATATGGCGTGATCCTGAACGACCGGGACAGCCTCGAACGGATGGGGGCGGCCCTGGCCGATGCGCCTTACAAGGGCGCACCCAAGGCGCCCGTGCTGTACATCAAGCCGGCCGGCACCCTGGTGGGCCGCGGCACCGTGGTGCGCCTGCCGGCCGGCGAGTCCGCCGTCGAGGTGGGGGCCACGGTCGGTATCGTGTTCGGCCAGGGTGCCGCCCGGCTGGCCCCGGAGGCGGTGCCCGCCGCCATCGCCGGCTACGTGGTGGTGGCCGACCTGAGCCTGCCCCATGCCAGCTATTACCGCCCGGCGATCCGCGAAAAGTGCTTCGACGGTGCCTGCCCGGTGGGCAGCCGGGTCGTGCCGGCCGCCGAGGTGGGCGACCTGGCTGCGGTCAGCCTGCGCACCTATGTGGATGGCAGCCTGGTGCAGACCCGCAGCCTCGCCGACCTGCTGCGCGATGTGCCGACCCTGGTCGCCGACGTGTCCGAGTTCATGACCCTGCGGCGCGGCGACACCCTGCTGGTGGGGGTCATCTGGCAGGCGGCCCAGGCCCGTGCCGGCTCCCGCGTGCGGGTCGAGGCCGATCGTGTGGGTTCCGTGGAATTTGAAATCGCAGCCGGGGAGGGCGCAGCATGAGGTTCGGACGCATCGCCTGGCAGGGCGCCATTCACGAAGTGACCCCGGGCGCGGACGGCCGTGTCCGGCTGGCCGACGGCCGCGAGATCGCCGAAGGGCGCTTCACCTGGCTGCCGCCGGTGGAGGTGGGCACCGTCTTCGCCCTCGGCCTCAACTACGCCGACCACGCCAGGGAGCTGGCCTTCAAGGCCCCCGAGACGCCCCTGGTCTTCCTCAAGGGGGCCAACGCCATCACCGGCCACAAGGCCTTCAGCCGCCGCCCGGCTGATGCGACCTACATGCACTACGAGTGCGAGCTGGCGGTGGTGATCGGCAAGACCGGCTACCGGATCGCCAAGGAAGACGCCATGGAGCACGTGGCCGGCTACAGCGTGGCCAACGACTACGCCATCCGCGACTACCTGGAAAACTACTACCGGCCCAACCTGCGGGTGAAGAACCGCGACGCCTGCACGCCGCTGGGCCCCTGGCTGGTGACCCGGGACGAGATCGCCGACCCGATGAAGCTGGCCCTGACCACCCGGGTGAATGGCAAGACCACCCAGCAGGGCACCACCGCCGACATGATCTTCGACATCCCGACGCTGATTGCCTACCTGTCGTCCTTCATGACCCTCAACCCGGGCGACGTGATCCTGACCGGTACCCCCGAAGGCCTGGCCGATGTGAAGGCCGGCGACGTGGTCGAAACCGAGATCGAGGGCGTGGGCTGCCTCATCAACACCATCGTCGATGACCAGACCTGGTTCGCCAACGCATAAGGAAAGCGAGAACAGCATGATTCAGCACATCATCAACGGCCAGAAGGTCGAGAGCAGCAAGACCTTCCAGACCATCAACCCGGCCACCGGCGAAGTGATCGCCGAGGTGGCCAGCGGCGGCCAGGCCGAAGTGGATGCCGCCGTGGCCGCCGCCAAGGCCGCCTTTCCGGGCTGGGCCGCGACCCCGGTCAAGGAGCGCGCCCGCCTGGTGAGAAAGCTCGGCGACCTGATCGCCGCCAACGTGGCCGAGATCGCCGACCTGGAGACCGCCGACTGCGGCCAGGTCACCAACCAGACCAAGCGCGTGCTGATCCCCCGCGCCTCGGACAACTTCTACTACTTCGCCGAGCTGATCCAGCACATGCACGGCGAAACCTACGACTCCGACACCGGCCACCTCAACTACACCCTGTGGCAGCCGGTGGGCGTGTGCGCGCTGATCTCCCCGTGGAACGTGCCCTTCATGACCGCCACCTGGAAGACCGCGCCCTGCCTGGCCTTCGGCAATACGGCGGTGATGAAGATGTCCGAGTTGTCGCCCCTCACCGCTCACCGCCTGGGCGAGCTGGCCCTCGAAGCCGGCATCCCGCCGGGCGTCTTCAACGTGGTGCAGGGCTTTGGTGATACCGCCGGCGAGCCGCTGGTCAGCCACCCGGACGTGCGCTCGATCTCCTTCACCGGCTCCACCGCTACCGGCAACCGCATCGTCAAGGCCGCCGGCCTCAAGAAGTTCTCGATGGAGCTGGGCGGCAAGTCGCCCTTCATCATCTTCGATGACGCCGACTACGAGCGCGCCCTCGACGCCGCCATCTTCATGATCTTCTCGAACAACGGCGAACGCTGCACCGCCGGCTCGCGGATCATCGTGCAGGCCGGCATCTACGACAGATTCGTCGCCGACTTTGCCGCCCGCGCCGCCCGCCTCACCGTGGGTGACCCGATGGACCCGAACACCGTGATCGGCCCGATGATCTCCAAGGGCCACCAGGAAAAGGTCAATTACTACATCGAGCTGGGCAAGCAGGAGGGCGCCGAGGTGGTCTTCGGCGGCGGCACCCCGGTGGTGGACGAGCGCTTCAGGAACGGCTTCTGGGTGCAGCCCACCGTCTTCGCCAACGTGGACAACAAGATGCGCATCGCCCAGGAAGAAATCTTCGGCCCGGTGCCCTGCATCATCCGCTTCAAGACCGAGGAAGAGGCCGTGGCCATCGCCAACGACACCATCTACGGCCTGTCGTCCTACCTGTGGACCAACAACACCGGCCGCGCCATCCGCCTGGCCAAGGCCATCGAGTCGGGCATGACCTTCGTCAATAGCCAGAACGTGCGCGACCTGCGCCAGCCCTTCGGCGGCAGCAAGGCCTCCGGCACCGGCCGCGAGGGCAACCACTACAGCTACGAGGTGTTCTGCGAGGCCAAGAACATCGCCGTGTCCTACGGGGATCACCACATTCCCCGCTGGGGCATCTGACCGAAACCCAGGGGGCAAGGGCGAGCGCATGAGAACCCGCCCGGCCCCCGTCTCCGGCAGAGAGCCGTCCCCTAGCTTTAGCGGACTCACCCACACCACCGGAATTTGAAGGAGAACACCATGGGCACACTCGCCCTCGCCGCCAAGATCACCCACGTGCCGTCCATGTACCTGTCGGAGATGGAAGGCGAACACAAGGGCTGCCGCCAGGCGGCCATCGACGGTCACATCGAGATCGGCCGCCGCTGCCGCGAGCTGGGCGTGGACACCATCGTGGTGTTCGACACCCACTGGCTGGTCAACTCGGGCTACCACGTCAATTGCGCGCCGAAGTTCGAGGGCATCTACACCAGCAACGAGCTGCCTCACTTCATCCGCAACCTGCCCTTTGCCTACGACGGCAACGAGGCGCTGGGCCACCTGCTGGCCGACGCCGCCACCGCCGCCGGTGTGCGCACCCGTGCCCACTCCGACACCAGCCTGGCCCCCGAGTACGGCACCCTGGTACCCATGCGCTACATGAACGCCGACCGCCACTTCAAGGTGGTATCGGTGTCGGCCCTGTGCACGGTGCACAACCTCGAAGATTCGGTGAAGCTCGGCGCCGCCATGGCCAAGGCCGTCAAGGAGCAGTACGACGGCAAGGTGGCCTTCCTGGCCTCCGGCTCCCTGTCGCACCGCTTTGCCCAGAACGGCGTGTCCGAGCAGTTCCTGCACAAGATGTGGAGCCCCTTCCTCGAGACCGTCGACCACGCCGTGGTGGAGATGTGGAAGAACGGCGACTGGAAGACCTTCTGCGCCATGCTCCCCGAGTACGCCGACAAGTGCCACGGCGAGGGCAACATGCACGACACCGCCATGCTGCTGGGCGCCCTCGGCTGGGATGCCTACCAGGGCAAGGTCGAGGTCGTGACCCCCTTCTTCCCCAGCTCCGGCACCGGCCAGATCAACGCGATCTTCCCGGTCTGAGCCCATCCAGGAGCCGCGCGATGCCGCATCTGATCTACGAATACACCGACAACCTGAAGGCCGAGGGCGACATCCCCGGCCTGCTCAGAAAGACCAACCAGGTCGTCCTGGACCAGGGCGGCGTGTTCCCCAAAGGCGGCATCCGCTCCCGGGCCATCTGCCTTGCCGACTACTGCGTGGCCGATGGCTCGGCCGACGACGCCTTCGTGCACCTCACCTTCAAGATGGGGGCGGGGCGCACGGCGGAAGAGAAGCAGAAGGTGGGCGACGAACTCTTCGCCATGCTCAAGGCCCACTTTGCCGACATCTTTGCCCGCCGCGGCCTGGCCCTCTCGATGGAGATCGTCGAGTTCTCGGAAGCCGGGACCTGGAAGCACAACAACATCCACGCCCGCTTCAAGAAAAGCTGAGCGTCACAAGGAGAACCCGACATGCTGAGCACCGACATCCATCTCGACCTGGCGCGCCAGCTGCACGCCGCCGAAAAGGCCCGCGAGCAGATCCTCGCCCCGTCCCTGCAGCACCCGGACATCACCATCGAGGACGCCTACGCCGTCCAGAAGACCTGGGTGGGCCTCAAGCTCGCCGAGGGCCGGGTCATCAAGGGCCACAAGATCGGCCTCACCTCCCGCGCCATGCAGCAGTCGTCCCAGATCGACGAGCCCGACTACGGCACCCTGCTGGATGACATGTTCTTCCATGACGGCGCCGACATCCCCGCCGGGCGCTTCATCGCCCCCATGGTGGAGGTGGAGCTGGCCTTCGTGCTGGGCAAGCGCCTGGAGGGCACCGAGCTGACCCTGCTCGACGTGATCACCGCCACCGACTACGTGATCCCCGCCATCGAGATCATCGATGCCCGCTGCCATCGGGTGGACCCCGCCACCAAGCGCCCGCGCAAGGTCTTCGACACCATCTCCGACAACGCCGCCAATGCCGGCATCGTGATGGGCGGCCGGCCCATCAAGCCCATGGACGTGGACCTGCGCTGGGTGTCGGCGCTGCTCTACCGCAACGGCGTGATCGAGGAGACCGGCGTGGCCGCCGGCGTGCTCAACCACCCGGCCAACGGCATCGCCTGGCTGGCCCGCAAGTTTGCCCCCCACGGGGTGGCCCTGGAGCCGGGGCAGGTGATCCTCGCCGGCTCCTTCACCCGGCCCGTGCCGGCGCGCCCCGGCGACACCTTCCACGTGGATTACGGCACCCTGGGTGCCATCACCTGCCGCTTCGGCTGAGCCCCGGAGACCCGCCATGCAGATGCCCCAGAACACCTTCAAGCGCGCCCTCCAGGCCGGCGAGACCCAGATCGGCGTCTTCCTGGGCCTGTGCGACCCCTACAGCGCCGAGCTGATGGCCGGCACCGGCTTCGACTGGCTGCTGATCGACGGCGAACACGCCCCCAACACCCCGGAGAGCGTGATGCGCCAGCTCCAGGCCATCGCCAGCTACCCGGTGCGCAGCGTGGTCCGTACCGTCGACCACGACGCCGCCCGCATCAAGCAGTATCTGGACGTGGGCGTGCAGACCCTGCTGGTGCCCATGGTCGAATCCGCCGACGAGGCCCGCGCCCTGGTGCGTGCCATGCGCTACCCGCCCAACGGCATCCGCGGCGTGGGCACGGCCCTGGCCCGGGCGGCCCGCTGGAATGGGGTGGAGGGCTACTTCGCCCAGGCCGACGCCGAGATGTGCCTGATCGTGCAGGTGGAGTCCCGCGCCGGTCTGGCCGCCCTGGATGAGATCCTGGCGGTGGAGGGCATCGACGCCGTCTTCATCGGCCCCGCTGATCTGGCCGCATCCCTCGGCCACCTGGGCAATCCGGGCCACGAAGAGGTCAAGGCCGTGATCGCCGACGCCCTGGCGCGCATCCGCCAGTCCGGCAAGGGGGCTGGCGTGTTTTCGGCCGATCCGGCTGCCGCCGCCCGCTACCTGGAAAGCGGCGCGTCCTTCATCGCCGTGGGCGTTGACACCCTGCTGCTGCGCAACGCTGCCGTGGCCCTGGCTGCCCGCTTCAAGGACGCGGGTGCCGGCAAGGCAGGCGCCGCCTACTGAACTCCGCCGGGGCGGGGATGTCTTCGCCCCGAGCCAAACAAAGGAAACCCCATGCTCGACCTCAAGGACCCCTCCCTGCTGCGGCAGGCCTGCTACATCGACGGCCAGTGGATCGGCGCCGACAGCGGCGAGACCTTTCCGGTGACCAACCCCGCCACCGGCGCCGTCATCGCCACGGTGCCGCGCTGCGGTGTCGCCGAGACCGAGCGCGCCGTCCAGGCCGCCGACCGGGCCTTTGCCACCTGGCGCGAGACCACCGCCGCCGAGCGCGCCCGCATCCTGCGCCGCTGGTTCGACCTGATGCTCACCCACCAGGACGACCTGGCCCGCATCATGACCCTGGAGCAGGGCAAGCCCCTGGCCGAGGCGAAAGGCGAGATCGCCTACGCCGCCGCCTACGTCGAGTGGTTTGCCGAGGAGGCGCGCCGGGCCTATGGCGACGTGATCCCGTCGCCTCTGCGTGACCGCCAGATCGTGGTCACCAAGGAGCCGGTGGGCGTCTGCGCCGCCATCACCCCGTGGAATTTCCCCTCGGCCATGATCACCCGCAAGGTGGCGCCGGCCCTGGCTGCCGGCTGCACCATCGTGCTCAAGCCGGCCGAGCAGACGCCCCTGTCGGCCCTGGCTCTGGCCGAGCTGGCCGAGCGCGCCGGCGTGCCGGCCGGCGTGTTCAGCGTGGTCACCGGCAAGGCCAGCGCCATCGGCGGCGTGATGACCGGCAGCCCGCTGGTGCGCAAGCTCACCTTCACCGGCTCCACCGGCATCGGCCGCCTGCTGATGGAGCAGTGCGCGCCCACCATCAAGAAGCTGTCCCTGGAGCTGGGCGGCAACGCCCCCTTCATCGTCTTCGACGACGCCGACGTGGATGCGGCGGTGGCGGGGGCCATCGCCTCCAAGTACCGCAACGCCGGCCAGACCTGCGTGTGCAGCAACCGCTTCCTGGTGCAGGACGGTATTTACGAGCAGTTCGCGGAAAAGCTCGCCGCCGCCGTGGCCCTGCTGAAGGTGGGCAACGGCCTGGAGGAGGGCGTGACCCAGGGGCCGCTGATCGACGGGCCGGCCATCGCCAAGGTGGAGAGCCTGGTGAACGACGCCGTGGCCAAGGGCGCCCGGGTGGTCTCCGGCGGCAAGCGCCATGCCCTGGGCGGCACCTGGTTCGAGCCCACCGTGCTGGCCGACGTGAGCCGCGACATGGAGGTGGCCCGGGAGGAGATCTTCGGCCCGGTGGCGCCCCTGTTCCGCTTCAAGACCGAAGACGAGGCCGTCGCCATGGCCAACGACACCGAGTTCGGCCTGGCCGCCTACTTCTACTCGAAGGACCACGCCCGCGTGTGGCGCGTGTCGCGCCGGCTGGAGTACGGCATGGTGGGCATCAACACCGGCCTGATCTCCACCGAGGTGGCGCCCTTTGGCGGCGTGAAGAGCTCCGGCACCGGCCGCGAGGGCTCCAAGTACGGCCTGGATGAGTACATGGAAGTGAAATACCTGGCCCTGGGCGGGCTGTGACGCCCGGCCGGGCGGGTACGGCCGGGGAGGGCCGCTTCATCCTGTTGCTCGGGGCCCTGGTGGCCTTCGGGCCGCTGGCCGTCGACCTCTATCTGCCGGCCCTGCCCGCCATCGCCGCGGGCCTGGGCAGCGGGGCGGAGGCCGTGCAGGCCACGGTGACGGTGTTCCTGGCGGGCTTCTCCCTGGGCATGCTGGGCTACGGGCCCATTTCCGATCGCTACGGGCGGCGCCCGGTGATGCTCGCCGGCATTGCGCTGTTCGTGCTGGCCAGCCTGGCCTGCGCGCTGGCGGTGGACGTGGGCAGCCTGGTGCTGGCGCGCTTTCTCCAGGCGCTGGGGGGCGGGGCGGCGTCGGTGCTGGCCCGGGCGGTGGTGCGCGACGTGTATGCCTCCACCGAGGCGATCCGCAAGCTGTCCCTGATGGCCATGGTGACCGCCATCGCGCCCCTGCTGGCGCCGCTGGTGGGGAGCCTGGCCCTGGCGGCGGGGGGCTGGCGCGCCACCTTCGCGCTGCTGGTGGTGTGGGGCGTGGCCTGCCTGTACGGGGTGTGGGCCCATCTGCCGGAAACCCTGGCGCCGGAGCGGCGGGGCCAGCTGGGCCTGAAGGCGGCTTTCGGTGCCTATCTGCAGCTGCTCCGCGACCCGGTTGCCATCGGCCTGCTGCTGGCGGGGGGCATGTCGTTTGCGGCGATGTTTGCCTACATCACCGGCGGCCCCTTTTACTTCATCACCCTCCACGGCCTGTCGCCCACCCAGTACAGCCTGATCTTCGCGGCCAACGCGGTGGGCATCTTCCTGGCCAACTTCATCAACAGCCGGCTGGTGAAGCGCCTCGGCCCGCCGGCCCTGATCGGCGCGGGCTGCCTGCTGGGCCTGGCGGGGGCGCTGGTGTTGCCCCTGGTGGTGGCATCAAACCTGCCGGCGAGCATCGCTGCCCTGTTCGTGGTGGTCAGCGTTACCGGGCTCCTCGGCGCCAACTGCGTGGGCTTGCTGATGCAGGCCTATCCCCGCAACGCGGGGGCTGCGGCGGCTTTGTTCGGGGCGTCCCAGTTCGGCTTCGGCATGCTCGCCAGCGGGGCGGTGGGGCTGCTGCACGATGGCACCGGGCGGCCCATGGCGGGGGTCATCGGCGCCGCCGCCCTGCTGTCGGTCGCGGGCTACCTGCTCCAGCGTTTTCGTCGTGCGGATGGCGCGACCCGTGATACATAGGGACATGTCTGCCATCGATCCGTCCTTTCGCCGTCTTCCGGGCCCCTTGCGGGCCCTTGAACATCGTAACTTCCGCCTGTATTTCCTGGGCCAGGCCGTGTCCATCCTGGGTTCATGGATCCAGCAGGTGGCCATGGCCTGGCTGGTCTATCGCCTCACCGGCTCGGCGGCCCTGCTGGGGGTGACCGCCTTCGCCGCGCTGATCCCGCAGCTGCTGGTGGGCCCGCTGGCCGGGGCGTGGATCGACAAGCACGACAAGCGCCGCTGGCTGCTGCGGGTGCAGGGCCTGCTGGCCGCCCAGGCCCTGGTGCTGGCGGGGCTCACCTGGGCCGGCTGGGTGGGGCCAGGCCTGCTGGTGGGCATGGCGGTGCTGCTGGGGGTGCTCAACAGCTTCGACACGCCCCTGCGCCAGTCCCTGATCAGTGTTTTCGTGGAGCGCAGGGAGGATCTGCCCAATGCCCTGGCGCTCAATGCCATGCTCTTCAACACCGGGCGCTTCATCGGCCCGCCGGTGGCGGGGCTGCTGCTCGGCCTCACGTCGGAGGCGGCGTGCTTTGCCCTCAATGCCGTCACCTTTCTGGCCCTGTTCGTGGCCGTGGCGTCGGTGAAGGTGCCGGCCACGCCCCGCGCCGAGGGCTCGGTGGGGGACGTGTTCAAGGAGGGGCTGGCCTACGCCTGGCATACCTGGCCGGTGCGCACGCTCATCGTCGTGCTGATGGCCCTCAACCTGACGGCCTCGGCCTACGCGGTGCTTCTGCCGGTGTTTGCCGCGGAGGTGTTTGCCGGCGATGCGCGCACCCTGGGCTGGCTATGGGGGGCGGCGGGTTGCGGGGCCTTCGGATCGACGATCTTCCTGGCCACCCGGCGCTCGGTGCCGGGGCTGATCGGGGCGATCAGCGTGGGGACGGCGGTCAGCGCCGTGGCCTTGCTGGCCTTCGGGTGGACCCGCCTGCTGCTGGTGGCCATGGCGGCCATGGTGGCCCTGGGGTTCGGCATCTCGGTGTGCAACGTGGGCATCAACATGCTGCTGCAGAGCATGGCGCCGGACCGCCTGCGGGGGCGCATCGTGTCCTTCTTCACCTCGGCCCGTTTCGGTTTTGATGCCCTCGGCGGTCTGCTCGCCGGCTTCGTCGCCAGCGCCATCGGGCCCGGGCGGACGATGATCGTGGAGGGGGTGGTGCTGCTGGGTTTCGTGGCCTTCCTGGCGAGCCGGCGGGCGCGGCTGGCGGGGCATGTGGCGCGGCACGATTCGGACGCGGGCTGAGGGGCCTTAGCCTGCAGCCCTGCAGCCCACGGCCTTTTGTCGATTCAGGCCCCGGCTGATCGTCGTATAGTCAGAGGGACGTCCTCTCCTTTCAGGAAACCATCATGACTGCGACCCATACCGTGACCCTGCAACGCGTGCTGCGTGCGCCCCCGGAACGCATCTACCGTGCCTTTCTTGACCCCGCCGCGCTGACCAAGTGGCTGCCGCCCCATGGTTTCACCTGCCAGGTCCATGGCATGGATGTGCGGGAGGGCGGCCTGTTCCGCATGTCCTTCACCAACTTCTCGACCGGGCATAGCCATGCCTTTGGGGGAAAGTACCTCGAGCTGCAGCCCGGGGCGCGGATCCGTTACACCGACGTTTTCGACGACCCGAACCTGCCGGGGGAGATGCAGACCACCGTGACCCTGCGGGCGGTGTCCTGCGGCACCGAGCTGGTGGTGGTCCAGGAGGGCATCCCGGGCCTCATCCCGCCCGAGTCGTGCTATCTCGGCTGGCAGGAGTCCCTGGTGATGCTGGCTCAGCTGGTGGAGGCGGTCGTTCCGGAGTAAGGCCGGCGCGCCGGGTTCAGAAGGACGAGCCCGGCGTCTGCAGGAAGGCGATCTCGTCCGCTGTGGATGGGCGGCCGAGGACGGCATTGCGGTGAGGGTAGTGGCCGAAGCGGTCGATGATGGCCTTGTGGCACAGCTCGAAATCCAGGTTGCCTTCCAGGCCCGGCTGGCTGAACAGGCTGACGGCGATGTCGTGGATGGCGGCGGATTCGCTGTGCATGTAGGGCATGTACAGGAAGGCGCGCTGCACCGGCGGCAGGGCCTGGTCGGCGCCGGCGGCGACGGCGACCTGGGCGAGGGCCAGGGCCAGGCTGTCGCAGGCAAAGGCGCGGGGGCGGTCCCGGTGGAGATTGCGCGAGAACTGGTCGAGCACGATGATCTCGGCCAGCCGCCCGGCCGGGGTGCTCCGCCAGGCATGGAGTTCGCAGCGGGCGGCGGCCTCGTGCAGGGCGCCGAAGCGGGCGGCGATCTTCCGGTCGAAGGCGTCGGAGCGGCTCCACCACTGGCGGGGTTCGGTCTCGTCGAACCAGAAGGCGAGCACTTCGTCGGGGGTGGGCAGGGCGGTGGTCATGGGGTGTCTCCTCTTGTGCGCCGTAAAGCCGGTGGCGTTCGCGCTCAGCGTTCGGCCAGTACCAGCAGGTTGCGTGGTGTAAGGGCCCGGTCGCAGAAGGTGCCGACGCGGACAGTGAAGCCGGCTTCTTCGAGGCCCAGGGCCACATCCAGCACCAGCCACATCTCCAGCCCGCGGCGGAAGGCATGGCGGATCAGCTCCAGACGGCGCACTTCGCCCCGGCGTTGTTCGCCGATGGCCAGCCAGTGGGCCCAGTCTACCGTGTCGGGCAGGGGCAGCCCCTCGCGCGCGGCCAGGAAGCGGCCGTAATCGGCGAATTCGCCTGTCAGCCAGGTGGGGGGCACCGGCCGGAAGGGGCGGATCGCGTCGCCGAGGAGGGCGTTGCGCAGGGCGATGAAGCCGAGCTTCCAGGCCTGGTCGCGGGCCAGGCGCCGACGGATGCGCGGGGTGGCGGTGACGGTTTCGGTGACGGCCAGGCGCAGGGTGTGGCCGTCGAGGGGCAGGTCGGCATCCCGGTTGAGGGGGTGATAGCCGGCCTGGGCTCCGCGGTAGTAACAGCAGGGGGCGATCCGGTAGCTGTGGGCGCCGTCGGTGGCGGCGTGGCGTACCAGGGTGCGGTGCAGCTCGCCGCAGGCATGCAGGGCCAGGACGGTGTGGTCGCGCACATGCCGGCGGGCGCCGGCTTCGAGGGCGTCGGCGCACAGCACCGTCTGCTGGATGTCGGCCCGGGCGGCCAGGTGGGCGGCATGCTCGCACAGCGTCGGGTCGATCTCCACGGAGCTCACCGGCTGCCCGTCGCTCAAGGCCAGGCGTCGGCCCAGGTGCCCCTTGCCGGCACACCATTCCAGCAGGGGCGCGCCGGCGGCCGGGCCATGGGCAGCGAAGGCCTCGATCTGCTCGCGCTTGCGCTGGGGGATGTGCCAGTTGAACTGGTCGCCGGCTGGCGGCAGGTCACGGGGCGGCAGGGCGGGGAGGTCGCATAGCGCCTCGAGCCGGGTGGCAACCGGCAGCAGCGGGGTGAGCCAGGCCTGCAAGGCCTCGCCGTTGTCCGACAGGTGCTCGAATTGGGCCTCGTCCAGCCCCAGGGCCGCTTCGGCCAGGGCCGGCCAGTGGGCGCACCAGACCGGCCGGCGCTCATAGAAGGGCGAGGCCCGCCACAGGGGCTGGTGGGCGTCGAGAGCAGACTGGAGAGCGAGAAATCTCTGGCGGAGCTGCATGGGCCGGGGTGTCCCGCTGTACCGGGCGCAGCGCCGGGGCGGGTGCCGCGGTGCCGCCTGCGCAGGAGGGCGGGGCGCAGGTTAGCACTGATTGCCCCCGGCAGCCTGGCCCCGCCGCGCTGACGGGGTGGAGCCCAGGGGGCGCTGCATGTCGCGAAGTCGGGCTTTCGGTGGCACCATGGTGCGGGTGCGCCAGGGGGCGCGGCCGTGTCCATCGACGGCCTGGACAGATCTTCGCGAAGGAGTGGGATGCGCTACGTTCGTTGGCTGCTGGTACTCGTCGCGTGGATTGTCATCCCCGGCAGCGGGCATGCCCTGGGCCCTGCCGCGCTGGCGCCGGATACCCGCTGCCTGGCCCTGCGGCCGCACCTGGAGGTGCTCGAGGACCCCACCGGCCAGCTCTCTATCGATGACGTGATGCGCCCCGATACGGCTCGCCGCTTTGCTCCGGTGGCGGGGGACAGTGATCTGAACTTCGGCTATTCGGCGTCCACCTACTGGCTGCGCCTGAGGCTCGTCGCCCAGGCCGGTGCCGCCCGGGACTGGTTGCTGGAGCTGGCCTACCCGTCCCTGGATTTCGTCGACTTCCATTCGGTACAGGGCGGGCAGCGGGTGCATCTGCGTGGCGGCGACCTGATGCCCCACGGGGAGTGGCCCTTTGCCCACCGCAACCTGGTGTTTCCGGTGGTGGTGGCGCCCGGGGGCGAGCAGACGGTGTACCTGCAGGTCCGCTCGGGGGGCAGCCTGACCCTGCCGGCCACCCTGTGGGCACCCCGGGCCCTGCACGAGAATGACCAGAAGGTGTATGGGGTGCTGGCCCTGTACTTCGGCATGCTGCTGGCCCTCGGCATCTACAACCTGCTGCTGTACATCTCGCTGCGGGAGCGCATCTACCTGGTGTATGTGGCCTGCGTCGCGTCCATGGCGCTGGCCCAGCTGTCCATGCTCGGCCTCGGCAACCAGTACCTGTGGCCCAATGCCCCGGGATGGGGCAACGTGGCGCTGCCGGTGGGTTTCTGCCTCACCGGCTTTTTCGGGGCGATCTTCACCCGCCAGTTCCTGCAGACGGGGCAGACGGCGCCCGGGCTGGACCGCCTGATCCGCATCCTGCAGCTGTGCTTCGTGATCGCTGGCCTGGTCCCGGTGGTCTACGCCTATCGCCCCGGGGGCGTGGCCACGGCGCTGGTGGGCATAGCGTTTTCTTGCGTCGCGGTGGTGGGCGGGCTGCTGGCCTTCCAGCGCGGGCAGCCGGCGGCACGCATCTTCCTGACGGCCTGGACCCTGCTGCTGCTGGGCGTTGCCATGCTGGCCCTGCGCACCCTCAACTGGCTGCCGACCAACCCGCTCACCTCCTACGGCATGCAGATCGGCTCGGCCCTGGAGATGCTGCTGTTCTCCTTTGCCCTGGCCAGCCGCATCCACATCCTGCGGCGTGACAAGGACCTGGCCCAGGCCGAGGCCCTGGCCGCCGAACGGCTCACCCGGGAGGCCCTGGAAGCGTCGGAGAAGGCCCTGGCGCAGCGCATTGCCGAGCGGACGGCCGAGCTCGCCGAGTCCACCGACCGTTCGGCCAAGCTGGCGGCGCTGCTGCGCCTGATGTGCGACAACGTGCCGGACATGATCTGGGCCAAGGACCTCGAGGGGCGCTACCTGTTTGCCAACCAGGCCATGTGCCGCGACTTGCTGTGTGCCGCCGATACGGCCGAGCCGGTGGGCCGCAGCGACCTGTTCTTCGCCCTGCGCGAGCGCGCGGCCCACCCGGACGACCCGCACTGGCACACCTTCGGCGAGCTGTGCGGGGATACCGACGCCGTCACCCTGGCGCGGGGGCGTTCCTCCACCTTCGAGGAGCGCGGCAACATCCGTGGCCGTCTGCTGGTGCTGGACGTACGCAAGGCGCCCTTTGTAAACGAGGACGGGGAGATCATCGGCACGGTGGGTTCGGGCCGGGACGTGACCGAGCGCAAGCAGCTGGACGCCGAGCTGGCGCTGCATCGCCGGCATCTCGAAGATCTGGTCGTCGAACGCACCGCGGCGCTGTCCATCGCCAAGGAGGCGGCCGAGAGCGCCAGCCGGGCCAAGAGCGCCTTCCTGGCCAACATGAGCCACGAACTCCGGACACCCATGAACGGCATCATGGGCATGACCGATCTGGCGCTGCGCCGGGCCACCGACCCGAAGCAGATCAATCAGCTGGAGATGGCCAGCCAGGCCTCGCGCCACCTGCTCACCGTGATCAACGACATCCTGGACATTTCGAAGATCGAGGCCGAGCGCCTGGTTCTCGAGAGCGTGGACTTCACCCTGGCGGAAATCCTCGACGGCATCACCGCCCTGATTGCGCCGACGGCTGAAGCCAAGGGCCTGAGCGTGGACGTGGACATCGCGCCCGCCCTGTCCGCGCGGCGCCTGAACGGTGATCCGGTGCGTCTGGGGCAGATCCTGCTCAACCTGGTCAGCAATGCCGTCAAATTCACCCATCGGGGTGGGGTGACGGTGCGTGTGCTGACCCCGGAGGGCGAGGGCGGCCGCCTCCTGGTGCGTTTCGAGGTGTGCGACACGGGGATCGGCATCGCCGCCGAAGACCAGAAGCGCCTGTTCCTGGCGTTCGAGCAGTCCGACAACTCGACCACGCGCAAATACGGCGGTACTGGCCTCGGGCTGACCATCAGCAAGCGGCTGACGCAGCTGATGGGGGGGCGCATCGGCGTAGACAGCGTGCCGGGTGCAGGCAGCGTCTTCTGGTTTGCCGTGCCCCTGGCGGCCGCAGACCCCGAGCCCGTTTGCGCCGCCGCCACGGATCCCGATGCTGCCGAGAGTCGCTTGCGCCAGAGCTGCGGCGGGGCCCGCGTGCTGCTGGTGGAGGACGAGCCGATCAACCGGGAGCTGTCCCGGGAACTGCTGAAGGTGGCCGGCCTGGACGTGGACCTGGCCGAGGACGGCGCCTGGGCCGTCGAGCTCGCCAGGCTGACCGACTACGATCTGATCCTGATGGACCTGCAGATGCCGAAGCTGAACGGTTTCGAGGCCGCCCGGGCGATCCGCGCCCTGCCCGGCCGGCAGCACACCCCCATCGTGGCCCTGACCGCCAACGCCTTCGAGCAGGACCGGCTGGCCTGCATCGAGGCCGGCATGGATGACCACATCGGCAAACCGGTGGGTGCCGAGCCTTTCTACGCCACCCTGCTTCGCTGGCTGCCGCGGGATGGCGGTGGGCGGAGGGCGTGGCGTGAATCAGGTGGCTGAGCCCGGGGGGGCGGGGGCGTCTGGCGTGGCCGGGTTGCGCTCCCGCCAGGCCTGGGGAGGCAGCCCCGTCCAGGCGCGGAAGGCGCGGGTGAAGCTTTTTTCGTTGGCGAAACCCACCAGGGCCGAGATCTGCTTGACCGACTTGCGGCTGCGGTCGAGGAGGGTCATGGCGTGATCGCGGCGGGTGTCGTCCTTGATCTGCTGCAGGGACGAGCCTTCGTCCTTGAGCTGCCGGTGCAGGGTGCGCACGGAGACATGGAGGTGTTCGGCGACCTGTTCGGCGGTGGCGCCCCCCTTGTCGGGGCTGCGCAGGAATTGCCGCACCCCCTCCACCAGCAGGCGGTCGCGCCGGTACTGGAGCACGGTGAGGGGCAGGGCGCGCTGCAGCATGGCGCGCAGGGCGGCTTCGTCCCGGCGGATGGGCAGGGCCAGGTAGCGGGCGTCGAAGCTGAAGCCGGCCGCGTCGGTGTCGAACAGCACCGGGCCGGGGAAGAGCAGGGGGTAGGTTCCGGCGTGGGGCGGCGGGGGGAAGGGGAAGCGCGTTTCCTGCAGGGGGATGCGTGAGTCGATGGCCCAGCAGGCGTAGCCCAGCACGTAGCGCAGCAGGGTGACCAGACAGAACTCGCGCAGCTCGCCCAGATCACGGTGGGGGATGAGGGTGAAGCGGGCCTCGCTGCCGCTCACCGCCAGGCGCAGGTCGATGTCGTCGGTGAGCAGGCGGTGGTGGCGGCACCAGCGCTTGAGGGCCACCCCCAGGTCGGGCGAGGTGATGGAGGCCCGGCACAGCATGCCGTAGCTGCCCCAGGGCAGGCGCCGGGAGAACCAGCCCAGGGCCTCGTCGTCGAGCTCCTGCATCGCTGTTCCCGACATGATCTCCATCTGGCTTGCCGTGACCCGTGCTTCGGGGCGTTCGAGGAGGGCCGGGCTGATGCCGGCACGGGCCAGGGCGTTGGCCGGGTCTGCACCGTAGCGGCGGTATCCGGCGAGGATTGCCGCGATGAAGGCGATCGGTGTTGCAGCGCGGGATTGGCTGGACAGGCGGGTGTCGGGGGCAGGCTTGGTCATGGCCCCGAAATCTTAGCGCTTGTGGCGGGTATTCGTGGCACGATCTGCAACCACGATGGCGCCCGGCACGGTGGCCGGGCACGTACTCTGCCGCGTGTTGAAAGGGACTGCCAGGTCCGGTCCCGCCCTACCTATCTTCCGGAGGAGACAAACCATGAATGTACCCAGCCTCGATTTCCACCTCGGCGAAACCATCGAAGCCCTGCGCGACACCATCCAGGCCTTCGCGGCCAAGGAGATCGCGCCCCGCGCCGCCGAGATCGACCGGGTGAACGAGTTCCCCGCCGACCTGTGGAAGAAGCTCGGCGACCTGGGCCTGCATGGCATGACCGCTCCCGAGGAGTACGGTGGCACCAACATGGGCTACCTCGCGCACATCATCGCGCTGGAGGAAGTCTCCCGCGCCTCGGCGTCGGTGGGCCTGTCCTATGGCGCCCACTCCAATCTGTGCGTCAACCAGATCCGCCGCAACGGCACCGAGGCCCAGAAGCAGAAATACCTGCCCAAGCTGATCTCTGGCGACCACGTGGGTGCCCTGGCCATGAGCGAGCCCAACGCCGGCTCCGACGTGGTGAGCATGAAGCTGCGCGCCGACAAGAAGGGCGACCGCTACGTGCTCAACGGTTCCAAAATGTGGATCACCAACGGCGGCGACGCCGACACCCTGGTGGTGTACGCCAAGACCGACATCGAGGCCGGCCCGAAGGGCATGACCGCCTTCATCATCGAGAAGGGCATGAAGGGCTTCACCCACGGCACCCACCTGGACAAGC
The DNA here is from genome assembly GCF_023150065.1 of Zoogloea sp. Lineage (GTDB taxonomy): Bacteria > Pseudomonadota > Gammaproteobacteria > Burkholderiales > Rhodocyclaceae > Zoogloea. Next base: position 238,954 of record NZ_JAKLLN010000006.1, read on the forward strand.
TGGGCATGCGCGGCTCCAACACCTTCCCGCTGTTCTTCGATGACGTGGAGGTGCCCGAGGAGAACGTGCTGGGCGGCGTGGGCAACGGTGTCAAGGTGCTGATGAGCGGCCTTGACTACGAGCGCGCCGTGCTGTGTGGCGGCCCGCTGGGCATCATGGCGGCGTGCATGGATGAGGTCGTGCCCTACCTTCACGACCGCAAGCAGTTTGGCCAGAGCATCGGCGAGTTTCAGCTGATGCAGGGCAAGCTGGCCGACATGTACTCCACCTGGATGGCCACCCGCGCCTATGTGTACGCCGTCGGCCAGGCCTGTGACCGCACCGACCATGCCCGGACCCTGCGCAAGGACGCCGCCGGCGCCATCCTGTACTCCGCCGAAAAGGCCACCTGGATGGCCGGCGAGGCGATCCAGACCCTGGGCGGTGTGGGCTATACGAACGAATACCCGGTCGGCCGCCTGTGGCGCGACGCCAAGCTCTACGAGATCGGCGCCGGTACCAGCGAGATCCGCCGCATGCTGATCGGTCGCGAGCTGTTCTCCGAGACGGCCTGAGCAAGGAAGCCGACATGAGCGTCATCAAATCCAGCATCAACCCGCGTTCGGCCGAGTTTCAGGCCAACGCGGCCGAAATGGGGCGGATCGTCGCCGACCTGCGCGAGAAGGCAGCCAAGGTGTCCCTCGGCGGTGGTGAGGCGGCCCGGGCCAAGCATGTGGCCCGCGGCAAGCTGCTGCCCCGCGACCGGGTGGACCACCTGCTCGACCCCGGCACCGGCTTTCTCGAACTGGGCCAGCTGGCGGCCTACGGCATGTATGGCAACGACGCGCCGTCGGCCGGCGTGATCACCGGCATCGGCCGGGTCAATGGCACCGAGTGCATGATCGTCGCCAACGACGCCACCGTGAAGGGCGGCACCTACTACCCGATGACGGTGAAGAAGCATCTGCGTGCCCAGGAGATCGCCCAGGAAAACCGCCTGCCCTGCATCTACCTGGTGGATTCAGGCGGCGCCTTCCTGCCCAAGCAGGACGAGGTCTTCCCCGACCGCGACCACTTCGGCCGCATCTTCTTCAACCAGGCCAACATGTCGGCCCTGGGCATTCCCCAGATCGCCGTGGTGATGGGCTCATGCACCGCGGGCGGCGCCTACGTGCCGGCCATGAGCGACGAGACCATCATCGTCAAGAACCAGGGCACCATCTTCCTGGGCGGGCCGCCGCTGGTGAAGGCCGCCACCGGCGAGGTGGTGACCGCCGAAGACCTGGGCGGCGGCGATGTGCACACCCGCATCTCCGGCGTGGCCGACCACCTGGCCGAGAACGACACCCACGCCCTGCACATCGCCCGGCGCATCGTCGGCACCCTCAACCGGACCAAGCCGGTGGGGCTGAACCTGCTGGACGCCGAGGCGCCGCTGTATGAACCGGCCGAGATCTACGGCGTCATCCCCACCGACACCCGCAAGCCCTACGACGTGCGCGAGGTGATCGCCCGCATCGTCGATGGCTCGCGCTTCGACGAGTTCAAGGCGCGCTACGGCACCACGCTGGTCACCGGCTTTGCCCACCTCTACGGCATGCCCATCGGCATCGTCGCCAACAACGGCATCCTGTTTGGCGAGTCGGCCCAGAAGGGCGCCCACTTCATCGAGCTGTGCGCCCAGCGCGGCGTGCCCCTGGTGTTCCTGCAGAACATCACCGGCTTCATGGTCGGCCGCAAGTACGAGAACGGTGGCATCGCCAAGGACGGCGCCAAGATGGTGACCGCCGTGGCCACCGCCCAGGTGCCCAAGCTCACGGTGCTGATCGGCGGCAGCTTCGGCGCCGGCAACTACGGCATGTGCGGCCGCGCCTACAGCCCGCGCTTCCTGTGGATGTGGCCCAACAGCCGCATCTCGGTGATGGGCGGCGAGCAGGCGGCCAGCGTGCTGTCCACCGTGCGCCGGGAGGGCATCGAGGCCAAGGGCGGCAGCTGGAGCAAGGATGAGGAGGAGGCCTTCAAGTCGCCCATCCGCCAGCAGTACGAAGACCAGGGCCACCCCTACTACGCCACCGCCCGCCTGTGGGACGACGGTGTGGTGGACCCGGCCCAGACCCGCCGTGTGTTGGGCCTGTCCCTGTCGGCCAGTCTCAACGCGCCGATCCAGCCGACGAAGTTCGGCCTGTTCCGGATGTAAGGGGGCGCCATGTACGAAACCCTCGAAATCCTGAATGAAGGCGGCGTGGCGACCCTCTGGATGAACCGTCCGGACGTGCACAACGCCTTCAACGAACTGCTGATCGCCGAACTCACCCGGGCCTGTCAGGCGCTGGATGCCGATGACAGCGTGCGGGTGGTGGTGCTGGCCGGGCGGGGCAAGAGCTTCTCGGCGGGGGCCGATCTCAACTGGATGCGCCGCGCTGCCGACGCCTCGGTGGACGACAACCTCGCCGACGCCCGCAAACTCGCCGGCATGCTGCGCACCCTGGCCGGGATGGGCAAGCCGACCATCGCCCGCGTGCATGGTGCGGCGCTGGGCGGGGGCATGGGCCTGGCTTCGGCCTGCGACATTTGCATTGCCGGCGAGGGGGCGGTGTTCGCCACCTCCGAAGTCAAGTTCGGGATCATCCCCTCGGCCATCAGCCCCTACGTGATCCGGGCCATCGGGGCCCGTCAGGCCCACCGCTACTTCCAGACCGCCGAGCGGATCTCCGCCGCGCGGGCCGCCGAACTGGGCCTGGCCCATGAGGCGGTGCCGGCCGAGCAGCTGGATGCCACGGTCCGGAGCGTGGTCACCGCCCTGCTGCAGGGCGGGCCCAGGTCCCAGGCGGCGGCCAAGGAGCTGATCCGTGCGGTGGCCGATCGTCCGGTGAGCGACGAGGTCGTTGAGGACACCGCCCGCCGCATCGCCGAGCTGCGCGCCACGCCGGAAGCGAAGGAAGGCCTCGCCGCCTTCCTCGACAAGCGCCCGGCGGCCTGGGTGCCGGCCTGACCCTGTAGGGGCGACGTGAGTCGCCCAACCTGAATCGACGTCCGCGGGCGACTGAAGTCGCCCCTACAAGAAAGCGGGAGACAAGCATGTTCAACAAGATCCTCATCGCCAATCGCGGCGAGATCGCCTGCCGGGTCATCAAGACCGCCCGCCGCATGGGCATCAAGACCGTCGCCGTGTATTCCGAGGCCGATGCCGGTGCGCGGCACGTGCGTCTGGCCGACGAGGCCGTGCTGATCGGCCCGGCGGCAGCCCGGGAGAGCTATCTGGTGATCGACCGGATCATCGCCGCAGCCAAGCAGACAGGCGCCCAGGCTATCCATCCGGGATACGGCTTCCTGTCCGAAAACGAGGATTTCTGCCACGCCTGCGACGAAGCCGGCATCGTCTTCATCGGCCCGCCGGTGTCGGCCATCCACGCCATGGGCTCCAAGTCCGAGGCCAAGAAGCTGATGGAGAAGGCCCGCGTGCCCCTGACTCCCGGCTACCATGGGGACAATCAGGAGCCCGGCTTCCTCAACGTCCAGGCCGACGCCATCGGCTACCCGGTGCTGATCAAGGCCGCAGCGGGGGGCGGCGGCAAGGGCATGCGCCTGGTGGAAAAGAGCGCCGACTTCATCGAGGCGCTCGCGTCGTGCAAACGCGAGGCCGCATCGAGCTTTGGTGACGATCATGTGCTGGTCGAAAAATACCTGACCCGGCCGCGCCATATCGAGATCCAGGTGTTCGGCGACACCCACGGCAATTATGTGTACCTCTTCGAGCGCGACTGCTCGGTTCAGCGCCGTCACCAGAAGGTGCTGGAAGAAGCCCCGGCGCCGGGCATGCCCCTCGAGCGCCGCGCCGCCATGGGCAAGGCCGCGGTGGATGCGGCCCGGGCGGTGGGCTACGTGGGTGCCGGCACGGTGGAGTTCATCGCCAACCAGGACGGAACCTTCTACTTCATGGAGATGAACACCCGCCTGCAGGTGGAGCACCCGGTGACCGAGATGATCACCGGCCTCGATCTGGTGGAGTGGCAGCTCCGCGTGGCGTCGGGCGAGCCCCTGCCGCTGGCCCAGGAGCAACTGGCCATCAACGGCCACGCGCTGGAAGCGCGCATCTACGCCGAAGATCCGTCCAAGGGCTTCCTGCCTTCCACCGGCCGCCTGGTGCACCTGGCGCCGCCGGAGGAGGGTGTGCATGTACGTGTCGATACAGGCGTGGAGGAGGGGGACGAGATCTCGCCCTTCTACGACCCGATGATCGCCAAGCTCATTGTCTGGGACGTGAATCGCGACCGAGCCCTGGCGCGCATGCTCCAGGCCCTGGCCGAATACCGGGTCGTGGGCGTGGCCAACAACGTCGAGTTCCTGTCCCGCCTCACCGCCTGCCCGGCCTTTGCCAATGCCGACCTGGACACCGGCCTGATCGAGCGCGAGAAGGACTACCTCTTCCCCGAGGAGAGTGGTGCGACCCGCGAGGCCTGGCTGGCCGTGGCCCTGGCGGAGCTGCTGCGGGAGCAGGAGCGCGCCGCCCTGAGCGCCGCCCGCCACCCGGAGCCGGCATCGCCCTGGCATCTGCGGGACGGCTGGCGGGTCAATGCCGGCGCGGTGCGCAGCCTGATGTTCCGCCTTGGCGATGAGCAGAAGACCCTGCAGGTCGAGCATCTCGGCAAGGCCTTCCGCATCACCGTGGATGGCAGCGCCAGCACCGTCAGCGGCAGCCTCAACCCCCGTGGCCTGCTGCGGGCCGAGTTCGACGGCCTGCGTACCAGCGCCACCGTGGTGGTGGCGGGCGAGCGGCGTCATGTCTTCGGTCATGGCCGGGCCTGGCAGTTCGCGGCCGTCGATCCGCTGCATCACAGCGGCGAGGGCGGTGGTGCCGAGGGCGGCCTGCTGGCCCCCATGCCGGGCAAGGTCATCGCCCTGATCGCCAGCGAGGGCGCGGTGGTGGAAAAGGGCGCCCCGCTGCTGATCCTGGAAGCCATGAAGATGGAGCACACCATCACCGCCCCGGCCGCCGGCACGGTGAAGGGCTTCAGGTATGGCGTGGGTGACCAGGTGGGCGACGGTGCCGAGCTGGTGGAGTTCGAAGCCAGCCCGGCCTGAGTTCTGGCCCCGTGGGGTCGAGTTCATTCGGCCCCATGGGTATGAAACTCCGGCAATCCGCGCAGACGGAGCCGGAACGGCACAACACGAGTGTGAGGAGACAGCATGAGTGAAGCGAGTTACGTCCACGGTGCGTCGGACAAACCCTTGATCGGCCAGACCATCGGCCGCTACTTTGATGCGGCCTGTGCGCTGCATGGCGCGCGGGAAGCCCTGGTGGTCCGCCACCAGGGCGTGCGGCTGACCTACGCGGCCCTGCGCCAGAAGGTCGATGCCCTGGCCTGCAGCCTGATCCGCCTGGGCCTCAGGCCCGGGGAGCGCATCGGGATCTGGTCCCAGAACAATCTGGAATGGACGCTGACCCAGTTCGCCACGGCCAAGGCCGGGCTGGTGCTGGTGAACATCAACCCGGCCTACCGGCGCAGCGAGCTCGAGTACGCCCTCAACAAGGTGGGCTGCCGGGCGCTGATCTTGTCACCGGCCTTCAAGAGCAGCGACTATCTGGGCATGCTGGCCGACCTTGCTCCGGAGCTGAGCCACTGTGAGCCGGCCCTGCTGCGGGCCCACACGTTGCCGACGCTGGAGATCGTCATCCGCATGGGCGCCGAGCGCACGCCGGGCATGCTCAACTTCGACACCCTGCTGGCGCCGCCGTCCCGTGATGAGCTGGGCGAGCTGGAACTGCTGGGTGAGCGTCTGCAGTTCGACGACCCCATCAACATCCAGTTCACGTCGGGCACCACGGGTAACCCCAAGGGCGCCACCCTGTCCCACCACAACATCCTCAACAACGGCTTCTTCGTGGGCGAGGCCATCCGCCTGGTGCCTGGCGACCGGTTGTGCATCCCCGTGCCGCTCTACCACTGCTTTGGCATGGTGATGGGAAACCTGGGCTGCCTGACCCACGGCGCCACCATGGTCTATCCGGCCGAGGCCTTCGAGCCCCTGGCGGTGCTGCAGGCCGTGGCGGAGGAAAAGTGCACCGCCAGCTACGGCGTGCCGACCATGTTCATCGCCCAGCTCGATCACCCGGACTTTGCCGGCTTCGACCTGTCCAGCCTGCGCACCGGCATCATGGCCGGCAGCCCTTGCCCCACCGAGGTGATGAAGCGGGTCATCGAACGCATGAACATGCGGGACGTGACCATCGCCTACGGCATGACCGAGACCTCGCCGGTGAGCTTCCAGAGCGGCACCGATGACCCCATCGCACGGCGGGTGTCCACGGTGGGCCGGGTCCAGCCCCACTGCGAGGTCAAAATCATCGACAACGACGGCCGCATCGTGCCCCGCGGCACGCCGGGCGAGCTGTGCACCCGCGGCTACTCGGTGATGCTGGGCTACTGGGGCGACGAGGCCAAGACCGCGGAGGCCATCGACCGGGCCGGCTGGATGCGAACGGGCGACATCGCCGTGATCGACGAGGAGGGCTTCTGCAACATCGTCGGACGCATCAAGGATATGGTGATCCGTGGTGGCGAGAACATCTACCCGCGGGAGATCGAGGAGTTCCTGTATCGCCACCCCGGCATCCTGGACGTGCAGGTGGTGGGGGTGCCCGACAAGAAGTACGGGGAGGAGCTGTGCGCCTGGATCATCGTGCGGGAAGGGCAGCGGCTGTCGGAGGACGACGTGCGGACCTTCTGCCAGGGGCAGATCGCCCACTACAAGATTCCCCGCTACATCAGCTTTGTCGACAGCTTCCCCATGACGGTGACGGGCAAGATCCAGAAATTCCAGATCCGCGAGAAAATGAAGCAGACCCTCGGCCTGCAAGACGCCGCCACCGCCTGAGCCCACAAGGAAAGCCATGAACCTGCCCCCCCGCGTCCGCATCGTCGAAGTCGGCCCCCGGGACGGCCTGCAGAACGAGAAGCAGATCGTCAGCACCGACACCAAGGTCGAACTCATCGCCCGCCTGGGAGCGGCCGGCCTGCCCGCCATCGAGGCCACGTCCTTCGTGTCGCCCAAGTGGGTGCCCCAGATGGGCGACAACGCCGAGGTCATGGCCCGCATCGTGCGCCTGCCCGGCGTGGACTACCCGGTGCTGACGCCCAACCTCAAGGGCTTCGAGGCGGCCCTCGCGGCGGGGGCGCGTGAAGTTGCCGTGTTTGCCGCCGCTTCCGAGTCCTTCAGCCAGAAGAACATCAACTGCTCGATTGCCGAGTCCCTGGCGCGCTTCGAGCCCGTGATGGACGCGGCCCGGGCCGCCGGCATCCGTGTCCGGGGCTATGTGTCCTGCGTGCTGGGCTGCCCCTACGAAGGTGATATCGCCCCCGATGCCGTGGCCGATGTGGCAGCGACGCTCTTCGGCATGGGCTGCTACGAGGTCAGCCTGGGGGACACCATCGGTGTCGGAACCCCGGGCAAGACTCGCCGCATGCTGGATGCCGTTGCCCGCAAGGTGCCGGTAGACCGCCTCGCCGGGCATTACCACGACACCTATGGTCAGGCCCTCGTCAATATCTATGCCTCGCTCGAAGCCGGCGTCGCCACGTTTGATGCTTCCATCGCCGGTCTGGGCGGCTGCCCTTATGCGGCGGGGGCTTCCGGCAATGTGGCCACGGAAGACGTCGTGTACATGCTCGACGGTCTTGGCATCGAGACTGGCATCCGCCTGGATGCGCTGGTGGAAACCTCAGCCTGGATCTGTGGGCAGATCGGCCGGACCTGTGGCTCCAGGGTGAGTCTTGCCCGGGGGGCATGCGCCACTCAGCGCTGAGTCTTGTTTTTCTTGCTATTTTGTGCCAGTATCGCCGGCTTGCCCGTTTCATAGCCTGAAGCGGGAGTCCGGATTTTTACCTTGCCCTACCGTTCGCATGACGGAGGGTTTTGATCCAGAAGGAGATCTCATGCGGCATTACGAAGTCGTATTCATCGTTCACCCCGATCAGAGCGAGCAAGTTCCCGCCATGATCGAGCGTTACCGTTCCCTCGTGACCGCCCAGGGCGGCCAGGTTCATCGCCTGGAAGACTGGGGCCGTCGTCAGCTGGCCTACCCGATCGACAAGATCCACAAGGCCCACTACGTGCTGATGAACATCGAGTGCGATCAGCCCACCATCGCCGAGCTGGAGCATGGCTTCAAGTTCAACGATGCCGTGCTGCGTCACCTGTCCATCCGCATGAAGAAGGCCGTGACCACCCCGTCGCCGATGATGAAGGAAGAAAAGGCTCGCTCCCTGACCTCCGCATCCGACGAGGCCAAGCCGGCAGAGCAGCCCGCCGCCTGATTTGCAGGACTCGGGCAGCAATAGTTTTCAGATTGATGGTGTCCTGACCGAAGTCGGGGCTCTGCGTTACTCCCCCGGCGGTGTGCCGGTGCTGGCAGGGCGTATCGAGCACCGCTCGAAGCAGGTGGAAGCCGGAGTCCCGCGGGAAGTGGGGCTTGAATTGAGTGTTGTGGCCGTGGGTGAAAAGGCGAGCCTTCTCGCCGCCGCCCATCTCGGTTGTAGCGCCCGGATCACCGGCTTCCTTGCAGCGAAAAGCCTGCGCAGCAGGACACCTGTATTGCACATCGATACGATCGAATTTTTGGAAGGAACGAATCATGGCATTCAAGCCAGCAATGAAGCGTAAGGACGACCGTGGCGGTCGCAGCCTCTTCAAGCGTCGCAAGTTCTGCCGTTTCAGCGCAGAGAAGATCGAAGAGATCGATTACAAGGATGTGGACATCCTCAAGGATTTCATCACCGAAAACGCCAAGATCATGCCGGCGCGCATCACCGGTACCAAGTCCGGCTATCAGCGTCAGCTGTCCACCGCGATCAAGCGTGCCCGCTTCCTCGCGCTCCTGCCGTACACCGATCTGCACCAGTAATCCCGGAGAGACAGCATGCAAATCATTCTTATGGACAAGGTTGTCAACCTGGGTGGTCTGGGTGATGTGGTCAAGGTCAAGGACGGCTACGCCCGTAACTTCCTGATCCCCCAGGGCAAGGCCAAGCGTGCCAACGCCGCCAACCTGGCTGAATTCGAAGCCCGCCGTGCCGAGCTCGAGCGTCTGGCTGCCGAGCAGCTGGCTGCCGCGCAGGCCGAAGGCGAAAAGCTCGAAGGCACTGCCGTCACCATCAGCCGCAAGGCTGGCGTGGATGGCCGCCTGTTCGGCTCCGTGACCAACGCCGACGTCGCCGACGCGCTGAAGGCCAAGGGCTTCGCCGTCGAGAAGTCTGCCGTCCGCATGCCGGAAGGCCCGCTCAAGGTTGTGGGCGAGACCCAGCTGGTGGTCTCCCTTCACACCGACGTCACTGCTACCATCAACGTTGCAGTGGTCGGCGAGAGCTGATCGAAGAGGTTTTCTCTTCTTTCGTCAAAAAAGGCTGCCTCGTGCAGCCTTTTTTGTTTTCCGGCCGGTCGAGGTCGGTGTTTTTCGATGGTTGATGTCCCATGCGCAATTCTCAAAATCTGCCTGAAGATCCTGTCATGTCGGCCTTGCGCCTGCCCCCCCATTCCATTGAGGCGGAGCAGTCCTTGCTGGGCGGGTTGCTCATCGACAACACCGTTTGGGAGCGTGTCGGCGATATTGTCAATGAAGCCGACTTCTACCGGGATGATCATCGACGCATCTTCCGCCAGATCGCCCGGCTGATCGAGCTGGGCAAGCCGGCCGACGTCGTGACTGTCTATGAGGCCCTGGAAAAGAACGGCGAGGCTGAACACGTCGGTGGTCTTGCCTATCTGGGGGAGATTGCCAACAGTACGCCGTCCGCTGCCAACGTCCGTCGCTATGGGGAGATCATTCGTGAGCGGGCGATCCTCCGCAAGCTGGTGTCGGTGGGCGACCAGATCGCGGCCAGTGCGCTGACGCCTTCGGGCAAGGACGCCAAGACCCTGCTGGACGAGGCGGAGGCCAAGGTGTTCGAGATTGCGGAGGCCGGGGCGCGAACCGTGAGCGGCTTTGTGCCCATCCAGCCGATTCTTGGTCAGGTTGTCGATCGTATTCAGGAACTCTATGACCGCGATTCGCCAGCGGGGATTACAGGGGTTCCCACGGGCCTGGCCGATCTCGACGAGAAGACTTCGGGGCTGCAGCCGTCCGACATGATCGTGCTGGCGGCGCGCCCGGGTATGGGCAAGACATCCCTGGCGCTCAATATCGCCGAGACGGTGGCCGTCGAGGCCGGGTTGCCTGTCGCCGTGTTTTCAATGGAAATGCCGGGCACGCAGCTGGCAACCCGCTTTCTTTCCTCCGTGGGGCGGATCGACCAGCACAAGATCCGGACGGGCAAGCTGACCGACGAGGAGTGGCAGCGGCTGACCTACGCTCTGGGCAAGCTGCACGAGGCGCCGATCTTCATTGATGAGACGCCGGGTCTGAATCCGACCGACCTGCGGGCGCGCTGCCGGCGTTTGCATCGGCAGTGTGGCCGTCTCGGCCTGATCGTCATTGATTACCTTCAGCTGATGACTTCCCTGAAGGAGAGTGACAACCGCTCAGCTGAGCTGTCAGAGATCTCCCGCTCCGTGAAATCCCTGGCCAAGGAACTGCACGTTCCGATCATCGCCCTATCCCAGCTCAACCGCAGTCTTGAGCAGCGTCCGAACAAGCGCCCGGTCGCATCCGACCTGCGTGAGTCTGGCGCTATTGAGCAGGATGCTGACATCATCATGTTCATTTACCGGGATGAGATCTACAACCCGGACTCGCCGGACAAGGGGATGGCAGAGTTGATCATTTCCAAGCACCGGAACGGTTCCACGGGAACGGTGCGGATGACTTTTCTCGGAGAGTTCACGCGCTTCGAAAACTACGCGGGCGCGCCGAGTTATTGAGTGGAATTGGCGGGTTTTAATTTTTTTCGAGGAAAGTGTTGACTCTGCCGAATTATTGTCTATAATTCGGCCTCTCTTCGCTGCGGCGCACGATGAAGTGCTCCGGAGCGGTGAAGAGGGTGGTTGGGGCAGGTGGTTGATGTAGAGCTCTGATTGCGGCGTTAAGCGGTTTTGTTTCGGTGTTGGATTTCGGTAGTGACGAAATGATCGAAACAAAATGCTTGACAGGGTTTAAAAGCTCTGTATAATGCGCACCTCTTCGCTGCTGATGCAGCGGTTCTTTAAAAAGATGAACAACCGATAGGTGTGGGTGCTCGGTTCTGAGGGGTAACTGGTTTATACCAGAAGCCACGAAGAAATTGAAGTATCTGCAGAAACGTCAAGTTTCTGGAGTTTTTGGATTGAACTTAAGAGTTTGATCCTGGCTCAGATTGAACGCTGGCGGCATGCTTTACACATGCAAGTCGAACGGTAACAGGGTGCTTGCACCGCTGACGAGTGGCGAACGGGTGAGTAATGCATCGGAACGTACCCAGTCGTGGGGGATAACGTAGCGAAAGTTACGCTAATACCGCATACGTCCTGAGGGAGAAAGCGGGGGACCGTAAGGCCTCGCGCGATTGGAGCGGCCGATGTCGGATTAGCTAGTTGGTAGGGTAAAGGCCTACCAAGGCGACGATCCGTAGCGGGTCTGAGAGGATGATCCGCCACACTG
>NZ_JAKLLN010000070.1 GCF_023150065.1 Zoogloea sp.
GTTGTCGTTGTCTTCGCGCACGGTGCCGCTGATGGCGCCCGGCAGACGTTCGTCAACAAAGTCGTTGCCGCTGTTGGTGGCGCCCGGGGTGACGGTGACGGCGATGCTGTTCAGGTCGCCGCCGTCCTTGTCGGAGACGTCGGTGTAGCCCGGCTTGTTGGTCTCTTGCACCACGTAGTTGCCCGGGGGCACGCCGTTGAAGCTGTAGTTGCCGCTGGCGTCGGTGGTGGTGGTGGAGATGACGGTGCCGCTGACCGGGTCCTTGAGCACCACGGTGACGCCGGCCAGCGGGGTGTCGCCGACGTTGTCGTTGTTGGTGTCTTCGAGCACGGTGCCGGTGATGGCGCCGGGGCTGGCGATGATGCCGGCGTCCCAGCTGCGGTCGGACTCGCCGGAGTCGAGCACGGTCTGCGCGGTAGTGCCGTCGGTCACGCTGGCGTCGGAGTCGCTCGCGTCGCTGCCCGTGTTGGCGGTGGTGAAGCTGTAGCCCGCCGGCAGGGTGGTCTTGTCGAACTGGACGCTGTAGGTGCCGGGGCGCAGGCCGGTGAAGAGGTAGTTGCCGCTCGCGTCGGTCGTGAGCGGGCTGCCCACGGCGTTGCCGCTGGCGTCGAGCAGGGTGACCTTGACGCCGGCCACGCCGGCTTCGCCCGCGTCTTGCTGGCCGTTGCCGTTGGTGTCGAGCCACACGCGGTCGCCCAGCTGGGCGGCGCGGTAGAGGCCGGCGTCGACGGTCGGGTCGTTCTCGCCGGAGGAGAGGACGATCGGGCCGGTCTGGCCTGCGGCGTTGATGTCGCTGTCGGTGGCGTCGTTGCCCTGGTTCGGGGTGGTGACGAGGTAGCCGGCCGGCGCCACGATGGCGACCGAGTAGGTGCCCGGGGTGACGGTGAAGCTGTAGTTGCCGTTGGCGTCGGTGGTGGTGGTGGCCACCGGGGTGCCGTTCTCGTCCTTGAGCTCGACGGTGACGCCGGCGATGCCGGCTTCACCGGCGTCCTGCACGCCGTTGGCGTTGGTGTCTTCCCACACGCGGTCGCCGAGGGTGGCCGGGCGCTCGTCAACGAAGTCGTTGCCGGTGCTCGACTGGCCCTGGGTGAGGGTCACGCTGATCACGTTGGGGTTGCCGCCATCCACGTCGCTGACGTCGGTGTAGCCCGGCTTGTTGGTCTCTTCGACGGTGTAGCTGCCGGCCGGGACGTTGTTGAAGACGTAGTTGCCGCTCCCGTCGGTGGTGGTGGTGGCGACCGGGTTGCCCTGGGCGTCCTTCAGCACGACGGTGGCGCCGGCGATCGGGGTGTCACCCAGGTCGTCGTTGTCCAGGTCTTCGCGGACGGTGCCGCTGATGACGCCCGGCTGGCGCTCGTC
>NZ_JAKLLN010000071.1 GCF_023150065.1 Zoogloea sp.
GCCATGCAGCCGGCTTCGGTCACGCCTTTGGCGATCAAGGCCTTGTAGCCCGAGTAGTCGTCGCAGACGAGGGTGCCACGCCAGTCGCCCAGGAAGTCCTGCGCGTGCTTGCCGGCGCGGCTCTCGGCAAAGTCGTAGATCACCGCTCGGACCGGATCGTGGGCGCCGATGCTGTAGGACCACAGATAGGCCCGGTGGGTCTTGCCGGCCCCGGGGTCGAGCATCGCTACCGGCGTCTCGTCGGCATGCAGCACCGGGAAGGCGAGGAGTTCTGCCTTCAGGGCATCGACCAGGGGTTGAAGCTGGACGCCCATCTGGCCGACCCACTGCGCGAGCGTGGATTGGGGAATCGCGAGCCCCGCCCGGCCGAAGATCCCTTCCTGGCGGTACAGCGGCAAATGATCCTGGTACTTGGCCACCAGCACCTGGGCCAGCAGCCCGGTGGTGGGCAGGCCCTTGTCGATCACGTGGGCCGGCACCGGGGCCTGCACCAGGGTTTCGCACGCCTGGCAGACCCACTTGCCGCGGACGTGGCGCTCGACGCTGAAGGTGCCGGGGGTGTAGTCGAGCTTCTCCGCCACGTCCTCGCCGATGCGCTTCATCTGGCAGCCACAGGCGCAGGTGGTGCTGTCCGGCTCGTGATGGATCTCGGTGCGAGGCAGTTCGGGCGGCAGGGGTTTGCGCTTGGCCTGACCCTTGGCGGATGCGGGTTTGCCGGAGAGTTGCTCAAGCTCCTCGGTCATCGCCGCGAGGTCGGCCTCGACCGTCTCCTCGAACAGCTGCGCCTGCTCGACCGGCAGGCGCTCCGTCTTGACCCCGAAGCGCCAGCGTTTGTGCAGCGAGAGCTCATGGGTGAGCTGGTCGATCTTGCTCTGGCGCCAGGTGAGCTCCCGGTCCTGCGCGATGAGCAGGCGGCGCAGGGCGTCGGCGTCGAGTTCGTGGAGGTTGGCGGGGAGAACCATGGGCAAATCATGCCGTTCGAACACGGTCACTGCCATCGGGACATCCCCCGATGGTGGACCTTCAAATCATCCGGATCGCACCGTCGCCGCCCAGCTGCTGCCAGGGCAGGCCGAGCACCAAGGCGTCGAACTGGGCCTGGGAGAGCGTCAGCAAGCCGTTCCCCTCGGCCCAACGAAAGCGCCCTTGGTTGAGCCGCCGGCAGGCGAGCCAGATCCCCTGGCCGTCGTGGATCAGCACCTTCAGCCGGGTGCCACGCCGGTTGGCGAAGAGGTAGGCATGATGCGGGCGCGCCTCGCCGAAGACCTGCACCACCTGGGCAAGGAGCGTGTCCATGCCGGCGCGCATGTCGAGCGGCGCCACCGACAGCCACAAGGCTTCGACCCGGATCAC
>NZ_JAKLLN010000072.1 GCF_023150065.1 Zoogloea sp.
CCGAAGACCTGCACCACCTGGGCAAGGAGCGTGTCCATGCCCGCCCGCATGTCGAGCGGCGCCACCGACAGCCACAAGGCTTCGACCCGGATCACCCGAGCCACTCGCGCAGCCAGACACCACAGGTGGCCGCCGAGGACGCGGGCCAGTCTACCGTGACCACTGCGGAGCCTTTGCGCAGTTCCAGGCGGATAGGGGCCTCAAGGCTGGGGGAAAGCTGCACTGGGACAAAGCCGCCCATCGGCTCGGAGGCCGCCACACGTAAGGGCAGGCAGGACAACTCGGGCGGCTCGATGCCCCGCTCGCGCATCCAGCGCCGCAGCTGGTTGGCGTTGATCCCGTTGGCCAGGGCCACACCGGCGACAGAGGCGCCGGGCTCGCCGCAGGCTTCGATCAGGGAGCGCTTGAATTCCTCGGAATGGGTTCGGCGGGTACGACGCGGCGGGGTGATGTTCATGGAAGTGTCCACTTCTAAGCGTAGTGGACACTATGGTTAGCGAGCTAAGGAGCGGTGGAAAGGTGGGATCACCGGGCGCTTACGGGCTGGGAGCGCATCTCGGTGATACTCCATATGGCGCTCTTCTGGCCGGTGCCGGCGGCAAACCTGCGTGCGCCGGATGTCTTTTAGATTAAAGGCACTTTGAAATTAGCTTCGGCCGATTCTTAAAAGGGTATGGGCTGTTGTCGCACTGTTTGAACTTGCACGTGCTGGAGGTGCTGGGCAGGCGCCAGAGCATTCCGCATGCTTGTCGGGGGCTACACTGCCTGGTGTTCGCTGGCCCTGTATTCGGTGCGGGTTGCCTCGCGGTTATTCGAGTCGAACGGTCCTTGATGTTCTCTCCCTTGCTCAAAAGGCACCGTTGCGGGCCCTAAAATGCGGCAAAGCTATGAACCCAGAACGTAAAAAAACCGCTGAACCTTTCGATTCAGCGGCTTAGTGTTCGGTTGGTGGTGATGGGCGGAATCACCAGTGCCACCACCAATCGTACTGTAAGTCGTTGAATCGTAAGGGGGTGCGAAGCGCATGCCGGGTACGGGTCGGTAAATGTGATACCCCCTTGTGACGCTATCTTAGCGCGATAGCGGGCGAGGTAGCTAGCCAAGACGCCACCCCTGTCAGCGTGGCTGCATTAGCGGGCGTAGGCGGACTTTCTTGCAGAGTCTAGGGGATGGGTTCGGTAAGCGCCCGGTGATCCCACCTTTCCACCGCTCCTTAGCTCGCTAACCATAGTG
>NZ_JAKLLN010000073.1 GCF_023150065.1 Zoogloea sp.
GACCTCGACGTTGACCAGGTTGTCCTCGGCGAGCAGGACATGCGCCCCTTCATGCCGGCGCCGCAAGTCGCTCTCGGCACACGAAGGCGGCCTTTCGTTCACTGGCATCACGCCGTGGCCACGTTGCAGCCAGGCGGTGAACCAGAAGGTGCTGCCCTGGCCGAGGCTGCTTTCGCAGCCTGCCTCGCCGCCCATCAGCTCTGCAACACGCTTGCTGATGGCGAGCCCAAGGCCCGTGCCGCCGTACTTGCGCGTGGTGCTGCCGTCGGCCTGCTCGAATTCGTGGAACAGCTTGTCGATGTGTTCGGGGGCGATGCCGATGCCCGTGTCTTCGACCGAGAAACGTACTTTCAGGCGGTCGGCGTCTTCTTCGAGCAAGTCGGCCTTCAGGGTGATTCCCCCCTGCTGGGTGAATTTGACGGCGTTCCCGGCAAAGTTCAGAAAGGCCTGGCGGATGCGCAGCAGGTCGCCGCGCAACCACACGGGAACGTGGTCTGTATCGATCGACACCGTGAGCCCCTTGGCGTGTGCCGACTCGCCGATGATGGAGGCCGTGTGGTCTAGCACCTGATCGAGGGCGAAGTCCGTCATCTCGAGGGACAGCTTGCCTGCCTCGATCTTGGACAGGTCGAGGATGTCGTTGATGAGCGATAGCAGGTGCTTGCCGGAGGCATCGATCTTGGCCAGTCGCACCGCCTGCGGGGGCGTCACGTGATCCTTGCGCAGCATATGGACCAGGCCGGTGATGGCGTTGAGCGGGGTGCGGATCTCGTGGCTCATGTTGGCCAGAAAGGCGCTTTTTGCGCGGTTCGCACTTTCCGCCTGCTCCTTCGCAAGATAGAGCTCGGCGGTGCGCTGCTCGACCCGCCTGTTGAGCTGCGCATTCAATTCTTCAAGCTGCGCGGCGCTCTCTTCGGCGCGACCGACGGCCCTCGCCAGGGACTCTTTCCTTTCGCGGAGCAACTGTTCGCGCCCTCTGGAGGCGATGATCAACGAATTGAACTCGGTTACCAGTTCCCCGATCTCGTCATCGCACACGACCGGGAGCGCCTCGGGGGCGGGACTGCCGTTTTCTTCCAGCTTGATGAGGCGATGGGTGGCTTGCACGACGGGGGAAAGCCGTCTTCGCAACAGGTGGGCAGTGATCGCCCAAG
>NZ_JAKLLN010000074.1 GCF_023150065.1 Zoogloea sp.
AGTGGATGCAGTTCGCCGCCTGCGCCGCCTCGGGCCACGGCGCCTGGCGCGACGAGCCTGACGCGGCGTTCGCGCGGTTGCGCGAGTTCATCGGCGCGGCAGTGGAGTGAACCTGCTGCCTGCCCCACAGGACCGGCGCGCTGTCAGAACCGGTACTGCGCGCTCAGGTAATACGTGCGCCCACGCGGATCGGTGTAGCTCGGGTCGTAGCCCGAGATGAAGAAGTAGGCCTGGTTCGAGTACGGCGGGCTCGTGTCGGCCAGGTTCTGGATGCCTGCGCGAAGCGTCAGCGCCTTGTTCGGGCTCCAGCTGCCTGACAGGTCCCAGAGCGAGTAGGCCTTGACCCGGTTGGGCGCGACCACGGTCCCGCTGTTGGTGTCGATGGCCGAGTTCTGGTCTTCATAACTGCCGATGTAGCTGTTGGACAAGGTGAGCGTCCACGGACCGCGCTCCCAGTCCACGCTCAGGCGGTGGCGCCAGCGCTGCACCACGCCGTCGGTGACGAACCTGCCCAGGTTGCTCACATACGGGTCGCCGTTGCCCGTCTGCTGTTTGGACACCAACGCCAGGGTGCCGGTCAGCCTGACGCCGAAGCTGCCCCAGTCGGTCTTCAGACCCTTGAGCTCGGCCGCGAGGTCGACGCCCGAGGCCTTGTGGCGGCCTCGGTTCTCCTTGCGCAGCTCGATGAAGCAGATCGTCGAGTCGTCGGGGTCGTAGTCGCAGCCCGGCAGCCCTTCGTCCTCGTTGTAGCGGTGCACCAGCGACTCGTACTTGGCCAGGTTGCCCAGGATCACGTCGTCGCCCAGCGTGCTGATCAGGTCGCGCTTGGAGATGGCCCAGTAGTCGACGCTGATGCTGGCCTGGCGCGTGGGCTGCGCCACGATGCCCAGCGAGAACTGACGCGAGCGCTCGGGCTTGAGCTTGGGGTTGCTGTAGGTGCGCGTTTCCCAGATGTCGGCGCAATAGCCCAGGTCGTTGTCGTTCTCGGCCATGCACACGGGGTCGGGCAGGGTGGCCGAACTGCCGGTCGTGGCCGGGCGGACCATGTCGGCCAGCGACGGCGCGCGAAAGCCGGTGCCGGCCGAGGCCCGCACCATCACGCTGGCGGCGGGT
>NZ_JAKLLN010000075.1 GCF_023150065.1 Zoogloea sp.
GCGGTGGCCGCGAGGTAGTCGCCCGCCAGCGCCGCCACGTCGGCCGGCACCTGGGCCAGGGCCAGCAGCGGGGCGGGCGCCAGCAGGATCGCCACCCCCGGCAGCGCCAGCATGCCGGCCAGCCAGAAGCCCTGCTGCAGGGCCGGGCCGATCTCTTCGTTACGGCCGGCGCCGACATGGTGGGCCACGGTCGGTGCCACCGCCTGCAGCACGCCGCCCAGCAGCATCACCACCGAGATGTAGAAGCTGCTGCCGATGGCCACCCCGGCCAGGTCGAGGGTGCCGTAGCGCCCGGCGATCAGGGTGTCGGCGATCATCATCGCCATCGACAGCAGCTGGGCGATGAGGATCGGCCAGGCGTGGTGGAACAGCTGGCGCACGATGGCGCCGGCGCTGCCTGGCGGGTGGATGGCGAGGGCGGTCAAGGCGGAGGGCGGGGGCTGGTTAGCGGTGCACCAGCACCGGGATCCTGGAATGGGTGAGCACCTTCTGGGTCTCGCTGCCCAGGAGCAGCGCGCCGATGCCGCGGCGGCCGTGGGAGGCCATGAAGATCAGGTCGCAGGCGTGGGCCCCGGCCGCGGCGATGATGCCCTCGTGGGCCATGTCGCAGGCGGTGGTGACGGCGCTGGCGGCCACGCCCTCGGCGCCGGCGGCGGCCACCAGCGGGTCGAGGATGGCGCGGCCCTGGGCTTCGGCGCTGGCCACCAGGCGCGCCCGGGTGCCCGGGTCGGTGATGCCGTAGCCTTCGCTGAAGGACACCGGGAAATCCGGCAGTGCGGTGAAGAAGGTGATCCGCGCGCCGGTCTCGCGGGCGAAGGCAATCGCCTTGGCCGCGGTGTGGCGGGAGAGTTCGGAGCCGTCGGTGGGTACGAGCAGGTGCTTGAACATGGTGTTGTCTCCTCTGGTGGGGTCAGCTGGCGTTGGCCAGGGCCTGGAAATCGCGCTTTTCCATCAGCCACGATACCGTGAAGCCGGCCACCAGGCCCCAGAAAGCCGCGCCGATGTTGAGGATGCCCAGGTCGGCCACCGTGACGCACAG
>NZ_JAKLLN010000076.1 GCF_023150065.1 Zoogloea sp.
GCCGCTGCGCCGCGCCACGCGCAGTGCCGCCTGCAGCACGGCGCGCAGGTCCGCGCTGGGTGAGTCGAGCCTGCCCGCGCGGTTGAGTCGCACCAGTTCGCTGTCGGGCCTGAACAGGCTCATCGCCGTCTCGACCCGCCGCACCGCAGCCACGGCGGCGTCGAGCGCCACGCAGGCCTGCGCCGCCGAGCCCGCGGCCACCCGCAGCTGCAGCGTGGTGCCCAATGCCACCAGGCTGCGCTCGTGCCACTGCAGGCCCGCCGCCGCTGCGCCGCCGGCGGCCAGGCCCAGGGCGGCGCCGATGAAGGCGCGGCGCGCCGGAACGGCTGGGGTCATCGTGCGCCTCCGGTCAGCGGCAAGGGATGGATCGCGATGGTGCGGCCCTTGCGCGAAGCGAGGATGCGCGGCGCGCACAAGGCATCGCTGTCGTGGATGGCCACGCAGTCCAGGCATTGGAAGCACTCGGCGTAGTCGATCGCACCGGCCGCGGAGATGGCCTGGTATTCGCAGCGGTGGCGGCAGGTCTGGCAGGGCTGGCCGCATTCGGCACGGCGCGGCAGCCAGGCCCACTGCCGCAGGCGGCCCAGCACGGCCAGGCCGGCACCCAGCGGGCACAGGTAGCGGCACCAGGCCTTGTAGACGAAGGCTCCCAGCACCACCAGGCCGGCCGCCCAGGCCACGTAGGGCCAGCTGCGCACGAAGTTCAGCGTGATCGATGTCTTGAAGGGCTCGAACTCCACCAGCCGGTCCGTCCAGGGGGCGCTGACCAGCGGCACCAGCACCAGCACCACCAGCACGGCGTACTTCCACCGCTTGAGCCGGGTGTCGGTGCGCGGATGCAGGCGCCATGCGGGCAACTTCAGCCAGCGCGCCAGCACGGCCACCCACTCCTGCAGTGCGCCGTAGGGGCACAGCCAGCCGCAGAAGGTGCCGCGCCCCCACACCACGAGTGTCAGGCCGACGTAGGCCCACAGCAGCACCGTCATCGGGTCGTGCAGAAAGAACGCCAGGCTGCGCCCGGCCAGCAGGGCCTGG
>NZ_JAKLLN010000077.1:0-441 GCF_023150065.1 Zoogloea sp.
CAGTCCACTTCGGTCTTGACGCGGTGGAGTTCGCCGTTGGCTTCGAGCGCGGCGATGTAGCTGCGCAGATCGTCGATGGGCCTGACTTCGGTACGTGCGTTCATGAATGCTCCGTGGGTTGACGCGTTGGTGTCGAAAGGCGTTCAGCTGACCTTCTTGCCGGCCAGCATGCTGGTGAGGATGTAGTCCATCGCAGAGCCACTGCGCACGGCGGCTGCGGGACGCGGTCGGGAGCTCCAGACCGTCTCGGGGCGGGCCTGGAGGATGAAGATGTTTCCGCCGGAGGGCAGGTTCTTGTCGACGGCCCACTCGATGTCCATCGGGCGGCCGTAGTGCATTTCGATCTGCTTGCCCATCCAGGCCAGTTCGGTGATCTCGTCGTCGATCAGCGACTGCACCGTTTGCCGCTCATGCGGCACCTCGATGGTCTGGGACTGTTGG
>NZ_JAKLLN010000077.1:451-1021 GCF_023150065.1 Zoogloea sp.
GTTGGGTCTTGGGGTCGACCGTGCAGCAAACCTCCTTGCGCGAGATGGTGCGGTCGATGATGTCCAGCGTCACCTTGTTGACCACAAAGTGATCGGGTGTGACTTCGCCGGACACGACGGACTCGCCGAATCCGAAGTTCGAGTCGATCACGATGACCGATCGGTCTCCGTTGGCCGGGTGGATGGTGAACATCACGCCGGCGGTGTAGGCGTTGGCCATCTTCTGGATGCCCACGCTGATGGCCACCTGCTCGTCGCCGTAGCCCCGTTGCTTGCGGTAGGCGATGGCACGAGCGGTATAGAGGCTCGACATGCAGCGGCGCATGCGGTCGAGTACACCGTCGACGCCACGGATCCACAGATAGGTGTCCTGCTGGCCTGCGAAGCTGGCGTCGGGCAGGTCTTCGGCTGTCGCGCTGGAGCGCACGGCCACCGGCACCGCGGGTACGCCGCAGCGCACCGAGAGCTTGCGGTAGCACTCGGCAACCGTGTCCTCCAACTCGGTGGTGAACGGCTGCGACTCGATCACCGAGCGCACGCGCGCGCTTGCCCGTTCCAGGGCATCCATGT
>NZ_JAKLLN010000078.1 GCF_023150065.1 Zoogloea sp.
GCCTGCGTCCCCGACCGAAACGTGCCGGCCGGACCACTGGCACCTGTCGCTGCGCTTCGGCCCAGACACCATCCGCAGCGGCTTCGATCCGCTGAGCTTCGTCCGCTATCTCACGACGCTGGGCACCATCACGCGCATCGTCACCCTGGCCGACGCCGTGCCGCCGCTGAGCGCGCTCGATCCCGATGCCTGCCACCTGGGATTCGAGCTGGCACTGCGCAGCGATGCCGACAAGGCCACGATCGAGGGTGCGTTCGACTTCGTGCGCGATGACAGCCAGATCCGCATCCTGCCGCCGCGCAGCAAGGTCAGCGAGTACATGGCGTTGATCCACGCGCAGACCGAAGACCTGCGCCTGGGCGAGATCCTGGTGCGCTGCGGCACGCTCACCCGCGTCGAACTCGACGCCGCCATCGACGAGCAGACCGCCGCGCAGTGCGCCGGCCAGGCCGCGCAGCCGCTGGGCCAGGTGCTGGTCGCGCGCCAGCAGGTACACAAGGAGGTGCTCGACGCTGCACTGGCCCAGCAGACGCAGATCCGCGCCACGCGGGTGTCGGAAGCGGCGTCGCTGCGCGTCGATGCCGCCAAGCTCGACCACCTGATCGACCTGGTGGGCGAGCTCATCATCGCCGGTGCCGGCGCCCACCTGATCGCGCGACAGCACAAGATCAAGGACCTGGTGCAGGCCACTTCCGGCGTCACGCGGCTGATGGAGCAGGTGCGCGACACCGCGCTGGGGCTGCGCATGGTGCCCATCGGTGGCACCTTCCAGCGCTTCGAGCGTGTGGTGCGCGACGTCAGCCGCGAACTGGGCAAGGAGATCGCGCTCGAGATCAGCGGCGCGCAGACCGAGCTCGACAAGGGCGTGGTCGAAAAGCTCGCCGATCCGCTGACACACCTGGTGCGCAATGCCATCGACCACGGTATCGAGAGCGCGCCGCTACGCGAACAGGCCGGCAAGCCCGCCCGTGGCACGGTGCGCCTGCACGCGCGGCACG
>NZ_JAKLLN010000079.1 GCF_023150065.1 Zoogloea sp.
CTTCAACGCCCTCGTCGAGGTGCTGCAGCAAAGCATGGATGCCAAGGGCATCCCGTTCTCGGCGCAGAACGGCATGCTGGCCCGGCTGGCCCCCATGCACCGGGACATCATCACGAAAGACTGAGCCGGTCGGGTCAGCACGGACGCGAACCGCATGAAGTCGGGCACGAACACGCCAGCACGTCGGTGGCGTCGCGCAGCAGCGGCGGGTCTTCTGCTCGCCGGCCTGGCGTGGACCGGTGCCAACGCGGCCTTGTGGTTCGGGCAGGAGCGGCTGCTGTTCAAGCCCGTGCCCTTGCCGGCTGACGCCGCACTGTCCAGCGAGCCCGACGTGACCGAGCGTTTCGTCGACGTCCCGGGCGCCCGCCTGTCGGTGCTCGAGCTGCGTCTGCCCGACCCGAAGGGCGTGGTCTTCTTCCTGCACGGCAACAGCGCCAACCTGAAGGAGTGGTTCATCGATGGCAGTCTGTACCGCCGCGCCAATGTCGACCTGGTGATGATGGACTACCGCGGCTTCGGCAAGAGCACCGGCCGCATCGAGTCGGAAGCGCAACTGCATGCCGATGTCGAAGCGGTGTGGCAGGCCATCGCCGCGCGCTATGCCGGCAAGCGGGTCATCGCCCTTGGTCGTTCGCTGGGCACGGGGCTTGCCGCCGCGTGGGCCGCGCGGCATCAGCCCGACCTGACGATCCTGGTCTCACCCTACACCAGCATGCAGCAACTCGCTGCGCTGCACTACCCGTGGGTGCCAAGCGCCGTCGTGCGCTATCCGCTGCGCAGCGACGAAGCGGTCACGCGCCTGCACAAGCCGCTGTTGCTGGTGCACGGTGACCAGGATGCGCTGATCCCCGTGGCCCACAGCCGGCAACTCGCGGCCGACGCCGAGCAGGCCCGGCTGGTGGTGATACGCGGCGCCGCTCACGCTGACGTGCATCGCTTCGACGAGTATCGGGCAGCGATCG
>NZ_JAKLLN010000007.1:0-143257 GCF_023150065.1 Zoogloea sp.
CCAGAAAAGCGCTTTCCCAACGACAGGCAAAACGTTTAAAGCTCGGTGGGCCTGCCAGAGACCGTGTTTACATACCTAGCGCGAACATAGCCAATAAATTCGACCCCACGCACTCCCTCCGTCAGCGTTCGTCGAAACTCACCAGCAGGCGCTTGCTGGTGGCCCGGGCCTGGCAGCTGAGCACGAAGCCCTGATCCACCTCGGCCCCTTCGAGGGTGAAGTTCTTGTCCATCACCACCGTGCCGTCCAGCACCTTGGCGCGGCAGGTGCAGCACACCCCGGCCTTGCAAGAGAAGGGCAGATCCAGGCCGGCGTTGAGGGCCGCGTCCAGCACGTGCTCGTCGGCACCGATGGCGATTTCGTGCTCCTTGCCGTCCAGCACCACGGTCAGCGCGATGTCCTTGGCTGCAGCGGCGACGCTGGCAGCCGCGGTGGCAGCGCCCACCGGCTTGGCACCGGCCGGCAGACCAGCGGTGAAGCGCTCGGTGCGCACACGATCGGCGGGCACGCCGGCTTCCATCAGGGCGGTTTCGGTGGCCGTGATCATCTCGTCCGGGCCGCAGATGAAGACTTCATCCATGGACCCCACGGGCAGCAGGGCCCGGATGATCTCGCGGACCTTGTCGCCGTCGATGCGCCCCTGCAGCAGGTCGACTTCCTGGGCCTGACGGGACAGGATGTGGATGAGCGTAAGGCGGTCGCGGTAGCGGTCCTTCAGATCCTGCAGGGCTTCATTGAACATCACCGAAGACATGCGACGGTTGCCGTACACCAGGGTGAACTTGCTGCCCGGCTGCTCTTCCAGGGTGGTGGCGGCGATCGACAGGATGGGGGTGATGCCCGAGCCGGCGGCAAAGCCGACGCGGTGGATGGCGCGCTGCTTTTTGACCGTGAAGCGCCCGTCCGGCGGCATGACCTGGATGGTGTCGCCGGCCTTGACCGACTGGGCCGCCCAGTTGGAAAACACGCCGCCCTCGACGGGGCGGATGCCCACCTCCAGCTCGCCCACCTTGGCCAGGCGGCTGCGCGGGCTGCTGATGGAATAGCTGCGGCGCACGTCCTGACCATTGATGGTGGCGCGCAGGGTCAGGAACTGGCCCGGCTCGAAGGCGAAGCGATCCTTGTCGGCGTCGGGAATGGCGAAGGTGATGGCCACCGCGCCGGCCGCCTCGGGGCTGACCCGCTTGACGGCAAGTTCTTGAAAACGGAGTGCTGACATTTCGGAGTCTCCGACCCTTTAATAGGGTTTGAAATAGTCAAAGGGTTCCTGGCAGTCGAGGCACTTGTAGAGTGCCTTGCAGGCCGTGGACCCGAATTGGGACGAGACAGCGGTGTGGGTGGAGCCGCAGCGCGGGCAGGCCACCGCTTCCGGCGCGGGACGATGGCGCATGAACTTCACGACGCTGACGGCCGGCCGGGTGGTGTGCGGCGGCGCAATGCCGTAGGCGCGCAGCTTCTCCTTGGCCTCGTCGCTCATCCAGTCGGTGGTCCAGGCCGGGGCCAGGCGGGTCACGACCCGCGCGGCAATGCCGGCCTGCGTAAGGCAGGCCTTCACGTCGTCCTCGATCTGCCCCATCGCCGGGCAGCCGGTGTAGGTGGGGGTGATGACCACCTCGACCCCCTCCGCGGTCTCGGTCACGTCCCGGAGGATGCCCAGCTCGCGCAGGGTCACCACCGGGATCTCGGGATCGGTGAGGGGTTCGAGGGTCGCCCAGACCTGCGCCACAACGCTGCTCATGGCCGGCTTACCAGGTGGCGCCCGGATGGGCGCGGGCCAGGCCCTGCATCTCGCCGAGCAGGTAGCTGAGGTGCTCGGAATGCCGGCCCTGCTTGCCCTCGGTGATGTAGCCCCGCACTTCCGGGCGCACCAGGGTGGCTTCGGTCAGGGTGTCATTGACGATGGCATCCCAGGCGGCGCGCAGGCTGCGCACATCCACCCCCGCGCCGGAGGCCACGGCGGCCTCTTCGGCGGCGCTGGGCGTCCAGAACTCCTCGGTATAGACAAAGAGGTGATCCACGGCGGCCTGGGCACGCTGATGGGACTCGTCGGTGCCGTCACCAAAGCGCACCAGCCAGTCGGCGGCGTGGTGCAGGTGGTAGCGGGCCTCCTTGAGGGACTTGGCTGCGATGGCGGCCAGGTCGGCGTCCGGCGACGTTTCCAGGGCCTCCCACACCAGCACCATCAGCGCCCCGTAAAGGAAGTTGCGGGTGATGGTGGTGGCGTAGTCGCGATTGGACACGGCGTAGCCCACCAGCGGGCCGTTGTGGGGCAGCTCCAGCAGGGTGTAGTTGCGGAACTGGGTGTCGTCGCGGAAGTAGGCCAGCTTGTCTTCGGTGGCGTCGCCGCCCAGGCGGGCAGCGGCCAGCTGATAGAGCAGCCGGGCCTGGCCGATGTAGTCGAGGCTGACGTTGCCCATGGCGATGTCTTCCTCGAGGATGGGGCCGTGGCCGCACCATTCGGCGTTGCGCTGGCCCAGCACCACGGCGTTGTCGGCCAGGTGCAGGATGTACTCGACAGGCGCGCTCATCACATGTGCCCCACTTCTTCCGGGATTTCGTAGAAGGTCGGGTGACGGTAGATCTTGTCGGCGGCGGGGTCGAACAGCTCGCCCTTGTCATCCGGATTGCTGGCGGTGATGGCGGCGGACGGCAGCACCCAGATGCTCACGCCTTCCTGGCGGCGGGTGTAGACGTCGCGGGCCATGTGCAGGGCCTGGGCTGCGTCGGCGGCGTGCAGGCTGCCGCAATGCTTGTGCTCGAGGCCTTGCTTGCTGCGGACGAAGATTTCCCAGAGGGGCCATTCCTTGAGTGCGGGGGTGTTCATGCTGCCTCCTTGTGTGCGCGTTGTTGTTGTTTGCGGGCGTGGGCCAGGGCGGCGTCGCGCACCCACTGGCCTTCGTTGTGGGCCTTGACCCGGGTGGACAGGCGCTCCTTGTTGCAGGGGCCGTTGCCTTCGACCGTGTCCCAGAACTCCTGCCAGTCGATCTGGCCGTAGTCGTGGTGCTGGCGCGCTTCGTTCCACTTGAGGTCCGGGTCCGGCAGGGTCACGCCGAGCACCTTGGCCTGGGGCACGGTGGCGTCGATGAACTTCTGGCGCAGGTCGTCGTTGCTGATGCGCTTGATGCCCCAGCGCATGCCCTGGGCGCTGTTGGGGCTGTCGGCGTCGGGCGGCCCGAACATGGCCAGGCACTTCCACCACAGGCGGTTCACCGCGTCCTGCACCATGGCGCGCTGGGCCTCGGTG
This sequence comes from Zoogloea sp., assembly GCF_023150065.1. Classification (GTDB taxonomy): domain Bacteria; phylum Pseudomonadota; class Gammaproteobacteria; order Burkholderiales; family Rhodocyclaceae; genus Zoogloea. Next base: position 3,245 of record NZ_JAKLLN010000007.1, read on the forward strand.
CCCTGCATCATCACCAGCAGGGCCTCGTAGCCCTGGCGCTGGTGGAAGGACTCTTCCTTGCACACCCGCACCATGGCGCGGGCGTAGGGGCCGTAGGAGCAGCGGCACAGGGGGATCTGGTTCATGATCGCGGCGCCGTCCACCAGCCAGCCGATCACGCCCACGTCGGCCCAGTTGAGGGTCGGGTAGTTGAAGATCGAGCTGTACTTGGCCTTGCCGGAGTGCAGGCCTTCGAGCATCTGGTCACGGCTGGTGCCCAGGGTCTCGGCAGCGGAATACAGGTAGAGGCCGTGGCCGCCCTCGTCCTGCACCTTGGCGATCAGGATGGCCTTGCGCTTCAGACTCGGCGCGCGGGAGATCCAGTTGCCCTCGGGCAGCATGCCGACGATCTCGCTGTGGGCGTGCTGGCTGATCTGGCGCACCAGGGTCTTGCGGTAGGCCTCGGGCATCCAGTCCTGGGGTTCGATGCGGCCGTCGGCGTCGATGCGGGCATCGAAGGCGGCCATCAGCTCGGGGTTCTCGGTGGACGGAGTCCGGGCCGACTTCTGGCCGGCGTTGTCCGGCACGCTGAAGGATTGGGTATACATCTGGTGTCTCTCCTTTATAGGTTGGACAGGTGCGCAGGCCGCTTATTGCAGCCAGGCAGGGGGACGCTTTTCGAGGAAGGCGGCGATGCCGTCGCGGGCTTCGGCGGTGGCCCGGCGGCGGGCGATGCGGCGGGCCGTCTCCTCGCTCACCGTATCGTCGATGGGCCGGCCATTGACGGCGCTGATCAGGTCCTTGGCGGCCTTCTGGGCGTCGGGGGCACCGGCGACCAGGGTTTCGGCCAGACGGGCGACGGCGGCGTCGAGCTGCTCCGCCGACACCACCTCGCCCACCAGGCCCATGGCCAGCGCCCGTGCGGCATCCACCCGCTCGGCGCTCTGGAACAGGCGCAGGGCATGGCGCGGCCCAATGGCGCGCAGCACGAAGGGGCTGATCACCGCCGGGATGATCCCGAACTTGACCTCGGAGGTGGAAAAGCTGGCGTCATCGGTGGCGACGGCCATGTCGCAGGCGGCGGCCAGACCGGTGCCGCCCCCCAGCGCCGCGCCCTGGACGCGGGCGATGGTGGGCTTGCTCATGTCGGACAGGGCCCGCAGCATGCCGGCGAAGCGCCGGGCATCCGCCAGGTTCTCGTCCTCGCCGTAGGTGGAGGCGCGCTTCATCCAGTTGAGGTCGGCCCCGGCGGAGAAGTGCTTGCCGCGCCCGGCCAGCACCACCACCCGCACGGAGGCATCGCCATCCAGCTCGACACAGGCCTGGTGGAGGTCGGTGATGAGCTGCTCGTTGAAGGCATTGAAGACCTCAGGGCGGTTCATCCAGATCGTGGCGATGCGGCCTGAACGTTCGACGGCAAGGGTTTCGTAGGCGTTTGCCATGGCGACCTCAGCAGTTCCGGAAAGCCGGCTTGCGCTTTTCGACGAAGGCGGCCATGCCTTCCTTCTGGTCTTCGAGGGCGAAGGCCGAATGGAAGACCCGGCGCTCGAACAGCAGCCCCTCGTTGAGGCTGCTCTCGAAGGCACGATTGACCGACTCCTTGATCATCATGACCACCGGCAGGGAGAAGCCGGCGATGCTGGCCGCGGCCTTGAGGGTCTCGTCCAGCAGCTGCTCGGCGGGGATGACCCGGGCCACCAGCCCGGCCTTCTCGGCCTCCAGGGCGTCCATCATGCGGGCCGTGAGGCACAGGTCCATGGCCTTGGCCTTGCCCACGGCGCGGGGCAGGCGCTGGGTGCCGCCGGCCCCCGGCATGGTGCCCAGGCGGATCTCCGGCTGGCCGAACTTCGCCGTGTCGGCGGCAAAGATCATGTCGCACATCATCGCCATCTCGCAGCCGCCCCCCAGCGCAAAACCGGCCACCGCGGCGATCACCGGCTTGCGGGTGGTCTTGATGCGCTCCCAGTTGCGGGTGATGAAGTCGGTCTTGTAGGCGTGCATGTAGTCGAAGTCCTTCATGAAGCCGATGTCGGCTCCCGCGGCGAAGGCCTTCTCGTTGCCGGTGATGACGATGCAGCCGATGTTCTCGTCGGCCTCGAAGCCGTCGATGGCCGCACCGATGCCATCCACCACCTCGTTGTTGAGGGCGTTGAGGGCCTCGGGCCGGTTGATGCGGATCAGCCCGACCTTGCCATGGACTTCGGTGATTACCAGCTTGCTCATGCTGTTCTCCGGGCGTCCGCCTCGCGGTGGACGCCTTCTCGTCTTGTGGGGATTACTGGCTGATGGTCCAGTCGCCGTTCTTCACTTCCAGCATGCGGAAGGAGGACAGATCGAGGCCCATGTGGTCGGTGGCGGACATGTTGAACTTGCCGCTGGTCCCCACGAAGCCCTTGGTGGCTTCAATGGCGTCGCGGACCTTGGCCTTGTCGGTGCCGCCGGCGCGCTTGATGGCATCCACGGCGATCATCAGGCCGTCGTAGGCGTAGCCGCCGAAGGTGGACACGTCCTGCTTGTAGCGCTCCTTGTAGGCCTTGTCGTAGGCGGTCACGACGGGCTTCTGCGGATCGTTGGCGGGCAGCTTCTCGGGGATCAGCTGGGCCGGGGACGGCAGGCGCACGCCTTCGGCGGCCGGGCCGGCGAGCTTCAGGAACTCATCCGAGGCCACACCGTGGGACTGGTACAGGGGCAGCGTGATGCCGAGCTGCTTGTAGTTCTTGGTGACGATGGCCGGGCCCTGGCCCAGACCGAACACGAACACGGCCTGCACGCCGGCGGTGTTCTTGATCTTGGTGAGCTGCGGGCTCATGTCGGTGTCCTTGGGCCCGTAGGTCTCGTTGGCCACCAGGGTCACACCGTACTTGCCGGCCACCGCTTCGGTTTCCTTCTTGCCGGACTGGCCGAAACCGGAGGTCTCGGACAGCAGGGCCACCTTGCTCAGGCCACGCTTCTTCATGTCCTCGAAGACCTTCTCGGCGGCCATGCGGTCGGTGTGGGGGGTCTTGAAGACGAACTTCTTGACCGGCTCGACGACCACCACGGCACCGGCCAAGGAGATGAAGGGGGTGCCGGACTTTTCGGCCAGGGGCACCATGGACATGGTGGCGCCGGTGGTGGTGCCGCCGACCAGGATGTCCACCTTGTCATCGTCGAGCAGGCGCTTGGCAAAGCCGTTGGCCTTGTTGGCGTCGCTGCCGTCGTCGTAGTGCACCAGCTGCAGCTGACGGCCCAGCACGCCGCCCTTCTTGTTGATGTCTTCCACGTAGAGCTGCAGCGTCTTCAGCTCCGGGTCGCCGAGGAAGGCGGCCGGGCCGGTGACGGACAGCACGGAACCGATCTTGATCGGCTCATTGGCGATGGCGGCCAGGCTGCCCAGGGCCAGCACGGCGCCCACGGCAAACTTCTTCATGATGGTCTTCATGGGTTTGTCTCCTCTTTATGGTTTTGCTTCAAACACGCTCGATGATCATGGCAATGCCCTGCCCCACCCCGATGCACATGGTGCACAGGGCGTAGCGGCCATTGCGTCGCTTCAGCTCGTAGGCGGCGGTGGTCACCAGCCGCGCGCCGCTCATGCCCAGGGGGTGGCCCATGGCGATGGCGCCGCCGTTGGGGTTCACCCGGGCGTCGTCGTCGGCCAGGCCCAGGTCGCGCAGCACGGCGAGGCCCTGGGCGGCAAAGGCCTCGTTGAGCTCGATGACGTCCATCTGCGCCAGGCTGAGGCCGGTCTGGGCCAGCACCTTCTTCACGGCCGGCGCCGGGCCGAAGCCCATGATGCGCGGCGCCACCCCGGCGGTGGCCATGCCGACCACCCGGACCAGGGGCGTGAGGCCGTATTGGGATGCCGCGGCCGCGGAAGCCAGCAGCAGCGCACAGGCGCCGTCATTGACGCCCGACGCGTTGCCGGCGGTCACGGTGAGATCCGGGCCATTGACGCCCTTGAGCTTGGCCAGCATTTCCAGGGTGGTGTCGGGGCGCGGGTGTTCGTCGGTGGTGAACACCACGGGGTCACCCTTCTTGCGCGGGATCTCCACCGGCACCAGCTCGTCGGCAAAACGGCCCGCCTCGTGGGCGGCGGCCCAGCGCTGCTGGGAACGCAGGGCGAAGGCGTCCTGGTCGGCCCGGGAGATACCGAAGTCGGCGGCCACGTTGTCCGCGGTCTGCGGCATGGAGTGGACTTCATGGAGCTTCTTCATCAGCGGATTGACGAAGCGCCAGCCGATGGTGGTGTCGTAGATGGCCGCCTGGCGCGAGAAGGCGCTCTCGGCCTTGCCCATCACGAAGGGCGCGCGGGACATGCTCTCGACGCCACCGGCGATCATCAGGGCGGTTTCACCCGACTTGATGGAGCGGGCCGCCAGACCCACCGCGTCCATGCCCGAACCGCACAGGCGATTGACCGTGGTGCCCGGCACCTCGATGGGCAGCCCCGCCAGCAGGCCCGACATGCGCGCCACGTTGCGGTTGTCCTCGCCGGCCTGGTTGGCGCAGCCGTAGATGATGTCCTCGACAGCCGTCCAATCCACCCCGGGGTTGCGGGCCATCAGGGCCTTGAGGGGCACGGCGCCCAGGTCGTCCGGACGCACGCTCGCCAGCGTGCCGCCGTAGCGGCCGATGGGGGTGCGGATGGCGTCGCAGATAAAGGCTTCAGTCATGATGTTCTTTCCTTTGCCGCGCTCAGATTTGCTTCGGGCGCTGATCGATAACGCGGCGGGCCTTGCCGGTCTGGGTGCGGGGGATGCTGTCGAAGTCCATCACGTTCACCTTGGTGCTGATGCCGATGATGGTCTTGATGTGCTGGGCCACGCTGCGGCTGATTTCCTCGATGGTGCCGCGACCCACATGGCCGGACAGCTCGCGCTGCAGCTCACAGCGGATCTCCACGTTGTCCAGGTGGCCGTCACGGGTCAGCACGATCTGGTAGTTGCCGGTGAGGCGGGGCTCGCGGAGGATCTGCTCCTCGATCTGGGTCGGGAAGACATTCACGCCACGCACGATGAGCATGTCGTCGGAGCGGCCGACGATCTTGTCCATGCGCCGGAAGGCGCGGGATGTGGGCTTGAGCAGGCGGGTCAGGTCGCGGGTGCGGTAGCGGATGACCGGGAAGGCCTCCTTGGTGAGGGAGGTGAACACCAGCTCACCCTCCTCGCCGTCGGGCAGCACTTCGCCGGTTTCCGGGTCGATGATCTCGGGGTAGAAGTGGTCTTCCCAGATCACCGGGCCGTCCTTGGTCTCGATGCACTCGCAGGCCACGCCGGGGCCCATGACTTCGGTCAGGCCGTAGATGTCGATGGCGTCGATGCCCAGCTTGCGCTCGATCTCGGCACGCATGCCCTGGCCCCAGGGCTCGGCCCCGAAGATGCCGACCTTGAGAGAGATCTCGTCGGGCTTGATGCCCAGGCGCTCGAACTCCTCGGCGATCACCAAGGAGTAGGACGGGGTGACCATGATGATCTCGGGCTTGAAGTCCATGATCTGCTGGACCTGCTTCTCGGTCTGGCCGCCGGACATGGGCACCGCGGTACAGCCCAGGCGCTCGACGCCGTAGTGGGCGCCGAGGCCGCCGGTGAACATGCCGTAGCCGTAGGCCACATGCACCATGTCCCCGGGCCGGCCACCCGCGGCGCGGATGGAGCGAGCCACCACGTCGGACCAGTTCTCGATGTCGCGCTTGGTATAGCCCACCACCACCGACTTGCCGGTGGTGCCCGACGAGGCGTGCAGGCGGGCCACCTTGCTGCGGGGCACGGCAAACAGGCCAAACGGATAGTTGTCGCGCAGATCCGACTTGGTCATGAAGGGGAACTTCGACAGGTCGGAGAGCTGCTTCAGGTCGTCCGGATGCACACCCTTGTCGAGGCACTTTTTGCGGTAGGGCTCGACGTTGTCGTAGGTGTGGCGCACGGACCACTTGAGGCGCTCCAGCTGGAGCGCCGAGATCTCGTCGCGGCTGGCGGTTTCGATGGGATCGAGTTCGCCCGGCTGGGGGAATTTGGCGGTCATGGGTGTCTCCTCTCCATTGTTCTTGAATGCGTGCTGCTCAGGCCTTTTCAGCCTGGAGGCCGGCGATCACTTCGCCGGAGATCCGGTAGCTCTTGCCCCGGAACAGGGCAATGGTCTTGCCGGCGCTGTCGCGGATGGTGACGTCGTAGACGCCGGTCCGGCCCGACGCGGACATCTCGACGGCATCGGCTGACAGGGTGTCGCCTTCCTTGCCCGGAGCGAGAAAGTCGATGTGACAGGCGGAGGCCACCGTATTCCTGTTGTAGCTGTTGCAGGCGTAGGCGAAAGCGGTATCGGCGAGGCTGAAGATCAGGCCGCCGTGGCAGATGTGGTGGCCATTGACCATGTCACCGCGCACCTTCATGGTGAGGCGGGCGTGGCCGGGGCCGACGGCCTCGATCTGCAGGCCGAGGGCCTGGGCCGCCCGGTCGCGGGACCACATGGCCTCGGTGACGGCTTCGGCCAGGGCCTGGGGTTCGGTGGGGATCAGGGTGTCAGACATGGATGTTCTTTCCGGCAAGGACGTGCTGCTGGATCAGCGGCGAGACCCGGTAGCGGTCTTCACCATAGTGGCTGGCCAGGTTGGCGAGCACGCGGTTGATCAGGGGCAGGCCGGCGGCATCCGCCCAGGCCAGGGGCCCACGGGGGTAATTGACGCCCAGGCGCATGGCCGAATCGGCTGCCGCTGCATCGCACACGCCCTGATTGACCGCGTCGGCGGCCTCGTTGGCGAGCATGGCCACGGTGCGCATCACCGCCAGCCCGGGGATGTCGCCCAGGCGCGACACGGCAAAGCCGGCCGCCTGCAGCAGGCCGATGGCGGCGCCCACGGCGGGGGCGTAGCAGTTGATGGCCGCGCCCACGGCAAGGCGCGTGGCCTTGGCGTAGTCCAGGGCCAGGTCGATGAGCACCAGGTTGTCGATGCCCTCCTCCACCGCGCGGCGGGTGGCGGTGCGGCCGTCGGTGATGAAAACCACCGCGCCCCCCACCTCGGCCACCCGGCCGTCGGTGGCCTCACCCCAGGTGTAGGCCACATTGCGCTCGTACAGGCGGTCGGCGATGGCCTGGGCCACCGCGGAATCGCCGTGGAGCACGATGTTCTCCGGCACGCTCTGGGCCACCGCGCTTTTCGGCTCGGGGCGCTCGGCGCCTTCCCGGTAGTCGTAGAAGCCGCGCCCGGTCTTGCGGCCGTGGAAGCCGGCGTCCACCAGCTCCTGCTGGATCAGCGACGGGGTGAAGCGCGGGTCGTTGTAGAAGGCGCTCCACACCGAGCGGGTCACGGCAAAGTTCACGTCGTGGCCGATCATGTCCATCAGCTCGAAGGGCCCCATGCGGAAGCCGCCGGCCTCGCGCATCACCGCGTCGAGGGTGGCGCAGTCGGCCCCGCCCTCCCCCACGATGCGCAGGGCTTCGGCGTAGTACGGCCGGGCCACCCGATTGACGATGAAGCCCGGGGTGGACTTGGCATGCACCGGGGTCTTGCCCCAGGCCGCCGCGGTGGCAAACAGGGTGTCGGCCACGGCCTTGTCGGTGGCGAGGCCGGAAACGATCTCCACCAGGGCCATCAGCGGCGCCGGGTTGAAGAAATGCAGGCCGGCCAGCCGCTCCGGGTGCTGCAGCGCCGCGCCAATGGCGGTGACGGAGATGGACGAGGTGTTGGTGCCAAACACGCAGTCGACACCGACGATGGCTTCGAGATTCTTGTAGAGGGTCTGCTTGGCCTGGAGGTTTTCGACGATGGCCTCGACCACCAGGGCGGCGTCGGCCAGGTCACCGAGCTGCTCCACGGCGATCAGGCGGGCACTGGCGGCCTGGGCGGCGTCGGGGCTCATGCGGCCCTTTTCGGCGAGCCTGGCAAACTGGGCCTGGATGCCCTCGACCGCCTTGGCGGCAGCGCCCGGGCGGTTGTCGAGGAGCTTGACCGGATGGCCGGCGGCCGCCGCCACCTGGGCGATGCCGGCGCCCATGGCCCCGGTGCCGACCACGGCGATGACGGATTGGGTGGAAAGCGCCTGGCTCACGCTCATTCTCCGGTGAACTTCGGCGCGCGCTTTTCCATGAAAGCGGCCACGCCTTCGGCGTAGTCCGGGCTCCAGCCCAGCTCGCGCATGAAGCCGCCTTCAAAGGAGAGCTGCTGCTCCAGGGTGTGGCCCGGGGCGGCGTGCATGGCCTGGCGGGTCCGCACCAGGGCCTTGGTGGGCATGGCCGCCAGCTGGCTGGCCAGGGCGTCGATGCGGGCGGCGAAGGCGTCATCGGCCACGGCTTCCCAGATCAGACCCCACTCGGCGGCCTTGGCGGCCGGCAGCTTGTCGGCCAGCAAGGCCAGGCCCATGGCACGGGCCATGCCGACGCGCTGGGGCAGGAACCAGGTGCCACCGGTATCCGGCACCAGGCCGATCTTGCTGAAAGCCTGCAGGAAGGAGGCGGACTGGCTGGCAATCACCAGATCGCAGGCCAGGGCCACGCTGGCGCCGGCACCGGCGGCGATGCCATTGACCGCGGCGATGGTGGGCACGCGCAGGTTCTGCAGGCGCAGCACCAGGGGCTTGTAGTTCTTCTCGACCACGTTGCCGATGTCCGGCATGCCGCCGCTGGGGGTGCGGGCCATGTCCGGGTCGGCCAGATCCTGGCCGGCGCAGAAGGCGCGCCCGGCGCCGGTGAGCACCAGCACGCGGATCGAGGTGTCGGCCTGGACGGTGTCGAGGGCGTCACGCAGCTCGGCGTGCATCTCGCCGGTGAAGCTGTTGAGCTTGTCGGGGCGGTTGAGGGTCAGGCGAGCGACGCCGTCGGTGATCTCAAACAGAATGTTCTTGAATTTCATTCAAATCTCCTGAACTCGTGCAGAAATCGTAGCGAGCCCGTTCAGGCCGGTTCGAGAAGCGCAGCCGTACTCATGTACGGCGAGCATCGCAGGGCCGGGATGGGCAGGCGCAGTAGATTTATGCGCGGGTTCAAACGTGGTAGCGGCGCTGAATGACACGGAAGCGGTTGGCGACGAAGGCCGAGTCGGCATAGGACGCGTTGGCCGCCGGGTTGCCGCCGGTACCGTGGTAGTCGGAGTAGGCCGCCGACTGATTGACGAAAACACCACCGGTGAGGTTGATGGACAGGGCCACCTTGCTGCGCCAGGTGGCCTCGGTCATGGCGTCGATGACGCTCTGCTGGGTGGAATACACGCCGGCAGTGAGGGCACCGTGGGTGCTGACGACCCGCTCGGACAAGGCGATGGCGGCGGCAGTGTCGGCCACCTTGACGATGAAACTGATGGGGCCGAAACGCTCCTCCATGTACGCCTTTTCATCTGCGGCGTCGCAGGCCAGCAGCACCGGGGTGCGCACCTTGGCGGCCGGGAATTCGGGGTTCTCCAGGGCGGTGGAAGCCAGCACCACCTTGCCCAGGGCACCACTGTTGGCCAGCTCGATGCGCTCGGCGGTATCGGCGGACTGGATGGCGCCCAGCACGGCGTGGGCCACTTCGGGCTTGGACAGGAAGCGCTCGATGGCCTTGCCCAGGTCGGCGCAAAACTCGTCATAGCTCTTGGGGCCGTCTTCGGTGTCGATGCCCCCGGCCGGCACAAACAGGGCCTGGGAGGTGGTGCACATCTGGCCCGAGTACAGGGACAGGGTGAAGGCCAGATTGCCCAGCATGGCCTTGTAGGCGTTGGTGGAGTCGATGACGATGTTGTTCACCCCGGCCAGCTCGGCATACACCTGGGCCTGGCGGCTGTTGTCGATCAGCCACTGGCCGAACACGTTGCTGCCGGTGAAATCGACGGACTTGACCGCCGGGTGGGTGGCCAGGGCCTGGGTGGTGGCGCGCTTTTCGGCCACGCACAGCGTCACCAGGTTGGGGTCGATGCCGTTTTCGGCAAGCACGGCGCGGATGGTGCGCACGGTGATGGCGGCCGGCAGGATGGCGTTGCTGTGGGGCTTGATGATCACCGCGTTGCCGGTGGCCAGGGCGGCAAACAGGCCCGGGTAGGTGTTCCAGGTGGGGAAGGTGCCACAGCCCACCACCAGGCCAATGCCACGGCCGACGATCTGGAAGTGCTTCTTCATGACCAGCGCCGGGTTCTTGCCCTGGGGCTTTTCCCATACCGCGTCGGCGGGCACGAAGCTCTGCTCGCGCCAGGCGTAGGCGACGGCCTCGAGACCGCGGTCCTGGGCGTGGGGCGCGCCAGCCTGGAAGGCCATCATCCAGCCCTGCCCGGTGGTCATCATGACGGCGTGGGCCAGCTCGAAGCTCTGCTTGTTGAGGCGGTCGAGGATCTCGGCGCAGATGCCGGTGCGGCCATCGGCACCCACCGCCTGCCAGCCCTGCATGGCGGCCAGACCGGCGGCGATCAGGGCCTCCGGATCACACACGGGGTAGCTCACCCCCAGGGCCACGCCGTAGGGCGAGGACTCACCACCATGCCAGCCGCTCTGGCCCGGCTGGCCGAGCTCGAAGGGCTTGCCCAGGTGGGCTTCGAAAGCACGCTTGCCGTCATCAGGAGCCGTTTCGCCATACAGCTTGGGGCTGGGCATCTCGGGATAGGCCGACCAGTAGCTGCGGGTGGCGATGGCGCCCAGGGCGCCCTCCAGGGTGGCGCGATGCTTCTCGAACAGGGGGTGAGTCATTGTCTTGTCTCCGGTTGGGTGTGTTCTCCTGACTCAAACGTTACAAATACACATGATCTATGTCAATGCTTGGTATCGAATTTATCTGGTAGAAAACCATCAAATTCTGCAATTCAGAACTTGTTTACAACTAAGAAATACAAATAAAAACAGAAACTTAAACAATATTTTTAGGCCCATAAGCGGGATTTAAAGAATTTTTTTATGGCTGAGCTGTTTTCCCACTCCAAACAAAAGCGATACGTTTTTGTTGACGTTTAATTTGTTTTTGTATCATTATTGACCTCACAAACCACATGGGTTTGGGTCACTATCGATTACAAACAGAGCACACCAAGGAGGAGTCATGGCCAGTCACAAGGAACGTTTTGCCGACAAGATGGAGTTTCCGCCGGAAACCGCGCAACCCAACATCTATCCCCTGTCGTGGAACAGCAAGACCAAGAAGCTGCAGGAGGTCTGGGAGGCTTCCCTGCGCGAGAACTGGGATCCGGAGAAGCTGCCCTGGGACACCCTGGACCTGGACAGCTACACCTGGGAAGAGCGGGAATCGATCGCTTACTGGTGGAGCCTGCTGTCGGTGTTTGACGCCTCCGCGCCGCCGGTCTTCGCCGAGGCCCTGATCAAGACCTACGAAGTGCATGAGGAAGACCCCGTGCGCAAGTGCTTCTTCTCGGTAACCCGGGACGAGCAGAACCACGAGATCATGTGCGGGCTGGCCATCACCCGGCTGCTCGGCCACCCCGACCCGCTGACCTATCAGCCCAAGACCGAGCTCGGCAAACGCCTGCAGAAGAACGTGGCCTGGCTGTACTTCAACGGCGGCCGCTACTGGACTGGCTACAAGCAGGCCGTGCCCAAGTACGACCTGGCCGTACTGTTCAGCTCCTTCCTGATGGGCGAGATCGCCGCCGCCACCATCTTCAAGCAGATGTACGAGAACTCCCGCGAGGCGGTGTTCAAGGAAGGCTTCCGCAACATCGGCCGCGACGAAGGCCGCCACATGGCCATCTGCATGGCGGTGATGGAGCGCGACTACCCGGGTCTCAAGGAAGAGACCAAGTCCATCGTCACCAAGCAGATCCGTGCCGGCTACCTGTTCCTGTCCGCCGTGCTGTTCGAGCCGCCCATGGAGTTCTGGGACCTGCCCGCCGACTTCATCGACAACCAGCGCGAGGCCGAGGAAGTGGCCCGCGGCGCAGGCTTCGGCATTCCCACCTACGAGGCCAAACTGCAGAACTGGAAGAACGCCATGATCAACCTGAAGGGTGTGCTCGACCGCTACAACATCCCCTTCCCTGCCATCCCCGAGGTTGGCATCACCGGTCAGGAGGTCAGCGATCTGGATATGGAAGACATCATCCCGGTGTTCTGACCGGCCCGATAACACCAGACCGTGGGGTCGCATCCATTCGACCCCACATAAAAACAGGAAACCCCAATGTCCCGCATCATCATGCAACCCTCGGGCAAGTCGGTGGACTGCGCCTATGGCGACACCGTCCTGATGGCCCTCGAGAAGGCTGGCTACGCCCTTCCCAACAACTGCCGCGCCGGTGCCTGCGGTGAATGCAAGGTCAAGGTCACGGCGGGCCAGTTCGACCAGGGCATGGTCCTGGACATGGCCCTGTCCCAGGAAGAGCGCCGCCAGGGCTACGGCCTGATGTGCATGGCCAAGCCCATCTCCGACGAGCTGACCATCGAGTGGGGCACCGAAGACGCCAAGCCCAAGCTCTTTCCGCCTCGGGAGGACGCCCTCTTCGTGCTCGTCGACAAGCGCCAGGTGGCCGAGCGGGTGGTCGAGCTGCGCCTGCGCCCGGTGGGCCAGCCGATCCGCTACTGGCCGGGCCAGTACGTCACCCTGGGCAACCCCCGGGCCGACATCCCCGCCCGGGCCTACTCCATCTCCAACGCCCCGCGCCCGGATGGCGAGCTGGTGCTGCAGGTGGCCCGGGCCGACGACGGCCTCACCAGCCAGTGGGTCCATGACAGCCTGGCGGTGGGCGACAGCGTGAAACTCTCCGGCGCCTACGGCACCTTCATCGGCGACCCCGGCGTAGACACGCCCGTGCTGTGCCTGGCGGCCGGCACCGGCCTCGCGCCCATCCTCGCCCTCACCGAAGCGGCCCTGCGCCGGGGCTTCCGCAAGCCGGTCACCGTGATCTTCTCGGCCCGCAGCGAAGCCGATGTGTACAGCCGCGGCATGCTGGCCTGGTGGCGCACCAAGCACCGCAACTTCGACTACAAGATCACCCTGACCCGTGAAGTCCGCGATGACAGCCTGTCCGGCCGCATCGACAGCGTACTGCCCGGACTCTTCCCGGACCTGTCGAAGCACACCGTATTTGCAGCCGGCAGCCCGGCCTTCGTGGATAGTTGCGTGGCCACGGTAAAAGCGCTGGGAGCCCTGCCGGAGCGGGTGCATACGGAAGGCTTTTTTGCCCAGCAGCAGCCGGTGGTGGCCGATGCGGATCACCTCCTCAACTTCTGAGCCGCCCCGGAAGCGCGCTACCCATAAGGCGGGCGAGTCGCTAAACTCGCCGCTTTCGTGCTCCACCCCCACGCCGGCTACAGTGCTTTCCCCCGTTCAGAAACGCCTCGACGACTTTCGACAGCAAGGCCGCGTGCAGGCCGGCTCGCTCATCATTTCGGTGTTCGGCGACGCCGCGCTCCCCCGGGGCGGGCGGATCTGGCTGGGCAGCCTGATCCGCCTGCTCGAGCCCCTGGAGCTCAACGAGCGCCTGGTGCGCACCTCGGTCTTCCGTCTCGCCAAGGAGGAATGGCTGCGCACCGAGCCCTCGGGGCGGCGCACCGACTACCTGCTCACACCCTCCGGTCAGCGCCGCTTCGAGGAAGCCTCGCGGCACATCTACGCCTCCAGCGCCCCCCAGTGGGACCGCCGCTGGCGCCTGATCGTCACCGTGGGCGACCTCGCCCCGAAAGAGCGCGAGGCCCTGCGGCGCGCCCTGTTCTGGCAGGGTTTCGGGGTGATCGGCGGAGACTGCTTCGTGCACCCCAGCGCCGACCTGTCGGCGGCCTTCGACGCCCTGATCGCCGAAGGCCTGTCGGATCTGCTGGGCAAACTCAAGCCCCTGCTCGCCGCCGACGCCCAGTTCGGCAACGCTGCCAACGACGTGGACATGGTGCACGGCGCCTGGAACCTGGAACGCCTGGCCGACATGTACGCCGAGTTTGTCGACCGCTACCAGCCGGTGCTGGCCCAGCTGCGGGCCGACGTGCAGGAGGACATCGACGGGGAAAGTGCCTTCCTGCTGCGCACCCTGCTGATCCACGACTACCGGCGCCTGCTGCTGCGTGACCCGGAGCTGCCCGACGTGCTGCTGCCCGCCGAGTGGCCGGGCCAGAAGGCCCGCCTGCTGTGCAAGGAGGTCTACCGCCGCCTGCTGCCCGCCTCCGAGGGTCATCTGGACACCCTCTTCCAGCTCGCCAACGGCCAGACACCGGAAGCCTCCCCCCTGCTCCTCGAACGCTTCCGCGAAGCCGACCCCCTGGCCTGAAGGCCCGGCTCAGCCCTCCTTCTTGCGCAGTGCCACCAGGGGCACCACGTCGGGCAGGTGGATGCGTTTGCGGTCGGGTTCGATTTCGGTGAGCGGGTCGGTCTCCACCAGGGTGGCGAGGCAGCGTCGGGTGAGATCCTGATACGTTGCCGTCCCCTCCCCTTTCCAGCGGATCTCCTCCTCGCTGAGCTCGCGGATGACCTTGGCAGGCATGCCGGCCACCAGCACCCGTGGCGGAATCTCTGCGCCGGCCTTGACGAAGGCCGATGCCGCCACGATGGAGGATTCGCCGATCACCGCGTTGTCCATGATCACCGCGTTCATGCCCACCAGGGCGTTGCGACCGATACGGCAGCCATGCAGCACCGCGCCGTGCCCAATGTGGCCGTCCTGCTCCACCACGGTGTCCGTACCGGGAAAACCGTGCATGACGCAGGTATCCTGGACATTGGCCCCCTCCTCGAGGATCAGCCGGCCGAAGTCACCGCGCAGGCTGGCGCAGGGGCCCACGTAGCAGCCCGGGCCGACGATCACGTCACCGATGAGCACAGCAGAAGGGTGAACGTAGGCGCTGGGGTGCACCACCGGAACGATGCCGTCGATGGCATACACACGCAAAGTTGTCGTCATGATTGGCTGTCTCCTTGGCTTGACACTGGGTTTCTTATGATGAAATCTATTGTGCAATACGTAACACCCATCACCTTACCCGAGAATTCACGATCATGAGTGACGAGCTGGAAGGCAAACACGGCGTCCAGTCCCTGGAAGTGGGCATGGGCATCCTCAAAGCCATGGTGAGCGGCAAACGCTCCATGATGCTCAAGGACATCGCAGCGGCTGCCGAGATGCCCCCCTCCAAGGCCCACCGCTATCTGGTCAGCCTGATCCGGGCCGGCCTCGTGGAGCAGGACCCGCTGACCTCCCGCTACAACCTGGGGCCCTTCGCCCTCAACATCGGGCTCGTCGCCATCGACCGCCTCGACCGGGTGCGGGTGGGCATGGCCGCCATCGCCGAACTCCGCGACCAGATCAACGAGACCACGGCGCTGGCCGTGTGGGGCGACAACGGCCCCGTGGTGGTGCGCTGGGAACGCCCGCGCCGGGCCATCACGGTGAACGTGGTCACGGGCACCCGCCTCAGCCTGCTCAACTCGGCCGCCGGGCGGGTGTTTGCCACCTGGCTGCCCCGCACCCAGATCGACCCTCTGCTGGAGCAGGAACTCCTCAGCGAAAAAAGAACGCCCCCCGGCGTCCATACCCTGAAAGACGCCCACGCCCTGCTGGCCGAAGTCGAGGCCCGGGGTGTGGCCGCCATCACCGGCAATTACATGGTGAAGGGTGTCGAGGCGCTTTCTGCCCCGGTGTTCAACTTCAAGAACGAGCTCACCATGGCCCTGATCATCGTGGGGGTGGAAGGATCGGTGGACATGGGCCCCGACAGCAGCGTGATCGCCGAACTCAAGCGGGCCGCCGACTCCCTGTCGCGCCGCCTGGGTTCAACCCGGGATGGCAACGCCCCTCCGGCCGACTGACCCCACCACCTTGCCCACGGGCGGAACAGCTCTTTCTGCCCGAAGCTCCACCCCGCGCTGCCCACGGCAGACGCGGGGTTTTTCCTTTCAGGGCATTTCGATACATATTTTTGTCTTGACTAGGGATTTTGTATCATTTCTAATCTGCAGAATCGATTACAAAATACAGAACCCGCCTCAAGGGCGCCGGTCATCCGTCCTACAACAATCACGACAGGAGACATCATGGACCATCGAATCGAGAACGGCCGGACAGGGGGGCAATGAGCATGCTTGCCCAGTTCCTGCAATTCCTCTTCTCCGGCGTCACCGTGGGTGCCACCTATGCGCTGGCCGCCCTTGGCTTCACGCTGATCTACAACGCCAGCAACGTGATCAACTTCGCCCAGGGCGAGTTCATCATGCTGGGCGGCATGCTGGCGGTGTTCTTTGTACAGTCTGGCCTGCCCCTGCCGGCCGCGCTGGTGCTGGCCATCCTGGTACCGGCGGTCGTCGGCATCCTCATCGAAAAGCTGGCCATCGAGCCGGTCAAGGGGGCCGAGACGGTGACCCTGATCATCATCACCATTGGCGCCTCCCTGGTCATCCGCGGCCTCACCGCGGTGATCTTCGGCAAGGGCACCCACAGCCTGCCGGCCTTCTCGGGCGACGAGCCAATCCAGATCCTCGGTGCCACCCTGATGCCCCAGAGCCTGTGGGTGCTGGGCGTCACCGCCATCGTGGTGGTGGTGCTGTGGTACTTCTTCAACCGCACCCTCACCGGCAAGGCCATGCTGGCCACCTCCTACAACCGGGTGGCGGCCGAACTGGTGGGCATCAACACCAACGGGGTGCTGTTCATGAGCTTCGCCATGTCGGCCGCCCTGGGCGCCCTGGGTGGCATCCTGGTCACCCCCATCACCCTCACTTCCTACGACGCCGGCATCATGATGGGCCTCAAGGGCTTCGTCGCCGCGGTGCTGGGTGGGCTGGGCAACGGGCTCGGCGCGGTGGTGGGCGGGCTGCTGGTGGGCATTCTGGAGGCCATGGGCGCGGGCTACCTGTCCTCGGCCTACAAGGACGCCATCCCCTTCGTGCTGATCCTCTTCATCCTCTTCTTCATGCCCCGCGGCCTGTTTGGCGCCCGGGTCACCGACCGGGTGTAAACATGCGCAACCGTGCTTACAACGGGCTCTACGTCGTCATCGCGATCCTCGTCGTGCTGCCCTTCGTGCTGCCCAACAGCTTCTATCTCGACCTGGCCATCCGCATGGCCATCAACGCGGTCATCGTGCTGGGCCTCAATCTGTTGATCGGCTTTGCCGGGCAGATCAGCCTGGGGCACGCCGGCTTCCTGGGCATCGGCGCCTACGCCTCGGCGGTGCTGCCCACCCACTTCGGCTGGCATCCGGTGCTGGCCATGGTGGCCGGCGCGGTGGCCACCGGCGTGCTGGCGGCCCTGGTGGCGCGGCCGATCTTCAAGCTCAAGGGCAATTACCTGGCCATGGCCACCCTGGGCCTGGGCATCATCCTCAGCATCGCCCTGCGCAACGAGGCCCAATGGACCGGCGGCCCCGACGGCATGCCGGTGCCGGCCTTCGGCGTGTTCGGCTTCGAGCTGTCCAGCGACAAGCACTGGTACTGGGTGGTGGCGATCCTGCTGTCGGTGAGCGTGTGGGCCTCCCTCAACCTCATCGACTCGCCCTTCGGCCGGGCGCTGCGGGCGCTGCATGGTTCCGAGGTGGCGTCGCGGGTGGTTGGCGTGGATGTGGTGCGTTACAAGGTCTCCATCTTCGTGCTGTCGGCGGTATTTGCCAGCCTGATGGGCAGCATCACCGCCCATTACGTGGGCTTCGTGACCCCCAATCTGGCCGACTTCTTCCACTCCATCGAGCTGGTGACCATGGTGGTGATCGGCGGCATGGCTTCGGTATATGGCTCCCTCGTGGGCGCCGTGCTGCTCACCGCCCTGCCTCAGGCCCTGGCCACCTTTGAAGGCTGGGAGACCGTGGTGTTCGGCGCCATCCTGATGATCTGCATGATCTTCCTGCCCAAGGGCCTCGTGCCCACGCTGGCGGCGAAGTTCGGCAAGGGGGAATAACACTATGGCACTTCTGGATGTCACCAACCTGTCCATCCACTTCGGCGGCGTGAAGGCCGTGCAGGATGTGAGCTTCAGCATCGACGCCGGCATCGTCTATTCGGTGATCGGCCCCAACGGCGCCGGCAAGACCACGCTGTTCAACCTGATCACCGGGGTCTACAAGCCCACCCACGGTGAGATCCGCCTCGACGGCGAATCCATCGGCGGCAAGTCCCCGGACGAGCTGGCCCGCCGCGGGGTGGCCCGCACCTTCCAGAACCTGCAGATCTGCATGAACATGAGCGCCATCGAGAACGTGATGGTGGGCGCCCACCTGCGGCTCGACCGCAACCTGATCAAGGCCGCCCTGCGCTTTCCGGGCCTGCGGCGGCGCGACGCCGAGCTGCGCGAAGAGGCGCTGGAGCTGATGCGGTTCGTCGGGCTCGACAAGTTCGCCGACGCCCGCGCCGACGCCATGCCCTACGGCGCCCTCAAGCGCCTGGAGATCGCCCGGGCCCTGGCCATGAAGCCGCGGGTCATCTTTCTGGACGAGCCGGCCGCCGGCCTCAACCCCAAGGAAACCATCGAGGTGGACCACCTCGTCCGCAAGGTGGCGGATTCGGGCATCACCGTGGTGCTGGTGGAGCACGACATGAAGATGGTCATGAACCTGTCCGACCGCATCCTGGTGCTCGACTACGGCAAGAAGCTGACCGAGGGCACCGGCGAGGAAGTGCGCCGCAACCCGGACGTGATCGCCGCCTACCTGGGCGCCCACGCCTGAGATCGAGGAAGAACAAAGATGGAAGCACTCCGCATCATCAAGGACGAGCACCGCAACCTGTGGCGTCTCGCCATCACCCTCGATCAGGTCATCGGGGAAATGCAGCAGGCCAACAAGGCCGACCCGGCCTTCATCAGCTCGGTGCTCGACTACTTCGAGCACTTCATGGACGGCTGCCACCACCGCAAGGAAGACGAGCACCTCTTCCGTCTTCTGCGCCTGCGCAGCGATGCCGCCGCCCCCTTGCTGGATCGCCTGCAGGCCGAGCACCGCAACGCGCCCCACAACCTGGCAGCCCTGCGCCAGCGCCTGGCAGACGTGCAGTCCGGCCGCGGGACGGTGCAGGACCTCACCGATGCCCTGCGCCGCTACATCGACGAGCAGAAGGCCCACATCCGCGCCGAGGAGCAGGACATCTACCCCCTCGCCCGGGACGTGCTCACCCCGGACGACTGGGCCGAGATCGACAAGGCTTTTCTGGACAACGACGACCCCGTCTTCGGGCAGGAAGCCCGGGCCGAATTCCGCGAACTCTTCCACAAGGTGGCCAGCCTGGCCCCCGTGTCGGTGGGCCTGGGTGGAGCGACGGCCGGCGAGCTGCAGCCGGCCGACGCCCCGGCCGATGTGCTGCTCAAGGTGGAAGGCCTGGAGAGCTGTTACGGCCGCATCAAGGCCCTCAAGGGCATCAGCCTCGAAGTGCGCCGGGGCGAGACGGTGGCCCTGGTGGGCGCCAATGGCGCCGGCAAGACCACCTTCCTGCGCAGCCTGTCGGGTGTGCAGCCCATGAGCGCCGGGCGGATCAGCTTTGACGGGGAAGACATCTCGAAGCTCCGCTCCGACATGCGCATGCGCCGGGGCATCTGCCAGTCGCCCGAGGGGCGCCAGGTGTTCGGCCCCCTGTCCATCGAGGACAACCTGCGCCTGGGCGCCTACACCCAGCCCAAGGAGCAGGTGGAGGGTGACCTGGAGAAAATCTACGCCATGTTCCCCATCCTCAAGGAGAAGCGGAAGCTGCCGGCAGGCACCCTCTCGGGCGGTCAGCAGCAGATGCTGGCCATCGGCCGCGCCCTGATGGGGCGCCCCAAACTGCTGCTGCTGGACGAACCCTCCATGGGCCTGGCCCCGCTGCTGGTGGAGGAAGTCTTCAACGTAGTGAAGGCCCTCAAGGCCCAGGGCATGAGCATCATCCTGGCCGAGCAGAACGCCTTCTCGGCCCTCGCCATCGCCGACCGGGGCTATGTGCTGGAAACCGGCACCATCACCCTCAGCGGCAGCGGCCGGGAGCTCATCGAAGACGAACAGGTGCGGGCGGCCTACCTGGGGATGTAAGCCGGGGTGAAGGATGGCAGGTGAAGGCCTGCCGATCTTTCAGCGTGTGGAGGTCGGATGAATCCGACCTCGGACCTCGCGGTCAGGCTCCCCTGGTTCACTGCACCAGATGGCAGCGCACCACCCGGCTGTCGGACAGGCGGGTTTCTTCGGGGTAGCTGCTGCGGCACACCTCGCTGGCCCGCTCGCAGCGGGGGTGGAAGTGACAGCCCGCCGGCGGGTTGAAGGCCGAGGGCATGTCTCCCCGGGTCGCCTCCCCTGTTTTGGCCGTCGCACGGCCGCCGGCCTCGATGCGCGGCACCGCGGCCAGCAGCATGCGGGTATAGGGGTGACGCGGATCCCGCAACACTTCTTCGGCCGTACCCCGCTCGACGATGCGCCCCAGATACATAACCGCCACGTGATGGGCCAGGTAATCCACCACTGCCAGGTTGTGGGTGATGAACAGGTACGACAGGCCGTACTCGGCCTGCAGCTCGCGCAGCAGGTTGAGGATCTGGGCCTGCACCGACACGTCGAGGGCGCTGGTGGGCTCGTCGCAGACGATCAGCTTCGGAGATACGGCCAGGGCCCGGGCGATGGCGATGCGCTGACGCTGCCCGCCGGAAAACTCGTGGGGAAAGCGGTGGCGCATGGCCGGATCGAGGCCCACCCGGCTGAGCAGCGCATCGACCCGGGTCTGCCGGCTGGCCGCGTCGGGCTCCACCCCCAGGGCCTGCATGCCCTCCTCCAGAATCTCGCCCACCCGCATGCGCGGGTCGAGGGAGCTGAAAGGATCCTGGAAGATCATCTGCAGATCGCGGCGCAGGGGCTGCCACTGGGCCGCAGGCAGGGACAGGAGCTCCTGGGCCCCGTAATGGACCTGCCCACCGCTGGCCGGCACCAGCTTGAGCAGCGCCTTGCCGGCGGTGGTCTTGCCGCAACCGGATTCGCCCACCAGGGCCAGGGTTTCGCCAGCCGGTACCTGCAGGGAGACCCCGTCCACCGCCTTCACATGCCCCACCACGCGCCGGAACAAACCCTTGCGAACCGGGAAGTGCACCTGCAGGGCGGCGATGTCGAGCACCTTGCCGGCTTCCGCCGGGCGGACTTCCGGTGCCGCAGGCCGCGGCGGCGTCTGCACCCAGCCCATGCGCCCGTTGGGGTCATAAAGATGGCAGCGCACCATCTGCCGCCCCACCCCATGCAGCGCCGGCGGGGTACGCCGGCAAGGCTCCTGGACCTGCGGGCAGCGCTCGGCAAAACGGCAGCCCTCCTGACGCTCACCGGGGCGGGGCACCTGCCCGACGATGGTCTCCAGAGCCCGGCCACGCTGGGCCGGGGTGGGTAAAGCCGCGAACAGCTTGCGGGAATAGGGATGCAGCGGCTTGCTGAAGAAGTCCTCCCGGTCGCCGGTCTCGACCAGCTCGCCGGCATACATCACACCGACCCGGTGGGCCATGCGCGACACGACACCCAGGTCATGGGTGATCAGCAGCATGCCCATGCCGCGGCGGGCCTGCAGTTCGGCCAGCAGGTCCAGCACCTGGGCCTGGATGGTCACGTCCAGGGCGGTGGTCGGCTCATCGGCAATCAGCAGCCGCGGGTCACCGGCCAGGGCGATGGCAATCATCACCCGCTGCTTCATGCCACCGGAAAGCTGGAAGGGATATTCGGACAGACGCCGCCGGGGGTCGGGGATACCCACCGCGTCGAGCAGGCGCTCGGCCTCGTGCCAGGCCGGCTTGCCGTGAAGGCCCCGATGCCGGACCAGCACCTCGCCGATCTGGTCGCCCACCGTCATCACCGGATTGAGGCTGGTGGCCGGCTCCTGGAAGATCATCGCCAGGTGCTTGCCGCGGATGTCACGCATGCGGGTCTCGGGGAGATCCTGCAAGGCCTCGCCGCCCAGCCGGACGCTGCCCTCGGCGATGCGCCCGCCGGACGGCAAGAGGCGCATGCAGGCCAGGGCCGTCATGGATTTGCCGCAGCCGGATTCGCCGACCAGGGCCAGGGTCTTTCCGGCGGGCACCTCGAAACTGATGCCATCCACGGGACGCACCGGCCTGCTCCGGGGTCCAAGCTCAATCCGCAGCCCTTCGACACTCAGAAGGGCCGGGCCATCCTTGTCCAGTCTGTTCATCGCAAAGAAAACGGACCGCGCTGCGGCCCGTTCAAGTGCGGCCCCGGGGCATCACGTCTGCATGACACCCGGGCCCGTTGAGGCGAACGATCAAAGGGGATTCTGCCCGACATGCGGCCCACACAAGGCGCCAGACCGGCAGAACCGCTCCCATACCCTCAGTGGTGGTGACCACCCTCGCCATGCACATGGCCGTGGCCGATCTCTTCGGCGCTGGCGGTGCGGACTTCCTTGACGGTGATGTCGAAGATCAGCGCGGTGCCGGCCAGGGGATGGTTGCCATCCACGACCACCTTGCCGTCGGCGATGTCGGTGATGCGATAGACCACATCCTCTTCGCCGTCTTCACCAACGCGCTCGAAGGACATGCCGACTTCGATGTTGTCGGGGAACAGGGAAGCCTCTTCCACCAGCACCAGCTCTTCGTCGTACTCGCCGAAGGCATCTTCCGGCAGCAGCTTGACCTTGGTGTTGTCGCCGACCTTCTTGCCGTGCAGGGCCTCCTCGATCACCGCAAAGATGCCGTCGTAACCGCCATGCAGGTACACCAGCGGGTGCTGGCCGTCGTCGATCATGTTGCCTTCCGGATCGGTGACCGTGTAGTTAAGCGTGACGACCGTGTTCTTGGCGATTTCCATTTACATTCCTTGAGTTGAGCTGCTTGATCAGCTGGAAGACTTCGGCGGCATGGCCGCGCGGATTGATATCGTGCAGTACGTGCTGCAAAACCCCATCGGCAGAGATGATGAAGGTCGAGCGGCGCACATTGCGTTTCATGACCCCATTCACCAGCGCCGACTGCCACACCCCGTAGAGCCTGCACACTTCGCCCTCCTCATCGGAGAGCAGCTCGACCGACAGGCCGTGCTCATCGCGAAAATCCGCATGAGTCAGGCAGTCATCGGGGCTTATGCCGACCACGATGCACTTTTCCTGCTCGAAATCGGCATCGTGATCGCTGAAGTCGATGGCCTGGCGGGTGCAGCCGGGTGTGTTGTCACGGGGGTAGAAATACAGGACCACATGATGGGAACCCAGCACCGACGCCAGATCGAACATTTCCATGTCGGCATCGGGCAGGGAAAAGAGCGGGGCCGGCTCGCCTTCGCGGGGCTCGGCCGGCACGGCTGGGGATTCTAACCGAGCCGCCTTGAGAACTCTACCCGAAGCGTGTTGGGGGCTGACATGCATGAAGATCTCCTCCGGGGGCTGTGGGCTCTGGCGTGAACCCTGGCTGATTGGGCGATACGACTTGCGCTGTTCTCTGTTCTTGTCTTTTTGTGTTTCGGCCGCCACGGCGGCGGCACGCTTTTTAGCCTGCGTCCTTGAAGGGATAGCCCATGGGGGCCGGGGCCTCAAGGGAATTATGGTTTGCGTTTGACGTTTATCACGGCCCGATGCGCCTTTGCGCAAGGATGCGACAACTTGCGATTGGCGCAAACCTGTATAAAATTACACAAACCCTACAGGAGTCCCCATGTCAGACATGCTCACCCCCCGTCAGCAGGAGATCCTGCAACTCATCCGCGATACCGTCGAGCAGGAAGGGCGCCCCCCCACCCGGGCCGAGATCTGCACTGCCTTCGGCTTCCGCTCTCCCAACGCGGCGGAAACCCACCTCCGCGCCCTCGCCGCCAAGGGTGCCATCACCCTTGAAGAAGGCCGTGCCCGGGGCATCCGCCTGATGGAAGCCCTCGGCCTGCCCCTGATCGGCCGGGTCGCTGCCGGCAGCCCCATTCTCGCCGCCGAACACGTCCAGGGCCGCTACCAGGTGGACCCCGGTCTGTTCTCCCCCCGCGCCGACTACCTGCTGAAAGTGCGCGGCATGAGCATGCGCGACGCCGGCATCCTCGATGGCGACCTGCTGGCCGTCCATCGCACCAGCGAGGTCCGCAACGGCCAGATCGTCGTCGCCCGTGTGGAAGACGAAGTCACCGTCAAGCGCCTGGCCCGCAAAGGGCCGATCGTCGAGCTGCTCCCCGCCAACCCGGAGTTCGAGCCCATCGTGGTGGACACCCGCAGCTCGCCCCTGGAGATCGAAGGTCTCGCCGTCGGCCTGATCCGCTCCGATCCCCTCTGAGTCCTTCGGCGCCCCCAGCACCATGGCCACCCCGGCAGCCCTCTCCGCCAGCGCCCTGGCCGCCCTCGACCACCTGGTCTGGCGGGGTGACCGGCTGGCCACCGAAGCGGCCCCCGGGCGGCCCACCGGCCACCCGGATCTCGACGCCGTGCTGCCCGGTGGCGGATGGCCCGCCGGCGCCCTCACCGAACTGCTGATCCCCCATTTCGGCGTCGGCGAACTGGGGCTCCTGCTGCCCCAGCTCTGCAATATTCCCGCCGGGCGCTGGGGCGTGTGCATCGCCCCGCCCGGCCTGCCCTACGCCCCGGCCCTCGCTGCGGCCGGCGTCCCTCTCGGGCGGCTGCTGCTGGTGCACGCCGAAAGCCCGGCCCATGCCCGCTGGGCCTGCCGCCAGGCCCTGGCCTCACGCAGCTGCGAAATCGTCCTGCTGTGGCTGGCCGAGGCCGACATGGCCGCCCTGCGCCGCCTGCAGCTGGCCGCAGAAGACAGCGGCACTCCCCTGATCCTGCTGCGCCCTGCCCACGTCGCCGCCCAGGCCTCCCCGGCCGTACTGCGTCTGGGGCTGAGTGCCGACCGGGGTGGCCTCCAGGTCCGCGTCCTCAAGCGCCGCGGCCCCCTGCTGGCCGCCCCCCTGCATCTCCCGCTGCCCTGGCCCGGCCTCACGCCCCGACCTGATGCTCCCCTGTCGGAAGGACACTCCCCGGGCGTGCCCCCCTCCCGCCTTCCTCCCAACACCAACGCCTCCGTCCATGCTCTGGTGCGCCCTCGTCCTGCCCGATCTGGCCCTGCAAGTCTTCACGCGGGGGCGCAGTGACGCCGCCCCGCTGGCCATTCTCGGCCCCCGCCCGCAACTCCGCGTGGTGGCTGCGGATCCGACGGCAATGGCATGCGGCGTGGCGCCGGGGATCAGCCGCGCCAGTGCTCTGGCCCTAGCCCCCGGCTTGCACCTGCAGGAACGCACTCCCGCCCTCGAAGACGCCGCCCTGATCGACATCGCCACCTGGGCGGGTCGCTTCACCTCCAGCATCAGCCTCGATCCACCCGACACCCTGCTGCTCGAAATCCAGGCCAGCCTGCGGCTCTTCGGCGGGCTCGCGCCCCTCTGCGCAGCCATCGCGGAGAACCTGGAAGAGCTCGGCTTTGCCGGACAACTGGCTGTCGCCCCCACACCGCTGGCCGCACGCTGGCTGGCCCGCTGCGCCCCGGGCAGTCTGATCGATTCGAACGCCAGCCTGGCCGTCGCCCTCGACCCCCTGCCCGTGGCCGTCCTGGGCGATGGCCACGACGCGGCAACACCGGCCAGCCTGGACCTGCTCACCGGCATCGGCGCCCACGTGCTGGCCGACGTGCGGCGCCTGCCCCGCAGCGGCCTGGCCCGGCGCCATGCCCGGGCTGTCACCGCACAGCTCGATCGGGCCTACGCCCGCGTCCCCGACCCGCGCCCCTGGTTCGTCCCCCCCGAACGCTACGCCGCCCGCCTGCCCCTGCCGGCCCCCACCGACCAGGTGGACACCCTGCTGTTCGGCGTACGGCGTCTGCTCACCGGTCTCTCCGGCTGGCTGGACGCCCGCCAGGCCGGGCTGGAGCGCTTCACCCTGGTGCTCGAATACGAACGCCACCGTCAGGGCCATGAAGGCCGTGAGGAACCCCACGAGATCGTGCTGGGCGCCCTGTCCCGGGACATGGCCCGCTGCCAGCTGCTGGCCCGCGAGCACCTCACCCGCAGCCCCCTGCCCGCCCCCGTGGATGCCCTGCGCCTGGAGGCCGACGCCCCCAGGCTGCTCACCCCGCCCCGCAGCGATCTTTTCGATGGCGACGACGGACGGCAGGGCGACCCGGGCCTGCTCCTCGCCACCCTGCGCGCACGCCTGGGCCATGATGCAGTGCGCTGCCTGGCTGCCCATCCAGACCACCGCCCCGAGCGAGCCTGGCGCTGGATCGACCCGCCGCCCGAGCGCAATGTCACCCCCGCCGGCCTCCCTGACCTGCCCTCATCACCCCGCCCCCTGTGGCTGCTGGCAACCCCACGGCCCATCGCTCGCCCCGCAACAGAGAACCTGCTCGCCGGCCCCGAGCGCATCGAGGCCGGCTGGTGGGACGGGCCCGAGGCCACAGTCAATCGGGACTACTTCGTCGCCCGCAGCCACGACGACAGCCTGGTATGGATCTTCCAGGAGCGTCAGCCCCCCCACGGCTGGTTCGTCCATGGCTATTTCAGCTGAAGACGCGTGATTACAGCCATCCACCCGATCGAAGCGACAGAGGCTCTCCGGAGGTTCCGACGCTGACTGGAGCGCCTGCGAGTCGCTACACTACGCCCCCCATGAGCCACAACACAGCCCACCCCGGCCTTGCCCGCCGCATCATCGACCTCGCCTGGCCGGTTCTGATCGCCCAGCTGTCGTCCATGACCCAGATGGTCAGCGACACCGTCCTGACCGGCCGCTACGGCACCACCGACCTCGCGGCCGTGGCCGTCGGCAGCGGCATCTACATCTCCATCGTGATGCTGATGGTCGGCATCCTGCAGGCGGTCTCCCCCACCGTGGCCCATCACGTGGGCGCCGGGCGCAAGGACGCCATCGCGCCGGCGGTACAGCAGGGCTTCTGGCTGGCCCTAGGGCTGGCCATCCCGGCGGTGCTGTTCCTGCGCCACCCGGACTGGCTGATGCAGCTCTCCGAGATCAGCCCCGAGGTCGAGACCGGAGCCCGGGACTACCTGTCCACAATCGCCTGGGGGCTGCCGGCGGTGCTGCTCTACCGCACCTTCTACGCCTTCACCAACGCCCTCGGCCGCACCCGGGTACTGATGGTGATCAGCCTCACCACCACGGGCGTGCACATCCCCCTCTCCTGGGCGCTGATCAACGGACACCTGCCGGGAATCCCCGCCCTCGGGGGCAGCGGCTGTGCCGTCTCGAGTGCCTGCATGGGCTGGCTGGCGCTGCTCTGTGCCGGCCTGCACGTGCTGCGCTCCCCGGCCTATACGGCCTATCCGCTGTTTTCCCGGTGGACACGCCCCCAGGCCGGGCCCATCGGTGAGCTGCTGCGCCTCGGCCTGCCCATGGGTTTTTCGAGTTTCGTGGAGATCACTGCCTTCACCCTGATCGCCCTGCTGGTAGCCCGGCTCGGTGCCACGGTGGTGGCCGGGCACCGCATCGTCGGCAATCTGTCGGCCCTCATCTACATGCTGCCCCTGGCCCTGGCCATCGCCACCCTGGTGCTGGTCGGCCAGGCCCTGGGCGCCCAGGACAGGCATGCCGCCAGGCAGGCGGCGCGGGTCGGCATCCTCCTGGCCACCGGCCTGTCGACCCTGGTCAGCATCGTTGCCTGGATGTTCCGGGATGCCCTGATGGCGGCCTACACCGCCGATCCGGCGGTGAACAGCCTGGCCGTGTCCCTGGTGATCTACATCTGCCTGTACCAGTTCTTCGACGCCATCCAGACCGTCGCCGCCCATGCCCTGCGCGGCTACAAGATCACCTTCGGCCCCATGCTCGTGCATACCCTGTGCTTCTGGGGCATCGGCCTGGCAGGGGGCTACGGGCTGGCCTACCACGGCCTCGGCAGCCTCCTGCCTCCCCAGGGCGTGGCCGGCTTCTGGCAGGCCTGCGTGCTCAGCAACGTGGCCGCTGCGCTGCTCTTCGGCGCGTATCTGCACATCGTCTCGCGTAACGGAGCCCACCCTGTCACAACGGGATAACAGGCCGGCCCCACACTTCGTACCATGAAAAAACTCGCCCTGCTGGGCCTGCTCCAGGCCATCGCCCTGCCAGCCCTGGCCGCCCGCCCCTTCGTGACCGACGACGCCCGCATGACCACCGCCGGCAGCTGCCAGCTCGAAAGCTGGATGCGGGTCTATCCCGAAAGCCGTGAAGTGTGGGCGCTGCCGGCCTGCAACCCGTGGGGCGACCTGGAATTCACCTTCGGCGGCGGACGCGCCAAGAACAGCGGCGAGAACGCCACCCGGGACTACATGTTCCAGTTCAAGACGCTCTTCCGCCCCCTGGAGACCAATGGCTGGGGCTGGGGGCTCGCCGCCGGCAGCGTGCAGCATCCGGACATCAACCCCGGCCCCAACCTGCTCGGCAACACCTTTGTGTATGTGCCGATCTCCTTCTCCTTCGCCGACGACAAGGTGGTGATCCACCACAACCTGGGCTGGCTGAAGGACAAGGCCACCGGCGACCACCGCCTGACCTGGGGGGTGGGCGGCGAATTTCACGTAAGCCAGCGCCTCACGGCCATCGCCGAAGCCTTCGGCGACAACCGCAACGGCCCCTTCTGGCAGGCTGGCGCCCGCTTCGCCATCGTGCCTGAGCGGGTCCAGGTGGATGCCACCTTCGGGCGCGAACTGCATGGCCCTACCGAAAACCGCTGGTTTTCCTTCGGTCTGCGCCTGACCCCCGACCGCTTCCTCTGAGCGCCCTCAGCCTCCCAGCCAGGCCTCTCTGAGTGCCTGGTGGGCCGGGCTGCCCTCCTCCATCACGTTCAGCCTGGCGGTATCCCGAGGCGCCTCCTGCAGGCTGGCCTCGAAGCGCATCAGCTCGTCCCGGCGGAAGGCGTGGATCTCCACCTCCTCGCCCGGCAGGCGGCGCGCCAGCAGCTTGTCGAGATTGCCGGCAGTCACCTTCAGGCCATCCAGGGCCACCAGCACGTCCCCCGCCGACAGACCCGCCACCTGGGCCGGGCCGCCGTCGAAGACATTGGCAAGGCGCACGGCATCGCCATCGGCCGCAGTGCGCACGCCCAGGCCCGGCGCCGTTGTTGCCGCCTCCCAGACGAGGCCCACATCCACCCGCTTCAGCCAGGCTTCCAGGGGCAGTTCGTCGGTACCCTCCACCAGGGCCTGCAGCCAGGCACCGGTCTCCACGCCGCCCAGCTCCGCCGCCAGCGCAAAAAGTCCATCTTCCGCCACTCCCACCCCGGTCTGGCCATGGCGCTGCCACAGGGCCCGCATCAGGTCGTCGAGACTGCGGGCGCCCCTGCTCTCCACACGCAGGCGCAGATCAAGGAGCAAGGCCACCAGCGAACCCTTGGTGTAATAGCTGACGATGGCGTTGGGGCTGTTCTCGTCCTGGCGGTAATACTTGGTCCACGCCTCGAAGGACGATTCGGCCACGCTCTGTTTGTGGCGGCCGCTGCCCTTGTGCACCTGGGTGATGGTCTTGCCCAGCAGTCCCAGGTAATCGGCCACGCTGATGCGCCCGCTGCGTACCAGCATCAGATCGTCGTAATACGAGGTGAAGCCCTCAAAGGCCCACAGCAGGCGGGTGTAGTTCTCCCGGGACAGATCGTAGGGCACAAAGGCCGCCGGCTTGATGCGCTTGACGTTCCAGGTATGGAAGTACTCGTGGCTGCACAGGCCCAGGAACTGGCGATAGCCCTCACCCACCGTCTCCATGCCCACATGGGGCAGATCGGCACGGCCGCACAGCAGGGCGGTGGAGGCCCGGTGCTCCAGCCCGCCGTAGCCGTCCCCCACGGCCATGACCAGGAAGACATAGCGATCCATCGGTGCGGGCTCGCCAAACAGGCGGATCTGCGCTTCGCAGACGGGCTTCAGATCCTCCACCAGGCGCCCCAGGTCGCAGTCGTGGCGGCCGGTGATGGCCACCGCATGGGGCACCCCGCAGGCGTCAAACTCGGCCAGGCTGAAACGCCCCATCTCCACCGGATGATCGATCAGGGCATCGTAGTCCGGGGCCCGGTACAGGCCGAAGCCGTAACGCTCGGCGGCCCCCTTCTCACCCTCGGCCTCGGGCAGGCTGGTGGCCACCCGCCATCCCGCCTCCTCCAGACCCGCCGGGGGGCGGATATCCACCAACTGCGCCCGCCCCTCATGGCCCTGGGCGCACAGAAAGACGCTGGTGCCATTGAAAAAGCCATGGGTCTGGTCGAGGTGGGCCGTGCGCACCGACAGATCCCAGGCATACACGGTGTAGCGCAGGGTCACGGGGCCCTCGATGCCCGCCGGCAGTTGCCAGGTGTGCTTGTCGGGTCGCGTGACATCCAGCACTTGTTTGCCGGCCCTGGCCGACAGGCTGACGATGTTCCGGGCGAACTCGCGGATCATGTAACTGCCCGGGATCCACGCCGGCAGCGTGAACACCTGCCCCGCCGGATCCGGGTCGTCAAGCTGCAGGCTGACCTCGAAAAGATGCGCCGCCGGATTGACGGCCTGGATGGTGTAGCGGACGGGAGTGGTCATGGGAGGCAAGCAGGGAAAGCAGGAGTGGCCCGGATTCTAACAAAGGCCGCACAACCCGGCCCCGGAAGCCTTCAGCACCCCACTGCCTACTTTTTAGGCAGCAGGACAAAAGCCTTACGGGTGAAGGCCTTGCCGCCCAACCCCACAGTTTGTCCACACCCTTGCCCACGTCCCATGGGGACAATTCGACCCCGCACCAAACTGGACAAGCCCTGCCCCATTTTGTGGCAGAGCGTCTTTATCCTTTTATATCAACGCTCTGCTGCACCGCCGCACAGGTTGTCCACAGCTTATCCCCGGATTTTTGTGAATAGATAAAAACTATTCAAGCCACCAAACCAACAGGATTGCCCTATTTTTAGGCAGCACCAAAAACTCCTTATGTGTCCGACACATGACAGCGCCCCCCACACCTTGTCCACAGGCTTGCCCACGCTCTGTGTGAATTCCCGGGGACTTTCCCACAGGGGCTTGGAGGCTCAGGGCACGTAGGGCAGATCGATCAGGTCGCTGCGCATGACGCCGGCCGTCAGCTTGCGGCACAGGGCGATGAACTCGCGCATGCCGGCGGTCACGTACTTGCGCTTGTGGGTCACAAACTGGAACTGCCGGCGCAGATCGAGCTGCGGCGTCTCGACCGGCACCAGGCTGCCCCGGCGGAAAGCATCGCGCAGGGCCAGCCGCGAGATGCAGCCAATGCCCAGCCCGCTCTCCACGGTGCGCTTGATGGCCTCGGTGTGCTCCAGCTCCAGGCGCACCTTCACCTCTCCGGAGAAATGCCGCAGGGCCTGGTCGAAGGTCTCGCGGGTACCCGAGCCGATCTCCCGCAGGATCCAGTCCTGCCCGGCCAGTTCATCCATCTCCACCGGGCGGCCATGGGCCATGGCATGGCCTGGCGCACAGAACACCACCAGCTCATCCTCCACCCAGGGCTCGACGAGGAGATCCGGGTGGCGGCAGCTTCCCTCGATCAAGCCCAGGTCGAGTTCGTAACGGGTCAGCTGCTGGACGATGGTCGCCGAGTTATGCACCGTCAGCCTCACCCGGGCGCTTGGGTGCTGGCGCAGAAAATCGGCGGCAATCATCGTCGCCAGGTAGTTGCCGACGGTCAGGGTGGCACCGACCTGCAGGGGGCCGAAGTCGGTCTGCCGGGCCAGCAGGGCCTCGATCTCCCGGGCGTGCTCGATGAGCTGCACGGCGTGGGGCTGCACCACCTGCCCCAGCTCGTTCAGGCGCAGGGCCTTGCCGATGCGGTCGAAGAGCTGGGTGTCGAACTGGCGCTCCAGCTCCCCCAGGGCAGTGCTTGTCGCCGACTGGGACAAGGACAATTCCTCGGCGGCCCGGGACACGCTTTCGTGGCGGGCCACGGCAAGAAAGATCTCAAGCTGGCGCAGGGTGCATTTCATATCTGAAAAACAGAATATATATATCGATACAATCCATTTTACAGATTCATGACGCTAACTAAAATGGGCACATCAACGCCAACCCGCAGGCCATGTCATGAGCAAACTGAGTACCCAGACCGTTCTGTCCGTCCATCACTGGAACGACTCCCTCTTTAGCTTCAAGGTCACACGTGACGCCGGTCTGCGTTTCGAGAACGGTCAGTTCGTGATGATCGGCCTGGAGGTGGAAGGCCGCCCCCTGACCCGCGCATACAGCATCGCCAGCCCCAACTACGAAGAGCACCTGGAGTTCTTCAGCATCAAGGTGCCCAACGGCCCCCTGACCTCCCGCCTGCAGCACCTGCAGCCCGGCGACCCCATCGTGATCAGCAAGAAGCCCACCGGCACCCTGGTGCTTCACGACCTGCTGCCCGGCCGCAACCTCTACCTGTTCTCCACCGGCACCGGCCTGGCGCCCTTCATGAGCGTGATCCAGGACCCTGAAACTTACGAGCGATTCGACAAGGTGGTGCTGCTCCACGGCGTGCGCTACGTGTCCGAGCTGGCCTACAGCGAGTTCATCGAGGACTACCTGCCCCAGAACGAGTTCTTCGGCGAGGAAGTCCGCGACAAGCTGGTGTACTACCCCACCGTGACCCGCGAGGAGTTCCGCAACCAGGGCCGCGTCACCGACCTGATCACCACCGGCAAGTTCTTCGAGGACACCGGCCTGCCGCCCCTCGATCCGGCGCTGGACCGGGCCATGATCTGCGGCAGCCCGGCCATGCTTGACGACTGCTGCAAGATGCTCGACGCCCGCGGCTTCCAGATCTCCCCGCACATCGGCGCCCCCGGCGACTACGTGATCGAGCGGGCCTTCGTCGAGAAATAAGCCTCAGCGCCCGTTGTTGCTACGGGGCTCGGCCAGACGGGTGATCATCTTGCGGACGGCCGCCATCTGCGGCCCGTTGCGGGTGGCGTAATCCAGCGACGCATAGCCCCACCAGTCCCAGCAGCCCTTCGGGTTGTACACCCAGCGCAGCGATCCGGCAGCCGGGCCGCTGCGCGCCACCGTCTGGGGATACAGCACCACCAGCCGGTTACTCTCCGCCCAGGCGTTGTAGCCGGCGCCCTCCACAAAGCGGCGCCCCACCTGGTCTTCACTCTGACGGCAGCCGTGGAAGGCCACGTGCACCTGGCAGCCTCCCGACCGGCAGGCCGCCGGGATGTAGGCAAAGCCCTGCTCCGCCATGCTGATGTCCGAGGGCGGGCCCTTGATGAAGGGGCGCTGGTCAAAGGCCACCAATGACTCGGGACGCCCCGTGGACTTGGGCCTCAGGGGGCCGAGTAGATGGCCGAGCAACTCCCCCGGGGCATCGAAGTCACCACAGCGGTTGATGAAGGGCGGCTCCGACGTGGCGCAGGCGTTGGGCCGCGTATCGGACACCGAGATCATCGCGTGGCCCGCATCCGGCAGGGGCACCAGGCGGATCGCCCCGGCCGGCATCCACTGCTTGTAGAAGGCCACCAGCGCGTCCACCACCGGGCGCTCCACGGTATGGTCGGCACTGCCGGTCAGCACCCACACCTTGTCGTCCGCCAGCCCGGCGGGCGGGTCGATCAGGTCGAGCCGGGCGCGGGACTCCATGCGCGGCTTGATCGACTCGGGCGTCGGCGGCAGGGCCCAGCTCTTGGGCGCCATGCAGTTGTTGAGGGCGCGCCAGGTGCTGCCCTCGGCGCAGTCGTAGGGCCCTGCAGCAAGCACCCCGGCACCCTTGACCAGACTGGAAAAGGCCACCTGGAACTGCACCGCCATGTAGCCCCCCGATGAAATCCCCGACACGGTGACCGCATCACTCCGGGCGCCCATGGCCGGCAAGGTTGGCGCGGCTTGGGCCGGGAGCACCCATCCGGCCAGGAAAAGCACTGCCCAGGAACCGTATTTCATATCCATGCTCCAATCAGCTGCCAGATCACCCCACCACCCGCCATCAGCCCCAGGGCACCAAAGGCCAATGCCCCCACAGTGAAACCACGGGCACGCTTGGCCGGATCGGCGGCGTAGGCCACGGCATAGGCGATACGGCCCAGCCACCACACCACGCCCAGGCCTGCCGCTGCAGCATCACTTACGTAAGCAGCGGCGATCCACAGGCAGGGCAGCGTCATCACGGCCCATTCGAGGGTGTTCATCTGCACCCGGTACAAGCGCTCGAACACCGGATGGCCGGTCACGGCGGGGGCCTGGACCCCATACTTGTGGCGCCCCTTGCCCACGGCAAAGGTGGTGCCGAACATCAGCAGCACGATCAGCAGGGTCGCCCCCGCGGTCAGAGGTGTCGAAGACAGCATGTCAGCAGACGTCGTCATGTTTTGAAGCGCCATAGCTTACCGGCCAATTGTGCATTGCACATAAAATCCATCCACTCCCCAGCCATCGCCAGCCCATGCCCACCCATCCTGCCCGCGCCCTCCTCCATCTCCTGGCCCCCTACCGACAGCGGGTGATCATCGCCGCCATCGCCCTGGTGCTGGCCGCCGGTGCCATGCTGGCCGTGGGCCAGGGCCTGCGCACGGTGATCGACAGGGGCTTCTCGGCGGGCGACCCGGCCTGGCTGGATCGCAGCCTGGCGGCCATGTTCGGGGTCATCGTGCTGCTCGCCGTGGCCACCTATCTGCGCTTCTACAACGTGTCCTGGCTGGGGGAGCGGGTCACCGCCGACATCCGGCGACGGGTCTTCGACCATCTGCTGAGCTTGCCCCCGGCCTGGTTCGAAGCCGGCCGCACTGGTGAGGTGATCTCCCGCCTCACCTCCGACACCACCCAGATCGAGAACGTGGTGGGCTCCAGCCTCTCCATCGCCCTGCGCAACGCCCTGCTGCTGATGGGCGGGCTGGTGATGCTGTTCACCACCAGCGTCAAGCTCACCCTGCTGACCCTGGCCGGGGTGCCCCTGGTGGTCACGCCCATCGTGGTGTTCGGGCGCAAGGTGCGCAAGCTGGCCCGGGAGAGCCAGGACCGGGTGGCCGAGCTGGGTAACCGCATCGACGAGACCATTCACGAGATCCGCATCGTCCAGGCCTATGGCCACGAAGACGCCGACCGCCAGGACTTCGGCCAGCGGGTGGAGAACAGTTTTGCCACCGCCCGCCAGCGGGTTGCCAGCCGGGCCAAGCTGGTGGCAGCGGTGCTGCTGCTGGTGTTTGGCGCCATCGCCTTCATCCTGTGGGTGGGCGGGCATGACGTGCTGGCCGGGCGCCTGACGGCGGGCGAGCTTTCAGCCTTCGTCTTTTACGCCGCCATCGTGGCGGGCAGCATCGGCGCCCTATCGGAGGTGTGGGGCGAGCTGCAGCGGGCAGCCGGCGCCACCGAGCGCTTGATGGAGATCCTGGCCACCGCACCGGCCATCCAGGCACCGGCAGCCCCCCGCCCCTTCCCCACACCAGCGCGGGGCGCCATCGCCATCGACGGGGTGCGTTTCCACTATCCGTCGCGGCCCGACACGCCCGCCCTCGACGACTTCAGCTTGGCAGTACAGCCGGGCGAGACGGTCGCCCTGGTCGGGCCTTCCGGGTCGGGCAAGAGCACGGTGTTCCAGCTGCTGCTGCGCTTCTACGACCCGGAGGCCGGCCGGCTCTGCATCGACGGCGTGCCCCTGGCCGAGGCCGACCCCCTGGCCCTGCGCCGCCACATCGCCCTGGTATCCCAGGAGGCGGTGATCTTCGCCGCCAGCGTGGCCGACAACGTGCGCTACGCCCGCCCCGATGCGTCCATGGATGAGGTGCGGGCGGCCTGCCGCGCCGCCTTCGCCGACGAGTTCATCGAGCGCCTGCCCCAGGGCTACGACACCGATCTGGGCGAGCGCGGTGTACGCCTGTCCGGTGGCCAGCGCCAGCGCATCGCCATCGCCCGGGCGATCCTGGCCGACCGCCCATTGCTGCTCCTCGACGAAGCCACCTCAGCCCTCGACGCGGAGAGCGAACGCATGGTCCAGCAGGCCCTCGATGGCCTGATGCGCCAGCGCACCACGGTGGTCATCGCCCACCGGCTGGCTACTGTGCAGAAGGCCGACCGGATCGTGGTGATGGACGGAGGGCGCATTGTCCAGCAAGGCAGTCATGCAGATCTTATTGCTGCAGATGGCCTTTACGCACGCCTGGCTCGCCTGCAATTTGTGGCGTGAATGCTTGATCTCCGGCCGACAGAGGCGCAATAAACTGCATGGCAGGGACATGATTGGTTACAAGGCAACTCGTGACTTAAGTCCCTGTAAATGCTCAAATCTGGCGCATCTTTCTGCCTCGCCAAGCCCCCGTGAAAACTCGCCAATCCGCCCACGGCGCCCGAGACTGGCGCCCTGAAGTAACGCCCTCCGCATCCTCCTACCCCCTCACCGACAGCCCTTTCAGTGCTTCGGACACGGCTTCCTATCTGGTGCAGTGTGCCGACCCCCACAGCCACGGCCATGCCGTGCGCCTGCTGATCGAGCGCCGCTACGCCTGGCGGGGTCTCCACGCCGGTGACGCCCATCACCATCAGACCCGCCCCGACTGCATCACGCTGGTCGCCTCCAGCGGCAAGGAGGTGTTCGGCACCGTCACCCTGCGCCTCGACGGCCCGGAAGGTCTCCTCGCCGACACCCTGTACGGGGACGAGCTGGCCTACTACCGCCAGGGCAATGCCCGCCTGTGCGAGCTCACCCGCCTGGCCGTGGACACCCATCACAACACCAAGGAAGTGCTCGGCGCCCTCTTCCACCTGATCTACATCCATTCCCGCCTCATTCACGACAGTACGGCCGTCGTCATCGAAGTCCATCCCCGCCACGCCGGCTTCTACAAGCGCATGCTGGGCTTCACAGAGATTGGCGGCGAAAAGACCTGCCCGCGGGTCAACGATGCGCCAGCCGTGCTGCTGCACCTGGACATGCGCCATGTGGATGAGCAGATCGCCCTGCTCGGTGGCACGGGTGCCGGCCGGGGCCGTTCCCTGTATGCCTACTTCCTGTCCCGGGAAGAGCAGGACGAGATTCTCGCCTCCCTGAATCAGGGCCACTGACGCCCGGCTCCCGCGCCCGCCCCAAAGCCGGGGCGGCAGCCGTTTTCAGATGCCGATCATGGGGGCAATCGGGTAAAGTCACGCCTTCGATTTTTCGCCTTACTGGAACCCTTCCCCCATGGCTCAATACGTCATGTCCATGCTCCGCGTGAGCAAGGTCGTCCCCCCCAAGCGGCAGATCATCAAGGACATCTCCCTGTCCTTCTTCCCCGGCGCCAAGATCGGCCTCCTCGGCCTGAACGGCGCGGGCAAGTCCACCGTGCTCAAGATCATGGCCGGCGTCGAAAAGGAATACGACGGCGAGGTCCAGTGGCAGCCCAACATGTCCATCGGCTACCTGCCCCAGGAGCCCAAACTCGACCCCGAGAAGACCGTCCGCGAGGAAGTGGAATCCGGCCTCGGTGAAGTGATGGAAGCCAAGCAGAAGCTCGAAGAGGTGTACGCCGCCTACGCCGAGCCGGACGCCGACTTCGACAAGCTGGCCGAGCTGCAGGCCAAGTACGAGAACATCATCGCCACCAGCGGCGCCGACCTGGAAACCCAGCTCGAGATCGCCGCCGACGCCCTGCGCCTGCCCCCCTGGGACGCCAAGGTGGGCCCCCTGTCCGGCGGTGAAAAGCGCCGCGTGGCCCTGTGCAAGCTGCTGCTGTCCCGCCCCGACATGCTGCTGCTCGACGAGCCCACCAACCACCTCGATGCCGAATCCGTCGAGTGGCTGGAGCAGTTCCTGTGCCGCTTCCCGGGCACCGTGGTGGCCGTCACCCACGACCGCTACTTCCTCGACAACGCCGCCGAGTGGATCCTCGAACTCGACCGCGGCCACGGCATCCCCTGGAAGGGCAACTACTCCAGCTGGCTGGAGCAGAAGGAAGCCCGCCTGGAGCAGGAATCCAAGCAGGAAGGGGCCCGCATCAAGGCCATGAAGCAGGAACTGGAGTGGGTGCGCTCCAACCCCAAGGCGCGCCAGGCCAAGAGCAAGGCGCGTATCGCCCGCTACGAGGAAATGTCCTCGGTCGAATACCAGAAGCGCAACGAAACCCAGGAGATCTTCATCCCCGTGGGCGAGCGCCTGGGCGACAAGGTCATCGAGTTCACCGACGTGTCCAAGGGTTTTGGCGACAAGCTGCTGATGGACAAGGTGAACTTCAGCATCCCGGCCGGCGCCATCGTCGGCATCATCGGCCCCAACGGCGCCGGCAAATCCACCCTGTTCAAGATGATCACCGGCCAGGACACGCCCGACTCCGGTGACGTGGTGATCGGCCCCACGGTCAAGATCGCCTACGTGGACCAGTCCCGCGACTGCCTGGACGGCAGCAAGACGGTGTTCGACGAGCTGGCCGGCGGCGCCGACATCCTGACCATCGGCAAGTTCGAGATGCCGAGCCGGGCCTACATCGGCCGCTTCAACTTCAAGGGTGGCGACCAGCAGAAGCTGGTGGGCAACCTGTCGGGTGGCGAACGCGGCCGCCTGCACCTGGCCAAGACCCTGATGAGCGGCGGCAACGTGCTGCTTCTCGATGAACCGTCGAACGACCTTGACGTGGAAACCCTGCGTGCTCTGGAAGACGCCCTGCTGGAATTCGCCGGCTGTGCCCTGATCATCTCCCACGACCGCTGGTTCCTGGATCGCATCTGTACCCACATCCTGGCGGCCGAAGGCGAGTCCCAATGGACTTTCTTCGCCGGCAACTACCAGGAATACGAGGAAGACAAGCGCAAGCGTCTGGGCGAGGAAGGTGCCAAGCCCAAGCGCATCCGCTACAAGCCGATCAGCCGCTGATCAGCCGAACCCTTCGGCCTGCAGCAGCTCGCAGGCCAGCAAAAAGCCCCGGTTTTGGCCGGGGCTTTTTGCATGGCGGGCAGCGAAAGCCGCCCGGGGGCTAATTGCGACTCTGCTCAGAAGGAGTGCAGCAGGGACAGGCCGATCACCTGGGTGGTCTGCTCCGGCTTCACATACACCCGCGTCCCGTCGGCATACACCCAGTTGCTCCAGGTGTAGTCGTCCATCTTGCGCATGTCGTAGATGTAGTCGAGACGCACGCGGGTGGCCTTGCTCACCGGATACATGCCGAACAGCTTGAGGGTGTTCTGGGTGTACTTGGTGTCGGGCAGGATGCCCATGGCGCTGGCCACCGGGGCCGTGGTGGTGCAGGCCGCGTTGGTGCAGGTGGTGGCCGGCATCTTGCTCACCTCCTGCTTGTTCACGTCCTGGTAGATCAGCAGCTGGGCGCCCACATCCACCCGGCTGATCCGACCATTGAGGCCGACGCCGAACTGGTCGGAGTCCTGCTTGAGGTTGGCATCCCACTGCACCAGGGTGCCGGTGCGGAAGGTATTGACCGTGCAGTTGCTGCTGTTGCCGGTGGTACACACCGCGCCCTGGGCGTACTGGCGGGTTTCACCGTTTTGCTTGGTGTACCAGGCATTGAGCTTCCACACATCGCTGATGGCATAGCTGCCGTCCACCGAGAAGATCTGCCCCTGCCCCTTGTCGAGGCCGTAGGTGCTCTTGTTGTAGTCCTCGAAGTAGGCTTCAACAGCAAACTGCAGGTTCAGATTCTCGGTGGCCGCCAGATCGAGCATGCCGCGGACACGATCCCGGTTGCGGTCGGCCAGGTACACCGGAAGGATGGGCGGCGTGATGCCTTGATTCCATTCGGAGCCCTTGCGCTCGGCGTGGGAGAAGCTGAGGGTACCGTTGATGGACTCGCCCATGCTGCGGGAAACGGCGATGCGCGAGGTCAGCTCGGACACATCGTGACGCTCCCACTCCTTGCTGCTCTTGTTGGTGTAGTCGAAGCCGCCGGTCAGGTTGAAGCCCGCCCCCAGCCGGTAGCTGGCCTCGAGCTTGCCCCAGTTGGCCGTGTGGGACTCGGGGTTGTTGTAATAGTTGGTCGTGACGCCACTGCTGGTGGAGGTACCGAAGATGCGCACCGGGGTCTTGTCCTGGCGGTCTTCGTAGCGCCAGGAGGCGAGCAGCTTCAGGTCTCGGGTCAGGCGGGACGTGATGGCGGAATAGACTTCGGTGGTCTGCACCTTGGCGTTCAGGTTGCCGCCGATGCCGGCCAGGGTGGGCTGGCCCACCAGGAAGGCGTCATCCTGCCGCCCCTCGGACCAGGCGACCTTCAGGTTGGCCCGGGTGTCCCTGGAGAAGTTGTAGGCGCCCGTCACGTAGAACTGCTGCACGGAGTTGTCCGGCGCCAGGGCGATGGGCGACAGGTTGGCTGCCACCAGCGCGGTATTGGTGCCGGGCGCCACCGTGAGGGCGTTCTGCTTGGTCCCCAGGAAGCTGCCGTAATAGCCCGCGGCCAGCTGGTACTTGTCGGTGGCGTACTCCACCGTGGCCTCCAGCTGCTTGTGGTTCTGGTTGATGGGCTCCGGCGCAAACAGGAAGGCGCTGTAGATATTGGCCGGCGTGGCGCCGCTGCCGGTCACCCCACGCACGCCACTCAGGCGGGTGCCCACCTTGTCCTCGTTCTTGACGGTGAAGCCGAGCTTGAGCCCCGGCATCAGGAACTTGCTGGCCGCCAGGGTGGTGATCTCCCTTTCGGTCTTCAGGGTGACGTCGTAGAGGCCGGCGTTGTTTGCCGCAGCGGCGGTGCTGGCGATGTTCGGCTGGACGATGCCCGTGCTGCCCACGCCCGTCACCGCGGTGTTCACCTGGTAGGGGCTGTAGCGGGGAATCTGGTCGTAGTCGAGGCTGATCGACCAGTCGCCCTGCTTCTCGTAGGAGATGCCCATCTCCTGGGTGCGCAGGCCAAGGTTGCGGGCGTTGATGCGGAACCACTCGGCGTCCTTGCGGCGCACGTAGTCGAGATCGGCATTGGCGTTGATGCCGGCGTTGTTCACCCCGTCGTACTGGCGGTACAGGGGGTTGATCTTGTCCGTGTAGGGCAGATTGATGGCGGCCTCAGCGGTGTTGGGCGAGGTCAGCTCGGCGATTTCGTCCTCAGCCCAGGCAGAAGCAGCCGGAAAGGCCGCCGCCAGCGCAATGGCAAGGATGGTCGGCCTGAAAATGGATTGCGTGCTCATGATCCCTCTCCTCGATCAGCGGAAGAAGCGGAAGGGTCCGCTGGACGTCGCATTGCTCGGGCTGTTGCTGCCATGGATGTTGGTGTGGCAGTTGGAACAGCCCCGGGCCTGGGCATAACCCGGGCCGATGTTGCTGCTGACGGCATTGGGCATGTTGGCGCGGATGGCCGGCACATTGCCCGGGTGGGATGCATCAGCGTGACATTGCTGACAGAGGAAGGGCTGGCGGGCCTTGAGCATGGCCTCGGCAGTGGTGCCGTGGGGGTTGTGGCAGTTGCCGCAATCCTCAACGACCGGCTGATGGTTATGCACGAAGGGGCCGCGCTTTTCGGCGTGGCAGGTGTAGCAGGTGGCGTTGGTGGTGTCCTTGACCAGCATCTTCGGCCCGGCGGAGCCGTGGGCGTTGTGGCAGTCGGAACAGGTCATCTTGCCTTCGGGGATGGGGTGATGCGAGGGCTTGCTGGCCTCGGCACGCTGCTGCTTGTGGCAGGTGTAGCAGACCTCGGCCTGGGCACGCTTGTCACGCACCTTATCCTTGGCCACGTGCACCTGGTGGCAGGAGGTGCAGCCCACATCGCGGTTGGCGTGGGCGCTGGTGTTCCAGTTCATGTGCTTGCCATCCTGGTGGCAGGTGGTACAGGCAGCGCTTTTCTCTTCGGCAGTCAGCCGGGAGGTCTTGCCGAAGTTGCGGTCGGTGCCCGGGCGATCCTTGAGTTTCTGCGGGTTGTAGGTGTGCAGATCGCTCTCGCCGTGGCAGTTGGTGCAACTGGGCGTGCGGCCGTCGGCCAGAGTGCCGTGCTTGGTCTTGCCGATGTGCAGGATCTTGGGTTCGTCGGACTCATCGTGGCAACTGGTGCACTTGGCGTCGCCCTTCAGGACCAGGTCCTTTGCGGGGGGCTTGGCTGCGCTGGTGGCCGGCACATCGGCCGCGAGGGCGGCAGACGAACCGGCAAGGGCCCCGAGCATGAGGCACGAGGCAAACAACTGTCGCAAGACTTTCATTTCTTTCTCCCTGATCCTGCTATCGGTTTCCACCAGGCCCCGGCAAGTCGGGGCCTGTCCTGCGGGTACTATTTGGCGAGGGACAAGATCCAGTCCGTCAGATTCTTGATGGCGGCCTTGTCCTTGGTCTTCAGTACTTTGTGCTCTTCCTCCTTGCCGTCATCGAACTTGACCATCTCGGCGGAGGTCAGGTGATGGACGAGCTTGGCTTCGGCGTCGGCCTTGCCTTTCAGGGACTTGGAAATGTCCGTGAGGGACTTGGCTTCCTTCTTCTTGTCGAGGGCATGGCACTTGAGACAGCCCTCCTTCTTGGCCAGGGCCTGGGCGGCGTCCGCATCGACGGCCTGGGCATGGACCTGGGCCGACAGGAACAGGCCGGTGCTGCAAAGACCGCCAAGGACAAGGGCCTGCAGGGTGGATCTCATCTGAACTCTCCTTGAGGATGGTTTTTAGGTTGGGGGAAACGGGTCGGGTGGCTCAATGTTCGTACCAGCCGGTGAACATCATCTTGAACAGGCTGCTGACCTTGGGGCCCATGGTGCCGAGGTAGATGTGGCTGACCATGAACAGCAGGATCACCGCCGCGCCGAGGTAATGCACCAGCGCCACCGGCAACAGGCCGTCCAGGCCGAACAGGGTGGCCGGCGCGAACTGGGGATAGAGGAAGACGAGCCCGCTGAGGATCACCACCGGCATCACCAGGTACATGATCGACCAGTAGGTGACGGCCTGCAGGGCGTTGAAATTGACCTCCGGGGTCGGCGGGAAGGGCTCGGCCTCCCCCTTGAAGATGCCCGACCCGTAGAACTGCATCTGGCGCAGGCAGCGCTGGATGACGCCTGGCGATTTGGGCACGTACTGCCACCAGTTGCCGGAAACGATGTTGCCGATCACGAAGCCGGCGTAGAGCACCGCCAGACAGACGCCGGCAATGTTGTGGATGCGGGCCGCCAGGGAAAACTCCACCAGGGGCAGGCCAGGGTCGGAGAAATGCAGGCTGATGCCGGTGATCGACAGCACGATGATCGCCAGGGCATTGCTCCAGTGCCACAGGCGGATCCACAAGGGCAGCATGAAAACGCGCTTAGTCATGGTTCTTGCTCCTGCGCAGACGGGTCGTGATGATGCGGA
Organism: Zoogloea sp.; assembly: GCF_023150065.1. Classification (GTDB taxonomy): domain Bacteria; phylum Pseudomonadota; class Gammaproteobacteria; order Burkholderiales; family Rhodocyclaceae; genus Zoogloea. The sequence continues at coordinate 46,102 of NZ_JAKLLN010000007.1, forward strand.
CGATGCCATGGCCGATGACGCCCAGCACGGTGGCGATGAACAGGGCAATCAGGGCCTTGTCGAGGGTGGGGTTGCGGGTGGCGCCAACCACGTAGGCGCTGCTCAGCATGACGCTGTTGAGGAAGCCGTACTTGTTCTGCTCCTCGGCCTGCAGGTGACGGTAGAGACGGGCGTTGAGGGAGGAGTTGGCGCTGTGGCAGGTGGCGCACTTCTTCTCCGCCTTGTCCTTGTTCTGGATCTCGTGGGACAGGGAGAGCTTGTCTTCGGTGGGGGTATGGCACTCGACGCAGCGCACGGCCTTCCAGTGCAGGCGGGTGTTGGGCAGCCAGTCGTGGATTTCGTCGATGGGCGGACGCTTCTTGTTGTCCGGCGCCATCTTGGCGAAGGCCAGATCGGAGTCGTGACAGTCGAGGCAGATCTTGTTGTCCTGGGCCACGATCTTGTGGGGATCGCGCAGCTTGCTGGCCAGGGCCATGGTATGGGCGTTGTGGCAGGTCTTGCAGGTGAAGGTGTCACTCAGGTTCTCGGCGTGCACCGACTTGTCGAACTGGCGTTCGATGCGCATGGCCTTGCGGGCATGGCAATCCTGACATTCGGCTATCTCATCCTTGGCATCGGCGGCGTGGGGATGTTCGGCATAGCCGTCGCCGTGGCACTTGGTACAGGCCATCTGCCCGTGATCCGATGCCGTGAAGGTATCCAGGTGGACCAGGTGACTGCGCAGTTTCTTGAGATCCATCCCCTCCTTGGGAGGCTTCTTGAGCCCCGCTTCCGAGTGACAGCTGAGGCACTCGGCATTGGCGGCCCGGATCTTCACGAGCTCTTCGGGGGTGGGGGGTGGATCATCGCCAAAGGCCAGCGGCGCGGCCAGCAGAGCCAGTAGTGCCGCGGCTCCACGCATTTTTTTTCCAAGATTCCCGAACACTTGAATTCCCCTGTTGGCAGATCGGGAAATTATCGGCTTCTGTTTTTTACATAGGATAAATCGATGCAGTTAATTGCCCTGGATTTGACGGAGATCAAGGCTGGAGACCCATTTCCAGCTGATTTCGGGGAACCCAATTTGGGAAAAAAAGACACATCAGGAATAGCTAATTAAGCAAATGTTGATTCACTTACCCTCCGTTGGGCCTTTACCTGCCCTTTGCTCTCCCCCTGCCCCGGGACAAGGCAGCATCACTCCAGAACCTCCACGGGCATCCCACACTGCAATTCCGTGCGCCCCTCGGCAATCACGTTCTGCCCGAAGATCACCCCATCAGGGGTCTTGCGATACTTGGCAAGGGTTCGCAGGGGCTCCTGATCCAGCGCCTTGCGTCCGGTCTCCGGATCGACGGTCGTAAATACACAGCGCTCGCAGGGCTTGGCAATGCGGAAGGTGGCCGTGCCGATGCGGATGCGCTTCCAGCCATCTTCGGCAAAGGCTTCCGCCCCGGACACCACCAGGTTGGGGCGGAAGCGCGCCATGGCCAGCGGGCGCCCTACCCGCGCGGACAGGTCGTCGAGGGAAGCCTGACCAATGATGAGCAGCGGGTAGCCGTCGGCAAAGGACAAGGGGACGCATTCATCCGTCCTGACGCGCCTGGCCGTCTCGGTGCCGGTCCACAGGAGCCGAAGGCGCGTGCCCACGTAGGCTGAGATCCAGTCCGCCGCCTCCGGGCTCCCCTCCCAGGCGGCAAAGCGGTCGCCCCACACGGTGGTCTCACAGGCTTCGGTGAAGGCACTGTTGGGCACGAAGAGGGCTTCCCTGCCCGGCGCCGAGAGGGTCAGCCCGAGCGCCGTGGGATGGGCATCAATCAGGACCAGCTCCGGGTAGTCACGCCCCGTGACAAAGCGGCCGGACGGATCAGCCACCATCCACATGCGATCGAATGGCAGGCCCAGGGGGCTGACCGGGCTGGCATCCAGGCGTTGCCCGCGCATGGACTTGACGGGATAACGGTAAAGGGCGGAGAGAACGGGCGAGGTGTCGGACATGGTGGCGGCTAAGAGCGGATGGTGGCCCCGATTATCCGCGCAGCCCGGACAGGCGGGCAATGCGCCCGCCCGCCTGCCGGTACAATGCGAGGCTTGTCTCCCGCCCTGCGATCATTCACGCCATGACCTACGAAGAACACCTGGACGAAGTCACCACCCTCATCTTTGAGCGTTTCGGCCTCAGCGAACACGCCGCCATCCAGCTTGTCATGAAAGCCCAGGCGGCCGGCTATTTCAGCGAACACGACGACGACCCGAGCCTGTGCACCCAGCTGCGGGCCGAGCAGGATGCCAAGCGGGTGTTCAAGGAATACGGCAAGCCGGCGCCCGCCGCACCGTCCGGCGGCCCGACCAAGGGGCGTCAGCGCCGCTGAACGGGAGTCCGCCAAAGAGCCGGGCTGTTTTTTTCATGCGCAATCAATCCTAATGGCATAAAGTGGCAAGCCCTTTCCAAGCGGAAATCCCATGTTCACCCGAAATATCCCTGCACGCCCGATGAAAGTGCTCACCCGAATCAGTCTGGCCTTGACTGCCCTGGCAGCCCTCCCCTTGTGCGCCCATGCGGACGAGCCCAGTGAAGCCCGGGTCATCGTCAAGCTCAAGGCCAGCTCCACCCTCAAGCAGATCCAGGCGGCGGGACGTGTCGAAACCCTGGGCACCCGGCTCGGGCTGACCGCCCAGATGGTCAGCCAGCCCGGCCGGGATCTCCATGTGATGCGCGCCAGCGGCCTGACATCCGAAGCGCTGGCCGCCCGGCTGGCCCGGGACGCCGACGTGGAATACGCCGTCCCCGACCGCATCAAGAAGATCAGCGCCCTGCCCAACGACCCCCTGTACGGGTTCCAGTGGTATCTGCAGGCTCCCGACACCACCCGCCTCGCCGCCACCAACGCCCAGGCCGCCTGGGATCTGACCCGCGGCAGCAGCGCGGTCATCGTGGCGGTGGTGGACTCCGGCGTACGCCTCGATCACGAGGATCTGGCCCCGCGCCTGGTGGCCGGTTACGACTTCATCACAGACAACCTCAATGCCAACGACGGCCAGAGCGGCCGCGACGCCGACCCCTCGGACCCTGGCGATTACGTGTCCCTGGCCGACCGCAGCAATCCGGCCCTGGTCGCCCTGTGCGGCACCCTGAGGACCCAGGCCAGCAGCTGGCATGGCACCCAGGTGGCCGGCATTCTGTCTGCAGAAACCAACAATTCCCGGGGTATCGCCGGCATGGGCGGTTCCACCCGCATCCAGCCCATCCGCGTGCTCGGCAAATGCGGCGGCTTCGACTCGGACATCATCGCCGGCATGCGCTGGGCGGCCGGGCTGGCCGTCCCTGGCGTCCCCAGCAATCCGACACCGGCGCGGGTGATCAACCTCAGCTTGGCTGGTGCAGGCACCTGCAGCGCCGCCTACCGCTCGGCGATTGCCGAAATCCGCGCCGCCGGCACCCTGATCGTCGCCGCAGCCGGCAATGAATCCGGTGCCGTCGATGAGCCCGCCAACTGCCCGGGCGTGCTGGCCGTGGCCGGCATCCGTCATGCGGGCACCAAGGTCGGCTATTCGAGCCACGGTATCGAGGTGGGCATCAGCGCCCCGGCCGGCAACTGCGTCAATATCCTGGAGGGCCAGCCCTGCCTGTTTCCCCTGGTCACCCTGACCAACCAGGGCAGCACCAGCCCGGCGGGCAATACCTACACCGGAACGGGCGACAGCACCGTGGGCACCAGCTTTGCCGCACCGCTGGTGGCGGGCACTGCCGCGCTCATGCTGGCCGCCAACCCGGCCCTGACCGAGACGGACGTGAGCCGCTTCATCAAGAGCAGCGCCACCCCCTTTCCCCTGGAAAACACGCTGCCCACCTGCCCCATCACCTCCGCAGATGGCCAGTGCAACTGCACCACCACCACCTGCGGCGCGGGCATGCTGAATACCGCGGGTGCCGTTTCCGCCGCAGCGGCGGCGGCTGTCACCGATCCGGTGGCAAAGATCAGCGTGCCGGCCTCTCCCACGGCAGGTGCGGCCATCACCCTGGGCTCGGCCGGCAGCACGGCCCCCGGCGGAGCCACCCTGGTCGGCTGGAAGTGGACCCAGCTCAGCGGCCCGGGCACCGGCAGCTTCAGCGCCGACAACGTCGCCAGCCCTTCCTTCACGGCCCCCGTGGCCGGCACCTATGTACTGAGCCTGACCGTCACCGATGACACGGGGCGCCAGGGAACGAGCCAGGTGACGGTCGAAGTCCAGGCCGCAGCGACAAAATCCTCCGGCGGCGGAGGTGGCGGCGCGATGGACCTCGGCAGCCTGGGCGTCCTTCTGTGCCTGGCGATCCTGACGGCAAGGCGACGCCTCCTCAGACGCTGACCCCCGGGGAGGCTTGCCCGAAGGACTGTTTATTTATACAGTCAACCCATGACAAGCCTCCTCACCCCTGCGTTTGCCGAACTCTACTGCCGCAGCAACTTCAGCTTCCTTACCGGCGCATCCCACCCGGAAGAGCTGGTCGCCCAGGCCCAGGCCCTGGGCTACGCGGCCCTGGCCATCACCGACGAATGCTCCCTCGCCGGCGTAGTCCGGGCCCACGCCCAGTGGCGCCAGCAGCCAGACACGCTGAAACTGCTGATCGGCACCTCGCTACAGCTCGCCGACGGCCCCCGGCTGGTGCTGATCGCCACTGACCGCTCCGCCTACGGACACCTCTCCAGCCTCATCAGCAAAGGCCGGCGTGCTGCGGACAAGGGGGCTTACCACCTGCGGCGCGGCGATCTGGAAGATGGGCTGCCCAGCTGCCTGGCCCTGCTGATCCCTCCTGATACGACGGGAGACCGCCCCGACGAGCTCGCTACCGATGCCTGCTGGCTGGCCGGCCTCTTTCCGGGCGCGAGCTGGCTGGCGGCCCCCCTGCAGCTAGGGCCCGACGATGCCTGGCGCCGCCGCTGGATCGCCGATGCAGCCCGGCGCGCCGGCATTGCGGTGGTCAGCTCCTGTGCCCCCCTGATGCACACCCCGGAGCGCAAGGCCGTGGCCGATGTGCTGGGCGCCCTGCGCCACCGCTGCAGCCTGGACGAAGCCGGCTATCTGCTGGCGCCCAACCGCGAAGCCCACCTGCAGCCCCGGGCCCGGCTGGGCGAACACCACCCGGCAGAATGGCTGGCCGAAACCCTGCAGGTGGCCGCCCGCTGTGATTTCACCCTGGACACCCTGCGCTACGAATACCCTGAGGAGATCGTGCCCGCCGGGGCCACGGCGACGCGCCATCTGCGGACGCTGGTGGAACAGGGGCTGCGTCGTCGCTACCCCGACTGGGCGGCCGGCAGGACTCCCCTGCCTGAAGGCATCCAGGCACAGGTGGACAAGGAGCTCGCCCTGATTGCCGAGCTGCGTTACGAGGCCTTCTTCCTGACCGTCGAGGACATCGTGCGCTTTGCCCGCAGTCAGAAGATCCTGTGCCAGGGACGTGGTTCGGCGGCCAACTCGGTGGTCTGCTATGCCCTGGGCGTCACCGAGGTCGCCCCGGCCGAAGCCAGCCTGCTGTTCGAGCGCTTCATCTCCCGGGAGCGCAACGAGCCCCCCGACATCGACGTGGATTTCGAGCACGACCGCCGCGAGGAGGTCATCCAGTACATTTACCGCAAGTACGGCCGTGACCGGGCGGCCCTGGCCGCCACCGTGATCCGCTACCGCCCCAGGAGCGCCCTGCGCGACGTGGGCCGCGCCCTGGGTTTCGATGGCGGCCAGCTGGATCAGCTCACCCGCCGCCTGGCCTGGTGGGATGGCCTGACGGTGTCACCGGAGCGGATCCGCGAAGCTGGCCTCGACCCGGCAAACCCCCGCATCAGTCTGCTGCTCGAACTGGCCAACGAACTCGTCGGCTTTCCCCGCCACCTGTCCCAGCACGTGGGGGGGTTCGTCATCTCCCGGGGCCCCCTGGCCGAACTGGTCCCCGTGGAAAACGCCGCCATGGCAGACCGCACCGTCATCCAGTGGGACAAGGACGACCTGGAAGCCCTCGGCCTGCTCAAAGTGGATGTGCTGGCCCTGGGCATGCTGTCGGCCATTCGCCGCAGCCTGGCGCTGATCAGCCAGTGGCGGGGCGCACCTTTTGCCATGGGCGACATCCCCCGGGAGCAGCCGGAAGTCTACGACATGCTCTGCGAAGCCGATGCGATGGGTGTCTTCCAGGTCGAATCCCGGGCCCAGATGAGCATGCTGCCGCGTCTGCGCCCCCGCCGTTATTACGATCTGGTGGTGGAGGTCGCCATCGTGCGGCCCGGGCCGATCCAGGGTGGCATGGTGCATCCCTACCTTTCCGCCCGGGAGAAGCTTGCCCGGAATGAAGAAATCACCTATCCCCGGCCGGAAATCGAACCGGTGCTGCGCCGGACCCACGGCGTACCGATCTTCCAGGAGCAAGTGATGCAGCTGGCCATGGTGGCCGCCGGCTTCACCGCCGGCGAGGCCGACCAGCTGCGCCGGGCCATGGGCGCCTGGGGGCGCAAGGGGGAACTCACCCGCTACCAGGACAAGCTCGCCGCCGGCATGCTGGCCCGGGGCTACGAGGCCAGCTTTGCCGAGGCCCTGGGCCGCCAGATTCAGGGCTTCGGGAGCTACGGCTTTCCGGAATCCCATGCGGCCAGCTTCGCCCTGCTGGTGTATGTATCCGCGTGGATCAAGCGCTTCGAGCCCGCCGCCTTCCTGTGCGGCCTGCTCAACAGCCAGCCGATGGGCTTTTACGGCCCCGCCCAGCTGATCCAGGACGCCCGTCGCCATCATGTCGAAGTCCTGCCGGCCGATGCAGCGGACAGCGATTGGGAGTGCACCCTGGCCCCCTCCTCCCTCCCTGGCCGCCCGGCAGCCCGGCTGGGATTGCGTCTGATCAGGGGCTTCACCCCGGAGGCGGCAACACGCATGCAGATGGCACGCCAGCAACGCCGCTTTGAATCGGTGGCGGATCTGGCCCGGCGCGCAGGCCTTAGCGCGACCGAACTGCAGGTGCTCGCCACGGCAGGCGCGCTGGGGAGCCTCGCCGGCCACCGCCGCCAGGCCTGCTGGGCTGCTGCAGGGAGTGAAGTCGCACCCGGCTTGCTGCGGGATGCCCCCATCCCCGACCCCATGCCATCTCTGCCCCCTCCCGGTGAAAGCCAGGAAGTGATCGCCGACTACGCGCGTCTGGGTTTCAGCCTGGGGCGTCACCCCCTGAGTTTCCTGCGTGGTCTGCTGCGTGAGGAGCGCTTCCTGAGCGCCGCAGAAATCGCTGCCTGCCCCGACCGCAAGCTGGCGCGGGCAGCAGGCATCGTCACCTGCCGCCAGCGCCCGGGCACCGCCAAGGGCACCCTGTTCGTCACCCTGGAGGACGAAACCGGCTGGGTGAACGTGATCATCCGGCCAGAACTTCTTGAGGCCGAACGCCGCATTTTGCTGGGCGCACGCCTGCTCGGAGTATATGGACAGATCACCCGCCAGGGCTGCGTGGTGCACCTGCATGCCAAGCGGGTCGTTGACCGCTCTGCCCAATTGGGCCACCTGGCCCCACGAAGCCGGGATTTTCATTGAATCCGGCGCTAATCTTGCGGTCTCATGCATTCAACCGACACTTCCGCACCGGAGCATCCATGTCACTCAAGCACATCATCGCCCTGGTTGCCGCAGGCATCCTGCTCACGGGCTGCGCCAGCTCCACCCTCAAATCCACTTGGCGCGACGATACCGATTCGGGAGTCGTGCCCCGCAAACTGGTGGTTTTTGTCGCCGTGAAGGATGAGAACCTGCGCCGGATGGCGGAAAACCGGGCCCTCCAGTCGATTCCCCCTGGCACCAGCGCCACCGCCGGCCACACACTCGAACTCGACCCCACCCTCGAAACTGCCGAAGTCCGCGCCCGACTGGCCCGCGAGGGCTTCGATGCAGCACTGCTGTCCCGGCTGGTGTCGGTGGACAAATCCCAGGTCGTGGTGCCCCCCCAGACCCAGTTTGCCAACGACCCATTGTTCCGCCGCTTCGGGCCCCGTTACGGCTCCTTCTACACCTTCTACCCCTATGTTTACACCACGCCGGGATACACCGTGGAAAACACCACCGTTGTGGTGGAGACCCTGCTGTATCGCCTTCCGGAAGGCAAACCCGTGTGGACCGCCGTGAGCGAAACCCTCAACCCCAGGTCATCCGCCCAGGTCGTCGAAGAACTCATCAAGCTGTTAGGGAGCAAGCTCCAGTCGGAAGGCCTGCTGCCCACCCGCTGAGGGCCGGAGCGCCGCACTCCTGCCTTTCAGCCAGCCGGGCCGCTCAGGCCCCGGCGCCCGCCCGCTCCCGGCGCCGGTAGTGAATGACGGCCGGTGCCACCGCCAGCGCCCCGACCAGAACAACCAGCGCCAGGGGCCACACCATCGGGCTGTTCCATTCGGCACGCAGACGCTGCCGCGCCTCCACATCGATGCGCTGATACTTGAGACCATTGCGGATGATCTTGCCCGGCTTGCGATTGAGCAACCAGCCATGCTGCAGGGAGTAGGCCTTCTCGTAGAACCCCCACACCCAGGGCGCGTCGTGCTGCAGGATGGACAGCATGCGCTCGATGATGGCCTGACGCTCCGGGCTGTCGGGCATGGCCTTCATGCGTTCGAAGAGACGATCGTATTCGGCGTTTTCATAGTTGGCCGCATTCTCACCCTGGCCCTTGACCTTGCCCTGGGCCCCGTAAAGGAGGAACAGGAAGTTCTCCGGATCCGGGTAGTCGGCATTCCAGCCCCAGTAGAATAGCTGCGCGTTGCCTTTACGGATCTTGTCCTGAAAACGGTTGTAATCCGTCGCCCGGACCACGAGCTGCACATCCAGTTTGCGAAACTGCTTCGACAGCCAGTCGACGGTGGACTTGTCACCCATGCCACCCGCCGTGGTATCCAGATTGACCACCAGCGGCTCGCCGGTCTTCGTGTCCCGGCCGCCAGGGTAGCCTGCCTCGGCCAGCAGACGCCGGGCTTCCTCAACCGATTTGCGCCGGGGTAAGCCGTCCACCCAGTCATACACTTGGGGGTTGATCCCGGCCTTGTCTGCCCGATAGCCGAAAATACCCGGAGGAATCGGATGCATGGCCGGAACACCCCGGCCATTCTGAAAAACCGCAATGAACTCTTCCTGGTCGATGGCAATGGAAATGGCCAGACGCAGCTTGCGTGCCCGTTCGCTGCTGCCCCCCACCACCGGGTCGAGCATATTGAAGCCCATGTACATCACGCTCGGCGCAACCGAAGTGTTGAGCCTGATTCCTTTGGCGACCATCTCGTCACTGAGGGTCACATCCCCCTGCCCGCCCATCTGGACGGCCTGGTCGAAGTTGTCCGACGACACCCCCGAGGCGTCGTAGTAACCCTGCAGAAACTTGTTCCAGTAGGGAATGCTCTCCTTTTCCCGGGTGAACACCACCTTGTCGATGAAAGGCAGCGGCTTGCCACAGTCCGCCAGCAACGCTACCGCCTTGTCCTCGTCCTCCCCTTCGCAGGGGTAGCTCTCGCCGTGATAGTTGGGGTTTTTCACCAGCACCATCCGGGCGTTCGGGTTGTTCTCCTGGAGCATGTAGGGCCCGGTGCCGATGGGCCACCAGTCGAGGGTCAGGTTGCGTTCGGCCATGCCGGGCTGGGAAAAAAAGCGGTCCACCTCGTAGGGCACTGGCGCAAAGAAGGGCATGGCCAGCCAGTAGGGAAACTGGGGATACGCCCCTTTGATCCGCACCCTGTAGGTATAGCGATCCACCACCTCGACGCCGCTCATGGGGTAGTTGCGCAGATCGATCCACGCCTGCCTGTCCTTGCTGGCCTTCTCTCCAGCCACCAGGAGCGCGTGCAGATCCTTCAAACCGATGATGTAGTCCCCCATCAATTCGAGCACAGGGGAGTGCAGACGCGGATGAGCCAGACGCTTGATCTGGTAGACATAGTCCTCTGCGGTCAGCTCCCGCGTGCCGGTAAGCGGAAAATCACCCAGGCTGCGCTTGTCGGCCAGCACAGCGGCGCTCATGTCCAGATAAACCGGCTTGCCCGCACCGTCTGTGGCAAACGCCGGATGTGGCTGATAGCGGATTCCCGGCTGAATCTGGATCTCGTACTCGCTGCGTGCCACCCTGGCCGGATCAACGCCGGCAGGTAACAGTTGCCCTGCTTCGTCGTACTGCCGCAGGGCAGGCATGGCCCGTGCTGTCGCCGGCGCAAGCTGGAACGGACGCTTGAGATAGTGATACTGGAGCGGTGGCTCGTAGATCTGGTACAGGAAAGTCGCCTCGTCCTCACTGTAGGACTGGACCGGATCGAGATGTTTGGGGCGCTGGGTGAAGGCCGAATACAGAATGTTCTGGCCCCGCTCGGCAGCAGGATAGGGATCATTCCAGACCTGCCCGCAGCCCGCAGCCACGGCAACCAGGAGGAGAGTTGCAAGATATCGGATCATCGCACGCATGCCCCCAGTCTACCGGATGTCCCGGAATCCGCGACAGGACGCAGCCGGAAAGCATCCGTTATAATCGAGTGGTTATTCAATGGAGACACCTTGATGGGCTTTCTCGCCGGCAAACGCATTCTCATCACCGGATTGCTGTCCAACCGCTCGATCTCCTACGGGATCGCAAAAGCCATGCACCGGGAAGGCGCCCAACTGGCCTTCACCTATCAGAACGAGCGTTTCCACGATCGCGTCATCAAAATGGCTGCCGAATTCGACAGCACGCTGGTGTACCCCTGTGATGTGCAGAGCGACACCGAAATCGCCAGCCTGTTCGAACAACTCGGTCAGCAATGGGACGGCCTTGATGGCCTGGTGCACTCCATCGCCTTTGCACCCACCGAAGCCCTGGAAGGCGATTTCCTCGACAGCGCTTCCCGGGAAGCCTTCCGCATCGCCCAGGACATCAGCGCCTACAGTTTTCCCGCTCTTGCCAAGGCTGCCCGCCCGATGATGAAGGGGCGCAACGGGGCCATGCTGACCATGTCCTATCTGGGCGCCGTGCGCACCATGCCCAACTACAACATCATGGGTCTGGCCAAAGCCAGCCTCGAAGCTGCCGTCCGCTACATGGCCGTCAGCCTCGGGCCGGAAGGCACCCGGGTCAATGCCATTTCCGCAGGTCCGATCAAAACCCTGGCCGCCTCCGGCATCGGCAGCTTCGGCAAGCTGCTGGCATTCAACGAACGCAATGCCCCCCTGCGGCGCAACGTGACCATCGATGAAGTCGGCAATGCCGCAGCCTTCCTGTGCTCCGACCTCGCCAGCGGCATCACCGGCGAAATCATGTACGTGGATGCCGGCTTCAACACCACAGCCCTCGGCAACCCCGACCAGGGCAGCTGAGCTCCTCCCGATCAGCACAAGCAAAAAAGCCCCTGATCATCAGGGGCTTTTTTTTGCATTCCCGCTCCCTCAAAGGAAGCGGGGCTCCACACCTGCGGCGATTACTTGTCCTTGCTGCCTTCCAGCATCGCAGCATTCACCTTGACGTCGTAGCGCTTGCGCAGCGACGCCACATAGGCCGCAAAATCCTGCTCTGCCAGCAGACGGGAATACTGCTGCTTGATGGCCTGCATCCGCGGATCGTCCTTGCCCGTCGACGTCGGCCGCGTCACCTTCTCGACGCGGAAGAGCACATAGCCAGCCCCCGGAAGCTTCACCCCCGCATAGCTCGGCAGCTTGTCGGACGGCGCACGGAAGATCGCCCTCAGAACCTCCGGCGGAATCCCCTGTTCCATCCGCTTGAGCGGACGTGAAGGACTCCAGTCAATGCTTACGGCCTCACCCTTGTTCAGCTGGACGAGCTTCTTCTCACCATCCTTCTCAGCCTGAACGACAGCCTCCTCCTGGACCAGGACCTTCTCGATCTCTGCCTTCACCTCATCAAAGGGGCGCAGGGCAGCAGGCTTGGATTCGACAACCCGGGCAGCGACCAGCACGCCCTTGCCCACATCCACGGCATCGGTATTGCGCTTGTTCTTCACCGCATCATCGGAGAACACTGCCGTCACAAGCTTCTCGTTGTTGAACGGTGCGGGTGCCTTGCCATTTCGGGCAATCCAGTCCGTGGTCTGAACCGTCAGCTTGTACTTCTCGGCAGCGGGCTTGAGGCTGTCGGCCTGCTCATAAACCAGGTTGGAGAAACCCTCTGCCAACTCGGCAAACTTCCGGCCCGCTTCAAGCTTCTTTAACTCGGCTGCAATCTCGTTCCGGACCTCTTCAAACGGGCGAGCCTGCTCGGCCTTCACCCCCGTCAGCTTGATGACGTGGAAGCCAAAATCAGACTGCACCACACCCGACACGTCCCCTTCCTTGGCGAGACCAAAAGCCGCATCCTCAAAGGCCTTCACCATGGCACCACGACCGAAGAAGCCGAGATCGCCCCCTTTCTCAGCCGAACCCGGATCCTGGGAATGCTCCTTGGCAAGCTTGGCGAAATCGGCGGGGTTGGCCTTGATCTGGGCAGCGATACCTTCGATCTTCTCGCGGGCGGCCTTCACGGCAGCCTCACCCGCATCCTTGCGCGCCTGGATCAGGATGTGGCTGGCACGACGCTCCTCACCCTGACGGAAACGTTCCGGATGCGCGTCGTACTCCTTGCGCAGATCCGCATCGCTCAGACTCAACTGGGCTGCCAGGGCTTCCTGGCTGAGCATCACGTACTCGGCCCGAACCTGGGCCGGAATCTCGAAGCGGCTGCGATTCGCATCGTAGAATTTCTGCGCGGCGCCATCAGCCAGCTTGACGCCTCCGACGAACGGCTGGGTACCGATGCGCGCATCGCTGACCTGCCGCTCCTCGAACTGCACAGCAAAGACACGCTCGGCAGACACACTGGAAACAAGAGCGCCTTCGGCCACTGCACCAACCACCTGCTTCAGTGCCAGATCGCTGCGCAGGCGGGATTCAAACATCGGCTGATTCATTCCCTGTGCCTTGAGCAGTGCCTCATAGCGGGGCAAAGAGAACTGTCCGTTGTCCTGAAAGGCAGGAATGGCGGCAATCGTCTCGCGCATCTGCTGGTCGGAAACAGTCAAGCCCATCTTGCTGGCGTCCAGGGCAAGCAGGCGCTGATTGATCAGATTGTCCAGAACAGCCTTGCGTGCCTCGGCAGTCTCCAGCATCGCGGGATTGAAGTTCTCACCCATGGCGTTGCGCAGGCGCTCCTGCTGTTCCCGCATGGCCTGCTGAAACTCCACCTGGGAGATCGGCGAGCCGCCGATGGAAGCCAGGTCGCCACCACTGCCCGAATTCTTGACGTAGGAATCGACACCAAAAAAAGCGAAAGGAAGAGTGATCAGTAACAGAAAAAGCTGAACAATCTTCTTGTTGTTGCGTACGGCGTCAAACATGCTGAATCCTCGATTGCTGCTAACGGCGGATGATCTGATGAGTGGCAAATACAAAGAAGGCGAACTTGCGTTCGCCTGGTGGAATGCAGTGGCAGCCTGAACGACATGCTTCAATCAGGCCAATTCACGCGTCCTGAATCATGATGCGAGCCTGACTTCTCGCCAAACGACCAAAGCTTTCAAAGTCTACCTGCTGCGGGTTTGGGGAACAAGCCCCGCCAAACCCACGCGAGCCTCACTCGCAGAGATGCACGAAAAGGAGTTGACGCAAAAAAGGCCACTCACGTGGCCTTTTTTACTCACGGTTGTCAGACCGCTGAAACCTGGCGGAGTGGACGGGACTCGAACCCGCGACCCCCGGCGTGACAGGCCGGTATTCTAACCAACTGAACTACCACTCCAACTCATCATCCACCTGGATCAAGGTGGTGGGTGCTGACGGGGTCGAACCGCCGACATTCGCCTTGTAAGGGCGACGCTCTACCAACTGAGCTAAGCACCCGATTGCTTCGCTGATGCAGCGAAATCAATAGCCAATCAGTTTAGCGCATCTTTCAACGCTTTGCCAGGCCTGAATTTAGGAATTTTTGCCGACTTGATCTTTATCGTCGCTCCGGTCCGGGGATTACGGCCCGTTCGGGCCGCCCGCTTGCCGACATGGAAGGTGCCGAACCCCACCAAGGTGACACTGCCGCCCTTCTTCAAAGTCTGTTTGACGGCTGCCACGGCAGCATCAAGCGCTCGACCCGCCGCAGCCTTGGAGATCTCGGCATCTGCAGCAATGTGATCAATCAACTCGGATTTATTCATACTCGCCCCCTCGTTATATAAATTAACAAACAGGAAACTCCGACATCAACTGCCAAAAACCGAACACTTCTCAAGACGGATCGATACCTTGTTCTGACCTTTATATAACGCGCTAAAAATCACGATGTCAAGGGAACGAATCAAGCAGGACAGGGAAATCTGACACAGCAAAAAGCCCGCAAAAGCGGGCTTTTTGAATGCTGCAATACAGCAGGAAACCAACTGGTCCCCCCGACAGGAATCGAACCTGTATCTAGCGCTTAGGAGGCGCTTGTTCTATCCATTGAACTACGGAGAGCGAGGCCCGGCATTCTAGCCGGCTCGAACCAGGAACGCCATGCCCAAAGGCGAGAGGCAAGGAAGACCGGCATTTACGCCGACCTCCCACCTCAACGCGCCATCAGTGCTTTACAACCTCACCGTTGGCCAGGGGCTCGGCAGGAGCAACATTTGCTTCACCGGCGGGTACATCCGGCAGGGCCTCCGGCATTCTTTCAAGTGCATGCTCAAGCACCTGATCAATCCATTTGACGGGAATGATCTCCAGTCCATTCTTGACGTTGTCAGGGATTTCGGTGAGGTCCTTGACGTTTTCCTGGGGAATCAGTGCAGTGCGAATGCCACCGCGGACGGCAGCAAGCAGCTTTTCCTTCAGGCCACCGATCGGCAGGACTTCTCCACGCAGGGTGATTTCACCCGTCATGGCCACATCACAGCGCACCGGAATACCCGTCAGTACGGAAACCAGCCCCGTGCAGATGGCGATACCGGCAGACGGGCCATCTTTGGGGATGGCACCTTCCGGCAGGTGGATGTGGATATCCGACTTCTGGTAGAAATCCTCCTGAATACCCAGGGAGCGGGAACGACGGCGCACCACGGAGAGCGCAGCCTGGATGGACTCCTGCATGACTTCACCCAGCTTGCCGGTGGTCATGATCTTGCCCTTGCCTGGCAGAGCCACGGCCTCGACGGTCAGCAGTTCGCCGCCGACTTCCGTCCATGCCAGCCCCGTCACCTGACCAACCTGGTTTTCCTTCTCGGCCACACCAAAGCTGTACTTGTGTACGCCCAGGTACTTGTCGATGTTCTTGGAATTGACCACGACCTTGGCCTTGCGTTTGCCGAGCACCAGCGCTTTAACAACCTTGCGGCACACCTTGGAGACCTCGCGCTCCAGGCCACGCACGCCCGCTTCGCGGGTGTAGAAGCGCACGATGTCGCGGATGGCGTCTTCGGTCACCGAAAGCTCCTCACGCTTGATCCCGTTGTTCTTCATCTGCTTCGGAACAAGGTAGCGCTGGGCGATGTTGACCTTTTCGTCTTCCGTGTAGCCGGACAGGCGGATCAACTCCATGCGGTCCAGCAACGGCGCCGGAATGTTGAGGGTGTTGGCCGTCGCTACGAACATCACGTCGGACAGGTCGTATTCCACCTCGATGTAGTGATCCACGAAGGTGGAGTTCTGTTCGGGATCCAGCACCTCCAGCAGAGCCGAAGACGGATCGCCACGGAAATCCTGGCCCATCTTGTCCACTTCATCCAGCAGGAACAGCGGGTTACGAACCGCAACCTTGGACATGTTCTGCAGGATCTTGCCGGGCATCGAACCGATATAGGTGCGACGGTGACCACGGATCTCGGCTTCATCACGCACGCCACCCAGGCTCATGCGCACGAACTTGCGGTTGGTGGCGCGAGCCACCGACTGGCCAAGAGAGGTCTTGCCGACGCCCGGAGGCCCGACCAGGCACAGGATCGGCGCCTTGAGCTTGTCCACGCGCTGCTGCACGGCAAGGTATTCAAGGATGCGTTCCTTGACCTTCTCGAGGCCGTAGTGCTCGGTATCCAGCACCTTCTCGGCCTCGGCCAGATCCTTGCTGATCCGGGACTTCTTCTTCCAGGGCAGTCCGACCAGCGTCTCAATGTAATTGCGCACCACGGTGGCTTCGGCCGACATGGGCGACATCAGGCGCAGCTTCTTGAGCTCGGCCTGGGCCTTGGCCATGGCTTCCTTGGTCATCCCGGCGGACTTGATCTTCTTGTCCATCTCCTCGAGATCGGCGCCGTCTTCGCCTTCGCCGAGCTCTTTCTGGATGGCCTTGACCTGTTCGTTCAGGTAGTACTCGCGCTGGCTCTTCTCCATCTGGCGCTTGACGCGGCCGCGGATGCGCTTCTCGACCTGGAGGATATCCAGTTCGGTCTCGAGCTGATTCAGCAGGCGCTCAAGGCGCTCGCCGGCGTCCAGCATTTCGAGGATTTCCTGCTTCTGCTCGAGCTTCAGCGGGAGGTGGGCTGCAATGGTATCTGCCAGCCGGCCCGGCTCCTCAATGCCCGACAGGGAGCTGAGGATCTCGGGAGGAATCTTCTTGTTGAGCTTAACGTACTGGTCGAACTGGCTGATGATGGCCCGGCGCATGGCCTCGACCTCGTTGTTCGGCGCCTCGGCGGCCGGCATGGGGCTGGCCTTGGCGACAAACAGGGTACGCAGGTCTTCAACAGACACCACACGGGCACGCTGGACACCCTCGACCAGCACCTTCACGGTGCCATCGGGCAGCTTGAGCATCTGGAGGATGTTGGCGATGCAACCGAGATCGTAGAGATCCTCGGCGGAAGGCTCGTCCTTGGCTGCGGACTTCTGGGCCACCAGCAGGATGCTCTTGCCGGCTTCCATCGCATTCTCGAGCGCCTTGATGGACTTGGGGCGACCCACGAACAGCGGGATCACCATGTGCGGGAACACCACCACGTCGCGCAGCGGCAGCAGCGGCAGTTCGATCTGTTCTTCGGGGAGGTCAAGCGTGCTCGACATGATTTTTCCTTTAAAGGCACTAAGGCCCCATATGGGGCCCTAGTGACATCAATTCAAGCAGTCCTGCGAAAAACTTCTGCTTGATGTCAGTTGGAGCCGGAGACCTTGGGCTGATCGGCGTAGATCAGGAGCGGCTTGGTGCCGCCATCGATCATGCCTTCGTCGATCACCACTTTGGAAACGTTTTCCATGGAGGGCAGTTCGTACATCGTATCCAGCAGCGTGCCTTCGAGAATCGAACGCAGGCCACGGGCACCCGTCTTGCGCTTGAGGGCCTTGCGGGCAATCGCCTGCAGGGCCGCCGGACGCACTTCGAGTTCGACGCCTTCCATTGAAAACAGTTTCTGGTATTGCTTGATGAGCGCGTTCTTGGGTTCAATGAGGATCTGGATGAGGGCTTCCTCATCGAGCTCCTGCAAGGTCGCGACCACCGGCAGACGACCGATCAGCTCGGGGATCAGACCGAACTTGATCAGATCGCCCGGCTCGACTTCGAGCAGCGCCTCGGAAACGTTCTTGTTTTCGCGGCTCTTCACCTCGGCACCAAAACCGATGCCGAACTTCTCGGTACGGTTGCGGATGACCTTGTCGAGACCATCAAACGCGCCGCCACACACGAACAGGATGTTGGTGGTATCCACCTGCACGAAATCCTGGTTCGGGTGCTTGCGGCCACCCTGCGGCGGCACGGAGGCGATGGTGCCTTCGATGAGCTTGAGCAGGGCCTGCTGCACCCCCTCGCCCGACACATCACGGGTGATGGACGGGTTGTCGGACTTGCGGGAGATCTTGTCGATCTCGTCGATGTACACGATGCCCTGCTGCGCCTTGTCGACCTCGTAGTCGCACTTCTGAAGCAGCTTCTGGATGATGTTCTCGACGTCTTCACCCACATAGCCGGCTTCGGTGAGGGTCGTTGCATCGGCCATCACGAAGGGCACGTTCAGAAGTCTGGCAAGCGTCTGGGCAAGCAGCGTCTTGCCCGAGCCGGTAGGACCGACCAACAGGATGTTGCTCTTGGACAGTTCGACTTCATCGTGCGTCTTGGAGAGATGACGCAGCCGCTTGTAATGGTTGTACACCGCCACCGAAAGAATCCGCTTGGCCGACGCCTGACCAATCACGTACTGGTCGAGAATCGCGCTGATTTCCTTGGGCGACGGAAGCTCACCCTTGACGCCCTTGGCGCCACCGGTGTCTGCACTGATCTCATCACGAATGATGTCGTTGCACAGCTCGATGCACTCATCGCAGATGAACACGGACGGACCCGCGATCAGCTTGCGGACCTCGTGTTGGCTCTTGCCGCAGAACGAGCAATACAACAGCTTCTCTCCGCTCGTTTTCTTGTCCGCCATTACTGCCCTTTCTCTCTGAAACTGAAGCTAGGGGATGATCAAGCCACATCGTTGCGGCTGGTCAGGACCTTGTCGACCAGACCATAGCGCACCGCTTCTTCTGCGGACATGAAATTGTCCCGATCGGTGTCCTTTTCGATGGCCTCGATCGACTGCCCCGTGTGCTTTGCCAGCATGTCGTTGAGCTTGGCACGCAGGGACAGGATCTCGCGGGCGTGGATCTCGATATCCGAAGCCTGGCCCTGGAACCCGCCCAGCGGCTGGTGAATCATGATCCGGGAGTTGGGCAGGGAGAAGCGCTTGCCCTTTTCGCCTGCAGCCAGCAGGAAGGCGCCCATACTAGCCGCCTGCCCGATGCACAGGGTGCTCACGTTCGGCTTGATGAACTGCATGGTGTCGTAGATCGCCATGCCGGCCGTGACAGACCCACCCGGAGAGTTGATGTAGAAGTAGATGTCCTTGTCCGGATTTTCCGACTCAAGGAACAGCAACTGGGCGACGATCAGGTTGGCGGTCACGTCATTGACCGGCCCCACCAGGAACACCACCCGCTCCTTGAGCAGGCGCGAATAGATGTCGTAGGAGCGCTCACCGCGACCGCTCTGTTCGACAACCATCGGGATCAGGCCAAGGCCGACCGGATCCCAGTCACTACGAGAATTCGGGGGTGTCAGGGGATTCATTTGCCGTCGCTTTCTGCGGAATTAAGCCGCATTGCCCATCAAGTCATCAAAAGAAGCGGTGACATCGGTCGTCTTGGTATTGCCGACAACCCACTCCACCACATTGTCCTCGATCACCAGCGCCTCGGCCTGGGCCAGACGCTGGGGCTGGGAGTAGTACCAGCCCACGACCTCGCTCGGATCTTCGTAGCTGGCTGCAAAGTCTTCGATGATCGCGCGGATCTGCTCGGGCTTGGCGTGCAGCTCCTTGCTCTTCACCAGTTCGGACATGATCAGACCCAGCTTGACGCGACGCACGGCCTGCTCGGCAAACCAGGCGGGCTCGATCGGCAGGTCCTTGGTCTTCATGCCACGGGCTTCGAAATCCTTCTTGGCGTTTTCGGCGAGCTGGGCAGACTCCTGCTCGACCAGTGCCTTCGGCACTTCGATCGGGTGGGTCTCGATCAGCACGTTCATGACGCGCTCCTTGACCTTGGCCTGAATGCGGCGCTTCACTTCGCGCTCCAGGTTGGCCTTGACCTCCTCACGCATCTTGGCGACATCACCGTCGACGATACCCAGGGACTTGGCGAACTCGGCATCAACCTCGGGCAGCTTGGGCTCTTCGACCTTCTTGAGGGCCACTTCAAACTGGACGGTCTGACCGGCCAAATTGGCAGCGTGGTAATCCGCCGGGAAGGTCATGTCGAAGGTCTTGCTCTCACCAACGCCAAGGCCCAGAACAGCGGTCTCGAAATCCTTGAGCATCTGGCCGCCGCCGATGACGAAGGCGAAATCGGTAGCCTTGCCACCTTCAAACTCTTCGCCGTCCTTGCGGCCGGTGAAGTCCACCGCCACACGGTCACCGTCCTGGGCGGCACGCTCGACGGGCACAAAAGTGGTGCGCTGCTTGCGCAGAACGTCGAGGGTCTTGTCGACTTCGGCGTCGGTCACGGCCAGCTGGGGGCGTTCCACTTCCTGAGCGCTCACGTCGGCGATCACGATTTCAGGGTAGACCTCGAACACGGCGGTGAATTCCAGCGCGTCGGTGCCGGCGGCTTCCTTCGGCTCGATATTGGGGTAGCCAGCCACGCGCAGGCTTTGCGCACGGATCTGCTCGCCCAGGGCCTTCTCGACCGCAGCGCCAATGGCTTCGGAACGGGCTTGCGGGCCGTAGGACTGGGCGACCATGCGGAACGGGACCTTGCCCGGACGGAAACCCGGCATCTTGACGGTGCGGGCCATCTTCTTCAGACGGGCTTCCACATCCTTGTCGATTTCGGCCAGCGGCACGGACATGTCGATACGGCGCTCCAGCGCGCTCACGGTAACCTGATTGCTCATGAAAATTCCCTGATCGGTCTTAACAAAAACGCCTTACGAACAGGACACGAGACACATAGCAAAACGTGTGCCTCCTGGCTGATTCCGTTCGTGAGGTCGTCGGAAAAACCTTTAGTCTAACACAGCCCTCCGATCCGCTCGCAGCCCCCGCGCCAGTGCTTGGCTTCAGGCCCCAAGGTGTGAAAAACTGCTTGTGCAGCGGTGGAACTCCCCTCGCCTTTTGGATATCAGATGGAGTGAAATAGGCTTGCCCACGGCATGGTCTCGATCCTGTCGCGCCGCACGGGCCTAAAGCATCTGTGTTAAGAGCCGTTTGCATGCAGACCAGCGATGGCGAGCCCGGCGCCTGGCCCGGGCATGTGCCCCAGGAGACATGAGATGAGTATCTTCACCAGCTTCCAGGCCCGTTTCGAGTCTGCCCGGGAAGAGGAAATGTCGGTCCAGGAATACCTGGAACTCTGCAAGGCGGACCCCATGGCTTATGCAACGTCCGCCGAACGCATGCTGCAGGCCATCGGCGAACCGGAACTCGTCGACACCCGGCTGGATCCACGCCTGTCGCGCATCTTTTCCAACAAGATGATCAAGATTTATCCCGCCTTCCGTGATTTCTACGGAATGGAGGAGTCGATCGAGAACATCGTGTCGTATTTCCGACATGCCGCACAGGGACTGGAGGAAAAGAAACAAATCCTCTACCTGCTGGGCCCGGTCGGGGGGGGCAAGAGCTCCCTTGCAGAAAAGCTCAAGTCGCTGGTCGAGAAGATTCCCTTCTATGCGATCAAGGGCTCCCCGGTCCATGAATCGCCACTTGGGCTGTTCAGCCCGGAAGAAGACGGCGCCATTCTGGAGGACGATTACGGCATCCCCCGGCGCTACCTCAACACCATCATGAGCCCCTGGGCAGTCAAGCGCCTGCATGAGTTC
Organism: Zoogloea sp.; assembly: GCF_023150065.1. Classification (GTDB taxonomy): domain Bacteria; phylum Pseudomonadota; class Gammaproteobacteria; order Burkholderiales; family Rhodocyclaceae; genus Zoogloea. The sequence continues at coordinate 67,325 of NZ_JAKLLN010000007.1, forward strand.
AACGGGGACGTCACCCGCTTCCGCGTCGTAAAGCTGCGCCCTTCGGTATTACGCCAGGTGGCCGTCGCCAAGACCGAGCCGGGGGACGAGAACAACCAGGACATCTCCTCTCTGGTCGGCAAGATCGACATCCGGATGCTCGAGCAGTTTTCCCAGGACGACCCGGACGCCTACTCCTACTCTGGCGGCCTGTGCCTGGCCAACCGGGGGCTGCTCGAATTCGTCGAGATGTTCAAGGCGCCCATCAAAGTCCTGCACCCCTTGCTCACGGCCACCCAGGAAGGCAATTACAAGGGCACCGAAGGTTTCGGCGCGATCCCCTTCGACGGCATCGTGATGGCCCACTCCAATGAATCCGAATGGGTGGCCTTCCGCAACAACCGCAACAACGAGGCCTTTCTGGACCGGATCTACACCGTCAAGGTGCCCTACTGCCTGCGGGTGTCCGACGAGATCCGCATCTACGACAAGCTCCTCGTCCACAGCTCCTTGTCCCAGGCACCGTGCGCACCCGACACCCTGCGTATGATGGCGCAGTTTGCCGTGCTGTCTCGGGTCAAGGAGCCGGAGAACTCGAGCATCTTCTCCAAGATGCGCGTCTATGACGGCGAGAACCTGAAGGACACCGACCCCAAGGCCAAGAGCTACCAGGAGTATCGCGACTACGCCGGCGTCGACGAAGGCATGACCGGTCTGTCCACTCGCTTTGCCTTCAAGGTCCTATCCAAGGTCTTCAACTTCGACCATCGGGAAGTGGCGGCCAACCCGGTGCACCTGATGTACGTGCTCGAACAGCAGATCGCCCAGGAGCAGTACCCGCCCGAGCACGAAGCCAAGTATCTGGCCTTCATCAAGGAGTTCCTGGCCCCCCGCTACGCCGAGTTCATCGGCAAGGAGATCCAGACCGCCTATCTGGAGAGTTACAGCGAGTACGGCCAGAACATCTTCGACCGCTACGTCACTTATGCGGACTTCTGGATCCAGGACCAGGAATACCGGGACCAGAACACCGGCGAGATCCTCGACCGCAACGCCCTGAACGACGAACTCGAGAAGATCGAGAAGCCGGCCGGCATCAGCAACCCCAAGGATTTCCGCAACGAGGTGGTCAACTTCGTGCTGCGAGCCCGGGCCAAGAACACGGGCAAGAACCCGAGCTGGACGAGTTACGAGAAACTGCGTGCGGTGATCGAGAAGAAGATGTTCTCCAACACCGAAGACCTGCTGCCGGTGATCAGCTTCAACGCCAAGGCCAGCGGCGACGATCAGAAGAAGCACCAGAACTTCGTCAATCGCATGATTGAAAAGGGCTACACCGAGAAGCAGGTCCGCCTGCTGTGCGAATGGTACCTGCGCGTCCGCAAGTCTTCGTGACGCACCGCTGACCAGCCCGCCACTCCGGCGGGCTGCATCCGCAGACACTTCGGGAGGCTCGAATGGTACGTATCATCGACCGCCGGTTCGACAGCAGGAACAAGAGCGCTGTGAACCGGCAGCGATTCATGCGCCGCTTCAAGGGCCAGATCCGCGAGGCGGTGGCCGACGCCATTGCCGGACGCTCCATCAAGGATCTGGACAACGGTGAGAGTGTCTCCATTCCCTCCAAGGATCTGTCCGAGCCCCAGTTCCATCACGGCCGGGGCGGCATCTGGGAGACTGTCTTCACCGGCAACGACCAGTTCTCGTCCGGCGACCAGATCAACCGCCCGCAGGGCGGCGGAGGGGGCGGATCCGGCAAGGGCAAGGCCAGCAAGGACGGAGAAGGCGAGGACGATTTTGTCTTCAACCTGTCCCGTGAGGAATTCCTCGACGTCTTCTTCGACGACCTTGCCCTCCCCAATCTGGTCAAGACCCAGCTCGCCCGCATCCAGGAATACAAGAGCCAGCGCGCCGGCTTCACCAACGACGGCACCCCCGCCAACATCAACGTCGTGCGCTCCCTGCGCGGCGCCCTGGGACGCCGCCTGGCTCTGGCCTCTCCTTACCAGGGGCGCCTGCGGGAGCTCCAGAAACAGATCGAAGAGCTGCTCGAAACCCGCCCCGAGGATGACCCGGAGATCATCCGCCTCAAGGACGAGATCGGCATCCTGCGGGCAAAGATCGAAGCCATTCCCTTCATCGACAGCTTCGACCTGCGCTACAACAACCGGATCAAGATCCCCAAGCCGACCACCCAGGCCGTGATGTTCTGCATCATGGACGTGTCCGGCTCCATGGACGAGGAGAAGAAAGCCACCGCCAAGCGCTTCTTCATGCTGCTCTATCTCTTCCTCACCCGCACCTATGAGCACATCGAGGTGGTCTTCATCCGGCACCACACGGTTGCCAAGGAAGTGAACGAGGAAGACTTCTTCCATTCCCGGGAGTCCGGCGGCACGGTGGTTTCCAGCGCCATCGAGCTGATGAAGGACATCCTGCATCAGCGTTATCTCAACGGCGCCTGGAACGTCTATGGCGCCCAGGCCTCCGACGGCGACAACTGGGAGAACGACTCGCCCCACTGTCGCGAGCTGCTCTCCGACGCCATCCTGCCCTTTGTCCAGTACTTCGCCTACATCGAGATCACCCCCGGCGAACCCCAGAACCTCTGGCGCGAATACGAAAAGCTGGTGGGCGCCCACGCCAACTTCGCCATGCAGCACATTGAAGGCCTGCCGGACATCTACCCGGTATTCCGCGAACTCTTCAAAAAGAAACTCGCATGAGCGCCAAAAGACAGAAGCGCAAACAGCCCCTTCCGGCCCCCGGCGAATGGACCTTCGAGCTGATCGAGGCCTACCACGCCGAGATCGACCGGGTGGCGCGCGAATACGGGCTGGACACCTATCCCAACCAGATCGAGCTGATCACCTCCGAACAGATGATGGACGCCTACTCGTCCGTCGGCATGCCGGTGAACTACCACCACTGGTCCTTCGGCAAGAGTTTCCTGCAGACCGAAAAGGGCTACCGGCGCGGGCAGATGGGCCTGGCCTACGAGATCGTCATCAACTCCAACCCCTGCATCGCCTACCTCATGGAAGAAAACACCATGACGATGCAGGCCCTGGTGATCGCCCACGCTGCCTATGGGCACAACAGCTTCTTCAAGGGCAACTACCTCTTCCGGCAGTGGACCAACGCCGACGCCATCGTTGATTACCTGCTCTTCGCCCGCAATTACCTCAGCGAATGTGAGGAACGCTACGGGGAAGAAGAGGTGGAGCTCCTGCTCGACTCCTGCCACGCCCTGATGAACGTGGGGGTCGATCGCTACAAGCGCCCGGCCAAGCTCTCCCTCACCAAGGAATTGACCCGGCAGCGGGAGCGGGCCGAATACCTGCAGAGCCAGGTCAATGACCTGTGGCGCACCCTTCCCGCCCAGCAGATCAAGACCCAGACCGTCGAGGCCCGGCGCTTTCCGCCCGAGCCCCAGGAAAACCTGCTTTATTTCATCGAGAAGAACGCACCGCTCCTCGAACCCTGGCAGCGGGAAGTGGTGCGAATCGTGCGCAAGGTCGGGCAGTATTTCTTTCCCCAGCGGCAGACCCAGGTGATGAATGAAGGCTGGGCCACCTACTGGCACTACACGCTCATCAACACCCTGTACGACGAAGGTCTGCTCACCGACAGCTTCATGATGGAGTTTCTGCACTCCCACACCAACGTCGTCTATCAACCTGGCTACAACGAGCCCTGGTATCGGGGGCTCAACCCCTACGCCCTGGGCTTTGCCATGTGGCAGGACATCCGGCGCATCTGCGAACACCCCACCGACGAAGACCGCTACTGGTTCCCCGACATTGCAGGCAGCGACTGGCGCGACACCTTTGATTTCGCCATGAGGAACTTCAAGGACGAGAGCTTCATCGCCCAGTTCCTGTCCCCCAAGATCATGCGTGACTTCCGGCTCTTTGCCATCCTTGACGACGACAAGGAGACCAAGCTGAAGGTATCAGCCATCCACGACGAAGCCGGGTACCGGCGCGTACGGGAGATCATGTCCGACAACTACAACCTCGGCAGCCGGGAACCCAACCTGCAGGTCTGGAACGTGGATCTGCGCGGCGACCGCTCCCTCACCCTGCGCCACCAGGCCTACCTGCGCCGCCCCCTCAATGGCGACGCCGACGAGGTCATCAAGCACGTGGCACGACTGTGGGGCTTTGCCGTGAAGATGGAAGTCGCCCACGAGGACGGACGTGTCGAAGTCCTGCACGAATGCCACCAGGACAGGCGCAAGACAGACAAGAACTGACTAGGGCGTGTCCGCCGCAGGACGGAAACCACGGACCTCAAGTGCGGCACGCGCCTGCGCTCCCACGATCTGGAGATTCCCCTCCCCCTCGACGGCCGCCGTCTGGGCTCCTGCGTCGGGCAAGCTGCGCCGGAACACCGCATCCGGGCACAGGCTGCCAATACAGCCCCCCACCAGCAGATTGTTCACCGCCACAACCTGCACCCGCTCGGGCGACCACACAGCCACGAACTCGCCGCCTTCAGGCACATCATCCACCAGCGTGTTGCCAGCCAGAACCAGCACATTATCGTCATGCTGCAGGCCCTCCGCCCCGAAAGCGATCATGCGCCGGTTCTCCGTGCCCACCGACTGCCTGATCAGGTTGTCGATCAGGAAGACCTGCCCGCCGTCCGGAAAATCCAGTTCATAGCTAGCCTGCCCGTCGACCTCATCCGTGAGACGGTTGTGCTCGATCAGGTTCACCCGCGCCCGGCTCTTCAGCAGATGCCCGACCCGGCCATGGTGAAAGTAGCTGCCTCGCACCTCCAGCCGGCCAATCCTCCCGGCGTAGAGCAGATGGCTGATCCGCGGCGTCACCAACACGGCCTGGGAAAACTCCGAGTCTTCCACCACCAGGTTCAGGGAAGCCTTGTTGGCGGTGAGGATCCCCATCTCGTTGTCGCGAAACAGGCAGTTGCGCACCGTCAGGGCGCCCTCTTCGTGGCGAATCCCCGAGCCATTTCGGTTGGGCCCGCGGGCACCCTCGAAGGCGATGTTGTCCACCACCACCTCATCGCCCCGTATCACCCAGATCCCCTTTCCCTCCGCGGCCTGCCCTGAGGCCAGCATGCGCGGCCGGCCACCCACCCCGCGGATGGTCAGCCGCCTCTGGGGCCACACCACCACATCTCCCGCGTAGGTCGCCGCCCGCACCTCCACGGTATCCCCATCCCGCGCCACGGCGGCGGCCTCTGCCACCGTACGCAAGCCTTCATCGGGCCCGACCCGCCAGGTCTCGGCGGCCGCACTGCCCGACATCAACGCAGCCCAGAACAGCCCCAGGCACACCCCAAACCCCCAACGATTCCCCATCCAGATCCCCGTTTCAGCCATCAATCAGCCCGCGCCGATTAGAATACCGAAATGTCCCAACCCGATTTCCACCAGATTCTGGGGGTCACCCCCTCCGCCAGCGCGGCCGAAATCAAGCGCGCGTTCAAGCGGATGGCCATGCGCTGGCACCCCGACCGCAACGCCGACCCCCAGGCGCACGAACAATTCCGCCTGGCCCGGGAGGCCTTCGAGCATCTCACCGGCGTCCGCGAAAGCGAAGCCCCTGGCGCAGCGGAGGCAAGCCCACCCCCGCGCCGCCCAAAGGGTGAAGACCGACGACTCCACATCGATGTGGACCTCGCGGAAGCGGCCTATGGCGGCACCATCACCGTCACCCTGGAAGGGCGCGTCAGCTGCACGAGCTGCGAGGGCAGCGGACGACGCAGCTATGGCCGCACGACCATGTGCAGCGCCTGCCATGGCAGCGGTCGAGTCCGCAGCACAGCGGGCCTCAAGTCCTGTCCGTCCTGTAGTGGCAAAGGCTACTTCACCGACAACAACTGCCCCGATTGTGAAGGCCGCGGCTGGAACCCCGCAGACCGGCAACTTGCCGTCGGCATTCCGCCTGCCATGCTGCCCGGCGAAGAGCTCCGTGTCGCGGGCCAGGGTGGCCCCGCTCCCGAGAACGGTGAATCCGGCGATCTCTACCTCACCCTGCGCGCCCGGCCACATCCCCTTTTCCGCCTCGAAGGTCGCGACATCCATCTTGATCTCCCGGTCAGCATCTTCCGGGTACTCGCAGGCGGCGTCATCGACATACCCAGCCTGAACGGCGTTCACGAAGCGCTGCTGCCAGAGTCTTCCACCACAACCGAGATCCGGCTCCCCGGCGCCGGCTTCCCTGCCCGTGGTCGCCGCCATGCCGGCGATCTCGTCGCCCACCTGCAGGTGCAATATCCCCGCTATCTGAGCAATGAGCAGAGAGCACTGCTCGAAATGGCCGACCAGGTTCTCCAGCAGCAACTCGACGATCAAAGCCCCACCCTGGCCCGCTGGCGCGACACCCTCAAACAGAATCGCTGACCCAAGATCAGCCGACATCCGCGCCAGTCCACTCCCCCATCAGTGCCCCAACCATGCTTCTGAAAACCCCCGAACTCCTCGCTCCCGCCGGCTCGCTGGCCATGCTCGACACCGCCTTTGCCTTTGGTGCCACGGCCATCTATGCGGGTCAGCCACGCTATTCCCTGCGCGTCCGCAACAACGATTTCGGGGATCTCCCCGTGCTGGCCGACGGCATCAACCGGGCCCGGGCGCTGGGCAAGCATTTCTACGTGGTCGCCAACATCTACCCCCACGGCGCCAAGATCAAGACCTTCATCAAGGACATCGCTCCGGTCATCGCCCTCAAGCCCGATGCCCTGATCATGTCCGACCCGGGCCTCATGCTGATGGTCCGCGAGAACTTTCCGGAGATGCCCATCCACCTGTCGGTACAGGCCAACACCGTGAATGCCGCAGCCGTCCGCTTCTGGAAATCGGCCGGCGTCTCCCGCGTCATCCTGTCCCGGGAGCTATCCCTCGACGAGATCGCCAGCATCCGCCAGGATTGCCCCGATACGGAGCTCGAGGTCTTCATCCACGGCGCCCTGTGCATCGCCTACTCGGGCCGTTGCCTGCTGTCCGGCTACTTCAACCACCGGGACCCGAACCAGGGCAGCTGTACCAACTCCTGCCGCTGGGACTTCAAGACCCATGAAGCGAAGACCTGCGGTGCCGGTGACGTGCACCTGATCGAGGAACCCCACAAACGTGCCGGCGAGTACATGCCCATCGAAGAAGACGAGCACGGCACCTACATCCTCAACTCCAAGGATCTGCGCGCAATCGAACACGTCCAGCGGCTGGTGGAAATCGGCATTGACTCCCTGAAGATCGAAGGACGTACCAAGAGCCCCTACTACGTGGCCCGTACCTGCCAGGCTTATCGTCAGGCCATCGACGATGCCGTCGCCGGACGCGGCCTCGACCCTGCCCTGCTGGGGCAGCTCGAGGGCCTCGCCAACCGGGGCTACACCGATGGATTTCTGCAGCGCCACACCCCTCACGAAACCCAGAACTACCTGCGCGGCCACTCCGAGTCGGGACGCAGCCTCTACGTGGGGGATGTGGTGGCCTACGACGCCGAGCGCGGCATGGTCGAGATCGCATCGAAAAACGCCTTTGCAGTAGGCGATCGCCTGGAACTGGTCCACCCCTCCGGCAACAGCGAAGTCAGGATCGAGCACATCCAGAATGCTCAGGGCGAAGCCGTCGAGCGCATTCCAGGCAGCGACCATCGGGCCTGGCTGCCCCTGCCGGCAGAGAGCGTCGGCGCCTTCGTCGCCCGGTTTCTCTGAAACACGCAGAAGGCGCGGAAGAAACCTTGCATAAGGGGCTGAAATGCTTCAAAATGCTCCGCTTTCGGGTGGCCAAATTCACCACCCACGTACCCCAAAGGATAAAGCGATGAAAGCCGATACCCATCCGAATTACACCGAAGTGCAGGTGACCTGCTCCTGTGGCGCCACCTTCACCACCCGCTCCACCATGGGCAAGCCCCAATACCACGTGGAAGTGTGCTCCCTGTGCCACCCGTTCTACACCGGCAAGCAGAAGATCGTCGACACCGCCGGCCGTGTCGAGCGCTTCCGTCAAAAGTACGGTACCGTTCAGCGTCTGGGCTGATTTCCGCTCAGTAGCCGGGATCGACCGAAAAAGGCAGCCGCGGCTGCCTTTTTTGTTGCCTGCAGGAACCCCGTCGCCATGCCTCTCGCCCCCTCCCGCTTCTCGCTGCCCGCCCCCCTGACAGGCTGGCCGCTCGCCCTCCTCCTGGCCATTTACCTGCTGGTGGGCACCACTGGGCACCTCCCCTGGCGTGGCGACGACCTGACCCACCTGGGCCCGATTCACGCCATCCTCCAGGGCGGCAGCTGGCTCGTTCCCGAGATCGCAGGCGAGACTTATCGCGGCGCGGCCCCCCTTTACTACTGGGTCGGAGCCTTGCTGGCCCGGCTCCTTGGCTGGCTGCTCCCGGTTCACGATGCCGCCCGCCTCGCCACCAGCCTGTTCTGTGCCGCCACCCTCTACTGGACCGGCCTGGCGGCGCGTCGGCTTTATGGCGAGGCCTCCTTTGCGCCAGCCATACTGCTCGGCATGGGCTCCCTGGGGCTGGTCGTGCATGCCCACGAGACACAGCCGCTGCTGGCCCAACTCGCCGGGATGGCGCTGTGCTTCGCCGGCCTTGGAGAGCTCGCCGAGAAACCCGGACGTGGCGCCATCCAGGCCGGGCTGGGGGCCGCCGTGGCCTTCCTCGCCGGCGGTCTGTCAGGCCTCGCCCTGACCCTGCCGGTCATCATCCTGACTCCCTTGCTGTGCCCCCGTTGCCGTAACCGGACGGTGCTGGGCAGCGTGGCGCTGGGTCTAGGTATCGCCGTAGCGATTGGCGCCCTGTGGCTGGGTGCAGTGGCCAGCCAGCATCCCGGCGAGATTCCTCGCTGGTGGCAGGAAGAGCTGGCCTCCACCCTGCCCCATACCAGCCACGTTGCCGAGCTGGGCAAGCTGCTGCAGTTGTTCGGCTGGTTTGCATGGCCCCTGTGGCCAATCGCCGGCTGGGCGGTGTGGCGTAACCGCCAGAACATCACCAGCCCGCAACTGGCGCTTCCTCTGGTCGCCAGCATCCTGGCCATCACCCTGGTGGCCACCACCGGCGGCCTGCGGACGGCAGGCCTGCTGCCCGTTCTCCCCCCCCTGTGCCTCCTGGCCGCCCTCGGGATCACCAGCCTGCGGCGCGGCGCGGCCAACGCCTTCGACTGGTTCGGGGTGATGGTCTTCATTTTCTTCGGCATTCTGGTCTGGCTGGGCTGGAGCGCCCTTAATTTCGGCTGGCCCCCCGGGCTGGCCCGCCAGGTCGCCCGCATGGCGCCCGACTTCCAGCATGGCTCATGGCTCGTGGGTTCCGTCGTCGGTGCGGCCCTGAGCCTGCTGCTGCTCTTCCTGCCCCTGGGAACCCAGCGCAACGTACAGCGCGGTGCCACCAACTGGGCCCTGGGCATGACCCTTCTGTGGTGTCTCGCGGTCATGCTGTGGCAGCCCTGGTTCGCCCACACCAAGAATTACCAACCCCTTGCCACCGAATTGCGCCAGACCCTTGGCCCGCAACCCGGTTGCATCAAGCGCCGCAACCTGGGGGACACCCAGCGTGCGGCGCTGGACTACTTTGCCGGTATCCGGACCTTGAGCTTTGACGCTGCAGAGGAATGCAGGCTGCTGCTTACCTACAGCGCCAGCGGGGCGTCCCAGAGCGTGCCCCGGGAGTGGAATGTCGTCTGGGAACGTCGCCTTGGAGGCGGGCGGAAATCGGAAACCTTCAAGCTCTACCGGCGTGACTGAGGAAGCCCTCGATCTATCCCGCTCGGGACCAATCATCGGTCAGTCACACTCAAGACAGCAGCCCGACGGGGTAGTACGCCAAGGGCCAGGGATGGCCCACACGAGGCAAACGGAGGGCGGCAATTGGCGACGCCCGGGTATTGCTTACTTTTGCTGGGGAGTCTGGACGAAGATTTCGTCCGATTTGGTCAGGCCGAGTTCGAAGCGTGCCCGCTCTTCGATGGCCTCATAGCCGGTTTTAAGATCACGGACCTCGGCTTCCAGTCCGGTATTGCGTTGCTCAAGCTTTCGATTGCCCTCTTTCTGGGCCGTCAGCTGCTTTTCCACTTCCCAGACGCGCAGCCACCCGCCCTTGCCGATCCACAGGGGATACTGCAAGGCGAGAGCCAGAAGGACAAGAACGAGAACAGGCCAGCGCATGGTGAAGTCGCGACCACCCCCGCGAAGGGATGGCCGCAAGGTCCCTCTATCAGCGATTACGCAGATTGTAGAAGGCGGACACGCCCGGGTAGAAGGCGGTATCGCCCAGATCTTCCTCGATGCGCAGCAGTTGGTTGTACTTGGAGATACGGTCAGAGCGGGACAGGGAGCCGGTCTTGATCTGCATGGCGTTCAGACCCACCGCGATGTCGGCAATGGTGGAGTCTTCGGTCTCACCGGAGCGATGGGAGATCACTGCGGTGTAGCCGGCGCGCTTGGCCATCTCGACAGCGGCAAAGGTCTCGGTCAGGGTGCCGATCTGATTGATCTTGATGAGGATCGAGTTGGCGATGCCCTTCTCGATGCCTTCCTTGAGGATGCGGGTGTTGGTCACGAACAGGTCGTCACCCACGATCTGCACGGTCTTGCCGAGACGATCGGTGAGAGTCTTCCAGCCGGCCCAGTCACCTTCGGCCATGCCGTCCTCGATGGACACGATGGGGAACTTCTCGACCAGGGTGGCCAGGTAGTCAGTGAAACCTTCGGAGGTCAGGGACAGGCCCTCACCCACCAGTTCGTACTTGCCGTCCTTGTAGAACTCGGAGGCGGCGCAGTCCAGGGCCAGCACCACGTCACGGCCCGGCTCGTAGCCGGCAGCAACGGTGGCTTCCAGGATCAGGTTGAGGGCTTCCTCGGTGCCGGAGACGTTGGGGGCAAAGCCGCCTTCGTCGCCCACCGTGGTGGGGTAGCCCTTCTTGTCGGTGAGCTTCTTCAGGTGATGGAAGATCTCGGCGCCACAGCGCAGGGCTTCACGGAAGCTCTTGGCGCCGATCGGCATGATCATGCATTCCTGGATGTCCAGGCTGTTGTTGGCGTGGGCGCCGCCGTTGATGACGTTCATCATCGGCACCGGCAGGGCCATGCCGCCGGAGCCACCGAAGTAGCGATACAAGGGCAGGCCGGCCTCTTCAGCGGCGGCCTTGGCCACGGCCATGGACACAGCGAGCATGGCATTGGCGCCGAGGCGGGACTTGTTGTCGGTGCCGTCCAGGTCGATCAGGGTCTTGTCGATGAAGGCCTGCTCTTCGGCGTCCAGGCCGATCAGGGCCTCGGAGATCTCGGTGTTGACGTTCTCAACCGCCTGCAGCACGCCCTTGCCCAGATAACGGCCAGCATCGCCGTCACGCAGCTCGATGGCCTCGCGGGAGCCGGTGGAGGCACCCGACGGCACAGCGGCACGACCCATGATGCCGGATTCCAGCAGGACATCGGCCTCAACGGTAGGGTTGCCGCGGGAATCGAGAACTTCGCGGGCAATGACATCAACAATGGCGCTCATGAACTTCCTTTCTTATCACTGATATTTACAGCGGCGACCTTCCGGCCGCCTCTAACTTCGAAACCGGAAAACCGCCCGCAGACTCAGCCCTTCAGCTCTTCGAGCCCCTCGGCCTTGACCAGCGCATCAATCGCCTTGAGGGTCGCGAGCAGGGACTTGAGCCGGGGCAGCGGCCACGCGTTGGGGCCGTCGGAGAAAGCCTTGGCGGGATCGGGATGAGTCTCCATGAACAGGCCGGCAACCCCCACCGCCACCGCAGCCCGGGCCAGCACGGGGACAAACTCGCGCTGCCCGCCGGAAACGGTACCCTGCCCGCCCGGCAGCTGCACCGAGTGGGTGGCATCGAACACCACCGGACAGCCCGTCTCGCGCATGATCGCCAGGGAGCGCATGTCGGAGACGAGGTTGTTGTAGCCGAAAGACGCACCCCGCTCGCACACCATGATGGTGTCGGCGCCGCCATTGGCCTCGCGGGCCTTGTCGACTACGTTCTTCATGTCGCCAGGCGCCAGGAACTGGCCCTTCTTGATATTCACCGGCTTGCCGGACGCTGCCACGGCGTGGATGAAATCGGTCTGGCGGCACAGGAAGGCCGGCGTCTGCAACACATCGACCACAGCAGCCACATGGGGCACCTCGGCCTCGGAGTGCACGTCGGTGAGCACCGGCACGCCCAGCTGCTCGCGCACTTCGCCGAGGATCTCCAGCCCCTTCTCCATGCCCATGCCACGATAGGACTTGCCGGAGCTGCGGTTGGCCTTGTCGTAACTGGACTTGTAGATGAAGGGGATGCCCAGCTCACCACAGATGTCCTTGAGCGCCTTGGCGGTCTCGAAGGCCATCTCGCGGGACTCGATCACACAGGGCCCGGCGATCAGGAAGAAAGGCTTGTCGATGCCGACGTCGAAGCCGCAGAGTTTCATGGGTTTTCCTTTCAGCCGGCCTGCTGATGGGCCAGCGCCGCCTTGACGAAGGCGGTGAACAGCGGATGGCCGTTGCGGGGATTGGAGGTGAACTCCGGGTGGAACTGACAGCCTACGAACCACGGATGTACATCGGTGGGCAGCTCGATCATCTCGCACAGGTCGGTGCCCGGCGCCCGGCCGGCCACCCGCAGCCCCTGGGCTTCGAGCTGGCTCAGCAGGGTGTTGTTGACCTCGTAGCGGTGACGATGGCGCTCGGTGATCTCGGCCTTGCCGTAAACATCGCGGGCCAGGGAGCCCTCGGCCAGGTTGCAGAGCTGGCCGCCCAGGCGCATGGTGCCACCCAGGTCGGAATCCTCGCCACGCTTCTCGACCTTGCCCGAGGCGTCGTGCCATTCGGTGATCAGGCCGATCACCGGATGCGCGGTGTGCTTGTCGAACTCGGTACTGTGCGCGCCCGGCATGCCGGCCACGTCACGGGCGAACTCCACCACCGCCAGCTGCATGCCCAGGCAGATGCCCAGGTAGGGCACCTTGTTTTCGCGGGCGTAGCGGATCGCGGCGATCTTGCCTTCGGTACCCCGACGGCCGAAGCCGCCGGGCACCAGGATCGCGTCCATGGACTCGAGCACGCCACAGCCGGTCTTTTCGATGTCCTCGGAATCCAGGTAGTGGATGTTGACCTTGCTGCGGGTGTGCATGCCCGCGTGGTTGAGGGCCTCGATCAGGGACTTGTACGACTCGGTGAGATCCACGTACTTGCCCACGAAGGCGATGTTCAGGTTGTTCTGAGGATTGTTCAGCGCGTCGAGCAGGCGCTCCCAGATGGACAGGTCGGCGGCGCGGGCCAGGATGCCCAGCTTGTGGCAGACGATCTCGTCCAGCATCTGGTCGTGGAGCATGCCCGGAATGCGATAGATGGAGTCGGCATCGAGACACTCGATCACGGCTTCCGGCATCACATTGCAGAACAGGGCGATCTTGCGGCGCTCGTCGGCAGGCACCGAGCGATCGGCGCGGCACAGCAGGATGTCGGGCTGGATGCCGATCTCGCGCAGTTCCTTGACCGAGTGCTGGGTCGGCTTGGTCTTCAGCTCGCCGGCGGTCGGGATGTAGGGCAGCAGCGTGAGGTGGATGAAACAGGTGCCCTGGCGGCCTTCCTCAATGCCCATCTGGCGGATGGCCTCAAGGAACGGCAGGGACTCGATGTCACCCACGGTACCGCCCACCTCGACGATGGCCACGTCGGCACCTTCGGCGCCACGCTTCACGTAGGTCTTGATTTCGTCGGTGATGTGGGGGATGACCTGGACGGTCTTGCCCAGGTACTCGCCGCGGCGCTCTTTCTTGATCACCGCCTCGTAGATCTGGCCGGTGGTGAAATTGTTGCGCTTGCCCATCTTGGCGCTGGTGAAGCGCTCGTAGTGGCCGAGGTCGAGGTCGGTCTCGGCGCCATCCTCGGTGACGAAGACCTCTCCGTGCTGGAAGGGGCTCATCGTGCCGGGGTCGACGTTGATGTAGGGGTCGAGCTTGAGGTGGGTAACCTTGATGCCGCGGGATTCGAGAATCGCCCCGAGGGAGGCGGCGGCGATGCCCTTGCCCAGAGAGGACACGACACCACCGGTAACAAAGACGTATTTGGTCATGACACGGGGGACTTCTGGAAAGGGGAATGATACCCGATCCAGCCCCCTCACTTCAACGGGCCGACTACCGTAGGAACCACATTCGCCCCCCGCCACCCGTCCCTTCGATGCGTCCGGTCCGGCCGCGCGCCCCTTGAAGGGCCACGGCCGGAGACGACTCAATTGTCGCGGATGAAGTCCCGATTGACCTCCCGGAACAGCTCCGTGGCACTGCGCTTGAGCCACTCGAAAGCCACCATTTCACGGGTCACCACCTCAACCCCGTGGGCGCGCATGCGGGCCAAGGCGGCCTGCTTGTCGACCGCCTTGCGCGACCCGACGGCATCCTCGACAAGGAAGACCTCCTTACCCTGCCAGCGCAGCTCCAGCACCGTCTGCATGACACAGACATGGGCTTCGGTCCCCACCACCACCACCTGCCGCCGCGCATCCACCTGGGTGCCAGCCAGGCAGCCGTCAGCCACGCACGAGAAGTGGGTCTTCTCGACAAAGCGCGCACCCTCCAGCGCCTCACGCAGGGCTGTCGCCGTAGGCCCCAGCCCGGCCGGATACTGTTCGGAAACCACCACCGGAACCTGCAGGCGGCGGGCCACACCGGCCAGCCAGATGCAGTTCTGCAGCACCGCCTCGCCATCGGCGATGGCCGGCAACAGGCGCTCCTGCACATCGACGATCAGCAGACTGGACTTGCTTGCATCCATCAACATGGCACGCTCCTCAGGACTGAAGCTCGGGACGTGCCCGGAACTCGTCGAGCGCAGCCGGGTTGGCCAGCGCCTCGACGTTCTTGACCGGCTCGCCATGCACCACCGCCCGCACCGCCAGCTCCACGATCTTTCCGCTCTTGGTGCGTGGAATGTCCATCACCTGCACCACCCGGGCCGGCACGTGCCGGGGCGTGGTGTTCTCGCGGATGGTGCCGCGGATGCGATTGACCAAGCCCTCATCCAGTGCCAGTCCTTCGCGCAGCTTGACGAACAGCACCACCCGCACGTCGCTGGCGTCGCCCGGCGGCCATTGCTGACCGATCACCAGGGATTCGACCACCTCCTGCAGCTTCTCCACCTGGCGATAGATCTCGGCCGTACCGATGCGCACGCCACCCGGATTGAGGGTCGCGTCGGAGCGCCCGTAGATGATCAGGCCGTCGTGGGGCGTGATCTCCGAGTAGTCGCCGTGGCACCAGACGTTCTCGAAGCGCTCGAAATAGGCCGCCCGGTAGCGTGCCCCGTCCAGATCGTTCCAGAACCCGACAGGCATCACCGGAAAGGGCCGCGTACACACCAGCTCGCCCTTTTCGCCACGCACCGGCACGCCGATCTCGTCGAACACGTCCACCGCCATCCCGAGGCCACGGCACTGGATCTCGCCGGGCCACACGGGCAGGGTCGGGTTGCCCAGCACGAAGCAGGAGATGATGTCGGTTCCACCCGAAATGGACGACAGGCACAGGTCGGCCTTGACCTCCCGGTACACGTATTCAAAGCCTTCGGGCACCAGCGGACTGCCCGTCGAGAACATCGCCCGCAGGTCGGCAAGACGGTGCGTCTCCCGGGGCCGCAGCCCGGCCTTGGCGATGCCGTCGATGAACTTGGCCGAGGTGCCGAAGTGGGTCATGCCCTCGGCGTCGGCGTAATCGAAAAGGATCGCTCCGCCGCCCAGCATCGGCGCGCCGTCGTAAAGCAGCAGCGCAGCCCCGGAGGCCAGCCCGGACACCAGCCAGTTCCACATCATCCAGCCGCAGGTGGTGAAGTAGAACAGCCTGTCACCCGGCTTCACGTCACCATGGAGACGATGTTCCTTAAGGTGCTGCAGCAATGCGCCACCCGCGCAGTGAACAATGCACTTGGGCACCCCGGTGGTGCCCGATGAAAACATGATGAACAGCGGGTGATCGAAGGGCAGATGCTGGAAGGGAATTTCCGTTTCGGCCAGAAAAGGCTTCACGAAATCCGCCAGCATGCGCGCGTGGGGCACATGGGAGATGTCATGATGGGCATGCACATACGGCACCACCACCACCCGGCGCAGGGACGGCAGGCCTTCGGTGATGGCAGCCAGGCGATCCATGCAGTCCACCACCTTGCCGTTGTAGTAGTAGCCATCGGCCGCCACCAGCACCTTGGGCTCGATCTGACCGAAACGGTCGAGTACACCCTGCACGCCAAAATCGGGCGAGGCCGATGAGAAGATGGCCCCGATGCTTGAGGCGGCGAGCATCACCACGATGGTCTCGGGCAGGTTGGGCATCCACGCGGCCACCCGATCCCCCGCCACCACGCCCATCTCCTGGAGGGCTGCTGTGACGTGGGCCACCTGCCGATACAGGTCGCCATGGGAGAGACGGTTCTTGACCCTATCCTCACCCCAGAACACCAGCGCATCACTGTCATCGCGACTGCGCAGGAGGTTTTCGGCAAAATTCAGCTTTGCTTCGGGAAACCAGCGGGCACCCGGCATGCGCCCGGGCTGTTCAAGCACGCTGCCACCCATCGTGCCACGCACCTCGCCGTACTCCCAGATCGACGTCCAGAACTCCACCGGCTCCTCCACCGACCACGCGTGAAGTGCCGGGTAATCGGGCAGCGTGCGCCCCCAGCGCTGCTCCGCGCGGCGGGCAAAGCCAGTGATGTTGGCGGCGGCGACGCGTCCGGCGTCGGGCACCCACAAGGGGTGGTCTGCAACTGCATAACTCATGAAACGGTCTCCTCGATCGCTCTTCTTGTTGTGCCGGATCTCCCGTCCGGCCTCGATTCACATGCAGCCTGTCTAGCTTACCGTGTTGCGCAGAGCCTCGGGCATCGGCACCGACTTGCCGGTACGCGGGTCCATCCACACGATCTTGGCGGCCCCCTCGGCATACAGCCTGTCGTCCCCCTCCA
The DNA here is from genome assembly GCF_023150065.1 of Zoogloea sp. Taxonomy (GTDB): domain Bacteria; phylum Pseudomonadota; class Gammaproteobacteria; order Burkholderiales; family Rhodocyclaceae; genus Zoogloea. The sequence continues at coordinate 84,238 of NZ_JAKLLN010000007.1, forward strand.
CGAACAGCTCGTACCAGGTCATCAGGCTGCTGCGCCCCGGCTCACCGGCGTAAAGCTTGACCACCACGGTGGCCGGATAATTCACGGGAATCAGGAAGGTGCAGCTGGCGTTGATGATGACCGCGCCGTTCTCGGCCTGGGGGCTGACCACAAAACCGGCCTCCTCGATCCACTCCACCCGGGCTTGCTCGAAGTAGCGGAAGTAAACGGTGTTATTGACGTGACCGTAGAAATCCATGTCGCCCCAGCGGACGACATGTCGGGATGTATGCAGGAGCCGGCGCGACGACGGACCGGCTGCGGAAATCTCACTCACTGTTTCTCCTTTCGGGGTTTCTTGTAGGTATGATCCCGCGCCAGCACGCGATACTGCGACATGACATGACGAAGCGCACCGGAACGGTGGGTCAATGTAACATACGCATGCGTATGTTTTGCACCCTAGGGACAGCCGCCTCAAGGGCATTTGCCGCGTCAGGGCCACAGCGCTAAGCTTGACGGCCAAAGGCCCGAAACAACAAATCAAATAAGGATTCAGGAGGAGAAAGCAATGGAACGTGACTCGATGGAATTCGACGTCCTGATTGTGGGTGGCGGGCCCGCCGGTCTGGCTGCCGCGATCAGGCTCAAGCAGCTCGCAGCAAAAAAAGAGCAGGACTTTTCCGTCTGCCTGATCGAAAAGGCCGCCGAAATCGGCGCCCACATCCTCTCCGGTGCGGTGATCGATCCCCGCGCCCTCAATGAACTCATCCCCGACTGGAAGGCCCGGGGCGCCCCCCTCAACACCCCGGTCAGCGAAGACCGGGTGATTTTCCTGTCGGAAGCCGGCGGCAAGCAGATCCCCAACGGCCTCTTGCCCGACGCCTTCCACAACGAAGGCAACTACATCGTCCGCCTGGGCAACCTGGCCAAGTGGTTGGGCGAGCAGGCAGAAGCCCTCGGCGTCGAGGTCTACCCCGGCTTCGCCGGCTCCCAGGTACTGTTCGACGACGCAGGCGCCGTAGCCGGCGTCATCACCGGTGACATGGGCGTGCTGCGGGACGGCAGTCAGGGACCCAACTTCCAGCCCGGCATGGAGCTGCGCGCCAAGTACACCCTGTTTGCCGAAGGCTGCCGCGGCCACCTGGGCAAGCAGCTTGAGGCCCGCTACGCCCTGCGTGACGGTGCCGACCCACAAACCTACGGCATCGGCATCAAGGAACTGTGGGAAATCCCTGCCGACCAGCATATCCCCGGCCTGGTGGTGCACACCGCCGGCTGGCCCATGGACACGGCCACCTACGGCGGCGGCTTCTGCTACCACCTGGAAGACCGGCTGGTCTCGGTGGGCTACGTCGTCGGCCTCAACTACACCAACCCTTATCTGTCGCCCTTCGAGGAGTTCCAGCGCTACAAGACCCACCCCGAGATTCGCAAATTCCTCGAAGGTGGCAAGCGCCTGGCCTACGGCGCCCGCGCCATCGCCGCCGGTGGCCTGCAGAGCCAGCCCAAGCTGGTCTTCCCGGGTGGCGCCCTGATCGGTGACGATGCGGGCTTCTTAAACGCCGCCCGCATCAAGGGCTCCCACGCCGCCATGAAGTCCGGCATGCTGGCCGCCGAAGCCGCCTTCGAGGCCCTGGCAGCCGGGCGCGCCCAGGACGAGCTGAGCGCTTTCCCCGAGGCCTTCAAGGCCAGCTGGCTCCACGCCGAGCTGCACAAAACCCGCAACTTCAAGCCCTACATGAAGAAGGGCCTGTGGCTGGGGTCCCTGCTCTTCGGCATCGACCAGAAGCTGTTTGGCGGCAACGTGCCCTGGACCCTGCACAACTCGGCCGACCACACGGCCCTCAAGCCGGCAGCCGAATGCCACCCCATTCCCTATCCCAAGCCCGACGGCAAGCTCACCTTTGATCGTCTGTCCTCGGTCTTCCTCTCCAACACCAACCACGAGGAAGAGCAGCCCTGCCACCTGCAACTGCGCGACAGTTCGGTGCCCATTGCGATCAACCTGGCCAAATACGACGCGCCCGAACAGCGCTACTGCCCGGCCGGCGTGTATGAGATCGTGCGCACCGAGGAAGGCGACAACCCGCGCCTGCAGATCAACGCCCAGAACTGCGTGCACTGCAAGACCTGCGACATCAAGGACCCGACCCAGAACATCAACTGGGTTGTGCCCCAGGGCGGCGAAGGGCCGATCTACCAGGGCATGTAAGCCCGCCCTGCATCACATGTAAAAAGGCCGGTGCGCGAAAGCACACCGGCCTTTTTACATCGGTGACCGCGGGGCCGGGACGCAACCGCCCCCGCGAGACTTCAGCCTGCGATCACCCCACCCACTTGCGGGCGTTGCGGAACATCCGCAGCCACGGCGAATCTTCACCCAGACTGGTCGGATGCCAGCTCATCTGCACGGTGCGGGCGGTGCGCTCAGGGTGCGGCATCATGATGGTGAAGCGGCCATCCGGCGTTGTCAGGCCGGTGATGCCGGCAGGCGAGCCGTTGGGGTTGAACGGGTAACGCTCGGCGATGGCGCCGCTGTTATCCACGTAGCGCAGGGCCACCTTCGCGTTGTCCTGGGCGTCAATGCCCGCGAACACGGCACGACCTTCGCCGTGGGACACGACGATGGGCATGCGGCTACCGGCCATGCCGGCCAGCAGGATGGACGGGCTTTCCTGAACCTCCACCATCACGAAGCGGGCCTCGAACTGCTCGCTGCGGTTGCGCTGGAAACGCGGCCAGGTTTCGGCCCCCGGGACGATCTCGGCCAGGTTGGACATCATCTGGCAGCCGTTGCACACGCCCAGGGCGAAGGTGTCTTCGCGCTTGAAGAAAGTCTCGAACTGCTCGCGCAGCGCCGGGTTGAACAGGATGGACTTGGCCCAGCCCTGCCCTGCCCCCAGCACATCACCGTAGGAAAAGCCGCCACAGGCCGCCAGACCCTTGAAGTCGGACAGATGGACGCGCCCGGCCTGCAGGTCGGACATGTGCACGTCGAAGGGGGCGAAGCCGGCGCGCTCGAAAGCGGCGGCCATCTCGGCCTGGGAGTTCACACCCTGCTCCCGCAGGATGGCGATCCTGGGGCGGGCACCGGTGGCGATGAAGGGCGCTGCAATATCTTCGGCCGGATCATAGGACAGCGACACGGACAGGCCAGGGTTGGCGACATCGGCCAACGCATCGAACTCTTCCTTCGCACAGTCGGCGTCGTCCCGCAGGCGGGCGATCTGGTAGCTGGTCTCGGACCAGGTCTGCAGCAGTTCGGCGCGAGGGGCGCTGAACACGAGCTTGGCGTTGCGCCAGAAGCGCAGCTCGTCCCGGTCGTTGGGTTCGCCCACAAAGTGGTAGGACAGCCTGGCGGCACGCAGGGCTTCGGTGAAGCGGCTGCGGTCATCCCGGCGGATCTGGATCACGGCGCCCAGCTCTTCGGCGAACAGCGCCTTGAAGAGCATGTCGTTGAAGCGGCCCTTGAGGGAGTCCGGCCGCTTGTCGAGACCATCCACGTCATTCATGTACTGGTCGTAGGCCACCGTATCCAGCATCACCGACAGGCCGCACTTCGAGGCGAAAGCCATCTCGCACAGGGTCGCGAAGAGGCCGCCGTCGGCGCGGTCGTGGTAGGCCAGGATCAGGTCTTCCCTGCGCCACTGCTGGATCAGATCAAAGAAGGCCTTGAGCTGGCCGGCGTCCACGTCGGGAGCGTGCTCGGCCACCGAGTTGTAGGCCTGGGCCAGCACCGAGCCGCCGAGGCGGTTGGCGTTGTTGCCCAGATCGATGAGCAGCAGCTCGGTCTCGACACCTTCGGGGAACTGCAGCTGGGGCGTGAGGGTGCGGCGCACGTCCTGCACCGGGGCAAAGCCGGTCACGATCAGGGACAGGGGCGACACCACCTGCTTGTCCTCACCCTCCTCGTTCCAGGCGGTGCGCATGGACAGGGAGTCCTTGCCCACCGGGATGGCGATGCCGGCCTGCTGGCAGAACTGGGACACGGCCTCGACGGTCTTGTAGAGCTTGACGTCCTCGCCCCGGTGGCCGGCAGCGGCCATCCAGTTGGCGGAGAGCTTCACGTCACCCAGGCTGCGGATGTCGGCGGCGGCGATGTTGGTGATGGCCTCACCGATGGCCATGCGGCCGGAAGCCGGCGCGTCGAGGGTCGCCACCGGGGTGCGCTCGCCCATGGCGAAGGCCTCCCCCAGGTAGCCCTGGTAGCTCATGGTGGTCACGGCCACGTCGGCCACGGGGATCTGCCACGGGCCGACCATCTGGTCGCGGGCGGTCATGCCACCCACCGAGCGGTCGCCGATGGTGATCAGGAAGCTCTTGCTGGCCACGGCCGGCATGCGCAGCACGCGGCGGCAGGCGTCGGCCAGATCGATGTCGGTCACGTCGAAGGGCGGCACGAAGACCTGGCGGGTGGACACGTTGCGGGTCATCTTGGGCGGTTTGCCCAGCAGCACCTGCATCTCCATGTCCACCGCGTTGTTGTCGAAGTGGCGGTCGGACACCACCAGCTGACCATCATCCGAAGCCGTGCCGACCACTGCGAAGGGGCAGCGCTCGCGCTCGCAGATGGCCTTGAAGACATCCAGGCTCTCTGGCGCGATGGCCAGCACGTAGCGCTCCTGGGACTCGTTCGACCAGATCTCCCGCGGGCTCATGCCCGGCTCTTCGATGTGCACCTCGCGGAGCTCGAAGCGGGCGCCCAGCTCGGCGGAATCGGCCAGCTCGGGGAAGGCGTTGGACAGGCCGCCGGCGCCCACGTCGTGGATCGACAGGATGGGGTTCGCTTCACCCTTCTGCCAGCAGGCGTCGATGACCTCCTGGCAGCGCCGCTGGATTTCCGGGTTGCCGCGCTGCACGGACGCGAAGTCCAGGTCGGCGGTGTTGGTGCCGGTGGCCATCGACGAGGCGGCGCCGCCACCGAGGCCGATGAGCATGCCGGGGCCGCCCAGCTGGATCAGCAGGGTGCCGGGGCCGAACTTGATCTTGAAGGACTGCTGGTCCTGGATGCAGCCCAGGCCGCCGGCGATCATGATGGGCTTGTGGTAGCCCCGCACCTCGTCCTGCACGCTCTGCTGGAAGGTCCGGAAGTAGCCGGTCAGGTTGGGGCGGCCGAATTCATTGTTGAAGGCGGCACCACCCAGGGGGCCTTCGATCATGATGTCGAGGGCCGAGGCGATGCGTTCGGGCTTGCCATAGGCCTGCTCCCAGGGCTGCTCGAAGCCGGGAATCTCCAGGTTGGACACGGAAAAACCGGTAAGGCCCGCCTTGGGCTTGGAGCCGCGGCCGGTGGCGCCTTCGTCGCGGATCTCGCCGCCAGAGCCGGTGGAAGCGCCCGGGAAGGGAGAGATCGCGGTGGGGTGGTTGTGGGTCTCGACCTTGGCCAGGATATGGGTCAGCTCGTCGCGGTACTTCCAGGCGCCCTCGGCATCCGGGTAGAGCTTGGCAACGGTCGCCCCTTCGATCACTGAGGCGTTGTCGGAGTAGGCCACCACGGTGCCCTCCGGGTGGGCCTTGTGGGTCTCGCGGATCATGCCGAACAAGGTCTTGTCCATGGGCCGGCCGTCGATCACCCAGTCGGCGTTGAAGATCTTGTGGCGGCAGTGTTCGGAGTTGGCCTGGGCGAACATCATCAGCTCCACGTCGGTGGGGTTGCGCCCCATGCGGGTGAAGTTGTCTACCAGGTAATCGATCTCGTCCTCGGACAGTGCCAGGCCCAGCTCGCTGTTGGCCACCACCAGGGCGTCGCGGCCCTGCTCGATGATGGCCACGGTGGTGAGAGGCTGGGGCGCGTAGTGGTGGAACAGGGCGTGAGCCGCGTCCACGTTGTCCAGCACCGACTCGGTCATGCGGTCGTGGATGGTCGGCAGCACCGCCTCGCGGTCGCGGGCATCGAGGCCGCCACGCAGCTCGAAGCTGAGGGCCGTGCCCCGCTCGATGCGGATGATCTTGTCGAAACCGCATTGCCGGGCAATGTCGGTAGCCTTGGACGACCAGGGCGAGATGGTGCCCAGGCGCGGCGTGACCAACAGCAGGCTGCCCGCGGGCACATCACCTTCAGGGTGCGCACCGAGCAGATCCACCAGCCGGGCGAGCTCGTCGGCCGACAGGGGCGCGCTGATCTCGGCGAGGTACCAGTGCTCCGCGGCCAGCCCCTTGAGGCGGGGCAGCACGGATTTGACCGACTCGGTCAGGCGGTCAAGACGGGAGCGGGAGACGGCGGGCGCACCGCGCAGCTTGAGGATTTCGGACATGGCAAGGATGGGCGCGAGGTTTGTACCGGCCCGTCGAAAGTCACGAGACTCACGGACGGACCCGAGAAAAGCCCGGGATTATACCCGAGCCCATCGCCAGCTCCGATCAGGGTTTCGCGCCAGAACTCGGCCGTGCATGCCGGATGCACGGCCAGGGCGGTCGGAAATGCATCCGACCTATGCAATAATCCGCCGCCATCCCGTTTGTGGATCGATCGTTCATGTCATCTCGCCGCGCGTCACCCCGAGCCTCCCTGTCCTCCCGGACATTCTGGGTGCTCGCCGTCCTTTTCTGCGCCATCGAGACGACCATCCTGATTCAGGCATACCAGCAGACGGCGGCGCATCGGCGCGTATCCGAACAGCTGTCACTGGTCCGCCAGAGCACGGCCATGGCGTGGCACATTGCGGCCGGCCAGGCCCCCACGGTCCACGCCGACATCATCGTCAACCCAGCCGTCCGCGACCCGCGTCACCGCTGGCTGGAGTCAGCGCTGCAAGGGCTTGCCGGAGGGGGAGCGGTCCACACCCTCGAGAACGTCGAACTCGTTCTGACGCCCCTCGACAACCCTGCCGCACGTCGCACCCTGACCGAACTGCTGGCCCGCTGGAACAACTTTGCGCGGCTCGAAGTCCTCGACCCGGGCTCCGCCGTTGCCTCCAGTGAGCTCGCCACCATCGCCCCTGCCCTGAGCGAACTGGCCCGGCTGCTCGCCACCCAGCACGAGGAAGCCGTCCTGCAGGCAGATAGGCTCACTGCGCTGGCAGTGATCACCGGTCTGGTCGCCTTCGTGGTCATGTGCGCCATACTGCTGCGACAGACGCAGCGCTCCGAGCGCTCCGGCCGGCTGATGCGCTCGATGATGAATCAGATCGGCGCCGGGGTCTGCATCCTCGGCAGCACTGACAAGATCGCCGATGCCAACCGGGCCGCCTGCCGCATGCTGGGCCGCCCCCGCAAGGCCCTCCGGGGCAAGCGCCTGGAGGACATTCTGACCGAGCAGGAAGGTGTATGGACCGGTGAGCGGCCCGATGGCATGCCCCTCGCGATCGAGCGGATTCCCGGCACCATCGAAGGCTACAAGGGCCCCCTGCGCATCGTCACCCTGCTGGATGTGACCGCACGCCACCTGACCGCAGAATGCCTGCAGCACCTCGCCAACCACGATGCCCTCACCAGCCTGCCGAACCGCAGCTTCCTGGAAGGACATTTCAAGAAAGAACTGGCACGCAGCACCGGGCAAGGGCTGGCGCTGGGTGTCGCGGTTCTCGACCTGGATGGTTTCAAGCCCATCAACGACACCTACGGACATGCAGTCGGCGATGCCCTGCTGGTGCAGATCGCCCAGCGCCTGAGCTCCGCCCTGCGCAACGGCGACGTGATCGCCCGTGTTGGCGGCGACGAATTCGTGGGGGTGTTCCCCGACATCAACAACCGGGAGAGCCTGCGTTTCCTCGGCGACCGGCTGCTCGGCGTCTTTGCCCATCCCTTCCAGATCCAGGAACACCTTATCCCCATGGCCGGCAGCATCGGTCTCGCCCTGGCCCCGGACGACGGCACCGACCAGGACAGCCTCCTGCGCGCCGCAGATGCCGCCATGTACCGGGCCAAGCAGGCTGGCAAACGCCCGGCCCTGCTCGCCAGCGTCGGGAACAGCGGGCGCGCAGCCTGACGACGACGTCAATCCGGCAGCCTGATCGGGTAAACTGCCAGGTTTTGCTGTCACCACCCAAGCCTTGCCCCCACACTCCCTGCCCGAACCCGAGTTCGAAACGCCAGCGGCTTCAGCCGACGCCATTCCGCGTCCCTGGCTGGCGATTCCGGCCGCGGTCCTGTTGGTTCTGGCTGCAGGCCTGGCACTGGGTGGCGACAATCAAGCCGCCTTTCTGCGCATCAACGCGGCCAGCGCCAGTTGGCTTCCCCCCGCCCTGTGGTCGGCCATCAGCCTGTCAGGATCGGTGCTGGGCATGATTGCCCTGCTCGCCCCGACCCTGAAGACCCAGCCACGCTGGCTCGCCGCCGCCTTCCTGGCAGCGCCGCTGGGCGTGCTCTTCAGCCAGGGTGGCAAACGCTACTTCGATGTGATGCGTCCAGCCGGTGTGCTGGAAGCCGGCAGCTTCCAGCAGATTGGCCAGAAGCTCTATGTGCACGCTTTCCCTTCGGGCCACAGCACGACGGCTTTCCTGGTCGCTGCCGTGCTGATCCTCGCCTGGCCCCGGGATCATAGCCGTGGCCGGGCGGCCCTCGTCTTTCTGCCCCTCGCTGCGCTCATCGGCCTGTCGCGCATCGCAGTGGGCGCCCACTGGCCGCTGGATGTGCTGGTCGGTGCAGCCGGGGGCTGGATCGCCGGCGGCCTGGGTGTATGGCTGTCGGGCAGGATGCGCTTCTGGGAACGCCCTGGGGGCATCCGCGCCATGGCCACCATTGCCGTGGCCACCAGCCTGGCCATGATCTTCGTGGACCTGGGCTATCCTCAGGTCCGGCTCTACCAGATCGGCCTTGCCGCCTGGGGGATCGGTGGCGCCGCTGCAGCGCTGATGGCGGAGCGGGAGTCCTGAACATGAAAATCATCAAGCGCGCGCTTGCCGTTGCTGTCTCCCTGGGGCTGCTCGCCTGGCTGATGTCCGACGGCCGCTGGCGTGGGCTCGGCGAGGTGGTCAGCCGAGTCGACGGACTGACCCTGGGCCTCGCCACCACCGGTTTCCTGCTGTCCTACCTGCTGCGTACGCTGCGGGTCTTCGACGAGTTCCGTGCCCAGGCGAAGGGGCGCTTCGGCGCCTGCCTGCGCATCGTGCTGATCCACAACGCGATGGTCAACGTGGTGCCTTTCCGTGGCGGTGAAGCGGCCTTTCCGCTGCTGCTGCGGCAGAGCTTCGGCATTGCCCTGCCCCGGGCCATCGCTTCCCTGTTCTGGTTCCGCCTGCAGGACGCCTTCGTCGTTCTGGCGCTGGCAGCCCTCGTCTGGCCGGGGCTGCACCCGGCACTCAAGGCACTGGCTGTCGCCGGGGTACTGGCCCTGGCCTGGTGGCTCCCCCGCTGGGCCCGCGCTCCGCACGACTGGGCCGAAGGCAAGGCCCTGACGGCCAAGCTCGGGAAGATTCGCGACGCCTTCGCCGAAAGCACCCGCCACGCCCGCTTCGGCTGGGCATGGACGCTGGCCAACTGGACCGTCAAACTCGCCGCCCAGGCCGGCCTGCTGGCGGCGCTGATCCCTGCGGGCCTTGCCGTTGGCGCGGCGGGCGCGCTCGGCGCCGAACTCGCCGCCATCCTGCCGATCCAGGGCGTGGCCGGCTTCGGCACCTACGAGGCCGGAGCCGCCGCCGCCCTGCTCCCCAGCGGCATTGCGCTGGCCGTGGGGCTGCAGGCCGCCCTGGCCCTACACCTCTTCGTGATCGCCTGCTCCGTCACCGCCGGCGCCATCGCCTGGCTTTTCCCCGCCCCGGCCACCCATCAAGCGAGCGCAGCCGCCGCGTCCGACTTACAATCCGCCTCGTCCGACGCCGACGGGGCGCAAACCAAAATCTCAGCCGAATAGCCATCATGACCGACACCACCCAGCTCTCCCCGCTTCCGCCGGCCTCACCGGACATCCCGGCTGATCTGCCCCCCCATCGCCTGTCAGTGGTCGTACCCCTGTACAACGAGGAAGACAACGTGGATCCGCTCCTCGAACGCGTCCACCTGGCCCTCGGCCCCTACCCCTACCCGTGGGAAGTGGTGATCGTCGATGACGGCTCCTCCGACAACACGGTGCCCAATCTCGAAAAGGCCGCCCTGCGCTACGGGCCCCACGTACGCATCGTCGCCCTGATGCGCAACTTCAAGCAGACCGCCGCCATGCAGGCCGGTCTCGACGCGGCCCGGGGCGACGTCATCGTCACCATGGATGGCGACCTGCAGAACGACCCCATCGACATCCCGCGCATGGTCGGCCGCCTGCTCCGCGAAGACCTCGACCTGGTCGCCGGCTGGCGCAAGAATCGCAAGGACGGGATGATCCTGCGCAAGATCCCCTCCAAGATCGCCAACCGCCTGATCGCCCGCATCACCGGGGTGCACCTGCAGGATTACGGCTGCTCGCTCAAGGCCTTCCGCGCCACGGCGATCAAGAACGTACGCCTCTATGGCGAGATGCACCGCTTCATCCCGGCCTGGCTGGCCACCGTCACCACCCCGCGCAAGATCGCCCAGGAAGTCGTCACCCACCATGCACGCATGTTCGGTGAATCCAAGTACGGCATCTCGCGTACCTTCCGGGTCATCCTCGACCTGATCTTCGTGTATTTCTTCATGCGTTTCCGCACCCGCCCGGGCCACTTCTTCGGTGGCATCGGGCTGGGGCTGGGCGCGCTGGGCATGCTGATTCTCAGCTACCTCGGCCTGCTCAAGCTGTTCACCGGTGCCTCGATCGGTACCCGCCCGATGTTCTTCGGCGGCTTCTTCTTCGTGATTGCCGGCATCCAGATGGTCACCACCGGCGTTCTCGCCGAGTTGCTCACCCGGGTGTACTTCGAATCCGGCCAGAGCCAGGCCTATGTGGCCCGGGACAGTGAAGCCCTGGAAGATGGTCAGGGCTGGCGCAACGGCGACGGCAAGTAAGCGGTTCCACCGATGCCCGGATTCCATCCCGCCGGCGGCCCCCTCGCCGGCAGCCTCCTCGGTCGCCTGATCCTCGTACTTCCGCTGCTGGCTTTCCTGCTGCGTCTAGGTGGCGCGCCGCTCTTTGACGTGGACGAGGGCGCCTTCTCGGAAGCCACCCGCGAGATGTTCGAGCGGGGAGACTTCCTGTTCACCTACCTCAACGGTGTGCCGCGCTTCGACAAACCGATCCTGATCTACTGGCTGCAGTCCATCGGCTACCTGATCTTCGGTGCCAGCGAATGGGCCTTCCGGCTACCTTCAGCCGTGGCGGCCATCGTGTGGAGCTACGCCACCTACTTCTTCGCCCGCCGCCGAATCGGCGAGGATGCCGCCTTGATCGCCCTGGCCGTGGCCTGCACGGCCCTCGGCCCCTTCGCCATTGGCCGCGCCGCCACCGCCGACGGCCTGCTCAACTGCCTGCTGGCCCTGACCCTTTTCGACGTCTGGCGCCATCTCGAAACCGGCCGCCGTACGCCCCTGCTGCGGGCGTTTGTGTGGATCGGGCTGGGTGCCCTGACCAAGGGGCCGGTTGCCCTGATCGTCCCGGGCACGGTCAGCCTGCTCTACTGCGCCAGCCGCGGCGAGTGGAAGATCTGGCTGCGCACCGTCTTCAATCCCCTCGGCCTGCTGATCCTGACCGCCATCGCGGCGCCCTGGTATGCCTACGCCTACGCGTTACACGGCCAGGACTTCATCGACGGCTTCATCATGCGCCACAACGTCCAGCGCTTCTCCGGATCGCTGGAGGGCCACGGCGGCAGCGCCTTCTATTACCTGATCGCCGTGCCCCTGCTCCTGCTGCCCTGGAGCGGCCTGTTCATCAACGCCCTGGGCAAGCTTCGCAGCGACTTGGCCTATCCGCTCCGGCGTTTCCTGTGGATCTGGTTCGGCTTCGTGCTGGCCTTCTTCTCCCTGTCGGGCACCAAGCTGCCCCACTACGTGCTCTACGGCTGCACGCCGCTGTTCATGCTGATCGGGCTGCATGCGGGCGAAGCCCGTCGGGCGTGGCCCCATCTGATCGCGCCGGGCCTGCTGTTGCTGCTCTTCCCGCTGCTGCCGAACCTGTTTGATGCCCTGGCCCACAGCAATCTGGGCGACGGCTTTTATCGCGCACAGCTGGCACGCGCCCTGGAAGTGGCCGACGGCAGCTACATCGCCACCACGGTCGGCGGCCTGATGGTCTGGCTCGGCATCATGTTCTTCCCCCGGATCCGGCTCATTCCCAAACTTGTCATCACCGCAGCCCTGCAGGTTGCCCTCCTGGCTGGCGTGGTCGTCCCCTATGCGGGCGAGCTGGCCCAAGGCCCGGTCAAGGCAGCCGGCCTGAAAGCCCGCGAGCTGGGTGAGGAGGTCGTGTTCTGGCGCTTCACCACCGCGCCCAGTTTCAGTGTCTATCGTCAGGCCGTCACCCTCAAGGGCAACCCCGAGGCCGGCCAACTGGGCCTGACCCGCATCGACCGCCTGCCGGAAGATGCTCCGGTGGACATCCTGTTCCGCGAAGGCGGCGTCGCCCTGGTGCGGATCAAGCCATGAACGATCGCAGCCTCATCGGGCCGCTGGCCCTCATCGCCGCCCTGCTCACGACCTACCGAATCTGGGTGATCAACCACCTGGGCATCGATCTGTATGTGGACGAGGCCTACTACTGGGGCTGGTCCCAGAACCTGGACTGGGGCTATTACTCCAAGCCCCCGCTGATTGCGGCATTGATCGCGGCCAGCACCGCCCTCCTCGGCAACGGCCTGGTGGCCATCAAGCTGCCTTCCCTGCTGCTCTACCCTGCCACCGCCTTCGCCCTGTACGCCCTGGGCTGCCGGCTGTACTCGCCCCGGGTCGGCTTCTGGGCCGGGCTGGGTTTCCTGTCCATGCCCCTGGTGGCAGCCCTGGGGCTGTTCGTCTCCACAGATGCGCCGCTGCTGCTGTGCTGGTCGCTGGCGCTGCTGTTCCTGCTGCGGGCACTGGAGCGGGACGGATGGCGCAACTGGCTGGCCTGCGGTGCGGTGATCGGCATCGGCCTGATGTCCAAATACACCATGGCCGCCTTCCTGCCATCGGCGCTGCTGCTGCTCATCATCGACCCTCGCCATCGGCGCTGGCTGGCACGCCCCCAACCCTGGGTGGCCCTGCTCCTCGCCTTCGCGGTGCTGTCACCGAATCTCTACTGGAACTGGGCCCACGACTTCCCCACCTTCCGCCATACCGCCGAAATCACCCGGGTCGGCCACGGCGAGCGGGGCCTGCACCCAGGGCAGCTCGGGGAGTTTCTGGGCGCCCAATGGCTGTCCTTCGGCCCGATACTGGGAATCCTGCTGGCCTGGGCACTGCTCCGCAGCCGCCGCCTCGCCGGCACCCCCGCCCACCGCACCCTGCTGATCTTCATCCTGCCGCTGCTGCTGCTGGTGAGCCTACAGGCGCTCACCGGCCGGGCCAACGGCAATTGGGCTGCCCCCATCTTTGTCGCCGCCTGCCTGCTGGTTCCAGCCGTGTTCCTGAAGGAGCGGAAGCGCTGGGTCGTCGCCGGTATTGCCTTCAATCTGCTGGCCTCCACCGCGGCCTATCACTGGCCGGACCTGGCCCGCGCCGCCGGTATCGAACTCACCGCAAAGAACGACCCCTTCAAGCGCGCCCGTGGCTGGATCAATCTTGCAGAGGCCGTACGCCCCTATCTGGCTGCGCATCCGGGCAGCGTGATGGTCGCCGAGGACCGTGAGCTTATCGCCCATCTGGTGTACCGCCTTCACCCCACCGAGTATGCCGCCTGGCATCCCGGTGGAACGCCCATCGACCACTACGAGCTGATGACCCGACTGGACGACAAGCGCGGGCGAGACATTGTCTACATCGGCCGCAAGGCCGACATCCCCGACATCGCCGCACACTTCAGCTCCAGCGAAAAGCTCGGCAAGATCGTGGTGCCCATCCACAAGGACTTCCGGCGCGAGGTCCATGTGTTCCTGCTGAAGGATTTTCAGGGCTACTGAGACGCAAGGCCCTACACCCCCGGCTTGGGCCGGTACAAAAAAACCGACCGGCCTTGCGGACCGGTCGGTTTTTTTACGGCAGAACAGCGGGCGGCTTACTTGGCAGCCAGCGCGGTCTTGATCTGCTCGAGGGTCGAAGGATCTTCGATGGTGGTCAGATCGCCCGGATCACGGCCTTCGGCCAGCGCCTGGATGGAGCGACGCAGCATCTTGCCGGAACGGGTCTTGGGCAGACCGGAGATGAAGTGCACCCGGGCCGGACGGGCGATGGCGCCGAGGCTGCCATCCACCAGCTTCATGACGGCCTTTTCGAGCTCGACCACCTTTTCAGGGGTATCCACCGACGCCGGATCCTTGACCACGGCGAAGGCCATGGGCATCTGGCCCTTGAGCTGATCGGCCACGCCCACCACGGCCACTTCGGCAATCGCCGGGTGAGCCTGGACGGCTTCCTCGATTTCACGGGTACCGAGGCGGTGACCGGCCACGTTGATCACGTCGTCAGTACGGCCGAGGATCTTGTAGTAGCCGGCATCGTCCTTGATGCCCCAGTCGAAGCTGGAGTAGACCAGCGGCTCCTGGAACAGCGTGAAGTAGGTGGACACGAAGCGCTTGTCGTCACCCCACACGGTGGACAGGCAACCGGGGGGCAGCGGCGGCACCACGCCGACGATGCCCTTTTCGTTGGGGCCGCACTCGGAACCGTCGTCGCGGAACAGGCGAACGTCGTAGCCATACACCGGGAAGCCGGGGGAGCCAAGCTGCACTTCCTGCTTCTCGACACCGGGCATCAGGGACAGCATGGCCCAGCCGGTCTCGGTCTGCCAGTAGTGGTCGATGACCTGGATGCCCAGTTCATCCATCATCCACTTGTGGGAGGTCTCATCCATCGGCTCGCCGGCGCAGTACAGGGCGCGAAGCTTCGACAGGTCGTACTTCTTGAGGAAGGCGGGATCTTGCTTCTTGAGCACGCGGATGGCGGTCGGGGCGCTGAACATCACGGTGACTTCCTGCTCCTGGCAGATCTTCCACCAGATGCCGGCGTCAGGACGCAGCGGGGTGCCTTCGTACATGATCGTGGCCATGCCGTTGATCAGCGGGCCGTAGATGATGTAGCTGTGACCCACCACCCAACCGATATCGGAGGTGGAGAAGAAGGTCTCGCCCGGGTTGCCACAGTAGATGTGCTTCATGGACGCGGCCAGCGCCACGGCGTAGCCGCCGGTGTCACGCTGCACGCCCTTCGGCTTGCCGGTGGTGCCGGAGGTGTACAGGATGTAGCTGGGCTCGGAGGATTCGAGCCAGGTGACGGGAACCTGGGCATCCATATGCTTGGCGCGCAGGGTAGCGTAATCCACGTCACGGCCGGCAACGACGTTCATTGCCTTGTCGAGGCCACGATTGACCATCAGCACGGCAGCCGGCTTGTGCTCGGCCAGGCCGATGGCTTCGTCCAGCAGGTGCTTGTAGGGAACCGGACGGCCGCCACGCATGCCGGCGTCGGAGGAGACGATCACGGTGGGCTTGGCATCGTCAATGCGGGTTGCCAAGGAGTGGGAGGCGAAGCCGCCGAACACCACCGAGTGGATGGCGCCGATGCGGGTGCAGGCCAGCATCGCGAAGCAGGCTTCGGCGATCATCGGCATGTAGATCAGGACGCGGTCGCCCTTCTTTACGCCCAGCTCCTGGTAGATCGCTGCCATGCGCATGACTTCGGTGCGCAGTTCAGAGAAGGAGTAGATCTTTTCTTCGTCGGTCTCGGTGGAGATGTAGACCAGTGCCTTGCCGTTCGGGTTGGTTTCGGCGTGGCGATCGACCGCGTTGTAGCAAAGGTTGGTTTCTCCGCCGACAAACCACTTGACGAAGGGCGGCTTGGAAAAATCGTAGACCTGTTCGGGTTGCTTGTTCCAGTGGACCAGCTGTGCCTGCTCGCCCCAGAAGCCGTTGCGGTCTTCGACGGAGCGTTTGTGAAATTCCTGGTATGAAGCCATGGGTTCCTCTCCCTTTTTCGAATAGTCAAACCACTGCGTAGGATGGCGATGCGTCGTGGCGCCCGCCTTGTTATTCGTCTTTGGGTGCTGCACTCACCAGACCGGCTTCTGCAACGCGCGCGAGGGTGGCGAGCGGCAGACCGGAAGGGAATTCGGATTCTATCAATTCCAGCAGCGGCAAGAGTGTCCGTATGGCATCGGGAAGCTGCTTGCGCAAACGGGGGTCGAGACCCGCGGTGCGTAGCTGGAGGAGGTACTGGTCGATGCTGACCGACGCACGGGTCGGTACGCTGATCATGTCGGGCGTGACCTCGCCCTTCTCGCCCATCACCCGGTTGCCGCCCTCGGCCCTGCCTGCTGCAATACGCTGCACCGCCACACCGATCAGGTGGCTGACGGTCTGGGTCTTGCCCGGCTCGGCGGCAGCCAGACCAATGGTGATCTGGATGCGGATGCGCTCCTCGCGATAGGTCATCACGATGTGATCGATGGCCGCCCGCAGACGCATGGCAAAGGCACAGGCGCCGTCCATGTTGGTACTCGGCGAGACGATCACGAAACGCGCCGGGGCCAGTTCGGCGACCGTGTCTTCCTGACGCAGCTTGGTGGCGAGGATCTTGGACAGCTTGCGATTGACCAGCTGCGCCACATGCGCACCATAGCGGGCGATCAGGGTGTCGAACTGGTCGATCTCGATGACCATCACCGACAGATCCCCATGCCGCCGCTGGGCCAGGGACAGCTCCTGGGCTGCGTGGTAGTGCAGATAGGACGGTGTGGCCAGCCCGGAGGTGGGGTCGGTGGGGCTGGCCGTGGCCAGGGCGGCCCGGCTTTCCTCCAGATCCCGCTGGGTGCGGGCCAGCTGGGTCAGGGCCTCCAGACGCGCCAGCAACTCGACGTTGCCGATGCTCTTGGAAATGAAATCGGTGGCTCCGGCGCTCTTGGCCTTGACCCTCACATCCGGTTCATCGTCCCCGGAGATCACCACCACCGGCAAGGTGTTGATGCGGGAGATGCGGCTGCGGCGGATACGCTCGAGCAGGCCATAGCCATCCAGCCGAGGCATGCCGATGTCGGTGATCACCGCCTGAATGGTGGGATCCACCATCAAGGTCTGCCAGCCGGCTTCGCCGTCGGCCTCCTCCCGCACTTCAAAGCGGTCCCGCACGTGCCGGATGATGGACGCACGCACCATCCGGGAATCGTCGATGATCAAGACCCTGGGCAGGGCCTGATCGTTGTCTTCTGTCATGCTGGACTCGCTCAAAATGGGCTTTATGGATTTACGGCAATCACGGTACGCCCCTTGACCCGCCCGGCGATGAAGTCATCAAAAACCCCCGGCAGATCGGCAAACGGCACCGTCCGGGTCATCGAAGCCAGGTGGCGCGGCTTGAGATCGGTGGCCAGGCGCTCCCACACCCTCGCCCGGGTCGGAAAGCCCATGTAGCCGGAATCGATCCCGAGCAGACTCACGCCCCTCAGGATGAAGGGGAACACCGTGGTCGGCAGGTTGATGCTCTGGGCGTTGCCGATGCTCGCCACCGTACCGGCCTGTTTCATGGTGGACAGCACCCAGGCCAGAATGTCTCCGCCCACGTTATCGACCGCACCCGCCCACAGGCCGGCATCGAGCGGACGGGTCTTGGCAGGGTCAATGGTGTCCCGCAGGCGGATCTCCGCCGCACCAAGCTCCTTCAGGTAGGCCTCCTCCTGCGCCTTGCCGGTCAGGGCGACGACGTGGTAGCCCAGCCCTGCGAGCATGTCGATGGCCAGACCGCCGACGCCGCCACTGGCGCCAGTTACAACCACCGGACCGTTCTCGGGGCGCAGGCCATTGTCTTCCATGCGCACCACCCCCAGCGCCGCCGTAAATCCAGCAGTCCCCAGCGCCATGGAATCGAAAAGCGACAGGCCCACCGGCAGCGGCACAACCCAGCCCGCGGGAATCCGCGCGTATTCAGCATAGCCACCATGGTGCGCCACACCGATATCGAAACTGGTGGCGATCACAGCATCGCCCGTCTTGAAGCGGGGATCGGCGCTCTCCACCACCGTCCCCGACAGATCGATCCCGCCCACGCAGGGAAAGCGGCGGATGATCTTTCCGGCACCCGTGGCAGCCAGGGCATCCTTGTAATTCACGCTCGAGTAAGCCACTTTGATAAGGACCTCACCTGCATCGAGGGCGTCCACGGAAAGTGTCTCCATGGCCGAAGACACCTTGCGGCTCTCATCCTGACGGATCACGAAAGCCTTGAAGGGGGATGCGACGGTGGACATGCTTTTCTCCTCTTGAATGGGCACCCGGAAGGCGCTCCTGTTGTTAGTCTGCCGATTATAGCCCCGGCACCGACCCTGCATCCGGACACCGGCCCGGCGCCTCAATCCCGCAGCCTCCGTGCCGTAAATGGAATCATCGCCCGCCGGAATGAGACTATGGCCCTGATCAACCAAGCCTTCGACACCCTTGATGCCTATCTGGCGTTTTTCGGCAATGAGCCCATTCCCGTCCTGAAGCATACGGTCAAGGAGCTCCAGGCCATGCGGGAACAGGAGGAGAGCATCAACGGACGCACCGTTGCAGCCCTTGTCCTGAGTGATCCGATGATGACCCTGCGGGTCCTGATCCACATCGAAGCCCACCGCCGGGCTCGCCAGAATCACGACATCACGACCATCGAACGCGCCATCATGATGATGGGCATCTCGCCCTTCCTGCGGGAGTTCGCAGATCTCCCCACGGTGGAGAACCATATCGCGGGCCATCCCAGGGCGCTGGTCGGTGTCCTGAAGGTGATCGGCCGGGCACGCCGGGCGGCACGCTATGCCCGTGACTGGGCGATCCTGAGGCACGATCTGGATGTAGACGAGATCACCGTGGCTGCGCTGCTGTCGGAAGTGACCGACATCCTGTGCTGGAGCTTTGCCCCGGACCTGACGCTCCAGGTTTACGAAACCCAGCGGCTTGACCGCAACCTGCGCTCCGGGGCTGCACAGCGGGCCGTGTTCAACTTCTCCGCGCGGGAACTGCAGCTGGCGCTGGTACGCCAGTGGCACCTGCCCGAACTGCTGATTTCGATGATGGACGAACGGCAGATCCAGAATCCGCGTGTACGCACGGTGCAACTGGCAACGAGTCTTGCACGACATACCGCCCAGGGCTGGGACAACGCCGCCATTCCCGATGATCTGGCGGCAATCGAAGCCCTGCTCCACATTGGCCGGGAGAGCCTGCTCCACCGCCTGTCAGTGCCTCATGAGGCGATGGAGGCGCTGCTTCAGGCCGGAGGCCGACCTGAGGGCGCCCTGCCCCCGGCCACCTGACCAAACCTACTTGCTACCCCGAGACTCCAGCTCTTCCCAGCGCAACATCGCGGCTTCAACCTCAGACTCCAGCGCTTGCAGGCGCGCGTTCAAACCCGGAACCTCTTGGGCACTGTCCCGATACGTCGCGGGGTCGTTCAGCCTGGCCTGAAGCTGAACCTGCTCCGCCTCCAGCCCGGCAATGCGATCCGGCAGGGCCTCGAGTTCGCGCTGCTCCTTCCAGCTCAGCTTGACAGGCGCAGCAGCAGCCGGCGCGGGCGCATCCTTCCTGACGGCAGGGGCTTTCGGCGCCACAGGCGCAGTTGCCGTCACCGCAGACTTGCGCACACGCAGCCAGTCATCGTAGCCGCCCGCATATTCCTTCCAGCGCCCCTCCCCTTCCGCAGCGATCACCTGGGTGACCACATTGTCGAGAAAGGCCCGGTCGTGGCTGACCAGGAAGACCGTACCATCGTACTGGGCGAGCAGATCTTCCAGCAGATCAAGGGTTTCGATATCGAGATCGTTGGTCGGCTCATCCAGCACCAGCACATTCGCCGGGCGGGCGAACAGACGAGCCAGCAGGAGCCGGTTGCGCTCTCCCCCGGACAGGGATTTGACCGGCGACCGGGCACGCTGGGGAGAAAACAGGAAATCCCCCAGGTAGCCGATGATGTGCGTGCGGTGGCCGGCAATCTCCACGTAATCCGACCCCGGGCTGATGACTTCCGTCAACGGCGCGTCCGGATCAAGCTGGGCGCGCAGCTGGTCAAAGTAAGCCACGGTCTGCCGCGTTCCCCGGCGAATCCGCCCTTCATCCGCTTCGAGCTCTCCCAGGATCAGCTTCAGCAGGGTGGTCTTGCCGGCACCATTGGGCCCGATCAGGCCGATACGGTCGCCACGCAGGATGCGTGTGGAGAAGTCCCGCACGATCTGCCGCTCGCCAAAGGTCTTGCCCACGTGCTCGAGCTCGGCCACCATCTGGCCGCTGCCTTCCCCCCTGTCCAGGGCCAGCTTGACGTTGCCGAAACGCTCACGACGCGCGCTGCGCTCCCGGCGCAGGGCCTCAAGCCGCCGCACACGCCCTTCATTGCGCGTCCGACGGGCCTCCACCCCCTTGCGAATCCACACTTCCTCCTGGGCCAGCAACTTGTCGAAGCGGGCATTCGCCTTCTCCTCCGCATCAAGATGCTCAGCCTTGCGGGTGAGGTACTCACTAAAGCGCCCGGGAAAGCTGCTCAGCAAACCGCGATCCAGTTCCACAATGCGCGTGGCCACGTTGTCGAGAAAGACCCGGTCGTGGGTGATCACCACCACCGCACCGGGAAAATCCCGAATCAATTCCTCCAGCCACAGGATGCCGTCGATATCCAGGTGGTTGGTCGGCTCGTCAAGCAGCAGCATTTCCGGTTCGCCGACCAGGGCACGCGCCAATGCAACCCGCTTGATGCCCCCCCCCGAAAGGCTTCCTACCCGCGCCTCCCCGGACAGGCGAAGCTGCGCCAGCACCTGTTCCACCTTCTGCTCCATCCGCCAGGCCTGGGCATCCTCGACCCGGTGCTGGATCTCCTCCAGATGCGCAAGGGCAGCGCCACTACCATCCTCGGCCACGGCCAGCATGGCTGCGTGGTACTCCACCAGAAGCCGCGCCACGTCCCCCAGGCCATCGGCCACCGTCTCAAAGACGCTCCGTTCAAGGGGAAAATCCGCCTCCTGGGGAACATATGCAATCCGCGCGCCTGGCTGGCGCCACAGACGCCCATCATCCAGGGAAGCCTGACCAGCCAGAGCCTTCAGGAGGCTGGATTTACCGCTGCCGTTGCGCCCGATCAGGGCCACACGTTCGCCAGCATCGAGCTGAAAGGCCGCCTTGTCGAGCAAGGCAACATGGCCGAATGCGAGGCAGGCGTCGTCAAGAGTAATCAGTGGCATGGGGTAAGCAGACGGTCGGGCAGAAAGGTCGCGATTCTACTCCGCCCACCCATCGGGCCGAAACGGCAGCACAGAAGTTCGATGTATCAGGCTAACGAACGCGGGTTAGCGTTCAACAGTGCGGAGTACGCGCTGCATCCTTGTTGACTTGGCCCGGTCTTGTCTGTCTAATACGAATTATTCTCATTCTATTTAGTATTAACGTGAACAGACCTGCTCCTTCGCTGCCCACCCAAAGACCAGACACCCCGTCTTCTGAAGTCTTGGGCGAGATCGAGGCTCCGATCCGCAGCAGGGATCTGTTCAACAATCGCCCCTGCGTTTACATCGAGCACGAAGGCATGATTTATGCATTGAGAGCCACGCGTGCAGGCAAGCTGATTCTGACCAAATGAAATAGATGGTCCACTCAAGAACCGGCACAGGCCTATCAGCGCAGCATTCCGGCGTATGTGCACCCAAGGCTGTTTGAAGGAAACACAACAATGTATGTTTGCGTCTGTCGAGCGGTAACGGAAAAGCACATCGAATCAGCGGTCAATGCCGGCGCACGGCGCCTCCGCGACCTGCGGACTCAACTGGGTGTAACCGAAGAGTGCGGGCGCTGTGCCAAATGCGCCAAACAGTGCCTGGATGAAGCGGTCGGCCAAGCCTGCGCCTCCTCCATCCACCCTACCTGCGGCCCGGTTTCCTTCCCACTGATCCAGGAAGCCGCCTGACGACGAAACGGTTCAATCCGGCCGCCTGAACCTCGAGCCTGACCAACCGAACGCAGCACAGTCATCGAACCAACGGAGGCCTCGGCCTCCGTTTTTGTTTGCCCACAGGTAGGCACTCTTACCTGCCCCACAAAATAAAAATGCCGCTCAGCGCTAGCTGAACGGCATTATCGCGACGGCCTTTCAGGCTCTCATCGCTATGGGTGGCGAAACCACAACCACCCCAGGCTCGCGTATTAGGCGGCCACGGCCCCCATGCCCTTGATGGCGGCAGAGAGGCGGCTCTTGTGGCGAGCAGCCTTGTTCTTGTGAATGATCTTCTTGTCAGCAATGCTGTCGATCGTACGCTGGGACGACACGAAAACTTGCTGAGCGACCTGCTTGTCGCCACCGTCAACCGCCTTGCGGACAGCCTTGATAGCAGTGCGCAGACGGGAACGCAGACTCATGTTGAGGGCGCGAGCCTTAACAGCTTGCCGGGCGCGCTTACGGGCTTGTGCCGAGTTGGCCATCTTTTAGTAATCCTGAAAGAAATGCAGTAAAGCCATGGATTTTATGGGAAAACAAACCCTCTTGGCAAGACATTTATTCTGGATCCCGATAGCCCAAATAAACAGGGCCCCACCATTTCTGGTGGGGCCCTGAATCAGGCGCAAATAAGGATCAGATGCGCTCGAAGACAGTAGCGATACCCTGGCCACCGCCGATGCACATGGTCACCAGCGCATAGCGACCGCCGGTGCGCTGAAGCTCATAGATAGCCTTGGTTGCGATGAACGCACCGGAACAACCGACCGGGTGGCCGAGGGCAATGGCGCCGCCATTCGGGTTGGTCTTGGCGGGATCCAGGCCAAGGACACGCATGACGGTCAGAGCCTGGGCAGCAAACGCTTCGTTCGACTCGATCACGTCCATCTGATCCAGCGTCAGGCCAGCCTTCTTGAGGGCCAGACGGGACGCGGGGATCGGACCTTCACCCATGATGTCGTTCGGCACACCGGCGATAGCGTAGGACACCAGACGTGCCATCGGCTTGTAACCGGCATTGACAGCGGTGGAGCCGTCGGCCAGCACGAAGAAGGCAGCGCCGTCGTTGATGCCGGAAGCGTTGCCCGCGGTGACGGTACCGTCCTTCTTGAAGGCCGGCTTCATCTTGGCGAGGGACTCCATGGAGGTACCACGCTTCAGATGCTCGTCGGTATCGAACACCACGTCGCCCTTGCGGGTCTGCTTGACGATCGGAACGATCTGGGACTGGAAGTGACCGGCATCGATGGCGGCCGCAGCACGACGCTGGGACTCAACGGCAAAGGCATCCTGCTCTTCACGACTGATGCCGTGCTTGGCGGCGAGGTTCTCGGCCGTGATGCCCATGTGACCAACACCAAACGGATCGGTCAGCACGGCAACCATGCTGTCGATGGCCTTGGTGTCACCCATGCGGGCACCGGAACGCAGTGCGGGCAGAAGGTAGCTGGCCTTGGACATGACTTCGACACCACCACCGATGCCGTAATCGGCATCACCCAGCAGAATGTTCTGAGCGGTGGTAACGATGCCCTGCAGACCGGAGGAGCACAGACGGCTCACCTGCATGGCCACGGACTCCATGGGGAGGCCAGCCTGGATCGACGCGACGCGGGAAACATAAGCGTAGCGGGAATCGGTGGGCATACAGTTGCCGACGGTGATGTAGTTGATCAGCTGCGGATCCACTCCGGAGCGGGAAACCGACTCCTTCATGACGATGCCGGCCAGCTCACTGGCGTCGAAATCAGCCAGGGCACCACCAAAAGCACCGATAGCGGAACGAACTGCACTCAATACGACTACTTCGCGACTAGCCATCTGTATTCCTCCTCAGAATTATTACGATTAATTACCAACCCAACCCGCGATACCCAAGAGCGCCAGCAGCAACATCACCAGCACCAGGGTTCTCCAGATCAGGCCGATAGTGCTCTGCATGAAATCGGCATCGGCATCATCACCGACCCCCATTTCCGGTCGCTCTACGACTTCTCCCGACTCATGGATCGGCATGCCAAGCCGAACACCCAAGGCGCCGCCGCCACTGGCAAGCAGTATACCGGAAGCCTTGTCCTTCCATTGGTTGGCTTGGGCCCGCCAGCAGTACACGCCATCCTCGAAGTCACCGACCACGGAAAACGCTGCCGCAGTCAGACGCACGGGGAGCCAGTCAAGCATGGCAAAGGCGCGGGACGGGAAGTCACCAAACGCACCAAAATCCGGATCAAGTCGCCGCTGACGGCCCCACTCTTCGTCGAGGAAACGGGCCAACCGGTAGAGGATGGCACCACTGGGCCCCGGCAGTATGATGAACCAGAAGGCCACGCCGAATACATTGCGATGGGAGGCCACAAGAGCCTCCTCGATGGCGAGACGCGCCACTTCGCTGGAGCTCGAGTCGTCATGACGACGTCCGCGCCACTCGCCGAGCAGTTGCCGTGCGCGCGGAATTTCCCCCATGCGCAACGCGAGCTGGATATCCGTGAAAAAGTGGCTGACCTGACGAAAGCCCATGGTCAGATAGAGAATGAGGATATTGAAGAGCACCCCGAGAACGGGGCTGACGTGCCACAGCACGAAATACACCAGTGCCGAACCGAAGCACGTGGCCAGGATGGCTACCCACCAGGCAACGGCACCATGGCGTGACTCCCCGTCATTGAAACGATCTTCCAGGAAACGGGCAAAAACCTTCAGGGGAGCCTGAACAAAACGTGCGACAGGCAGCGGGCGAAGTTGCTCCAGAAGGAGTGCGACGATCAGCGAAAACAGGGTCATGCGACGGGGGGTCTTGAGCGACCCTCATTGTTCATTCCTATTGGGGATGACGCAAGATACCATCAAACCAACCCATTACAAATGGCGTTCGCTCATCGATCCAGGAATCGTTGCAGACTCACGATCATCCCGGCGGTGGCGCCCCAGATGAAGTAGTCGCCGTAGGGCATCGCGTAGTACTCCCGCAGCCGGCCACGCACCTCGGCCCGATGCAGCTGATGGTTGTTCACATCCAGCAGAAAGGACAAGGGCACCTCGAAAACCTCGGCAACCTCGAACTCGTCAGGCACCAACTCGAAGGGGGGTGTGACCAGCCCGACCACCGGCGTCACGTCAAAGCCGGTCCCGGTGCGATACTGGGGCAGACAGCCCAGCAATTCGATGTGCTGACGGAGCAGGCGAATCTCCTCCTCGGTCTCTCTGAGGGCTGTCTCGATCGGAGAACTGTCCTGCTCCTCGACGCGCCCGCCGGGGAAACTCACCTGCCCGGGATGGTGATGCAGGTGATCCGTACGGCGCGTCAGCAGCAAGGTAGGTTCCGGCTGGCGCAGGACGATGGGAACAAGGACCGCCGCGGGGCGCAAGGGCCCGGGGGCAATGCCGTCCTCTGCCGGCGATTCATACCCCCCTGCAGAGGAGAATTGCTGGCGCCACCAGTCTGCCGAGTGTGCGACCGAAGAATGCGGTTTGCTGTCCATTTAATCGGCTGTCAATAACGTTGTCGCAAGTGAAGGGCCGCGCCCTCCCGCCGCATGTCCATGCGGTTGAGAAAGCTCATGCCAAGAAGCACATAGGGCATTTCACCATCGATCACAACCCCGGGCACGTTGCGCAGCGTAAGCGTTCCAGCCCGCACCTTGTCCAGGGACACCACCCAGCCACGGACAAGTCCGTTGGCCGTCTGCATGGTTAACGGCTCACCTTTGACAAACTCGATTCCTGCCCGCAAGGCATCCGAGCGCCCCAGGGCGACAGAGGTCGCCCCGGTATCGACCAGAAACCGTACTTCAACCCCATTGACCGCGCCCGCCACATTAAAGTGGCCGCGACTATCCCCATGAATGACAAGGGATGGCGCCCCCGCGCCGGCAGGCGTTGCGACGCTGACCGCATGTTCGCCGACCACCAGCCTGTGACGCCGACCGTCAAATTCGAGGGTCGCACCTTGCCCATCGACAGCAAGCACCCGCACCCCCTCCGTCGTACTTCCCACCCCCGCACTGCGGGGCGCACCGTTGTTGATGACGAGCAAGGCCTTGCCCGGGAAGACCCCGGCAAGAGCAACCTCGGTTGCCAGCGCAGGATTGGCTGCACAAGCCAGGATCAGACCGATAAACTGAAAGGAGCGAAAAAAACGGAAATCCCACATGAAACCGATAGCAGTCATTCGCCATAGCCCGACGGAAGGTCCGGGCCATTTTGCCACATTCCTGGAACGGCACTCCCGCCCCTGGACCTTGATCCGGATTGATGCGGGAGAACCTGTCCCGAGCTCCGCCGACGATTTCGCCGGGCTGTGCCTGATGGGCGGGCCGATGAGCGTCAATGATCAGCTGGACTGGATCCCTCCCCTGCTCCAGTTGATCCGCCAGATGATGGCAGCAGACAAGCCGGTCATCGGCCATTGCCTGGGCGGGCAACTGATGAGCCGCGCCCTCGGCGGAACAGTGAGCAGGAATCCCGTCAAGGAAATCGGCTGGGGCAAGGTCAAGGTCGTCGATTCACCCGTGGCCCGCCAATGGCTTGGCGACATTCAAGGCTTCGAGAGCTTCCACTGGCACGGCGAAACCTTCTCGATTCCCGAGGGCGCTACACGAATTCTGGAGAGCGCAGTCTGCGCCAATCAGGCTTTCGTACTCGGCAAACATCTCGGCATGCAGTGCCACGTGGAGATGAAACGGGAAATGGTGGAGGCTTGGTGCGAGAGCGGCGCCGAAGAAATCAGGGACGCCAGCCCCGCCGATACCGTCCAGACTCCTGCCGAGATGGCCATCGACATCGACCGACGACTCGCCACCCTGAGCAAGCATGCGGAAGTGCTGTACACGAGGTGGCTTCAGGGCCTTCCAGCGGCCTGATACGAAAAGGGCCAGCACTCAAGGCTGGCCCTTCGTATGCATCTGAAAAACAATGCCGTTCAGGCGTAAGTATCGACCGACCGCCCGACCGTTGCCGTGGGATCGGGCACCGAGGCCGGCTGCGGCAGCGACGCAATCATCTGAGCGGCCATGGCCTGCTGCTGATCCAGCGTCTTGCGCAGCATCGCAACGGACACTGCGTCCTGGGTCTGCACCTGGGAAGTCGACGCCGCCGACGAGATATTCATCTTTTCAGTCCCTGAAATTGCCGTACTGCAGCGGGAAGTCCGTGATGTCCTTGCGCACCAGAGCGATGCACTCCTGAAGGAGATCCCGCTTGGCACCGGAAACACGGACAGCCTCACCCTGAATGGATGCCTGAACCTTGAGCTTGCTGTCCTTGATGAGCTTGACGATCTTCTTGGACTGCTCCTGTTCGATCCCCACTCTGACGGTGAGTTCCTGCTTCACTTTGTTGCCGCTCACCTTTTGCACGTCCCCGTGCTTGAGGCAGCGCACATCGATTTTCTTGGCAGTCATTTCAGGCAACAGGATCGCCAGCATCTGCTCCAACTGAAAATCACTGTCGGCATGCAACGTCAGCAACTTCTCCGCCTGCTCGACCCGGGCATCAGTCCCCTTGAAGTCGTAACGCCCGGTGATCTTGCGGTTGGCCCCTTCAACGGCGTTGCGCAATGCAACCATATCGACTTCGGAGGTAATGTCGAATGACGGCATGGCAGGCTCCCGATCAGGCGAAGTGGCAGACGTAGTGATAGGCCTCGCCCGTCACTTCGATATCGAAACTGGAATTGCCCGGCACGTTGAAGGACTCGCCTGCGGCGTAGGTCTTCCATTCGGACTCACCCTTCAGACGAACGCGGCAGCTGCCGGCCACACCTTCCATGATCTCGGGCACACCGGTGTTGAAGGTGAGGGTGGACGGGAGGATGACGCCCACCGACTTGCGTACGCCGTCGGCCAGAATGACCGTGTGGCTCACGCACTTGCCGTCAAAATAAACGTTGGCTTTCTTGACGACGGACACGCCGTCGAACTGAATTTCCTGAGTCATGTTCAGATCACTTCCTAAATTTATTCGATACCCAGCAGACGCTGGATGATGCCCTTGGCCATGAAGCCGATAAAACCGACACCAAGCCCCACGAACATCCAGATCGCACCATACTTGCCCGCCTTGGACTCCCAGGCAAGCTGGCCGATGATGAAAATCATGTAGGCAATCAGGCCTCCGACGCAGACCTGGAGAGAAATCTCCTCGAACTCTGCGACGGTCAGCCCGAAAAACAGGGGTGCGGTGGGATCCATGCCGCTCAATCAGCCCCGCTTGTTCCTGGCATTTGCAGCAATCCGCATGCGCAGGGCGTTGAGGCGGATGAAACCGTGGGCGTCCTTCTGGTTGTACGCCCCTTGATCATCCTCGAAAGTGGCAATGGTCGGGTCGAACAGGGAGTCGGTCTTCGAATCCCGGGCCACGACGATCACGTTGCCCTTGTACAGCTTGATACGCACCCAGCCATTGACCGTGAGCTGGGTCTGGTCGATCAGCGCCTGCAGGGCGAGCCGCTCGGGAGACCACCAGTAGCCGGTGTAGATCATGCTGGCGTAACGCGGCATCAGGTCGTCCTTGAGGTGGGCGACTTCGCGGTCCAGGGTGATGGATTCGATGGCACGGTGGGCGCGCAGCAGGATGGAACCGCCCGGGGTTTCGTAACAGCCGCGGGACTTCATGCCCACGTAGCGGTTCTCCACCAAATCAAGACGACCGATGCCGTGCTTGCCACCCAGCTCGTTGAGCTTGGCCAGCAGCTCGTGCGGCTTCATGCGGGTTCCGTTGATCGAGACCAGGTCACCCTTCTCGAACTCCAGATCGACGTACTCGGCAGCATCGGGCGCAGCCTCCGGAGAGACCGTCCAGCGCCACATGGACTCCTCGGCCTCGGCAGCCGGATCTTCCAGGTGACGGCCTTCGAAGGAGATGTGGAGCAGATTGGCATCCATGGAATACGGGGAGCCACCCTGCTTGTGCTTCATCTCGATGGGAATGCCATTCTTTTCGGCATAGGCCAGCAGCTTCTCGCGGGACAGCAGATCCCACTCACGCCACGGGGCAATGACCTTCACACCCGGCATAAGGGCGTAATAACCGAGTTCGAAACGGACCTGGTCGTTGCCTTTGCCGGTTGCGCCGTGGGAGACGGCATCCGCCCCGGTCTGACGGGCAATCTCGATCTGGCGCTTGGCGATCAACGGGCGGGCGATCGACGTACCGAGCAGGTACTCACCCTCATAAACCGTGTTGCAGCGGAACATCGGGAACACGAAGTCACGGACAAACTCTTCACGAAGATCGTCGATGAAGATGTTCTCGGGCTTGATGCCAAACTGCAGTGCCTTGGCACGGGCCGGCTCGAGCTCCTCGCCTTGCCCCAGGTCGGCCGTGAAAGTGACCACTTCACACTGATAGGTGTCCTGCAACCACTTGAGGATCACCGAGGTGTCCAGCCCGCCCGAATAGGCGAGCACCGCCTTCTTTACGTCGCTCATGTCCCGCTTTCCGAAAATGAGTAAATGTTTCTGAAATCAATAGACTGCGTCAGGCGCAGTCACCGTCGATCTTGCCGAGGAGAAGAAACTCCATCAGCGCCTTCTGTACATGCAGGCGGTTCTCCGCCTCGTCCCAGACGACCGACTGGGGGCCGTCGATGACTTCGGCCGAAACCTCTTCACCCCGATGGGCTGGCAGGCAGTGCATGAAAACGGCGCCCGGATTGGCCACCTTCATCATGTCCGCGTCCACCTGCCAGTCGGCAAAGTCACGCATCCGCTCTTCGTTCTCGGCCTCGAAACCCATGCTGGTCCATACGTCAGTGGTGACCAGATCGGCACCACGACACGCCTCCATCGGATCATCGAGCTGCACGAAATTTCCGGTGCCATACAAGCCGGCCCGTTCCGGCTCAACCTCGTAACCCGGCGGCGTCGAAACACGCACCTGAAAATCGAGTACTTCGGCAGCCTGCAGCCAGGTGTTGCACACGTTGTTGGAATCCCCAACCCACGCCACCGTCTTGCCCTGGATGGGCCCGCGATGCTCGATGAAGGTGAAGATGTCGGCGAGGATCTGGCAGGGGTGGTACTCGTTGGTCAGGCCATTGATCACAGGCACACGGGAATACTCGGCAAAGCGCTCGATGATCGACTGCTCGAAGGTACGGATCATCACGATGTCGCTCATCCGCGAGATCACCTGGGCCGCATCCTCTACAGGCTCGCCGCGCCCCAGCTGGGAATCACGGGTATTGAGATAGATGGCCGAACCGCCAAGCTGCTGCATGCCCGCCTCGAAAGACAGTCGCGTGCGCGTGCTCGCCTTCTCGAAGATCATCACCAACGTTCGATCGAACAGGGGATGATGGGGTTCATAGCGCTTGAACCTGTCTTTTATCCAGCGCGTGCGGGAAAAAAGATAGTCGTACTCGGCGCGAGAGAAGTCTTTGAACTGTAAGTAGTGTCTCGGTGCGTTCATGGCACTCGTTCTTGGTTATTGTGCTGCGAGAAATTTCCTGATCAGCGCCGCCAGTCCCTCCACCAGCGTCGCAGCATCTGCGGTGCTGAAATTCAGCGGCGGCAGAAGGCGGACAACCCTGTCCGCGGTCACATTGATCAGGAAGCCGGCTTCCAGGGCCTGGGTCACGAGGGCACCGCAGGGGCGGTCGAGCTCGATACCTATCATCAGGCCGGCGCCGCGGATATCCACCACGCCACCGACCCCTTCCAGTGCCCTGGCAAGCGTACTGCGAATCAGACCACCCACAACAAGTGCGTTGGACAACAAACCGTCGTCCTCGACGACCGCAAGCGTGGTCAGTGCTGCGGCACAGGCCAGAGGATTGCCACCAAAGGTGGAGCCGTGATTACCCGGCTTGAAGGTGCCCGTGGCACGCCCTGCAGCCAGACATGCACCGATGGGCACACCGGAACCCAGCCCCTTGGCCAGGGTCATCACATCAGGCTTTACACCCGCGTTCTGATGCCCGAACCATTTTCCGGTACGCCCGATGCCACACTGCACTTCATCGAACATCAGGAGCCACTGGCGCTCGTCGCACAGGGCGCGCAGAGCCTGCAGGTAAGCCTGATGGGCAACCCGTATACCGCCCTCCCCCTGTACCGGCTCGACCAGGATCGCGACGATGTCATCACGGCCGGCGACCGCCGCTTCAAGGGCAGACAGGTCATCGAAGGGGACGCGCACGAACCCGCCAACAAGGGGCTCGAACCCCACCTGGACCTTCTTGTTCCCCGTTGCTGACAGAGTCGCCAGGGTACGCCCATGAAAGGACTGTTCCATGACCACGATGGCCGGCTCGGCAATGCCTCGACCATGCCCATGCAGACGGGCCAGCTTGATCGCAGCCTCATTGGCCTCGGCGCCGGAGTTGCAGAAAAAGACTTCGTCCATTCCCGCCAGTTCGGCCAGTTTGTCCGAGAGGGATTCCTGCAGGGGAATACCGTAGAGATTCGAGGTATGGATGACGCGGGCGGCCTGCTCGGCCACCGCCTTCACGAGTCGGGGATGGTTGTGCCCAAGCGTGGTCACGGCAATGCCGGAGAGCGCGTCCAGATAACGCTTGCCCGCGAGATCAAACAGCCAAGAGCCTTCTCCGTGGCTGAAGGCCACAGGAAGCCGCCCGTAGGTGTTCATCAAATGAGACATGGAGAACCTTGTTTCGTTGATCCTCCCTGGCCTTGGCGCCTGCGCGGCCCAAGCGCCAGAAAGGCGAAACGGCGACTTTCGCCGCCGTTTGGTACATAAATACTGCCTGCCATGCTAATCCAAAACCATCAGATTGTACAGGCAGCCCCTCCGCGCCTCAGTTGGCCTTGCCAGCCGCTTCAGGCGCTGGGGTGCCGGCCGCCTCCCCAGCCGGCAGGGATGCCTCGGCGCCCTGGCTGACGGGCTCGACAGCAGCGGGCGCATCCTTCCATTTGCCTGCGCGCTTCAGCTTGTCACGCAAACCGGGCAAGGGGAAGCCCAGCCGGTAAGCCTCATGGGCGTTCTCCAGGGACTTGCCGAAATCGCCCGCATCAAAGTAGGCGAGGCCGAGGTTGTAAGCCACATTGGCATCCTTGGCATTGCTGGCGTGGGCTGCATTGAGCTTATCGAGCGCCGCAGCCCGCTGCCCCTGCTTGAGGAGGTGATGCCCATAGATCACCTTGACCATCACGTCCTCAGGCTGGAAAGCCTCCGCACGCATCAGCGCACAGACAACCGAAAACGGAGCGCCCGGTGCCTTGGGAGCCTTGAGCATGTATCCCAACCTGAGCATCGACATCAACGCCCTGTGGTGATTGGGAAAGGCTCTGAGCGTATAGCCGATATCTCCCCCCAGGGTCCCGGACATGCCCTTCCGGAGGTTCTCCACGTTGGAGTCAAAGTGAAAGGCCTCGACAACGTGAAGCTGCTCGGTTCCCAGTGACGTGCGGTAATCATAGGGGCCATAGGCATTCTTGAGCGTCCCGCATTCGGGAGGCAGACCAAGCTGAGCCGAGACTGGCCCGGCCAGCACACAGCCAACCAGGGCGGAAAACCACAATGTACGCATCTTCATTTTGAATTATTCCAGGTTCCAGCAGCGGGCAGGCACAGCCCGTCAAGGCTTGTACGAATGATCGACAACGGAATGGCTCGGCACTCGCGGAGGGCCTCTATCCGGACGACGAGATATCTGCTCGCTGCAGCGAGGAAGGAAGACCAGCCTTGGCCGTCGCAGGACCAGCCTCCTTTCCCACACGCTGCCGGTATGTCACCAGACATCCATAACCCGCTACCAGCATGACCATGATGTTGAAAGGCAGATCGAAGTAGGCAAGGCTGAGGAATGCGCCCCCGACTGCATAGCCGACAAGCGAAACCTGACACATTCCCGCCAGATTGAACAGCCACTTAAGCTCTTCGATATTGCGTGTCTCGGAACGCAGACGCCGGGCGACCCCCAGCGTGCTCAACCAGAGCAACAGGAACAGGACGAGCCCGATATAGCCATGCTCGCCGAGCACCGAGAAATAGATACTGTGCGCAACGTGAATATCCAGCGGGTTGGGCGCAAAGGCCGCAAACAGCTCTCCACTATAGGCTTCATAGCCCGCCCCAGTAATACGGCTGTTGGCGATATTGAAGGCCAGCCACCAGGCATTGATACGCCCCATGGCAGAGCCATCCTGCTCGTACTCGGCGATGGTGCTCATCCGCTCTTCCCACGCGGAGGGCATGAAAGCGACCAGCCCAACGGCGACAAAGCCGACGATGATCCCCATGGCGAGCTTCCGCTCGGACCGCATCCACATCACCGCGCCCATCGCTGCCAGCGCCAGCAACGCCCCTCGGGACTGAGTCCCCAGCGCCGCAGCGGCAGACAACAGCATCATGATGACAAGCCCCCGCCTGACCCAGACGTTCTCGGCCATGATCCGCAGATAATTCATCAGCGGAATCGTCATGATGAGCGCCACCGCAATTTCGTTGTTGCCCTCGATAAAGCCCCCTGGCGGCCCCCAGACGCGGGCATTGCCACCGGTGGAGATGGTGAAGAATCCACCCTTGAGACCATAAAAGCCGATCGAGATGACGCTTACCCAGATGAACCAGTCGATGTGCTTCTTCTCCTTGATCGCTGCAAGCGCAATCAGGGTCATCAACTGGATCTTCAGTACCTTCTTCAACTGAATGAACGAATCCGCAGGATAGTAGGCCGCCGCTGTGGTGATGCACATCCAGATCAGGAAGAGGATCAGGAAGATCACAGGCTTCTCACCCGGCAGCTTGAGTTCATCCTTCGTCACCAGCAGGGAAACGAGCGCAGCCACCGCGGCGATGGCCGCAAAGGGGAAATCCAGCGCAAACCCATAGGTCAGCCGGTGGGGGTTCATGATGCTGATCCAGGTCCACAGATTGACCGCCACATACGTATGGCGGACTGCCTTCGGCAGCACCCAGAGCACAAACAGGACGATCAGCAGGTCACGCATTGGCGCCCCCGACAGTGATCGCTCTTGACGGGAAAGACCCCGGAAACACGGAGAGGAAAGCGAAGCTCAAACCAGGGCCTCATCTGCGAGCAGGCGCCGGGAATGGCCCCTGAAGAAATTGTGCCCGAGACGCAGGGAGAAGCGCAGGGCATCCCTGTCCCAGGGGGTGAAACGCGGCAATTCGAACATGCCCGACTCGGGCCCGGCGGAGCCATAGGTGGTCGTAAATGCAGCCTCGTAGCCAAGCTCCCTGGCGATGCGTGCATGGACCGCCTGATAGTCCTGGTCGGGGCGTCCATTGGGATAGGCAAAATAGCGCGGCGCCCGCCCCAGCAGACGGGTCAGGTGAGCCCGGTTGTCGGCGATCTGCTGTCGTGCCTCGTCTTCCGAGAGGACTGCAAGAATCGGGTGATCCATGGTGTGCCCGCCAATCTCCATCCCCGCAGCCTGGAGTCGCTGCAACTGGGCAGTCGTCATCATCAGATCACGGGGAACCACGGCGCGGGTTTCGGTCACGAATCGGGCAAGGGCCTGCTGGCGCCCCTCCGGGGTGAGGTACTTGAGCTTCGGCAGAATGCGCTCGGTTAACCTGTGACGCTCGCTTTCCGTCGCCACGGAGCAGACCCCCAGGTCGAGCCAGCCCAGATCGAGGCTGTCCCCCTGGAAACCGCGCAGCGCCTCCCGTGCCACATCGTTCCACATGATGCCGCCATCCAGGAATCCACTTGCCACAAAGAAGGTCGCCTTGACGCCGTGCTTGAGCAGGATGGGACAGGCGATGGTGTAGTTGTCGGCGTAGCCATCATCAAAGGTGATGGCTACCGAGCGCGTCGGCAGGGTGCCGGCTTGCAGGCGGGACAGGGCCTCATCCATCGGCAGCACGTTGAAGAACTGCACGAGCGTGCCGACCAGCGCGTCGAAGCGGGCGGCGTGCATTTCGTCGGGGGACAAGGGATCCACCTCGGGAAGCACCCGATGGAAGATAAGCACGGTCAGCCGCTTGCTGTTGCCTCCCAGCAGGGAACCCATCCCCTCCAAAGCGAGTGACAATCCCTTATTCATCAAAACCATCCAATCCTTTGAGCACGCGGCTTAGCCGCTGGCTGATTGACACGAAAAGTAAGCCGCCCTGAGCAGACCGATCAATCGGCGGGCGGCGGCGTCAGACCCGGGGACCAGAGGGAACCAGCCGAGTATCGGCTCTTGCCGCCTCCGAAACTGACTACAGCGGGGCGATCAACGCTTGACGTGGCTCACAACATACCGGTTCTTGCCGGACTTTTCACGCGGGATTTCAGGCACTTCGTTAATTTCAACCTGCACCGACTCACCCAGCCTGGCGGCGAAATCACGACGGATGCGTAGGCGCTCGCCATCACCGAAGCGGGAATCGACGACCACCATCACCTCGGTGCGATCAAGGCTGTGCTGGATGATCTTGAAGCGCTGCACGCCCGGCAGATCGCGGACGGTGTAGATCAGGGCGAGGGCGTGGATGACCGTACCATCCGCGGCAACCACGAAATCGGTGGTACGCCCCTGGACCTCGCTCAACACCGGCAGCTTCACGCCGCAACTGCACTCCTGGGTGCCCAGCACCCCGACGTCGCCGGTGCGGTAGCGCACGAAGGGGAAGCCCCGGGTCGCCGTGTGGGTCACGACGATCTCGCCAGCCTCACCGGGGGCCACCGGCCGGCCTTCGGGATCGATCGTCTCGACAATGATGTCCTCCGCCGAGAGGTGGAGGCTGCCGTGGGAGCACTGGTGAGCGATGAAGCCCGCATCGCGGGAGCCGTAGCCGTTAGCCACCGGGCAGCCGAAGATCTCGGAGATCGACTTTTTCTGGTGCTCGTAGAGCATCTCGGAAGTGACGAAAGCCACCTTGATCCCCAGATCGTTCATGGGGATCCCCCATGCCCGCGCCTTTTCGGCAATGTGCGCGAAGGCCGACGGATAGCCGAACAACATGCGCGGCCGCAGCGAACGGATGGTCGCCAGCATCTCGCGAACCTTGTCGTCGGACATCTCGAAGGCCGGCAGCAGCCAGGTGCGCAGCAGGCGATCCCGCACCGCCTTGACCCGATCCTGGGCGCCCAGTTCGATGGGCGAGCCCCACAGCACGACTTCCGGATCACCGATATCCACGTCCCACCAGCGGGTGGCCCGCCACTTGGCGGCGATGTCGTGACTCTTCCGTTCCTTGCCGATGTAGAAGATCAGCGGCTCGCCACTCGACCCGCCAGTGTTGTAGCGCATCAGCGCCACCGCGTTGTCGGCGCGCAGGGCATCCGCATGCTCGCGGATGACCGGCTTGGTCATGAAGGGCAGACGCTGCAGATCCTCCACGCCACGGCACTGGCTGGGATCGAAGTTCAACTCACGGAACAAGTCCCGGAAATAGGGCACATGGGTGCCGATGTCCACCAGGAAGCTGCGCAGACGCCCGGCCTGGATGGCCAGGATTTCTTCCCGCGGCAGGTACTGGCTCTTCTCCAGTTCATGGAGACGCTCAACAGAGTTATGGGATTTCAGTTTCTCGTGGAGCGGAAAGATCACCCCCGAACACAAGCGCGTATACAGGCCCATTTCCATTAATCCTTGGCAAGCATGGCGCTACGGTAAGCCGAGAGCCATTTCTCGCGGATCACCGGCCATGCGTACTGTTTGACTTCCTCGCTGGCAGCAGCCGACAGGCGCTGCGCCTTACCTTCGTCGAGCAGCAGTTCGAGCATCGCCTCGGCCATGCGCTCCGGGGCGCGCGCCGGAACAAGCAGCGCGGTACGCCCGTGCTCGGCAATGAACGGCACTCCGCCCACATCGGTGGACACCACCGGCACCCCACTGGCAAAGGCCTCAAGAATGGAGATCGGCATGTTGTCGACGGTGCTCGGATTGAGCATCAGGTCGGCCGAAGCATAGAGGGCGGGAATCTTTTCATTGTCGATCCGCCCCGCGAAGGTCACTGCCCCTGCGATGCCCAGCGTCCTGGCCATGTTTTCCAGGTTCTGCAGTTCCGGACCGCTGCCGGCCACCGTCAGGGTGGCCTCGGGGATGCGCTTCAGCACCAGGGCAAAGGCCGACAAAACCGTAGGGATATCGTAGATCGGCTCGAGGTTGCGGGTCACCACAACATGGGGAGCGCGCCGCGCGCCACTCATGCTGCGCGGCACCGCAAAACGCTGGAGGTTGATGATGTTGGGGACGATCCTTGACTCGAACCCGAAGCGCCGAAACACGCCTTCGAGAAAGGCCGACGGCACGACCAGGCCGCTCGCACTGCCCAGGGTGCGATGGACAAAGCGCGGCGCAGCGGCAAAGAAGGGCTCGGCTTCACCGCCCCGATAATTGACGATCACCGGCGTGCCCCGGAGACGCGCGATCCAGATCGCGGGCGCCGAGAAGAGATGCCAGGACCAGCCCGAATTGGCCAGCACATGCATCACGTCACTGCGGCCACTGGCCCGCCAGAGCGCCAGCAAGTAGGGAACGAGGCGGGCAAAGGCTCTCAACACGGGCACCCGGCCGACGAAGGCGGGGCTGTAAGGAGCATTGGTGCGCACCAGCTCCACTTGAGCCCCCTCCCCTTCGAGCAGCCCAAGCAATTGCTTGCACTGGTTGGCCATCCCCCCGGAGGGTGGGGGAAGCGGCCCGACTACGGTCAGGCGCAGGCCCGAATATCGATCACCATCCATTACGCTCTTTCATTGAGTGCGACGACGGCCGACGACAGCGCACCCCAAGGCACCCGCGCCATCAACCGCCCGCGAGTTTAGCCCCGCCGACCGGCAAAGCGTGTGATGCATCGCTCAATGACACCATCAAGACGCCCCATGGCCCGCAACCATGTGTGATGGCTGAGCATTCTTTCGCGCCCGGCAAGGCTCAGACGCTGCCGTTCGGCCGGACTGGAGAGGATGCGCATGATCGCCCGGGCATAGTCGGCCGGCGTGTCCGCAACCAGAAAGTGCGCTTCATCCTGGGCATCAACCCCACCGGCCGCGATGGAGCTGGTGACCACCGGCACCCCCATGGCCATGGCCTCGAGGATCTTGTTCTGGGTGCCCCGGGCGATATTCAGCGGAGCAATGGTCAGCGCGGAACGCCACACGTAGGGGCGCACATCCGGCACAGAACCCGTCACCGTGACCCCGGGGAGCTCCGCCAGCTTGCGCACGCCGGGCGAGGGCTCGGCGCCGACGATGATCAGCTGGACATCAGGCCGGGCCGCCCGCAGGAGCGGCAGGGTGTCCTGGCAGAAGGTGGTCATGCACTCTTCGTTCGGGTAGTAATCCATCCGGCCGATGAAGCTGATGGTGCTGGCCTCGTAGGGCTCGGCCGAAGGGGAGAAGAAGGCCGTATCCACCCCGTTCGGAAACCAGTCGGAGAGCACGCCGGTGCCGAAGCTGTCCAGGGTCTGCTGCTCGGCAACCGTGGCCACCGCCCCCAGATCGAACTTGCGGGCGATGCGCTTCTCGGCCGACAAGATCTTGCGCCCCTCGAGCCAGTATCCCGCCGATACCGGAAAACGCTTGTAGCGCACATACTCAAGCCATTTCTGGGAGTCCATGTCGCAGTAATCGAGCAGCTTGGGGATGTGGCTCACATTCTCCACATAGCGCGCCACCGACGAGCAATGGACGATGATGAGATCCCACTGGCGGTCCTTCAACAAGCCGTTGATGCGCCGCTGCAGCTCCGGGGAATAGAAGTAGGCCTCGGAGGCAGAGCCCGAGGTGGGCAGACTGGCCACCATCCGCAGCACTTGCACCGGCGCCTTCACGGTGGCCATCTCGAAGCCAGCGCAGAAAGGCGCAATCCCCCTGCCCTCCTCGACTTCGTCCTCCGACCTGGCCAGGGAGCATACGGTGACCTTGTGCCCCTGCTCCGACAGATGACGGATCATGTGAAAGGCGCGAACCTTGGCCCCACCGACCGGCGGATAGGGAAAACGGTGGCAGATGAATAGTATGTTCATGGGAGCGAGGACGTCTCCGCGGGCAGCCGTGACAGCGCGACGGGAGCAGAGAAGAGGATGCTGGCCGCAGATATGCGGCCAGGCCTTAGCGGGGCAAGGTGCGGCCGTAAGCCGCCAGGGCACGGCCATAGACATCCTGGTAGCGTTCGACACTGCCTTTCCAGGTACGCTCGACCTCGACGAAGTAGCGGGCCTGGGTGCGAATCCGTGGCCACAACTCGCGCTTGTTGAGCACCTCGTCGATGGAGGCGGCCAAGGCCTGCTCGTCGCCTGCCCTGAAGAGGAAACCCGTTTCTCCATGGCGGACGAGCTCCTTGTGGCCACCGACATCCGAAGCCACGAACATGCGCCCCTGAGCCATGGCCTCAAGAGGCTTGAGCGGCGTGACCAGCTCGGTCAACCGGATGGGGATGCGCGGGTAGGCCAGCACATCGATCAGGTCGTAGTAGTCCTGGACTTCGGAATGGGGCACACGCCCCGTGAACACCACCTTGTCGGCGATGCCGAGTGCGGCCACCTGGGCCTTGAGATTGGCCTCCTGGGGGCCGCCACCCACCAGCAGAACCCGTAGATCGGGGCGCTGCGCGAGCAGGCTTGCCGACGCGGCGACCAGGAGATCCAGCCCTTCGTAACCGTAAAACGATCCGACGAAACCCACCACGGTCTTGCCTTCAAGGCCGAGACGCTGGCGCAGCACCGGGTCCGCATCACCGCGCAGCTGGAAGGAATCCACATCCACGGCGTTGGGAATCACGGTGATCTTGTCCATGGAAATCCCGCGCTCGGCGATATCCTTGCGCAGGCCCTCGCAGATCGTGGTGACCTGATCGGCACGGCGCAGGGCATAGGTCTCCATGGCCCGGGTCACCCGATAGCGCACGCTGCCTTCGGTGGTGGTGCCGTGATCGACCGCCGCGTCCTCCCAGAAGGCCCGCACCTCATAGACCACGGGAATCCCGTGGCGCTTGCCCACACGGAGAGCCGGCAGGGCATTGAGCACGGGGGAATGGGCGTGGAGCACATCCGGGCGAAGCTCGCGCACGAGTTCGTCAAGCCGCCGGGCGGTGAGGCGCATCTGGCTGATCAGCCCCTCGTCACCACGGTTCGGCGTGCGGTGGAACACCCAGCCCTCCGCCTGATCCGACCCACCATTGCCCGGCCCCTGTTTGGGGGTGGTCAGGTGAAAGGTCTCCCAGCCACGCAGGCGCTGCTGCTTGAGGATGGATGCGGTGCGGAAGGTGTAGCCGCTATGCAGCGGCAGGGAGTGATCGAGGATGTGGAGGATGCGGGTCATGCAGCCCTCCCGCCCAGGACGGGCATGGCGTTCTTCATGCTGTTTCGGACAAAGGCTTCAAACATCAGGATGGTCCAGATCGTGGAGCTGTAATCGCGGGCACCGGACTGGTGGGCCTCGACGACGTGGCGCAGATACTTCTCGTTGAAGAGCCCGGTTTCACGCAGGACATCGCCAAACAGCGCCTTCTGCACCCGTTCCTTGAGCGGCCCGCGGAACCAGCGGGCCAGCGGCACGGCAAAGCCCATCTTAGGGCGATACAGGACATCGTTCGGGAGCATCGGCTCCATGGCCTTCTTGAAGATGTACTTGCCTTCCTGCCCCTTGATCTTGAGATGGGTGGGCAGGCTGGCGAGCCATTCGACGAGGGGGTGATCCATCAGGGGCTCACGCACCTCAAGGGAATGGGCCATGCTGGCCCGGTCTACCTTGGTGTTGATGTCGCCCACCAGATAGGTCTTGATATCCAGGTACTGGATCAGCGCCAGGGCATCGTCGGTACCCGCGTTGGCGGCGTGACGGCGGAAGACCTCCAGGGCGTTGTAGCCCCCCAGCTGCTTGCGGAAGGACGACGAGAAAAGCTGACGCCGCATGTCGTCCCGCAGGATGGAGACGGAGTGGAAATAGGCTTGCACCGAATCGCGGGCCAGCGCCTGGAAGGTGGTCTTGGCGCGGAACATGCGCGGCGCCCAGTCGGCCTTGGGGTAGAGCTGGCCGAGCAGGCCGAACACCGGCTTGCGCACGGCGTGCGGCAGGCCGCTGCGCATCTTCTCTTCCATCATGTGGAAGCGATAGCGGCGGTAACCGCCCATGTTCTCGTCGCCACCGTCACCGGACAGAGCCACCGTAACGTGCTTGCGGGCCAGCTGACACACCCGATAGGTCGGGATGGCCGAGCTGTCGGCGTAGGGCTCGTCGTAAAGGGCTGCCAGGGTATCGATGAGGTCAAAGTCATCGGACTGGACCATCTCGACCCGGTGGTTGGTCTTGTAGCGATCGGCCACCATCTGGGCGAAGGCCGATTCATTGAAGGCCGGATCATCGAAGGCGATGGAGCAGGTATTGACCGGCTCGTCTGACAGACCGGCCATTGTCGCCACCACCGCGCTGGAGTCCACCCCGCCCGACAGGAAGGCCCCCAGGGGGACTTCGGCCACCATGCGCAGGCGCACCGACTCGCGCAGACGCTCGACCATCTCGGTCTGGGCGTCCGCCAGAGACATCTTGTTGTCTAGGGTGAAGCGCACATCCCAATAGGGCTTGGGCTCCGGGACCGGCTGGCCGTGGCGGATGGTCAGGGAGAAACCCGGCTCGAGCTTGCGGGCACCGGCAAAGATGGTGCGCGGCTCGGCGACGTAGCCAAGGGCAAAGTACTCTTCAACCGCCAGGGGGTCCATGCTGCGGTCGAGGCCCGGGTGCTGCATCAGCACCTTGAGCTCCGAGCCGAACATCAGGGTGCCGTCGTTCAGGATGGCGTAATACATGGGCTTGACGCCCATCCTGTCACGCGCCATGAAGAAGGTCTGGCGATTGCGGTCCCACAGGGCAAAGGCAAACATGCCACGGAAGCGCTGGACACATTCCTCGCCCCAGGACTCCCACGCATGCACGATCACCTCGGTGTCGCTGCGGGTGTGAAAGCGGTGCCCCAAGGCGGTGAGCTCGGGGATCAGCTCCTGGAAGTTGTAGATCTCCCCGTTGAACACCACCACCACCGACTCGTCCTCGTTGAACAGCGGCTGCTGCCCGCTGGAGATGTCGATGATGGAAAGGCGACGATGGGCCAGGGCAACACCCGGCTCAAAGTGATAGCCGCTCTCATCCGGGCCCCGGTGGAGCTGGATGTCGTTCATGCGCTGCATGAGCTCGCGCGGGAACATCTGCTTCGCTCGTGTATCGAAAAGTCCGGCAATGCCGCACATAGTTCCTAACCTTTATTCCGTCGCCTTGCCCGGGCAAGTCAATTTGAAAGTCCCGACAGGGATTGGTACAAACCCGCGTACTGCCCCACCATGCCGTCGAGACTGAAGTTCGCCTCGACGCGCTTGCGCCCTGCCCTGCCCTGCTCGACACCGAGCTCCGGACGGGACACGTAACGCTCAAGCGCATCAGCCAGCAGGGCCGGATCCTGGGGGGGCACCAAGGTGCCGGTCACCCCATCGTCCACCAGCTCGCCATTGCCCCCCACTGCCGTGGCCACTACCGGCAAACCGCCTGCCATGGCCTCGAGGATGGTGTTGGAAATCCCTTCCGCCTGAGAGGGAAGCACGAAACAGTCAAAGCCCCGCATGACATTCGGCACATCCCCCCGCTCACCGGCCAACCAGACGTGATCCTGAACACACTCCCGCGCAATCTTGGTCTCAAGAGCGCCTCGCATCGGCCCATCACCGGCAAGCACCAGACGTGTGCGGGGCGCCAGATCAGGCCGCCGCCGGATGAGCAGCACGAAGGCGCGCAGAAGATTCATCTGGTCCTTCACCGCCTGCAGGCGCCCCACCGTGCCGAGGACATAAAGCCCTTGATCGTTGAACGGCGAGCCCTCGATCAGGGCCCGCTGCGGCCCGCGTGCTTCGAAGCGGGTCAGATCCACCCCGTTGCAGATCCGCGTCACCTTACCTTCCGGAACCCCGATGGCCTCTCGCAGATAGGCCTTGAGATGCCCCGAAAGCGCGATGTAATGGGTCACGAAAGGACGATGGAGTCGCCGGATCAAGCGGTACTTGGGGTTGGTCCCGTCCGGATCGGTGACATCCCAGCCATGCTCGCCATGGATGCGCACCGGCACACCCGCGAGCCAAGCCGGAAAGCTTGTTTCAAGCGCTGCAAGGTTTCGGGTATGCACGACGCCCGGCCGATACTTCCGGAACAGACGGAAAAGCGCAGGAAAAAGCTTGAAGCTATGCCCGGGAGGTTTGTGCAGCGCGACAAATTCTACATCCGGGCGGGTCACCCGGGCGCAGAAGCCCGGGTCACATTTTGTCAGAGCAACCACCACATGCCGGAAACGTCGGGCATCCAGGCGATTGATCAGATTCACCACGCCGTTCTCAAGCCCGCCAACAGCGAAGCTGAACACCACATGCATCACGAGCAGCCGCTCGTCCTTTGCTGTCGGGCTCATTGCTGAAGGGGCCTGGCGACGGCGGTGATCTGGTCGAGGAGCGCCCGTCCATTGGCCTGGTGGAAGGCCTGCAACGCAGCGCCAGCCTTCACGTCATCCTCGGCCGAGGCCCAGACGGCACCATATACCGACGTGTCAGGATGCCCTTGCAGGCGCCCAAGCACCAACAAACCCTTGGCCAGGTAGTCACTGGTCACCAGGCGGCCATTGATCCAGTAGCCCGACCACACCAAGGCCTTGACCGACTCCCCGGACATACGCGTTGCAAGCCAGCGACCCGCGCCAGAATCCGGCCCCTGGGCTTCATTCAGGCGGTTCCAGTGCGAATCATTGGGCAGCAACAGGGCGTTCTGGCTCTGCACAAGCTCATGCCCGGGCTGCTGATTGGCGTAGCTGGCGATGTAAACCGAGACGACATGCGTACCATCCGTGTAGTGGCGAAGGCTGTCCTCCCGATAGCCCATGAACGAGGGCTTGAAGCTTGCACTCGGGGCACTCGTCTCCGTCCACGGCGCAGCCACCACCAGCGGGGGAATCGGGGACGCGGTTTCCGGGTGCAACAGCTCGAAGTGCTCGACGTAGCGCAACGCCAGGGGTGCAAGCACGATCGCCAGGGCCAGCGGCAGAACCCGTACAAAGCCCGCGCGAGGCTCGGACCCCGCCATGGACAGCGGCCGCGACGCTTCGACGGGATCAAGATCCTCACGCCAGCGCCCGCCGATCCAGAACATCAGGATGATGACGATGCCGAAGAACAGCCACCCGTAGAGCAGATGATCCACGCCGGTCGCAATACGGTTGTCGCTCAGATAGCCGAGCATGACGATCATGTACGCCCGGAGCCAGTTGGCGATGATCGGCACGATAATCGCGGCGGCCACGAAGAGCAGACGACGGCTCAGGGAGCGATAACTCAGATAGGCATACAGCGTGCCGACCATCAGGGAGGCGATCAGATAGCGCACCCCGCTGCAGGCCTCGACCACCGACCAGCGCCCGTTGGGGATGACGAAATGAAGCCCCTCCTGGTACACCGGTACGCCGGAGAGGCGCACCGCGGCCACGGTGAACTCGGCCGTGTAGTCCATCATGACGGGCAGCAGGAATTCCCCTATCGGCACGCCGAAGAGCAGGAACAGGATGGGAAAGGCC
This sequence comes from Zoogloea sp., assembly GCF_023150065.1. GTDB lineage: Bacteria > Pseudomonadota > Gammaproteobacteria > Burkholderiales > Rhodocyclaceae > Zoogloea. Next base: position 128,529 of record NZ_JAKLLN010000007.1, read on the forward strand.
AGGGGACGCGCCAGCCGGAAGCCAAGCACACCGATCAGGCTGAAGACCAGCACGAAGGCCAGCGCGGCGTGGGTTACCGAGGCAACGCTGGCCAACTCCCCCAGCAACCAGCCGAAGCCGGCAGCCAGAATGGGCAGCGCCATGATCAGCGCGGGCTGCACCGACAGGCCGGCGAGACGATCCCGGTTGCGCCACGCCAGCCATCCGGAAATGGGCAGTACCAGCAGGCCGTGGGCAAAGGTGTCGGAACGCCACCAGATGGACGAGACCTCCTGGGCCGTGCCGAAATACCAGGCGACCACCCAGACCAGGACGGCCGCAATGGCGGAGAACACCTGCACAAGCGGACTCATGAAGTTTTCCTGTGTTGTCGATGGTGGGTCTGCGCATCCTGCCGTCTGTGTGGACGCAGCGTGCAGGCGGATGCAACAGGCATGGTACGGTCCGGCCCCTTAGCCAAGGTTGCGGACCAGGGTCGGTCCGAGACGATTGGCAACCCCGAGGGGCAAACGCCGCCACAAGGCGATGAAGGCGCGGTACTTGGGGTTCAGGGGGTTGTTCTGAGGAATGGCGTCCCGCTTGAAAAGACGGTACTCATACGACAGCGGAGTCGGCTCGAAACCCCAGTTCTTCTTGAAGCTGAAAGGGCCGGTGCCCGCCTTGCTGCGGCCGTAATCGAAGATGCGGCAACCCCGGGCGCAGGCATGGCGCATCAACTCCCAGTACTTGAAGTCGTTGGCGGCCAGGTCTCGCGCGGCCAGATCGTCCCCTGCGTAGTAGGGCAGGATCTCTTCGCGGAAATAGAAACTCAGCACGCTGGAGAGGAGCTTGCCATCGGCGGTGGTCACGGTGAGGATGTCGCAATCCTTGCCGAAGACCGACAACAGCGCCTGAAAGAATTTCTTTGACAGGGCCGGCGTTCCGTGTCGCAGCACGTTGTCGGAGTACAGGGCGAAAAAGCGATCCGGTGTGCTGTCAAAGCTGGCCACCAGGCCATTCTTGATGCCCTTCCGGACCATCGCACGCTGCTTGCGCGGAATCGCGGCCATGTTGGCCTCTTCGTCCGGAAAGATCTCCTTGCGGAAGGTGAAGTACACATCCTGCCGCGGCCAGTCCGTGTGACGGGCCAAGAGATTGCGGTACTCGAGATGCTGGACGCCAGCCTTGCGCGCCAGATCGTCAGCGGCTGCCTCAAGGGCTGCCACGGCTTCTGCGTCGTCTCCCGCAACGCCCCCGTAAACCGCAAAGGGCAAGGACGTCAGGGCGTGGCCGAACAGCCGGCTCTTCACTTCTGCCAGGGGCAGGACGGCAACGATGCTGCCGTCCCGCTCGGCGAGCAGGTAGTGGGTGCGATGACGGAAGACGTCCCGCATGATCCCCCGCCACTCGATCCGGTGAAAGAAGGTAGCGCCAGGGCAGGCAAACACGAACTCGTTCCAGCGCGCAGAGTCAGCCTCTGCGAAGGGACGCACTTTGACAACGGAAACCATGCTGGGAACCTTAAACTGACTGACTTCCTGCGGACAGGAACACTTCGTCCATCCGACCCCAGGAGAAATCCTGAAGAAGACGCTGAAGACGGGCCTCGGTTTGAGCGAGATTGACGTAATGCCTGAAGCGCGCCTTGGCTGATGCCTCATGCACCACGGGTTGCCCGGGATCAATCTCCCAAGGATGGAAGTAGAAGATTGCAGGCTTGCGATCTTCCTGATTGACCTTGCGAATACCCCACGCCGACACCGGGTAAGGCAGGAGGCGGAAGTAGCCACCGCCGCCCACCGGCCAGTTGCGACCAAAACGCCGCACCGTGGTGATGGGAATTTCAACGAGACCCGAGCCCACTGCGTACGGGAAGCGCGGGGCATCGGGAACACCGTAGTGGTCGTGCTTTACCGGATATACGCTGGAACTGTAGGCGTAACCGGCCTCTTCGATGCAGCCGTGGGCCCAGGGGTTGGACAGACCGACCGAGAAACTCGGCGCCCGATAGCCCCGCACCTCGCAGCCGCCGATGTCCTCCAGCACGACCTTGGCAAGCCGGATATCGGCCAGAAAGGCCTCCGGCGACTGATCGCTGGCCCGCTCGTGCGCATAGCCATGACTGGCGAGCTCGTGCCCACCGGCCACAATCTGCCGGACCAGCTCGGGATAGCGTTCAGCGATCCATCCCAGCGTGAAGAAGGTTCCACGGGCGCCGCTCTGGGCGAGCATCTCGAGGATACGTTCGACGTTGCGCTCAACCCGGCAGGGCGTGCTGTTCCAGACATCCTTCGGGAAGTGGGACGCCAGGGCCGAGACCTGGAAATAGTCTTCCACGTCAATGGTCAGGGCGTTTGTCACCCCTCCCCGGTCGGAATGCGATACGGTCATTTGGTCACCGCCTCTTTACCTTCTCCTGCTGCGGGCTGCTGCGCGGAGCCGATGAGCTGGCTGAGGGCATTCAGGGTGGTCGACAAGGTCCGTTCGAGCAGGGCCAGGCGCTCCTCGAAGCGCGCTGTGTCATAGCCAGGCCCCACGCCGGCGAGGGTCCGGGCGGCCTCCGGGTTGGCCAGGAGACGCTGAATGTCGATGGCTGCCGACTGAGCCTGGGGCGCTGCACTCTGAGAGGGCGAAGCGCTCTGGAGTGCAGCCGGCACCACCTGCTCCTCACTCATCTCCGCGGCAACCTGCTCGACCAGCTCGGCACCGATCCGGCGCTGATCCCCCAGAAAGGCGGCCAGCATGATGCGGTCACACAGGGCATTGATGCGGCGGGGGATGCCCTGGCTGTGATTGAAGATGGCCTTCATGGCCTCGACATCGAAAGCCGGGTTGCCTTTCCAGCCAACACATCCGAGCCGGTGTTCCACGTAAGCCTGGGTTTCGGTGACATCCAGGGGACCGAGGTGATAGGACGCGATGACCCGCTGGCGCAGTTGCACCATCTCCGGGCTCTGCATGATGGTACGAAACTCGGGCTGTCCGACCAGGAAGCTCTGCAGCAGGGCGTGGTCTTCAAGCTGGAAGTTGGAAAGCATGCGCAGTTCCTCGACCGCGCGCTGCGTCAGGTTCTGGGCTTCGTCGACGATCAACAGGGCGCGCTTGCCGGCCGCCGTGGTGGACACGAGGAAGGCCTCGATCGCCAGCAGCAGGTCACTCTTGGCGAGATGCTTGCTGGGGATGCCGAAAGCGGCGGCAACCAGCCGCAGGATGTCGTCCGCATCAATCTGGGTACTGACCAGATTGGCCGCGACGATCTTGCCGGGGTCAAGCTTTTCGAGGAGGCTGCGTACCAGCAGTGTCTTGCCCGCCCCCACCTCGCCGGTCACAACGATGAAACCTTCGTTCTGGTGCAGTCCATACTCGAGATAGGCCATCGCCCGGCGATGACCACGACTGCCATAGAAAAAGGAGGGGTCCGGATTCAACTGAAAGGGTTTGCCTCGCAGACCGAAATAAGCTTCGTACATGAGTGCTCTCAGAACCGGATGGAAACCGAGCCGATGACGGCGTTCTCGGTATAGGACGTAGTCCCCTTGCCCTCACTGTTGCGAATCATCAGGGAGCCGTTTGTCTTGGGGGAGAACTGGGTCATGACGCCGGCCGTAACGCGACGGGTGCGATTGCTCAGATCGACACCGGTGGTCGAGCCCTCCTGCTGACTGCGCATCAGCGTCAGGCCCACGGTGGCCGAGGTGATCGGGGTCATCTGATGGGTAAGACTCACCGTGCCACTCGTATCCTTGATACGGGTGTTGGAGGAGAAATCCGGTCCGAGCGAAAAGTCCTGGGTGGTCAGGGCCGAACGCTCCGACCGATACACGGTGAACTGGAGCGTGTTTCTCGGGCTGGTCACCATCATGTCCAGGTTGATGCGTCGATCAAGGAAGACTCCGCTCGACAGCACTGCCTGGCTGGTTCCCAGACGTGCCGGCAGGCCCCGGTCGGCAATGTAGGCACGAACAAAGGCGTCCCGCTCGGCAAAATCCGGGAAGCGTGCGGCCGTCATCGACATCAGCAGGCCGTATGTATCGAACTGTGCCACCGAGTTGAGGGACTGGCTGGTATTGCTCGCGTCCTTCGAATAGCGCGCCGAAATCACGTAGCGGCCACTCTGGTGGCTGGCACTCATCAGGTAGCCGGGGCCGAAGAAACGGTCCTCCCACAAACCGGAGAACTTGGTCTGGGGGCTCGCGACCCAGTCCAGACCGACGCCGGTGATGGTCGAGCGCTTGTCGTCCACGGTACGAAAGTTATTGGACTCCGAGCCTGCGATGAGGCGCATCTGTACCTGTGGATTGAACTGGAACAGGGCACTGCCGCGAAGCGAGCTGTTGTTCAGATCACGCCGGTCGGAGTACTGGATGATGCTGTCGGAGAAGGCCAGAGACCAGCCCGCCTTGCCGAACGCGTTCGGGTCGGTGAGGTTGGCCGACAGGGTATGCGTCTGCATCTTCTGCATCACCGTCGACGATGTATCCGTATCAGCGAGCGAATAGCGCACTTCGGCCTTCCCGGTGGACGCGAAACGCCCGATCAGGTACGGACTGACGACGATGTTGCGGACGCTCGTCTGGTTGCCGCGCCCGGTCAGGTTGTCGCCGGACTGGACGCCAAGGCTGGACAGCGCCTCCTGGCTTACCGAAGCCCTGAGATCGACAAAAGCCAGGTTCTCCCAGGCCGTCACCTTGCCGTCACCGCGCAGGGTCAGGAAGCCACGGCTGAGGTCCGAATCCCGACCGTACAGGGATGCATTGAACGCTGCCTGCAGGTTTCCCGAGACCCGCCCGCCGTTGGACCGCGCGGTCACGTTCGGGCTGATCATGGTGATCCAGTCGCCTTTGGCATCCGGACCATTGCGCAGCTGGACGTTGTCGGTGATGGTTTCCGACACATTGACCGCGGTCTGGAAGATCGGTGCCTGGGCCTCGGCAAAGGCCGGGGTGGCGAACGCAGCAGACAGTGCAGCGAAGCACAGACTCGGCAGGGAGCCATGATGCCGGAGGTGACGACGGAGCTTCACGCGCCCTCCCTCGGTCCTTGACCGTAGCCGTAACCATAGCCGTAGCCGTAGCCATAGCCGTAGGAGCCACCACTGGTCTGCTGGGCCTTGTTGAGGAGCATCAGCCTGACCGGGCAGGAGTCGATGGTCGCGAGGGCCTGCTTGACCGCAGCCTGGGTGGTGCGATTCGATTCGACGACCATCACGATCTGCCCCATGTGCGTAGCCAGCACGCGGGATTCGGTCGTCACCAGAAGCGGCGGCGAATCAAACACGATGATCCGGTCGGAGTAACGATCGGCAAGTTCGGCCAGCAGGTGGTTCATGGCGTCACTGGCCAGCAGCTCGGTGGCCCGCGGGTGCGGCGTCCCCGCCGGCAGCAGGCTGAGCTTCTCGATATTGGTCTTCAGGAGCACATCGCCCAGCTGCATGTCGTTCGAGGTGAGCACGTCCATCAGGCCCTTCCGCGGCGGCAGGCCGAGGATGTTGAGCACGGACGGACGGGAGACGTCGGCGTCGATCAGCAGCACCGTGTGATCCAGCTCCATGGCCATGCTGATGGCCAGATTGATGGAGCTGAAGCTCTTGCCTTCGCCGGGCAGGGAGCTCGTGACCATGATGAGGTTGGCGTTCTTGACTTCTGCAGCCCCCTTGCCCTGCACATTGCGCAGCAGCGGACGCTTGACGATGCGGAACTCGTCGCCGATCAGCGAACGCGGCGCATTGGGGGTGACGATACCGATGGAGTGGAGACGATCAAGATCGATATCGACGAACCGGTCGGGATTGTGCACCCGGGGCGCCGCCGGAGCCGCAGCAGCCGGCGCCTTCACTTCGGGCTGCGCGACGGCAGCGGCGACGGGCGCAGGCTGGATTGCGGCGGCGGCCTCGGGAACAACGGGCTCCTGGCGTGCGGCGGCATCGTCATTACCAGCGGCGCGCTGGAGTTGCTCGAGCCGCTCGACGGCTTTTTCAATAATGCTCATATTCGCCCCTCAAGCCATTCTGGCCAGCATCAGCCAGACGGTCATAGCGCCAAACAAACCCACCAGGGCTCCCACCCCGCCAAGAAACGCGATCTTTCCACGCCGCAGGTTGCGCGCACGATCCGGATCGGAAATCATGCTGACCGCACCTAGCACAGCCAGGCCGGTCACGTCACGCAGGACGTTGGTGTCCGAGAACGTGGGACGGATCTGACTGATCAGGAAGCTGACAGCCGCACCCATCAGCAGGGCGGCAAGCCCTGCGGCAGGCATCAGAAGCAGCCGGTTCGGTGCTGCCGGCTTGTTCGGCACCGTGGGCGGATCGATCAGGCGGAAGTCCGCCACACCCGAAGTCGCTCCCATCTCGACGGCCATGGTGGCCGACTCACGACGGGCCACGAGCTGATCGTAGTTACGCTTGTTGACGTCGTAGTCCCGGTTGAGCTGGGTGTACTCCGCCTCGATCTGGGGCAGCATGCGGGAGGCCGCGGACAGGGACTGGACCCGGTTCTCATACTCGGAAACCCGGGCACGCAACGAGGCCACGTTGGCCTCCGCCTCGGCCAGGGACATCTTGAGTTGTTGATACACCGGGTTGGCGCTGGCCGAACTCGACATGCCGGTCGGCGCAGTCTTCTGGCGCGACTGGATCTCCTTGATCTTCTGGGCCTCGAGCAGCTCGATGGTCTTGCGGGCGCCGACCACATCGGGGTGCTGGTCGGTGTAACGCTGCAGCAGTCCATCCAGCGTCTTCTTCAGCGCCTCGATACGACCATCCAGCTCCGGGACAGAAACCGCAGCCAGCGCGGCGCTGCTCACATTGTCAGGGAGCAGGACCGGCTCCTCGCCAACGATCTGACGCTTGAGGGCATCCCGCGAGTTCTCTGCCTCGCGCAAGGCAAGGCGAGCCTGATTCAGCTGCTCACCCGCTTCATTCATCTTGGAGAAGTAATCTCGACCACCACTACCGACCGTCGAGAGATTGCGCAGCTTGTATTCCTTGAGACGGTTCTCAGCCTCTTCGAGCTTTTGCTCGTAGGCCTTGATCTGCTCTTCAATGAACTTGCGTGCCGTGTCCGAATCCTTGCGCTTGTCGCCAAGACCAGACTCGACAAACATGGATACCATCGACTGAACGACGCGCTTGGCGCGTTCGGCGTCCGTATCGGTGTAAGCGAGGGTGTAGAGGTTGTCCCGACCTGCGACACGGATCTCCAGCGCTTTCGTAACGCTGGCAATGAGCGCTTCCCGCTCTTCCTTGGTCTTGACCGTCAGGTCCAGGTCGGCCATGCGGATCAGCTTCTCCACGTTGGGACGGCTGATCAGCGTACGGCTGAGAATATTGATCTGCTGATCCACGTTGGGCTGCACGGCGAGCCCGGACATCAGCGGCTTGAGAATCGACTGGGTATCCACATACACCCGGGCCGAAGACTCATAGCGGTCAGGCAGCAGGTAAACCGTCGCCGCAGCGATCGGGCCGACGATCCACGCAGCAGCCAAGCCCCACCAGCGATAGAGCCACATGCCGCGGAGTATCACCGACAGCTGTCTTAGTATGTCTTCCATTGGGAGATTCCGAAGGCGACTCCCCGGAACAACCCGGGGAGGAGATCAAGAAGAATGGGTCAGAACCAGCTTTGAGGAATGATCAGCACATCGCCCGGCTTGAGCTCGACGTTTGCGGAAACGTCACCACGCTTGATGAGATCACGGAGACGGACGGAGTACTGCTTGCCGTTCTCGGAGGTGCGCAGCAGCACCGCCCTGTTGCCATCAGCAAAATCGGTAATGCCGCCCACGGCGATCATCAGGTCAAGCATCGTCATCTTCTGCTTGAACGGCAGGGTCATCGGCTTGGCGGCCTCGCCCACCACGCGAACCTGCTCGGAATAAGGACCGACAAAGTTGCTGACGATCACGGTCACGACCGGATCACGGATGTACTTGGCCAGCGCCTTCTCGATTTCGCGGGCCAGCGTCGACGCATCACGCCCGGCAGCCGGCAGGTCTTCAACCAGCGGCGTGGTGATCTTGCCGTCGGGGCGCACCGGAACCATCATTGACAATTCGGGATTTCGCCACACAACGATATTGACGGAATCACCCGGCCCGATCAGATAATTGTACTCAGCGTTCGCGGCAGCAGCCGGAGCGGCGGGATAAGGCGTCGCACAACCTGTCAGCCCAGCGGCAAGGCAGGCTAGTGCGCCTATCGTCAATAATCGTTTCATATAAATCTTCCCCTCAATTAGGCCCGTCTGCAGCCTTCTGATGATAACAAGCGGATATTACGGCAGCCCGGACGCGACTCCGGAGAAAAACGTCACGCCCCCCCGCAATGGGCACACGCCTTGACGATTCGGGCTTGGAGAAAATCCCCAAAAACACCCGAAATCGTCATATTGCGGCCCAGAACGGGACGACCTGACAACTAGAAAGACCAGCGTGCCTCGGTATAAACCCGATCACGATCGTCATAGCGACCAAACAGACCGGTGGGCTTGCCACCAAAGACATCCACACCGAAAGTAACCCGGAGGTTCTTGGCAGCAGACCACTTCACCTTCGGTCTGAACATGTAGTCGGTGCGGTTGAGCATGGAAACCAGCAGGGCCTCGGTCTCCCAGGCCTGCGTGATACGGGTATTCAGCAGGATGCTGGCCCCGCCCTCGGTACGATCCGCGCCGATGGACGGATCATGGTTGGCCGCGCGACGGGCAAAATACTGCACGTTGATGCGGCCATCATTGAACGCCGGCACATCGACCCCGATGACGTAATCAATGGTGTCCTGACGCACGAGCCCATTGGGGGCCGTCGGATCATCCGACAGGAACTGTCGCCCTCGCGTATGCACGGCCTCACCCTTGAGCACGAACTCCCCGAAATCCTTGGCCATCGTTGCGCCGATCTGGGTGATCCGATCATGGCGCGGCTGGAATTCGTTCACGCCAACGACGTAGAAAGTCTGGGCCACATCGAGGCTGCGGTAATAGAACCCGGATACATCCCAGCCACCGATCAGGCGGGACAGGCGCCCCCCCCAGTTGGTATTGCCCAGGGACGCATCCGGCTTGACCTCGCCACGCACGTTGGCCCCCCGGGGCAGCGGATAGAACTCGGCCCCGGGCTTGCCGATCCTGTCGTAACTGGGCGAGGGAATCCACACCAGTTCGGCGTGGGTCTCGCCAAAGTAGTACTCGGCACGAGCAGCCCACTGGGGAATGCGCAACTGCTCGAAGTCCGGCAGGTAGAACGAGCGCAGATCCCTGGCGGAGACCACGTCAGCAAAGAACAGGCCGACCATCTCGCCCCACACGATATGTTGCCGGCCGAGCCGGATGTCCACTTCGCCGGCGGAGAAATCCACATAGGTCTCGCGCAGATCAAACTGGTACTGCTGATCCCGACGCACGGCATCGGGGTAAAAGCCCGAATCAATGGCAAAAACCGCATCTGCATCGGCACGCCCGGAGATCTTCCACTTGAAACCGGACCCTCCGCCCTGAGCACTCAACTCCGCCCGGGACCGGGCCATCGACCAGTGGGCCTTGTCAGCATAGGTTCTCGCCAGATCAAACTGGAGGATGCCCCCTGTCTTGGTCTTTCCACCCTCGTCGAGCTCAAGGTCGAGATCGTCGTCGGCAGCAGCGGCCGGCCCCCCTAAGGCCAGCATCGCCAGGGTCAGGGCGATTACAGTGGGCTTTGAGCTGAAAAGATTCATCTATTCCTCTTACTTTGGATTGCGATCAGATGTCGGGATCGTCATCCGGCTTGCGTCGATCCTGAACGAACTTCCAGGCGCCATCGCGCTTCAGGCCGAGGGCGGTGATCTGACCGTCTTCCATCCTGACCAGGCGATCCGCCCGGTTCATGACCCGCTTGTCATGGGTGGAAAACACGAATGTCGTCCCGTCGTTCTGGTTGATGTCCCGCATGAGGTTGAGGATGCTCTCCCCCGTACGGCGATCCAGGTTGGCAGTCGGCTCGTCGGCCAGCACCACGCGGGAGTGGGTCACCAGCGCACGGGCGATGGCCACGCGCTGGCGCTGCCCACCCGACAGTTGATTCGGACGGTGATGCGCATACTTGGTCAGCCCGACCTTGGAGAGGTAATGACTCACCCGCTCCTTGCGCTCCTGGGCGGACAGCTCCGGCATCTGCAGAAGCGGGTATTCGACATTCTCGAAGGCAGACAGGACGGGCAGCAGATTAAAGGTCTGAAAAATGAAGCCGATGGTTCTCGCCCGCACATCAGCGAGATCATCCGGCGTCTGGCCCGACAGATCCTTTCCTTCGATTTCAACACGCCCCTTGCTTGGCGTATCAATGCACCCCATGATATTGAGCAGCGTTGACTTTCCACTTCCGGACGGCCCGGCGATGGCCATGAAAACACCCTCTTCAACGGTCAGTGACACCCCTTCCAGCGCGGTAACCTCCTGGTCGCCAAGAAGATAAGTCTTGCTTAAATCGTCAACACGGATGATCGGCATTTGTGCACTGAACTATGTTGTTTGCTTCCTAAGGATAACACCATGAGCTTCAACTTTTACTTGCCCGGCTTGCGCGACAGCTGCAGGACGCTCATGACAGTGGCCGCCATCGGACTGTCGGCCTTCGCCCTTGCCGATGACGTGGAGACGGCCCGCAACGTGGTTGCCCGCTCCGATGAAGTGCGCTTTCCCCGTGACGGCTTCCAGGTACAGATCAATATCGAGTCGACCATCCCCGGTGAGCCCATGGAAGAAAGAAAGTACCGGATTCTCTCCAAGGGCAACGAGAACACCATCGTGCAAACCCTCGAACCGGCCACCGACCGTGGACAGGCCATGCTCATGCGGGGCCGCGACCTGTGGGTCTTCATGCCGAACATTTCCCAGCCGGTGCGCCTGTCGCTGGCCCAGCGCCTGACCGGCCAAGTGGCCAACGGTGACCTGGCGCGCGCCAACTTCTCCGGCGACTACGAACCCAAGATCCTCCGTACCGAGACGATCGACGGAGAGAAGATGTATGTGCTGGAGCTCACCGCGGTGGACCGCGGCGTGACCTATGCCAAGGTTATCTACTGGGTCAGGCAATCGAACAACTGGCCCCATCGGGCCGAGTTCTACTCCCTCTCCGACCGTCTGCTCAAGGTGACCCGTTACGAGAAGTTCCAGAATCTGGGGGGGCGTATCCGCCCCACCCAGCTGGTGATGGAAGATGCCCTCAAGAAGGGCGAAGTGTCAGTGCTGCGCTACTCGCAGATGGCCGCCAAGGATCTTCCGGACCGGGTGTTCACGAAGCAGTACATGGACAAGCTCAACCGGGTCGATTGAAGCACACGAGGCAGCCAGTTCACGCACAAAAAGCCCGGCATGGCCAGTAAATGGCTGCCGGGCACCCCACGACACACAATCCGTATCAGGTCAGGCGGACTTCATAGGTAATGAATCTCAGCCGCCCCGCTGGCGACGCGCCTCGAAAAGGCAAAGACCGCTGGCGACCGACACGTTGAGGCTTTCGACGGTGCCGTACATGGGAATGCTGATCAGCTCATCACAAGTCTCGCGGGTCAGACGACGCAGGCCATCCCCCTCGGCACCCAGCACCCAGGCAATCGGCCCCTTCTGGTCCACCGTATAGATGGATTTTTCCGCCTCCCCGGCCGCCCCCAGGATCCACACGCCAGCCTCCTGCATTTCACGCAAGGCCCGGGCGAGATTGGTTACCGTGATGTAGGGAACCGTATCCGCCGCGCCACTCGCCACCTTGATGGCCGTGGCGTTCAGGCCAACGGCCTTGTCCTTCGGCGCAATGACCGCATGGGCACCTGCCGCATCGGCCACCCGCAGACAGGCCCCCAGGTTATGCGGATCCTGGATGCCATCCAGCACCAGCAACAAGGCTGGCTCAGTCAGGCCGTCCAGCACATCGGGCAGCTTCAGCTCCTTGCGACGGCCGTCCACCCGGGCAACAACCCCCTGATGGCGGCGGGTCCCGACCATGCGGTCAAGGCGTTCACCTTCGGATGGAATGACGCGGGCTCCGATCTGCTCTGCATGACGAAGCAGATCCCTGGCGCGGGCATCATTGCGCTGGGCGTCGGTGAAGATCTCGAAAATGCCCTCAGGATCCTGACGAAGCTTGGCGAGAACGGCATGAAAACCGTAGATGAGACGGGAACTGGTGTTGTCAGACACGAGACTTGGCTTTCTTCTTTGTGCTGTCCGCTGCGCTCTTGCGCGGCTTCGCGGTTTTGGCCTTGGCTGCGGCCTTGGTCTTTGCTTTCACAGCCTTTGGCGCGGGCGCCGATTCTACCGCCTCGAGAGGCACTTCGGGCTGGCTTGGGGAAGCAGAACGACGGCGCCCCGTCGAGGCAGCGGCCACTGCAACGGGAGCCGGCTCGGATGCGACGCGCGCCGCCTTGGTGCGCGCCGTCTTCCCCACCCGCTCCGTGACACGCTCCGGCCCCTGCAGGAGGCGAAAGTCGATCTTGCTGGCCTCCATATTGACCCGCACCAGTTGCACCCGCACCTGATCGGACAAGCGGTAGCGCTGGCCGCTGCGCTCCCCCACCAAGGCGTGCTGGGCATCGTCGAAGTGGAAATAGTCGCTCCCCAGATCGGAGATATGCACGAGCCCCTCCACGAAGACATCGTGAAGCGCCACGAAAAGCCCGAAGGGCACCACCGCCGACACGCTGCCCTCAAACTCCTCACCGATCCGGTCCTGCATGTAGTAGCACTTGAGCCAGTTCTCCACATCCCGGTCGGCTTCGTCGGCGCGACGTTCGGTCATCGAACAATGCATCCCGATCGCGTCCCAGTCGCCGTTCTCCTGCGCCGGCACGTATTGCTGCCCCAGCAGCGCCGCCTTGATGGCACGATGAACCAACAGATCGGGGTAGCGCCGGATGGGTGACGTGAAGTGGGTATAGGCCTCATAGGCAAGGCCGAAGTGCCCGACGTTGTCGGGGCTATACACTGCCTGGCGCAGGGAGCGCAGCATCACCGTCTGAAGGAGTTGCAGATCAGGGCGCTCCTTGATGCTCTCCAGCAAGCGGGCGTAATCACCTGCCTTCGGCTCCTCGCCGCCGCCCAACTGCAGGCCGAACTCGCCGAGGAAGTCCCGCAGCTTGGCGAGCTTTTCGGGGGTCGGACCTTCGTGCACCCGGTACAGCGCCGGATGCTCCTGACTCTGCAGGAACTCGGAGGCACACACATTGGCAGCCAGCATGCATTCCTCGATCAGGCGATGGGCGTCGTTGCGGCTCTCCGGAATGATCTTCTCGATTTTCCCGTTGTCGTCGAACACCATCCGGGTTTCCTGGGTCTCGAAATCGATCGCCCCCCGTTTTGCCCGGGCCTTCAGCAGCACCCGGAAGAGCTTGTCCAGGTTCTGCAAGTGGGGGAGCAGGCCGCCCACGACTTCAAGGGCAGCCGGATCGTTTTCATACAGCGCTGCCGCAACCTGGTTGTAGGTCAGGCGTGCCTTCGAGAACATCACCGCCGGATAGAAGCGGTACTGCTTGATCACCCCGGTCTGGGAGATCGCCATGTCACACACCATGCACAGGCGCTCGACCTGCGGATTCAGGGAACACAGCCCGTTGGAGAGCTTCTCCGGCAGCATCGGAATGACCCGGCGCGGGAAGTAAACCGAATTGCCCCGATCGTAGGCCTCGCCATCCAGCGCCGAACCGACGGTCACATAATGGGAGACATCAGCGATGGCCACGACGAGCCGGAAGCCCCGCCCCTGGCGCTCGCAATACACGGCATCGTCGAAATCCCTGGCCGTTTCACCATCGATGGTCACCAGCGGAAGCGCGGTGAGATCTTCCCTGCCCTTCCAGTCCATCTTGCGAACCTTGTCAGGCAGGCGTCGGGTCTGCTCCTTCGCAGCCTTGCCGAACTCGAACGGCAACTCGTGTTTGCGCAGGGCGATCTCGATCTCCATGCCGGGATCGGCATAGTTTCCGAGCACTTCAACAACCTTGCCGATCGGCTGTGCATAGCGGGTCGGCTGTTCGACCAGTTCCACCACCACCACCTGCCCCGCCACGGCCTTGGATTTGGCGCCCGGGGCGAGCAGGATCTCCTGGGAGATGCGGCGATTCTCGGGGACAACCAGGGTCACCCCGTTCTCCACCAGCACCCGGCCGACCACCCGGGTGTTGGCACGCTCCAGCACCTCGACGATCTTGCCTTCCGGCCTGCCGCGTCGATCGAGGCCCGCAATACGCACCATCACCCGATCACCGTGAAGCACCTCGCGCATCTCGTTGGGCCCGAGGAAAACATCAGCCCCCTCCTCGTCTGTCACCACAAAGCCGTAACCCTCGGGGTGCCCCTGCACCGTACCGCGGATGAGATCCGCCTTGGCGGGCAACAGATAGGCACCACCCCGGTTGCGCATGACCTGGCCGTCACGCTGCATTGCAAACATGCGACGTTCAAAGAACTCCATCTCCACCGCCTGGATGTCCAGGGCGGTCGCGAGATCAGCAAACAGTAGAGGGACGCCATGCTCGGCCAGCGTCTGAATGATGAATTCCCGGCTCGGCAGCGGAAAATCGTACTTCTGGGACTCCCGCTCAAAGAAAGGATCGCTGCGACGCAGCTTGCTAAGTTTTTTAGTGTTTTTGGCTTTTGATATTGACACGGATAATTTCTACTCTATAATTTTGAGCTCGTTGCCCAGATGGCGAAATTGGTAGACGCGCTAGTTTCAGGTACTAGTGCCGCGAGGCGTGGAGGTTCGAGTCCTCTCTG
>NZ_JAKLLN010000007.1:143409-237214 GCF_023150065.1 Zoogloea sp.
TGGTAGACGCGCTAGTTTCAGGTACTAGTGCCGCGAGGCGTGGAGGTTCGAGTCCTCTTCTGGGCACCAAGACACATCAGAATGGCCGGTCACTCACGACCGGCCATTTTGTTTTTCAGCTCCCGGCAATTCTGGCCTCAAAACCATCTTCTTAAAATATCTCTTGCCATCTAGCGAATAGCATCTATAATGGCGCCTTCGTTGCCCAGATGGCGAAATTGGTAGACGCGCTAGTTTCAGGTACTAGTGCCGCGAGGCGTGGAGGTTCGAGTCCTCTTCTGGGCACCAAGACACATCGGAAAGGCCGGTCATTTGACCGGCCTTTTTGTTTTTCCTGCCGCTTGTTCCACGTCAGCGGCAATCCCTCTGCTTCGCCCCTTCGGCAGTTCTGTCGTAGAAAAGCACAAAGCCCCGGATGCCGGCGTGATGTCCGCCTGCACCCGGGGCTTCGACAGAAACTAGACTCAGGCGCCGAAAGGATGGCGCTTCAGAATGGTTTCGTCACGCTCCGGCCCGGTGGACACCACATCAATGGAGATCTCGCAGATCTCCTCGATCCGATGCAGATAGGCCCGGGCTTCCGGCGGCAGCGCATCCCAGGTGCGCGCACCAAAGGTAGTCCCGCTCCAGCCAGGCATGGTCTCGAGGATGGGCTCACAACGCACCACCTCTTCGGCTCCCATCGGCAGCAGATCGATACGCTTGCCATCGAGCATGTAGCCCGTGCACAGCTTGAGCTCGGTAAGGCCATCGAGAACGTCCAGCTTGGTGATGCACAGGCCGGACACCCCGTTGATGATGATCGAGCGCTTCAGCGCAGCCAGATCGAGCCACCCGCAGCGGCGCTTGCGACCGGTAACGGTGCCGAACTCCCGGCCGACGGTGGACATCTGGTAACCCGGCGTGTCCGGGGTCTCAAAATCCAGCTCGGTGGGGAAAGGACCGCCACCGACGCGGGTACAGTAAGCCTTGGTGATACCCAGCACATAGTGCAGCCGGCCCGGGCCGACGCCGGAGCCTGCCGCAGCCTGACCGGCCACACAGTTGCTCGAGGTGACGAAGGGATAGGTACCATGATCGATGTCCAGCAGGGTGCCCTGGGCACCTTCGAACAGCAGATTTCCGCCCGCCTTGTTGATGGCGTACAGATCTGCGGACACGTCAGTCACCATCGGCCGGATCTCTTCCGCATCGGCCATCGCCTGATCGAACACAGCCTGAAACTCGACGGGCTCGGCCCCCAGATACTGGGTGAGCACGAAGTTGTGATAGTCGAGCACTTCGGCCAGCTTTTCGGCAAAACGCTTCGGATCGAACAGATCGTAGACCCGCAGGGCACGACGGGACACCTTGTCTTCGTAGGTCGGGCCAATGCCCTTGCCGGTTGTACCGATCTTCTCACCGGCGCTCTTCTTGGCTTCCCGCGCACGATCAAGTGCTGAATGGTAGCCAAGGATGACCGGACAGCCCGGGCTGATCCGCAGGCGCTCGCGAACCTTGATGCCACCAGCCTCCAGCCCGCGGACTTCCTCCAGCAGATGATGGATGTCCAGCACCACGCCGTTGCCGATGTAACACTGCACCCCCTCCCGGACGATGCCGGAAGGCACGAGATTCAACTTGTACTCGGTGGTGCCGACCACGAGGGTATGACCCGCATTGTGGCCCCCCTGAAAACGCACCACCCCTTGAGCCTGATCGGTCAACCAGTCGACGATCTTGCCCTTGCCTTCGTCGCCCCACTGGGTACCGACCACCACTACGTTCTTTGCCATTTTTCCTACTCTCCCTGAAGCGGTTCAACCTGCCAGGCACCGCCCCGCAGAATTAGACGCCGGTCACAACCGGCCTCACGCCACGTGCCATCATGGCCGGGCAATTCAACGACTACATTCTCTCCTGCTTGACGCAGGCGGGCTACCGCCTCGTCAAAACCTGCCTGCCCCGCACCGGATGCCAGGACGGCACCGGGCAACGACGGATCGGCCACCTGCGCCGCCAGCTCCCTCAGATCGAGGCTGAACCCGGTGGCCGGACGGCCGCGACCAAAGGCACGACCAACGCTGTCGTAACGCCCCCCGAGCGCCAGTGCCACGGGAGAACGGCCTCCGTAGGCCGCGAACACCACGCCGCTGTGGTAATGGTAGCCACGCAGATCCGCCAGATCGAAGCTGATGGGCAGGTCAGCCAGACGTGTGGCCAACTGCTCCAGGTCATCGAGAGCGGCACGGATCTCTTCATCGTCCGGTAGCAGGGCACGCGCCTTGCCCAGTACGTCGGCGGCGCCATAAAGCGTGGGCAAGGCCAATAGCCCGGTGCGCACATCGGCGGCCACGTCGCCCAGCAACTCATGCAGGCCGGGGATGTCCTTTGCCTGCAGGCAGTCGAACAGCGCTTCCTCGCGATCAGCAGCCAGGCCCGCCTTGCGGGACAAGGCCCTGAACAGCCCCACGTGGCCGAGATCGATCCGGGACGTACCGACTCCGGCGATGCTCAGCGTATCGGCCAGCAGGCGAATAACCTCCGCGTCGGCTTCAAGCCCGGCGTGGCCATACAGCTCGGCCCCCAACTGGAGCGGCTCACGGGTCGCCGTCAGCGACGACGGAACGGCATGGGCAACGGTGCCGCAGTAGCACAGGCGGGTCACGCCCTTGCGGTTGAGCAGATGGGCGTCGATGCGGGCAACCTGGGTTGTGATGTCAGCCCGCACCCCCATGGTACGGCCCGACAGCTGATCCACGAGCTTGAGGGTCTTCAGCTGAAGATCCTGGCCGGCCCCCGTCAGCAAGGACTCGAGATATTCAAGCAGCGGGGGCGCGACCAGCTGATAGCCGTTCAAACGAAAGGCATCGAGCAGCCGGCGACGCAGATCTTCCAGCTTGGCAGCCTCTGCGGGCAGGGCGTCCTGGATATATTCGGGTAGAACCCAACGCAACATGGGTAGAGCGCCTCAGGAAAAGACAATCAGAATGGCGAGGCCGAGAACCATCGAACCCAGACCGACAAAACGGATTTGCCCGTCCGCCAGACGGATAAGGCGGGCAAAAGTCTCCCGCCACGTGGCGGGAGCAACAAAAGGAATAATGCCTTCCAGCACCAGCATCAGTGCAAAAGCGATGATCAGGGTACGCCCCATTACTTCCCGCTCTTGCCCGAATCAGAACCACCGGAGCGACTGCCGGAGCCTTTCAGGTACTTGAAGAACTCGGAGTTCGGCTCGACGACCATCACGTCAGACTTGCTCTTGAAGCTGCTGCGGTAGGCCTCAAGACTGCGGTAGAACGCGTAGAACTCGGGGCTTTGACCAAAGGCCTGGGCATAGATGGCCGAGGCCTTGGCATCCCCTTCACCCTTGACCATCTGGGCAGTCCGGTAAGCCTCGGCAATGATCACTTCGCGCTGCTTGTCGGCATCTGCCTTGATCTTCTCGGCCTCTGCGCCCCCTTCGGAGCGCAACTCGTTGGCCACCCGCTTGCGCTCGGCCTCCATGCGGCGATACACCGACTCGGAGACCTCCGCCGGCAGATCCACCCGCTTGAGGCGTACATCGACAATCTGGACACCGATCTTGCGGGAGTCCAGATCGGCCTTCACACGCATGTCGTCCATGATCTTGTTCCGCTCACCGGACACAACATCATGCACGGTCCGCTTGCCGAACTCTTCACGCAGACCGGCATTCACCGTCTGTTCGAGACGCGTCCTCGCCCGGGCCTCATCACCACCGACGGAGATGTAATAGAGCTTCGGATCGACGATGCGCCATTTGACGAAGAGATCCACCAGCACGTTCTTCTTCTCGGACGTGATGAAGCGCTCGGGCTCCGTCGTATCGAGGGTGAGGATGCGGCTGTCGAAATAGCGCACATTCTGGATCAGCGGGATCTTCATGTGCAGACCGGGCTCACTGATCTGCTCCTTGACCTCACCCAACTGGAAGACCAGGGCATGTTGACGCTGATCCACGGTAAACAGGGACATGGACAGCACGGCGACAACGAACAGCCCGACGCCGACAAAAAGTGACAGGCGCTCTCTCATCAACGTTCTCCCCGATCGCGATTGCGTGTGGCTTCCCGGGTTCTGGCCTCACCCGACAGGGCATCCGCACGCGGCGGTGTAATGGTGCTCTCGACCACCGGCGCAGTGGCCGGGCGGGCCGTCTGGGCCGGATCGGCCGCCACTGCGGTACCTGCAGCCGCCGTGGCCTGCATCAGCTTGTCGAGGGGGAGATAGAGCAGGTTGCCACTGCCCTTCGCATCTACCATGATCTTCGAGGTACTGGACAAAACCTGCTGCATGGTGTCGATATACATGCGCTGCCGGGTCACTTCCGGCGCCTTGGCGTATTCCGTCAGGATCTGCTTGAAGCGCGACGCATCACCCTCGGCCTGCGCCACCACCCTGCCCTTGTAGGCATCGGCTTCCTCGAGCAGACGCGAGGCCGCACCCCTGGCGCGGGGAATGACATCGTTCGCGTAAGCCTGGCCTTCGTTCTTCTGGCGTTCACGATCCTGACCGGCCTTCACGGCATCATCGAACGCCGCCTGGACCTGCTCGGGAGGCTGGGCGTTCTGCATCGTCACCTTGCTCACCTGGATACCCGTCGCGTAGCGATCAAGAATCTCCTGGGTCAACTTCTGGGCATTTGCAGCCACCTGCTCGCGCCCTTCGTACAGAACGAAGTCCATCTTGCTCTTGCCCACGATCTCGCGCACGGCAGTTTCCGCCGCCTGGATCACAGAATCGTCGGCACCGCGGTTGTTGAACAGGTAATGCTGCGGATCCTTGAGGATGTACTGCACCGCAAACTGGATGTTCACAATGTTCTCGTCGTCGGTGAGCATCAGGGCTTCCTTGAGCACCTTGTTGCGCTCGGAGCCCCGATAACCGATCTCCACCGTCCGCACACCGGTCAGATTCACCAGCTCGTGGGTCTGGAAGGGATAAGGCAGGCGCCAGCGCAGGCCCGGCTCGGTCGCCTCCTGGAAACGGCCGAACTGCAGGACGATACCCCGCTGGCTTGCGTCCACGATGTAGAAGCCACTGGCCAGCCAGACCACGGCACCAAAGGCTGCAATCAACCCGATCCCGCCGCCAAACTGGCGAAAATTGAACTCGGGCAGACGGTTGCCACCGTCACCTCCGCCCGAACCACCGCTGCGCCCGGGCTCGCGGCCGAACATGCCTGACAGGCGACGATTGAAATCGCGCCACAACTCTTCTAGGTCAGGGGGCCCCTGATTGTCTCCGCCGCCGCGATTGTCGCCGCCACCACGGTTGCCCCATTTGGGATCATTGAGGGACATGAGAATGCCTGAGATCACGGTAAGTATCCGCTCCGGGAAGTGGGGTAACTGGAACGGGTCAGTATGACTCGTCCCGGGATTCCGAGATGGCTGCCAGCGAAGCCTTGTGTTTCAGCGCCACATCAGCAAGGACCTGACGCAGCAATACGAGCCCTTCGCCCGACCTGGCGCTGAGCAAAACGCGCGAGATGTTACCACAAGCGTCCTGCTGCACTTCCGCACTGGCCATGCTCGCATCGATCTTGTTCCAGACCTGAATCTGGGGGAGCATTCCGGCCCCGATCTCTTCGAGCACGCCATTGACAGCCGCAATCTGCCCTTCCCTGTCGTCACTGGATGAGTCGACGACATGCAGCAATAAATCGGCTGACACCGTCTCCTCAAGCGTCGCATGAAAGGCTGCGACCAGGGAGTGAGGCAGATCTCGAATGAATCCGACCGTATCGGAGAGGACGATGTTCCCGGCCTCACCGAGAAAAAGACGGCGGGAAGTCGTATCCAGCGTGGCGAACAGCTGATCGGCCGCGTAGGCGCCGGCCTTGGTCAAGGCATTGAAGAGCGTCGATTTGCCCGCATTGGTATATCCCACCAGGGACACACTGAGCACGTCCCGCCGCTCCCGGGAACGCCTGCGCACGGCGCGCTGACGCTCGAGCACGGTGAGGCGGGCCTTCAGCATCTTGACGCGCTCGCCCAAAAGCCGGCGGTCAGTCTCGAGCTGCTTCTCGCCCGGCCCGCGCAGGCCGATACCCCCCTTTTGCCGCTCCAGGTGGGTCCAGCCTCTCACCAGACGGGTGGAAAGGTGTTGCAGCTGGGCCAGCTCGACCTGCAGCTTGCCCTCGTGGCTCTTGGCCCGAAGGGCGAAGATGTCGAGAATCAGGGCTGATCTGTCCACCACCCGGCAATTGAGCTTGCGTTCAAGATTGCGCTGCTGGGCGGCGGTGATGTCGTGATTGAAGATGACCAGGTCCGCGTCATTCATCTGGGCGACCTGGCCAATCTCCTCGGCCTTGCCTTTACCGACGTAAAGGGCCGGATCGGGCGCCTGGCGGCGGCCCTGGACGACACCCACCACGCTGGCCCCCGCGCTGCTGGCCAGGAGGCCGACTTCGGCAAGGCGCTCGTCGATGCCACCCTGCCCGAAATCGACCTGCACCAGAACGGCGCGGTTCCCCGCGGAGGGACGCTCAAACACGCGTCAGCCCCCTTGATCTGAAGCCGGCAAGCGGCCCTTGGAGGGGACTCAGCTTGCTGCCTCGTTCTGTTCCTGCTGGATATTGACCGGCCGAGCGGGGACGACGGTCGAAATGGCGTGCTTGTAAACCATTTGGGTCACCGTGTTCTTCAGCAGAACAACGTACTGGTCGAAGGATTCGACCTGACCTTGCAACTTGATGCCGTTCACGAGGTAAATGGAAACCGGCACGTGCTCGCGCCGCAACGCGTTGAGGAACGGATCTTGTAAGAGTTGCCCCTTGTTGCTCATGGTAGAACCTCTATGGTTTTAGTTTGGAATAATTATAGAGCCTTTTGCTGCACTGCCACAAAATGGCAGCAAGCCGCTCGATGGTGTGGAAAACGGTTCTTCAATCCTTGTTGGCGTAAGGATTGTGGGACGACTTGAATTGTATCCGCAATGGCGTGCCCTGCAATTTGAACGCCTCCTGGAAGCTCCGCTCCAGGAACCGGACATATGACGGCGGCACATGATCGAGCGCACTGCCGTGAACGACAATCACCGGCGGGTTCATCCCACCCTGGTGGGCATAGCGCATCTTGGGGCGGAAGCCGCCGTGCCGCGGTGGCTGCTGGCGGGCGATCGTATCGAGAAGCAGACGGGTCAGCTTGGGCGTAGAAAGCTTGGTCATCGCCGCCTCATAGGCGCCGTCCACAGCCTTCAACATGGGGACAATGCCCTGACCCTTCAAGGCCGAGACGTAAAGAAAGCGTGCAAAACCCAGGAAGGGCAGCTTGCGGGCAATATCTTCCTTGATGCGCTCACGACGATAGTCGTCCACGCTGTCCCATTTGTTCACGGCGACGACCAGCGCCCGGCCGGCTTCCACCGCAAAGCCCCCGATGTGGGCGTCCTGATCGGAGATCTCCTGGCTGGCATCAAGAACCAGGACAACGACATTGCACTGCTCGACCGCCTGCAGGGTCTTGATGACCGAGAATTTTTCGACCGCCTCGAAAACCTTGCCGCGCTTGCGCAGGCCGGCGGTATCGATGAGGGTGTAATGCCTGCCGTTGCGCTCGAAGGGCACCTCGATGGCGTCCCGCGTGGTTCCGGGCATGTCGAAGGCGATGACCCGCTCCTCGCCGATCAGGGTATTGACGAGGGTCGACTTACCCACATTCGGTCGTCCGACGATGGCCACGCGAGGGCCTTTCTCATCGGGGATATCGTCATCCTCATCCTCCGGGAAGGACTCCAGGATCAATTCCATCAGGGAATTGACGTTGTCACCGTGGGCAGAGGAAATGCACAGCGGATCACCAATCCCCAGGGCATGGAACTCGGCCGACACCATCGCCCGGTTCATGCCTTCGGCCTTGTTCACCACCAGAAAGGTTGGGCGACCGGCACGGCGCAGACGGCTGGCGATCTGCTCGTCGTGGGGGGTCAGCCCGGAACGGGCATCGACCATGAAGACCAGCGCATCGGCTTCGGCAATGGCCTGCTCCGCCTGCTTGGCCATTTCATGAACGATGCCATCCTTCGCGACAGGGTCGAAACCCGCCGTATCGACCACCAGGAATTCCCGTTCGAGCGCCCGCCCCATGCCGTAGCGACGATCCCGGGTCAGACCGGGAAAATCGGCAACCAGGGCATCACGCGTCTTGGTGAGGCGATTGAAGAGGGTCGATTTGCCCACATTGGGGCGTCCAACCAGGACCAGGGTGGGTTTCACGCGTCGGCGACTCCGTTATTGAACGCCAAGGGCGTAAACACTTCCGTCCTGCGTCTGCACGACGATTCCGCCGCCAGTACGCTGGATATCTGCAAGGATCGGGCTGGAATCCGTGCGCTGCCGCCCGACGAGGCCACCATCATCCTTGCGAAGGATATGCACATAGCCCTCGACGTCACCCACGACGACGTAGTCGCCGACAACCCGAGGACGTCCCACACCACGACCGGCCAGCTGATCCTGCTTCCAGGCGCTCGCACCGGTGGACAGGTCGAGGGCATGCACCGCCCCCTTTTCGTCGGTGACGAAGACCTGGCGGCCATCCTGATCGAGCCCCCTGGAACTGGACATGTCCCGCGTCCACAAGGTGGAACCATTGGCCAGATCAAAGCAGGCGATCCGCCCCTGGTAGGCCACGGCACAAGCCGCACGGGTACCCAGCACCGGAAGACTGGTGATGTCGGCGATCCGCTCGAGCTCGGTGGCACCGCGTGGAACGGCAACCGCGCCTTCCCACATCAGGCTGCCATTGACGGCACTGACGGCCACCAGCTTTCCGCCGGGAAAGCCGGCAAAGACCGCGTTGCCTTCGAGCACCACCCCGGCCGCATTGCGCAGGGAAAGGGCCGGCAAGGCGCGCTGATAGACCCAGCGCTGCTTGCCGTCGGCCGGATCAAGACCAAAAAGGCGGCTGTCGGCACTGCGCACGACCACCATGCCATCCGACAGCACGGGGGCGGCGAGAATCTCCGCATTGACCCGCACACGCCATTTGATCTTGCCCGACTCCGCATCCAGGGCAATGACCTCACCCTTGGGCGACCCCACCACCACGAGCTGGGCATTGCTGCCGACGCCGCCTGAGATCGGCGTATCGACGGAGGTCTTCCAGACGCTACGCCCGGCCTGAAGACGGACGACAGTGCCGTCCGCCGCTGCGGCAAAAACCGAATCCCCGGAGACAGCGGGCTGGAACACGAAGCGCCCTGCTCCACCGACACGCCCCTTCCAGGTTTCTGTCGCATTCAGCGAACTGGTGAGCGGCTTGAGCGCCGGGATCTTGGAATTCGACGAGGCGAACGGATTCAGGGACGAGCAGGCCCCGAGCGTCAGGGCTCCCGCCACGACCAAGGCCAGACGGCGCGTCCTCATTGGGCACCCCCGACAGCATCCAGCTTGGCCTGGGCGATTTCACGCAGGGCCGACGCCTCCTGCTTCACGGCGGCACTCAACGCATCGACGGCGGCTTGATAGGCAGCCCGCGCTTCCGCCGGCTTGCCCTGGGCCACCAAGATGTCCCCCTTCAGATCGGCGAAGCGGGCTGCCAGATCGGCATCGGCGGGAGCCTGAAGCTGTGCGAGCGCCTCGTCATAGGCCTTCTCATCCAGCAGCACAGTGGCCAGACGCAGGCGCGCCAAGCTGCGCAGGGCTGGATCATTGGCCTTCTCCGCCGCCCAGGCGAGGGGCACGCGGGCATTCTTCAGATCACCGGCCTCCGTCTGCACCTTTGCAGACAGCAGGGCCGCGAGATCGGCGTAGGGCGTGCCGCTGTACTTCTCGATGATGGCTCCGGCGGCTTCCCGCGCCTTCTGGGCATTGCGTTCGCCGGCGGCCTCCTGCACCGCGGCATAGAGGGCCGACGCCTCGGCGCCCTGCTTGCCCTTGTGCCAGTTCCATCCCTGCCAGCCGACAGAAGCCAGGGCAGCCACCACCGCAACCACAGTCACTGCACTGCCATAGCTTTCCCACCAACCCTTGATCTGGGAAATCTGTTCCTGTTCTTCGAGGTCAAATGCTGCCATCGTCTTCTTCCGATTCGAGTAGGCGATCCGCCAGGGTTTCGGGGAGGGCGTCCATCGGGACGCGAATCTGTTCGCTGCCGTCACGCAGGGGCTTGAGGCTGACCTCTCCGGCTGCCGCCTCATCGTCGCCGATGACCACGGCAAAGGGCGCACCGGAGGCATCAGCCCGCTTCATCTGGGACTTGAAACCGCCACCACCGCAGTGCAGGGTCACGGCAAAACCGGTACCGCGCAAGGCTTCTGCCACACGGAAGGCCGCCCGCTGGGCAGCCTCACCCGCGTGGACCACGTAGACATCCGGTACAACGCGCTCAGCCTCGCCACCGCATTCCTGCCACAGGGCAAGCAGCCGCTCCACGCCCATGGCAAAGCCGGCTGCCGGCGCAGGCTTGCCGCCAAGCTGGGCCACCAGTCCATCGTAGCGGCCACCGGCGCAGATCGTGCCCTGGGCACCCAGGCGGGTCGTAACCCACTCGAAGACCGTGCGGTTGTAGTAGTCGAGGCCTCGTACCAGGCGATGATTGATCCGGTACGGCAGCCCGGCATCCTTGAGCAGGGTCTGCACCCCTTCAAAGTGCTTCAGGGACTCCTCGCCCAGAAAATCCGCAAGTCGCGGCGCCGCTTCAACAATGCCCTGCAGATCCGGGTTCTTGGTATCCAGGATACGCAGGGGGTTCGAATACAGACGGCGCTGACCATCCTCGTCGAGACGATCCTTGTGCTGCTCGAGATAGGTGATCAGTGCTGCCCGGTGCGCCGCACGCTCTTCGCTGCTGCCCAGGGAGTTGATCTCCAGGCGCACGTCATCGAGGCCCAGATCGTCCCACAGGCGGGCACACATCAGGATGTGCTCGGCATCGATATCCGGGCCGTCATACCCCAGGGCCTCCACGCCCACCTGATGGAACTGGCGATAGCGCCCTTTCTGCGGACGCTCGTGGCGGAACATGGGGCCGTGGTAGTACAGCCGGCGAGGGTTGCCGAAAAGCAGATTGTGCTGGATGGCGGCCCGCACGCAGGACGCGGTGCCCTCGGGGCGCAGGGTCAGGTGCTCGCCGTTGAGGGCGTCCTCGAAGGAATACATCTCCTTCTCGACGATGTCGGTCACCTCACCGATGGCACGCTTGAACAGCGGTGTCGGCTCGACGATGGGCATGCGGATGGGGCGGTAACCGTAGCTGTGCAGCCAGTTGCGGACGATGTCCTCGAACTGCTCCCACACTTCGGCGTCGTCGGGCAGGATGTCGTTCATCCCGCGCACGGCCTGGAGGACTTTGCTCATGATTTATTGTGTTCTTCGTGGGGGACACCCGGCCACTCAGGCCGGAGCGCCCTTGCGGCTATAGGTACGTGCTACATACCTTTCAATGATGGTCTTGAATTCACTGGCGATGTTGTCGCCACGCAGGGTCAGGGTCTTCACCCCATCCTCGAAGACCGGTGCGGCCGGCGACTCACCGGTGCCCGGCAGGGAAATGCCAATGTTGGCATGCTTGCTCTCGCCCGGGCCGTTCACGATGCAGCCCATCACGGCAAGGGTCATGTTCTCGACACCATCGAACTGCTCACGCCAGATCGGCATGTTGTCGCGAACATAGCTCTGCACATCGGAAGCCAGTTCCTGGAACAGGGTGCTGGTGGTGCGACCGCAGCCCGGGCAGGCCGTGACCATGGGCGTAAACGCCCGCAGACCCATGGTCTGGAGGATCTCCTGGGCAACGATGACCTCCTGGCTGCGGCTTCCGTTGGGTTCCGGCGTCAGGGACACGCGGATGGTGTCGCCGATGCCCTCCTGCAGCAGCACGGCAAGTGCCGCAGTGGAGCCGACGATGCCCTTTGAGCCCATGCCAGCCTCGGTCAGCCCCAGGTGCAACGGGTAGTCGCACTTCGCCGCCAGATCTCGATAGACGGCGATCAGGTCCTGCACGCTGCTGACCTTGGCCGACAGGATGATCTTGTCACCCCCCAGCCCGTACTCCTCCGCCTTCGCTGCCGACTCGAGGGCCGAAGTGACCAGCGCTTCACGCATGACGGCACCGGCGTCCCGGGGAATCGCCCGGCGGGCGTTCTCGTCCATGATCCGCGCCAGCACGGACTGGTCGAGGCTGCCCCAATTGACACCGATGCGCACCGGCTTGTCGAAGCGGCAAGCCATCTCGACGATGGAGGCGAACTGGGTGTCACGCTTGGCGCCCTGCCCCACGTTACCCGGATTGATGCGGAACTTGGCAAGGGCTTCGGCACAGGCCGGGTTGTCGGCCAGCAGCTTGTGCCCGTTGTAGTGAAAATCCCCTACCAGCGGAACATCCAGATTCATGGACAGGAGCTTGTCCCGGATTTTGGGTACGGCCTTTGCCGCTTCATCGTTATTGACGGTGATGCGAACCAGCTCCGAACCCGCCCGGGCAAGCTGGGCCACTTGCATCGAAGTCGCGAAATCGTCGGCCGTGTCGGTGTTGGTCATGGACTGCACGACAATCGGGCCGCCGGACCCCACCACCACCTGGCCAATCCGCACATCACGGGTAATACGACGAACGGCTGCCCGCCCGGAAAGAAGAAGATCCATGGTTTCTGCCCTCAGTCCAGCTTGAGACGGGCAACCGTCACCTTGGTAGAAGCACTCAGATTGACCGGGGTACCGTTACGCTCGAGCTTCACGTAACGGGCATTACCGACAACCAGTGAAAACGGGGCACGCGCTTCGACCTGCTCCCGGGAACCCGCCTTGCCGAGGCGGGAGAAAATGATCTTCCCGCCGGCGTCCTTGATCTCGACCCAGGCATCCTGGCTGAAATCGAACACCAGCCGGTCTACGCCATCGGCGGGCTTCGCTGCCTCAACGGCAGCCGGCGCAGCAACCGCTGCGGCTTGCGCGGCCACAACGGGCGCGGCCGGGGCTGCCTGCGGAGCCACGGCCACCTCAGCCGGGGTTGCGACGACCGGACCAAGTGGCACGGCAGTGACCGTCTCCCCCGATGGAGCAGGCTCGGACTGCGGCGCCGCTTCAACGGGAGCAGGAAGGCTGGCGGCGAGTTCTTCGGTCGGTTTCGACCGCAGGGTGTCGTAATACCAGCCCGCCACCACCACCCCGAGCAGCGCCAGGGCAGCGAGGATGCCGGGGATCACGGAACGACGGAAACGACCGCGGCCAATCTCGGGCATCTC
Source organism: Zoogloea sp. (assembly GCF_023150065.1). GTDB lineage: Bacteria > Pseudomonadota > Gammaproteobacteria > Burkholderiales > Rhodocyclaceae > Zoogloea. The sequence goes on from NZ_JAKLLN010000007.1 coordinate 156,604, forward strand.
CCCCTGGGCGTTGGAGCTGGGCGCCAGCTCCACGTCGGCATCGGCTTCCGGCGGCTCGAGCTGGGCCAGAAAGGGGGCCGGATCAATCTTGAGGAGGCGGGCGTAGTTGCGCAGGAAACCACGGGTGAAGGCAAAGCCCGGCAGCAGGTCGAAACGCCCCGCTTCGAGAGCTTCGATCTGACGCGGGTTGAGCTTCAGGGCATGTGCCACTTCGGAAATGCTGAGCCCTTGAGCCTCACGGGTACGGCGCAGGCCATCCCCGGCCCGAAATTCTTCGACCGGATTCGGGGAAGACGTCAAAGCTTGAGAATCTGTCACTGATACAACCCTTGCTGGAAAGCTTGATATTCAGGAGACGCAGGGAAGCGCCTGCGCAACTGCTGCACCAGGGCCGCTTCCGCCACCCTGTCACCGAGGCGGCGCTCGACGCGAACGCCGAGCCACAGACTTTCGGCGCTAGGCTCCCCACCCTCATGAAGGGCGGCAATATAACGCCGCGATGCCTCGTACGCCCCGCGTCGATAGGCAATGGCAGCCAGATGGTAGATGGCCTGGAGATTGGTCGCGTCCGTCTCGAGCGAACGGAGGAACTGCTCCTCGGCCGCCCGATCATTCTTCAGCCGCAGCTGACACAGCCCGGCATTGTTCAGGGCCCGGGCCGGGCTCTGGTAGTAAGGGTTGCGGGCGGCGGTGGTCAGGAGTTCGAGCCCCGCCCGCTCCTTGCCGACGGAGCACAGAAACCAGCCGTAGGAATTCATCACTTCCGGATCGCCCGGAGCAAGACGCATGGCGTGGGCAAAATTGGCCTCCGCAATCTCGTTCTCCTCGAGGAACATATGCACCTGCCCCATCAGCTGATAGACCGGGGCGTAGCCGGAGTCGTAGGCGGCGGCGACGCGGGCTTCGTCAAGGGCCACACCAAAGCGACCGGCCTGGAAATACGCCTGACCGAGTTCCACGTGCACCTTGGCCTTGCGCCTGCCGTCGCTCTGCACCGGCTGCTCGGAAACAGGGCGCTCCAGACGCGCCACACCGCCCGGAATCTGCGGCCCCGCACAGGCAGACAGCAACAGCGGAGCAGAAAGAAGCAGCACAAGGCGTTTCACGCTCAGGCCTCCTGGATCGGCACGATGCGCGTCGTGCGACGGGTCTTGTCCTGCACCTGGCCGGCCAGCTGCCCGCAGGCCGCATCCACGTCGTCACCGCGGGTCTTGCGGGTGGTGGTCACAATGCCTGCATCAATGAGGATCTCGGCGAAACGCCTGATCCGCGGTGCCGGCGAACGCTCGAAGCCGGAGCCCGGGAAGGGATTGAACGGGATGAGGTTGAACTTGCAGGGTACATCCCGCACGAGGGCAACCAGCTCCCGGGCATGGGCATCGGAATCGTTGATGCCGTCCAGCATCACATATTCGAAGGTGATGAAATCCCGCGGCGCCTTCTCGAGGTAGCGCCGGCAGGCAGCCATCAGCTCGCGCAGGGGGTACTTCTGATTGATCGGCACCAGCTTGTCCCGCAGGGCGTCATTGGACGCGTGCAGGGACACGGCGAGGGCCGTGGGGCAGGCGTCGCGCAGACGATCCATGGCGGGCACGATGCCTGACGTGGATACGGTGACGCGCCGCCGGGACAAACCGTAGGCGTTGTCGTCGAGCATCAGCTTCAGGGCTGACACGACGTTGTCAAAGTTGGCAAGGGGCTCGCCCATGCCCATCATCACCACATTGCTGATGACCCGCTCACCGTCGCCATTGGCGCCCAGCATGCGATTGGCCAGCCACAGCTGGCCGATGATCTCGGCAGCACTCAGGTTTCGGTTGAAACCCTGCTTGCCGGTCGAACAGAAGGCGCAATCGAGGGCACAACCAGCCTGGGAGGAGATGCACAGGGTGCCGCGGTTGGTTTCGGGAATGAACACCGTTTCAACCGCATTGGCATTGCCCACGTCCAGCAGCCACTTGCGCGTGCCGTCCGTGGAGACGCTGTCACGCACCGGCACCGGCGGCGTGATGCAGGCCGTCCCTGCGAGCTTGGCCCGCAGGGACTTGGCCACGTCGGTCATCTGATCGAAATCGGTGGCGCCAAATCGGTGCACCCAACGGAGCACCTGCTTGGCACGGAATGGTTTCTCACCCTGCTGGACAAACCAGTCGGTGAGGGCTTCGGCATCGAAATCGAGGAGATTGACCACGGGTAGTTCCATCCTTGGCAGCGGGAAGAAGGGTTTTCATCCCGCAACCAGAGATCATCAACGGCTGTAAACGTTCATGCCGGGGAAGAAGAAAGCAACTTCCACAGCAGCGGTTTCGGGGGCATCGGAGCCATGCACAGCGTTGGCGTCGATGGATTCGGCGAAGTCGGCGCGAATGGTGCCCTTGTCGGCCTTCTTCGGGTCGGTGGCGCCCATCAGCTCACGGTTCTTGGCGATGGCGTTCTCGCCTTCCAGAGCCTGAATCATCACCGGGCCGGAAGTCATGAAGGAGACCAGATCCTTGAAGAAGGGGCGCTCCTTGTGCACGGCGTAGAACTCACCGGCTTCGCGCTCGGAGAGGTGCACAAGCTTGGCGGCGATGATCTTGAGGCCGGCGTTTTCGAAACGGGCGTAGATCTGGCCGATCACGTTCTTGGCGACGGCGTCGGGTTTGATGATGGACAGGGTGCGTTCAATGGCCATGAGGCAGACTCCAGTGAGACAAAGGATGATCGAAAAACTCAAGAGCGGAATTTTAGCAGGTTGGCGCTGCAGAACGGCGCTTTTCAACGCACGAGGCTCAACGCAACCCGATCAAAGGGGCTGGAAGGCGCTGGCGTGACGACCCCGGGGGCGGGGCGAGGACGAAAAAAAAGGGTGCGCATCGCGCACCCCCAACCCCAACAGAGAGACTTCAGTCTTGGCGCTATCGCACCAGGAAAACGCATTTTGTTGCTCGTGTTTGCGTCTTCAACCTGAAGCGAAGTATGCGCATCTCCCTGCCTGGGCGTCTTGATTTGGGTCAAAAACCCTGCAGATAGCGTGGTGAATTTTCACCCCGTCAGCGCGGTGCTGCATCCTCCCCGTCCTTGGCTGCGGGCTTCACCACCGGCGGCGCATCGTCATCGACGACGACCCGGTAGCCCGGCCCCTCGAGGTCATCAAACTGACCGCTCCGCACCGACCACCAGAATACGACCCCGATCACGAAGACCAGCACGACTGAAAGGGGGATCAGCAGGTAAAGACTTTCCATGGGGCCCTCAGCGGGGAAGCCTGCGCTGCAGGCGCAGGGCGTTCAAAACAACGAAGAGCGAACTCGCCGACATGCCGATACCGGCCATCCAGGGCGTGACAAGCCCGAACATGGCAAGGGGCACGGCGGTGAAATTATAGGCAAACGACCACCACAGATTCTGCCGGATGATGGTCAGCGCCCGACGGGACAGGGTCACGCCCTCCGCAAGGGAAGCAAGATGACCGCTCAGCAGGACGATATCCGCCTGGTTGCGGGCAAGATCGGTGCCCCCGCCCATGGCCACCGAGACCTGCGCCTGAGCCAGGACCGGCGCGTCATTCACCCCATCGCCCACCATGGCGATCACGGCATCACCCTTCTGCAAGGCAAGCAGGCCGCGGTGCTTGTCTTCGGGGGTCATGGCACCAAGCGCCTGGGCAACCCCCAGGCGTCGCCCAAGTTCCTCCACTGTCGAAGGCGTGTCGCCGCTGAAGATGGACAGCGCGATACCCTTGCCGCGCAAGGAATCGAACGCCGCAGGACAATCGTCCCGCAGGCCATCCGACAGGGTGAAACCCGCGAGCCAGCCTTGCGCCGAGCCGAGCGCAATGACCGTCCGTCCGGAACGCTCATCTTCGAGCAGGACGTCCGGCACCGGCACACCGGTCAGATCGGCCACGAAGGTCGGCCTGCCGATGCGATAGCCCACCCCGTCAAGCGAGCCCGACACACCCTGCCCTGTCGTCGCCGCCAGCCCGCTGATTGCCGGCAAGCCCACTGCTCCGGCACGCAGGCGCAGGGCCGCGGCGATGGCATGCTCCGACCCCTGCTCAAGCGCAGCCGCCAGGGCCAGCACGGCGGCTTCGTCGGCACCGCCCAACAGGCGGATCTGCTCGACACGCATCTCTCCGTAGGTGAGCGTGCCCGTCTTGTCGAACACAAAATGGCTGGCCCGGGCCAGTGCCTCGATGGCATGCCCACGGGTCACCAGCACACCCATCCGCGCCAGGGCGTCGGTGGCCACCGTAAGGGCCACTGGAGTGGCCAGGGAAAGTGCGCAGGGGCAGCTCACCACCAGTACCGAAACGAACACCCACAAAGCCCGGTCCGGGTCGGTCCACCACCACCAGGCAGCGGTCACCACCGAGAGCACCAGCAGGGCCACGATGAAATAAGCCGCTACACGATCGGCCTGCTGGACCACCCGGGGCTTTTCGGCGGAGGCCCGCTCCATGAGGTGCCGGATCGCCGCCAAACGGGTGTTCTCACCGGTGCGACTGACACTCACCACCAGCGGGCTGCCGCTATTGACGCTGCCCCCCGTGACGTCGGCACCCGGCCCCTTGGCCACGGGCCGGCTCTCGCCCGTCAGCAGTGCCTCGTTGGCCTCACTGTGCCCTTCAATGACGACCCCATCCACCGGCATCGTCTCCCCTGGCTTAACCCGGATGACGTCCCCGGGGCTCAGCTGCGACACCGGCACCCGTTCACCGTCGGGCAAGGGATAGGCCGCCAGGCGCTCGGCGAAGGCCGGGATCACCTTGCCCAGCTCCTCCACCCCGCGCACGGCCTTCTGGCGCGCCAGCATCTCCACATAGCGCCCGCACAGCAGAAAGAAGACGAACATCGTCACCGAGTCGAAATAGACCTCCCCCTTGCCGGTGAAGGTGGCCCAGCAACTCGCCACGAAGGCTGCCCCCACACCGAGGGCGACGGGCACGTCCATGCCCAAGCGGCGCAGGCGTACATCGCGCAGGGCGTGACTGAAGAAAGGGGCAGCGGAATACAGCACCACCGGTGCGGTGAGGATCAGGCTGGCCCAGCGCATCAGCAGTTCGATGTCGGCAGTCATGTCGCCCGGGTCGGCCACGTACACCGGGAAGGCGTACATCATCACCTGCATCATGCCAAAGCCGGCCACGAACAGGCGCCACAGGGCCGAGCGGCGCTCGCGCTGGGAGATCTGTTCGGAGCGGGCGGCATCGTAAGGATAGGCCCGGTATCCGATGGCCTGGATGGCACCCAGGATGTCGGAGAGCTTTATCTTCCGCTCGTCCCAGCGCACCCTTGCACGCCGGGTGGCGTAGTTGATATCGACAGCGATCACCCCCGGCTGATGCGCCACATGCTGCTCGTTCAGCCAGATGCAGGCCGCACAGGTGATGCCCTCCAGGATCAGGTCCGCTTCCCGGTCGTGCTCGCCGATAGGCTTGACAAAGCCTTTCTGGAAATCCGGATGATCAAAGAGGCCAAGCTCCTTGAGCTCGTCCGGCATGGCCTCGCGGGCCTGCTCGGGCAGGGTGTCGCGGCGCTTGTAGTAGTCCACCAGCCCGCTGCTCACGATGGACTGGGCAACGGCCTGACAGCCGGTACAACACATCTGATGGGGCGTGCCGTCGATCTCCACCGGGAGATCCACCTCGGCGGGGATGGGCAAGCCGCAGTGATAACAGTCGTGCTCGGACGACGGGAGGGATTCGGACAACGCAGGCCTCACAGACGACACACGCAACCGGACGGCCGCGGTAAACGCGCTCTTTTATCACAAAGCGCAGGCCTGGCAAAACCTGCCCCAGGGCCCAAAAAACCGAAAGCGCGCCACCAGGGCGCGCTTTCGGACGTTTGGCCGGAAGAAATCAGATCATCGGGAGCCTGCTCGGAACACGGGCTTCCTGACTGATCGACCCATGCCCGTCAGGAGATCATCCCGAGCATGCGCGGGAACGACAGGGACAGATCAGGCCAGTAAGTCACGACGCCCAGGAAGACCAGCATCGACAGCAGCCACGGCCACACGGCCACGGTCAGCTCGGTGATGCCCATCTTGGTGATGCCCGAGGCCACGTACAGGTTCAGGCCCACCGGCGGGTGACACATGCCCACCTCCATGTTCACCACCATGATGATGCCGAAGTGCACCGGGTCGATCCCCAGCTTCATCGCCACCGGGAACAGGATCGGCGCGAAGATCAGCACGATGGACGAGGGCTCCATGAAGTTGCCCGCCAGGAGCAGCAGCACGTTCACCGCCAGCAGGAAGGCGATCACGCCCAGGCCGTTGCCCAGCATCCACTCGGCCAGGGCCTGGGGGATGTTCTCGTTGGTCATGATGAAGCTGAACAACACGGCGTTGGTGATGATGTAGAGCAGCATCGCCGACATGTTGGCCGAGTTGAGCAGCACCTTGGGCACGTCCTTCAGGGGCATGTCCCGGTAGATGAACACGGCCACGAAGAAGGCGTACATGGCGCTCATGGCGGCCGCTTCGGTGGGGGTGAACATGCCGGTGTAGATCCCGCCCATCACCACCACGATCAACAGCAGCCCCCACACGGACTCCTTGAAGGCCTTCATCCGCTCGGCCGCACTGGCCTTGGGCTGGCGCGGGTAATCGAACTTCTTCGCCCGGTACCAGGTCACGCCCCCGAGCACCGCTGCCAGGGCCAGGCCCGGCACCACGCCGGCCATGAACAGGGCGCCCACCGAGGTGTTGGTGGCCACCGAATACATCACCATGACGATGGAGGGCGGGATGAGGATGCCCAGCGCACCCGCGGTAGTGATGATGCCGGCCCCGAACTTGTTGGGGAACCCAGCCCGCACCATGGCCGGCAGCAGGATGGAGCCGATGGCCACCACGGTGGCCGGGCTGGAGCCGGACACGGCGGCAAACAGGGCACAGGCCAGCACGCCGGCCAGGCCCAGACCGCCGTACCAGTGGCCCACCATGGAGGTGGCGAAGTTGATCATCCGCTTGGCCACCCCGCCGTGAGTGAGGAAGTTGCCGGCCAGGATGAAGAACGGAATGGCCATGATCTCGAACTTCTCGATGCCGGTGAACAGCTTGAGCGCCACCGACTCCAGGGGGACCTGGGTCATCGTGAAGAGGAAGGACAGCACCGTGAGGCCGAGGGAAATGGAGATCGGCATCCCGGTCAACATCAGGGCCAGGAGCAGGCCAAAGATGATTGCGGCGTTCATTTGCGGTCTCCTTCACGATCACCCAGGGGGGTGTGCTTGAGGTCGTGGGCGTGGAGGTTGTCGTCCAGGGAGTAGGGGTTGGCGTTCACCGACGGGGCTTCGTCCTCCAGGCCGTCCACATGGCCGTGATCGTGATGGGGCAGCTCGCCGGTCTTGAGGAAACCCCAGGTCACCTGCAGGAAACGGAAGCACATCAGGCTGGAGCCCAGTGGGATGGCGCTATAGACGATCCAGGTGGGCCACTCCAGGTCGGGGGTGGTCGGGCCTTCGGGGATGTCGCCGATCTCGGCGCCGGTCATGTGCAGGAAGGCGTAGTGGGCGCCGTTCTCCCACACGAAGTGCCCCCCCAGGGTGGCAACGACGCCGGTGAAGAGCGCGCCGGCGAGCAGGCCGAAGATGATGAACTTGGCCCGGTTGCTGTCAGACAGGCGGTTGATCAGCACGTCGACGCCCACGTGGATGCCGGTGCGCACGCCATAGGCGGCGCCAAACTTGGCCATCCACACGAACATGATGATGCACAGCTCCTGGGCCCAGCTGAAGTTGATGGACAGCAGCCAGTCCTGCAGTCCAGGAATGCTCTGGCTGGCCAGATAGCGGTGAACCACGGACAGAAAGATGATGGCCGTGGCCCCGCCCATCAGGAAGGTGATGATCCACTCTTCCAGGCGATCGAGTATTTTCATGATGAATCCTCGCAGAGAAGTGCGATTGGAGGCCCGGAAAGGAATCCGGGCCGGAGCCCCGCGCGGCTGCGAGGGGCTCATTCAGACGTGATGCAGGGTGCCGCTTACAGCTTCGCCGGGTCGAAGCCGGTTTCCTTGTAGATGGACTGGATCAGGTCCTTGCCGATGCGCCCTTCCATCTTCTGATGCACCGGGACCATGGCCTTCTTGAAGGCCAGCTTCTCTTCCTTGGTCGGCACGTAGACCTGGGTCTTGCCGCTCTTCTTGATCCCCTCGAGCGACTTGTCGTTCTCTTCCTGGGCGATCTTGTTGGCGTAAACGGTGGATTCCTTCATCGCCGTTTCCAACTGGCCGCGAATGTCGGCAGGCAGGCCGTCCCAGAACTTCTTGTTGGCGATGACCGCGTAGCCCAGGTAGCCGTGATCGGTCACGGTCAGGTGCTTTTGCACCTCATGCATCTTCTGGGTGAACATGTTGGAGTGCGGGTTCTCGGTGCCATCCACCACGCCGGTCTGCAGGGCCTGATAGACCTCGGAGAAGGCCATCACCTGGGGCAGGCCGCCCACCGTGCGGATCTCCTCTTCAAGCACCTTGGAGGACTGGATGCGCAGCTTCTTGCCCTTCAGATCGGCCGGCGTGCGGATCGGGGTGTTGGCGGAGAAGGACTTGAAGCCATTGTCCCAGTAAGCCAGGCCGACGATGCCCTTGGGCTCCAGCTTCTTCAGGATGCTGGCGCCGACGGGGCCCTGGGTGATGCGGTGCAGCTCGGTGTAGTCGTCGAAGATGTAGGGCAGGTCGAAAACCTCGAACTCCTTCACGCCCAGGGGGCCGAACTTAGCGAGGGACGGCGCCAGCATCTGCACGGCACCCAGCTGCAGGGCTTCCAGTTCTTCCTTGTCCTTGTACAGTGCACTATTGGCGTACACCTCCACCTTCACCTTGCCCTTGGTCAGCTCCTCTGCACGCTTCTTGAAGAATTCAGAGGCCTTGCCCTTGGGGGTGTCGGTTGCCACCACGTGGCTGAACTTGATCACGATCGGAGCCTGGGCAGACGCCGAAGCACAGAAACCCAGTGCAGCGAGGCTGAAGATCACAGTGCGCAGTTTCATTTTTTGTCTCCGTAATTGGAACTTGTACTTGGTAAGAGCTGCCGAGGTAACGGCAGGCTGCCTGTGTACTATCGACAAGCCCAGAACCCGCATCAATTGTGGTCATCCCCAGTGTGGAAAGTTCCGATGGCCTTCCCAACCCATCCCGGCGATAACGTGACTCCAGCCAATCCGTGATTCTCAATCCCTTGCCCCCCACCCCCACCTCCCCGCCTCCAAGCTGGTACTGGAGCCTGCCTTACGCTGCCGTCGCCCTGTTCGTCGCCACCATGGCGGCACTGCTGTGGCTGACCCACCGGCAGGACAGCGAGGAACAGCGCGCCACGCTGATCAACGATGTGTTGTGGATGGAGCAGAACCTCGGCTTCCAGTTCGAGCGCAACAACAACCACCTCACCCAGTTGGGCCCTGATCTGCTCAAGGGCGGCCCCCTTTCGGCCACCACGCAGGCCCGGCTGCGTCAGGCGCTCGATCCGGAAAGCGGCCTGATCCGCATTCTCTGGCTGCACACCAACGGTGAGGTCCGAGGCGCCCAGCCGCCCTACACCGACAGCCACCTGGTGGGCGAGACAGGAGGAACCTTTCCCTCCAACTCAGCCTACCGCCTGTCCCGCTCCATGGGCCAGCCGGTGTATAGCGATGCCTACGCGGTGATCGAGAACCAGACCCAGTTCGAGGTGCATGTGCCGATCTTCGACGGCGGGCGCTACCTGGGCTCGGTGGTCGGTGTGTACTCCCTCAACAACATGGTCTCCCAGCAGGTTCCGTGGTGGTTCTCGGAGCGCTACCGGGTATCGGTGGCCAACAATCTGGGCGTCGAGATCGCCGCCAAGTCGCGGGTGTCGCCCCTGTCCAGCCTGGCTTACGAAATTCCCTTCGAGCCTCCTGGTCATGGCCTCACCCTCAACGTCACCGCCTACAAGAGTGAAGTACGCTGGATTCCGCTGCTCCTCATGGGCTCCCTGGGTGTTCTGGCTGCGGCCATCGTATGGAGCCTGTGGCAACTGCGCCGTCACATGCAGCGCCGGCAAGCCGCCGAGCAGGCCCTGCGCGCCGAACACGCCTTCCGCAAGGCCATGGAAGACTCCCTCAACACCGGCATGCGCGCCCGCGACCTCAAGGGTCGGATCACCTACGTCAACCCGGCCTTCTGCCGCATGGTCGGCTGGAGCGCCGAGGAGCTGGTCGGCCTGCTCCCTCCCATGCCCTACTGGGCACCGGAGGCGCTGGAGCGGACCCTGGCCGTCCACGAAATGGTCCTCGGTGGCAACGCCCCCCCCCAGGGCATCGAGATCCGGCTGATGCGCCGGAACGGCGAGCGCTTCGACGCCCTGCTGATCGAAGCGCCGCTGATCGACTCGGAGGGCCGGCATATCGGCTGGATGGGCTCGATGGTGGACGTCACCGAACAGAAGCACGCCCAGGAACTCTACCGGCAGCAGCAGGAACGCCTGCAGGCCACCGCCCGCCTGGTCACCATGGGGGAGATGGCCTCTACCCTGGCCCATGAGCTCAACCAGCCCCTGGCGGCGATCTCGAGCTACAACACTGGCTGCATCAACATGATTGGCAAGGGAGACATGTCCCCCGGTGAGCTCAGCGGCATCCTCGAAAAAATCGGCAAGCAGGCCCAGCGGGCGGGGCAGATCATCCGGCGGGTGCACGCCTTCGTCAGGCGCAGCGAACCGAAATGCGAACCGGTGGACCTCAACGCCATCCTGCGCGAGGCCGTCGGCCTGGTGGAACCCGACGCCGAGCGGCGTGGGGTGAACATCCAGCAGGATCTGGCCGACGCCCTGCCCGAAATCGCCGCCGACCCGGTGATGATCGAGCAGGTGGCCATCAACCTGATCCGCAACGGGATGGATGCCATGGCCGATGCGCCCCGCCCCCAGCGCAACCTCACCCTCACCACCCGCCTGCAGGACGGCATGCTGATCCTGAGCGTTGCCGACCGGGGCAAGGGCATCCCCCCCGAGGTGGCCGAGAAGCTCTTCGCCCCCTTCTTCACCACCAAGGAGGAAGGCATGGGCATGGGGCTCAACATCTGCCGCTCCATCGCCGAGCTGCACCGGGGCCGCCTGAGCTTCGAGGGTAACCCCGGCGGTGGTACGATTTTCCACTTCTCCCTTCCCGTCCAGCCATGACCGCCCCCCTCGCCCACATCGTCGACGACGACGAAGCCATTCGCGACGCCCTCACCTGGCTGCTGCGCACCCGCAATGTCTCGGCCCGCACCTGGTCTTCGGCCGAGGAGTTCCTCGCCGGCTGGCAGCCGGACTTCAACGGCTGCATCGTGCTGGACATCCGGATGCGCGAGATGAGCGGCCTCGAGTGTTTCGATGCCCTGCTCGAACGCCGCAACCCGATGCCGGTGATCTTCCTCACGGGGCATGGCGACGTACCCATGGCCGTCGGTACCCTCAAGAAGGGCGCCTTCGATTTTCTTGAAAAACCCTTCGACGACAATGCCCTGGTGGATGTCGTCATCCGGGCCATGGAGAGTGATGCCCGCCGCCTTGCCAGCCAGGAAACCCAGGCGACCGTCAGCGGCCGCCTGGCCCAGCTCACCCCCCGCGAGCAGGAGGTGATGCACCTGGTCCTGGCGGGCAAGTTCAACAAGGTCATTGCGGACGAGCTGAACATTTCCATGCGCACCGTGGAGGTGCACCGCTCCCGCGTCTTCGAAAAAATGGGCGTGCGCTCAGCGGTGGAGCTGGCCCAGTTGCTGGCCCCCGGGCGCGACTGAAGAGCCCGCGCTACCCGACCAGCCGGGCACCACACCGGGCTGCCCCGGCGGGCAGCGAAACTCGGCAGCGACCCCCACCCCAGCCACCCAGGCCAGGCGCCCATCCACCCACAGCAGGGGCAACAAGGGGCGATACCAGGGCGGAACAGCCGCCTCCTGCAACAGATTCTTGAGGCTTCGACCGGGGCCATCGAGCCTGAGACGCAAGCGCTCACCGCCCATCCGCCCGCGCAGCTCACAATGCGCGCCTGCCAGGGCCGAGGCCGCAAGCCCGTGCCCTACCGCCGGAACAAGCCTGACCAGGCCCCCCGCCCAATCCACGGCAGGCTCGCCCTTCCACACCAGCGCAGCAGGAACGGACGGCGGGTCGGCCCGCTCAATCCACCAGTCGTCGCGATACACACAGAGGGCGTGCGTCCCGAGCACCAGCCGCCAGCCGGCCGCAGCCGTACCAAGGCGCAGCTGCCGCTCCGCCTCGCACAGACGGTCCTCATCGGGCATCAGGACCCCGACCCGATCCAGGGCACGGCGCATCACGTTGCGCAGGCGGGACGGTGCCAGACTCAAGGCGGCCGTGTGGTTGAAGCGCCCCGCCACCCCGCCCGCCATGGCCGCAAGGTCCAGGTCGGCCAGATCGTCGAGCAGATCCGCCGCTTCTGCACACAGACGCCCTGTTCGGGCCAGTGCTGCGGCAGCCCCCGGCTGACGCTCCTCGATGCGGGGCAGTACTTCCAGACGGAGAAAATTGCGTGAGAAACGCCGATCCTGGTTGCTCGGATCTTCAACCCAATCCAAGGCATGCGCCTTGGCGTAGGCCTCCAGAGCCCGACGCGGCAACGCCAGCAAGGGGCGCCATATGCCCGGCCCACCCGCCCGGGCATCGAACACCCGCATTCCCCCCGCGCCCCGTACCCCCGCCCCCCGGAGGGTGCGAAAAAGTACCGTCTCGGCCTGATCGTCCCGGTGATGGGCCAGAACCAGCAGCGCGCCCCCGGCATCCTCCTTCAGGGCGGCATGGCGGGCCTCCCGCGCCGCAGCCTCGAGCCCGCCCGGGTGATCACGTCGCACCACAACTTCGCGCACCACAAAAGGAACGCCCAGGCGGGCGCAGAGCCGGGCACATGGCTGCGCCCATTCCGCCGAACCGGGAATCAACCCGTGGCTGACATGGATCGCGGTAAGTTCAAAGCCGAGGGTCTCGCGCAGAGCGGCGAGAACATGCAGAAGGACAGTGGAATCAAGCCCGCCGCTCAGGCCGACCCGGAGCCGGGCCGGTGCGACGGAAAGCTGCCGCCACTGACGGGCGACAGCGGAGACGGGATCAGTCGACGGCAATTTCCTTGAACTTGCCGTAACTCATCAGACGCTCGAAACGCCGCTCGAGCAATTCGGAGGGGGACAGCTCGGAAACCTGGCGCAGGGCATCCTGGAGCGCCCGCTTGAGGCTCTGGGACATGGCCCGATGATCCCGATGGGCGCCGCCCACCGGCTCATTCACCACCTTGTCGATCAGGCCCAGGGACTTGAGCCGGGACGCGGTGATACCCATGGTCTCGGCCGCATCAGGGGCACGCTCGGCGCTCTTCCACAGAATGGATGCACACCCCTCCGGCGAAATCACCGAGTAGGTGGAGTACTGCAGCATCAGCAACTGGTCGCCGACGGCGATCGCCAGCGCCCCGCCGGAGCCGCCCTCACCGATGATGGTGCAGATCAGCGGCACCTTCAGCTCGGCCATCACGAACAGGTTGTGGCCGATGGCTTCGGACTGGCCCCGTTCTTCGGCATCGATGCCGGGATAGGCGCCCGGCGTATCCACAAAGGTGAACACTGGCAGGTTGAATTTTTCGGCCAGCTTCATCAGCCGCATGGCCTTGCGATAGCCCTCCGGCCGGGGCATGCCGAAATTGCGATGGATCTTCTCTTTGGTGTCACGCCCCTTCTGGTGACCGATGATCATGCAGGACTGGCCGTTGAAGCGGGCCAGACCACCCACGATGGCCTTGTCGTCGGCAAAGCTGCGATCGCCGTGGAGCTCTTCGAAATCGGTGAAGATGTGCTGAACGTAGTCGAGGGTATAGGGGCGCTGGGGGTGGCGCGCCACCAGGGCACACTGCCACGGCGTCAGCTTGCCGTAGATGTCCTTGGTCAGGCCGTAGTTCTTCTGCTCCAGGCGGCCGATCTCCTCGGAGATATCCACCGCCGAATCATCCTGCACAAAGCGTAGTTCTTCGATCTTTGCCTCGAGTTCCGCAATAGGCTGTTCAAAATCTAGGAACGTGGTTTTCATCAGGTCGAGCTCACAAAAATTTTTGCCATTTTACCCCATCGCCCCCCGCGACGGGCGCCACGGCCATGCCAAACGCCGCCAAACGCGGAAAATCGCATTGCTGCAGGGCGCCATAAGCCGCTAACATCGACCCTCTTTGCCCTCGCAACACCCCCGATTCCATGGCCTCGATGAATCTCCTCCGCGCCCTCGCCACGGTCAGCGGCATGACCCTGCTTTCGCGCATCCTGGGGTTCGTCCGCGACTTCGTGCAGGCCCGGGCCTTTGGCGCCGGCATCGAGATGGATGCTTTCGTGGTGGCCTTCCGGCTGCCCAACCTGCTGCGCCGGATGTTCGCCGAGGGGGCCTTCTCCCAGGCTTTCGTGCCCATCCTCGCCGAATACAAGAACAAGCGCGGCGACGCGGAGACCCACCGCCTCATCAATCACGTGGCCAGCGCCCTCGGGCTGGTGGTGCTGATCGTCTCCATCCTCGGCGCCCTGGCCGCCCCCGCCATCATCTACGCCACCGCGCCGGGCTTTTCGGACGACATCAGGAAGTTCGAGCTGACCGTCGAGCTGACCCGCATCACCTTCCCCTACATCTTCTTCATGGCCCTGGTGGCCTTGGCAGGTGGCGTGCTCAACACCTGGAGCCGCTTTGCCATCCCCGCCTTCACGCCGGTACTGCTCAACCTGAGCTTCATCGGCATGGCCCTGTTCGCCGCGCCCTACTTCGACCCGCCCATCCTCGTCCTGGGCTGGGCGGTGTTCATCGGCGGGCTGGCCCAGGTGCTGCTGCAACTGCGCCCCCTAGCGCAGATCGGCATGCTGCCGCGCTTCTCCCTCAACTTCTCCGACCCGGGCGTGCGGCGCATCCTCAAGCTGATGGGCCCGGCCATGCTGGGGGTTTCGGTGAGCCAGATATCCCTGCTCATCAACACCGTGTTCGCGTCCTTCCTGCCCAGCGGCAGCGTGTCCTGGCTGTATTACGCCGACCGCCTGATGGAGTTCCCGGCCGGCATGCTGGGCGTCGCGCTGGGCACCATCCTGCTGCCGAGTCTTTCCAAGATGCACGCCGACGAGAAGCCCGCCGAGTTCTCGGCACTCCTCGACTGGGGCCTGCGCCTGACCCTGATGCTGACCCTGCCCGCCTCCCTCGGCCTGGCCCTGCTGGCGGTTCCGCTCATCAGCACCCTGTTCCACCACGGGGCCTTCAGTGCCAACGACGTACTGCAGACCCGCACGGCCCTGATCGCCTACAGCATCGGCCTGACCGGCCTGATCCTGGTGAAGGTACTGGCGCCCGCCTTCTACTCCCGCCAGGACGTGCGCACCCCAGTGCGCATCGGCATCTTCTCGCTGGTCATCACCCAGCTGATGAACCTCGTCTTCATCGGCCCCTTCCAGCACGCCGGCCTGGCCCTGTCCATCGGCCTGGCCTCCTGCGTCAATGCCGGCCTGCTCTACCATGGCCTGCGCAAACGGCAGGTCTACACACCGCTCCCCGGCTGGAGCAAATTCGCAGCCAAGCTGCTGGTGGCCCTCGTCGCGCTCGGGCTGTCGGTGCACTTTGCCGCTGGCAGCAACGCCCTGTGGCTGAGCGCGTCCGGGCTCGAGCGGGTGCTGCGCCTGGTAGCCCTGGTGATCGGCGGCATGGCCGTCTACTTCGCGGTCCTGTTTGCCCTCGGCTTCCGGGTCAGGGACTTCCGCCGCCGCAGCGCATGAGCGGCAACTCGCCGGGCAAACTTGGCTAGAATCCCCTGACTTCAAGGGGAGAACACAACAATGCAAGTGAGCAGCCAGAGCTTTGCCGACGGTGCCGTGATTCCCGGCGCCTTCACCTTCTGCATTCCCGCCGCCGAGGGGCACGTCTGCCTGGGCAGCAATCACAATCCGCACCTGGGCTGGAGCGGCGCGCCGGCGGGCACCCGCAGCTTCGCCGTGATCTGCCACGACCCCGACGTGCCCAGCCGCGGGGATGACGTAAACCAGGAGGGCCGCCAGGTTCCTGCCGAACTGCCGCGGGTGGACTTCTTCCACTGGGTGCTGATCGACCTGCCGGAAACCACCACGAGCATTGCCGAGGGCGAGCATTCCCGCGAGGTGACGCCCAACGGCAAGCCCGGCCCCGATCTGCCCGACGGCAGCCGTCACGGCCTCAATGATTACACCGGCTGGTTTGCCGGCGATGAGCAGATGAAGGGCAATTACTTCGGCTACGACGGCCCCTGCCCGCCGTGGAACGATTCGATCCGCCACCGCTACGTGTTCACGGTGTATGCCCTTGATGTGCCCACGCTCTCAGTGGCCGGCGCGTTTGACGGCCAGCAGGTGCGCAATGCCATGGTCGGCCACATCCTGGCCAAGGCCAGCCTCACCGTCACCTACAGCCTCAATCCGGCGGTTCCAGCCTGACGCACCTCCCGTCCGCCCCCCGTGCCCTCGCACGGGGTATCAGCGCTCAGGGTTCGTAATCGGCCAGCCTGCGCTCCAGCAAGGGCAACTGCAGATGCAGATAGTCCGGCAGGCCATCCACGAAACGCGGCAGATCCTCGCCCGCGATCAACGGCCGGCACCAGTTGCGAAAATCATCGGTGACGCCCAGACCGTCCGGCGCAATGAAGTCGAGCGGGAGCACGCGCTCCAGGTTGGCCACCTTCTCGAAGGCCTGCTGGGTGGTCCGCCAGCGATAGGGCTGGCCGGACAGGCGCTTGAGGCCGATCACCCCATGGCTGCCCGCCAGCGCCCGGCGTACCGCCGCCTTGCCTACCGCAAAGGCCTGGGCCGTATCCGTCTTTGAAGCCAGATGGCGCGCGGCGCGCTGCAGGTAGTCCGCCACCGCGTAGTGCACCTTGTAGCCCAGCGCCGAATGGATGCGGTCGGCGATGGCTTCCCCCGCACCACCCAGTTGCACGTAGCCCTTGGGGTGCTGCGCCTGCATGGACAGGATCTGCCCGTCCTGCCCGCGCAAACCTTCGGCCACCACGATGGCGCAGGACCCGAGCCGTTCCACCGTATCCCGCACCCGCGCCAGAAACGGCACCTCGTCGAAGGGCACCTCGGGCAGCAGGATGATATGCGGTGCGCAGTCCGGTCTATCGGCAGCCAGCGCGCAAGCCGCCGCCAGCCACCCGGCATTGCGCCCCATCACTTCCAGCACGAAGGCCCGTCCGCCCGTGGTGGTCATGGCGCGCAGATCCAGCCCCACCTCCCGGACCGAGGTGGCCAGGTACTTCGCCGCCGAGCCGAAGCCCGGACAGCAGTCGGTATGAACGATGTCGTTGTCGATGGTCTTGGGCACCCCCACCACCGTCAGGGGGTAGCCGCGAGCCTGGGCCGCAGCCTGGATCTGCCGGCAGGTCTCCATCGAGCCGTTGCCGCCGTTGTAGAGGAAGTAGCCAATCTGGTGGGCCGCAAACACGTCGAAAAGACGATCATACTGGGTCGGGTTGTCCGCCTCCGCATCGAGATCGAAACGGCAGGAGCCGAAGGCGCCCCCGGGCGTACAGCGCAGGCGCACCAGGTCGTCGGCCGGGATGGCGGCCGTATCCACCAGGGTCTCGCGCAGCACCCCGAGAATGCCGTTGCGGGCCGCCAGCACCCTGCCAATGCGCTCGCCGGCCTCACGGGCGGTCGTGATAACCCCCGCCGCCGAGGCATTGATCACCGCCGTCACCCCGCCCGACTGGGCGTACAGAAGATTCCTGCTCATCGCTCGATCCCCCAAACAGGGCTCCTGAAAAGACAAGGGCCGACCTGTAAGGCCGGCCCTCGATACCTGGCGGTCGGAGCTTACTTCAGTGCTGCGAAAGCCCGCTCGCGGATCTCGTCAACCTTGCCGAGACCAGCGATCTTGCGATACTGGGGTGCGTTGGCATCGCCGTTGGCAGCCCAATCGGAATAATAGGCAACCAGCGGCTTGGTCTGGGCGTGGTACACGTCCAGACGCTTCTTGACGGTTTCTTCCTTGTCGTCGTCACGCTGGATCAGCGCTTCACCGGTCTCGTCGTCCTTGCCTTCCACCTTGGGCGGGTTGAACTTGACGTGATAGGTGCGGCCGGAAGCCACATGCACGCGGCGACCGGACATGCGGCCGATGATTTCCTCGTCGGGCACATCGATCTCGAGCACGAAGTCGATGGGCACGCCCGCCGCCTTCATGGCCTCGGCCTGGGGAATGGTGCGGGGGAAGCCGTCGAACATGTAGCCGGACTGACAGTCGGCTTCCTTCAGACGGTCCTTGACCAGACCGATGATGATGTCGTCAGACACCAGGCCACCGGCATCCATGACCTTCTTGGCCTCGATACCCAGGGGGGTGCCGGCCTTGACGGCAGCACGCAGCATGTCGCCCGTGGAAATCTGGGGAATACCGAACTTTTCCTTGATGTAATTGGCTTGGGTGCCTTTGCCGGCGCCCGGCGGTCCCAACAGAATCAGACGCATGTCTTTTCCCTCCTCTGGTTATTGTCAATCGACATGGGATTGCGAAACTATCGCGAAACTTCCGCTAGGTCAAACGCCCGGCGGACACGTTCCAGATCTTCAGCGGTATCCACTCCGGCCGGCGGTGCGTGATCCAGCACCATCACCCGGATGGGGAAACCATGAGCCATGGCCCGCAACTGTTCAAGGGCCTCCCACTGCTCGAGCGGCGACGCCGCGAGACTGGAGTAGCGCTTGAGAAAACCGGCCCGGTAGGCGTAGAGGCCGATGTGACGGTAGGCCGGCAGCCCTGCCGGCAGCACGCTGCGGTCGGCGGCAAAGGCGTCACGCGCCCAGGGGATCGGAGCCCGGGAAAAATACAGCGCCCGCCCCCGCGCATCGAGCACCAGCTTGACCACGTTGGGATTGAAGAACTCCTCGGCGGACGTCAGGGGGTGGCAGGCGGTGGCGATGGCCGCCTCGCTGTCATCTGCAAGGGCAGCCGCCGCATCACCGATCAGCCCGGGCGGGATCAAGGGCTCATCGCCCTGAACATTGACCACCACGGTATCGTCGGACCACCCCAGGCGGGTGGCCACTTCGGCCAGACGATCGGTACCCGACGGATGCTCGGCGCCCGTCAGGATCACCTGCCCTCCCGCGGCCTCCACCACCTCGGCAATGCCCTGGTGATCGGTGGCCACCCACACCTCCTCCGCCCTGGCCTCACGAGCCCGGTCGAGGACGCGCAGGATCATGGGCTTGCCGAGGATGTCCAGCAAGGGCTTGCCGGGCAGGCGAGTCGACGCGTGACGCGCCGGGATCACGATCTTGAAGCTCATCTCAGCGGGCCTGGGCCAGCTCTTCCTCGGTCAGCGGACGGGCTTCGTCCTCGAGCATCACGGGGATGCCGTCGCGGATCGGGTAGGCCAGCCGGGCGCTGACGCTCCACAGCTCCTGCTTATCCTTACGGAAGTCGAGCGGCCCCTTGGTGATCGGGCAAACCAGGATTTCAAGCAGTCGGGGATCCATCGAGCTTCTCCACAATCAGTTCTACCGCGCCCGGCGCAACCTGCGCCCGGACCGGCCACACCCAGCTGTCTGCCGGGGCGAAAGGCCGGCATTTTACCGCATCCTTCTCGGTCATCAGCAGGACATCGCCCTCTTTGATGGCCACATCGGCCGCGGTGTAGCTGTGATGGTCTGGAAACGGACGCCGTTCAAGGGTCAGGCCCATGGCCTCGAGCTGTCCGAAAAAGCGCTCGGGCCGGCCGATGCCAGCCATGGCGCACACGCGCCGGCCGCGAAAAGCCGCCGGCTCACGGCGCTCCAGGCGGTTCGTCAGCCGCTCGAAGGCATCGCCCGCCAGGGAAAACGCGAACACCGGGGTTTTGCCCAGCTTGCCCAAGAGGCCGGCGGAAAGGGCGCCGTGGGCCATCACCAGCGTACTGCCGGCTATCCGCCCGACCCCTTCCCGCAGCGGGCCGGCAGGCAGGCGCAGGCCATTGCCGAGGGTCGCTTCATCCACCACCACCAGCTCAACGTCCCGGGCCAGCCGGTAATGCTGCAGGCCGTCGTCAGTGATGAGCACATCCACCGCCGGATAGGCCGCCAGCAGGGCACGTCCGGCCGCCGGCCGATCACGCCCGACGAACACCGGGCAGCCCGAGACAGTAGCCATCAGCACCGGCTCGTCTCCGAAGTGGCCCGGATCACCGCCCGGCACCACCTCGGCCACGCCTTCCACATCTCCGCCATAGCCTCGGCTGATGATGCCGGGGGTATGGCCGTTCGCCTTGAGTTCGGCCGCCAGCCACAGGGCCACCGGCGTCTTGCCGCTGCCACCCACGGCGATATTGCCCACCACGATCACCGGTACGGGCAAGCGCTCGACGCGCAGCACACCGGCTCGGTAGAGCCAGCGCCGCGCACCGGACAACAGGGCAAAAAGCAGGGAGAGGGGAAACAGGGCAAGGGCGGGCAGGCCCCGGTGCCGCCAGAAATCCGGGGCGCTGCGTGGCATGCCCGACAGCGTCAGCGCTGGGCCGCCTGGGTGGCGAAGGAAATATGCACCAGCCCGGCCTGCTGGGCTGCCTGCATCACGTCGATGACGCGCTGGTGGGCAGCCTTGGCGTCGGCGTTGATGATGACCACCGGGTCCTTGGCATCGGGCGGCACCACCGCCTGCATGGCCGCGACAATGGCCTGCAGGCCCGAGCCATTCACCGGGCGCTTGTTGATGACCACATCCCCCGCCGCAGTGACAGCCACATTGACCTCGACGGTCTTCTCGTTGCTGGCCTGGGCATCGGCCGTGGGCAGGTTGATCTCCAGCCCGGCAAAACGCGAATAGGTGGTGGTCAGCATCAGGAAGATGATGATCACCAGCAGCACATCGATCAGCGGGATCAGGTTGATCTCCGGCTCCTCGCGGGAGCGGCCACGACCAAAGTTCATGTCAGGTCCTCAGCGGCGCTCGCCGTGGATCATCTCGACCAGGCGGATGGCCTGCTGTTCCATGTCGATGACCAGGCTATCCACGGTCGCACGGAAATGACGCCAGAAGATCATGCTCGGGATGGCAATGACCAGACCGAAGCCGGTGTTGTAGAGGGCGATGGAGATGCCCTGGGCCAGCTGCTGGGGGTTGGAACCGCCCGGTGCCTGGGAACCGAAGATCTCGATCATGCCGACGATGGTGCCGAACAGGCCCATCAGCGGGCTGATGGAAGCAATGGTGCCGAGGGTGGTCAGGAAGCGTTCCAGATCGTGGGTCACGGCACGGCCGGTCTCCTCTATGGACTCCTTCATCACCTCCCTGGTGCTGCGCACATTGCGCAGGCCGGCGGCAAAGACCCGGCCAAGGGGGGAGCTGAGGGCAACCCGGTTGATCATCTCGGGGGTGGCGCCGCCCTGGCGCAATTCGACGACAACCTTTTCAAGAAGCCCGTCCGGCAGGATCTTGCTGCGGCGCAGGGTGATGAGCCGCTCGATGATCAGGGCCACGGCCACGATGGAAGCAAACAACAAGGGCCAGATTGGCCAGCCTGCAGCCTGGATGATGGCGAACACTCGAGCACTCCTGGGAATCCAATCAAGCTCGTGAATGTAACCCGGCAAACATCCCCTAGGCAACACAGTTGCACCCCGAGACAATCCACAAAATCTGTGGATAACTTTGTGGATTGATGCCCGACGATGCCTCTAAACCCGCAGTCCATAAGGCTTTTTAGTCCTCGGGTCAAAAAATGAGCAACAACAACAGTTGTTTAAAATCAATAACTTATGTATTTCCCGGCAAGTCAAGCCCGATCGCGGGATTTTTTTTCACAGATCTGGCGTAGATGTGGATTCCGGTAGAATCCGGCCCCATGAATCCCCCCTCGACAAGCCTCCGCAACGGCGCAACCGACGTCGTTTCCGTGTCCTGGCTCAACCGCGCGGCCCGGGAGGCACTGGAAGGCAGCTTTCCCCTGATGTGGATCGCCGGAGAAGTCTCCACTCTCACCCGCGCCGCCTCCGGGCACCTCTATTTCACCCTCAAGGACGACCAGGCCCAGGTGCGCTGCACCATGTGGCGCAACCGCGCCCAGTCCCTGTCCTTCCGGCTCGAGCACGGGATGCGGGTAGAGGTGCGCGCCCTGGTCACCCTGTTCGAGCCCCGGGGGGATTACCAGCTCAGCGTGGAGAACGTGCGCCAGGCCGGGGTCGGCAATCTGTATGAGGCCTTCCTGCGCCTCAAGGCCCGGCTCGAGGCCGAGGGTTTGTTCGACCCGGCCCACAAGCGCCCCCTGCCCCGCTTTCCCCGCGGCATCGCCGTGGTCACCTCGCCCCAGGCCGCCGCCTGGCGGGACGTGACCGCAGCCCTGGCCCGGCGGGCACCCCAGGTGCCGGTCTGCCTCTACCCCACGCCCGTGCAGGGCGACACCGCCCCGGCCCAGATCGCCGCCGCCATCCAGCGCGCCGGCGCACGGGCCGCCCTGGACGGCAACGACGTGCTGCTGGTGGTGCGCGGTGGTGGCAGTCTCGAGGACCTGGCCGCCTTCAACGACGAGCGCGTGGCCCGGGCCATCCGCGCCTGCCCGCTGCCGGTCGTCGTGGGCGTGGGCCACGAAACCGACTTCAGCATTGCCGACTTCAGCGCCGACCTGCGCGCCGCCACCCCCACGGCCGCCGCCGAGCTCGCCAGCGCGGCCTATATGGAATTGCGTGAAGGGCTGGAACAGCTGGCCGCCCGGCTGCGGCGGAGCATGGAACGCCGCATCGACGCCGCCGCCCAGCGCCTGGACCGGGCTGCCGCGCGGCTCACGCACCCGCGCCAGCGCCTGGAACGCAGCCAGCTGCGCCTGACCATCCTGGACCAGGGTCTGCGTGCCAGCATGGCCCGCCACCTGGCCAGCCGGCAGGCCCGCGTTGCCGGCCTGGGCCTGCGCCTCAAGGCCCAACGCCCGGACCCCGCCCAGAAGCGCGCACACCTGGATGCCCTGGGCCAGCGCCTGCAGCGCGCCACCCACGGCCTTCTGGCCCGCCATCAGGCCAGGCTGGACGCCCTGCAGCAGCACCTCGCCCACCTCGACCCACGCGCCGTGCTGGCCCGGGGCTACAGCATCACCCGCCACGCGGACGGCAGGATCGTGCGCAGCGCCGCCGGCCTGACCCAAGGCACTCGCGTGCGCATCGAAATGAGCGACGGCTCGGTCGGCGCCACCGTGAACGAGGACTGACGGGGACCCGCGCCGCACGGGCGCTTCTCCAATATCCTTACTGATTGTGCAGGAAACCCAATCCCGACTAGAATAGTCGGGCAATTTCCAAACCCCCCGGAGAAAATCACATGGCTCACACCCTGCCCGAACTGCCCTACGCCAAGAACGCCCTGGCCCCCCACCTGTCCGAAGAGACCTTCGACTACCACTACGCCAAGCACCACAATGCTTACGTGGTCAACCTCAACAACCTTATCCCCGGCACCGAGTACGAGAACCTCTCCATCGAAGAGACCTTCCTCAAGGCCCCCGCCGGCGGCATCTACAACAACGCCGCCCAGGTGTGGAACCACACCTTCTTCTGGAGCAGCATGAAGCCGAACGGCGGCGGTGCGCCCACCGGCGCCCTGGCTGACGCCATCAACGCCAAGTGGGGTTCCTTCGACGAGTTCAAGAAGGCCTTCCAGGCCTCCGCCGTGGGCAACTTCGGCTCCGGCTGGACCTGGCTGGTCAAGAAGGCCGACGGCACCGTCGACATCGCCAACACCGGCGCTGCCGGCAACCCGCTGAAGACCGGCGAAGGCAAGCCCCTGCTGACCATTGACGTGTGGGAACACGCCTACTACATCGACTACCGCAACCTGCGCCCGAAGTTCGTCGAGACCTTCCTGGCCAGCCTTGCCAACTGGGACTTCGCGTCCGCCAACTTCGCCTGAAGCCGGCTGCCTCGACCCGGAATTCCGGGCTGAGGCCCAGTCAGAAGGGAGCCCTCGCGGCTCCCTTTCTCATTTTCCGCCGCCCCCACGCCAAGGAGACCCCAATGCCTGAATGGCGCCCCCGGGCAGGCCTCGCCCGCACACACCTGGGCAAGCTGCTCGCCCTCGCCGGCCTGGCCCTGCTGCTGCCGGCACGCGCAGCCGAGATTCCCCTCCCCGCCGACGTGAAGGCCGAAGCCCGCATCGACCAGCGTGACCGGGACGGGCTGTGGGAGAAGACGCTGGTCGTCCGCTTCCCCGAAGCGAGGCGCACCCTGTCCACCAGCGACGGGCTCGTGGACAGCCGCGCCACCATCAACCACGGCGCCCACCCGGAACTCTGGAAGCGGGTATCGACGCGTTTCAACGGCCAGGACGGCCGCGGTGGCAAGGCCTACACCGAACATGTGCTCCAGAGCACGGCGGAAGGGCTCGGGCTGACCAAAGCGGAGGTCACCCACATGGCCACCGCCGCCGACCTGGACAACCTCGCTGTCGTCACCCGCAGCCACGGCCCGCTCACCGTCACCGTGCTGGCCACCGCGGGAGCCAAGAGCAATGCCATCCGCACCGGCGTCGATGAAGGCCGCTACATCGAAGGCGCCGAACCGGCCGGCACCATCAACATCCTGGTCCTCAGCAACATCCGCCTGACCGACGCCGCCATGGCGAGGGCGCTGATCACCGTCACCGAGGGCAAGACCGCCGCTCTGGAAGACCTCCAGGTGGCCAGCACCTACACGCCCGGCGTGCAGGCCACCGGCACAGGCACCGACAGCATCATCGTCGTCTCCGGCACCGGCGCACCGACCGCCAGCTACACCGGCGGCCACAGCCGCATCGGCGAGCTGATCGGCAAGGCCACCTACAGCGCCGTGGTCGAATCCCTGGGCAAGCAGAACGGCTTCTTCCTGCCCGGCACCCGGCGCTTTCCGGAAGCGCTGTCGGCCCTCCCCAAGCCCGCCGGCCACCTGCGCCTGGCCCTGCTCCACCTGGACCCGACGCCGGGTGAGATCGCCGCCAACCGGGCGCAGATCGAAGCCGGCATCCGCGAGGCCGTCCGTCAGGGCGCCGACTGGGTCCTCACGCCCGAGCTGGCGGAAACCGGCTACAACTTTGCCAAGCGCATCGGCACAGGCTGGATCGCCCCCTTCCCCGACACCTGGATGAGCACCCTGGCTGCCATTGCCCGGGACAACAAGGTGGCCCTGTTCATCGGCTTTGCCGAGCGGGATGCACGCCACCACACCCTGCACAACAGCGTCGCAGTGATCGACCGGAGCGGGAAGATCCTCGGCGCCTACCGCAAGCAGCGCGTCCATGGCGGCGCCGAAAGCTGGTCCACGGCCGGCGCGGGCGGCCCGCCTTTCGTGGTCGATGGTGTGCCCGTCGGGGTGCTGATCTGTGCCGACACCTATGCGCCGGAGCCCGCCGCCCGCCAGCGCGAGCAGGGCGCCGCCCTCCTCCTCGTGCCAGCCAACTGGCCCCCCGTGGACGGCATGGGGCCGGGGGATGTGTGGGAGCGCCGATCCACGGAGACGGGCATTCCCCTTGTCGTCAACAACCGCACGGGCAAGGAGCCGGAGCTGGACTTCACCCACGGCGAGAGCGCCATCTCGGTGGCCGGCCGGCGGAAGTTCAGCTTCAGCACCCCCGCCGGGCGCATGCTGCTGGTGGACTGGAACCGGGCAGACGGCTTCAACCCCCTCACCGACGCAATCACCTCCATCCCCGGGGCAAGGCCGAGCGGGCTTTGAAGATGCCAAGGGGAAAGCTGCGCTGGCCGTTGATCACCGGCCCTTGCGCTCAGCCCGTCAGGAAAGCCTCCAGCGCCCGCGCCACCTGCACGGGCTGGTCGTGCTGGAGGTTGTGGCCCGAATCCGTGATGGTCACCACCTGACGGTTGCGGAAGCAGCTGATGCGCCGCTCGAACTCCACCGGGTCGTCCCCCATCCGGTCATCGACAAAACCTGCATCGGCAATCAGCAGTAGCACCGGCGCCTCGATCTTGCGCCAGGCGGCCAGGGAATCCTCGATGTGATAAAGCGACGGCCCGTGCACCCGGTGCCAGGGGTCGCAGGCCATCTCGATCTGCCCATCCGGCCGGGGCCGGCTCACCGCACGGGACAGGAAATCGGCCTGCTCGGGCGTGAGCCGCGGGTTGACCATGCGCAGGCGTCGCGCCAGGGCAGTGGCATCCGCATACGGACGCACCTGCGGCCCCGCCGCAACGGCATCCATCCACTGCACCAGCTGCATGGGAGCATCAACCTCGGGGGGCGGCCGCAGACCGAGGAAGTCCAGCATGGCCAGCCGCGCCACCCGCTGCGGGCGCACCGCCGCGTAGGTGGCGGCAATGTTGGCCCCCATGCTGTGGCCCACCAGCGTGGCCGGACGCTCCGCAGAGAAATGATCGAGCAGCACATCCAGATCGGCGTAGTAGTCGGGAAACCAGTATGGCCGCTCCAGCCATTCGCTGGCGCCATAGCCACGCCAGTCGGGTGCGATGATGTGCCAGGGCTGTTCGAGGGCCTCCACCAGAAACTGGAAGGTGGGCGACGAATCCATCCAGCCGTGGAGCAGGAAGAAAGTGGGCGCGTCCCGCGGGCCCCAATGGCGCACATGGTGGCGCAGGCCGCGGATGTCGAGGTATTCGGAGGTGCCGGTATCACGCATCGGCCAGACTCTACAGATGCCGTTCCAGGAAGGCCAGGGTCCGGGACCAGGCCAGCTCCGCCTGGGCCGGGTCGTAAACCTGGGGCCGGGTGGCGTTGAAGAAACCGTGGGCAGCCTCGTAGTGATGGATCTCCGGCCGGGCGCCCGCGTCGGCCATGGCCTGCTCCAGCGCCCCGGCCGCCGCGGGGGTGCACCAGGTGTCCCGGGTGGCAAAGTGCCCCTGGAAGGGGATGCGGATCTGCGCCGGGTCGGCAAAATCCCGGGGCGGAATGCCGTAGAAGCACACCGCTGCCGCCACCTCGGGCAAATGCACGGCGCTGGCCACCGTGAGGGCACCGCCCATGCAGAAGCCCATCACCGCCACGGGTCCGCTGCCTGCCTTGTGCAGATGGGCCGCCGCCCCGCGGATGTCCTGGAAGGTGGCACCGGCAAAATCCAGCCCGTTCATCAAATGACTGGCCTCATCCGGGTCCTGGGTGACGCGGCCGTGGAAGAGATCCGGCGCCAGGGCATTGAAGCCGGCCGCGGCAAAGCGATCCACGACACTGCAGATCTGCGGGTTGAGCCCCCACCACTCCTGCAGGACGACCACCCCGGGGCGGTCGGCGCCGGCAGGGGCGAAGTAACCCTGGCAGAGGCTGCCATCGGGGCGGGGGAAATCGATCAGTCCTGAACGGTCGGGGTGCATCAATCACTCCTTGAAAATCGCATATACCGGGCTCTGTGTCGGGGGCGACCGTAGGGGCGACTTCAGTCGCCCGCGGACTCCGATCAAGGGCATGCCGGTGATCGGCGCGGGGATGGGCGACTGAAGCCGCCCCTACACGTCGACGCCACAGCGAGGGTTCTCGCGCCTCTACCTACTTGTACTCGCTGGGCTTGCTGAGCACGGCGGCGGTCATGCGCGAGATGCACACCAGCTTGCCTTCCTCGTTGGTGATGCGCACTTCCCACACGTGGGTGGTGCGCCCCAGATGCAGGGGGCGGGCTTCGCCGTAGACCCAGCCGCTGGTCACGGCGCGGACATGGTTGGCGTTGATCTCCTGGCCGACGCAGTGGTACTTGGCCGGGTCGACCACGTGGGCGGCCGACCAGGACGCCAGGGTCTCGGCGAAGGCCACCGACACGCCACCATGCAGTGCCCCGGCGGGCTGGCGGGTGCGCGGGTCCACGGGCATGCGGCCGCGCAGGAAATCCTCGCCGATCTCGATCAGCTCCATGCCAAGGTGGCCGTTGGCGCAGGTGGCGCCCCGGGCATTGACTTCTTCCAGGGTGAAGGGGGCAAACCAGATACTCATTGGGGCTACTCCGTATTGTTGTCGCCGACGCCTGGGGCGCCGGTCAAAGGATCATCTGGGTGCAACGGTACAGCACCAGCTGGCGGCCGGTGGCCTCGTCGGTGACCACCGCGTCCCACACCTGGGTCGTCCGCCCCAGGTGGGCCGCGGTGGCAACGCAGGCAATGGCGCCCTCGGTGAGGGTTCCCAGGTGGTTGCTCTTCAGTTCGATGGTGGCAAAGGAGCGGGCGCCGGCCGGCAGGTGCGCCATGGTCGCATGGCCGGTGGTGGTGTCGGCCAGGGCGATCAGGCTGGCCGCGTGCAGGCGCTGGTTGGGAGCCATGTGCATGGGGCGCAGGGGCATGCGGCTGCTCGCCCGCCCCTGCTCCAGGCTCAAAAACTCCACCCCCAGCACGCCCGGCAGGCAGTCCGCCGCGTCCCGGTTGAGGCTGTCCACGCTGAGATCGGTGCGCAGGATGCTCATCTCAGTGCTTCGCCCCCAGGTAGGCCTCGATCACCCGGGGGTTCTGGGCCAGCTCGCTGGCCTTGCCCTCCAGGGTCACATCGCCCACCTCCAGCACATAGCCGTAGTCCGACACCTTGAGCGCCGCACGGGAGTTCTGCTCGATCAGCAGGGTCGCCACGCCGGTATCGCGCAGGTGGGAGATCACCTGGAAGACCTCGGCCATCACCCGCGGCGCGAGCCCCAGGGAGGGCTCGTCGAGCATCAGCACCTTGGGGTCGCTCATCAGCGCCCGGCCGATGGCCACCATCTGCCGCTCCCCGCCCGACATGGTGCCCGCCAGCTGGTTGCGGCGCTCCTTGAGGCGCGGAAAGACGGCATAGATGCCCTCCAGCCCGTCCCGATACGACCAGCCCGCCTTGCGGCGGCGGTAGGCGCCGAGCACCAGGTTGTCCTCCACGGTCATGGTGGTGAACAGCTCGCGCTTCTCGGGCACCAGGGCCAGGCCCTTGCCCAGGCGCAGCTCGATGGCGTGGTGGGACACCTCCTGCCCCATGTACAGCACCTCGCCCTCGGCCTGCCCTTCGCTGGGCAGCGCCCCCATGATGGCGTTGAGCAGGGACGACTTGCCCGCCCCGTTGGGGCCGATGACGGTGACGATCTCGCCGGCCCGCAGGCTGATCGAGGTGCCCCGCAGGGCCTCGACCTTGCCGTAGCGCACGCTCAGGTTGCGGGTCTCGAGGACGGGTTTGCTGTTGTTGTCGGCGCTCATTCCACACCTCCCAGGTAGGCCGCCAGCACGGCTTCATTGTTCTGGATCTCGGCGGGCAGGCCTTCGGCGATCTTGCTGCCGAACTCCATCACCACCAGCCGATCGGTCAGGCCCATCACGAAGTCCATGTCGTGCTCCACCAGCAGCACCGACATGCCCTCGCCCTTGAGCTGGCGGATCAGGTCGGCCAGGGCCTCCTTCTCCTTCAGGCGCAGGCCGGCGGCGGGCTCGTCGAGGAGCAGCAGCGTCGGATCGGTGCACAGGGCCCGGGCGATCTCGAGGATGCGCTGCTGGCCCAATGCCAGGCTGCCCGCCGGGGTGTGCATGTACTCCCCCAGGCCCACCCGGCGGATCTGCTCGGCGGCAAGAAAGAGCAGCCGGGCTTCCTCGTGGCGGTCCAGGCGCAGGGCCGCCGCCAGGGGGCTGCTTCGACCGCGCAGGTGCGCCCCCATGGCCACGTTTTCCAGCACCGACAGCTGGGGGATGAGATGCACATGCTGGAAGCTGCGGCCGATGCCCATGCGCACAATGTGCCGGGAATCCAGCTGGTCGATGCGCTCGCCGCAGAAGCGGATCTCGCCGCTGGTGGCGGGCAGCACCCCGGTCACCAGGTTGAACATGGTGGATTTGCCCGCCCCGTTGGGGCCGATCAGGCCCACCACCTCGCCGGCGCGGATCTCGAAGGCCATGTCCTTCACCGCCACCAGGCCACCAAACTGCTTTCGGGCGTCGCTCACCTCGAGGATCAGCGCCCCGGCCTGGGGCCGGGCCCGGCGCGGCAGGTCGCTATAGCCATCGGGGGCGATGGCCGGCGCCACCACCTCCGGCTCGGGCGGATGGAACTTCGCCCACACGCTGGCCACCCAGGGCCACAGGCCGTCCCGCGACCACAGCAGGAGCAGCACGATCATCACCCCGAAGACCACGATCTCGAAGTTGCCGTTGCTGCCGAGCAGGAGCGGCAGCAGATCCTGCAGCTGGCTCTTCAGGCCGGTCATCACCACCGCGCCGAGGATCGCTCCCCACACGTGGCCGACGCCCCCCACCACCGCCATGAACAGGTACTCGATGCCCATGTGCAGGCCAAAGGGCGTGGCGCTCACCGAGCGCTGCAGGTGGGCATACAGCCAGCCCGACAGGCTCGCCATCAGCGCCGCCAGCACGAAGATCAGGATCTTGTACTGGGCGGTGTGGATGCCCATCGCCTCGGGCATGGTCTTGCCCTTGGCCAGGGCCCGGATGGCGCGGCCGGGGCGGGAGTTGAGCAGGTTGAGCACCAGCATCAGGCAGCCACCCAGGCACAACCAGATCACCCCGTACATCACCCGCGGTGACGACAGGTCGATACCGAACACGCTCAGGGCCGGGATACCCGACAGGCCGTCGTACTTGCCCAGGAACTCGATGGTGCCAAACAGGTAGTACAGGGACAGCCCCCAGGCGATGGTGGCCAGGGGCAGGAAGTGGCCCGACAGGCGCACCGTGACGCTACCGATCAGCGCCGCCGCCAGGCCCGAAACCACCAGCCCGGCCCCCAGTCCCACCCACGGCGACCAGCCCAGGGTGGTGCTGAGGTAGGCCGTGGTGTAGGCCCCCAGACCCACGAAGGCCGCCTGCCCGAAGGAGGTCAGGCCGCCAATGCCGGTGAGCAGCACCAGGCCGAGGGCGACGATGGAATACAGGCCGATGTAGTTGCCGATGGTGATCCAGTAGCCCGGCACGGGCAGAAACGGAAACACGAAAAACCAGCCGAACATCAGCCACTGGAGCTTCTTGGTGGACATCTTCATTCTTCGTCTCCATGGCCCGAAGTCAGCGAACGCCAGGCCAGCACCGGGATGATCAGGGTGAACACGATCACCTCCTTGTACGCACTGGCCCAGTAGGAGGAATAGCTCTCGAGCAGGCCGACCAGCAGGGCCCCGGCCGCCGCCAGCGGGTAGCTGGCCAGGCCGCCGACGATGGCCGCCACGAAGCCCTTCAGGGCCACCACGAAGCCGGTGTCGTAGCCCACGGTATTGAGGGGCGCGATGAGGGTGCCGGCCAGGGTGCCCAGGCCCGCAGCCAGGCCAAAGGCCATGCGCCCGGCCTGGCTGGTGCCGATGCCCACCAGCTGCGCGCCCTTGCGGTTCACCGCCGTGGCGCGCAGGGCCTTGCCGTACAGCGTGCGGTCGAAGAACAGGTAAAGCAGGCCGATCAGGCTGCCCGCCACCGCCATCACCACCACGCTCTGCCCGGACACCGGCATCTCGCCCAGGGCCGTGCTCCAGTCGGTGAAGGGATGGGTGGTCGAGCCCTCCGGCCCGAAGATGAACAGCCCCATGCCCAGCAGGGCGAAATGCACCCCCACCGAGACGATCAGCAGCACCAGCACCGAGGCCTCGGCCATGGGCTGGAAGGCGACGCGGTAGATCATGATGCCCAGGGGCACGGTGATGGCGAGGGTGAACAGGATCTGCACCGCCATCGGCATGCCCTGCCAATCAAAGGTGTGGGCCAGCAGCCAGATGAACGAGGGGTAGATCAGGTTCTCGATGACGCTCCACATCAGCAGGCGCCGCGGCAGCGGCTTGTAGCGCCGCTGGCGCAGGGCCGAGCCCAGCTCCACCAGGAAAGTGAGCACACCGATGCCGATGAGCAGCCAGATCAGCCGGGGAAACTGGCTGCTCTGCAGGGCCGCCACGGTGAGGGCACCGAAACCGATGAACTCCCCCTGGGGCAGAAAGATGATGCGCGTCACTGAAAACACCAGCACCAGGGCCATGGCCAACAGCGCGTAGACCGCGCCGTTGGTCACCCCGTCCTGGGCCAGGACCGCGAAGATTCCGAAATCCATGAAAGTCTCCTCAGGCCCGGTTCAGTTATTGACGACGAAAGCGTCGGCCAGGAAGCGCGCCGCTGGCAGCCCCGCCGTGGCGGTGAAGCTGCTGCGCGCCGCGTCGATCATCAGCGGGTTGCCACAGGCATAGACCTCGTGGGCTGAAAGATCGGGCAGATCCTCCAGCACCGCCGCATGCACAAAGCCGCGCCGGCCGGTCCACTCCGCGCCGGCCTCGGACAGCACCGGCACCAGGCGGATGCCCGGGTGCTGCGCCTCCCAGGCGGCCACGCTGTCCACCGCGTACAGGTCGGCCCACTGGCGCCCGCCCCAGTACAGCACCGCCCCGCGGCGCGCCATCTCGGCGCCGTGGGTCTTGAGCAGCGCGGCGATGGGGGCGTAGCCCGTGCCCGAGGCCAGCAGCACGATGGGCACGTCGCCCGGCTGCAGCACAAAGTCGCCATACGGCCCTTCGATGCGCAGCAGGCCGCCGGCCTTGAGCTTGTCGTAGGCGTGGGTGGAGAAGCGCCCGCCCTCCATGCGGCGCACGTGCCACTCGATGACACCCGCCTCCGCCGGATCGTTGGCCATGCTGTAGCTGCGCTTCGCCCCGTCCTTGAGGATCACGCTGGCGTACTGGCCAGCCTTGAAAGTAAAGCCGGCGGCGGGCGGCACCTGCAGGCGGATCACCACCACGTCGTGGGACGGGCGGCTCACCTCCACCACCTTGGCGCCGGTTGTCACCACCCGCTGCCCCGGCTCGGCCGGCACCTTGGGCGCGTCAAGCAACAGGTTGCTGGTGGGCACGGCCTGGCAGGTGCGGCACTGGCCGGCAGGCACGTCGGTGCCATCCGGGCGGGTCGGGGCGTGGTCCACCGCCCCTTCCAGCAGGCCCAGGTGGCAGCTGTTGCAGGTGCCCGTGCGGCAGCTGTGGGGCAGCCAGTAGCCGGCGGCCAGGGCGGCGTCGAGCACCGTCTGGCCGGGGGCGCATTCAAAGCTGCCGCCGTTCGGCGACAGCCTGACGAGAAGGTTCGCAGTCATGACGCTCAGCCCGCTTCGCTCATGGTCGGGATGGCATGCACGGCGTCGTGCTCATGGCCCTTCAGCAGGTCAAGGGCCACGTCCACGATCATGTCCTCCTGCCCGCCCACCATGCGGCGGCGGCCCAGCTCGACGAGGATGTCCACCGCCTTGAGGCCGTACTTCTTGGCCGCCACTTCGGAGTGGCGCAGGAAGCTGGAATACACACCGGCGTAGCCCAGGGCCAGGGTCTCCCGGTCCACCCGCACCGGGCGGTCCTGGAGGGGGCGCACGATGTCGTCGGCGGCATCCATCAGGGTGTACAGGTTGCAGCCGTGGTTCCAGCCCATGCGGTCGGCGGCGGCGATGAAGACTTCCAGCGGGGCATTGCCGGCCCCGGCGCCCATGCCGGACAGGCTGGCGTCCACCCGGTCACAGCCCTCCTCCACCGCGACGATGGAGTTGGCGACGCCCAGGCTCAGGTTGTGGTGGGCGTGGATGCCCGTCTCGGTCTCGGGCTTGAGCACGTCCTTGAAGGCGCGGAAGCGCTCGCGCACGTCGTTCATCGACAGGGCACCGCCCGAATCCACCACGTAGCAGCAGGTGGCGCCGTAGCTCTCCATCAGCTTGGCCTGCTGGGCCAGGGCCTGGGGCGTGGTCATGTGGCTCATCATCAGAAAGCCCACCACTTCCATGCCCAGCTCCCGGGCCACCTCGATGTGCTGGCGCGACACGTCGGCCTCGGTGCAGTGGGTGGCCACGCGCACGATGCGGGCGCCGGCGCTGTAGGCGGCCTTCAGGTCATGCACGGTGCCGATGCCGGGCAGCAGCAGGGTCGCCACCTTGGCGTGCTTCACCGTGTCGGCCACGGCCTCGATCCACTCCAGGTCGGTGTGGGCGCCAAAACCGTAGTTGAAGCTGGAGCCCTGCAGGCCGTCGCCGTGGGCCACCTCGATGGAATCCACCTTGGCCTTGTCCAGGGCGCGGGCGATCTGCACGGCCTGCTCCACGCTGTACTGGTGGCGGATGGCGTGGGAGCCGTCGCGCAGGGTCACGTCGGAGATGTAGATCTTCTTGTCGGGGTTCATGTGCGTTCTCCTCAGGCAGCGGTGACGGCGGTGGCCAGGATGCGGGCGGCCATGCGTTCGGCGGTGGTCTTGGCGGCGGAGGTCATGATGTCCAGGTTGCCGGCATAGGCCGGCAGGTAGTGGGCAGCGCCTTCCACTTCGAGGAACACGGAGGTCTTGAGGCCGCTCATGCGCGGGCCGACGCCGGGGATGTTGATGGGGCGCGAGGCCGGGATGACATCGAACTGCACCTTCTGCTTGAGGCGGTAGCCGGCCACGTACTTCTGCACATCGGCAGCCATGCGCTCCACCGAGGCGGCGATCTCGTCCTCGTCGGCCATTTCCGACAGGCAGTACACCGTGTCGCGCATCATCAACGGCGGCTCGGCCGGGTTGAGGATGATGATGGCCTTGCCCTTGGCCGCCCCACCCACCACCTCGATGGCCTTGGACGTGGTCTCGGTGAACTCGTCGATATTGGCGCGGGTGCCGGGCCCGGCCGACTTGCTGGAGATGGAGGCGATGATCTCGCCGTAATGCACCTTGGCCACGCGGCTCACCGCCGCCACCATGGGGATGGTGGCCTGGCCGCCGCAGGTGACCATGTTCACGTTGAGGGCGTCGTCATGCAGGGCGCCGTTGACCACCGGGATGCAGTAGGGGCCGATGGCGGCCGGGGTCAGGTCCACCATGCGGATGCCGGGCTTGAGGCTGCGCAGGAAGGCGTCGTTCTTCACGTGGGCACCGGCGCTGGTGGCGTCGAAGACGATGTCGATGTCGGCAAACACCGGCAGGCGGGTCAGCCCTTCCACCCCTTCGTGGGTGGTGGCGACGCCCATCCGGGCCGCGCGGGCCAGGCCATCCGAGCCCGGGTCGATGCCCACCATGGCACCCATTTCCAGGTGCTCGCCGTGGCGCAGGATCTTGATCATCAGGTCGGTGCCGATGTTGCCGGAGCCGACGATGGCCACCTTCAGTTTCTTGTTCATGACTACCCTCGTTGGGAAATTCAGGCCGAGCGCGTCCCGGCCGGCTTCGGCCAGGGGCGCTGCGTCCTTGGGGATTTATTTGAGGAAGACCACCCGGTCGAGCTTGGGCGAGGTGTGCAGGCTGAGGACTTCTTCGGCCCGGCGGGCCAGCACCGCCCGCTGGTTGATGTAGCCCTTGTCGGTGATCTCGCCGGCGTCCATGCTCGGCGGCTCATCGAGCAGCATGGCGCGGGTCGGGCTCTGGGACGATCCGCCGCCCCCCTCGGCCTTGAGCCTGCGCAGGCCCTCGCGGACGTGGGCGTGGAGCTGGTCGGTGGGCACGTCCCTGGCCGCCGGGGCCGGGAAGACCAGCAGGCCCACCTCGTCCCGGTCGTGGCCGGTCACCACCACGTCCTGGGCAAAGGGCGCGAGGGCCGTCACGGCGCGCACCCGCAGGGTGCCCACCGACACCCAGGTGCCGGTGGTGAGCTTGAAGTCCTCCGCCACCCGCCCGTTGAAGGCGATGCCCTTCTCCGGCCGTGCCGGGTCGATCAGCAGGCCCGCGTCGCCAATCTTGTAGTAGCCGTCCTCGTCGAAGGCCTCGGCGGTCTTCTCCGGGTTGTTGAGGTAGCCCGGGAACACCTGCGGCCCCTTGACGCGCATCTCCAGCTTGTCGCCGTTGGGCAGGAACTTGATGGAGGTGCCCGCCACCGGCAGGCCGATGCAGCCCGGCCCGTCGAGGCGCCAGTGCACATTGGTGAGCAGCGGCGAGGCCTCGGTGGCCCCCCAGGCGGAGGTGAACCAGACCTTCTCGCCCAGCACCTTCTGGGCCGACTTTTCAAGGCGGTCCCAGGTGGACTGGGGCAAGGCCGCGGCGGCATAGAACACCGCCCGCAGGCGCCCGAAGAAATCCCGGGCGAAGGACTCGTCCTGCTCCAGGAAGGCGATCAGGGCGTCAAAACCCCGGGGCACGTTGAAGTACAGGTTGGGCTGCACCTCGCGCAGGTTGCGCACCGACTTCTCCATCAGGCCGGGCACCGGGCGCCCTTCGTCGATGTAGAAGCTGCCGCCGTTGCACAGCACCAGGTTGAAGTTGTGGTTGGCGCCGAAGGTGTGGCTCCAGGGCAGCCAGGACACGATCACCGGCTTTTCTTCCTTGAGGAAGGGCCAGCTCTGCTGGATCTGCTTCTGGTTGGCGCAGAGCATGCGGTGGGTGTTGATGGCGATCTTCGGCCGCCCGGTGGAGCCCGAGGTGAGCAGATACTTGGCGTGGGTCTCGGGGGTGATCCTGGCGAACTCGGCCATCACCGCCGGGGTTTCCCGGGTGCGCATCAGCTCGGCCAGGGACAGGCTGCCGTCCAGCTGGTAGGCGTTGGTGCTCAGGATCACCGGGCAGGCCACGGCGCTGGCGCGGATCGCCGAGGCGTACACCGCGCCGTCGCCGGCATACACGGCACCGGGCGCCAGCTCCTGCAGGATGGTGGCGACCTTGCTGTAGTCCTTGGCCAGCCGCGAGTAGGCGCTGGACACGGTGGCGAAGGGCCGCCCGATGTGCATGGTGGCCAGGGTCAGCAAGGCCTGGTCGAGGCTGTTGTCGGACAGGCACACCACCGGTGCCGTGGGCCCGATGCCCAGGTCGAGCAGGCCCTGGGCCAGCTTGCCGACCTGTTCGCGGACCTGGGCGTAGGTCATGCGCACCCACTCGCCCTCCGCGTCCCGCTCGGCCAGGAACAGGGCGTTGGGGGTGCGGGCGGCCCAGTACTCCAGCCAGTCGCCGATGCAACGGGTGACCTCTTCCAGCGGGTCGGAGCAGGCCAGGATGAAGCCGCCCCGGGAGAGATCGATGCGGGTCACCCTGGGCGGGGCCAGCATGCCGGGATTGTCAAAAAAGCTCATGGCGGCCTCCGCTTACTTCAACAGCTTCCAGTTGTTCTGCTCGATGGTGATCAGCACGCGGGCGCCCTCGCCCAGGCCGGAGTGGTCGGTGGCCGACATGCTGTTGATACCATGGGTCAGGGGCAGGTTGCTGGTCTTCTCGAGGGCGTCGCGCAGGGCGGCACGGAATTCCGGGGTGCCCGGCGCGGCCTTCTTGCCGACGCTGGCCACGGCCTTGTCGAGGAGCAGGTAGGCGTCCTGGGCGTAGGCGCCGAAGGGGTTGCGGGAGCCGGCACCGTGCTTGCCTTCGTAGGCCTTCAGGTAAGCCAGGGCGACCTTCTTGCTGGGGTTGCTGTCGGGCAGCTGCTCGGCCACCAGGACCAGGCCGGTGGGCAGGATCAGGCCTTCATCGGTGTTGCCGGCGACCCGCAGGAAGTCGTTGTTGGCGGCGCCGTGAGTCTGGTAGAACTGGCCCTTGAAGCCCCGCTCGCGCAGGGCGCGCATGGGCAGCGCGGCCGGGGTGCCGCTGGCGGCGATGAAGATGGCGTCGGGCTTCTGGCCCACCAGCTTGAGGGCCTGGGCGGTCACCGACTGATCGGTGCGGGCGTAGCGCTCGACGGCCACCAGCTTGATGCCGCTGGCTTCGGCGCGCTTCTCCACGTCCTTCAGCCAGGCTTCGCCGTAGGCGTCGCTGAAGCCGATGAAGGCGATGGTCTTGGTGTCGCGCTTCTTCATCTCTTCAAACAGCGCGGCAGACATCACGCCCACGCCGTGGGGCAGCGGAAACACCCACTGGATCTGCTTGGGCGGGAACGGGGCCAGGGCGATCTGCGGGATCTTCGCCTCGCCGGCCACCTCGGCCACGGCCAGGGAGGTGGGCACGGTGGTGGAACCGATGATGGCGTCCACCTTGTCGGCGTCGGCAAAGCGGCGGGCGTTCTTGCCGGCGGCGGTGGGGTCGGAGGCGTCGTCGAGGACGACGTAGTTCACCGGCAGGCCGCCCAGGGTCTTGGGCAGCAGCTCGATGGTGTTCTTCTGGGCGATGCCCAGGGAGGCGGCCGGGCCGGTGGAGCTGACGCTCACGCCGATGGTGACGGTCTGGGCCTGGGCGTGGCTGGCGCCACCGAAGGCAAGCATCAGGGCAGCGGACAGGCTGGCAAGAAAATGGCGGCGGTTCATGGTGTTCGTCTCCTCAGGGTTGGTCTTGTTAAGTTGTCAAAGCGGTGTCAAAAGGGGCCGGGGTGGCGCTCAGGCGGTACGGCAGCTGACGCTGCCCAGACCGGCAATGGACAGGTGCAGGTGGTCGCCGGCGACGAAGGGGAACATCGGCCCCAGGGCGCCGGAGAGGATCACGTCACCGGCCCTGAGGGGGTCGCCCAGCTGCTGCATGGTGCGGGCCAGCCAGTAGGCGGCGAGCAGCGGGTTGCCCAGGCAGGCGACGCCGCTGCCCACCGACACGGTGTGGCCGTTCTTGCGGAAGTCCATGCCGGCCAGGGCGAAATCCACGCTGCCGATGGCGCGGGGCTCGAGGCCCAGCACGTAAAGCCCGCAGGACGCGTTGTCGGCCACCGTATCCACCAGGGTCAGCTTCCAGTCCTGGATGGCGCTGTCGACGATCTCGATGGCCGGCAGGGCGTATTCGAGGCCATGCAGGAAGCGCCCCCAGCTGAGGCTCTCACCGTCCAGGTCGCGGCCTACCACGAAGGCGATCTCGCCCTCGGCCTTGGGCTGGATCAGGCGGCTGGCCGGCACTTCGCTGCCCGACAGGAACTCCATGTCGGCAAACAGCACGCCGTAGTCGGGTTGGTCCACGCCCAGCTGCTGCTGCACGGCCTGGGAGGTGAGGCCGATCTTCTTGCCCACCACGCGGCGGCCTTCGGCGATGTCGCGCAGGCTGTTGCAGCGGGCGACGGCATAGGCTTCGTCGGCACCGTGGATGCCGAACTGCTCGGAGATGCGAGGAATGGCGGTGCGCGTGGCGCGGGCCTGCCGCAGGGCCGCGGCGGCGGCCTGGATCTTGTCCTGATTCATGATGTACTCCGGAGAGGATGTCGGGCTTTACAGGGCCGGGTAGCGCTGGCGCAGCCGGGTCAGGCCGGCCAGCTCGTCGTCGAGGCAGGCGGCGTATTCCCGGTACAGCTGGCGGACGATGGCGTCGGTGCTGGCAACGGCCTCGATGCCACCTACGCCGTGGCCGGCGGACCACACGCTCTTCCAGGCCTTGGGGGCGTCGACGATGTCGCCGGAGAAGTCGATCTTCTTCTCCTCGCGCAGCTGCTCGGGGGTGAAGCCGGCCTTGTCGAGGGTGGGCTTGAGCCAGTTGGCCAGCACGCCGGACACCGCCTTGGTGGCCACCAGGTCTTCCAGGCCGCTGCTGACGATGAGATCCCGGTAGGCGGGCTCGGCCAGGCTCTCGGGGGTGGCGATGAAGCGCGTGCCGGCGAGCACGAAGTCGGCGCCCAGCAGCTGGGCGGCGCGGATGTCGGTGCCGGTGGTGATGGCGCCGGCCAGGCCGAGGGGGCCGGACCAGAACTTGCGCACCTCGGCAATCAGCGCGAAGGGGTGGTAGTGGCCGGTGTGGCCCCCTGCCCCCTGGGTCACCAGCACCAGCACGTCGGCGCCGGCGTCGGCGGCCTTGCGGGCCAGGGCCGGATTGATCACGTCGGCCATCACGATGCCGCCGTAGCCATGCACGGTGTCGAGCACCCGGCGCGGGCTGCCCAGGGCGGTGGACACGATCTTCGGCTGGAACTCCTGCACCAGGGCCAGCTCCGCGTCGAAGCGGTCGTAGCTGCTGTGCACGATCATGTTGAGGGACCACGGGGCGCCGGGGCGGTCGGCCTGGATGGCGTCGCGGGTGTGGGCCATCCATTCCCGCAGGGTGTCCACGTTGCGGGCGTTGGCCGCGGGGTAGGAGCCGATGATGCCGGCCCGGGCACAAGCAATCACCAGCTCGGGCCCCGAGACCAGAAACATCGGTGCGGCCATCAGCGGCAGGGTGCTGCGCTGGATGATGTCGACAAAATCCTGCTGCGGCGCAGTCAGGCTACGCGTGAAGCTCATCTCTTCCTCCGTTGGGTGCTCTTTGCTGCGTCGTTTCTTATGTTTTTTGGCGCGGGCGGGGCGGGTTCATCGCATCGGGCGTATCTCCCATCCGCCGTCGCTCTGGATCACCGTGGCGGTGGTGGCCCGGCTGTTGTCCCGGGAGGCCAGCAGCACGTAATGGCCGGCGTGGTCTTCGGGCTGGGCGATCATCTTCAGGGGCATCGAGTTGGCGACGTTCTCCTGGAAGTTGGGGATCTCCGACAGGCGGCGCTCGCCCTTGCCCAGGCTTTCGGGGCCACGCAGGGGTGTGACCGTGCCGCCGGGCGCCACGCCGTTCACCCGCACGTCGGGGGCGAACTCGTAGGCCAGCTGCTTGATCAGCCCCAGGCCGGCGTGCTTCGAAGCCACGTACAGGGGGCCACCGCCGCCGGCGTAGAAGGCCGAGTTGGACAGGGTGAAGATCATGCTGCCCCTGCTCTCGCGCAGAGCCTCGGCGGCGGCGCGGGCGGCCAGCACGTAGCCCTTCACGTTGACCCCGAAGATCTCGTCGAAGCTCTTGTCCAGCTCGTCGAGGCTCATCTTCTCGAGCCGGGTGAAGAAGTCCCACACACCGGCGTTGCCCACCAGGGTGTCGAGCTTGCCGAAGCGCCGCAGCGTGGCGTCCACCGCCTTCTGGTTGTCGGCGCCGGAGCGCACGTCACCGAGGCTGGTGACCACCTGGTCGCCAAACTCGGCGACCAGGCTGTCGGCCTGCTCCTGGCTGCGCACCATCACGCCCACCCCCGTGCATCCTTCAGCGATGTAGCGCTTGACGACGGCGCGGCCGATCCCCGATCCGCCTCCCGTCACCAGCGCCACGTAGCCATTGAGCCAGCCCATGGTCATGCCTCAGAGGAAGGTGTTGAGGTTTTTGGCCATCAGCACCGACTGGGTGATGATGATCTTGCGCCGGGCCAGCCTGAAGCTGTCGTCATCGGCACGCAGCACGTCCTCGCGGCGCCCCACCAGCAGGTCGTTGTCCTTCTCGACCCGGCTGCGGTAGTTGACGAAGGTGCTGTGCACGATGAACTCGCCGGGGGCCTCGCCCTGGTACACCTCGATGCCCGCCACCACGTGGGCATGCCGGGTGGCCGGGTCTTCGGCCCAGGCGGTGGGCTGCTTGAAGCGGGTGACGCGACGGGTCAGGTCCACCAGGTTGTCGTTGTAGAGGGCGCCCCGGTCCACCGCGTAGCTGCCGTTCTTGTCGGCGCGGCGGCGGTTTTCCATGGTCGGCATCCAGTAGTGGATGTCCTCGGCCATCAGGGCCAGCCAGTCGTCCCAGCGCTCGTTGTCGAGCAGGCGGGCCTCCCGGTACAGAAACTGTTCGACCCGGCGCTGGGTTTCGGCGTCCACGCCGATCTCGGGCAAGGCGGTCTTGGCGTTCATACACCCTCCTTCATCTTCGGCACGTCGCGTTGGGGAACGTTTTTCCAGCTCTCGGACTTCATCAGATCGAGCCAGCGCTGGTAGAAGGCGCGCTGGTTGGCCTCGTTGATCTGGCCCTGGAAGACGTTGCCGGGCAGGTCGGTGCCCTCGACGCGGGTGTCGTGGCCCAGGCCCAGATACAGGTCCTGCTGGCGGGTGACGAAGCCGGCGTTACTGCGGGTGGAGTATTCCCAGTTCTCGCCGTCGTCCATCTCGAAGACGCCGGAGGGGCTGAAGGTCATCATGGTGCCCTTGCGCCACTTGTCCTTG
The DNA here is from genome assembly GCF_023150065.1 of Zoogloea sp. Lineage (GTDB taxonomy): Bacteria > Pseudomonadota > Gammaproteobacteria > Burkholderiales > Rhodocyclaceae > Zoogloea. The sequence continues at coordinate 198,210 of NZ_JAKLLN010000007.1, forward strand.
ATCTCCTGGGGGGCCTTCTTGTTGACGAAGGTCCAGGTGTGCAGCTCGATCTGGCCCGGGCCGCGGGGGTGCCAGGTGCGGAAGGTGTTCTGCCCCGGCAGGAAGGAGGTGTTGGGGAACAGGGTGCAGGATGAGATGGCGCCGATCATCTTCGAGCGCAGCTCACCCAGGCGCTCGGCCACCTTGGGCTGTAGCACGTACAGGTACTTGAGCAGTTCCTTCTCGCCCAGGGTGGCGCAGTTGCCGACGATGTCCTGGTTGAACTCCCAGCCGTGGCCGTTGAAGTTGACGTGGTAGGACTGCTCGGGGGTCTTGTGCACCTCGGCCACCGGGCCGCCGACCATGGCCTTGGCGCCGGAGTCGTGGGTCCAGCCGGCGTGCAGGATGTCGCCGACGAAGTTCTCGGAGGCGTACTTCCAGTTGCACTGGATCACCGACTTGACGCAGCCGCCGATAAACTCGGTGCCGCCCTCGTCCATGTCGAAGATGGCGTCCAGGTAGTAGCGCATGTCGCCCAGGTACTCGGCGAGGCTCGGCGCCTCGGGGTCGAGGGTGGCGAAGATCAGGCCGCGGTAGCTGTCCACATGGGCCACCGGGTGCAGGCCGTGCTCGGTCTTGTCCATGCCGGCGGCCTCGTAGGTCTCGGAGGCGTGCATGCCCTTCAGGCCGCCGTCGATGCCGAAGGCCCAGCCGTGGTAGTTGCACACGAACTGGCGGGCGTTGCCCAGGTCGGCGAAGCACACCTTGTTGCCCCGGTGCGGGCAGGTGTTGAGGAAGCCCTTCACGCTGCCATCCTTCTGGCGGACGATCAGCACGTTGTCCTCGCCCATGTAGGTGGTGACGTAGTCGCCCGCCTTGGGGATCTGGGATTCGTGGGCCACGAACAGCCAGCAGCGGGCAAAGATGCGCTCCAGCTCCTGCTCGTAGATGTCCTGGTCCCAGAACAGGTCGCGGGACATGCGGCCCTTCTCCAGGTTCATCAGCTGATCCAGGTTCTCGATGGACTGGGCGATGGGCCGGCGCTTGAGGCGGATCGGCGTGGCGCCTTGGGTTGTGCACATGGTCGTGTGTCTCCTCGCTATGTGTTGTTGTCAGACGGCGTCGGCCGCTTCGTCGGATTCCTGGTCCAGATCCACCAGCAGCTCATCACCTTCATCAATCACCTTGAAGGTGCGGATGGGGTGCTCGCAGGGAAAGCTCATGGGCTGGCCGGTGGGGATGTGGAAAGTGCCGTCATGCACCGGGCAGGCGATGCAGTCGTCGTCCACGATGTCGCCTTCGGAGAGCGACGCGGTGGCGTGGGTGCAGCCGTCCTGGGTGGCGTAGAAGGTGCCGTTGAGGTTATAGACGGCGAGCATCTGGCCGCCGACCTCGCACTTGCGCACCTTGCCGGGTTCGAGATCGCCGCGCTTGAGCAGCAGAATCGGTTGGGACATGGGTGTTCCTCAGGCAAACAGTTGCACGAAGCCCAGGCCGGTGACCCATTCACGGACCGGGGCGTAATCGATGATTTCTCCCCGGGCGCCGGGCATGGCGCCCATGGCCACCGCCCACTGGCGGATCTCCATGCCGCCGTTGCCGCCGTGCTCGAGGATGTAGTCGTCGGACAGGCCGCCAATCGCCGCCAGGTTGCCGGTGCAGGCGTAGTCCATGATTTCCCGGTCGAAGGCCTCATTGACCTTGCCCATCTCGGGGGTGCCGACCCAGTGGCTGATGCCGCCGCTGCCGATCACCACCACACGTTCGTCGTCGGGCATGGCCTCGACCGCCGCCTTGATGGCGCCGCCCAGCTCGATGGCCCGCTTCATCCGGATGAAGGGATCGACGCCGGCCGCGATATACACCGGCACGGTGCCGATGGACTGGCCCCGGGCCCGCACCGGGTCGATGATCAGGCGGTCGGGGATGGCCACGGCATGGTCCACCGTGAAGGCCCGCGCCACCGCCCAGTCGAAGCCGTTGGCGTGGCCGTGCTCGGCGATGAAGCCGGCCAGCTTTTCGCTGGCGGGGATGATCTGCCGCTTGAGGCCCGGCAGCACATCCAGCGGGCCGTCCACGTCACCGGTGCCGATGAGGTACTGGGGCAGGCAACCGGTGCCGAAGTTGAAGTAGTGATCGGCGCCGATGATCACCGCGCTGGTGGCGTCGAGCGCAGCCAGCCGGTCGGCACAGGTGTCGTAGGCACCCCACATGCGCTTGCGGATGTCTTCCGCCGGCGCCTCGGGGGCGACGAACATCACCGGGTCATGCGGCACCAGAAAGCCGCCAACGATTTTTCCCACGGGAAACTCCTGAGTTCTTATTGCTTGAGGCCGGCCGAAAACACCTGGCCTTCGGCGACGGCACCACGCAAGGCCTTCATGTAGGCGGCGGGGTGGCGGTTGGGGGCGTTCTCTGTCCAGAAGCCGAGGGTCAGCATCGGGTTGACGCCGTGCTTCTGCATGCCGGCCACGTCGAAGCCGGTGACCATGGCGCGCTCCTCGTCGCTGAGGGCGTAGCGGGCCAGCAGGCCTTCCGGGTCTTCCTTGAAGCGCTGCTTCACGGCCCGGTCGACGCACAGCTGGTGCATCAGTTTTTCCAGCACATTGCGGCTCATCGCGGCCTCCGGATCAGGCGCAGAAGTCGCGCACGAGCTGCAGGAAGCGGGTGCGGTGCTCGGTCTGCACCCAGTGGCCACACTGGCCGAAGAGGTGCAGCTCGGCCTTGGGAATCGCCCGGGCCAGCAGGAAGCCGCACTCCGGCGGCACCACGCCGTCTTCACGGCCGTGCAGCACCAGGGTGGGCGCTTCGATCTTGGCCACCGAGGCTTCGGGGAAGCCCTTGACCAGGGTCGGACCTTCGGCGTTGGGCTTGGGGATCAGCTTGCGCAGGGCATCCTGGGCACCGGGGCGGGCGCTGGCCTCGAAGCGGGTGCGGATCATCTCCTCGGTGATGATGTCCTGGTTGAACGGGAACAGACGCATGGTCTTTTCCATGTTCTCCATGGACGGCTCGTACTCCCAGGCCGAGCGCAGGCCCGGGGTCTGCACGAACTCGCCGGCCGGCGTGCCCAGCAGCACCAGCTTGTCCACCCGCTGGGGGGCAAACAGGGCCAGCCCGATGGAGAGCGCACCGCCAAAGGAGTTGCCGACGAAGGAAGCCTTCTCGATGCCCAGCTCATCCATGATCCCGGTGAGGTGGCGCACCCACAGCTTGATGTCGTACTTGCTGTCGGACTTGAACTCAGTGAAACCAAAACCGGCGATATCCGGGGCGATGACCCGGAAGTGCGGCGCCAGGTCGGGCATGACCTTGCCCCAGTTGGTCCAGGCCGAAACGCCGGGGCCGGAACCGTGCAGCAGGAACAGGGGCTTGCCACTGCCCTCCTCCAGGTAGTTGGTCTGATGCTCTGCGGCAAGAAGGGTCTTGCCAATGCCGGGGTGCTTGTCCATTTTGTCTCCGTGTTCAATACACATGTGTATGTGTATGGTACGGATATTTTCCTGCATGGCAAGCGTTTTTGATCCAGATCAAGAGCCAGAAACACCCAATTTCTATTTTTATTATTAATTTTCAGTAACTTGCACCCATAAACAACATTTACCCTTTCATAGACAAACTCGAGCAGATAATTTTCCATACACTAATGTATGTTTATAAACACCAAGAATCGACGCCTTGCAGCCCCCTCCGGACAGCACCGGCCCGCCCGGCGCCAGGCCGGAAATGCACAGGGAAGCTGATACAATCCGCCATCCGCTGTCCCCCCTTTCCCCATGTCTGCAACCGACTCTCCCGCCCCGCCCGCTGCCCCCTCTACTACGTCTGGAAAAGTGCAGCTCACCCCGGCCGACTGGATCAAGGCCGCCACTGAGGTTCTGGTGGACAAGAGCATCGACGCCGTGCGCGTCGACGTGCTGGCCAAGGGCCTCAAGGTCACCCGTGGCAGCTTCTACTGGCACTTCCAGGATCGGGACGACCTGCTCAAGCAGTTGCTCAGATCCTGGCGCGACGCCGCCACCGAACAGATCATCAGCCGCTTCGAACGCAGCGGCGCCGACCCCGAGGCCCTGGTGCGGGAGCTCGCCTCCCTGCCCTTCCGGGGCACGGCCGCCTTCAACTCGGCATCCATCGAGCTGGCCATCCGCGCCTGGGCACGCCGTGACGACATGGCCCGCCAGGTGGTGGACGAGGTGGACGCCAAGCGCCTCTCCTATGTATCCCAGTGCTTCGTGGCCCTGGGCTTCAACTTCCAGGAGGCGGGCATGCGCGCCTTCGTGCTTTACAGCTACATGATCAGTGAATCCCTGATGCGCGGTCAGGGCACCGAAACCCAGCGCCAGCAACGCCGGGAGTTCGTCGAGAAGTTCCTGCTGCAAAAACCCTGACCCGCGGCCCGGCCCGGAACTCAAGCCTCCCGGGCGAGTCTGGAACGGAGCACCCCTGCCCCGCCCTACCCCCAGGAGCCCTGCGTGACCGCAACCCCCATCCAGATCATCGGCGCGGCCCTCTTTGCCATCGCCATCCTGCACACCTTCGCCACCAAGTTCTTCGAGAAGCTGGCCCACGCCGGCCCACGCCATGCCGGACTGTGGCATCTGCTCGGCGAGATCGAGGTGGTGTTCGGCTTCTGGGCGATGGTGCTGATGGTGGCCATGTTCGCCCTGCTCGGCTCGGCGCCGGCCATCGACTACATCGAATCACGCAACTTCACCGAGCCCATGTTCGTCTTCGCGATCATGGTGATCGCCGGCACGCGGCCCATCCTGCAGGCGGCCTCCGCTCTGGTCGCCCTGATCGCCCGGGCCCTCCCCCTGCCCGGTTCGGCCGCGGCCTACTTCACGGTGCTGCTCCTGGTGCCCCTGCTCGGCTCCTTCATCACCGAGCCCGCGGCCATGACCCTCGCCGCCCTCATCCTGCGCGACCAGTTCTTCACCCGGGGCATCTCGCCCCGGCTGATGTACGCCACCCTGAGCGTGCTCTTCGTCAATATTTCCATCGGCGGCACCCTCACCCCCTTCGCTGCGCCGCCGGTGCTCATGGTGGCCGGCCCCTGGGGCTGGGACATCCACTTCATGCTCAGCCAGTTCGGCTGGAAGGCGGCCATCGCAGTAAGCATCAATGCCCTCGGCGCCACCCTGCTCTTCTACCGTGAGCTCGCCGCCCTGGCCCCCGCCCCGCGGGATGGAACCATCCCCCGCGTGCCCCTCGTCCTGACCCTGGTGCACGTCCTCTTCCTGTGCGGTGTGGTGGTCTTTGCCCATCACCCGGCCATCTTCATGGGCCTGTTCCTGTTCTTTCTGGGGGTCGCCCACGCCTACATCCGCCACCAGGACCGCCTGATCCTCAAGGAAGGCCTGCTGGTGGCCTTCTTTCTGGCCGGGCTGGTGGTGCTGGGTGGCCAGCAGCAATGGTGGCTGCAGCCCCTGCTGATGAGCATGAGCAGCGACGCCGTCTTCATCGGTGCCACCGCCCTCACCGCCTTCACCGACAACGCCGCCCTGACCTACCTGGGCTCCCTGGTCGAAGGCCTCTCCGACGACTTCAAGTACGCTCTGGTGGCCGGCGCGGTGACCGGCGGCGGCCTCACCATCATCGCCAACGCCCCCAACCCGGCCGGCGTGTCCATCCTCAAGGGCAGCTTCAGCGACGAGGCGGTGAACCCGCTGGGGCTGCTCGCCGCGGCCATTGCCCCGACGCTGGTGGCGGGGGTGGCGTTTCGGTTGTTGTAGGCGGTCCTGGCAATAGCAGGGGCGGGATGGGGCGCTTATTTCAAGCTCGTGCCTTCTGCAAGTCCATGTCTGTCGCGGGGAAGCACAGGAGACAGGCGAGCAGCGCTCGCGGTATGTGCAGTCGTCGTCTGCGCGCTCGCCAGGGACAGATCGGGTCTCATGGCAAAGTGCCATGACGCTGCAAGCACCGCTTGAACGTTGAAGCGGAACGCACTGTTGTCGGCGTTGGGGAGAACATCGCAGCTCTTGTGATAGCAAGGATCGTAGGCCACACCGCTGGTTCCGCCCCAGAGTGCAGCCTGCTCTGCCGACTTGATGCCGTCGTGGCCTGAGAAGATGCCGCCAACGGGAATGCCTGCCGACACAAACGAAAGATGGTCGGTCGACAGCGTCAGACCCACGCTACGCGGCTGAACCCCGCGCCTGCGGTAGTAGTCTTCGAGAACGCTCTCGATCTCGCCGGAGCCCGACGGCCCGGCAAAGCCACTGCTCGATCCGTCGCCGTCATAGACAAAGAACCCTGCGTTGGGCGAGCCGATCATGTCAAAGTTCAAGTACAGCGCCAGGGCCTCCTTCTCTGCGGGCGAAAGCGCCCCGACGTAGAATTTCGATCCCAGGTCGCCCAGCTCTTCAGCCCCCCAGAGCGCGATACGGACGGAGTTGTGAGGCCTGGACTTGACCACGTGCGCTGCGGCCTCAAGCACTGCCGCCACACCGCTCCCGTTGTCGTTGATACCCGGCCCGGCATTCACCGAATCGAGATGCGCCCCCAGCATCACGACGCGCCCCGGGTTGGAGCCCGCGAACTCGGCGATCACATTGCTGGTGCGGATATTTCCGCGAACGGTCTGTGCCTCCAGCCGCATCCTGAGCCCGGCCGTTCGGGCCAGACGCTCGCCGTCCTCCTGCGAGGTCGAAACGACCGGGATGTTCGGAGTGAAGTCATCCAGCAGGTTGATCCTGAGCTCCCCCGCCACATTGTTGTAGATCACGACTCCGCTCGCACCGGCAAGGAAGGCGTTCTGAGCCTTCACCGGGAAGGTACAGTCGCCACGTCTGACCAGGGCAATACTGCCCACGGGAAAGCCGTCAAAGGCCGTCGCCGTGCACCCGGTTACCGAAGACGGCTGAGCGACGGCGGCAGTCACGCTGCCGCTCCCGGAATACAGCGCAATAATGTTGGCAATGCTGCCGCTCGCAGCCGGCGCGACCTGCTCCAGGCGGCCCGGCGCAACCCAGAAGAACCCATCAAAGTCGAAATACTGCCGACTCACCGAAAACCCCAGGTTCCGTAGAACACGCTCGGCATAGGACGCCGACGCATCGAAGCCAGCCGATCCGGCGGCGCGGTGACCGCCGTTTATGTCGGCGATTACCTGCAGCGCGACCAGATGCTTGCGGGCCGCTTCCGCCGCCGTGTTTGTCAGATCCGCTCGAAGCACCGCGAAGCCGGCGCTGTCGGACAACTGGACGTGGCGGTATCGCCGTCGCCCCACAGAGATATACAGCGAGTTGTCCGGCCCCATCGCGAGGGCATCGGGCAACCTAAGGCGACCGGGCAGAGCGCCGGTCACCACCTTCCCGCCGATGACATAAGGGTCGTCGTTGCTTACACCCGGATTCAGCGCGTTCTCGGGAAGCACACCGATCAACGTGCTGACAGTACCGTCGGGCCCGATCTTCCTGATTGCCTCGTTGAGCACATCGGACACATAGACATTCCCGACATCATCCACGACGATGCCTTCGGCGTAGTTGAAGCGTGCGCCATTGGCAGGTCCATCCACGGCACCCATCGTCCCGGTCGTCGTCGATCCTGCCAGAGTCGACGCATTGCCGGCCGCGTCGATCTTCAGCACTGAAGAACTGTCTCTCAACCCAAAGCATCGGTCGATGCACGCCACCATCCTGCCCGTCTTGACGGTAAGGTAGAGCGAGCCGACCGAGTCCACAGCCATCCGCCCCGGATTGGAATAGGCACCCAGAAGCCCACCGGCAACAGGCTTCACTTCTCCGCTGGTCAACAGCTTGCGCACTTGCCGACCAAGACCCGGGTCGGCTCCGAGGCTGTCCACGACAAAAACGTTCCCGCCGCGGTCAACCGCAAGCTCGCGGGGCGCCATCCAGCGTACCGAGTTGGCCGGGCCGTCGACCACAGCCGCCTGGCCCGCAACCCCGGATACGGTGGTGACATCTCCTGATGGACTCACCTTCCTGATGACCGCATTGCCCGTATCGCTCACGAGCAGGTTTCCATCCCCGTCCGATGCCACCCCGTAAATCCTGTTGAACCGGGCTGCCGAACCGCTGCCATCGCCGTAACCGCAGGTGCCACCCACAAAGCCCTGCACAAGCCCGTCGGAGCCGACACGCCTGATTGCACAGTCGTAGACCAGGTACAGCACGCCCGACGGAGCGACCGCCATCGTCGTGAAGTACTGGTCTTCAGGCTTTGACAACATCGGCCCCTGCTCGGACCCGGGATCACCCGTCACGACAGACATAAGGCTCTGGACCACCGGCGTCTCACCACCGCCAGTGCTCCCACCACTGCCTCCACTGCCGCCACTCCCCCCGCTACCGCCCCCGCCGCAAGAAGCCAGGAGGACGGCACCGATCAACGCAACGATCCGGGCAGCCCGTCTACTGTTCAACACATTCATTCTGGTCACTCTCTCAACAAGAACCGCCATCGCAATGCCGATGACGCCCGATACAAAAAGCGGACACGACGTAGAAGGTATACATAGGCAGCCCGCACCAATTCAGACTGTTCGTGCAGTGTGACGCCTATTTTTTGTCTCCATAAACCGATATCAGCCGCTCAGAAATCAATCCGTCGCTGGGGCAGAAAAAATAGCTCTCGTGGGCAGGAGATGGAAAGTCCCCGCCTCTCCTTGCGTATAGAACATTTTGCGCCAGAACTTTCCCATCACTCCTTCTTACATATTTAGAGACGCTTCTCCATACATAAGGTCGATGCGGAGATATTGTTTTTATTTCACTTCTCTCAAAAATAGGAATATCAAACCTCATATTTTCTTCAGATGGAATTGGAACTCCACGCACTCCATCCACCCCCCCCCATGCCAGAAACTCCTCATGCGAAATTGCGATGGACTCGAACAGATGCAACCCACCATCCTTCTTGCACATCTGCGTGACCCTGTAATCCCAGTAACGCTTGTTTATCTCGCAATAAAAAAAGAACAGAACAATCAAACCGATCAAGCCAAGAGCTATCCGGAAGAACACCACGACCATGGTCGCCAACAGTGAATTTTCTTCAGGCGGAAGACGAGACGTGTTGTTCATGCCAGAAGTGCCCACGCATAGTCGTTGGCTGAAAGCACTGAACACTCCAAATAGACCTCGTTGGCACCCTGGAGAGCAAAGGGCGCGGGGTGGATGAGGACAAGGAACTGACCGAAGTCGGCGCGAGCGGCGTCGAAAATCTTGTCTAGCGAAACATCTTTTCCGATCGGGGTATTACGGAGTGAGTCAGCCAATTTTCCCAGCACATCATCTACAGGCACTTCGATCGCAGTCATGTCACTTCTCCTTTATCTTCAGTACTTTTTCGACAAATGCTCTTTCCTGTTTGGTAGTGTGTTGCGGACACGACCAGCCAGGAGTCTTCCGGGCAAAAGTCCACGGCTGCCGCGCTCCGCCATCATTTCCTAGCGCTTTATCGATCATGTAGCCCACCCTCTCTGCAATGACTTCATTAGTCAGCGTATCAACAACCTTGATAGAACCACCTGCGATCCACAGCGCACGCTCTTCAGGAGTTGCAATATCGTCATAGGCAACGCCATACCGAGGAGCATTGCCAGAGGCGGGCTCACGCTTAATGACTAGCCGCTTTTCATCGGTTTTCCCAATAAGATCAGGCGAAGTTCTCATATCAGCGGTATAGCGATACCGCTTTCCATCCCACGGATCAACAAGATCAACATAGGCATAACCAGACTTTGTCGCCGGAACTCTCTCTACTAGATACCCTCTTTCGTCTCGCCCCTGAAGGAATATCTTTATATATGAATCAACCCCTCCAAAATCAAATTCATCGTCATAGGGATCAACTGCATCTTGTTTCAATAGCATGAGTCCCTCCACCCCCTCCACCGTTCTGTAGATCCGTTCCCCCGCCGTCTTGCACCGCTCATTGAAAATCGCCTCAGCTCTTGCCAGACGCGCCTTGTGATCCCGGACAGCCAGAGCGTGTTCGATCTGCCATTTGAGCGGAAAGAAGCCAAAGATGAAGAACACAATCGTCCCACTTACCACCTTCCCGATTCGGGTCGATGATTTCTTTACTGAAAAATAGAAGAGAGATGCGCCAGCCAGCCAGTAGAGCATTACGATTCCGCGAAGAATATCTCCCCATCCACTTAATTCGAGCATGACACCCCCTTCGCCCTCGTGCCTATCAGAAAGACGCAATGGCTCCTGCCACTTGGCTCCGGGCTTGATTGATTTCCTGAGTAACGAACGACTTCTGTCTGGGTACACTTTCTGCCAGAGGCTTTATCGCCCGTATTGAATCTACGCATTCGAGTTAGACCATGCCTTTTACGGGTTCTTGATCTTGAGGACTTGCTCTGTGAATTCTCTGTCCCAGTTTTCGCGATACTTATCGCCTACCCCGTAATCAGGGCATGACAATCTCTTTGCTGCGATCCATGGCATTCGCGCCGTTGCCGCCGAGCCTAGCCCCCCATCCATGAAATACCCTATTCGTTCACCCAACACTTCGTTTCTCTCAAGGTCGAGCACGCGGAATGCACCACCGGCCACCCACAAGGCACGCTCCTCCGGAGTGGTAAGATCCTCGAAGATCACGCCATAGCGAGGCATGGGGCCCGGCGAAGGAGATTTATTGACCACGAATCGGTAACTACGTGAATCACCGGCGTCGGCATTTTCTTTGCTTTTCTGCTCGTCGTCCTGTTTTCCGAAATCAACGGCCAGGGTATAACGTGATATGGAATCGTCATCCTGATCACGCAGATCCACATACGCGTAGCCAGGTCGATTCCAGGCTTTTTCGTGAGCGTACCCTCCCCACGCAAGCTGTCCGTCCTTGTTACGAGGCAGGAGAAAAGAGAGAGGGTAATCAGACTCCCAAGGATTTCCAGCCGCACCGAAGGGGTCTTCCATGATCTGTGGCCAGGTGTCGACATACCGTCGCTTGCGCAGGATGGCGATGGCTTCGACACCCTCCACGGTCCTGTAAATCTTCTCCCCCGCGTTCTTGCAGCGTTCCTGAAAAATGGCACGTGCTTTTGCAAGAGAGGCGCGATGGCTGGAGAGCGCCTGCTGCCTCTCCCAGGCCCAGCGCCCGGGAAAGGCAGCGAGCAAGCCTAATACCGTGGCAACCGCAAGGTACTTGCCAACGCGCGTACGCGGTTTCGACCACGCCCAGATCAGCGCGCCAACGATGAACAACCAGGTGAGTATGCCAATGCCGCGGATCACATCCGCGCCGGGGCCGAGTTCGATCATGTACTTATCTCCCGGGCAATTCGGTGTTCATGGCCTGCAGAACCGCTCCTCATCAGACGGGAAGGCACGCCACCACCCAAATGGCATCACCCTAGCCTAAACGATGACTGAAAGATATGCACTGAATCACTGCGCCTCTTCACCACCCCACGAATAAGCTTCGAAGCATTAATTGGTTCGGTCAGCCGGGTTGCACGCCTAGACTTAGACCTCCCCCGCAGCGCCCCGGAGGCCGCAGCATGCAGCACACCACTTTGATCGTTCCCGGCTTTCACGGCAGTGGGCCGGCCCACTGGCAGACCTGGTTCGAAGCGCAGGTGCCCGGGGCACGTCGCGTCTCGGGTATTGACTGGGAGCAGCCCGTGCTGCCCCGCTGGGCCCAGGCCGTGCGCGACGGTATCGACCATGCGTCGGGTCCGGTGTGGCTGGTGGCCCACAGCTTCGGCTGCCTGGCTGCGGTTCTGGCGGCAAGCAGCCGACGGGAGCGGGTTGCCGGACTCCTGCTGGTGGCGCCGGCCGACCCGGAACGCTTCACTCCGCAAGGTCTGCGTGACGCCCGCAGCTCGGTGCAGCTGCCCAGCCTGGCGCGCTGGATTCCGCGCAGCCCTCTCGACGCCCCCAGCCTGGTAGTGGCGAGCACCAACGACCCCTGGGTGCGCCTGTCGTCGGCGGCCTACTGGGCCCAGTGCTGGGGCAGCCAGCTCGAGAACATCGGTGCCGCCGGGCATATCAACGTGGATTCCGGCCACGGCCCGTGGCCCCATGGCCTGGCGCTCTTCAAGGCGCTGCAGGCCGCGCAGGGCGAGGTACCCATCGGCAACATCACTTGCCGCTCCCGGTGCTGCGACGGCCTCCCACCCCCCCACCGGGCGACAGCCTGATCCGGCAGGTCAGTACCGTAGTCAGCAGCGGGCTCACCCAGCCCCTGAGCGGGCACCGAGGGAGCTACTCCTCAGCCTGCCATTCCCCTGCGGCGGCGGCACGGCCGGCCTGACGGATCGCGTCTTCGGTCTTGGCGGCTTCGATCACCTGCATCACCTCGTCCAGGTTGGCCGGGGTGTCGTCAGGCGTCCAGGTGCCTGTGAGCACGCTGTCCGGGTGCAGCTTGCCCGATTCATACAGCGCCCAGATTTCCGGGGAATAGCGGGTTTCCAGCAACTCCGGGGCGAACTGGCCAAAATAGGTGGCCAGGTTGTTCACATCCCGCTCCAGCATGGCGCTGGCGTTCTGGTTGGCGGCGGCATCCACCGCTTGGGGCAGATCGATGATCACCGGACCGTTCTCGTCGAGGAGCACGTTGTACTCGGACAGGTCGCCATGGACGATGCCGGCGCACAGCATGCGCACCACCTGGCGGATCAGGTCGGCATGGAAACGGCGCGCCTCCTCGGGCGCCAGCGCCACATCATTGAGGCGTGGCGCCGGCTCGCCATCGGCGTCGGCCACCAGCTCCATCAGCAGCACACCCTCGTGAAACTGGTAGGGCGTGGGCACCCGCACCCCGGCATCGGCCAGGCGGCGCAGGGTGTCCACCTCGGCGTGCTGCCAGGCGGCCTCCTGCTCCTGGCGGCCGTAGCGGGAGCCCTTGGCCATGGCCCGGGCCTGGCGGCTGTTCTTGACCTTGCGCCCCTCGATGTAATCCACGGCGGTGTGGAAGCCACGCTTGTTGGCCTCCTTGTACACCTTGGCGCAGCGCACCTCGTCGCCGCACTGGACGACATAGACCATGGCCTCCTTGCCGCTCATGAGCTGGCGGATCACGCCATCCACCAGGCCGTCGGCCACCAGGGGTTCGATGCGGGCGGGCGTCCTCATGGGGCAGGTACCTCAAAAACCACGGAAGAATCGGCGAGGCCAGGGGACGCGCCCTTGCCGGTCGTGAAGTGTTCTGGGCGCATGGGGATACCTGCAGGGAGCGGACTGAAGCCGGGCGCCGACGGCACCCGGACGGCGATGGGACGGGGATTATCCCCCAGGGCGGAGGCCGCCTGTGCTTTCCTGACGGGACGAGGCACACAAAAATCCGGATTTGCCACGGAAACCCTTAAACTGCCGGACCCGCAAACGGACGATCGGCGTCCTGCCGGTCTTCAAGAGGTCTACCGATGTACCCGACTCACGATGCAGATGCCCTTCTCATGCTGGCCGCCACACTGGCCACCAAGCGCCGCCCGGCCGAGCTGGTGGAGGTCATCGCTGCCTTCGACCTGCTGCAGGAGCCGGTGCCCTCCACCGGCCGCCTGATCGACAGCATCCAGCGCCTGTCGGCCCACGGCATGTTGTGCGAGGTGGACGGCGGCCTGGCCCTGAGCGCCGAAGGGCAACTGCTCATGTCGGCCCTGCCCAAGCGCGGTGACACCGCCCAGCGCGTATTCTTTGTACGGGAGAAGCTGTCGGCCCATCCGGGCCGCGCGGAGCATCCGTCGATCAGCCTGGACACGGCCCGGGTGGATGCCGCGGTGCTGGCCCAGCGTGCCCAGGCCAAGGCCCCGGGCAAGAACCTGCTGATGCCCAAGCCCAAAGTAGAAGAGGACGAACGCCGCCGCCCGGCGCCATGGCAAAAGCACCCGGGCGCCCAACGGCGGCGCTGAGTCGCCCTTGTGGGGTCTAACTCATCTGATCGCCCCAGTTTGCCGCATCGTATAACCTTAGATGCGGCATCTGCTGCTGTTGGTGCATCGAAAAATAATACAAGGGGCGACTTCAGTCGCCCATCCGCACGTCGATCACCGGCATGCCCTTGATCAAAGTCCGCGGGCGACTGAAGTCGCCCCCACAGTTCCTCCAGCCACCATCGGAGCATCTCGGGAGGAAGGCAGGTTCCGCCACCCTCTCAATAGGATGAATCGCCCTCGGCATCCGGTCGCAGGGCGGCCCGGACGACGGTCTCGGACAGATCGGCCGAGCACAATTCGATGAAGCGGTAGGCAAAACCGCGCAGGAAGTGCCCCTTGCGCACGGCGATGCGGGTCACGTTCTCTTCGAACAGGTGGCTGCTGGCCAGCATGCGCAGGCCCTGATCGCGGTTCGGGTCATAGGCCATGGAGGCCACGATGCCCACGCCCAGCCCCAGCTCCACATAGGCCTTGATCACGTCGGCATCCAGCGCCGACATGACGATGTCGGGCGACAGGCCGGCCTTGGCAAAAGTCTCGTCGATGCGCGCCCGGCCGGTGAAGCCCTCGTGGTAGGTGATGACCGGATGCTCGGCCACCGCATCGAGGGTCAGCGGCTCGACCGATTCCAGGGCATGCCCCGCCGGCACGATCACCGAGTGATGCCAGCCGTAGTAAGGGAAGGACACGAAATCCGCCACGCCAGCCAGGGACTCGGTGGCGATGCCGATGTCGGCGCGCCCGTCCTGCAGCATGGTGACGATCTCGGTGGGGCTGGCCTGATGCAGTACCAGGTGCACCTTGGGGAAGGCCTGCTTGAACTGGGTCACCACCCGGGGCAGCGCGTAGCGGGCCTGGGTGTGGGTGGTCACCACGGTCAGCTGGCCGTGGTCCTTGTTGCTGAACTGCTCGGCGATGCTCTTGATGTTGCGGGCGTCCATGAGCATGCGGTCGACGATATGCACCAGCTCCTGCCCGGGCTCGGTGAGGCCGAGCAGGCGCTTTCCCTTGCGGATGAAGAGCTCCAGGCCCAGCTCGTCTTCCAGGTCCTTGATGTGCTTGGACACCCCCGACTGGGAGGTGAACAAGGCATTGGCCACCTCCGTCAGGTTGAAATTGCGGCGCACCGTTTCATGAATGATGCGCAGTTGCTGAAAATTCATCAGATCACCCAGTTTGGCGCCTGGCTGGCGCCGCTTGCTGCTGCGTTGCGTTCAAAAACCCTCAGGCGCGAGGGTACCAGACGCACGGCCTGGCCTTCTTCCAGACCGAGGCGCTGCACCTCGTCCCGGGTGATCTCTACCTCGAAGAGCTGCCCGGTGGAACCGTTCAGACCATCCAGCTCGATGCGCGCCGTAACACCGAAGGCCAGGATGCGGCTGATGCGTGCCGCCACCCCGCCCGCTTCCTGGGAATCGACCACGATGGTGAGCTCGTGGGGACGGGCAAAAGCGAACACTTCGGAACCATGGGCCAGATCCACCTTGCCTGTCGCCAGACGGTCGTCGCCCACATGCACCGCGCCCCCGTCCACCCGGCCGTGGAAGAGATTGACCGAGCCGAGGAAGCCATACACGAAGGGCGAGGCCGGATGACGGTAGACCTCTTCCGGCGTACCCACCTGCTCCACCTTGCCGTGATCCATCAGCACCACCCGGTCGGCCACTTCCAGGGCTTCTTCCTGGTCGTGGGTGACGAAGATGGAGGTGATGTGCAGCTCGTCGTGGAGGCGACGCAGCCAGCGGCGCAGCTCCTTGCGCACCTTGGCGTCAAGGGCGCCGAAGGGCTCATCCAGGAGCAGCACCCGGGGCTCCACAGCCAGGGCGCGGGCCAGGGCGATACGCTGGCGCTGACCGCCGGAGAGCTGCGCCGGGAAGCGGTCGGCCACCCAGTCCAGCTGCACCAGCTTGAGCAATTCCGTCACCTTGGCCTTGATGGCCTTCTCGGAAGGCCGTGTGCTGCGCGGCTTCATGCGCATGCCGAAGGCCACGTTGTCGAAGACGGTCATGTGCCGGAACAGGGCGTAGTGCTGGAACACGAAGCCCACCTGGCGCTCGCGCACGTGGGTGTCGGAGGCGTCCTGCCCTTCCAGCAGCACCTGGCCCCCATCGGCCGACTCCAGGCCGGCGATGATGCGCAGCAGGGTGGTCTTGCCGCAGCCGGAGGGGCCCAGCAGGGCCACCAGCTCGCCGGTGGGAAAGTCCAGGGAAACGTCCTGCAGCGCCGTGAAGCTGCCGAACTGCTTGCGGATGTTCTTGACTTCGATGCTCATATCATTCGTCCTCGGATTCAATGGAGGCCTTGCCGGCCTGGCGTTCGACCCACACCTTGATGACCAGGGTCACGATGGCCAGCAGGGCCAGCACGGAGGCCACGGCAAAAGCAGCGGCGAACTGGTATTCGTTGTAGAGAATTTCCACATGCAGGGGCATGGTGTTGGTGTAGCCCCGGATGTGCCCGGACACCACGCTGACCGCGCCAAACTCACCCATGGCCCGGGCGTTGCACAGGATCACCCCGTAGAGCAGGCCCCACTTCACGTTGGGCAGGGTCACGTGCCAGAACACCTGCCAGCCCCTGGCGCCGAGCACCACGGCGGCCTCCTCCTCTTCCTTGCCCTGGGCCTCCATCAGCGGGATCAGCTCCCGGGCGACGAAGGGGAAGGTCACGAAGATGGTGGCCAGCACGATGCCGGGGATGGCGAAAATCACCTTCAGGTCGTGATCCGACAGCCACGGGCCAAACCAGCCCTGGGCCCCGAAGACCAGCACGTAGATCAGGCCCGACACCACCGGCGAGACCGAGAAGGGCAGATCGATCAGGGTGATCAGGAAGTGCTTGCCCCGGAACTCGAACTTGGTGATGGCCCAGGCAGCCGTCACCCCGAAGACCAGGTTGAGGGGCACCGAGATGGCCGCGGCGATCAGGGTCAGCTTGATGGCCGACAGGGCGTCCGGGTCCAGCAGCGCCCCGATGTAGGTCTCCCAGCCCTTGCGGAAGGCCTCCACGAACACCGCCACCAGGGGCAGCAACAGAAAGAACGCGAAGAAGCTCAGGGCGATGGTGATCAGCCCCCACTTGATCAGCGCCGGCTCGCGGGTCGCGGCCTTCGATTCAAAGCGGGCGGCGTGATCGGCCGACCCGTGCAGCACAGCAGCAGCGCCAGCCATCAGCGAGCCCTCCCGGTACGTTTGGCAGTCCAGGCCTGCAGGCCGTTGATGATCAACAGCAGCAGGAAGGAAAAGATCAGCATCACCACGGCCACCGCGGTGGCACCGGCGTAGTCGTATTGCTCGAGCTTGGTGATGATCATCAGCGGGGTGATCTCGGACACCATGGGGATGTTGCCGGCGATGAAGATCACCGAGCCGTACTCCCCCACGGCCCGGGCAAAGGCCAGGGCAAAGCCGGTGAGCAGGGCCGGGAACAGGGTCGGAAAGACCACGTGCAGGAAGGCCTGCCAGCGGTTGGCGCCCAGGCTCACCGCCGCCTCCTCATACTCGGTGTCCAGGTCTTCAAGGATGGGCTGCACCGTGCGCACCACGAAGGGCAGGCCGATGAAGACCAGCGCCACCAATACCCCCAGGGGCGTGAAGGCCACCTTGATGCCCAGGGGCTCGAGCACGCTGCCCACCCAGCCGTTCTTGGCATACAGGGCGGTCAGGGCGATGCCGGCCACCGCCGTGGGCAGGGCAAAGGGCAGATCCACCAGGGCATCCACCAGGCGCTTGCCGGGGAAGGAATAGCGCACCAGCACCCAGGCCAGCATCAGGCCGAACACCGCGTTGATGGCGGCGGCGATCAGGGATGCGCCAAAGGAGAGCTGGTAGGACGCCAGCACCCGGGGCGACGTGGCCGCCGCCCAGAAGTGATCGAACCCCAGGGAGCCGGCCTTGAGGAACACCGCAGCCAGCGGAATGAGCACGATCAGCGACAGGTAGCCGATGGTGTAGCCCAGGCTCAGGCCGAAGCCGGGCAGGACGCGGAAGGAAGTGGACGACGCCATCAGCGTTTCACCACGATCTGGTCATACACGCCGCCATCGGCAAAGTGCGTCTTCTGCACCGCGTCCCAGCCACCCAGCTTCTCTTCGACGGTGAAGGTCTTCACGCTCGGGAAGCGGCTGGCGTACTTCTTGAGCACGGCCGGGTCGCGGGGGCGGAAGTAATGCTTGGCGATGATCTCCTGGCCTTCCGGTGCGAACAGGAAGTTGAGGTAGGCCTCAGCTGCCTTGCGGGTGCCGCGCTTGTCCACCACCTTGCTCACCACGGCCACCGGTGCGGCGGCCTCGATGGACAGGGACGGGTAGACCACGTCGAACTTGTCACCGCCCACTTCCTGGTCGATCAGGGTGGCTTCGTTCTCGAAGGTGATCAGCACGTCGCCGATGTCGCGCTGGGTGAAGGTGGTGGTGGCACCACGGCCACCGCCGTCCAGCACCGGCACATTGGCGAACAGCTTGCTCACGAATTCCCGGGCGCCCACATCATTGCCGGACTTCTGCAGGGCGTAGCCCCAGGCGGCGAGATAGGTGTAGCGGCCGTTGCCGGAGGTCTTGGGGTTGGGCACGATCACCTGCAGGCCCGGCCGGATCAGGTCGGACCAGTCCTTGATGCCCTTCGGGTTGCCCTTGCGCACCAGGAAGATGGTGGTGGTGGTGTAGGGCGCCGCCGCGTGGGGGAAGGCCTTGCGCCAGTCGGCGCTCACCAGGCCGCTCTTGGCCAGCATCTCGATGTCGGGCGGCTGGTTCATGGTCACCACGTCCGCCTCCAGGCCCGCCACCACCGACCCCACCTGCTTGCTCGAGCCGCCATGGGACTGGTTGATGGTCAGCTTGTCGCCGCCAGCGCGTTGCCAGCGGGCGGCAAAGGCCGGGTTGATGTCCTTGTAGAGCTCCCGGGATACGTCGTAGGACACGTTGAGCAGCGTCGTGTCGGCAGAGGCCGGAGCCGCCTGCAGCACGGCAAGGCCGGCGAGGATGACAACGATGGGGCGAAGCGCGGCGCGAAGCGGTGACATGGAAAGCTCCTTTTTTCGAATAGGGCTCGAGTCTAAGGAGGCACCGCGGCGCACCAAACCAATAAAAATGGCTTTATATATTCCGTAGCGTGCAATACAGCAGGCTTTGTACTTCCGTGTGGTTATTAGAGCGCGCGGATGGTCGAATGGACTCGACCTCGGACTTCACCCCACGGCAGTCCGCCTACAATGCATGCGTCGCCCGAGAGATCCGCCGCCATGAAGCGCTTCATTACCCTCGCCACCACGTTGTTTGTCACGGCCTGCGCCCCGCTGAGCGGCCCCATGCTTGCGCCAGGCAGCACGCTGCAGGACACCTATCGCACGCTGGGCGAACCCGCCATGCGCTGGCGCGAAGCGGACGGTGGCGAACTGCTCGCCTTTCCCCGCGGGCCGATGGGCTTCCAGACCTGGATGGTGAAGACCGACGCGACGGGCAAGGTCGTGGGTATCGACAACGTGATGGACATGGCCCACTTCGCCCGCATCCAGCCCGGCATGAGCCAGGACGAGGTGCTGCGCATCCTGGGGCCGTCCTATCCGGGCTGGACGATCTACTACAAGGCCCGCGACGAGCTGGTGTGGGAATGGCGCTACTGCGATGTGTGGTCGGAGCCGGCGCGCTTCAATGTGCTCTTTGACGGCAGCAGCGGGAAGGTGCGCAGCACCATGGCCCAGGTGGAGAGACTTTCCCAACCCTGGGGCCGCGGCGACCGCCGGGAGTGGTGCGGCCGCTAGTCTTCTTCCGCCAGCGGGGGCAGCACCGACAGCAGCACCTTGTCCACCCGGTTGCGATCCATGTCCATGACTTCGAAGCGCCAGCCGGCGGCCTCGAAGTGGTCGGTCGGTGCCGGCACCCGGCCCAGGGTGTGCATGATGAAACCACCCAGGGTGTTGAAGGAGTTCTCGTCCTCCCCGGGCAGGTCGTCAACGATATCCAGCACCGACTTCATGCGTTCGATGCCCACGTCGCCGTCCACCAGCCAGGAGCCATCTTCGCGCTGCAGCATGTCCCGGTCTTCCGGCGCCTCGGGCACCGACAGTTCGCCAACAATGGCCGCCAGCACATCGGTCAGGGTCACCAGACCCTGCACCTCGCCATACTCGTCGATGAGCAGGGCAAACTGCAGGCGCGCACGGCGGAAGCTCTCCAGCAGCTGGGTGGTGCTCACCGTCTCGGGCACATACAGGGGCGGACGCAGCAGGGACTCCAGATCCGCCAGGGTGACGCGCTCGCCCCCCAGGGCCTTCTTCAGCAGGTCGCCGGTCTGCAGCACACCGAGTACGTGCTCGAGGCCATCCCGGCACACCACCACGCGGGAGTAGCACGTCTCCATCAAGCCCTGCCAGACGATCTCCTCGTCCTCCTCCAGATCGATGACGAACATCTCCCGGCGGGGGGTCATGATCGCCGAGATGCGCTGCTCGTCCAGGCGCAGCACGTTGGAGACGATCTCCTGCTCGCTCTCATGGAAGACGCCGGCCTCGGCGCCCTGCTCCATCAGCACCTTGATCTCATCGTCGGTCACCGGTGGCTCGTCCTTGCGACGGGCGCCGAGCAGCCGCAGGATGGCGGCCGACGAGCCCGACAGCACCGTCACCAGCGGATGGGCCAGCCGGGCCAGGATCATCATGGGACGGGCGATCAGGGTAGCGATGCCCTCCGGCGCCAGCAGGGCCAGGCGCTTGGGCACCAGCTCGCCCACCACCACCGAGAAATAGGTAAGGCCGACCACGGTCAGGGTCAGGGCCACGCCCCGGGCGTAAGGCTCGATCATCGCAAAGCCGCCCAGCCATTCGGCCAGGGGATCGGCAACGGCAGCCTCGCCGATGGCACCGCTGAGAATGCCCACCGAGGTGATGCCCACCTGGATGGTGGACAGGAAGCCCGACGGTTCCTGGTGCAGCACCAGAGCGGAACCCGCACCGGGACTGCCATCATCGGCGAGATTCTGCAGGCGGGACTTGCGGGACGAAACAACCGCCATTTCCGACATGGCAAAAACGCCATTGAGCAGAATCAGCAGCAACAACAGGACTATATCCATCAGCAAGGCCGCCCCATGTCATGCAGACTGCGGCCCCGGGGTCGAAAGGAAGGCATTGTAGCCGGCCCGGCGGGCTTGCCGTAAACCAAAGCTTTGCCCGGTGGCGCACCGGACCCGGGTTGTCAGCCCATGTAAAAGCCACCCGCACCCCTGCCGGCCGGTCTAAAATCCGGCCGATGTTTCAACCGCACTACGTCCCCTCCCCGCGGCCCCTGCGCCTGGCGATCGCGTTTTCGCTGCTGCTCCACGCGCTTGCTCTGCTGATCCATTTCAGCCCGCCGCCCCAGGACAAACCCGAAGCCCCCCAGCTGCAGGCACGCCTGGCGCCCCTCCGGCAGGCCCGCAAGCCCCCCGCCGAAACCCGCCCCGCGCTGCCCCCCACTCCGAGCAAGGCCCGGCAGCTCAAGCCGGCCCCCAAAGAGCCCCGGCCGCAGATACTCACCGCCCGCAAGGACGTGGCCCCGACGGTGCGCACAACGGAACCGACGCCAAAATGGAGCGTGGCCCAGAAGCAGGAGATGGACAATTTCCTCAACGAGCTGGCCACTGAAGCCAAGGCCCGGCCGAAGCCCGACCTGGCCGAGCGCTCCATGGCCATGGCCCGGGACATCGCCCGCGAGGCCGGCCGCGAAACCCACGAACGCCCCCAGGAAGGTGGCAGCCGTCGCCGCAACGATCTCGCCGACCTCATCGAGCGCATCCCCGACAGCCCACCGGTAGACCCGTTCAGCCTCGAGTTCTACATGGACGCCCTGGTCAAGAAGCTCAACCGCAGCGCGTCCTTCGTCAAGAACGACCCCCGCGCCCGGGGCATGCACAGCGCCGCCGTGGAAGTCCGCCTCAACCCCGATGGCAGCCTGAAGAGCTTCAAGGTGGTCAATGCCGGCGACCAGCAGGACGAGATTGCCTTCGTCAAATCGGTGGTCGAGCGGGCCGTGCCCTTTGCCGCCTTCCCACCCGACATCGGCAAATCGGCGCGCTCCCTGGCCCTGATGATCTGCATCCAGCCCACCGGCCTGGGCGGTGATGGCTTCGGCTTCACCCGGCGCCCCGAAGGCAGCCGCTGCTGAGGATTTCCGCCGGACTGCCGTATCATCGGCAGACTCTCTGCCGGAGGCACGCCTCATGCCTTACCTCCTCGCCCTCGACCAGGGCACCAGCAGCAGCCGGGCCCTCGTCTTCGACGAGCAGGGCCATGCCCTGGCCACCGCCCAGCAGGAATTCCGCCAGTCCTACCCCGCCCCCGGCCTCGTGGAACACGACGCCCTGGAGATCTGGCACACCCAGCTCGACTGCGCCCGCCAGGCCCTCGCTGCCGCCGGCATCACCGCCCGCGAGGTGGCGGCCATCGGCATCGCCAATCAGCGTGAAACCACGGTGTTGTGGGAGCGCTCCACCGGCCGCCCGCTGGCCCCGGCCATCGTCTGGCAGGACCGCCGCACCGTTGCCGACTGCGAGCGCCTGCGTGAGGCGGGCCACGCCCCCCTGATCCAGCACCGCAGCGGCCTTGAGCTGGACGCCTACTTCTCGGCCACCAAGCTGGCCTGGCTGCTCGATCACATCCCGGATGCCCGCGCCCGGGCCGCCGCGGGCGAGCTGGCCTTCGGCACCATCGACAGCTGGCTGGTGTGGCAGCTCACCGCCGGCGCCCGCCACGTCACCGACGCCAGCAATGCCTCGCGCACCCTGCTCTTCGACATCCACCGCCAGTGCTGGGACTCGGATCTGCTGGCCCTCTTCGACATCCCCGCCGCGCTGCTGCCCGAGGTGGTGGACAGCAGCGGCATGCTCGGTGAAACCACCGCGTCCCTGTTCGGCACCACCATCCCCATTGGCGGGCTGGCCGGCGACCAGCAGGCCGCCACCTTCGGCCAAGCCTGCCTGCAGCCCGGCATGGCCAAGAACACCTACGGCACTGGCTGCTTCCTGATGCTCAACACCGGCGCCCGGGCGATACCGTCGCAACACCGCCTGCTCACCACCCTGGGCTGGCGCATCGGCCCGCGCACCGACTACATGTTCGAAGGCAGCGTCTTCATCGGCGGGGCAGTGGTCCAGTGGCTGCGCGACGGCCTCGGCCTGATCGACAAGGCCGCCGACATCGAAGCCCTCGCCGCCTCTGTGCCCGACAGCAATGGCGCCCTGCTCGTCCCCGCCTTCGCCGGCCTGGGCGCGCCCTACTGGGACGGCTACGCCCGCGGCACCCTGGTCGGCCTGACCCGTGGCGTGGGCAAGGCCCACATCGCCCGCGCGGCACTGGACGCCATTGCCCTGCAGACCGTCGATCTGGTCCACGCCATGAACCGCGATGGCGCCGGCCCCCTCACCGAACTGCGGGCAGACGGCGGCGCAGCCCGCAACAACCTGCTCCTGCAGATCCAGGCCGATCTCCTCGGCGTGCCGGTGATCCGCCCGCGCCAGACGGAGACCACCGCCCTGGGCGCAGCCCTGCTGGCCGGGCTGGCGGTGGGCATCTGGCGCGACCCGGACGAACTGGCCCACCTGTGGGAGGCGGAGCGGGTCTTCGAGCCCGGCCGCAGTGACGCCTGGCGCGACGAACGCCTGGCCGAATGGCATCGGGCGGTGGCGCGCAGCCGCGACTGGGCCCGGCCGTGAAACGCGAGGCCCTGCTCGCCCGCCTGCGCGACACGCCCCGGTGGGATGTGCTGGTCATCGGCGGCGGGGCAACAGGGCTGGGCTGCGCCGTAGACGCCGCAGCCCGGGGCTACACCACCCTGCTCCTGGAGGCCCACGATTTCGCCAAGGGCACCAGCTCGCGCTCCACCAAGCTCATCCATGGCGGCGTGCGCTACCTGGCCCAGGGTCGCCTGGGGCTGGTTCGCGAGGCCCTGGAGGAGCGTGCCGTCCTGCTCGCCAATGCGCCGCACCTGGTGCATCCCCAGCGTTTCGTGGTGCCGGTGTATCACCACTGGGATCGGCTGATGCTCGGCGTCGGCCTCACCGCCTACGACTGGCTGGCCGGCAGCCGCAGCCTCGGGGCGAGCCGCCTGCTGTCGGCCAGGGACACCCTGGCGGCCCTGCCGACCGTGAAGCAGGAGGGCTTGCTCGGCGGCATCGCCTACATGGACGCCCGCTTCGACGACGCCCGTCTGGCCATCACACTGATGCGCACGGTGCTCGACCTGGGCAGCCTGGCCGTCAACTACCTGCCCGTCACCGCCCTGCGCCACGAGGCCGGGCGGGTGGCGGGGGTCGAAGCCCATGATGCAGAAAGCGGCGAGCACTTCAGCATCGCCGCCCGGGTGGTCATCAACGCCGGCGGCGTGTGGGCCGACAGCCTGCGTCAGCTCGACGACCCGCAGGCCCCCGCCCAGCTGGCCCCCAGCCAGGGCGCGCATCTGGTCCTCGACCGGGACTTCCTGCCCACCGACTCGGCCCTGCTGATCCCCCATACCCCGGACGGCCGGGTGCTGTTCGCCATCCCCTGGAAGGGCAAGGTGCTGCTGGGCACCACCGACACCCCCCGCAGCGACCTGCCCCTGGAACCCCGCCCCCTGGCCGGAGAGGTCGACTTTATCCTCGAAACCGCCGGCCGCTATCTCACCCGCTCACCCCGGCGGGGCGACGTACGCAGCGCCTTCGCCGGCCTGCGCCCGCTGATCGGCAGCAGCCAGGGCGGCGCCACCGCTGCATTGTCCCGGGAACATGTGATCCAGACGTCCCGGCAGGGGTTGGTGTCGGTGGCCGGCGGAAAATGGACCACCTACCGGCGCATGGGCGAGCAGATCATCGACACCGCCATCCCGGTCGGCGGGCTGCCGGCACGGCCCTGCAGCACCCGCGAGCTGCCGCTCCACGGCCATCCGGGTGGTTCCTGCGAGGATGTCCTCGGCGCCGACCGGCCCCGGGTGGACGCCCTGCCCGGCGCCGGCAGACGGCTCCATCCGGCCCTCACCCTCACCGAAGCTGAAGTTCGCCATGCCATTCGGCATGAACTGGCCCGCAGCGTCGAGGACATCCTCGCCCGCCGCCACCGCGCCCTGTTCATCGACGCCCGCAGCGCCCACGACGCCGCCCCGGCGGTCGCCACCATCCTGGCGGAGGAGCTTGGCCTCGATACAAACCAGGCCGGAGAACAGACGGAAGCCTTCCGACGGCTGGCGGAGGGCTTCCTGAGCACCCATTGACGTGGCACCGTCAATCGAGCTCATCACGTGAAAAGAGCGACTCGCGTCGCTCTTTTCACTGCAAGCCGAACGGCCGGACTCAGGCCTCGGCGATACGCCTGGCGATGTGCTCCAGCGCCTCCTCCACCTGGTCGATCAGGATCAGGCACAGGTCGCCGGGCTGCAGACGGCCCAGCGCCTCGTCGATGGCGAGGAATTCGCCGCGGATCTCGCAGACACTCTTCGTCCGCGGGGCATCCACCAGACCTTGCTGCAGCAGGGCCAGCACTTCACCGTCGGCACGACCGCGCTGGCATTCGTCCTGGTACAGCACCACATCGTCGAACACCGCGCCGAGGATGCGGGTCTG
Organism: Zoogloea sp.; assembly: GCF_023150065.1. Taxonomy (GTDB): domain Bacteria; phylum Pseudomonadota; class Gammaproteobacteria; order Burkholderiales; family Rhodocyclaceae; genus Zoogloea. Next base: position 223,608 of record NZ_JAKLLN010000007.1, read on the forward strand.
CTCGCGGATGTCCTCGTCACGCCGGTCACCCGCTCCGCTGATGACCACCGAGCGGCGCTCGGCCGGCATGCTCTCCACGGCCTGCACCAGGGCCAGGATGGCGTCCGGGTTGTGGCCGTAGTCGGCGATCAGGGTGGCACCCTTGTAGTCGAAGACGTTGAAACGTCCCGGTGCAGTGGCCGCATCGTTGATGAAGGTGGCGACCCCCTTGAGGATGGTCTCCAGCGACAGGCCCAGCGCCCAGGCCGCGGCGATGGACGCCATGGCGTTCTCGATCTGGAAGGAGATGGTGCCGTTGCGGGTGATGGGGATGCCGGCCAGGGGTACGCGGAACTTCTCTTCACCCTGCACCGCCACGATGGCGTTGCCCTCCACGAACACCACCCGGTGGCCCTGCACCCGGTGGGTGTTGAGCACGTGGTTGTGCTGATCGGCCGCAAAATACAGCACCGAGCCCGGGCAGGCACTGGCCATCTTCACCACCATGGGGTCGGCGGCGTTGAGCACCGCGGTACCGTGGGGGGCCACGTTCTGCACGATGACGCGCTTGACCACCGCCAGGTCTTCCACCGTGCTGATGTAGGAGAGGCCCAGGTGGTCGCCCATGCCGATGTTGGTCACCACCGCCACGTCGCAGCGGTCGAAGGCCAGGCCTTCACGCAGCACGCCGCCGCGGGCGGTTTCGAACACAGCCGCATCCACGTCCGGGTGCAGCAGGATGTTGCGGGCGCTGCGCGGGCCGCTGCAGTCACCGGTATCGATGCGGCGCTTGCCCACGTAGACGCCGTCGGAATTGGTCATGCCCACCCGGTTGCCGGCCACGCCGAGGATGTGGGCGGTGAGCCGCACGGTGGTGGTCTTGCCGTTGGTGCCGGCCACCGCCACCACCGGGATGCGGCCGTTCTCGCCGGGTTTGAACATGTTGGCGACGATCGCCTCGCCCACCGGGCGGCCCTTGCCGTAGGACGGTTGCAGGTGCATGCGCAGGCCGGGGGCGGCGTTGCACTCGACGATGCCGCCGCTCTGGGCTTCCATCGGCTCGAGCATGCTCTCGCACACCACGTCCACCCCGCAGATGTCGAGGCCGATGTTGCGGGCCGCCGCGATGGCACGCTCGGCCACCTCGGGGTGCACGTCATCGGTCACGTCGGTGGCCGTGCCGCCAGTGGACAGGTTGGCGTTGTTGCGCAGGATCACCCGCTTGCCCTTGGGCGGAACGGAGTCGGCGTCGTAGCCCTGCTTGGTCAGCGTGGCCAGGGCGATCTCGTCGAAGCGGATCTTGGTGAGAGAGGTGGCATGGCCCACGCCCCGGCGCGGATCACTGTTAACGTGGTCAACCAGCTCGCGGATGCTGCGCTTGCCGTCGCCCACAACCAGCGGCGGATCACGGCGGGCGGCGGCGATGAGCTTGTTGCCGATCACCAGCAGGCGATAGTCGTGCCCCGGCAGGTAGCGCTCGACGAGGACGTCGTCACTGATCTCTTCGGCCACCCGGAAGGCGTTCATCACCTCTTCCTGGGTGCGCAGCTTCACCGCCACGCCCTTGCCCTGGTTGCCGTCCCGGGGTTTGACCACCACCAGGCCGCCGATCTCGCGGGCGGCCAGCCAGGCATCTTCGGCGCTGGTCACCGAGCGCCCCAGGGGCACCGGCACACCGGCGGCGCGCAGCAGGTTCTTGGTGAGCTCCTTGTCCTGGGCGATGGATTCCGCCACGGCGCTGGTGAGGTCGGTCTCGGCAGCCTGGATGCGGCGCTGCTTGCTGCCCCAGCCAAACTGCACCAGGCTGCCCTCGGTGAGGCGGCGATAGGGAATGCCCCGCGCCACCGCGGCCTGCACGATGGAGCCGGTGGAGGGCCCGAGGCGCACGTCCTCGTCGAGCTCCTGCAGGCGCCCCAGGACGCTGGCCAGATCGAAGGCGCCATCGCTCTCGGCGGCCCGGCACAGCTCGATGGCCAGATCGAAGGCCAGCCGGCCGACCTTCTCTTCGGTGTATTCGACCACAACCTGGAAAACACCCTCCTCGAGGGTCTTGGAGGTGCGGCTGAAGGTCACCGGGCAACCGGCGCTGGCCTGCAGGCCAAGGGCCGCCATTTCGAGGGCATGGGCCACGGAGATGGCGCCCAGGTGGCTTTCGGCCTCCAGAAAGCCCATCTCGGGAAACAGATTGCGCAGGCGTGCCTCGTAACCCGGCACGGCGTCGATGTCGCACTCCGCCGGGGTGCAGGACACGATGGCCTCGATCGCGGTGTGCCGGCTCCACAGATTGGGGCCGCGCAGTGCCCGGATGCGTGAAACTTCCATGGATTTCAGTCCTTGTCTCTTATTGTCGCCCGCCGCGCAGGGGCGGCAGGCATGTCGATTCGCGTGGATCGGTGGGTCAGTCGTTGCGCAGGGGAGCAGCAGGATCGTAGGGCGTGACGCCGGCGCGGATCATGGCCGGGGAGATGCCCAGGGCCCAGGCCCCGGCAACGGCACCGAGCAGATTGGAAAGCACCCCCGGCTGCGCCGCGGCATTGCCCGCCAGCATGGCGATGCGGTCGAGCTGGATCACCGGGTCTTCCTCCGCCCCGCGGGCCAGCACCACAGCCCCATCGCGGATATAAACCGTGCGCTTGCCCTCGGCCCGTGCAGCGGCAATGGCGGCAGCGTCGGCATCCACGGCGTAGAAGATCACTTCACCATCCGACAGCTCCGCCATCTCGACCACGGCCGGGTCTTCGGCATTGAGCACGGCGACGCCGTAGGAGAGCACCAGATCCACCTGGGTGCGGAAGACGTTCCACACCTTCTCGGCGCTGTCGATGTAGAACTCGCCGAAATGCAGTTCCGGGTCCACGTTGGTGACCACGCCCACCAGGCAGCGGTCATACACCGTACCGTCGGCCAGGATGCTGCGGCAGCTGTTCTCGAACACGGCGGCTTCGACAGAGCGGTTCATCAACACGCGCTCGGCGGCGTCCCAGTTGGTGCCTTCGGCGGTCTCCACCTGGCGGCCGTCCAGGAAAACGCCCTCGCTGCAGGCCAGGCCGGTGTATTGGCCGGAGATGCGCAGCAAATGGGCGATGAGCCGGGCCACCGGGGTCTTGCCGCGGCTGCCCGTCACCCCGACCACGGGGATGCGGGAATCCTCGTCCTTCTGGAAGAGGTGATCGACGATGGCCTCGCCCACCGGGCGGGGCTGGCCGACCGCCGGCTTGATGTGCATCAGCAGGCCGGGGCCGGCATTAACCTCGACGATGGCGCCCTGCTGCCCGGCGAGGGGCTGGGAGATGTCCTCGCAGACCAGATCGACGCCGGCGATATCGAGGCCGACGATGCGCGCCGCCAGGCAGGCCAGCTCGGCGGTGTCGGGATGGACCTCGTCGGTCACGTCGAAGGCCATGTTGCTGGTGCGGACGATCATCACCTCCTGGCCGGCCGCCGGCACCGAGGCGCCGGTGAAGCCCTGGCGGGCCACCTCCATCTGCGCCGCGGGGTAGTTGTCGAGCTTGATCAGGTAGAGGGGGAACTCGTGCTCCACGCCCCGACGCGGGTCGGAGTTGATCTGGGTTTCGATGAGTTCGTCGATGCTGTGCTCGCCATCGCCGACCACCGACACCATGTCGCCCTTGTTGGCGGCGACCATCTTGCCACCCACCACCAGCAGACGATGCTCGGCGCCACGGATGAAGCGCTCGACGATGACCTCGGAGCCCTCGGCCGCGGTCAGCGGGTACAGCTCGCGGATCTCGTCGGCGCTGCGCACGTTGGTGAACACGCCGCGGGCATGGTTGCCGTCGCTGGGCTTGATCACGACCGGGAAGCCGATGTCCTCGGCCGCCTCGATGGCGTCATCGACGCCATCCACGATACGGCCTTCGGGCACCGGCACGCCGCAGGATTCGAGCAGGCTCTTGGTCAGGTCCTTCTCGCGGGAGATGCTCTCGGCGATGGCCGGGGTGCGGTCGGTCTCGGCCGTCCAGATGCGGCGCTGGCGGGCGCCATAGCCCAGTTGCACGAGGTTGCCCTCGGCCAGCAGGCGGATGAAGGGGATGCGGCGGGTCTTGTCGGCCGCGGCCTCGACGATGCAGCGGGTGCTCGGGCCGAGCATGTAGGTGTCGACCAGGTCACGCAGGCGCAGCACGGCGGCATCCACATCGTAGGGTCGATCCTCGATGGCCGCCATCAGCAGGTCGTGGCCCATGTTGAGGGCCGCCATGGAGACATCCTTCTGCCAGGCGCGGATGACCACCTTGTACACACCGCGGATGGCGGTTTCCCGGGCCTTGCCGAAGCCACCGGTCATGCCCGCCAGGTTCTGCAGCTCCAGCGTCACGTGCTCGAGGATGTGCCCGGGCCAGGTGCCGTCCCGCAGCCGCTTGAGAAAGCCGCCCCGCTCGCCGATGCTGCAACGGTGCTCTATCAGGCTGGGGAGCATCGTGGTGAGCCGCTCGTAGAAACCGGGGATCACATTGGACGGGCAATCTTCCAGGTCATGGATATCGACCCAGGCCTCGAGGACGGAGCGGTAGGTCCAGATATTCGGACCCCGCAGGTGGAGCACGTTCAGGAATTCGATCGTTTTGTTGGTCATGGGCAAGGCTGTGGAAGTGACGAGCTGGGTAGCGGCACGGTGTAACAGAAACTGAACTTTCGCTTAACGCGGCAGGGCCCGGTTGGATTACCGGAGAAAAAAATATCGACAAGCCCACGATTCTGCCCGACCGCCGGGTGTACGTGCCTGTAACGAGTCAGTAAACTTCGGACGCAATTTTGCCCCACGCCGGCCCTTTCCTGTGGCCCTTTTCTGAGGCCGCATCGCGCCCCAAAATGAATTCCGCGCCCGCCCCCCTTTCTTCCGCCCTTCCTTCCGCCTATTCCGACTACCTCGGCCCTGCCGTTCCCGACGCCTGGCGTGCCCGCCTCGATGCCGCCCTGAACCCCGGCGAGAAGGTTCTGGCCAGCCTCAGCCTCGATCTGGACACCCGACTGCAGTTCCGCGGCGGCATCGTCGCGCTGACCGACAGCCGCCTCATGGCCTGGGACCTGGAAGCGGACGCCTGGCAGGCCTGGGCGTTCCGGGATGGCCTGCAGCTGCGCCACCGGGACCACGGCGGCGTGGCGGCCCTCGATCTGGTGGACAACGGCGGCAAGCTCTCGGGCTGGCGCTTCACCCTGGCCCAGGACCCGGCCGCCCGCAATCTCTCCGACCGCTTCAAGGCCCAGCTCGAGTGCGTGCTGGCCGGCCGTCAGCCCACGCCGCCCGAGCCCCTCACCTGCCCTACCTGTGATGCGCCCCTGCCGCCGGGCACCGACGAGTGCCCCACCTGCGCCCGGGAGATCCACACCCCCCCGTCCACCTGGACCCTGTTCCGCCTGTGGCGCTTTGCCCAGCCCTACAAGGGGCAGCTCCTGGCCGGCTTCGTCCTGACCCTGCTGTCCACAGCCGCCACCCTCGTCCCGCCCTACCTCACCATGCCGCTGATGGACGAGGTGCTGATCCCTTTCCAGAACGGCGCCCCCATCGACAGCCACCGGGTCATGATGATGCTCGGCGGCCTGCTCCTCGCCGCCGTCTTCGCCTGGGCCCTGGGCTGGGCCAAGACCTACATCCTGGCCCTGGTCAGCGAGCGCATCGGCGCCGACCTGCGCACCACCACCTATGAGCACCTGCAGGGCCTGTCGCTGGAGTACTTCGGCGGCAAGCGCACCGGCGACCTGATGGCGCGGATCGGCGCCGAGACCGACCGGATCTGCCTGTTCCTGTCCATGAACCTGCTGGACTTCGCCACCGACGTGCTGATGATCACCATGACGGCGATCATCCTGGTGTCCATCAACCCCTGGCTGGCCCTCGTCACCCTGGTGCCCCTGCCCTTCATCGCCTGGCTGATCCACACCGTCCGCGACAAGCTGCGCTACGGCTTCGAGCAGGTGGACCGGGTGTGGTCCGAAGTCACCAGCGTGCTCGCCGACACCATCCCCGGCATCCGGGTGGTCAAGGCCTTCGCCCAGGAAAAGCGCGAGGTCGGCCGCTTCCGCGACGCCAACGCCCGCAACCTGGCGGTCAATGACCGGGTCAACAAGATCTGGTCGGTGTTCTCCCCCACCGTCACCCTGATGACCGAAATCGGTCTGCTCATCGTGTGGGGCTTCGGCATCTGGCTGGTCTCCGAGAACGACGTCACCGTCGGTACCCTGGCCGCCTTCCTGGCCTACATCTCGCGCTTCTACACCCGCCTGGATTCCATGAGCCGGATCGTGTCGGTGACGCAGAAGGCCGCCGCCGGCGCCAAGCGCATCTTCGACATCCTCGACCACGTCTCCAGCGTGCCCGACCCGGCCACGCCCCAGCACCTGCCCAAGGTCACCGGCGCCATCGAGGTCAAGCGGGTGGGCTTCCGCTATGGCAACCGCACCATCCTGCGCGGCGTCGATCTGAACATCGCCCCGGGCGAGATGATCGGCCTGGTGGGCCACTCCGGCTCGGGCAAAAGCACCCTGGTCAACCTGATCTGCCGCTTCTACGACGTCACCGACGGCTCCATCCGCATCGAGGGCATGGACATCCGCTCGGTGCCGGTGTCGGAATACCGCCGCAACATCGGCCTGGTGCTGCAGGAGCCCTTCCTGTTCTTCGGCACCATCGCCGAGAACATCGCCTACGGCAAGCCCGACGCCACCCGCGAGGAGATCATCGCCGCCGCCCGTGCCGCCCACGCCCACGACTTCATCCTGCGCCTGCCCCAAGGCTACGATTCGCTGGTCGGCGAGCGCGGCCAGGCCCTGTCCGGCGGCGAGCGCCAGCGCATCTCCATCGCCCGCGCCCTGCTCATCGACCCGCGCATCCTGATCCTCGACGAGGCCACTTCGGCGGTGGATACCGAGACCGAAATGGAAATCCAGGCCGCCCTCGAGAACCTCATCCGCGGCCGCACCACCATCGCCATCGCCCACCGTCTGTCCACCCTGCGCAAGGCCGACCGGCTGGTGGTGCTGGACCGGGGCCAGATCGTCGAAATCGGCAACCACGACACCCTGATGGAAAAACAGGGCGCCTACTTCCGCCTCTACGAAGCCCAGACCCGCAAGCTGGACGACGACGCCATCGGCGCCGAGCCCCGCGCCCCCCAGCACCGCGAACACGCCCCCGCCTGAAGACCCGCCATGCCCCAGCAGAATCTCGACATCACCCGCAACAGCTTCGGCCAGCTGCTGTTCACCGACACCGAAGGCAAGGCCCACCTGGTCACCCCGGTGCGCGCCTTCCCCATCGGCGCCCCCGCCGAGAACATCGGCCTGATCAACACCGATGGTGAAGAAGTGGCCTGGATCGACAAGCTGAGCGACCTGCCTGAAGGCGCTGGCCAGCTCATCGCCGACGAGATGGCCAGCCGCGAGTTCATGCCGGTGATCCAGCGCATCCGCCGCGTCTCAAGCTTTGCCACCCCCAGCACCTGGGACCTGGAGACCGACCGGGGCGACACCAACATGGTGCTCAAGGGCGAGGAAGACATCCGCCGCCTCACCCCGCCCGCCCTGATGATCACCGACAGCCGCGGCATCACCTTCCTGATCCGCGACCGCTACGCCCTCGACAGCCACAGCAAGCGCCTGCTCGATCGCTTCCTGTAGGCCGCACAAAAAAGAAGGCCCGCCAGTGGCTGCCCCGGGGCGCCACTGGCGGGCTTCGCTTTTGGCAGGCGAGCCCGGGAAGGGCCCGCCGCCAGGGGTCAGTTGCCGCGCTTGATCTCGACCTCGACGACCTGGAAGACACCACTCGCATCCAGGTAGCCCTTGGCCTCCACATAGGGCTGGCTGCCCGGCACATAACGGCCGCCATCATCCCACCTGGCGCCGGACAGGTTCGCATTGAGCACGCTGTCCCCGCTGAGGGTGCAACTGGACGGGTAGCTCACGCAACTCAGGGTCGCGTAGATCTCGAACTTGCTGCTGCCACTGGACAGCACGCCACCGGAACCCGAAGTCAGACTCGCCGTGGCCCCCTTCAGCTCAAGCTTCGTGGCCAGCAGCACGCCATTCTGATAGGTGCCCTTGACCTCCACGTAGCTGTTGTTGCCCACCGTATTGACGCCGTACTCGAAGCGCGCCTGGCTGGCATCCACGGGCACGCCCTGGACGGTGAAGCTCGACAGGGAACTGAAGTTGGCCACCACGCCATACAGCTCCTGCTTGTAGGTGCCGCTGTACGCCACCTGACCGTTGGCGCCCAGCACCTGCAGGCTGCGGCCGCTGCCCTCGATCTCGATCCGGCTGGCCACCAGCGTCCCCCCCGAAAGACTGCCCTTGACCTCGACGAAGCTCCCGATGGCGGGGGCGGCCATGGTACCGAGACTAATCGGCGTGCCCGAGACGCTGATCGTGCTGCCGCTGATGGAATCCACGATGCCCTTGATTTTCACGGAGCCACCGGATACCGGGTTTGCGCCACCCGACACCAGGGTCACGGCCCCCAGCACCAGCACCCGGCTTGCCACCACCTGGCCATTGACCGGGGCGGCCGCCGCCAGGATGCGCACATCGCTGCCGGCAGCAATACCTGCACCGGCCGGCGACACCGTGTCGGCCGCGTAAGACACCGTGAGGCCATTGCGCAAGGTGAGACTGCCGGCCCCCACCGAAGCCACGATGCCGCGCAGGGCCACACCGGAAACGCTGCCCGTGACACTGCCACGGACTTCGATGCGCGTAGCGGTAAAGCTGCCGTCGGCCTGGGGCAGGCCATAGACCTCCACGTAGCTGCCTGCAGCCAGGGCCGCCAGCCCGCTCAGGCCGGAATCGAACACCGTCGTCCCCGTGACCTTCACGGTCTGGCCACCCACGCTCAGGGTACCGGCGCTCACATCCACCGCACTGACAGCGCCGCGCAGGCCACCGACAATGCGGATCCGGGTGGCGCTACCCGTCGCCTTCACGTCGTCCACATCGCCGCTCACCGACACCACGGTGCCAAGCCGGATCGGCGAGGCGTACATGGTGCTGCCATAGGGATCGTCCGCGTCATGAACCGTGGCGCCGAGGGTTTCGAAACGGACACCATTCACCACGATCGAGCCCAGGCCGCTCACCGGCCCGGTGTAGGTCGCCGCCGCCGTCGGGGTGGCCGGCGCAGGGGTGCCGGCAGAGGCACCGGTACCGCCGCTGCCGCCCCCACCACAGCCAGACAGTGCCGCGGCGGCACCCAGGCTGAGCAGGAACGGGGTCAGGGTCATGGGCTTGAATGGACGAGCAGGGTTCATGGGCTGGGTCTCCTCTGGGGTTTGTCAGGATCACGTGCAGGTCCGCGCGGACCGGGCAGCGAGCGGAGTATCCCGAGCAGAACTTAAGTCCCGCTTAAACCCAGGCGACATCAGTCGCCCCCGCCGCAGCCTCCTCCGCCACATCCGCTGCCGCCATCGCCGGCATCCCCACCGCCACCACCGGAGTCACCCGAACACCCTCCACCGCCGCCGCTGCAGCCGATGTCGCTGGCGCAGTAGGCATCTCCTGATCTCTCCCCGTCAGGCCCCATGCAGTTGAGGGCATAGCGAAAGCCGTCGGGGATCAACAGCAGGCCATCCAGCGCAAAAAGCATGGGCAGGCGTTCGGGCTTGCGTGGGTTGATGCCATCGAAACGGCAGGCATGCTGCCAGGTACGGCGCAATCCCTGCCGGGCGCTCTGGGGCGTGGCCATGTACTCCGCCGGCGTGTGATCGAGAAAGCGGCCCAGGCCCTGACGGCAGAACAGCCGATAGCCCTTGGTGAACAGGATGAACTCATGCCAGGCCACATCCACCGCCTGACTGGGCATGGACACCATCCGCCCCCGGGCCGCCAGCGCCACCTGGAAGAAGGTGCGCAGCTCCCGCAACACCAACTCGGCCTGGGCATCGCTGAGGTGGGGATAGCGCTCGCAGACCTTGCGCGCCAGCCCCGCCGGAAAGCGGAAATCCGCCAGAAAGCGGGCCCGGGTCCGCCTCTGCCACCGCCGCCAGGCGAGGCCAGTCAGCACCAGCACACCTGTCGCCAGCAGCACCCGGGGTATCCACTGACCGGTTTCCGGTAGATAGTGGGTGACGAAGCCCCCCAGCACGGCAAGGGCCAGCGCAACACCAAGAATCCGGCGCTTTTCGGTCATCCCATTCACCGCCCTTCCCTGCCCTGAAAATCATGCAGGCATTCTACCCACGGCCCCAGGGAGCCGATGGAACACCGGCGATCACACCGCCTTAACATTTTCGCAGCCGCCCGGTAACGCGAGCTTCTTAGTCTTGCCGCGAAGGCCATTCGGCCGATTTCGGGAGACGCCATGAAGGAATTTTTGCGCGCGCTGGACACCCAGCGCTGGGACGACCACCGCTTTTACCACCACAGCCGGATCAATCAGACCCTGCACCTGATCAGCGCCATCAGCTTCCTGATCGCCTACTCCCTGCTCTTCGTGGATCCGGTCAAGGCCGCCCTGATCGGCTGGCTGATCTCCATGGTTACCCGCCAGTCCGGCCATTTCTTCTTCGAGCCCCTGGGTTTCGACGAGGAGAACCAGGTGAGCAACGACTACAAGGAAGCCGTCAAGGTGGGCTACAACCTGCAGCGCAAGGTCGTGCTGCTGTCCATCTGGGCCTTCATCCCGGTGGCCCTGTGGCTCAACCCGACGATGTTCGGACTGTTCGAGGCCCACACCGACATGACCGGCTACATCGACCATCTGGGCGCCCTGTGGCTCAGCCTGGGCGTGGGCGGCCTGCTGTTCCGCACCGTGCATCTGTTCTTCATCCGCGACGTGCAGACGGGCCTGGTGTGGCTGGTCAAGATCCTCACCGACCCCTACCACGACATCAAGCTCTACCACCGCTCGCCCCTGCTGCTGCTGCGCGAACTGCGCGAGCGCCAGGCAGCCTGATCGTCCTGCGACGCGGCGCCCCCCTCGGGAGGGGCGCCGCAGCGCGTTCAGTCGCCCTGCTTCAGAAAACGCCGGACCAGCATTTCCTTCAGGATGCGCCGGCGGATCGCCTTGTTGGTCAGCGTCCCGTCATGCCACCACCAGCCATCGGCCTCCATGCGCCGGGCCGCGGCCACAATGCGGTCCATCACCTCGGCAAAATCGGCCTCCGTGTAATTGAGGCTGAAGATGAAGCGCCCCGTCCCCACCCAGCTCAGGGCCAGCCCCTCAGCCCGCATGTAGTACTGGAGCATCCAGTTGTAGCGGCTTGGGCGGGTGTAGGTCACCGTCCAGATCGACGACAGGTTGGCCACCCGGACGGGCAGGCTCTCAGCCTCGAAGCAGGCATTGAGACGGGTCGCCCTGGCATTCCAGGTATCGTCCAGACCTGCGTAGAGGCCACGGATCTCCGGGGTCTCGATGCGCTCCAGAAACTCCGCCATGGCGCCCATCACCCAGGGGTGGGAGTTGAATGTCCCCCGGGCAAAGCAGATGTCCGCCGGACGGTCGTCCCGGAAGCGCTTCATCAGGGCCCGGCGCCCGCACACCACGCCCACCGGCAGGCCTCCACCGAGGGTCTTGCCATAGGTCACCATGTCGGCCTGTACGCCGAAATACTCCTGGGCGCCCCCCGGCGCCAGCCGGAAGCCCACGAAAACCTCATCGAAAATCAGCACGATGCCACGCTCGTCACAGACCTGGCGCAGCTCTTTCAGCCAGGCCGTGTAGGCCGCCCGGTCGAAACCCGCCCGGCGGCTGCTGTCCACCAGGGACGAATCCCCCGGCGCAGCGCCGTTGGGGTGCAGGGCCTGCAGTGGATTGACCAGCACACAGGCGATGTCCTTGCGCCGCTGCAGCACGCGGAGGGCGTCGGGGTGCATGTCCTTCAGGGTATAGGTCTGGTTGGCTGCCGTGGGGTTGCCGACGCCGGGCTGCACCTCGCCCCACCAGCCATGGTAGGCGCCGCAGAAACGGACCAGGTGGCTGCGCCCGGTGTGATAGCGGGCCAGACGCACCGCCTGCATCACCGCCTCGGTGCCCGACATGTGAAAGGACACCTCGTCCAGCCCGGAGATGGCCTTCAGGCGCCTCACGTTGTAGGCGAGCAGCGGGTGATAGGCACCGAGCACCGGCCCCAGGGCCGCCACCCGCTCGCTGCCCCGGACCATGCAGGTCTTGTAGAAATCGTAGCCGAAGACATTCACCCCGTAGGCGCCGCCCAGATCATAGAGGGCGTTGCCGTCCAGATCGGTCACGGTCACGCCCCCCGAGGACTCGAGGAAAGCCCCGCCCTTGAGGTGCTGACGCAAAAATCGGCTGTACTGGAAGGGCACCCGGTAGGCGCTGGTGAACTGCAGATCCGACACCCCGTCCTGGACCTCGGCAGTCAGGGCTGCGCTCTCGGCAAAGCGCTCCCGGTAAAGCGCAGCCAGCCGGAAGAAACCCTCCCGGCGCCGCGCCACCACCTCGGCCGGGGCGTCGTCGGAGTTGAAGAACCCGGCTTCGTCGTACTCATAGAAAGGCAGCAGCTTCGCCACCCGGCGGGACATCTTGGCATGCCCGGTCAGGGACGGATGTTTCCCCTTCGACAACTCCAGACGCCGCTTCATCTTCAGGATCAGCCCGGGCAATGCCACAGCGCCCAGGCCGGCCAACACCAATGCATCTTCCACGTGCGCGTTCTCCGCTACTGAAAGATGACTGATTTAACCGACCCCCGTTACAGCGCCATGAATCGTCCAAGCCCGCCCCGCCGCCTGATCACCCGCCTGCTGGATCAGGAAGACCTCAACTTCCTGCTCACCAACCGGGTGCCCCGTGCCCTCCTCACCCGCTTCATGGGCTGGTTCAGCAAGATCGAGCAGCCCCTCGTGGCCCGGCTGTCCATCGGCATCTGGCGCCTGTTTGCCGACCTGGACCTGTCGGAAGCCCGGGAGCGCCACTTCGCCAGCATGCACGCCTGCTTCACCCGCGAGCTCAAGCCGGGCGCCCGCCCCATCGACACCGACCCGGCCGTGCTGTGCAGCCCCTGCGACGCCATCGTCGGAGCCTGCGGCGCGCTGGACGGCACCACCGCCCTGCAGGCCAAGGGCGCACCCTATCCACTCATCGACCTGCTGGGCAGCCAGGAACGGGTAGACGCCTGCCGCGACGGCCAGTACGTGACCCTGCGACTCAAATCGAGCATGTACCACCGCTTCCACGCACCCGCCGACCTGGAGGTGGAGCATGTGACCTACATCGCGGGAGACACCTGGAACGTCAATCCACCGACCCTGAAGCGCATCGAGAAGCTCTACTGCAAGAACGAGCGGGCCGTTATCCGGGCCCGCCTCAGCGGCCACGATGCGGTGCTGACCCTCGTCCCGGTCGCCGCCATCCTCGTTGCCAGCATCCGCCTGCACTGGCTGGATGTGCTGCTGCACACGGGTTACGCGGGGCCGACGGAGATCCCCGCCCGTGCCGGGTTCCGCAAGGGCCAGGAAATGGGTTGGTTCGAGCACGGCTCGACCATCATCCTGTTCGTGCCCCCAGGCTTCGCGCTGTGCGAGGGCATCGCGGAGGGCCAGCCGATAAGGATGGGCGAAGCGCTACTGCGCGCCCGCTAAAATCGGGATAGGGGCGGTCAGATAATCTGACCGTTCCCCTCCCACACCACCCGGCATGCGGGTCCGCACCGGGCGGT
>NZ_JAKLLN010000080.1:0-504 GCF_023150065.1 Zoogloea sp.
GCGCCTCGGCGCGCGTCTGGGCGAGGACCGCAGGGCCTGCTCCGCCGGCGGGCGGCCGCAGCCCATCGACGCGGCGGCCTGGCTGCGCCAGCTCGAATCCGGCTACACCACGCTCGAGCAGCACGATGCCGCCGTCGGCGCGAAGGCGCCGGCGGCGGCAAGCGACATCACGTTCTTCTGAAAGGAGCCGCCATGGGCAAAACCATACTCGTTGTCGATGATTCCGCCTCGCTGCGCCAGGTGGTGCATCTCGCCCTGCAGAGCGCGGGGTACGAGGTCATCGAGGCCTGCGACGGCAAGGACGCGCTCGGCAAGCTCGACGGCAAGAAGGTGCACTTGATCATCTCGGACGTGAACATGCCGAACATGGACGGCATCAGCCTGGTGAAGGAGGTGAAGAAGCATCCCAGCTACAAGTTCACGCCGATCATCATGCTCACCACCGAGGCGGGCGAGAACCGCAAGCAGGAGGGCCAGGCCGCCGGGGCCAAGGCCTGGGTGGTC
>NZ_JAKLLN010000080.1:514-917 GCF_023150065.1 Zoogloea sp.
CAAGCCCTTCCAGCCGCAGCAGATGCTGGCGGCGGTCGCCAAGCTGGTCATGTGAGGAGCCCGCCATGAGCCTGCGCATGGATGCGACAAGCGGCGACTGCCGCCTGCACCTGGACGGCGAGATGACCGTCGCCACGGCGGCGGCGCTGCGCGACGAAATGCTCGCCGCCCTGCCAGCCGAGGAAGCGGCGGAGGTCGAGCTCGACCTGTCGGGCGTGAGCGAGATCGACACCGCCGGCTTGCAGCTTCTGTTGCAGCTCAAGCGCCGCTGCGGCGCGCGGCTGCGCCTGGTCAACCATTCCCCGGCGGTGCTGCAGATCCTCGACCTGAGCCGCGTCGGGGCGCGCCTCGGCGATCCCGTGGTGATTCCCTCGGGCGAACCGCACCGCGCGCGCGCCTGAAG
>NZ_JAKLLN010000081.1:0-281 GCF_023150065.1 Zoogloea sp.
TCATCCGGCAGCGCTTCAACACGGGCGAGCCGGCGGATTTCTTTTTCTGGCGCGACAACAACGGCAACGAGATCGATCTGCTCTTCGAGAACGTGTCGCGCCTGCAGCCCGTCGAGATCAAGTCGGGCGCCACCTTCGTTTCCGACTGGCTGTCGGCGGCCAAACGCTGGGCCGCCTTCGCCGGCCCGGACGCCCTGCCGCCGTGGATCGTCTATGGCGGCGACGACGCCTATGCGCGGGAAGGCTGCCAGGTGCTCGGCTGGCGCCGGCTCGCCTCACCT
>NZ_JAKLLN010000081.1:291-912 GCF_023150065.1 Zoogloea sp.
CCCGCTCTCGGTGCGCTGGTACGGGCTGATGTACCTCGCCGGCTTCGTCGCCTTTGTCGCGCTGGGCCGCTGGCGCATCGCGCGCCGGCCCGACCTGAAGTGGACGGCGAAGGACATCGACGACCTGCTCTTCTACGGCGTGCTCGGCGTGGTGATCGGCGGGCGGCTCGGCCAGGTGCTGTTCTACGAGCCGGCGCACTACCTTGCCAACCCGCTGGAGATCCTCGCCGTCTGGAAGGGCGGCATGAGCTTCCACGGCGGCTTCCTCGGCGTGCTGGCGGCACTGACTTTGTATGCGCGCAAGAAAAAGCTCGCCTGGTTCGCGGTGATGGACTTCATCGCCCCGCTGGTGCCGCCCGGGCTGGGCTTCGGCCGCCTCGGCAACTTCATCAACGGCGAGTTGTGGGGGCGCGCCGCCGATCCCTCGCTGCCCTGGGCGATGGTGTTCCCGCACGTCGACGCCATCGCGCGCCACCCCTCCCAGCTCTACCAGGCCTTCCTCGAGGGCGTCGTATTCTTTGCCGTGCTGTGGTGGTTCTCGGCGAAGCCGCGCGCACTGGGCGCAGTGTCGGCGGTGTTCCTCATCGGCTACGGCACGGTGCGCTTCGTCGCCGAATTCTT
>NZ_JAKLLN010000082.1 GCF_023150065.1 Zoogloea sp.
CACCGACGCCAACGGCTGCTACAGCTTCACCAACCTCGATCCGGGCCAGTACAGCCTGCAGTTCGACAAGTCGTCCGCCTACTACTACACGGGCAAGTACGACTGGTGGGGCAACGCCCTCAAGCAGAGCGTCAACCAGTCGAGCTACCAATGGACGACGAAGGATGTCTCCAGCAACGCCTACGATGCCTCCGACTCGGATGTCGCACGTGTCTCCTCGACGTATTACAACCAGGGCGTGACCGACAAGTTCACCCTGGTGTCGGGCGAGTACGACAACACCCTCGACGCCGGCATCTGCCCGATCGTCATCGACCTGGACGGCAACGGCATCCAGACCATCAGCCGTGAGAACGCCAACGGCACCTTCGACCTGCTGGGCACCGGCGTCGCCGTCAAGTCCGGCTGGCTGTCGGGTGGCGACGGCTTCCTGGCGATCGACAGCAACGGCAACGGCCGCATCGACGACGTCAGCGAGCTGTTCGGCGGCAACGCCGTCGGCCAGGGCTTCGCCAAGCTGTCCGCCTTCGACAGCAACGGCGACGGCCTGGTGGACCGCAACGACGCAGCCTTCGGCGAGCTGAAGATCTGGGTGGACGCCAACGGCAACCACCAGACCGATGCCGGCGAGCTGATGGGCCTCACCGACGCGGGCGTGGCCAGTCTGAACCTGGACTACTTCGCCCTCCCGGCCATCGATGAGCAGGGCAACCTGCACCTCGAGCGCAGCGTCGCGACCCTCGCCGATGGCCGCGCGGTGGACATGACCGACGTGTATTTCAACGTCGATGCCCAGGAAGCCGCCCAGGCCGGCGCCGAGCTGCCGACGATGGCCGAGCTGCTCGGTGACGACACCAGCCTCGACCAGCTGCTGGGCGTCAGCGTCGCTGCCGCCGACGTGGCCGCGG
>NZ_JAKLLN010000083.1:0-237 GCF_023150065.1 Zoogloea sp.
GTCTCCAACTCCAGCCAATCCAGCAGAACATGCTCGCCCTGCCCGACGTCAGCCTCATGT
Source organism: Zoogloea sp. (assembly GCF_023150065.1). Classification (GTDB taxonomy): domain Bacteria; phylum Pseudomonadota; class Gammaproteobacteria; order Burkholderiales; family Rhodocyclaceae; genus Zoogloea. The sequence continues at coordinate 61 of NZ_JAKLLN010000083.1, forward strand.
GCCTCGACACCCGCCATCCGGACCTCGCCCTCAAGGCCATGCAGCGCTGCCTCGACCGCGCCAGCTTCGGCGAGGCGGTGCTGCTCACCCGCGACGGCTACCGCAGCCCCGACCCGCGCATCACGGCCCGGGCGGTGCCCACACTGCGCAACGTGGCGGAATACTCCCACTTCATGG
>NZ_JAKLLN010000083.1:247-892 GCF_023150065.1 Zoogloea sp.
AGCTTCATCGTCGACCCGCAGGCCTGGGACGCGGCCTTTCTCGACTACGACTACATCGGCGCACCCTGGCCCCACCGCAGCCAGCCGGTGGGCAACGGCGGCTTCTCGCTGCGCTCGCGCCGGCTGATCGACGCGCTGCAGGACGCCGACATCCGCGAGACCCAGCCCGAAGACCACGTGATCTGCCTCGACTACCACGACCTGCTGGTGGCGCGGCACGGCATCCGCTTCGCGCCCGTTGATGTGGCCAGCCGCTTCGCCTTCGAGCTCACCCCGCCCAAGGGCTCGACCTTCGGCTTCCACGGCTTCTTCAACTTCCACCTGGCGATGCCGGACGCCGAACTGCAGGCCTGGCTGGCCGGGGCCGAACGCAGCGTGCTGCTGTCGATGCCGGGCCGGCGGCTGCTGAAGAACCTGATCCGCGCCGGACGCCACGAATCGGCCCGGCGGATCCTCGACGTGCGCGCCAGCGGCAACTTCAAGCAGCGCCTCGACACCTTCAAGCTGCGCTGCCGGCTGGCCCTGCGCCGCCTGCGCTGACAGCCCTCAGCCCCGCGCCGGCGTAGCCGGCTGCGCCCCGGCGGCACACACCGCCAGCAGCACCGTGAACGCCACGGTGCCGAGGGACGACGCGAACATCGAACC
>NZ_JAKLLN010000084.1 GCF_023150065.1 Zoogloea sp.
GCCGCCGATCCTCGTCGAAGGCGTTGGCGGTGAGGGCCACGATGGGGTGGCGCGCACTGCCGGTGCGGGCTTCCCAGTCCCGGATCAGGGCGGTTGCCCTGTAGCCGTCCAGCTCCGGCATCTGGATGTCCATCAGGATCAGGTCTGGCGCCTCGCCCTGGGTGACGGCCTCCACCGCCTGGCGGCCGTCCTCCGCCACCTGCACGCGAAGGCCGAGCCTGCCGAGCATGCCCTCGATGACCTTGCGGTTGGTGAGGTTGTCCTCGGCGACCAGCACCCGTCCGCTGAGTTGTCCGGCCGTGATGGCAGGGGAGAGCGGCGTCGGCCGTGCCTCCCGACGGCTGTCTGTGCCCGGGGAGATCAGCCCCGCGCGGATCCGGAACCAGAAGCGTGCGCCCTTGCCCGGCGTGCTCTCCACCCCCACGTCGCCGCCCATCAGGCGGGCCAGGTTGGCGACGATGGACAGGCCCAGCCCGGTGCCGCCGAATTCCCGCGTGGCCGAGCTGTCGGCCTGGGAGAAGGGCTTGAACAGCAGGCCCAGCTTGTCCGGGTCGATGCCGACGCCGGTGTCGCTGACCGAGAATTCCAGCAGCGCGGTGTCGCCTGCGCGGCTGATCTCCGCGCCTTCGATCAGGATGTGGCCGCCGGGGGTGAACTTGACGCCGTTGCCGATGAGGTTGGACAGCATCTGCCGCAGGCGGTTGGCGTCGGCCTCGTAGCGCTGGCCTTCCGGGCCCCGCCAGCGGGATTCGAGCTGCAGGCCCTTGCCCGTGGCCGAGGCCGCGAACAGCGCCTGGGTTTCGTGGAGCAGCTGGTCCGGCGCGACGCTCGTCGGTTCGATGCTGAACTTGCCGGCCTCGATCTTGGACAGGTCGAGGATGTCGT
>NZ_JAKLLN010000085.1 GCF_023150065.1 Zoogloea sp.
ACCGAGGCGCCAGCCACTTCACCGGCAGCCACGGAGACACCGAGGACGCTGTCGAGGCTGACATCGGTGCTCAGCAGGTCGGCCATGGACGGCAGGGAACCGCCGGCCTGGGCCACTTCGGTGGCATCGACGTTGAAATACACGTCGGTCATGTCCACCGACTTGCCGTCGGCCAGGGTTGCAGCGCTGCGTTCGAGGTGCAGGTTGCCCTGCTCGTCGACCGCGGGCAGTGCGAAGTACGACACCTTGAGGCTGGCCACACCGGCCTCGGTCAGGCTCATCAGCTCGCCGGCGTCGGTCTGCTGATTGCCATTGGCGTCGCGCCAGACCGTCAGATCGGCGAAGTGGGCATCGCGGGCATCGACCACGCCGTCGCCGTTGCTGTCGAAGGATGGCCGAACCGTTGCCGATCAGGTCAAACGTGCCGTTGGTGTTTTCGCGGGCCACGGTCTGGATGCCGTTGCCGTCCAGGTCGATCACGATCGGGCAGATGCCGCCGTCACGGGAGCTGTCGTACTGGCCGGAGACCAGGGTGAACTTGTCGGTGTTGCCCTGGTTGTAGTACGTCGAGGACACACGGGCGACATCGCTGTCGGTCGTGTCGTAGGCATTGCTGCCGACGTCCTTCGTGGTCCATTGGTAGCCAGAGGAGGACACGTTCTGGGTCTTGGCGTTGCCGAACCAGTCGTAGTACCCGGTGTAGTAGTAGGCGTTGGTCTTGTCGAACGACAGGCTGTACTGGCCCGGATCCAGGTTGGTGAACTTGTAGTTACCAGCCGAATCCGTGCAGGTGGTGGCGATCACCGCGCCGGCGCTGTTGAGCAGCTTGACGGTGACGTTGGCCACGCCGCATTCACCGCTGTCCTGCTTGCCGTCGTTGTCGC
>NZ_JAKLLN010000086.1 GCF_023150065.1 Zoogloea sp.
CGAGACGCTGCTGAAAACCCAGCTGTTGCCGCAGTCGGAGCTCGGCCTTCATTCGGCACTGGCCGCCTACGAGAACGGCAAGGCGGAGTTCGCGATGTTGCTGGAGGCGCAGCGCCAGATTCGCAAAGCCCGCCTGGAAATCCTGAAGACACAGGTCGAGGCGCAGATGCGTCTGGCCGAGATCGAACGCATTGTGGGAGAAGACCTGTGAAGACCGCCACGACAGTATTCATCATCGCCGCGATCGGTGCCGTCGGCGCCGGCAGCTACTGGCTGGGCACGCAGACGCGCAGCGCCGCACTTTCGTCCGCCGAGGCCAGCCAGGGGTCGCCCTCCGCTGCGGTGCCGAAGCAGCGCAAGCTGCTGTACTACCGCAATCCCATGGGGCTGGCCGACACCTCACCGGTGCCGAAGAAGGACCCGATGGGCATGGACTACATCCCGGTCTACGAAGGCGAAGACGAGGCCTCGCCTGGCGCTGGCGCCGGAGGGGCAGGCCAGGTGCGCATCAGCACCGAGAAGATTCAGAAATTGGGCGTGCGCACCGAGCCGGCAGGCATGCGCCTTCTCGGCAAGACGATCCGGGCGGCAGGCCGCATCGAGCCGGACGAGCGCCGGACCTTTGCAGTGACCGCGAAATTCGAAGGCTACGTCGAACGGCTGCACGTCAGTGCGACCGGCCAGCCGGTGGCCAAGGGTCAGCCGTTGTTCGAGGCCTACAGCCCTGAACTGGTTTCGGCGCAGCGCGAGTACACGATCGCCATGCAAGGGCTCGAAGCGATGAAGGAGGCCGGCACGGAGGCGCAGGCCGGCATGCGTCAGCTGGCCGACTCGAGCCTCGCGCGACTGCGCAACTGGGACCTG
>NZ_JAKLLN010000087.1 GCF_023150065.1 Zoogloea sp.
AGTAAGCAGTAACGACAAATTTGAAACGACCTTGACGGGGGATTGATGCGCAATGCCACGCCGGTGTGCGATACGCACGCGACCGGAGAGCCGAGGGGTGGCCTGGAGGGCGAGACATGCCGAAGCGCCGCAGGCGCGGTGCCGGGCATGGGCCCGGACGGCATGGCAGGAAGCTGGGGCAGTTGCGCGTCGAGCGGCGATGCGGACAACAGATGGGCGCTTCATCATCGATCCCTTGCATTAGTCGTTTGGCTAATCACAAAGGCAGACGCAAAGCGCTTGCAGGACCGGCACGCGGAGCGTGTCGGGCAACCCGGCTATCCTCGACTCGAGGACCCGTGGCTTTGCGTCCTGCAGTTGCCTGCAGTTTGCCTATGTGTCGAGTAGTGTAGCAGCTTGTTTCTAAAAGCCAAACGCTGCGCCCGCATTCCATGTGAAATCCTGCGCGGACGGCCTCCGGAGCGCCGCTGCGCGGGGCCCGCCCCTGCTGGCGCCCGTCGACGCCGGCAGGCCAGGCAGGCGCGGACTACACTCCGGAATGGACCCCCCTCACGCCGACCGTGCCACCCGGCGCCATCGGCCCGCCGAGGTAGCCATGCCACAGCACTCGCCCTCTTCCCCCCAGACCAGCGCAACGCGGCCCGGACGCCCGCGGCGACCGGCGCCCCAGCGCCGCTCCTTCGCATCGACGCTGTTCGGCTACGACATCTTCATCTCCTTCGCGCTGGGCTTCTCCGGGCGCGGCACCCAGTCCTACGCCTCGGACCTCGCCCGCCAGCTGCGGGAACGGGACTTCTCGGTCTTCTACAGCGAGGACGAAGCCGCCCCCGGCGAAGACCTCGACGACACCCTGCTG
>NZ_JAKLLN010000088.1:0-338 GCF_023150065.1 Zoogloea sp.
CCAGCCACACCTTGTCACCGATGGCGGCGGTACGCTCATCGACGAAGTCGTTGCCGGTGCTGGACTGGCCCGGGGTCAGCGTCACGGAGATGCTGTTCGGGTTGCCACCATCCTTGTCGGACACGTCGAGGTAGCCGGCCTTGTTGGTCTCGACCACGTTGTACGAACCCGCCGGCACGTTGGTGAAGGTGTAGTTGCCATTCACGTCGGTGGTGGTGGTCGCGATGATGGCGCCGGTGGTCGGGTTGACCAGGGCAACGGTCACGCCGGCGATGGGAGCATCGCCAGTGTTGTTGTTGTCCAGATCCTCACGCACGGTGCCGCTGATGTTGCCGGTG
>NZ_JAKLLN010000088.1:344-847 GCF_023150065.1 Zoogloea sp.
ACGGTCTGGATGGTCTTGCCGGTGGTGGTGTCGGCGTCGCTGTCGGTCAGGTCGGTGCCGAGGGCGGCGTCCTTGGTGGTGAAGGCGTAGCCGGCCGGCAGGGTGGTCTTGTCGAACTGGACCGAGTAGGTGCCCGGCTTGAGGTTCGAGAACAGGTAGTTGCCGTTGGCGTCGGTGGTGGTGCTGGTCACCGCGTTGCCGGCGGCGTCGAGCAGGGTCACCTTGACGCCGGTGACGCCGGCTTCGCCTGCGTCCTGCACGCCGTTCGCGTTGCTGTCGAGCCAGACCTTGTCGCCCAGTTCGGCCAGCTTGTAGAGGCCGGCGTCGAGGGTCGGGTTGTTCTGACCGGAGACGAGGGTGACGTTACCGGACTGGCCGGCGCTGTTCACATCGGAGTCGGTGGTGTCGTTGCCGCCCTGGTCCTGACCGGTGACCACGTAGCCGGCCGGGGCCTGCACGGCGACCGAGTAGGTGCCGGGGGTCACGGTGAAGCTGTAGTTGCC
>NZ_JAKLLN010000089.1 GCF_023150065.1 Zoogloea sp.
CGCCTCAGCGCATGTCGAAGAGTTCCTGGTGGAAGTCGGCCGCCGGCAGGCCCTGGGCAGTAAAGGCCTCCCGCAGCGCGCCGCCGAAGGCCGCCGGGCCGCAGAACCAGAAATCCGCCGTCTTCCAGTCGGGCACCGTCGCAGCGATGCGCCGGGCGTCGAGCCGCCCGTCCCGCTGGCTGACCAGCACGTGCAGCTTCACGCCGGCATCTTCGGCGCGCTGGCGCACCTTGTCGATGAACACCGCGTCCGGCGCGCTGGTGCTGTAAAAAAGGTCCACCTCGCGGCCGTCGGGAGCCAAGGCGAGGGCCTGCATGCGGGCGATGAAGGGTGTGATGCCGATGCCGCCGGCCACCCACACCTGGCGGGTTTTTTCGCCGGCGAAGCTGAAGCGGCCGTAGGGGCCTTCGACCGTCGCCGGCTGGCCGACCCGCAGCGTGCCCGGCAACTGCCCGGTGTAGTCGCCGATGCCCTTGATCAGGAAGGACATCCGCCCGTCGCCCTGCCAGGCCGAGGAGATCGTGAAGGGGTGGGCGCCTTCGTCGGGGTCGAAGGTGACGAAGGCGAACTGCCCGGCCTCGTGGCCGGGCCAGTGGCCCTGCAGCTTGATCGACACCTTCAGCACCCGGTTGTCCGGGTGGTGGACCAGCGCCTCGATCGTCCCCAGGGCCCGCCGGCGGACGCCCACCTTGCGCCGCAGCGACATCACCGCGGCGACGCTGCCTCCGGCCATCAGGAGGGCCATCACCGGCCCGACGGGCTGGCTCCAGTAGCCGAAGTTCATCAGCACCACCGAGTGGAAGACCAGCAGCAAGTACACCGCCGCAAGCAGCCGATGGGT
>NZ_JAKLLN010000008.1 GCF_023150065.1 Zoogloea sp.
GCCCTGTTCGAGTCAGCCTACTACTCCGAGATCATCCGCGCCGGCATCCAGTCGGTGCCCAAGGGTCAGGTAGCCGCCGCCTCCGCCCTCGGCATGACCTACGCCCAGGCCATGCGGCTCGTTGTGCTGCCCCAGGCCTTCCGCAACATGGTCCCGCTGCTCCTCACCCAGGCCATCGTGCTCTTCCAGGACACCTCCCTGGTCTATGTCTCGGCCCTCGCCGACTTCTTCGGCGCCGCCTACAAGGTGGGCGACCGGGACGGCCGCCTGGTGGAGCTGCTGCTCTTTGCCGGCGCGGTGTATTTCGTGCTGTGTTTCAGTCTTTCCCAGGTGGTGCGCCGGCTGCAGAAGCGCATGGCGACGGTTTAAGGATTCAGGATGATCACGATCGACAAGGTTTCCAAGCACTACGGCAGCTTTCAGGTACTCACCGACTGCAGCACCCGGGTGGCCAAGGGCGAGGTGGTGGTGGTGTGCGGCCCCTCGGGCAGCGGCAAGTCCACCCTCATCAAATGCGTCAACGGGCTGGAGCCCTTCCAGGCCGGCACCATCACGGTGGACGGCGTTTCCGTCGGCGATCCGAAAACCAATCTGTCGAAACTGCGCAGCCGGGTTGGCATGGTGTTCCAGCACTTCGAGCTCTTCCCCCACATGAGCATCACCGACAACCTGACCATCGCCCAGGAGAAGGTGCTCGGCCGCAACAAGGACGAAGCCCGCGACAAGGGCCTCAAGCTCCTCGACCGGGTCGGCCTCAAGGCCCACGCCGCCAAGTTCCCCGGGCAGCTCTCCGGCGGCCAGCAGCAGCGCGTCGCCATTGCCCGCGCCCTGGCCATGGACCCCATCTGCATGCTCTTCGACGAGCCCACCTCGGCCCTCGACCCGGAAATGATCAACGAGGTGCTGGACGTGATGGTGGAGCTCGCCCAGGAGGGCATGACCATGATGTGCGTGACCCACGAAATGGGCTTCGCCCGCAAGGTGGCCAACCGGGTGATCTTCATGGACCGGGGGCAGATCGTCGAGGATGACAGCAAGGACGCCTTCTTCGGCGCCCCCCGCTCCGAGCGCGCCCGCCAGTTCCTGGCCAAGATCCTGCAGCACTGAAAAGTCCGACCCCACCCCTTTTGATGTGCCCCACCGCCGTGTGATCATCCCGAGCACCATGTCCGAGCCCGCCGCAGCCCCTTCAACCCCCAGCGCCGCCCCGGCCCCCGCCGGCGGCCCGGGGCTGCCGCCGTCCCGGTCCCTGTCGCCCAACCCCTTCATCGTCGCGGCCATCCTGCTGGTGATCGGGCTGATCGGCTTTGGCGGCTACCGGGCCAGCGAATACCAGGGCATGCAGACCCTGCGCACCGACGCAGGCCACCGGCTCGACCTGTTCGCCGCGGCGGTGGACGGCATCGTCAACCGCTACGCCCACATCCCCGCCACCATCCAGCTCAGTGAAGAAGTACTGGGGGTGATGCACAAACCCCGGGGCGATGCCAGCGTGCTGGCGGCCAACCGCTTCCTGCAGCGCCTCAACGGGCACATCGGCAGCATCGCCATCTTCGTGGTGGACGAGCGCGGCATCGTCATCGCGGCGAGCAACTGGAACGACCCGGACAACAGCTTCGTCGGCGAGGACCTGTCCTTCCGCAGCTATTTCCTCGACGGGCTGGCCGGGCGGGTCGGCCGGCACTTCGCCATCGGTATCACCCGGGGTGAGCCGGGCTACTTCGTGTCCCACCCCATCCGCCAGGGCAAGCAGGTGGTGGGCGTGGCGGTGATCAAGATCAGCCTGGCCCAGCTAGAGTCCGCCTGGGACCTGCTGGGCGCCCCGGCCCTGATCGCCGACGGCAACGATGTGGTGATCCTGTCGTCGGTGCCCGAATGGCGCTACACCGCGCTCAGCCCGTTGCCCATCGACACCCGGGTCGAGATCAAGATGAGCCGCCTCTACAACGACGGCCCCATCGGCGATTTTCCGGTCAGCGTCGATCCCGACCCCGGCCACGACGGCCAGATCGTGCACATGAACCTGCGCACCCCGACCGCCACCAGCCCGCGCACCCGCAGCCATGCGGACGTGGCCGGCAGCTACCTGGTGCATGGCCGCGGGCTCAAGGATGTGGGCTGGCGCTTGCTGATCTTCTCCGACCTGCGCCCGGTACGGGCCCAGGCCTTCGGCCACGGCGCCCTGGCGGCGGTAGCCACCGGCTTTGTGCTGCTGCTGTTGCTGGTGGTGGCCCAGCGTCGGCGCATCATCCGCCAGAAACTGGAGGCCAAGGCGCTGCTGGAGCAGGCCAACGCCCAGCTGGAGAGCAAGGTGGCCCGCCGCACAAAGGCCCTCACCGACACCAACGTCCGCCTGCGCAAGGAGGTGGCCGAACGCCAGTTGGCGGAGCAGACCCTGCGCGCTGCCCAGGACGAACTGGTGCAGGCCGCCAAGCTCGCCGTGCTGGGCCAGCTCGCCGCCGGCATCACCCACGAGCTGGCCCAGCCCCTGGGCGCCATGCGCACCCTGTCGGGCAATGCCGTGGAGTTCATGAAGCGCGGCAACCTGGCCACCGTGGAGCAGAACCTGGGCATCATCGCCCGCCTGGCCGACCAGATGGGCCGCATCATCACCCCGCTCAAGACCTTTGCCCGCAAGTCGCCGGCCATCCCGGTGCCCACCGATGTGGCCCACGCGGTCGGCGCCGCCCTGTTCCTGCTCGACCAACGCCTGGGCAAGGCCGGCATCACGGTACTCAACCACTGCGAGCCGGGGCAGGCGATTGCCCTGTGCGACCAGAACCGCCTGGAGCAGGTGCTCATCAACCTGATCCGCAACGCCGGCGACGCCATGAGCGAGAGCCCGCGCAAGGAGCTGCTGATCGACGTCACCCCGGCCACCGACGGCCAGCTGACCCTGAGCATCGCCGACAGCGGCTGCGGCCTGCCCGCCGACGGCGCCCTGTTCGAGCCTTTTTTCACCACCAAGCCCGCCGGCGAAGGCCTGGGCCTGGGCCTGGCCATCTCCCGGGACATCGTCCGCGAATTTGGCGGCGACCTGCACGCCGAGAACCGCCCGGAAGGCGGCGCCCGCTTCATCCTCACCCTGCCCGCCGCAACGAAAGAAGAACAGCCATGACCCCCCAACTCCGTGCCCTCATCATCGAGGACGACCCCGACGTGCGCCTGGGCTGCGAACAGGCCATGATGCTGGCCGACATTCCGGTGGAGGGCGTCAGCTCCGCCGAGGAGGGCTTCCAGCGTCTTCAGCCGGGCTTTCCCGGCGTGGTGGTCACCGACATGCGCCTGCCCAAGGCCGACGGCATGGAGGTGCTGCGGCGCTGCCAGGCCATGGAGGCCGACCTCCCCGTCATCATCATCACCGGCCACGGCGACGTGACCCTGGCCGTGGAGGCCATGCGCAGCGGCGCCTACGACTTCATCCAGAAGCCCTTCTCGCCGGAGCTGCTGGTGGACGTGGTGCGCCGCGCCCTCGAAAAGCGCGCCCTGACCCTGGAGGTGCTGGACCTGCGCCGCCGCCTTGAACAGCGCGAAGGCGCCGAGGCCAAGCTCATCGGCCGCTCCCCCCAGATGGCCCGGGTGCGCCAGCTGGTCACCGACGTGGCCGGCACCAGCGTGGACGTGCTGGTGCGCGGCGAGACCGGCACCGGCAAGGAGCTCATCGCCCAGTGCCTGCACGAGCTCTCCCGGCGCAAGGACGGCCCCCTGGTGGCCCTCAACTGCGGCGGCCTGCCTGACACCCTGCTCGACAGCGAGCTCTTCGGCCACGAGGCCGGCGCCTTCACCGGCGCCCAGAAGCGCCGCATCGGCAAGATCGAATATGCCAATAAGGGCACCCTCTTTCTGGACGAGCTGGAGAGCATGCCCATGGGCGTGCAGATCAAGCTGCTGCGGGTGCTGCAGGAAAGGGTGGTGGAACGCCTGGGCTCCAACCAGCCCCAGCCGGTGGACTGCCGGGTGGTCGCCGCCACCAAGGACGACCTGAAGGAGCGGGCCGAGCGCCAGACCTTTCGCGCCGACCTGTACTACCGCCTCAACGTGGTGACCATCGACCTGCCCCCCCTGCGGGAGCGCCGCGAGGACATCCCCCTGCTGCTGGAGCACTTCCTGCTGCAGGCCGCCCGCCGCCACGACCGCCCCCTGCCCACCGTGCCCCCCGAGCAGATGCGCAAGCTCATGGCCCACACCTGGCCCGGCAACGTGCGGGAGCTGCGTAACGTGGCCGACTGCATCGTGCTCGGCGTGGGCAAGGATCTGCTGGGGACGGCCGACGGCGAAACGCCCCCCGCCTCCCTGGCCGAGTCGGTCGAGAGCTTCGAGCGCAGCCTCATCGCCGCCGAGCTGCGCCGCCAGGGCGGCAGCCTGGCCCGCAGCGCCGAAGCCCTGCGCATCCCCAAGACCACCCTCCACGACAAGATCCGCAAGTACGGCCTGCAGGGGGGCGAAAGCTGAGCCGGATAAGCACAAAGGCATAGGCAATGAGACATAGCGCACATTGCACTGCAACATCCGATCACAGAAATTAACCTTCCCATACTTCATACTGCCCCCATCAATAAATGCGATGGGGGCATAAGAAATGAAACGGGAGATGTGGCAGCTGCTTGGCGGCCTGCTGGCAAGCGCCGCGCTGGGATGGGGCACGGCGCAGGCTGAAACGGTGGTCATCGGCCAGTGCGCGCCCCTCTCCGGCAGCCTGGCCACCACCGGCCAGGCCATGGCCCTGGGCGTGCGCATCGCCATCGATGCCGCCAACGCCGCCGGCGGCGTCAATGGCCACACCCTCAAGCACGTACTCAAGGACGACGGCTACCAGACCGCCGAAACCCTACGCCAAACCCAGGACCTCATCCGCAAGGACAAGGCCGCCGCCCTCATCGGCTACGCCGGCACCGGCAACATCGCCGAGCTGCTCAAGCAGGGCGTGCTGTCATCGGGCAGCATCGCCCTCGTCGCCCCCTACACCGGCGGCGAACCCCTGCGCAGCCCCTACAACCCCTGGATCTTCCACATCCGCGCCAGCTACGGCGACGAGACCGAAGCAATGGTGCGCCAGTTTGTCGGCACCGGCCTCAGCCGCATCGCCGTGTTCCACCAGAACGACCCCTTCGGCCAGGCCGGCCTTGCCGGCGTCGAAAAGGCCCTGGCCCGCCACAACATGAAGATCGTCAGCAAGGGCAGCTACGAGAAAAACACCGAAGACGTGGCCCGGGCGGTCGAAGACATCGCCCGCGGCGTCCCCCAGGCCGTGATCATGATCGGCGTGGTCCGCCCCGCCGCCGCCTTCGTCAAGGCCTACCAGACCGCCCATCCCGGCACCCAGCTGTTCAGCATCTCGGTGGTCAACGGCCGCGAGCTGCACCAGCTGGCCGGCGGCGACGCCGCCCGGGGCGTCGGCATCACCCAGGTCATGCCCTCCCCCTTCAGCGGCGTCAGCCGCATCACCCGCGACTACCACCAGGCCCTCAAACGCTTCGCCCCCGAAGACACCCCGTCCTACACCAGCTTCGAGGAATACGTCGGCGCCCGCGTCCTGATCGAAGCCATCCGCCGCACCAAGGGCACCCCCACCCCGACGGCGGTGATGCAATCACTGGAGAACCTGGATCTGGACCTGGGAGGGTTCAAGGTGCGCTTCGGCCCGGGTGACAGGGTGGGGTCAAGGTATGTGGAGGTGACGTTGCTGGGGAGGGATGGGAATCATGTGCGGTGAGGGGTGGTGCGCTTCTGTGGGGTCGAATTGACTCGACCACGGACCTCCGATCACCGAATTATTCATGACAAAACTCTCGCCGAACCTGACTGTGTCTTGCTGCAGCCAGCACCATGCCGGCTTGCCGCCTTACCCGAAACAGGTGTTTCACACCATATAAAAACGAGAAACACACAGACAACAAAGGAAGCCCCCGCAGAACATGCTATCTTCATCGAAGGATAAAAGCCTCATGAAAGAAGGACGATGTTTCGCAAGATTCTTTTGGTTTTTGTAGGGTTTGGGTTTGGCCATACGCTTTTATTGACGGCACTGCGAGAGTTTGGCAGGCATGAAATGTGGCTGTTTGCCAGCTTTTCGGTCCTACTGTCCGGATTCGTTGGCTTCGCGTTCGGACTCTCCTTTGAGCGGCCCACCAGCACAGTGCTGGTACGCAGCGTATTCGCATCAATAGCGGTGTGGTACCTCTGGACCGTCTTGCTGACCTACGGAATGGCGTTGATTGGACTTCCTGCAATCGCCGTTGTGGCCATCGCGCTCTTCACCGGACGGCTCGTCGGAGACCGTGTCTCGTCAAAGCCTTGCCGTCTTTCCCCCTAATCTCTACCGAAATACGATGAGCATCGCCATCAGGGAAGCAAACCCCACCGACGTTTCTGCGGTCGCAGAGTTGTTTGATTTGTATCGCCAGTTCTATGAACAGGCATCCAATCTGCCGCTGGCACAGCAGTTCATCGTTGATCGGCTGAGCAACCAGGATTCGGTCATTCTCGTAGCCGAGTCCGCTTCCTCCGGCTTGCTTGGCTTCAGCCAGCTTTATCCTTCCCTTTGCTCCGTAGAGGCCAAACCAATCTACGTGCTCTACGATCTCTTCGTATTGCCATCCGCCCGAAAGGCAGGGGTCGGTCGCCTTCTTTTGCTTGCAGCGGAGGCAAAGGCAACGGCCGAGGGCAAGGCACGCATGGACCTCACCACGGCTCACACGAACAGGGCAGCACAGTCTCTTTACGAGTCACTGGGCTGGATACGCGATGAAGTTTTCGTCGCCTACACTCGACCAATCAATCAACTGTGAGCATTTCGGGCTGTGATGTGCCAAGTTCCGATCTGTGCAAAACAGCCTCTTGAACACTCACCAGTGAGTCATACAAGGGACCTGCCCATGCTGTTCCGCTCGAAGATCGACCCTTGGTTGGCAATCGTCCTCATCGGCACGGTGATCATCACACTCGCTGCAGCAGTAGCAACCCTGCAGCGCGCTTCTGGCGTAGCGCTCCTGCTGGCCATCAGCATCGCCATCAGTACCGTTCTACCAATCTGGACTCTCGCATTCACGATCTACATGGTCGAAGGCAAAACGCTGCTTATACGCAGCGGCCCCTTCCGCTGGCGTATTCCCGTGTCGTCCATCAGGCGTATTGAGCCAAGCAACTCCGTCCTTTCAGGGCCCGCCCTCTCCCTCGTACGTTTGCGTATCGAGTATGGCACTGGACAGTCCATCCTCGTTTCGCCTGCCGACCAGCAGGGCTTCCTGCGTGCGATAGAGAGCGCCAAGAATGCGAGCACGGCCCAATCGCTCGCTCAACCGGATGCTCGCCAGCCAGGTACGCCGTCTGCCGCGAGCAAGTGAGTTCAAACGTCATCCCCCCTTTATGACCAACGAAAAAGAGTGTCCTCTTGAGGCAGCGCTTCGACGGGCGGCCGAGGAACCGGGCCACCGCCCCGAGTTCTACAGGCTCCTGCTTGAATCATCTGTTCTCATTCTCGGCCACTCGAACACAAGCCATGGAACTCAGACCCTAGAGGCTGGAGAGACGATTTCAATCCAGAATTGGGTCAGAGACGACGGATCACCGGTCATCCCGTTCTTCACGTCGCTTACGGCGCTCCACCGATCCATTGAGCAAGAAGTCACCTACATGGCCTTACCGGCTCGATCTCTATTTGAAATAACAAAGGGGTCACCTCTCGTACTGAACCCGAAATCCAGTTACGGAAAAGAGTTCTTTCCAAACGAGATTGAGGCACTGCTAGCAGAGGGAGTAAACCAACTGCCTAAGCAGCGAGTGGCATATAAAGCCACCAAGGTTCTCTTAGGGCAGCCAGCAGACTATCCATCGAAGATGGTTGACTCATTGACTACGCTCCTCTCCAAGCACAGCAATGTAAAGGCTGCCTACCTCGCATTGATGCACGACCCATCCAAAGACACCAAGCCTCACTTGGTCGTTGGCATTGAAGTCGACGGGGAAATTGAAAATGTCATGCGTGAGGCAGGCGTAGTAGCCAGTGACTCCGCTCCGAATGGAGGTCCCGTTGATCTAATACAAATTGAACGCGGAGACCTCGGTTTGAGTGAGTATTTCGTTCACGAAGTCAAGCCGTTCTACGAGCGCCGCTGGGGGAGCAAGCTCAAGTCGCTCCTCGGCATTGGTCATGCATGAGCAGTCATGCCAGACCCCCTGCTAGCCACACTTGCTGCTTATCTTGGGTTGGAGACCTTTTATGAATCTCTTGCACAGCAAGAGCCTTTCCATCACGGCGATGCCACTTGGAGAAATTCGCATGGGCTGCGAAGCCTGGGGCCTTTCGATTGCCGGAAAACAGACGGCGTTTTCTGCTCTCTCAAACCATTCGGTTCTGGTAGGAAGCGCCAACTGGAACGACCGAGTGGTGCATTCCCGCTGCGGAGATTACCTGATTGTTGAGGGCGTGTTCTTCACCTTCGTTCTTTCACTGGGCCATCAGACTTTGTCGCTCTACAAAGCCACACTCCGTGATGACACCGGCACTTGGTGCGAGGAGACGCCTATCTTCGGCAAAGACACCCTGCACTTGAACGGCACTAACGGCAAGCACTATTACGTGCAGTTTCCTTTTATCCCTGATGAGAAATTCTGGCCTGTATTTCGGGCCTATGAACAACTCAGGCTCGCGCAGATCGCTCATTTACGCCGAAAGTAGACCCGCACACGATCCAGCCTTCGCCAATGGCCGTGTCAGGGCTTCACCCCTCGCCCCTCATCTCCAGCGCCCTCTCATACAGCGCATTCTTCGACGCCCCCGTAATCCCCGCCGCCAGCTTGGCCGCCTGCTTCACCGGTAGCTCGGCCAGCAACAAACCCAGCACCCGCTCCGCCTCGGGCGACAGCCCTTCAGCCACCGGCGCGGCGGACACCAGCAACACGAACTCCCCCCGCGCCCGGTTGGCATCGGCGGCGAGCCAGGCGGGGCCTTCGGTGATGGGCATGCGCACGATCTGCTCGAACAGCTTGGTCAGCTCGCGGGCCACCACCAGTTCGCGGCCCGGCTCGAAGACGGCGGCCAGATCGTCGAGGGTTTCGGCGATGCGGTGGGGCGCTTCGTAGAAGGCCAGGGTGCCGGGTACGCTGCGCAGGCTCTCCAGGGTGGCGCGGCGGGCGGCGGTCTTGGTGGGCAGGAAGCCGTGGAAGTGGAAATGCCCGTCGGCCAGCCCGGAGGCGGACAGGGCGGTGATCACCGCGCTGGCGCCGGGTACGGGGACCACCGGGAAGCCGGCATCCTGCACCCGGGCCACGGCGCGGGCGCCGGGGTCGGATACGGCCGGGGTGCCGGCATCGGTGATCAGGGCCACCTGCTTGCCCTCCTCCAGCATGCGGATCACCAGCCCGGCGGCGGCTTGTTCATTGTGTTCGTGCAGGGCCACCAGGCGGGTCTTGATGCCGAAGGCGTCGAGGAGGCGCTCGCTGTGGCGGGTGTCTTCGCAGGCCACCGCGTCCACGGCGCGCAGCACGGCCAGGGCGCGCAGGCTCATGTCCTGCAGATTTCCCAGAGGCGTGGCCACCACATACAATGACGATGTCTTATTGAGCGGAGACACGGAAGATGCGTCGGACGGATCGGGAAGCATGGCAGGCCTGGGAGGGGATGGCGGGGGAGCCCGATTGTGGGGGCCGGGGGGCGCCGACGCAAGCCGAACACCTGCGCCGGGGCGAAGCTGCCGAAGCGCTGGCTGCCGCGCACCTGGAGCGCCACGGCCTGCGCATTCTGGCGCGCAACCTGCGCTGCCGGGGCGGCGAGGTGGATCTCATCGCCCACGACCGGCGCAGCGTGGTTTTCGTGGAGGTGCGTTTGCGCAGCAACAGCCGCTTTGGCGGTGCCGCGGCCAGCATCACCCCCAGCAAGCAACGGCGGGTGATCCTGGCGGCCCGCTACTGGCTGGCCGGCCCCGGGCGGGCCTATGCCAGCGCGCCCTGCCGTTTCGACGCCATCCTGCTCGACGGCCTGGACGCCAGCCGCATCGAGTGGCTGCAGGGTGCCTTCGATGCGGGCTAGACTGATCCTGGCCGTTGCCCTGCTGGTCAGCCTGCCGGCCCCGGCCCAGACGGTCCGGGTGCTGGTGCAGAGCTCGCCCCTGGCCGGCTTCCAGTATTACGGTGGCAAGATCCTGTGGGACGAGATGCGCGAGGGCGACCGCCTGGCGCTGATCCGCGAGCCGGACAACCCCCATGACGCCAGCGCGATACGGGTCGAGTGGCGCGGCGAGAAGCTCGGCTACCTGCCCCGCGCCGAGAACCGGGAGGTGGCGCAGGCCATGGACCGGGGCACCCCGGTGAGCGGGCGCATCGGCCGGCTGGTGCAGCACCCCAACCCCTGGAAACGCCTGCGGGTGGACGTGCTGGTGGGTTTGTAAGCGGATCTCTCGCACCCGGCGGGCGCGGCAGGCTGAATGCTAGAATCGGGGGCACTTTCCCCGGAGTTCGTGATGGATCTTGTTGCCCGCATTGCCCAGCAGTTTACCGACAGTGCCCAGACCAAGCTGGCCGCCCTGGAATTC
Organism: Zoogloea sp.; assembly: GCF_023150065.1. Classification (GTDB taxonomy): domain Bacteria; phylum Pseudomonadota; class Gammaproteobacteria; order Burkholderiales; family Rhodocyclaceae; genus Zoogloea. Next base: position 10,530 of record NZ_JAKLLN010000008.1, read on the forward strand.
ATGGCCGAGCCCATTGCCGCCGCCATCGAGGCCATGACCCACAGCCTGATGGCCAACGGCAAGATCCTGGCCTGCGGCAACGGGGGTTCCGCCGCGGACGCCCAGCACTTTGCCGCCGAGCTGCTCAACCGTTTCGAGATGGAGCGCCCGCCCCTGGCCGGCATTGCCCTGACCACCGACAGCTCCACGCTCACCTCCATCGCCAACGACTACGACTTCACCCAGATCTTCTCCAAGCAGGTGCGGGCCCTGGGCCAGCCCGGCGACGTGCTGCTGGCCATCTCCACCAGCGGTAATTCGCCCAACGTGATCGAGGCCATCCACGCCGCCCACGAGCGCGAGATGCGCGTGGTGGCCCTGACCGGCAAAGGCGGTGGCGTCATGGCGGAACTCCTCGGCCCCGATGACATCCACCTGTGTGTTCCCGCTGATCGCACCGCCCGCATCCAGGAAGTCCACCTGATCACCCTGCACTGCCTGTGCGACGGCATCGACTGTCTCTTTCTCGGAATCGAAGAATGAAATCCATCCGCAAGACCCTCGCCTGGACGGCCCTCGCCATCGGCACCCTGGCTGCAGCCCAGGGCTGCATCCCCGTCATCGTCGGTGGCACCGGCGCCGCCGTGGCCATGGCCACCGACCGGCGCAGCTCCGGCGCCTACGTGGAAGACGAAGGCATCGAGTGGAAGACCGGCAACCGCATCAACGATCGCCTCGGCGACAAGGTGCATGTCAACGCCACGTCCTTCAACCGCAAGCTGCTGCTCACCGGCGAGGCCTTCAACGAGGCCAGCCGCGAGGAAGCCGGGCGCATCGCCGCCGTGGTCGAGAACGTGCGTGAGGTGGTCAATGAGCTGCGCGTCGCCCCCACCAGCACCTTCTCGGCCCGCAGCACCGACAGCTACATCAGCTCCAAGGTCAAGGCGCGCTTCGTGGACCAGAAGGATTTCCGCGTCCAGCAGGTCAAGGTGACCACCGAGGCCGGCACCGTTTATCTGATGGGTCTGGTCACCGAGAAGGAAGGTAACGCCGCCACCGAAGTGGCCCGTACCACCAACGGGGTACAGAAAGTGGTGCGTGTTTTCGAGTACATCTCCGAAGACGAAGCCCGGCGACTCGACAACATCACCGGCTCACCCACCAAGTAAGTTCATCCGGAGACTCCACCATGAACCGTCGTGACGCCCTCTTTGCCACCGGCGCCCTGCTTGCCGCCGGCGCGGCCTCTGCTGCCACCGACCACAGCCACCACCATCACGAGGGCGCCCACCCCTGGCAGGCGGTACTCGACACCGCCGGCATCTGCATCGAGAAGGGCGAGGTATGCCTGACCCACTGCATCATGCTCATGGGCGAAGGCGACAAGAGCATGGCCGCCTGTGCCAGCAGCGTGCGCGAGATGCTCGCATCCTGCCGCGCCCTGATCACCCTGGCCGGCGCCGAATCGAAGTTCGCCCCCAAGCTGGCCGCCCTGTGCGTGGACGTGTGCAAGGCCTGTGAGGCCGAGTGCAAGAAGCACGCCGACAAGCACAAGGCCTGCAAGGAGTGCATGGAAAGCTGCGCCGAGTGCGCCAAGGCCTGCAAGGCCAAGATCGCCTGAGGATCCGCCAGCGCCCCGTCGTCAGCCGCCCGGCTGGCGCGGGCGCACGCTCAGTTCGGGGTAGCCGGTACCCAGATCCGCTTCACGCATGAAGCTCCAGTCGGGCAGCAGGCCCAGCAGCACCTCGGCCGTCGTACGCACCGTACACCCGTAAGCCAGATGCCCACCCACCACCGCCCCGGAGGCTGTCGCCAAGGCGGCATGCAGGTGGGCGCCATTGGCCGCGATGCTGCCGGAGAGCGTCAGCAGTTCGAGCTTGCCCTCGAGCACATCCACCTCCTCGGCACCGGCGCGGCGCAGGTGGACCCTCTCGAGGCTGCCGATCCCTGCCACCACAAAGGCCGCCGAGAAGCCCTCTGCAAAGACGATGCACTCGAGGGCCCGACGTAGATCCTGCCCGGGGGTCAGACGCAAGGGTCGCATTTCCATTCCGTTCCTCCCCTTCTCCGCGAAGTCTCCTTGGGACCGCCGCTTCAGGCCCGCCTCAGAACCCGGCATCGCTCAGGAAACGCAGGCGCTCCCCATCCTTGTCCAGATGGCTGGCCAGGGCCCGGCACAGGGTGTCGAGGCTGTTGGCGGTGCGCGACTCGCGCCGCACCAGCACCTTTGCCATGGGGCCCATGTGGCGGGCAAAGAGCTTTTCGATACGGGCCAGATCCGCCTCGGGAATGACCCCGGAGCCACTGGCAGCACCGGTGCCGAGGCCAGCACTGCTGCGCGGTGACGCTGACAGGGACGGCAGGCCGGAGCCGGCCATGGCGCTGGACAGAAAGGCCGAGCGCGGCGCCGGATCGGGGATCAGATCGGCCAGGCTCTGAAGCAGTTCGGGCAGGCTGGCGGCCCTGGGCACCGTGCGACGAACCAGGATGCGGGCCATCGGGCCGATGTGCTGGGCCAGGATGCGCTCGGCACTGTCGATGGCGGCCGGGGTGATGTCGGCACCTGCCGCCGGGCGGCTGAGGGACGGCTCGCTGCCGGCCGCAGCCAGGTGCTCGCCGTTCCAGAGATACAGGTCGTGGTCCCGGGCCAGGGGATCGCGGCGCAGGCCCATGTGGCGGAAACACTCGCCGGCGTTGCGCTTGAGGTGCTGGATGACCTCGTAGTAGGCCCGCGCCACCAGCACCTGGCCGGGCTCGGAAAAGCGCATCACCCGGAAGGCGGTGGTGATGCCGTCGCCGAGGATGCGTGAGCGGCCGTTGGGGTCGGGGGCGATGCGCACCGGGCCCAGGTTGATGCCCAGATGCACGCCCAGGCCCTCGCTGGCTGCGGCGTCACCCAGTTGCACCGCCGTGCGCAGGGCATCTTCGGGGTCGCCCACGTAGCACACCGCACAGCCTTCCTTGGTATTCACCGCCAGGCGGGTGGTGGGCGGCACCGGCGCAATGGCCTGGCTGAGCATGCGCACCAGCCGGGTGCGTCGTTCGGCCTGGGCCGCCAGGTCATCCACCGGCGACACCACATCGGCAAACAGCACGGCACCGATGAAGGTGCGGGCCTCGGACGCCGACAGCCCGAGGGGCAGCGGCGCCTCGACGGGTGGGTCCACCGCCCCTTCGCCCCCCGTGGGGGGCGCCAGACAGGCCCGCCGAAAATCGGCCACCTGGCGGGGGCGCTTGTTCTCGTCGGGGTTGAGGGCCCAGTCGATGGCGTTGAGCAGGCCCAGGCCAAACACGTCCACGTTGCCGATGCTGGCCGCCGGGGGCATGCCGTCCTCGCGCAGGCGGGCGAAGGCCTCAATGGGCAGCTTGCCGGTGACCATCCAGTACATCACCCCGGCAAAGGCGTACAGGTCGGTCCATGGCCCCTGCTTGCCGTGGCGGTGATACTGCTCGGCAGGCGCAAAACCGGGCGTGACCACCGCGGTGAGGGCCTGCTCCTGGCCCTCGTCGGTCTCCACCCGCCGTGCCGAGCCGAAATCCAGCAACACCGGGCTGCCGTCGGCACGCATGTAGATGTTGCCCGGCTTGATGTCCCGGTGCAGGAAGCCGGCCCGGTGGATGGCCTCGAGGCCGTCGAGCAGGGGGCGCACGATGTTGAGCAGGGTCGCCCGGTCGAGGGGCAGACGGCCGACCAGCCAGTGGTGCAGGGGCTCGCCGGTCTCGTACTCCATCACCATATAGGCGGTTTCATTGGCCTGGAAGTAACGCAGCACGCGGACGATGCCCGGGTGATGGAAGCTCGCCAGGGCCCGGCTTTCCAGCAGGAAGCGCTTGAGCCCCCACTCGAAGCCCTTGACGGCCTTGGCTGAGCGGGGCCGCACGGCACAATCGCCGTCCCGCAGGGCGAGATCCTTGGGGACGTATTCCTTGATCGCCACCCGGCAGTCCAGGTGGGTGTCGTGGGCCAGGTAGGTGATGCCGAAACCGCCGCCGCCGAGCACGCGCTCCAGGCGGTACTCGTTGAGGACGTAGCCTCCCGGCAGCGCGAGCTGCTCGTCCTGCCCGTCGTCGGGAGCCTGGGTCGTGTCGCTCATGGGACGGGCAGGATCAGGAATCGATCATCTGCATGGCCTTCTCGAGACTGCGGCGCATGCGGTTGAAGGAACTGGCCAGCACCGCCACCTCGTCCTTGCCCCCTTCGGGAAATTCCGGCTGGTCGAAGTCCCCGGTGCTGACCTTGTCCGCCGCCGCCGACATGCGCGACACCGGCTGGATGATCAGCCAGGTCAGCATCAGGTTGAGCACCACGAAGACCGCCGCGAACACCGCCGCCAGGGAACCCATGAAAGTACGGAAGGCCTGATCGGCATTTTCCAGGGGCACCGACATGGGCACCGACACCACCTGGGCGCCCACCACCTCGTTGAGCTTCCAGCCGAAGCCGTTGGCCGTGCCATAGACCTTGATCATGCTCGCCGGCGCCACGTCCGGCGTGCTGTGACAGGGCAGACAGGCCGCCGTCTCGATGCGGATGGGGTGGGCGATGTAGAGGGTCGGGCCGGTGGGGGTTTCGCGCTGGCCGGAGATCTCCTTGCTCTCGGGGCGGTTGCGGAAGCTGTTCACCAGGTCGGCCTCCCAGTCGGCGGCCCGGTCGCGGGGGTTGGTGGGGTTGAGGGTGGCTTCCTTGTAATCGTAGTTGGGGTACTTCTTGCGCAGCTGGGCGAGGGTTTCGGTGGCCGCATAGGCCGGCACCGTCTGGGGCAGGAACTGCTTGTCCATCAAGGGGTTGAGATGGGGACGGACCTGGGCCACGGTGTAGCCGCGTACCGCCATCGCCGCTTCCATCACCAGCCGGGCTTCGCCCAGCACCTGCTCACGGGCATGCCGGTGCAGCAGATCGTGGGAGATGTAGCCCGCCACCCCAAAGCCGGCGAGAAAAACCGCCAGCAAGACCAGATTGAATTTGAGTCGCAAGCCCATGGCTGTAGTCCCCAGGTACGGCCAAGTGGCCCGGTTGCAAAGCAACATTTTGTCACATCGGCAAGAAAACAAGGGACTCTTGCACACTCACGACGAGTTTTCCGCCCCCCCCTTTGTTACCGCGGGAACCGCGCTGATGGCCGCTCCGGGCCAGCCCCGCCTTCCAACACCCTGTCATGCGGCGGAGCGGGCTTCGGCCCCTCAGGCGGAGGCCGCGATCGCCCCCAGCCGGGCCAGGGCGGCCTCGATCTGTGTCGAGAAGGGATAGCCGCAGCTGATGCGCAGAAAGCGGTCGAAACGCTCGGAATTGGAGAAGAGCAGGCCCGGTGCCACCCGGATGCCCTCACGCAGGGCAGCCTCGAAGACCCACCGCGACGAGCAGCCAGCGGGCATCTCCACCCACAGCAGCATGCCGCCCCCTGGCATGTTGAGGCGGGTGCCGGGCGGAAAGCGGGCGGCCACCGTCTCGGCCGTGCGCTCACGCTGTTCCTTGAGCTGACGGCGCAGGCGCACCAGGTGGCGATCGAAGGCATGGCCGGCCATGAACTCGCCGATGGTGAGCTGGGCCAGCGCATCGTTGGGCCGGCTCTGGGCATGTTTGAGCATGCGGATACGGTCCTGCCAGCGCCCGCCGGTCATCCAGCCCACCCGCATGCCCGGGGCCAGGGTCTTGTGGAAGGAGCCGCAGTGGATCACGTTGCCGCTGCGGTCCCAGGCCTTGCAGCATGCCAGGGGCTGATCGCTGTCGCTCAGGGCACCGTAGATGTCGTCCTCCACCAGGGGCACCTGATGCGCCTCGCACAGGGCGACCAGGCGCGCCTTCTCGTCGTCGGGCATCACGCAGCCCAGGGGGTTCTGGAAATTCGGCACCACCACCACGGCGGCGATCCGCTCGTGGGTCTGGAAGGCCAGCTCCAGGGCCTCCACGGAGAGGCCGCGGCTGGGGCTGGTGGGGATCTCCAGGGCCCGCAGGCCGAGACTCTCGATGACCTGCAGAAGCCCGAAATAGGTGGGCGACTCCACCGCGATCACGTCGCCGGGGCGGCTCACCGCACGCAGGGCCAGGTTGATGGCCTCGGTGCAGCCATGGGTCACCAGGATCTCGTCCGCCGTCAGGTTCATGCCGGCGGCCAGGGCACGGCGCGCCAGCACCGCCCGGAAGCCCGGATCGCCCTGGGGCGGCACCGGGCTCACCAGCACTTCCGGATGCCGGCGCAGGGCGCGCAGGGCCGCCGTCTTGAGGGCCTCCTGGGGGTAGGCTTCAGGCGCGCCGAAGGCCAGGGCCAGGTTGGTGTGCACCGGGTGGCGCTCGCATTTGGTGACAAAGTCGGAAATCCGGTCGTGGATACCGGCGAACGCCGCCGGATCAGGCACCACCGCCGCCGCCCGCGGGTCGGGCTCACTGACTGGCTGCAGGCTGGCCCGCCGCGGGCGCTGCACGAAGTAGCCCGAGCGCGGCCGTGCCTCGAGCAGACCTTCATCCTCCAGGGTACGGCAGGCCTGCAGCACCGTGGACAGGCTGACCCCGTGCTGACGCACCAGGCTGCGCAGGGAGGGCAGGCGCTGCCCGGGCGGCAGCACGCCGGACTGGATGGCCCGCCGGTAATGGGCAGCCACCCGGGTGTACAGCAGGGTGTCGGGACGCTCGGTTTCCATGGCGCGATGATCTCCGAAGCCGGGCACAGGCCACAGGCACAGATGGGGACGAAGCACACCATAACAGGGCGAAAAAGAACCTGCTGAACCGATACAGAAAGGCGGGCGCTGTGCCTGACGGGGCGCGCCGTGAATCCGTAATCTGCAGCCATTCCCACTCCCGGAGCCCGCCATGGACCCGACACCCCGACAGCCGGACGAAACACTGCGCATCGGGCCCGCCCAGCGCCACCTGTACCCGGCAGCGGCCGGCAGCCTGGTGGTGGTGGAAGAAGGCCTGGTGATACTGGAGGCGCCGCCCCGCTGGCTCGACGGACAGATGCTCCACCCGCGCCAGCGGATCGAAGCGGGCTGCTGTCATGTGCTGGAGGAAGGTGGCTGGATCACGCTGACCGCCCCCCGGGGCGCCAGCCTGCGCCTGGTTACCGCGCATGCCCCGGATGAGAGCCTGCTGACCTTGCTGCTGGCGCGGGTGCGCTGGCTGCGCACCCTGGAGAACCGTCTGCTCGCAGCTGGCGCGGAGGCCCTGCGCTCAAGCCTGGAAAGACGGGAAAACTGAAACGGGCCGTCGGGCGGCCCGCGGCAAACCGGCGCTCAGCGGGCCGCGCCGGAACACTTCATGCCGTAGCCGGCCTCGATATCCCACTCGGCCAGGATCTCGGCGGCCTGCCGGGCCAGTTCGGGGTCGGCGAAGCCTTCCCGGGACGGTACGCGGACGAAGCTGCGCAGCAGGCGCCCGTTCTTGGCAAAGAGGTCGTACCAACCATCCCACTTGCCATCGTCGTCACGACGCAGGACAGCGTAGGGCTGATAGGAAAAGTCACCGTGCATCTGCAGAGTCATTTTGCTGCTCCCTTCGATCCATGGACATGCGGGCACATCGCCACGCAAAGAATCAGGTCCGGATTTTAGAGATCGCACTGCAGCAAGGGGTTAAACATCATCACAGCGGCCCGGCATGAATCAATCATTCACAAAGCACCCCGACCGGCTTCGGAGAGGACTCGCGCCCCCCCCACTCAACGGGCCGCCAGGCGCCCCCGCAGCCAGCGCATCAGGGTGCCGAGCAGGGGCAGCCGGGCAAACAATTCTTCCCCGGTGTCCCAGTAATCCCGGTGGGTGGCCACCCGGCCGTCGGCACCAAAATGCAAGTGGGTGGCGCCGCGGATGCACTGCACCTGCCTCGCCTGCCAGCCCCGGAAACGGAACTCGAACTCCCAGGCCAGCCAGGCCTCATCCCCTTCGGCCATGCAGCGGGTCACGCGGAAGCGCGGGTCCTGCACCTGGGTGTACATATGGCGGAAGACCCGTTCGATGGCGGCCAGCCCGCACACATCGTTGAAGGGGTCCTTGAAGCGGGCGTCGTCGGCATACACCTCGGCGATGCGGGCCAGGCTCGCCGGAGAGAGGGTTTCGTAGAACACCACGACCCGCGCCAGCGCCTGCTGCGAGTCGATCACAGGCCGGTGCTCCGGGCAATCAGACGAAAGTAGAGCCGGTCGGGCAGCAGGCCGAGCAGCTTCAGGGCGCCGGTGAAGCGGCGGGGAAAATGGATCTCGAAGGCACCGCTGGCGAAGCCCCTGACGATGCGCGCGGCCGCGTCGGGGGCAGAGATCAGCGCGGGCATCTCGAAATCATTCTGAGCCGTCAGCGGTGTGGCGACGAAACCGGGGTTGATCAGGAACACCGACACGCCCTTCGGGGCCAGGTCGAGATACAGGGTTTCGGCAAAGTTGATCAGCGCCGCCTTGCTCGGCCCGTAGGCCAGGGCCTTGGGCAGGCCCCGGTAGCCCGCCACACTGCCGACGATGGCCACCGCCCCGTGCCCCTGGCGGAGCAGTTGCGGCAGCACCGCCGCCACGCCGTCCATCACCCCGAGCAGATTGGTGTGCACGGTATGGCGGGCGTTGTCGGTGGTCAGATCCCAGGCCCGCAGGGGCGAGTAGGTGCCGGCGTTGAGGATCACCAGATCCACCCCGCCCCAGGCATCCAGCAGCTGCATCACGGCCGGGGTGAAGGCCCCCGCATCGGTCACGTCCAGGGGTAGCACCAGGGCATCGCCCAGGACGGCGGCCACCTGCTGCAGGCGTTCGGCACTCCGCGCCGACAGGGCCAGGCGGGCGCCACGGGCCCCCAGCTCGGTGGCCAGGGCCGCACCGATGCCCGACGAGGCACCGACGATCCACACCCTCCGCCCCTGCCAGTCGGTGATCGGTGTGTTAAGCGGATCGAACCAGCCCATGCCCATGCTTACTCGCGCTTGCGGAAACTCAGGGTCACTTCGCCGAGCCGGAAGCCGAACTTGCTCATCACGGAACGGTTGAGCATCACCCGGTCATCCATCAGGAACATCCAGTCGTCGAAATCCACGTTGTAGACCTTGCCGTCTACCGGCAGGGCCATCACGTACTTCCAGCGTAGTGCATTGCCGCGGGCTTCGCCGCTTGCCTCGCCGACCACGTCATCGGCGGTGCCGGTGTAGCGGTGGGCATCCAGCCGGGTCAGGGTCCATACCCGGCGCTGGGTGCTGCCGTCGGAGTAGGTGAAGCGCTCGTCCAGGGTGCCGGTGTTGCCCGCCCAGCGGGCATCGATGCGCACATGGAAGCGCTTCACCACCTTGCCGGAGCGGTCCTGGAAGATGCCGTCGGCGTCGAGGGTGCCGTTGAAATAGCGGGTCAGATCGAGCTCGGGTTTCTCGGTGGCGTAATCCGCCACCTCCACCGAGGCACAGCCGCCCAGGCCGACGAAGCCTGCCAGCAGGATGGCCTGTTTGCTCATTGCGTTTCTCCTTCCATGATCCGGCGCCAGCGCCACAGGGCCACTGCCGCCATTGACTTGAGTACCAGGGGGAGCACGGCATACACGGCCGACAGCGCAGCCACGGCGCCCTCCTCCCGGGCTCCCGGCTCGTAGCCGAGCCAGCCCAGCAGCGGCAGGGCCAGCCCGGCGGCAAGGGCCAGGTTGGCCTTGGTGACGAAGGCCCACCAGCCGAAACAGGCCCCGGCGCGCCCCTCCGGGCGACCCGCCAGCTGGTCGGCGAGCAGGGCCGGCGGCAGGGCCAGGTCGGCGCCCAGGGCCAGGCCGGAAAGCACACAGATGGCCCCGAAGGCCAGCGTGTCGTCAGGGCCGATCAACGCCGCCCAGGCAAACACCGCCATCGCCAGCCCCATGCCGATCAGCCAGGCCCGGGGCTTGCCCACCCGCCGGGCCAGGCTCACCCACACGGGAAGGCCGGCAGCACCTGCCAGAAAATAAAGGGCCAGGAAGAGCCCCGACAGATCCTCCCGCCGCACCACATCGGCCACGAAGAACAGCACCGTCGATGCCGGCACCGCGGCAGCGATCCCGTTGAGGGCAAACACCCCCAGCAGGGCCGCAAAGGCTCTGTCCTGGAGGGCGCCCCGCAGGGCTGCCCAGGGGCTCTCCAGCGGGGCCGCGGGGCGTTGTCCGGCTGGCATGCCGGGCAGGCTGACCAGCGCCACCACGGCCAGCACTACGATGAACACCGTCCCCGTGCGGGCCAGCCCCGCCTCGGTGCCTTGCGCCAACAGGCCCGGCAGAGCCGCGGCAAGCAGCACGCCGAACAGCCCGAAGCCTTCCCTCGCGGCCACCAGGCGGGTACGCATGTCACTGCCTTCCCCGAGCTCGGCGCCCCAGGCACCGTGGTTGATGCTGGCCAGCGAGTAGCCGAAGGTCACCATCACCAGCAGCCCCGCCAGCCACAGCCCTCCCGCTCCGGCGGGCGGTGCCAGCAGGCCCCCCACCCCAACCGCCAGCAAGGGCAGAGCCAGGGCGATGAGCCGCCGCCGGCTGAGGAAGCGGTCGGAAGCCCAGCCGATCAGCGGATCGCTGAGGGCATCCACAACCCGCGTCAGGAGCAGGATCGTCCCCACCAGTGCCAGGCTCAGTCCGGCCTGATCGGCGTACAGCTTGGGCACATGCACGTAGATGGGCAGCGCCGCAAAGGCCAGGGGCAGGCCCAGCAGGCCGTAGCGCAGGCTCAGCAGGCGGACGGAGGCGGTGCTCAAGATGGCGGTCCGAGCAGGCGGCTGCGCAGGGCCGGCACCCGGGTGCGGCTGTCCAGCCAGATGGCAAAAAAGGCCCGGGAGAAGGCCGGGTCCATCACCTCACCGGACAGGCGGCCCTGGTGATAAAAGGCGGCACCACGGCCGGGCAGATGCACGCCGACGATGGTCTCGCCCGCAGCCACATCCGGAAAGACCCGCTCCAGCTCGGTCTTCCAGCGGGCCAGGCGGGCATCGTCGGCGCCCCCGAGGCGGCGCATCTCGTCCAGGCTGGTGGACACCAGGGTGTCCCGGGAGAAGGCGCGTGCGTAAGTCAGGGCCAGGGCAAAGGGGGCATCGTCCCGATAACTCTGGCCGCTCACCCACAGGCTGGCGCCGTAGAGGCGCAAGCCGAGGAAGCTGGCATCGCCGCTGCCCAGATTGCGCCAGGCCGGCGCCAGGGCCTTCACCGGCTCGGGCAGGCTGGCCTGCACCGGCAGCGCGGCAAGGGCCATGGCCGCCAGCAGCAGGAGCTCAGCCAGCCGGCGCATGGCGGAAGGCAAACTGATGCACATCCACGCTGCCGGCGCGGAAGCCGGCCTCGCAGTAGGCCAGGTAGAAGCGCCACAGGCGAACGAAGCGCTCGTCGTAGCGCAGCTCGCGCACCGCCGGCAGCGCCGCTTCGAAGCGCCGGTGCCAATGCACCAGGGTCTCGGCGTAGTCCAGGCCGAAGGCCAGGTCACCGCTCACCACCAGCCCGGCCTTGGCGGCCTGGCGCCGCACCACCTCGGGGCTGGGCAGCATGCCGCCCGGGAAGACGTAGCGCTGGATGAAGTCGGTGCCCTTGCGGTAGCTGGCGAACAGCGCATCGGCGATGGTGATGGTCTGCACCACGGCGCTGCCGCCGGGCTTGAGGCGGTCGCGGATCTGGGCGAAGTAGCCCGGCCAGAAGCGCTCACCCACCGCCTCCATCATCTCGATGGAGACGATGTGGTCATAGCTGCCACGCACATCCCGGTAGTCGCACAGTTCGAAGTCCGCGCGGTCGGCCCAGCCGCCCTGCTCCGCCCGCTGCCGCGCCCACGCCAGCTGCTCCTTCGACAGGGTCAAGCCGAGCACCCGGCAGCCGTATTCCTGCACGGCGATCTCGGCAAAGCCACCCCAGCCGCAGCCGATCTCGAGGATGGTCTGCCCGGGCTGCAACTCGAGCGTATCGAGGATGCGCCGGTACTTCCGGCGCTGGGCGGCCTCCAGCGTCTCGCCGGCCCCCAGGCCGAGGGCGCTGGAGTAGGTCATGCCCGGGTCCAGCCACAGGCGGTAGAAATCGTTGCCCAGGTCGTAGTGGGCCTGGATGTTGCGCTGGGAGCCCGCCCGGGTGTTGGCCCGCAGCATATGGGTTAGGCGGTGGCCGATCAGGCGCCAGGCCTTGCCGTGGATGGCGCGCTGCAAGGTGTCCCGGTTGCGGGCCAGCAGGGTCAGCAGGGCCGCCAGATCGGGCGTATGCCAGTCGCCCGCCATCCACGCCTCGGCAAAGCCGATGTCGCCTTTCGCCAGGATGTCGTCGAAGACACGTTCGTCCTCCACGCGCATGTGGGCCACGCAAGGGCCACGGCCGACGCGTCGGGTCAGACCGTCGCCCAGGTGGACGTCGATGGCGCCGCCCTCGATGCTGTCGAGGAGGGCCAGCACGAGACGGGTGCCGCGGCGCAGGTGCGCGGCCTGATCGGCAACAGCGCCGACAAAGGGGTGTTCCAGCCGGTTCATGACGATAGCTCCTCTGTGGGCGGTTGGGGTTTGCGGAAGAAAGGAACGCGACGGACGGCAAGCCGCAGGGCCTGCCAGTGGATGCGGGCCACCACCCCGAAGCTCATCAGCGGCAGGCGCCCGAGCCAGGCCAGCAGGGCGCGGCCGCTGAGGGGCTGCTCGCGCCCGGACAGACGGGTGGCGAGCTGGCAGTGCCCACCCTCCCAGTAGTCGATGGCCGTGCTCACCACCCCGCCCTGGCGGGCGAAGCGGAAGCGGTACTCGCCACGCACCGGGAAGAAGGGCGACACATGGAAGACCTTGCACGCCGTCAGCTCGTCGCCGGCAGTGATGGGGCGATGGTCCGGGTGGGCCACCAGGTAGTTGTAGTGCTCGCCAAAGGTGTTGCTGACTTCGGCCAGCACGGCCCGCAGGCCGCCCTGCCGGTCATGGCAGAACCAGAAGCTCACCGGGTTGAAGAGAAAGCCGAACATGCGCGGCATGGTCTGCAACACCACCTCGCCATCGGCGTCGACCAGCCCATGGCGAGCCAGCAGATCGCGGATCCATGGCAACAGGGGCGCGCCGTTGCGGGCGCCGTGATCCCGGCTCTGCAGGGAGAACAGGCCGGGGCGATCCACCCCCAGCAGCGGCACGCGCAAACCGTCCAGGCGGCTGAGGGGGATGCGCAGGGTGGCCAGGGGGTAGATGAAGCGGTTGTGCACCGGGCGGGTGCGCTCGTGCATCACCGCGCCCATGCACACCGCCGGCGCGAAGAGATCGGCGCTCATCAGGCGAGGGCTCCGCTGCGCAGCCCGCTGCCCTGCCAGGGCGCCTCGGCGCCCAGCGCCGAAGCCACTGCGAGGGCCGACTTGAGCCCGTCCTCATGGAAGCCGTAGCCCGTCCAGGCGCCGGCAAACCAGCTGTTGCGCTGCCCTTGCAGGTCCGGCAGACGGGCCTGGGCGTCGATGGCACCCTGGTCGAAAACCGGGTGGGCATAGCCGTAGCGCCCCAACACGGTGTCGGCGGCCGGCTCGACGAGGGGGTTGAGGGACAGGACCACCGGCGTGCTCACCGGGAGGGGCTGCAGGCGATTGAGGAGGTAGGACACCGACACCGGCCGCTCTCCCGGCGCACCGTGGCCGGACAGGTAGTTCCAGGCCGACCACACACCCGGGCGACGGGGCAGCAGGCGTGTGTCGGTATGCAGCCAGGCATCGTTGTGCTGATATTTCACCGCCCCCAGCACCGCACGCTCGGCCTCGCTGGCGTCGCTGCCAAGCAGCGCCAGGGTCTGGTCGGAGTGGCAGGCGAACACCACCTCGTCGAAACGCTCGACCCCGCTGCGGGTATGCAGGCTGACGCCGAAACCCGCTTCCCGGCGCACCGCCAGCACCGGGGTGGCGACGCGCACTTCATGGATGCCGCTCAGCAGCTTTTCCACATAGCTGCGGGCGCCGTTGCGGACGGTGTACCAGCGCGGCCGGTCAAAGATCTGCAGCAGGCCGTGGTTGTGGCAGAAGCGCACGAAGGTGGCCAGGGGATAGGCCATCATGCTGCGGGTCGGACAGCTCCAGATGGCTGCCGCCATGGGGATCAGATACCAGTCGCGGAAGGCGTGGCTGTAGCCGTGGGTAACCAGGTAGTCGCCGAGGGCCATGTCCGGGGTGCTGCCGTCCTGCGCCATGCGGGTGGTTTCCCGGTTGAAGCGCCGGATGTCCTGGAGCATGCGCCAGAAATCCGGCCGCAGCAGATTGCTGCGCTGGGCGAAAAGGCTGCCCAGATCGCTGCCGGCCCACTCCAGGTCGGTTGCCGTCAGGCTCACGCCGAAGGACATCTCGCTCTCCACCGCATCCACCCCCAGCAGGACGAACAGGGCGCACAGGTTGGGGTAGGTGCGCCGGTTGAAGACCAGGAAGCCTGTATCCACCGGAAAGCGCTGCCCTTCCACCTCGATGTCCACCGTGTGGGTGTGCCCCCCCAGGTAGTCACCCCCTTCAAACAGCACCACCTCATGCTCACGGCTGAGCAGCCAGGCGCTGGCCAGGCCGGCAATGCCGGCACCGATCACGGCAATGCGCTTTCCCCCCTGGGGTTGGGGCTTGAGCCTGTCTTCCTGTCCACGGTCCATCGTGAGCTCCTGTTGCTGTGTGTGGGGCAGCGGCGATCAGCCGTTGCGGCCTTCCATGAAGGCGTAAGCCGAGTGGTTGTGGATCGACTCGAAGTTCTCCGACTCCACCGTCCACGCGGCGATACGCGGCTCCGCGCCCAGGCGCAGGGCCACGTCGCGAACCAGGTCCTCGACAAACTTGGGGTTGTCATAGGCGCGCTCGGTCACCCACTTCTCGTCCGGGCGCTTGAGCAGGCCGAAGATCTCGCAGGACGCCTCCTCCTCGGCAATCCGCACTAGCTCTTCCAGGCTCATGTCGTCCCGCAGCTGCGCGCTGAGGGTCAGGTGGGAGCGCTGGTTGTGGGCGCCGTAGTCGGAGATCTTCTTGGAGCAGGGGCACAGGCTGGTCACCGGCACCACCACCTTGATGCCGAGTTCCACCTCACGGCCAAAGGCCTTGTCCACACTGACCGTCGCATCCAGATCGAGCAGGCTCTCGACGCCGCTCACCGGGGCGCGCTTGCGCATGAAGAAGGGAAAGCGCATCTCGATACGCCCGGCCGGAGCGCCCAGATGAATGAGGGTGTCGCTGATGAGGCTGCGTACTCCAGCCATGTCCAGGGCGGCCCGGTCGGCCTCCAGGATCTCGACGAAGCGCGACATGTGGGTGCCCTTGACCTCGGGCGGGAGGAAGACCGTCATCTCGAGGGTCGCCACCGTATGCTGTACCTGCCCCTCCCCGTCGACGATGCGCAGGGGGTAGCGCAGACCACGTACGCCCACCCGCTGGATGGCCAGCTGACGCTGGTCCGGGGAGGCCTGGACATCGGGAAGGTGCAGCTTTTCGGGTGCATTCACGGAGATCTCTCCTGTTGTGGGGGCTGGGCCGGGAGCGCTCAGGGGCGGTCGGCGAGGGCTTTTTCGACGGCGTTCACCAGGGTGCGGCTGTCGGGGGAGGTGGTGCTGGGAAAGCTCAGCACCTTCTGGCCACTGCGATCGATCAGGTATTTGTGGAAGTTCCACTTCGGCCGCTCGCCCGTGGCGGAGGCGAGCTGGCGGTAAAGGGGGTTGGTGGCGGCCCCCGTGACGTCGCTCTTGGCGAACATCGGAAACTTGACCCCGTAGGTCAGGCGGCAGAAATCGGCGATTTCCTTGTTGCTGCCGGGCTCCTGGCTGCCAAAGTCATTGGACGGAAAGCCCACCACCACCAGGCCCTGATCCCGATACTTGGCATACATCTTCTCCAGACCGTCGTACTGGCCGGTGAAGCCGCAGTAGCTGGCGGTATTGACCACCAGTACGACCTTGCCCCCGTACTGGCACAGGGACTGGGGCGCGTCGTCCTGGAGCCGCGGGAAGTTGTGGTCCAGCAGGGCCGGGCAGGACTCGGTGGCGGCATGGGCGGCGCCGGCGGCGAAGATGGCGGCGGCAACGATGAGGTAGTGGCGCAGGGTGGGCATCATCGTCTCCGGATCAGAGGCCGCTGTTCTGGTGGAGGAAGATCTTGATCGTCACATCGTCGTCCTGGACAAAAACCGAGGCGCCCGGGGCTTCGGCAATGGCAAGCGGCCCTTCGAAGACATGGGGCTGGGCTGCCATACGCTGAACGCCAAAGGCCACGGCACCCATCATCAGGAGGGAGAAGAGCATCCCTGCGGGGGTTTCAAAGCGATGAGTGTTCATGATGTTTGTCCTGGACAATTAGGGATCACGTCCCTACACTAGGATCAAATCATCGCCATGTCAACATTTTGTCCAGGACAAAATATGAACACCTCGCTCCAACCTGCAGGCCTTCCCATTGCCGCGGTTGAACGTGACACAGGCCTGGCCAAGGACACCCTGCGTGTCTGGGAACGCCGTTACGGCTTTCCGCAACCCGAGCGCGACGCCAACGGGGAGCGGGTCTATCCCCTGGCGCAGGTGGACAAGCTGCGCCTGCTGCGACGCCTGATCGACCAGGGGCTGCGCCCGGCAAAGATCATTCCGCTGGAGCTGCAGGCCCTGACGGCGCTGCTCGACGAGATTGGCAGGCCCCGGGACGGAGGCGACCCCGAGCGCAGCGCCCAGTTCACCGCCATCCTCAAGTTCGTCCGCCTGCACCTCCACGAGGACTTGCGCCGCAGCCTGCAGCAGCTATTGATGAAACTCGGGCTGCAGCGCTTCGTCTGCGAGGTGGTGGCCCCGCTCAACCAACTGGTTGGCGACGCCTGGCTGCGCGGCGAGCTGGAGGTGCCGGAAGAACACCTCTACACCGAGCAGATCCAGAACATCCTGCGGGCCGCCATCGGCGCCCACCCGGCTCCCCACAGCGGCCGGCCGGTGGTGATGCTGACCACTTTCCCCGAGGAGCAGCATGCCCTTGGCCTGTTGATGGTCGAGGCGGCGATCACGCCGGAGGGCGCCTGTTGCATCTCCCTGGGCACCCAGACCCCTCTGGAAGACATCCGCAGCGCAGCCTCCGGCGGGCGCTTCGACATCGTCGCCCTGTCCTTCAGCTCGGCCTACCCGACCCGCCAGGCCATCGAGGGCCTGCGCAGCCTGCGCGCCAGCCTGCCCGAACAGGTGAGCCTGTGGGCCGGGGGTTCGGCCGTGCACGGCGCGGCGCGCAAGCTCCCGGGCATCACCGTGTTTGAGTCCATTGCCAGCCTGCCGGCCGCCCTCGACGCATGGCGCGCCGCGGCCGGCGTGACTCAGCCGTAAGCCGGCGTCGGGGCGAGGCGGCGCCGGGGCACCCGGGCCAGGGACCAGTGATCCATGGCCCACTGCCACACGGTGGCCAGACCGGACTCCGCCAGATCGGCGGGCGGGCCCTGGCCCAGGAAGTCCAGGGCATCCACCAGCACCCGTGCCGGGTCCTGCCCCTCTACACTGCGCGCCAGGGTCTGCTTGGACAGCTTCTCGCCTGCTGCGTTGGTGGCCACCGGGAGGTGGGCGTAGACCGGCGTCGGATAGCCGAGCAGGCGCTGCAGCACGATCTGGCGGGCGGTCGAATCGAGCAGGTCGGCGCCCCGCAACACCTCTGTCACCCCGGCCTCGGCGTCATCCACCACCACCGCAAGCTGGTAGGCAAACAGGCCATCGGCCCGCAGCAGCACGAAGTCCCCCACGTCGGCGGCCACGTCCTCCTCGATGAGGCCCTGCACCCCGTCGTCGAAACAGATCCGCCCCGGCGGTACCCGCAGACGCCAGGCACGGGCCTCCCGCCCCGGCGCCAGCCCGGCCCGGCAGGTGCCGGGATAGCGCCGGGTGCCATCCCTGGCGAGAGCGGAATCTGCCATTTCCTTGCGGGTACACGCGCAGCCGAACAGCGCACCGGCAGCCTCCAGTCGCGCGAAAGCCGCCTGATAGGCCGTCGTGCGCCGGCTCTGCCACACCACCTCGCCATCCCAGGCAAAGCCATAGGCCTCCAGGGTACGCAGGATGCCGTCGGCGGCACCGGGCACGCTGCGCGGGGTGTCCACATCCTCGATGCGCAGCAGCCAGCGCCCACCCCGGGTGCGCACCGACAGGCAGCTGCCCAGGGCGGCGACCATCGAACCGAAGTGCAGCGGGCCGGTGGGAGACGGCGCGAAGCGCCCCACCAGCGGCATCGCGGGCATGCCCAGCGACTTATTCTTCATGCATTTTTACCCACCCCAAAGACACAACTTTAAACAAATCAGGCGCTTACCCGATTTGGGCGATACCCCTATGACTTTTGGCATATTCCGCTTCTCCACATGCCCCCGGATAATCAGCCCGGCATTTCAGAAACACTGCCCGGGGGCATTGTGGCAGCGATCCGGCAGGCACCGTAGATCCCTGCCAGGCCTGCCTGAGCCAGCCAACAAATTTCCGCCCCCCAGGCCGACACACCCGACTCCTTCCGCATGAAACCTGGCAGCCTCTCCCTTCTCCGTCCGGATGTGCCGCAGGCGGCACCCACCGGTCAGGGCAGGCATACGGATGCCCTGCGCAGCCTGCGCCGCGTACACCTGCTCGGTCAGCTGGCCTGCGTCGTCACGGTGGCCGGCCTGTGGCCCCACCTCTCCAGCCCCTGGCAGCTCCTGCTGTGGTGGCTGGGGGTGAGCACCGCCCAGGCGCTCCTCGCACGCATGACCCACCCGGCGCGGCTGGCCCGCTCCGGCACGCCCATCCATGACCCCCTGCTGCGCCATTACCTTCTCTCCGCCATCGCGGTGGTGGGCGGCGGCGCATGGGGGACCCTGGCCCTGGTCGGCCCCTACGAGGCCGGCCCCCAGGCCCAGGCCATCCTGTTCATGGCCCTCGGCGGCGTCACCCTGGCCGGCGCCGGCATCCTGTTCGCCAGCCGCAGCGCCTGCGCGGTGTTCGTCACCGCCGCGCAGCTGCCCCTGTTCATCCAGACCGTGGTCACCCCGCCGGCCACCCTGCCCCACGCCAGCATCTTCCTCGGCGTGTTCGTGCTCTTCGCCCTGACCCTCAACGACCTGCTCGCCGCCTCCCGCGACGGCCGTCCCCTGATCGGCGCCGAGCCGGCCGAACTGGCCGGTCTCCAGCAGGCCATGCTCGACAACACCGGCGAGGCCATCGTGCTGTCGCGCGGGCACCGCATCCAGCGCTGGAACCGGCACTTCCCCGAGTTCATGCGCTGGACGCCGGCCGACATCGCCGGACGGCGCCTGGACGCCTGCTTCGGCAGCCGCCAGGAATGGCGCCGGCACGCCCGCGCCGCCATCGACACCCTCGGCCGGGGCGAAACCTACCGGGGCGTCACCCGCCTGCGCCGCCAGGACGGCTGCGATTTCTGGGCCGAGGTCTCCGGGCGGAGGGTAGGCGGCAGCGACCTGCCGGCGCACATCGTCTGGACCGCCGCCGATATCACCGAGCGCATCAGCGCCGAGGCCCGGGACGACCTGGCCCACACCCAGCTGGTGGCGCTGCTGCACCAGAGCGCCGACTGGTACTGGGAAACCGACGGCCAGCACCGCCTGATGCAGATCACCCCGCTGGCGATGGCGGCCGACGACAGCCTGCAGCGTCACATCGGCCGCAAGTGGTGGCAATTCCAGCGCAGCGGCCAGAGCGCCCGCCCGGCCCACGGCATGCTGCGCAAGACCTTCGAGCAGCGGGAGGGCTTCCGCGACCTGCCGGTGGACGTACCCGACGGCAGCCATACCCCCCGCCGCCTGCAGCTCAGCGGCACACCGCGGCATGACGAGCACGGCAGCTTCATCGGCTACCACGGCCTCGCCACCGACGTGACCGAACGGATCCGCGACCGGGAGCGCATTCACTTCCTGGCCTATCACGATGCCCTCACCAGCCTGCCCAACCGCCGCCTGCTGATGGACAGGCTGGGGCAGTCGATCGCCCGCGCCCAGCGTTACCAGGAGCACATCGGCGTCATCCTGGTGGATGTGGACGACTTCAAGCGCATCAACGACCTGGCCGGCCATGGCACCGGCGACCGCATCCTGGTGGAGATGGCCGACCGGCTGCGCCACAGCGTGCGCTCCTGCGACACGGTGGCCCGCCTGGAGGGCGACGCCTTCGTGGTCCTGCTGCCCGAACTCGAAAACGCCGGCGCGGCCCAGCCGGTGGCCGCCAAGATCCTGTCGATGCTGCTGCAGCCGCTGGCGCAGCCCTCGCCCCGCAACGCGCTGGGCGCCAGCCTGGGCGTGGCCACCTTCCCCGACGATGCCACCAATGCCGAAGGCCTGCTGCGCATCGCCGACGGGCGCATGCTGCGCGCCAAGCGCCGCGGCGGGCAGCGCATCGAACACAGCTGACCCGCCGGCAGCGGCGCGGACCTCACACGTAACGCAGGCGCCGGCTGCGTTCCAGGCGCTCGGCAAAGCGCGGAAAGTCCAGCCCGGTGCGCTGCCGCAGGGCCTTGGCCTGATTGCCGATCTCGCGCCAGCGGGGGGCAAAGCCCGGCGCCCGGATGGCCAGCACGATGTCGTTGCCATCCGGCAGCGAAATGCTCAACACCCGGTCATCGAAGACACCGGCGATCATGTCCAGATGGGCCTCCCGGTCGGCCCGCTCGCCGGCCAGGTTGGCCACCATCAGCCCGCGCCCGGCCAGGGCGTCATGCACCGTCTGGTAAAAGTGGCTTGAGCTCACCGAACCCGACAGGCCATGCCGGTCGAAGGCATCCATCATGATCACGTCGGGGCGCTCGTCCCAGCCGGCGCTGTCGATCACCGCATCGGCCCCGTCCCCCTCCCTCACCTGCAGGCGGGCGTCGTCGGGCGGCAGCTCGAACTCGTCACGGAAGGCGATCACCCGGGGGTCGATCTCCACCACCGTGATGCGCGCCGACCCCACATGCCGGTAGCAGAACTTGGCCAGCGACCCGCCCCCCAGGCCCAGCATGAGCATGTGGCGCGGCTTGGGCAGGAAGAGCAGGAAGCTCATCATCGCCTGGGTGTAGTCCAGTTCCAGCGCGAAGGGGTCCTTCAGGCTCATGGTGCTCTGGATCAGGGACAGGGAGAAATGCAGGCTGCGGGTGGTGCCGTCGTCGATCACGAAGGGCTTGTCATAGGCCCCCGACACCACCTGGCCGAGCACCGCACGGGTGTCGCAGTCGGCTGGTTCGAGCAGGCGGATGGTGTCGCTGTCGGAAAAGAAGGGGCTGGGCAGTACCAGTACGGAAGGCGTTTCAGCGGGAGGCACGGCGGCAGAAGGAACGAAGGCGGGGCTGTATTGTAAACCCGCAGCCGAGACGTTCAGGGTGTCACCCGACAGGCCGGGCAGACCGCGCCGATCTCCACCTCGGGGCTCTCCAGCTGATGCCCTGCCGCCGCCAGACTGGCCGCCAGGGCCCCCATCACCGCATCATCCTGCAACTCCGTCACCCCGTTGCAGCGCGGACACACCAGGAACAAGCCCGGCATCTGCGCCTGGTGGCAGTGCTGGCTGCAGGCCACGAAGAGGTTCATGCGCCCGACCTTGTGGGCCAGCCCCTGCTCGATGAGGAAATCCAGGGCCCGATAGACGGTGGGCGGTGACGCCCCCGGCTTGTCGGCCTTGATCCGCTCAAGCAGGTCGTAGGCCTTCAAGCCCCTGGGGTGACGCAGCAGCAGCGCCAGCACCAGGCGCCGGATCGGCGTCAGGCTGGCGCCACGGCTGCGGCAGCTCGCCTCGGCCTGATCGAGGAAGCCCGTTTCGACAGCGTCTGGGGAAGGGGCGGCAGTATTCATGGGGGAGTTCACACGGGCAACAATGCAATGTTATAACATTGCACTTCCAACACATTATCAGGCTGCCATGTTAACCCGACTTGAGTCTGCCCCTCCCGGCAGTCAGCTCCCCCTGGAGGCCGTGCTCGACACCCTGCCCTGGAACCAGGATGGCCTGATCACCGCGATCGCCCAGCAACACAACTCGGGCGAGGTGTTGATGCTGGCCTGGATGAACCGGGCGGCGCTTGTAGAGACCCTGAGCACGGGCCAGGCCTGCTATTGGTCCCGCTCCCGGCGCAACCTGTGGCGCAAGGGCGAGACCTCGGGCTGCCGGCAACATGTCATCGATGTCCGCTTCGACTGCGACGGCGACGCCGTGCTGCTGCAGGTGGACCAGCTCGGGGGTGCCTGCCACACCGGGCGGCGCAGCTGCTTCTACAACGGCGTGCGAGGTGACCGGGTCGAGGTCCTCGACGCCCCACTCCCTGCCCTGCCCGCCCCGATTTCCACCCAGGAGGCCCCATGACCCCGTCCCCCCGGGCCAGACTGCCCGTCACCGTCCTGTCCGGCTTCCTCGGTGCCGGCAAGACCACCCTCCTCAACCACGTCCTGCACAACCGGCAGGGCCTCAAGGTGGCGGTCATCGTCAATGACATGTCCGAGGTCAACATCGACGCCCGCCTGGTGGCCGAAGGCGGCGCCGGGCTGTCCCGGTCCGAGGAAAAACTGGTCGAAATGAGCAATGGCTGCATCTGCTGCACCCTGCGCGAAGACCTGCTGGTGGAGATCCGCCACCTGGCAGCGGAAGGCCGTTTCGACTACCTGCTGATCGAATCCACCGGCATCTCGGAGCCGCTGCCGGTGGCAGAAACCTTCACCTTCCGGGACGAGAACGGCGTCAGCCTGTCCGACATCGCCCGCCTCGACACCCTGGTCACCGTCGTTGACGCCTTCAACTTCCTGCGCGACTACGGCTCCACCGACTACCTGGCCGACCGGGGCGAGAGCCTGGGCGAAGAAGACCAGCGCACCGTCGTGAACCTGCTGGTGGATCAGGTGGAATTCTGCGATGTCATCGTCCTCAACAAGACCGACCTGCTGGACGCGGCCGGACTGGAGCGCCTGGACGGCCTGCTGAAGAACCTCAATCCCCGCGCCGACATCGTCCACGCCCGCTTCGGCCAGGTGCCCCTGGAACGCATTCTCGACACCGGGCGCTTCGACTTCGCCGCCGCAGCCGAAGCGCCCGGCTGGCTGGCCGAACTGCGCGGCGAGCACGTGCCGGAAACCGAGGAGTACGGCATCACCAGCTTCGTGTACCGGGCCCGGCGCCCCTTCCATCCCCAGCGCTTCCACGAATGGATCAACCAGGAGTGGCCCGGCGTAGTGCGTTCCAAGGGCTACTTCTGGCTGGCCAGTCGCCCCACCATGGTAGGCAGCTGGTCCCAGGCCGGGGCGGTGGTCCGTCACGAGCTGGCCGGCCTGTGGTGGGCCGCCGTGCCGCGGGAGCGCTGGCCCCAGGACGAGGAAGGCCTGGCCGCCATCCGTGCCCGCTGGGACGCCGCCGTCGGCGACGCCCAGCAGGAGCTGGTGCTGATCGGCATCGACATGGACGAAGCCGCCCTCCGTGCCCGCCTGGACGCCTGCCTGCTGAACGACGCCGAGTACGCAAGCAGCCCCGCGGCATGGACACAGCTGGCCGACCCCTTTCCCCGTTGGGCCTTCGCTGCCCAGGAGCCCACCCATGGATGAGCACGAGGTGCACGACGCCCGGGTACCCATCACCCTGCTCACCGGCTTTCTCGGTGCCGGCAAGACGCCCCTGCTGAACCATCTCCTGCGCCAGCCGGAGATGGCCCGGGCCGCGGTGCTGATCAAGATCGCGCCGTGGATGCCGACCCCGTCACCGGCATGACGATCGACATCAACCACCTGGGCACCCTCCTCGCCGACACCCGCGACGCCCTCGACCACCGCCTCCTGGATGGCAGCCTCGTCGGGAAGGCCGCCTGCTGATGCCTCCCCTCACCCACACCCTGTTGGCCTGCATCGCCGGAGGCCTCCTCAGCATGGGCGCCGCCGCGCTGCTGACCTTCGGGCTCCCCCGCCGCTGGCTGACGCGCATGGTCAGTTTCTCCACCGGCGCGCTGCTGGCCACAGCCTTCCTGGACCTGCTGCCGGAAGCCGCCGAGGCCGGCCTCGAGACCCACACCCTCTTTGCCCTGCTGCTGGCCGGGCTGCTCGCCTTCTTCTTTCTGGAAAAAGCCGCCCTGTGGCGCCACAGTCATGACGATGCCGCGCACGGCCATGAGCTGGCCCGGACGGTACCGATCATCCTGCTGGGTGATACGGTGCATAACTTCACCGACGGCCTGATGCTGGCGGCGGCCTTCCTGGTGGATCCGCAGCTGGGCTGGGCGACGGCGCTGGCCATCGCCGCCCACGAAATCCCCCAGGAGGCCGGCGACTTCATCCTGCTTCTTGCCGCCGGCTGGCGCCGGAGCCGCGCCTTGCTGTGGAACGGCCTGTCCAGCCTGGCCGCCGTGCTGGGTGGCCTCATCGGGCACTTCTGGCTGAGCGACGCCGGGCGCTGGCTCCCCCATGTGCTCGTCATCGCCGCCGCCAGCTTCATCTATCTCGCCGTCTCCGACCTGATGCCCTGGCTGCGCCAGGAAAAGGGCGACCTTGCCTGGCACGGGGGTTTCATGGCGGCAGGCATCGCCCTCCTCTCGGCCGGCATGGTCTTTCTCCACTGATCACCACGGAGCCCTCCATGAACGCACGCCACCACCTCTCCACCCACGCCTCTCATACCCTCGTCACCCACTCTCCGGCCGCGCTGGTCGGCATCTTCGAGCCGGATGTCCAGCTCGCCATCTGGCAACGCCCGGCGGATCCGCTCATCGCCAGCTACCTGGAGGCATCGAGGCATGGCCTCGGACGCGGGCTGCGCACCACCCTTGAGGCCGGGCAATGCCCTGAGCTGGGGGAACTCCCCGACCACCCCGGGCGCGAGTCCCTGGCCAGGGACATCAGCCAGCTCGCCGAACTGCTGGGCGATCTGCTGGACTGCCCCCATGTCGGCCTGCGCCTGGAGGTGATCGACAAAGCCATGTGCCCGCGCCTGCACGTGGACCGGGTCGGCATCCGCCTGCTGTGCACCTACCGGGGGCCGGGCACGGAATGGCTGGACGATGCCGGCGCTGATCGCAGCAAGCTGGGCAGTGGCGCGGGCGGGCTGCCCGACGAACACTCGGGCCTGCTCGGCGCCGGAGCGCAGATCCAGCGCATTCCCGGCTTCACCGTGGCCCTGCTGAAGGGCAGCCTGTGGCAGGGCAATGGCGGCCGCGGGATCATCCATCGCTCTCCGGCGGTTCCGGCGGACGCCCTTCCCCGCGTGGTGCTGGCCGCCGACGGGGTGTGGTGAGCCCCATGGCCCCGAGCATTCATATCCGCGACCTGCGCTTCGCCTGGCCAGGCCAGGTTGCACCGTGTCTCACCCTGTCCGCCCTGGATGTGGGCCAGGGTGAGCAGGTGTTCATCCAGGGCGAAAGCGGCGCCGGCAAGAGCACCCTGCTCAACCTCATCGGCGGCGTGGTAATGCCCCGGGAAGGCCGTATCCAGATCCTCGGCCAGCCCCTGGACGCCCTGTCGGCCCCCGCCCGGGACCGCTTCCGGGTCGATCACATCGGCTTCATCTTCCAGCAGTTCAATCTGCTGCCCTATCTGTCGGCCCTCGACAACGTCCTCCTGCCCTGCCGCTTCTCCACTACCCGGGCCCGGCGAGCCGGCGCCCGGCCCGTGGAGGCGGCGCAACGGCTCCTGGATGCCCTGGAGGTGGATGCCGGCGACGCAGCCCGGCCGGCGAGCACCCTGTCCGTCGGGCAACAGCAGCGGGTGGCTGCCGCCCGGGCGCTGATCGGGCGGCCGGAGCTGATCCTCGCCGACGAGCCGACCTCGGCCCTCGACCCCCGCCGCCAGGACGCCTTCCTCGCCTTGCTGGGCAAGGAGGTGGCGGTCCATGGCAGCAGCCTCGTCCTGGTCAGCCACGACCCCCGCCTGGCATCCCGTTTTGATCGGTGCATCACCCTGTGAAGACCCTGCTGCCCCTGGCCTGGGCCAGCGCCTGGAACCGGCGCCTGAGCCTCACCCTCGCCGCCCTGTCCATCGCCCTGGCCGTCGCCCTGCTGCTCTCCGTGACCCGGGCCCGTGAAGCCGCCCAGACACACTTTGCCCAGTCGGTGGCCGGGGTGGACCTGGTGATGGGGCCCCGTGGCAGCCCGGTACAGCTGCTCCTGCACGCCGTCTTCCACCTGGGAGACGCCAGCCATACCCTGGCGTGGAAGAGCTACCAGACCCTCGCGGCAGACCCGCTGATCGCCTGGAGCCTGCCTCTCGCCCTGGGTGACTCCCACCGGGGCTTCCCGGTGCTGGGCAGCACACCCGAGTTCTTCCGCCACCTCGGGAACAGCGAGC
This sequence comes from Zoogloea sp., assembly GCF_023150065.1. GTDB lineage: Bacteria > Pseudomonadota > Gammaproteobacteria > Burkholderiales > Rhodocyclaceae > Zoogloea. The sequence goes on from NZ_JAKLLN010000008.1 coordinate 36,629, forward strand.
AGAACAGCCTGCCCTTTGCCGACGGCGAGCCCTTCTCCGGTCTCTTCGAAGCCGTCATCGGCGCCGAGGTGGCGGCACGCCTTGGCTACCGGACGGGCCAGCAGATCACCCTGCAGCATGGGGCCAGCCACCTGGACGCCCATCACCACGACGAGGACTCCACCCACCCCGAACACGCCGACAAGCCCTTCCGGATCGTCGGCGTGCTGGCGCCCACCGGCACCCCGATGGACCGGACCCTCGTCGTGAGCCTGCAGGCGCTGGAAGCGATCCACCTGGACTGGCAGGGCGGGATGCCCATGCCGGGCCTGAGCATTCCGGCCGAGGCTGCGGGCAAGTTCGACCTCACCCCTAAGCACCTCAATGCCGTGCTGATCGGCCTGCATCAACGCACCGACGTGTTCCGCGTACAGCGCCAGATCAACGCCTTTGGCGGCGAGCCCCTGATGGCCATCCTGCCGGGCCTGGCCATGGACGAGTTGTGGCAGCTCATGGGCAGCGTCGAGCGCACCCTGCACGGCCTGGCCTGGCTGGTCATGGCGGCGGGGCTGGCCGGGCTGGTGGCAGTGATCGTCGCCAGCCTGGGCGAGCGGCGGCGCGAGCTCGCCATCCTGCGCTCGGTGGGTGCGGGCCGGCGCCATCTCGTCGGGCTGCTGGTGCTCGAGGGCGCGCTGGTGACCGTCGCGGGAATTGCCCTGGGCGTGGTGGTGGTGGAGGCCGCCGGCCACCTGCTGGCCCCCTGGCTGAGGGCCCGCCTCGGGCTGGAGCTGTCCGGCGCAGCCTTGTCGATGGCGGCACTCCGCATCCTTGGCGCCGTGCTGGCCACCGGCATCGCGGCGAGCCTGGTCCCCGCCTGGCGTGCCAGCCGGATGGCCCTGGCCGATGGCCTGCTGCCCCGGCTGTAGCGATGCCCTTCAAGCGCCACCTCCGCCTTGCTGCCTGCCTGCTGGCCGTTTCGCTAGCCGGCGCCCACGCCCAGACGCCCCGGCGCGACGGTGAGTTCCGGATCGGAGAACGCCTGGCCGGCGGCGGCCAGCGCGAGGCCAGCTACCGGGACATCACCTGGGACGATCTCCTGCCCAGGGACTGGAACCCCATGGCCGCCTTCAAGGGCATCGACTTTTCCCGCCTCAAGGACAATGACCCGCGGGCCACCGAGGCGCTGGAGAAGATCAAGCGGGCCTGGGACGAGGCCCCCGTCAGCACTGCGCTGCAGGGGCAGCGGGTCCGGCTGCCGGGCTTCGTGATCCCCCTGGAACGTCAGGGCAAGCTGACCCGCGAGTTCCTGCTGGTTCCCTACTTCGGCGCCTGCATCCACGTTCCACCGCCACCCGCCAACCAGATGATCCACGTGATCGCCCGCAGGCCGGTGGCCGGTTTGAACACCATGGATCCGGTATGGGTCAGTGGCACCCTGAGCATCCACCGCGCCGAAACGGGCATGGGCATCGCCGGCTACCGGCTTGCCGGTGACACGACCCTGCCCTACACCGCCGCCGGCAAGCCCTGATCCTGCCGGACACGCTGTGTGTTAGGCGCCGCTGGCCGCCATCTTGCGGCGCAGGAAGGCGATCTGGGTCTGCAGGGGCAGGCCCTTGGGGCACACATCGTGGCAGGCCAGCAGGCTCATGCAGCCAAACACGCCGGTGTCGTCGCCGATGAGCTGGTAGAAGTCGTCGTCACTGCGTTCGTCGCGGGGGTCGAGGCGGAAGCGGGCGATCTTGTTCAGGCCGATGGCGCCGACGAACTCCTCGCGCATGCGCAGGGTGCCGCAGCCGGCCACGCAACAGCCGCACTCGATGCAGCGGTCGAGTTCGTAGATGGCCTCGGCCAGCTCGGGCTCCATGGGCGTCTCGACGGCCGTCAGGTCGACCTCCTGGCTGCTGTGGATCCAGGTTTCGAGGCGTTCGGCGGTGCCGCGCATCCACTTGCCGGTGTTCACCGACAGGTCGCCGATCAGCTCGAACACCGGCAGCGGCGCCAGGGTGATCAGCGCACCCAGGTCTCGGGTCAGGCTGCGGCAGGCCAGGCCGGGCTTGCCATTGATGAGCATGCCGCAGCTGCCACAGATGCCGGCGCGGCACACGAAGTCGAACTGCAGGGCCGGGTCGAGGGTTTCACGGACCTCGTTGAGGGCGATGAACAGGGTCATGCCCTCGGCCTCTTCGACATGGAAATCCTGCCAGTGGGGGGCGATGCCCTCGGTCGGGCTGCTGCGCAGGATGCGCAGGGTCAGGGCACGGGGCCCGCTGCTCGCGGCATTCATGACGTCTCTCCAGGGCGTGCATTGCGGCCGCGGAAGCGTGCCGGGATCAGGTGATCGAAGGGCATCAGGGCCTGCTGCACGGTAAAGCGGTCGGCGTGCCCGAAGGCACTGCGGATGGCATCGATCTCGGCGGCGCGCCCGGCGGTGGCGGGGTGCTCGATGGCGTTCCGGGCGCCATAACCGCGCCAGCCGGGGGGGAGCTCCATGCTGGCCACGTCGAGGGCCTCGTAGGCCAGGGTCGGCAGGGTCTGGAAATCATCCTGCCAGGTGGCCAGGGTGCGCTTGAGCCAGCTGGCATCGTCGCGGCGGGGGTAGTCCTCGCGGAAATGGGCGCCACGGCTCTCGGTACGCTGCAGGGCGCCATAGGCCACGCACAGGGCCAACTTGAGCATCTTCTGCACCCGGTAGGCGGTGACCAGCTCCGGGTTGCCCCCCGGCCGGCGGGTGCGCAAGCCGATGCGCCGACTGCGCAGCAGCAGGCCCTGCAGCTCCTCGACGGCGGCGTGGAGGAGTTCGCCGGTGCGAAAGATGCCCACCTTGTCGGTCATGATGTCCTGCATGCGGCGCATCAGCTCGGCACCACTCTCGGTGCCGTTGCCGTGCAGCAGGGTGTCGAGCTTCGCCTGCTCGGCGTCGAGGCATGCCCGCACAAGGGCGGTGCTCACCCGCAGCTCGCCGGCGGCGGATTCGACGAAATCAGCCATGTTCTCGCCGACCAGCATGCCGGCGACCACCGTCTCGGCCACCGAGTTGCCGCCCAGGCGGTTGAAGCCGTGCAGATCCCAGCAGGCGGCTTCGCCACAGGCGAACAGCCCCTTCAGGCCCCGCGCATGGCCTCGGGCGTCGGTGCGGATGCCCCCCATGGAGTAGTGCTGGGCCGGGCGTACGGGAATGAGGTCGCGGGAGGGATCGATGCCCAGGAAGTGCTGGCAGATCTCCTTCACCTCACGCAGCTTGCCGTCGATGTGGGCCGCGCCGAGCAGGGTGATGTCCAGCCACAGGTGCTCGCCGAAGCGGCTCTTCACCCCGTGGCCGGCGCGGATGTGCTCTTCCATCCGCCGCGACACCACATCGCGGGAGGCCAGCTCCTTCTTCTCGGGCTCGTAGTCGGGCATGAAGCGGTGGCCGGCGGCGTCCTTCAGCAGCCCGCCGTCACCGCGACAGCCTTCGGTGACCAGGATGCCCGCCGGGAAGATGGTGGTGGGGTGAAACTGCACCGCCTCCATGTTGCCCAGGCAGGCCGCGCCGGTCTCCAGGGCGATGGCGGCGCCGATGCCCTCGTTGATCACCGCGTTGGAGGTGACCCGGTAGATGCGCCCGAAGCCGCCGGTGGCGATACAGGTAGCCTTGGCCACATACGCCGTCAGCTCGCCGGTCACCAGGTTGCGCACCACCGCGCCGTGGCAGCGCCCCCCTTCATGGATCAGGGCCACGGCCTCCATGCGCTCATGTACCGGAATGCTCTCGGCCACGGCCTGGTCGCTGACCGCGTACAGCATGGCGTGGCCGGTGCCGTCGGACACATAGCAGGTGCGCCATTTCTTGGTGCCGCCGAAATCCCGGGCGGCGATCAGGCCGTGGGCCGCCTGCCCCTCGGTGAGGGTCACGCGCTTGCCGTCCATGATCACCTCCCGGTCACCGGCCTTGATCCGGTTCCAGGGCACGCCCCAGGCGGCCAGCTCGCGCACGGCCTGCGGCGCCGTATGCACGAACAGGCGCGCCACGTCCTGGTCGCAGCCCCAGTCGGAGCCGCGGACGGTGTCTTCGAAATGCACGTCCTCGTTGTCACCCTCGCCCTTGACGGTGTTGCCCAGGCTGGCCTGCATGCCCCCCTGGGCGGCAGCCGAGTGGGAACGCTTGGGCGGCACCAGACTGAGGATGATCACGTCGTGGCCGCGGCGACGCGCGCCCACGGCGGCGCGCAGGCCGGCCAGGCCGCCGCCGACCACCAGCACATCGGTGTAGATGATGCGCATGTTCAGCCCCCCGGACGCCGGGACACGGCGAACTCCAGCTCGCCGAGCTTCACCGCCGCCGCCCGCTGCGGCACGTAGCGCTCGCCAGCCTTGTCGGCGTGGGCGATGCCCAGCTGCACATAGGCCAGCAGGCTGGCCAGGCCGAGGCCCAGGAAGAACACGCTGAACGCCGTCTTGGCCACCCGCAGGCGGCGCCGGGTGGCGGCCGGGTCACGCCCTTCGAGCCAGCCCCACTTGAGGGCCAGGCGATACAGGCCGATGCTGCCATGGACCTCCACAGCAAACAGCAGCAGCAGGTAGAGGGGCCACATGTTGCCGGTCCAGATGCGGTCGGCCGACTCGTAGGGGCCGATCAGCTCGGGCTGGGTGAGCATGCCGTAGAGGTGCACCGTACCCAGGAAGAACAGGGCAAAGCCGGTCCACAGCTGGATCCACCACAGGCCGGTGTCGCCATGGCGCAGCTGCGCCTTGTGCTCGGCAAACACCTTGTACTGGCGGAAGTTGGCCGGAAACTTGCGCATGGCCAGCCAGGCATGGGCGACGAACACCGTCAGCACCAGCCCGACCACCCCCGACACCAGCCAGGGCCGCGGTTCGGCCAGAAAATAGGCGCCCTCGAAGAACCGCGCCACGGCGTAAAAGGCGTCCTTGCTGATCAGGATGGACGAGACGAAGAACATGTGGCCGACCAGGAACAGGGCCAGGAACAGCCCGGAGGCGCTCTGCAGCAGGTCGAGACGGGCCGGCCAGCGGCTCTTGCGGACACGCAACGGCACGGCCTGGGCCTGCCTGGCTGCGGCCTCGGGCAACGGGCGCACCGGCGCGAGGGGCCGGGCAATGCCGGAAGAATCGAAGGAGCTGTCCATGATGGGGAGACCTTGTAAGACACCTCCCCGGCAGGGAGGGGGTGAAACCGGCCGACGGCCAAGTCCGGCAGGCGCCACGGCGGGCACCCTGCCGGGCCCGGACACACCGGAACCCTTGTCTCCTCAGGTTTTCTTGTATTTGGCGAGGCTGTTGTGGTTTGAATGTAGCACAGCTTGCTGCACTGCAGCATATCCGCATTTTCCGATCATGTCCGCGACACGCAACACGCCCGGCCAGCCTCCCGGATCACCCCGGCAGGGCTACACTGGGGCCCCGCCCGCCTTCACGCGCCACCCATGCACATCTGGATCGATGCGGACGCCTGCCCCGGCGTCGTCAAGGAAATCCTCTTCCGCGCCGCCGAACGTCTGCACATCAACACCACGCTGGTGGCCAACCGCCTGCTGCGCGCGCCGCCATCGCGCTTCATCCGCGCCGTGCAGGTGCCCGCCGGCTTCGATGTGGCCGACGCCCACATCGTCGAACAGGTGGCCAGCGGCGACCTGGTGATCACCGCCGACATCCCCCTCGCTGCGGCGGTCCTCGAGCGGGGCGCCCACGCCCTCAACCCGCGGGGCGAGATGTTCACCGCCGCCAATATTGCCGAGCGTCTGTCGATGCGGAATTTTCTGGAGGAGTTGCGCAGCAGTGGCGTGCAGACCGGCGGACCGGCCGCCTTCAGCCAGGCCGACCGCCAGGCTTTCGGTGCCGCCCTGGACCGCTTTCTGGCCCGGCTGCCGCGCCCCTGAGCCGCCCTCAGCCGGGAACGTGGGGCGCCGGACAGCCGTCGTCGATGCCGTCGATCTCGATCTGGATGGTGGGGTGATGGATGCGGAAACGCTGCGCCAGAACCCGGGCCAGCTCGGTGAAGAAGGCATCGCCGGGGTGGCCGGCCGGCATCACCAGATGGGCGGTAAGCGCCACCTCGGAGGTGCCCAGGGCCCACACATGCAGGTCATGGACCCCCGTAACGCCGGGCTGGCTGCGCAGCCAGTCATGCACCTCCAGCAGGTCGATGCCCTCGGGCACGCCATCGAAGGCCAGGTGCAGGGACTGGCGCAGCAGGCCCCAGGTGCCGAGTACGATCACCAGCGCAATCACCAGGCTCATCACCGGGTCGAGCCAGACCCAGCCGAACTGCAGGTAGAGCACGCCGGCGGCCACCACGCCCAGGGACACCAGGGCGTCAGCCGCCATGTGCAGGAAGGCGCCGCGGATGTTCAGATCGTCCTTGCTGCCCACCATGAAGAGCGCTGCCGTAACACCGTTGATGAGCACGCCGATGGCGGCCACCACGATCACCGTCCATCCGGCCACGGGCTCCGGCGCCTGCAGACGCTGGAAGGCCTCGACGGCCAGCGCACCCATGGCCACCAGCAACAGCACCGCATTGGCCAGGGCCGCCAGGATGGATGCCCGCTGCCAGCCGTAGGTGCGATGCCGGGTGGGCGCCAGGCGACCGGCCAGCGCCGCCCCCCAGGCCAGGATCAGGCCAGCCACATCGGAGAGGTTGTGCCCGGCATCGGCCAGCAGCGCCAGCGAGCCGGCCTTCCACCCATACAGGGCCTCGACCACCACGAAGGCGATGTTGAGCCCGATGCCGATGGCGAAGGCGCGGTTCCAGTCGTCCGGCCCCGGCGTGGGGTGGGCATGCCCGTGATGGGAGTGGGCATGGCCGTGCCCCTGGCCATGCTCGTGACCGTGGGAACAGGCATGGCTGTGATCGTGGCTCACCGGGCGCTCAGCGCTTGGCCGCCTTCATGGCACGCAGCTGACGCCGGGCCACGAACAGGCCGATCTGCTGCACCGGATTGCGGTTGCCCCAGGGTCGCCAGGTCTTGATGTAGCGGTTGCGGTAGGCGTCAAACTGGAAACCCCATGGGGCGCACAGCACCTCGCCACGCCCGAGCAGGATCTTGAGGGCCTCGGTAGCCGTCACCCCCGCGCATAGCTGGCAGGCGGCGATGGTGCTGGGCCCGCGGCGGGCCGCAAAATCCACCCGCGACGGATCGGCCAGGTAGCTCCGCTGCAGCATGGCCGGCGACAGCCCGAGCAGGAAGCGCACGGCCATCTCGTCTTCGTCGCAACCGTCGAGGCGGAAATATTCTTCGAAGGACATTTTACCGGGCAGGAAACTGAGCACCGCCGTCCCCATGCCCAGGGGCGCCGCCGTCACCGCCGGCACGCCCTTGGCGTGGCAGGCATTGAAGGTGTCGCGACGGGCCTGGAAAGCGAAGAAATCCAGGCCATCAACGTAGAGATCCACCCCGTCGAGGAAGGCATCCAGGTTGCCGGCATTGACCCCTTCGCCAAACACCTTGATGTCCAGCTCGGGATTGATCTGCCGGGCCATCTCGACCATGACCTCGACCTTCGGACGACCTAGAGTGGACATCATGGCCCCGGCCTGGCGATTGAAATTGACCAGGTCGAAGGTGTCCATCTCGGCCACATGAAAGGCACCAATCCCCAGCCGGGCCAGGCTCAGGAGATGGACGCCCCCCACGCCGCCGACGCCGGCGATGGCGATCCGCTTGCCCCGCAGGGCCGCCTGCTCGGCTTCGGTCACCCAGCCGAGATTGCGGGCAAAAGCCTCGTCGTAGCGAAAGAGACCTTCAGACATGGGATGTACTTCCGTCAGCCAGGGAATGCCTATGATACGACAGTTCGACATGCCTGCCCGGCCACCGCGGGCCGCGGTCCGGCAGGCGTCGCCATGAAGGCATCATCCCGTCTTCATGGCGGTGGTAAGCTTGGCGAGGCGGGGCACCGCCAGGCCGCAACCAGTGTCCACACCGTAAATCTGCCCCTGGCCTTCAAGGTTTGCCCGTTGCGGGTCGTTTACGTGCAATGCAGAAACGTTTGATCAAAGGGGACTAGCCCGCCATGTCGTTACTTGACCGCTTCAGTCTGGGCGAAGGCTTCAAGAAGTACTTCGAGATTTCCTCGGCGTTCGACGAGGCGTCCCGCAATGCCGTATTCGGCATCCGCCACGAGGTGTATTGCGAAGAACTGGGTTTCGAGCCGGTTCGCCCCGACCGCCGCGAGACCGACGAATACGACCGCCACAGCCTGCACTGCCTGCTGCGCACCGCCAGCGCACCGCAAACCCTGGTCGGCTGCAACCGCCTGGTGCTGGCCCGCCCGGAAGACCCGGACTACCCCCTGCCCTTCGAGCGCACCTGCGCCGCCACCATCGACCGCAGCATCATCGACCCGGCACGCCAACCCCGGGGGGCCATCGCCGAAGTGTCACGCCTCGCCGTACGCGCCCAGTACCGGCGCCGGAAGGGCGAAACCAAGGCCGCCGTGGCTCTCAGCGACGAAGACTTCGGCACCCAGAACCAGCCGCGCTTTCCCTACATCCCCATCGGCCTCTACCTGGCCATCGTCGCCATGGCCAAGCGCGAAGGCATCGAGACCCTGTTCGTGCTCACCGAGCCCCGCCTGGCCGACCACTTCTCCAAGCTGGGGGTCAAGATCACCCAGATCGGCGGGCCCGTGGAACACCGGGGCACCCGCATTCCCTCCATGATGGACGTGGACGCCATCATCAAGGGCCTGCGCTTCTTCGTGAAACCCATCTGGCGCGCCATCGAAGCCCAGGTGGACGCGGGCTACGCCGCCCCCGGCCGGCCCGTCTTCGCCCCGCCTCATCAGTCGGAGGGGTAATCCTCGTCCGCCAGCGGATAGGCGTCGGCCACGTAGGCGTGGCCCTTCATCACCACCACGATGAAACAGCCGATGGCCAGCGTGAACACCACCGTCCAGTGCAGCATCACCGTGGCAATCGCCAGAATGTCCGTCAGCTGCACCGCCTTGAGCACCTCCGCCTCGGGCAAGCCCCCGTCGAACAGACGGGCGCCCAGCGCGTAAAGCACCGGCAGCAGGGTTCCTACCAGCGCGATCATCGGCAGGCGACGCAACAGCCGCCACTCCATCCCCGGCAGCTCCCGCCGGCTGCCCGGCAGCCTCGTGAACCAGTTCATCGCCGTCTCCTCCATCGGCCTCCCCACAAGGCTAGGGCAATGCGCGGGCAAAGGGGTTCCCTCCCCCGGGGCTGTCACGGGCCTGCAACCGCGGCGGCATAGGCTGAGCGGCCCTCACCCACCTCGAAGGAGCCCATCATGTACCTCTCCCCCGCCGAGATCCGGCAGACCCGCATCAACGCCCTGGACCAGTTCCTGAACGCCTCCCAGATCTGGGTCGATGCCTCGGGCAGATTCACCGAGCTGGGCCTGCGCGCCGGGCGCCAGGCCCTCGACGAGAGTCGTGATCAGCTCGAAGCGCTGGTCACCCAGGCCCCGCTTCAATTTGAGCTCCCGCCCCTCGAGCGCCTCACGGCCTGGCGCGGCGACTCCGCAGAGTGGGTCCGCGCAGCCTTCGAGATCATCGGCGACGCCCAGCAGGGCATCCTCGCCACGGCCCGCGAGCAGGTGGCCGCCCTCGACACCCTGCTGATGCGCCAGATGGACCGGGCCGCCCTCAGCGCCGACGCCACCGGCGAAGCCGCCATCGACCATGTGCGCCACGCCATCCGCGAAGCCGAAGCCGGCTTCAACGAGTTGACCGACGCCGCCAGCCGCAGCGCCGAAATGGTCGAGGAGCAGCTCCGCCAGGTGTCCGAAGCCATCGCCACCGAAACCGACGCAGCACCGCGCAGCCGCCGCACGCGCAGCTGAGCAGGGCGCAGGCCACGGCCACAGCGCTAGAATGCGGCTTCCCCGGACGGCGCCAGCCCGCGCCGTCCGCCAGCCCCCTGCAAGGAAGCCCATGAACGCCCGCACCGCCCTCTACCAGGCCCGCTACGGCTCGCCCGACCTGACCAGCCCGTCCGCCGGATCGCCGGTCATCGACCACCTGCTCGCCCACCGCTCCGTCCGCGCCTACCTCCCCGACCCGGTCAGCGACGACACCCTGAGCGCCATCGTGGCCGCCGCCCAGTCCGCCGCCAGTTCCTCCAACCTCCACGCCTGGAGCGTGGTGGCCGTGCGCGACCCAGCCCGCAAAGCCCGCCTGGCCGAACTGGCCGGAGACCAGGAGCACATCCGCCAGGCCCCCCTGCTGCTGGTGTGGCTGGCCGATCTGGCCCGCCTGGAAGACGTAGCCACCCGCGTGGGCGAGACATCCGCCGCCCTCGACTACCTGGAAATGTTCGAAGTCGGCGTGATCGACGCCGCCCTCGCCGCCCAGAACGCCGTCACCGCCGCCGAATCCCTCGGTCTGGGCACCGTCTACATCGGCGCCATGCGCAACCGCCCGGAAGACGTAGCCGCCGAGCTGCAACTGCCACCGCGGGTCGTCGCCATGTTCGGCCTGTGCGTCGGCACCCCCGACCCGCAGCAGCCCGCCGCCGTCAAGCCGCGCCCACCGCAGTCCGTCGTCCTGCACCAGGAGACCTACTCCCTCCCCGCCCAGCAGCCCGGCCTCGCCGAGTACGACACCGCCATGGGCGCCTTCTACGCCAGCCAGGGCATGAAGGTGCGCGGCAACTGGTCCAACCACTCCGCCAAACGCGTCCGCGACGCCGCCTCCCTCAGCGGCCGCGACCGCCTGGTGGAAGCCCTGCGCACGCTGGGGTTCGGGCTGCGGTAAGGCGCAGCGCGTGCTGCGCGGCGCCCCACCCTGCTTCCATCCTCGGCTTTTGTCCCCTGATCGGCTAGGCTGCATACTCGCCCCCGGCGAATGCATCCTCCCACCCCAGCAGGAGACAACGATGAAAATCACCCGCCTTCTCAGACACGCGGTGCTCGGCCTTGGCCTGGCGGCCAGTACGGCCGCTTCGGCGGCCTACTCCCAGCTTTATGTATTCGGGGACAGCCTTTCCGACGTGGGCAACAACGCCATTGCCCTGCCCCTGGTCCTCGGCCCGGGGGTCACACCGGACACGGCCATAAGCAGCAACAGCTTTACGCCGCTGTATGCCTACAGCTCGGATCGTTACAGCAATGGCCCTGTTTGGGCGGAGGTGTTTTCGCAGCAACTGGGCACCGGCACGCTGCTGCCATCCCTGGCGGGCGGCACCGGTTTCGCCCACGGGGGCGCCAATACCGGCGGGGTGGACGATGTGCCAACCTTGCGCGACCAGGTGAACAGCTTCATCGCCCGCCCCGGCGGCGCTCCCTCTGATGCGCTCTACGTGATCGCCGGTGGCGGCAACAATGTGCGCGACATTGCCCTCCAGGTGCTGGGTGGCGCCGACATCGCCACCACCATCGCGGCGGGTGCCGCTGACTACGTGAACGACGTGGTCACCATGCTCGGCCAGCTGCAGGCAGAAGGTGCCCGCAAGTTCGTGGTGTGGAACACGCCGAACCTGGGTTTGACGCCCCTTGGGCTGAGCCTTGGCCCGACGGGCTCCGGCTTGCTGACCAACATCTCCAGCGCCCTCGGGGGGGCCCTTTTCAACAGCCTGGCGGGCCTGGACGGCGTCACCCTGTTCGACGTCTACGGCCTGCTCACCAACGTGGCCGCCAACCCCGCCGACTATGGCCTGGTGAACGTCAGCGATGCCTGCATTGCCGGTGCCTGCAACGTGGATACCCAGCTCTTCTGGGACGGCCTGCACCCCACCACCGCCGCCCACCAGATCATCGCCAATGCGGTGTTCAGCACCGTCCCCGAACCCGCCAGCCTGGCGCTGGCGCTGCTCGGTCTGTCGGCCCTGGCCGTGCCGCGCCGTCGGCGCTGAAAAAGACACTGCCCGCCGGGATCGCTCCCGGCGGGCAGTGCGGGCCTGAGCCCCGCAGTCGGCGGCGGCGTGTCAGGCCGCCTTCTTCATCTGCTTCTGGTACAAGAACTCCAGGATGGCGCCCCGGCACTCGGCAAAGTGCGGGTCGTGGGCCAGCGCCAGGCGGTCGCGGGGCTTGTCGAGCTTCACCTCCAGGATCTCGCCGATGGTCGCCGCCGGGCCGTTGGTCATCATCACCACCCGGTCGGAGAGCAGCACGGCCTCATCCACGTCGTGGGTCACCATCACCACGGTGGCGCCGGTCTTCTCCATCACGCCGATCAGCTCATCCTGCAGGGACGCCCGGGTCAGGGCATCCAGGGCGCCGAAGGGCTCGTCCATCAGCAGGATTTTGGGCTCCATGGCAAAGGCCCGGGCGATGCCGATACGCTGCTTCATGCCACCGGAGATCTCGTGGGGCATCTTCTGGGCGGCGTGGGTCATGTGCACCATTTCCAGGGCGGCGGCGGTGCGTTCCCTGAGCTTCGGCTTGCCTTCCTTGGTGCCGAAGACCCGCTCCACGGCCAGGTAGACGTTATCGAAGCAGGTCAGCCAGGGCAGCAGGGAGTGGTTCTGGAACACCACCGCCCGCTCCGGGCCGGGGCCGGCGATCTCGCGGCCGTTGCACAGCATCACCCCCGAGGTGGGCAGGGTGAGGCCGGCGATGAGGTTGAGCAGGGTCGATTTGCCGCAGCCCGAGTGGCCGATCAGGGACACGACCTCGCCGGTGCGGATCTGCAGATTGACGTCCTGCAGGGCGATGAAGCGGCCCTTCTTGGTGTCGAAGGCCATGCCCACGTTCTCGACTTTGACGATTGCATTCATGGTGTCACTCCTCGGTCCGGTATCAGGTGTTGCCGTAGCTGAAGCGGCGGGCGATCAGCAGCAGGAATTGTTCGAGCAGCAGGCCGACGATGCCGATCACGAAGATGGCGATGATGATGTGCTCGACCTTGAGGTTGTTCCATTCGTCCCACACCCAGAAGCCGATGCCGACGCCGCCGGTGAGCATCTCGGCGGCCACGATGACCAGCCAGGCGGTGCCGATGGACAGGCGGATGCCGGTGAGCATGTAGGGCAGCACGGAGGGAAAGAGGATCTTGGTGATGATCTTGAACTCGGACAGGTTGAGCACCCGGGCCACGTTCAGGTAGTCCTGGGGCACGCGCTGCACGCCCTGGGCGGTGTTGAGGATCATCGGCCAGATGGAGCAGATGAAGATGGTCCAGGTGGAGGCCGGGTCGGCGGCCTTGAAGACCATCAGGCCGATGGGCAGCCAGGCCAGGGGCGACACCGGGCGCAGGATGCTGATGATCGGCTCGAGCATGCTGTTCATGAAGGCGAAGCGGCCGATGATGAAGCCCAGGGGGATGCCCACCAGGGCTGCCACGCCGAAGCCGATGGCCACGCGCTTGAGGGACGACAGGATGTTCCAGCCGATGCCCTGATCGTTCGGGCCGTTGGAGTAGAAGGGGTCGGAGAACAGCACCACGGCCGCATCCAGGGTCTTGGCCGGGCTGGGGAAGTCGGCGGACTTCATGGCCACCAGGGCCCACACGCCGATCACGAAGGCAAAGCCCAGCAGCGGCGGCAGCACGGCGCGGATGAAGTTGCTGAAGCGCTCGCCGAACGAGACGGACGGCTCGGCGGCGGCAACGGGCGCGGGCGCCTTGGCGAGAGGGGCGGCAGCCATGTCGGTCTCCTTGGCAGGGGGGGCGTCAGCGTCGGCGTCGGGGCGGACGACCATGAGGCCGGGAGAGAGGGTCGCAGTGTTCATCGTTATCTCCAGGATTCTGTAGGGGCGATTTCAATCGCCCGCGGATGGGAATCAACAGGGGTGGGCGATTCGATCGCCCCTACAGGTCAGGCCTTGATCTTGAAGCTGGCGGCGTACTTCTTCGGGTCCTTGCCGTCCCACACCACGCCGTCGATCAGCTTGGACGTGCGGAAGTCGGACTTGGGCACCGGCGCGCCGACGATGCTGGCGGCCTGCTTGTACAGCTCGGTCTTGTTGATGGCCTTGGCCACGGCCAGGTAATCCACGTCCTGCTTGAGCAGGCCCCAGCGCTTGTGCTGGGTGAGGAACCACATGCCGTCGGACAGGTAGGGGTAGTTCACCAGGCCGTCGTTGTAGAACTTCATGTAGTTCTTTTCGGACCAGCTCTTGCCCAGGCCGTTTTCGTACTGGCCGATCATGCGGCTGCGGATCACCTCGACGTCGGTGTTCACATAGCTCTTGGCGGCCACGGTTTCGGCGGTCTTGGCGCGGTTGGCGGCGCTGGCGTCGATCCACTTGGAGGCCTCGAGGATGGCGCAGATCATGGCCCGGGCGGTGTTGGGGTACTTGGCCGCAAACTCGGCAGTGGAGCCCAGCACCTTCTCCGGGTGGTCGGTCCAGATGTCCTGGGTGGTCACCGCGGTGAAGCCGATCTTGTCCACGATGGCGCGCTGGTTCCAGGGCTCGCCCACGCAGTAGCCGTCCATGTTGCCGACGCGCATGTTGGCGACCATCTGCGGAGGGGGCACGACGATGTTCTTGACGTCCTTGAAGGGATCGATGTCGTGGGCCGCCAGCCAGTAGTACAGCCACATGGCGTGGGTGCCGGTGGGGAAGGTCTGGGCGAAGGTGTACTCCTTGTCTTTCTTGGCGATCACCTTCGACAGGGAGGCCCCATCCACCGCGCCCTTGTCCTTGAGGGCGTTCGACAGGGTGATGGCCTGGCCATTGTTGTTGAGGGTCATCAGCACGGCCATGTCCTTCTTGGGGCCGCCGATGCCCAGGTGCAGGCCGTAAACCAGGCCGTACAGCACGTGGGCGGCATGCAGCTCGCCGTTGGCCAGCTTGTCCCGCACGCCGGCCCAGGAGGCCTCCTTGCTGGGGGTGATCCTGATGCCGTACTTCTTGTCGAAGCCCATCACCGAGGCCATCACCACCGAGGAACAGTCCGTCAGGGGGATGAAACCGATCTTCACTTCTTCCAGTTCCGGCTTGTCCGAGCCAGCGGCCCAGGCGCCGGCAGAGGGGAGCATCGTGCCCATAGCAGCCATACCTCCAAGGGTTGCCCCAGCTTTGAGAAAGCCGCGGCGGGTAAGAATCTTGTCGTCGAAATGCTCGCTCATTGCTTGCCCCTGATCCGTAACTACAAAAAAAGAGGGCGTCACATCACCCCGCTTTGTTCGCGGGAGGATGGACGCCCTTGTCCAAGTCTGATCGCCTGATCAAGCCGAACCGCCGTTGGTTCGACTTCAGTCCAGACTTAGCGAGCTCCGTGCCAGAAACTGCAAGCCAATGATTTAAATCAATTTTCTAAAATCCGGAAATTTACTACCCCTTTATGGATAGACAAATCCGCCCCGCTCCACGCACTGCTGCAGTGCAATACGCACCGCTTTGGATCACAAAAGCGCCAGACCATCCACCAAGCCGCATGGCGAAAGGAAATCGGGGCGGAAGCGCTGTCGCACTCCCGCCCCGACTCAAGGCGCACAACGGGCAAACCTACCTCTTTCAGAGTAGCAAGCTCGCCATGTCCACCACGTCCCGCGCCACGTCGGCCAGCTTGCGCCCGCGCTCCATGGCGAGCTTGCGCAGCGCGTGGTAGGCCGCCTCCTCGTCCAGCCCGCGGGCCTTCATCAACAGGCCCTTGGCCTTGTCCACCACGATGCGCTCGGACAGCTTGCGGTTGGCGTCGTCCAGTTCGGCGCGCAGGGTCTGGAACTCCTCGAACTGGGCGATGGCCACCTCGACCAGGGAGTCGAGCCGCTCGGCACTCACGGAATCAACCACATAGGACGACACGCCCGCCTTCACGGCGCGGCGGATCATCGCGGAATCGGAGTCCTGGGAGAACAGCAGCACCGGGCGCGGACAGTCCCGGTTCATGGTCGCCAGGTGTTCCAGGGTGTCCCGGCTCGGAGAATCGGCCTGGATGAAGATCACATCGGGCTTGGTGGCCAGCACCTGGTCGGACAGATCCATGGCGCTGGAGAGCACGGCGGCCACCTGATGACCCGCCAGGGCGAGGGCCGCACAGACGTCGGCGGCGCGCTCGCGGGAGGATTCGACGACAAGGACTCGGAGCATGGCAGCAGAACCGGAAAGACAGATGGAAGGGGCTTAGCAGGAAGCGCGCCACCCTTCGCGCCCTCACCCTTCCGGAGGCAACCGCCGCCACGCCCGCCAGGCCCGGAACAGCAAGGGCGCGCAGGCCGTCAGCAGCACCACCCGCAGCACATGGGTGGCGGTCACCAGGGGCACGCTCAGGTGCATCTCCCGGGCGGTGATGCTCATCTCGGCCATGCCGCCAGGGGACGCCGCCAGCAGCAGGGACGCGAAGGGGATGGGCACCGCCAGCCCGAGCAGCCCGACGAAACCCGCGCCCAGGGCCAGGACCAGGCTGGTGCTGAGGCCCGCCACCCCCAGGAAGCGCGGCGCGGCATGAAAGAAATCCGGCGAGAAGCGCATGCCCAGCGCCGTGCCCAGGAGCAGCTGCCCGCCGTTCACCAGCCAGGCCGGCAGGCTGGACAGGGGCAGACTGAAGGCCGTCAGGGCCCCCACCACGCTGAGGGGGCCGAGCACCCAGGCGTTGGCGATGCCGAGCCGCAGATACACTGCCACCCCACCCAGGGATGCCGCCAACAACAGCGGAAAGCGCGGCCAGTCCACCTGGCTGCTGAGGGCGCGGAAAGTCTCATGCCCTTCGAAGGGGCCGGCGTGGATGACGAAGGGAATGCTGCTCACCACCATCATGACCCGCAGGGCGTGGGCCGCGGCGATCCGGTCGGTGGCGCCGCCGTGGGCCTCCGCCAGCACGACCATCTCGGACGCGCCACCGGGGAGCCCCGAGAAGAAAGCCGTGGTGGCGTCCACCTGCCCCCAGCGCGCGATGATGCGCGCCGCCACCAGCCCCAGGGCCACGGCACTGGCCGCCATCACCACGATAGCCCCGGTGTGGCGCCCCAGCTCGGCCAGCACCGCCGGAGTGAAATACAGCCCGAGGGCCGTGCCGATGGCCCACTGGCCGGCCTGACGCCCGCCCCGGGGCGCCTGCAGGGGCACCCCGGCCACCCGCAGCAGGGCAACGGAAAAGAGCGGACCCAGCATCCACGGCAGGGGCAGATGCAGCCCTGCCGCCAGCCACCCGGCCAGGCAGGCGACGCCGAGGGCAGCGGCGATGAGGACGAGGGGGCGCAGCCACGACGGCATGGTCGGAATCAGAAGATCCACACCCCGCCGGCCGGCAGGGACACCCAGCGCCGCCCGGGGGCTTCGTGGGTCTTGCCCCACACCCGCAGCAGGTCGTCACCGGCATGAAAGACGTACTCGAAACGGTCGCCGAGGAACATGGAGGTGACCAGCTCGATCTCCGCCCGGTTGTCGCCGGGCCCTTCACACAGCTGGGCCTGCTCCACCCGGACCACGGCGCAGGCCTCGTGGCCGATGGCGGCGTTGGTACGGCGCAGGCCCCACACGGCCATGCCGTTGTCCAGGTCGATGCGCGCCTCCCCGCCACGGATGTCGCCGATGCGCCCCTTCATGACGTTGTTGCTGCCCATGAAGTCGGCCACGAAATGGGTCTGGGGCTGGCCGTACATCTCCTGGGGGGTGCCCTGCTGCTCGATCACCCCGCCGTTGAGCAGCAGGATGCGGTCGGACATGGCCATCGCCTCGGACTGGTCGTGGGTCACCACCAGGGCCGACAGCTGCATCTCGACGATCAGGTTGCGCAGCCAGGCGCGGGCCTCCTCGCGCATCTTGGCGTCCAGGTTGGAGAGGGGCTCGTCGAGCAGGATCACCGGCGGGTTGTAGACCAGCGCCCGGGCAATGGACACCCGCTGCTGCTGGCCGCCGGAGAGCTGGTGGGGATAGCGCTCGGCCAGGTGATCGAGGCCCAGGTTCTTGAGGGCGGCATGGACCCGGGTGCCCATCTCGCCTGCGGCCACCTTGCGCAGCTTGAGCGGGTAGGCCACGTTGTCGAACACCGTCTTGTGCGGCCACAGGGCGTAGGACTGGAAGACCAGCCCCAGGTCCCGCTTTTCGGCCGGGATGTCGATGCCGGCGGCGGCGTCGTAGATGGCCCGCCCGGCGATGGTGACGCTGCCGGTGTGGGGCTGTTCGAGGCCGGCCACGGCCCGCAGCAGGGTGGTCTTGCCGCTGCCCGAAGGCCCGAGCAGGGAGACCACCTCGCCCCGGCGCAGCTGCATGGAGACACCCTTGAGGATGGGGTTGCTGCCGTAGGACAGGGCCAGGTTATCGACGGAGAGGATGGTCTTGTCAGTCATGAAGTTTCACTCCGAAACGCAGGGCGATGGCCAGGCCGATGCCCACCAGCGCCATATTGATCAGGGACAGGGCGGCCACCACGTCGACAGCGCCGGAGGCCCACAGGGAGACGATTTGCGCACCGATCACCTCGGTGCCGGGGGAGAGCAGGTAGACGCCGGTGGAGTACTCCCGCTCGAAGATCATGAACACCAGCAGCCAGGCGCCGAGCAGGCCGTTGCGCACCAGCGGGATGGTGATGTCCCGGGACACCCGGCTGTGGGAGGCACCCACCAGGCGGCCGGCCTCTTCGAGCTCCGGGCCGACCTGCATCAGGGCGCTCTGGATCAGACGCATGCCGTAGGCCAGCCACACCACGGCGTAGGCGAACCACACCGAGAACAGGGTGGAGCGCAGGGGCGACAGGAAGGGCACGAACAGGAACACCCAGAACACCGCCAGGCCGGCCATCAGGCCCGGCACGGCACGGGGGGTGAGGACGATGTAGTCCACAAAACGGGCCAGGCCGTCGTTCTTGCGGTGGATGGCCAGGCCCACGGCGAGATAGCAGCCAATGGCCAGGGCGCCGCCCAGGGTGCCGATCAGCACCGAGTTGATGATCGAGCGGATCATCGTGTCCTCCTCGAACACCGCCCGGAAGTGATCCAGGGTCAGCACCTCGAGCAGGTTCACCCCCTGGCCCCAGCTGCTCACCACCGAGCGCAGGGCAATGCCCGACACCGGCACCACCACGGTGACGAAGAGCCAGGCCAGGATCAGCGCCAGGGCCAGCCACTTCCAGGGCCCCAGCATGAGCGGGCGCTGGCGGGCCGACTTGCCCTTCATGGCCACGAAGCGCTGGGCCGACTTGAGCAGGGCCCGCTGCAGCAGCACCAGCGGAAAGGTGACGGCGATGATGCAGGTGGCCACCGCCGCCATCAGGTGATACGAGGGCGTGCCGAGCTTGTTGGTGAGCTTGTAGAGGTAGGTGGTGAGCACCAGGTGGCCCTCGGGGTCACCCAGGATCAGGGGCAGCCCGAAGATCTCGAAGCCCAGGAAGAACACCAGCACCCCCACGTAAAGCAGCGCCGGCGAGACCATGGGCAGGGACACGTCCCGGGCCACCCGGAAGGGGCCGGCGCCGCTCAGGCGGGCCGCCTCCTCCACGTCGGAGCCCAGGTTGCGCAGGGCCGACGACGAATACAGATACACGTGGGGCACATGGGTCAGGCCGGCGATGACGATGATCGACGCCAGCGAGTAGATGTTCCAGGGCACGCTGCCGAAGAGCTCCTGGAACCACACCGAGAAGAAGCCCACCGGCCCCAGGGACACCACGTAGCCGAAGCCCAGCACCACCGGGGAGACGAAGATCGGCACCAGGATGGGGGTCTCGAGCCAGCGCCGGCCGGGCAAGTCGGTGCGCACCATGATGAAGGCCAGGATGGCCCCCAGGGGGATGGCGATGGCGCCCATGCCGAAGGCCACGGCCAGGGTGTTCCTGCCCGCCTGCCAGAAGTCGGGGTCGTTGAAGATGAAGGCGTAGGACTCGAGGCTGGGGACCGCCGCCGGCATGAAGAAGGGGCCGGACAGGACGCTCTGCCAGAGCACCAGACCGATGGGAAAGAAGACGGAGAGGGCGAGCAGGGCCACCACTGCCCGTCTAGGCAATGTTTGCAACATGGAGAGGCTCCTTGGACGGAGGGGCGTGAGGGGTCTGCCGGCCCCCGCGAAGGGGCCGGACGGACTACGCCACAGGGGGATTCAGGCGGTGCTTACTTGCCCTTGACGGCGCTGTTCCACTGCTTGAGGAACTCGAGCCGCTTGGCCTGATCGAGGTAGGTGAGCAGGCCGGTGTTGATGGCCACCGGCCGCAGGGCGTCGCCGAGCTGCTTCTTGAGACCGCTGGCGGTGGTGTCGCCTTCCACGTCCGGGCGGATGGCGTAGAGATCGGCCTTGCTGGCGATGATCTCCTGGCCCTTCTTCGAGAGCACGAAGTCGAGCCACAGCTTGGCCGCGTTGGGGCTCTTGGCCTTTTTGGCGATGAACATGACGCGGCTCAGCACCAGGGTGTAGTCCTTGGGCAGGACGATGCCGATGGACGGGTCCTTGGCGGCCCGGGTCAGGGCATAGGCGGTGTTGAGGTTATAGCCGATCAGATTCTCGCCGGAGGCGATGCGCTCCATCATCGTCCCGGTGGAGGCCTGCACCTTGACCTGCACCGCCCCGAGGGCCTTTTGCAGATCGGCAAAGCCGGCGGCATTGACCTGCTTGTCCTGGGTAACCAGCATGAAGCCGACACCGGACTTTTCCGGGTCATAGGTGTTCACCTTGCCCTTGAACTTGTCGGCCTGGGTGGCCAGCAGCTTGATGAAATCGGCGTGGGTCTGGGGCACGTCGGCGGCCGGGATCAGGCGCTTGTTGTATACGAAGCCGATGGGCTCGTAGGTGGTGCCGAAGGCCTCGTTCTTCCAGTTGGCCCACTCGGGCAGCTTGGCGGTTTCGGCCGACTTGTGGGGCTGGGCGTAGCCGTCGTTGACCAGCTTGATCTGCAGGTCCATGGCCGACGACCAGGTCACGTCGGCGGAGCTGCCGGCGGCGGTTTCGGAGATGAAGCGGTTGTACAGCTCGGTGGTGCTCATGTTGCTGTACTCCACCTGGATGCCCGGGTACTGGACCCGGAACTCGCGGATCAGGTGGTTGGCCTGCTCGTTGTCGGTGACGCCGTAGATCACCAGTTTGCCCTCTTTCTGGGCGGCGGCCAGCAGATCGGCGGTGGATTGGGCGACCGCCGGGGCGGCGAGGCCCAGGCCGAGGGCGGCGCAGGTGAGGGCGGCGAGCAGGCCGCGCTGGAAGCGGCGACGGGTGATGTTCATTCTTGTCTCCTTGGTGTCATTCTGGCATTCGTTGCCCCCCGCCGGTGAGCGGGGAGCCCATCGGTGCGGGTCAGAAACGGTATCGGGCGCCCATCATCAGCGACTTGGGGGTGAAGTTAGGGGGCAGACCGGAGTCCTTGTCATAGCCCTGGCAGGTGCCGCCGGCGCACAGGGAGTTCTGGCCCCCGTTCTGGTTGCTCACCTGGGCGTAATAGGCATAGAGGTCGGTCTGCTTGTCGAGGGCGAACTCGTAGCCCAGGCCGTAGTGATCGGAGTCCCGGTTGGTGGCCATGCGGTCGTCCAGGCGGGCATACACGGCGCGGACGGTGTGGCGCTTGGCCAGGGGCACGGCGGTGCCCAGCCACCAGATACGGCGGTCGAGGCTGGTATGGATGGCGGCGCCTTCCTGGGTGTCGCGGCCACTCAGGTACTGGGCGTAGAACTTGGCCACGCCCAGATCGTAGGTGGCTGCCAGGTTCCAGGCGCTGCGCCGGATGTTCTCGGTGGCGGGCGCGGTGACGTTGCCCATGCGCTGGAAGGCCAGGTAGCCCGCGCCCACAAAGAGCGGCCCCTGGGCGTAGGTCAGGCTGCCGGAGACGCCCTTGCCCTCATTCTGCGGGCCGGTATTGCTGTTGCCGCCGCCGGAGCCACCCGAGATCCCCACCTGGGAGTCGCTGTTGTTCTCCATGCCGGCGCTGTAGGCCAGGCGGGCCTGCACGCCGCCGAACTTCGGCGTGGCATAGAACAGGCCGTTGTCGAAGCGGCTGGCCGCGGCGCTGGACCACAGGCGGAAGGCGGTGGCGCCACCGATGGTGAAGGGGTCGGAGGTGCTGGTGATGGAGTAGATCGGCGCGTAGTCGCGGCCCACGCGCAGGTCGCCGTAGGTCTTGCTGGCCAGGCCGATGAAGGTGTTGCGGGAGAAGATCGCCACGCCGGTGCTGTTGACCGAGGCCGACGACGCCGCGCCCTGCCCCGGGTTGCTGACGTTGGACGAGTGGCCGGTGTTCTGGCCGTTATCCACCGACACGCCGGCTTCGAGCTGGAAGTAGGCGGTGAGGTCGTCGCCAAAGCTGCGCTCACCCTTGAAGCCCAGCCGGCTGGCCGAGCCGAGGCCGCTCTGCACCCGGGCCTTGGCGCCCTGGCCGTAGTCGCCATATTCCACGCCGGCGTCGATGATGCCGTAGATGGACAGGCCGGCCGGCATGCCCGGCCCGCTGGCTTTGGCCGGTGCGGCAACGGCCTGGGCCGACTTGCTGGCCTCCTCGGCCTTGCGGGTGGCCGTGGCCGCGGTGGCGGCGGTGGCCTGGAGCTGCTCCTCCAGTTTTTCCAGGCGCACCTTCTGGGCGGCGATCTCTGCACGCAGTTCATCCAGGGGCGCCGCGTGGGCGGCACCGGCGACGGCCATCGGGGCCAGGCAGGCGAGAACTGCCCGGTACAGGGTCTTGTGATGCATTTGTCTCCTCCGACAGAGGTGTGTTGTTGGTCTGTTCCGCCCTCATGGAGCGGTATGGAGCGCATTAAAGGCGCGGAGGCTTTCGATTTGCTTTCGGTCCCCGGAGCCGCAAGAATCCGTTCCAATGAGTCCGGCCCAAGCCGGCGACGAGGAGACAACGATGAGAATCCTGCTGGTCGAAGACCATCCGGAGCTGTGCGAATGGGTGGCCCGGGCCCTGCGCCAGGGCGGCTACGCGGTGGATGTGGCCGACCGGGGCGACCACGCCGAACACTTCCTGCTGACCGGTGAATACGACGGCGTGCTGCTCGACCTGTCCCTGCCCGGCAAGGACGGTCTGGATGTGCTGCGCGGCCTGCGGGCCCGGGGCTCACGGGTGCCGGTGCTGATCTTCACGGCCCGGGGCTCGGTGGATGACCGCATCCGCGGCCTCAACCTGGGGGCCGACGACTACCTGCCCAAGCCCTTCGAGCTGGGCGAGCTGGAGGCACGCCTGAAGGCCCTGCTGCGCCGTTCAGCGGGCCACACACCGGTGGTCCAGCTGGGTACGCTGAGCTACGACACGGTGAGCCGCCAGCCCAGCGTCAAGGGCCAGCCCCTGGCCCTCACCCCCCGCGAGCTGGCCGTACTGGAGGCGCTGCTGGCCCGCATCGGCCGGCCGGTGGCCCGGGACGTGCTGTTCGAGAAGGTCTTCAGCATGGACCAGGACGCCCGCCAGGAAGCCATCGAGATCTACGTCTCGCGCCTGCGCAAGAAGCTGGAAGGCAGCGGCGTGGTGGTGACCACCGTGCGGGGCCTGGGCTACCTGATCGATGCCCCGCCCGAGGCCGCCGCATGAACGCTGGCGCCTCACCGGGGCCCCACCGCAGCCTCAAGCGCGGCCTGGCCCTGTGGCTGGTGGGGGTGCTCACCGCCCTGCTCGGCATGGACGCCTGGTTCAGCTACCGGGACGCCCTGGCCGCCGCCAACCAGGCCTACGACCGCTCCCTGTCGGCCTCCCTCAAGGGCATCGCCGAGCGCATCTACGCCACCGACCAGGAGGTGGTGGTGGACATTCCCTACTCCGCCCTGGAACTGTTCGAGGCGGGCAGCTCCGACCGGGTCTTCTACAGCGTCGGCCATCCGGACGAAGATGTCATCACCGGCTACGACGGCCTGCCGGCGCCGGGCCGCCTCCGCCCCAACGAGGCGGTGTTCTACGACGGCGTTTACAAGGGCCAGGCCCTGCGCCTCGGGGCCATGCTCAAGCCCCTCTACCGCACCGAGTTTCCCAAGCCGGTGGTGGTGATCCTGGGGGAGACCACCCACTCCCGCCAGGATGTGGTGCAGACCCTGTTCCTGGGGGAGATCGGCCGCAAGGCGGTGCTGGTGGTGGTGGCCCTGGGGGTGGCGCTGCTGGCCACCCGACAGGCGGTGAAGCCCATCGAGCGCCTGGGCACGGCGATCCGCAAGCGCCCCGAGGACGACCTGACCCCCATCGAGGCCGGCGAAGTGCCCGGCGAGGTGGTGCCGCTGGTGGACGCCATCAACCTGCACATGGACCGCATCGCCCGCATGGTGGAGGCCCGTCGGCGCTTCATCACCGATGCCGCCCACCAACTGCGCACGCCCCTGGCGGTGCTCAACACCCAGGCGGAATACGCCCTGCGCCAGACCGAGGCGGCCGACATGCGCCCGGCGGTGGAGGCCTTCCACCAGAGCCTGGGCAGTGCCATCCGGCTCACCAACCAGCTCCTGTCCCTGTCCCGGGCCGAGTCGGCCAACGGTCTGCTGTTTGCCCACCAGCCGGTGGATCTGTCACCGGTGGCGCGGGATCTGGTGGTCGAGCTGCTGCCCCTGGCGGCCCGGCGCCAGATCGACCTGGGCTTTGAAGGGGAAGGCAGTGCCCGGGTGGAGGGCCACCCGCTGCTGCTGCGGGAGATGATCGCCAACCTCGTGGACAACGCCCTGCGCTACATCCCGGAAGGCGGCACCGTGACCGTGGCCCTGGGGCATCGCCCTGCCGCGGGCGACGGGGCCGGGCAGGTCAGCCTGCGGGTCACCGACGACGGCCCGGGCATCCCCGAGGCCCAGCGCGGCAACGTGTTTCTGCGCTTCTTCCGGCTGGACACCCGCAACCACCAGGGCAGCGGGCTCGGCCTGGCCATCGTGCGCGAGATCGTGCTCGCCCACGGGGGCGAGATCACCCTCGGCGACGGGCCGGGCGGGCGGGGGCTGGAGGTGGAGATCCGTCTGCCCGGCAGCGCCGGCCCCTAGCTCCCCGCCTTCAGCTCGCAGTCGAGGATCAGCACCGACACGTCGTCGCTGGCAGGCTGCCCGGCGAGGTGCCGGGTGAGGGCGTGGCGCAGATTGCGCAGGCGTTCGGCGCGGGGGCTGGCGGCCAGCACCTTGGTCAGTTCGGCGCGGCCGAAAGGTATGCGGATGCCATTCTCCGCTTCGGTCAGGCCGTCGGAGCAGAGCACCAGCTGCCCCGCCACGGACCACTGGAAGTCCTCGCAGTGCACACCGGCCTCCGCCGACGGCAGGATGCCCAGAGGCAGCTGTCGGGACGTAAAGCTCTGCACGATCTGCCCCGCGTCATCCACGAACAGGATGTCCGGCACCCCCCCCACCCACAGCCGCCCGGAGGGTTTGCCGGCATCCAGACGGACTAGGGCCGAGGCAACGAAGTGGCCCGGCGGCAGCAGGCCGCACAGCATGTCGTTGAGTTCGGTGACCAGCACCTCGAGGGCGACGTTGCGGGCCGCCCCCCGGTAGAAGGCCCCGAGGGCCGGCAGCACGCTGACCGCCGCTGCCAGACCGTGGCCGGTGGCGTCGGCGAGCATGGCATACAGGGCGCCATCCGGTGCCCGGGCCACCGCCACCACGTCGCCCGAGAAATTGCGGGCCGGCATTACCGCGTACTGCACGGCCTTGTCGTGGAGCCAGTCGGAGCGGATCTGCCGCTCCATGATGTTCATGGCGAGCTCCTGCTCCCGCTCGGACTCATCGTGGTAGCGCTGCAGCCGGGCCGCGTCATCGGCCAGCTGACGCTGGATGCGGCGGGTCTCGGAGACATCACGGATGACGCCGATGAACATGCGCCGGTTGGGCAGCTGCAGGTCCGACACCCCCAGCTCGATGGAGAAGACGGTGCCATCCTTGCGCACTGCCTCCAGCTCACGGATCTGCCCGATGACCCGCTTCTGCCCCGTCTCGGCATAGCGCCGCATGTAGCCGTCGTGGGCGTCCCGGTGGACGTTGGGCATGAGGACGCGGAGGTTCTGCCCGACCATCTCGGAGGCCGTGTAGCCGAAAATCTGGCTGGCCGCCCGGTTCACCGACAGGATGGTGCCCTCCACGTCGGCGGAGATGATGCCGTCGATCACCCCATTGGCCACCGCCCGCACCTGTTCGAGCGAGCCCGACAGGCGCCGCTGCATGTCGAGCAGGCGCCGCAGGGCCTTGAAGCGCGCCGAGAACACCGGGAAGGACAGGGGCTTGGCGAGATAGTCGTCTGCCCCGATGTCGAGGCCATGGACGATGTCACCCTCACCGCTGAGCGCCGACAGGATGATGATGGGCACCCAGTGGTCACCGGCGATGGCGCGGATCTGGCGGATGGCCTCGAAGCCGTCCATGCGCGGCATCATCAGGTCCATCAGCACGACGTCAGGGGATTCGCGGCGAAAGATGTCCACCGCCTCGACCCCGTCGCTGGCAAACAGGGGGACGCAGTCAAGATGGGCCAGGAAGGCACCGACGATGGTCCGGTTGGAGGCGATGTCGTCGGCGACGAGCACCCGCAGGATCTTCTCAGCCATCACGCGGCTCCCGCAGGGCGACGCCGACGGCTGCAGGCATCCATGGATTCAGGGCTGACGCGCGGCGGATCATGAGCACCGCTCCGGCTTGGGAACCGTCACCACCACCTGGTTGCCCGGCGGCAGGTAGGTGAGGCTGGCAAAGGACAGCTGGCGGGAAAGCGCGATGCCGCGGCCATTGGGGGCGAAGGCCCGCTCCGGGTCGAAATCCAGGAAGCGGCGCCAGTCGAAGCCCGGCCCATCGTCGCGAATCTCGAAGACCCAGCGGGTGTCGTCACCCCACACCCGCAGCCGCACCGTCTTGTCGCGGTTGGCCTCCAGCGCCAGGCGGCGGGCCACCTCCTCTTCCCAGCAATCGGCCTCCCGCAGGCGGCTCTTCTCGGCAAAATCGATGCCCAGGTTGCCGTGCTCGACCCCGTTCACCAGCAGCTCCGACAGGCCCATGGCCAGGGTTTCCGGCTGGGCTCCGAGCAGCGCGACGAAGGACGCCAGGGTGCGCGCCTCTTCCAGGGTACGGATGGTGAAGGAGCCCTCGGCCAGACAGGACAGGGCGCGTTCGTGATCGACCAGGCTGGCCCTGAGCTCCCGACGCACACGCATGTCATCGAGCGCGGAGCGGATGATGGTCTGCAGGGCCTCACCCTCGAAGGGCTTGGTAAGGTAATAGAAAGCGCCGGCAGCGAGGCCCTCGCGCACCTGTTCGGGGGACGTGGCCGCCGTCTGCATGATCACCGGGATGGAGCCAAGGCGCTCGTCGGCCTTGATCTTGCGGAGCAGCATGATGCCGTCCATGCCCGGCATCATGCGGTCCAGGAGCACCAGATCGAAGGCACTGTCAGGCTGGCTCAGCTCGGCCCACGCCCCCTCCCCCGACTCCACCATCACCAGGTCGAAGTCCATTTCGTCCAGGTATTCGGCGACGATGTCCAGGTTGAAGGGTTCGTCATCGACGACCAGTATGCGTGCCTTGCTCATCTAGCTTTCCTTGTGTTCGACAGCCGCCGGGAGAGCGCGCTGCTGCGCCTCCCCCAACGGCAAGATAACGGTGAACTCGGCCCCCCCGGCAGCATTGCCGCAGGCCCGGATAGTGCCTTTGTGGGCCGCAACGATTTCCTGGCAGATGGCCAGCCCGAGGCCAGTGCCTCCCGCCCCGGTGCGGGTGCGGCTGCTCTGCACGAACTTGTCGAAGACGGCATCCAGCTCGCCGGGCGGGATGCCGACCCCTTCGTCGGATACGCTCAAGGCCACCCCCTGCAGCCCGCTGGGCAGGCTGGCGTGTGCCAGCCGGATGTGGATGCCCTTGCCCTCGGGGGTGAACTTGGAGGCATTCGACAGCAGGTTGCGCACCACCTGCCCGATGCGCGCGGCGTCCCCCATCGGGTCGGGGAGGCCTTCCTCCACCTCCAGGGCAAGCTGCTGACGCCGGGACAGGAAGAGTGCATCGAACTCGCTGAGCGCATCGCCGATCACCTGCTCGAGGCGCATCGGCGCCAGGTTCAGGACCATGTGCCCGGCCTCCAGCTTGGAGAGGTCGAGAAGATCGTTGAGCAGGGTCAGCAACCGTTCGCCGCTGACCCGGATGCGATGAAAGTAGCTGCGCAGCTTTTCGTGCCCCACCTGGGCCACCCGGGTTTCACCGAGCCGGGCGTAGCTGAGCACGCCGTGCATCGGGGTGCGCAGCTCGTGGGACATGTTGGCCAGGAAGACCGACTTGGCCTCGTTGGCCGCCTCGGCCGCCTCCTTGGCGAGTTGCAGGTCGTGGGTACGGCCGGCCACCAGGGACGAGAGATTGAGGTTGTGATCGAGGATCTGGTTTTCCCGCGCCTTGGCCTCGTCGATATCCGAATGGGTGCCGATCATGCGCAGGGGGCGGCCGTCCGGGTCGCGCTCCACCACCAGGCCCCGGGCCCGGATCCATTTGTAGCTGCCGTCCTTGCAGCGCATCCGGACTTCGTGGGTGAACAGCGGTGACTCGCCCTTCAGGTGGACATCCTGGGCGGCCAGGGCGGGGGCCAGATCGTCCGGATGCAGGCGAGACGACCAGTCGTCGATGGTGTCGGAGATTTCGCCCACCTCGTAGCCCAGCATGGTGACCCAGCGGGGCGAGCGATAGACATGCCCGGTGCGGATGTTCCAGTCCCACACCCCGTCACCGGCCCCATCGAGGGCAAACTGCCAGCGCGCTTCGCTCTCCCGCAGGGCCAGCTCGGCCACCCGTCTTTCGGTCACATCGCGGATCACCGCCAGGCTCCCGCCGGTACGTACCGCCTGGAAGCGTGCTTCGAAGTGCCTCTCGGTTCCGCCCCGGCGCGACGCGTATTCAATGCGCTGCAGGCAGCCGCTGCGGGCAGCGGCAAGGGCCGCCATGCCGAAACGCCGGGCCATGTCCGGCGACAGGGCGCCATCGAGGCGGCGCCCGAGGAAGTTCTCCGGCGGCATGGACAAGGCGTCGTCTGACGGCGCGTGGTAGCGCACGATGTGCATTTCCCCGTCGAGCTGGAAGAGCATGTCGGGGATGGCCGCGATCAGGGATTCGTTGGTGGCGTGGGCCTCCTGGATCGCCTGCTGCTCGGCCTTCCGGGTCGATACGTCTTCAACGATCACCCACCGGGCCGCATCGCAGCCTCCCACCATGGTCGTCGTCACCACCACCGATATCCGGTGCCCCAGCTTGTGGATGAACTCGGTCTCGTAGGCCCGCGTGGGTGCGCCGAGGCAGGCATCCACCACCGCCCGGGCGTCCCGGCCGGCAAACTCGGCCGGATGCAGGGTCGGGCAGTCAGCGCTGCACAACTCTTCCTCGCTGTAGCCGGTGATGCGGCAGAAGGCGGCGTTGGCCTGACGGTAGCGTCCGGAGGTGTCCACCAGCGCCATGCCCAGGGAGGCATGCCGGTACAGGGTGTCGAGCTTGGCGTGGGAGTCGATGACCTCTTGCTGGGCACGGCGCAGCTGGGTGACGTCCGATGCCGCCCCGGCGGTGCGCAGCGGGCGCCCGTCGGCCGCGAACTCGGTCTTGCCGGCCAGCTGGAACCAGCCCTGGCTGCCGTCGATCCGGCGGATGGGGACCACACAATGCAAAGGGCCCTGACCCGTCGCGTGCTGGCGATAGGCCGCCAGGAATTCATGGCGGGCCGGACGGGTCATGGAGCGCAGGATGCCCCGCAGCCGGCGTGGCAGCCCCCCGTCCGGGTAGCCCAGGAGCCGGTCGCAGCGCGGTGACAGGAAGAGTTGCGGGCGCCCGGCCTGCCATTCCCAGATGCCCTCGTCCGTCGCCGACACGGCGAGCTCGAAGCGGTTCTCGCTGGCCCGCAGCTCTCCGGTCATGCGCTCGGCAATGGCCAGGGCACGCTTCTGCTGGTCGGCCAGGCTGGCCACCAGGAAGGCCAGCAGCACACTGATGGCGAGCCCGCCGAGACCGGCCAAGGTGGACGAGGCCACCTCGACGGGGACGGGTGCGGTCAGGGTCACGTCCCACACCCGATCACCGAAATTCAGGTGACGGACCAGACGGAGCCCCCCCGCCGCAGGCAGATCAAAGGCATAAAGCACCTGGGCAGGGGCCGAGCTGGCATCTGCAACATGCAGGCCGTAGCCCGAGATGGCCGACTGGCGGAGCCCGTCAAACATCTGGATCACGTTGATTCCGATCACCAACAGCCCCTCGGGCCCCAGCTCAGGAGCCAGCTCATCCATCGGATGGGCCGCACGATAGACCAGCACACCGCTGACCGGCTTGTCCTGATCGAGCACCACCAGGGACACCGGCGGGCTCATGGCCATCTTGCGGGAGTGGATTGCCGCCTCCATGGTCCTGCGGCGCAGGGGCTCGGCGAAGCCGTCGAAGCCGATCACCCCCTCGCTGCGAGCACTCAGGGGCCAGAAGTAGCTGATGGGATAGACATGGGGCCCCCGCGCCGGGTCAGGTGCGGGATGGATGCGGATGGGACGGCCGTAGCTCGCGCTCATCAGGGCCTCGATGGGCGCAGCCCGCGACACCTCGACCCGTCGGGCCAGACCGATGCCGGCCACCTCGGGCACCGCCTCGTCGGGCTGCAGGCCGGAGATGTAGGCTTCAAACTCGCGGCGCTCGACCATGTGCTGGGCATCGAACAGCCCTGCCAGCCCCCGCAGGATCAGGTCGATCTTGCTGAGGCGGTCGGCGAGTTGCTGCTCCAGGCGATCGGCCGCTGCCTGATGCACGGCTCGGGCCAGCTCATCCTCGTGCTCATGCAGTCGGTACCAGCTGAGGGTAGTGATCACCACGCCAACAACCAGCACCGCGGCAAACCACTGACGTCGCCCGCCCGGCAGACTGCCGGACAGCGAGAGGTCGAATCTCTGGGAGAGGGACTTGCGCGTGCTCATCACCCGGGGGTGAACGGCGCGCGCCGGGGAAGCTTGAGGAAGCTATTGAAGGGGGCACAAGGGCCCCCGCCCCTCAAAGCACATGGCTCACCCGCAGGCCGGGCCGTCCTTCACGCCGAACCTGCGCAGAATGTTCTCCAGCGGGCAGAAACGGGTGAATCCGCTCTGCAGCAGGTTGGCTCCCACAAAGGCCGTAAACCACAGGAACTTGCTGCTCACGAAAAGCGGGCTGCCCTCCACGCCGAGGGCCAGGGAGATGAGCACGAAGGAGCCGGCAAAGACCCGGACGCACTGATTGATGCTGAGACTCATGGGGATTCTCCCTGAAGGGCGGCGACGCGCTTGTGCATGGCCGCGAAGTAAAGGACCGGAATGACCACCAGGGTCAGCAGAGTGGACACCAGCACGCCGAAGATCAGGCTGATGGCCAGGCCGTTGAAGATGGGGTCGTCAAGGATGAACACCGCCCCGATCATGGCCGCCAGGCCGGTCAGGCCGATGGGCTTGGCCCGCACCGCGGCGGCGTGGATGGTCGCCTCCGCCAGTGCTGTACCGGCCCGCACCTGCTGATCGATGAAGTCCACCAGCAGGATGGAGTTGCGCACGATGATGCCGGCCAGGGCGATCATGCCGATCATGCTGGTGGCGGTGTACTGGCTGCCCAGCAGGGCGTGGCCGGGCATCACCCCGATGATCGTCAGGGGAATCGGCGCCATGATGATCAGCGGCACCAGATAGCTGCGGAACTGGGCCACCACCAGCACGTAGATCAGCACCAGGCCCACGGCGTAGGCGGCGCCCATGTCGCGGAAGGTCTCGTAGGTGATCTGCCATTCGCCGTCCCATTTGATGGCGTAGCCCGCGTAGGGGTCGTCGGGCTGGTGGATGAACCACTCGTCCAGGGTGCCGGCCAGGCGCGGGCCCACCAGGGGCAGGTCCTTAAGCCGGCTGCGGATGTCGAACATGCCGTAGAGCGGCGAATCCAGCTTGCCGCCCATGTCGCCGGTCACGTACACCACGGGCAGCAGATCCTTGTGATAGATGACCTGCTCCCGGGTGGCAGGCAGCACCTCCACCAGCTCCGACACGGGCACCAGGGTGCCCGCCGCCTCTGGGGCGCGGGCCCTCACCTTCATCTGCAGCACGGCGCCCACCGTCGACAGGCTCTCCGGCGGCAGGCTCAGGCGTACCGGGATCTCGTACTTGTTGTCGCCCCCATGCACGGGGGTCACGTTTTCGCCCCCCAGGCCCAGGCGCACCACCTCGACGATGTCGGCCTGGGCCACGCCGAGGCGGGCGGCCTTGGCCTGATTGACCCGCAGCACCAGCTTGGGCGCTTCCTCATCCACCGTGTCATCCACGCCGACGATGTCCGGCGTGGCCTCGAAGGCGGCGCGCACCTGACGGGCCACCGCCACCTGCCCGGCGTAGTCCGGCCCGTACACCTCGGCGACGATGGGCGAGAGCACGGGCGGGCCCGGCGGCACCTCCACCACCTTGGCGTTGCCGCCATGCTTTCTGGCAATGGCCGCCACCGTATCGCGCACGGAAACCGCCACCTCGTGGCTCTTGCGGCTGCGCTGATGCTTGTCCACCAGGTTCACCTGGATGTCGCCCATCTCGGGCAGCGCACGCAGGTAGTACTGGCGCACCAGGCCATTGAAGTTGATGGGCGCAGCGGTGCCGGCATAGGTCTGGTAGTCGGTCACCTCGTCCACCCGGGCGAGGGCGTCGCCGATCTCCCGCAGCACCTCGGCGGTGGTCTCCACCGGCGTGCCCACGGGCATGTCCAGCACCACCTGGAATTCGCTCTTGTTGTCGAAGGGCAGCATCTTGAGCACCACCAGCTGCACCACCGCCAGGGACACCGACAGCCCGATGGCCAGCACCACGCCGAACCACAGCCCGGCCCGGGCCCGCCCGCCGGTGCGCGGGTCGAGCAGGGGTGTCATCAGGCGCCGGAACAGGCGCTCGAGGCCGGCGGTCATCCGGTCGGGGGCGTGGGTCGAAGCGGCGGCAACCCCGTCATGCCCGCCCTTCATGAGCTTGCCCGCCAGCCAGGGCGTGACCACGAAGGCCACCGCCAGGGAGATGAACATGCCCATCGATGAATTGATGGGGATGGGGCTCATGTAGGGGCCCATCAGGCCGCTGACGAAGGCCATCGGCAGCAGCGCCGCGATCACCGTGAAGGTGGCCAGGATGGTCGGCCCGCCCACCTCGTCCACCGCCTTCGGGATCAGCTCCCACAGGGGCTTGCCGGGCTCCAGGGTCTGCCAGCGGTGGATGTTCTCCACCACCACGATGGCGTCGTCCACCAGGATGCCGATGGAGAAGATCAGGGCAAACAGGCTGACCCGGTTGAGGGTGAAGCCCCAGGCCCACGAGGCGAACAGGGTGGCGGCGAGGGTGAGGGTGACTGCCGCGCCGACGATCACCGCCTCGCGCCGGCCCAGGGCCAGCAGCACCAGCAACACCACCGCCGAGGTGGCGAACACCAGCTTGCCGATCAGCTTGTCGGCCTTCTCGGTGGCAGTGGCGCCGTAGTTGCGGGTCACGCTCACCTCGACGCCCTCGGGCACCACGCTGCCTTTCAGGGCCTCGATGCGGCGGATCACGCCGTCGGCCACATCGGCGGCGTTCTCACCCGGCTTCTTGGAGATGGACAGGGTCACCGCCGGAAAGCGCTCGCCGGCCCCATCGGCCCCCGCCGAGCCCTTGCCCAGGCCGTGCCACACGAAGCGCGAGGGCTGATCCGGCCCATCCACCACCCGGGCCACGTCGGACACATGCACCGGCTTGCCGCCGGACACGCCCACCACCAGGCGCTTCACGTCATCGGCGCTGGCGATGTAGGTGCCGGTCTGCACCAGCACCTCCTGGCCCGAAGCGGTCAGGGTGCCGCTGGGCTGGGACGCATTGGCCAGCAGCAGCGCGCCCTTCAGGTCCTGGGGCGTAACGCCGAAGCCGTTCATCCGGCCCGGGTCCATCAGCACCCGCAGCACATGGCCCGGCCCGCCGATGGTGCTCACGTCGCGGGTGCCGCGCACGCGCTTGAGTTCCACCTCCACGGCCCGCCCAACCTGTTGCAGCTCGAAGGCCGAGCGCTGCGGGTCGCGGGTCCACAGGGTGAGGGCAACGATGGGGACATCGTCGATGCCCTTGGGCTTGATGATGGGCTCGCCCACCCCGAGCTGGGGCGAGATCCAGTCCTGATGGCTGTGGATGGTGTCGTACAGGCGCACCACGGCGTCCTGGTTCTTCACCCCCACCTTGAACTGCACAGTGATGATGGCCATGCCCGGGCGGGACACGGAATACACGTGGTCCATGCCGGCGATGCGCGACAGCACCTGCTCGGCGGGCCGGGCCACCAGGGCCTCCACGTCCTTGGCCGAGGCGCCGGGGAAGGCCACCATCACGTCGGCCATGGTGACGTCGATCTGGGGCTCCTCCTCCTTGGGGGTGATCAGGGTGGCGAAGACACCCAGCAGCATCAGCACCAGGGCCAGCAGGGGGGTGAGCGCGTTGCGCTGGAACAGCGCCGCGATGCGTCCGGAGATCCCCATGGTTCAGCGCTTCTGACGCAGCAGGCCGGCACGCACCGGGTCCAGAGCCACGGTCTCGCCCCCCGACAGCCCGGCCAGCACTTCGACCGAGCCATCGGCCAGCACGCTGCCGACCCGCAGCTGGCGCAGGCTGAAGCCGCCCTTGCCATCCGCCACGTAAACGCCGGTGAGTTCACCCCGGCGCAGCACCGCCGCCGCCGGCACCGACACGCTGGACGGAGCCTCGCCGCCGGTGAGGAACTGCACCCGGGCAGCCATGCCCGGCACCACGCCGGCCGCCTCGACCGGCAGATTGATACGCACCCGGGCAGTGTGGGTGCGTGGATCGGCCGAGGGCAGGACGGTGATTGCGCCCCCATCGAAGCCGCGCCCGCTTTCGGGAAACTCGATTCGGGCCCGCAGGCCGGGCTTGCCCAGCTCCGCCAGGCGCGACTGGGGTACATCGGCCACAGCACGCAGCCCGCCGGGCTCGTGGATGATCAGCAGCGGGCGGCCCGGCTGGGCCATCTCGCCCACCTCGGCCAGGCGCTGGGCCACCACGCCCGTGAGGGGCGCCGTGACTGTCGCGAAGCCCCGGGTGGTTTCCACCTGGGCACGCCCCGCCTCGGCAGCCTTGTGCTGGGCAGTGGCGGTATCGAAGGCGGCCTGGGCCTGGTCCACCGCGCTGGCGCTGACGAAGTTGCGCGCCTTCAGGCTGCGGGCCCGCTCCAGGGCCAGGCGGGCGTCCTCCATGCGGGCCCGCGCCGCCGCCACGTTGGCGCCGGCCGCGGCCACCGCCTGGTCGGCTTCACGGGTATCGATGCGCATCAGCACATCGCCCTGGCGCACCCGGGCACCAGCATCGACCCAGGTTTCCAGCACCCGCCCCGAAACCTGGGCCGCCACGGTGGCCTGACGTACGGCTTCGATGGTGGCCTCGGCCGTGTAGGTGCGGGCCTGGGCCTGGGGGCGGAGCTGGATGGTGGGCGCAGGGCTGCGCGCCTCGTCGGCAAACACAGCCAGGGAGAGGGAGAGGAGCGCTCCGGCAAGGACCGCCCCAGCATGGGGAGAAGGGTATCGACGCATAATATAAGAATACACTTATATTATGCGTCGTCAAGGCGAGGGCGGCTCCCGTGCTCAGCCAGCGCGCCGCACCACCCCTTCCACGCAACGACCGCCGTCGAGAAAAACCAGCTCCGGGAAGGCCAGCATCCGGGCGATGGCGATGCCGCGGCCATGGGGCTCCACCGATCTGTCGGGGTCGAGATTGAGGTAAGGCTGCGGATCGAAGCCCTGGCCCTGGTCGCGAATCAGGAAGCGGACCTCCCGCGGCCGGCACTCGACCCGCAGGTAAGCGAAGCGTGCCGCATGTTCGGGCATGCCGAGCAGGCGCTCGACCTCGTTGCGCCAGGCGCCCATGGCCATCAGCTCACCCTTGCGCTCGAAACCGAGGCCCAGGTTGCCGTGCTCGATGGCGTTGTTCATCAGCTCCGACAGGGCAATCTGGACGCTGGCCGGATCGGGGCACAGCCCCGCCACCAACTGCGACAAACCGGAGACATCTTCGAGGGTGCGAAACGGGAAACACCCCCCCGACGGCGTCAGCACCTCACCACCCGGCAGCATCATCGCGGCCATCAGGGTGCGTGTTTCGACCGGTTTTACGGCAAAGCCTGCCACCCCGGACACCAGGCCCACCTCGATGGCCGAAAGATCCTCCGCCTCCACCAGCATGGTCACGATCACCCCGCTGCGGCGCAGACCGTCGAGGAGTTCGCCCGCCACTGCGCCGGGGACGGCATCCAACACCACCCGCTCCACCCCCGGTGGCCCGGACGCAAGGCGTGCACGCGCCCCATCCGTACCCAGGCACTCGCACGCGAAGCCGGCGGTCAGCAAGCCACGCGCCAGGTCCGCCATCGATCGGGGATCATCACCGACCACCCACACCCGCCCGCTCATCGACCGCAGGACATTTCCCTGACCCACATTGACCATGGACACTCAGACGCCAGCGGCAAACGCCGCCATGGCCCGGACAACACCTTCATCCTCACCCACGGCAACGCTCAGCGTGATTTCACAGCCCGGATGGCGGGCCCGGACATCCTCGATCAACGCGGGCACATCCCGCTTCAGGTGCCCCCCCTGGGCCAGAAACAGGGGCACCACCCGCAGCTGCCGGGCCCCCGACGCAGCGGCGGCCTCCACCGCAGCTGCCAGGGTCGGCTCCATCAACTCCAGAAAGGCCACGCTGACCGTCACCTCCGGCAGCAGGCGCTGCACCTCCGCTGCGACCCGCCGGGCCGGCTTGGCCCACTCCGGATCCCGCGCCCCGTGAGCAAACAGCACAATGGCTTGCTGCGACATTCAACTCTCCCCGTTTCGCGCCCGGGAGCCGGGGCATCAGACCCCGTACTGCGGCAGGCAATCCACGAAGGGAGAGGCCACCCGGACGAATTTGCAATAAGCTTCGCAGGATCTTAATCCGGGGTGGCAAAGGCTCATGCCCAAATCCGTCACCCCCTCTTATCTCCTGCAACCATGTGTGAAATAGTCCCGTCGAGACCGCAATTAGTTCGTGCGGCCCTGCTCTTCCTGTGCGCAACAGCCCTCATCCCGCGCATCGCCAGCGCCCAGGTCCGCCCCGCGGCGGTGCCCGGTGGCGTCGTCGCGCTCACGGTGGCCCCCGCCAACACCCCCCGTCCGCTGGTGCGCTTTGGCGGCAAACCCGTGCTCCTGCAGCAGGGCCCTGGAGGCTGGCAGGCTCTGATCGGCCTGCCCCTCGACACCTCCCTGGGCGAGCAGGCCATCGAAGTCGGCCCCGAGGCCCGCCGTGTGCCTTTCCAGGTCGGCCCCAAGGCCTACCCCGAACAGCGCCTGACCCTGAAGAACCCGAAGATGGTCAGCCCCGACCCGGAGGACCTGGATCGCATCGCCGCCGAACGGGAACGCCAGCTCCAGGTGCGCAGCCAGTTCCGCGAGGTGCCGGTGCCCCGCACCGATCTCGACCTGCCCAGCAGCGGGCGCCTGTCCAGCCGCTTCGGCCTGCGCCGGGTATTCAACGGCGAACCCCGTGCGCCCCATACCGGCCTAGACGTCGCCGCCCCCGCCGGCGCCCCCATCCGCGCGCCGGCCGACGGCGTGGTGAGCCTGGTGGACGATCTCTACTTCAACGGCAAGACGGTGTTCGTGGACCACGGCCAGGGCTTCGTCAGCATGGTCTGCCACCTCAGCCAGGCCCGGGTCGAAGTGGGCCAGACGGTGCGCCGGGGCGAGCTCCTCGGGCTGGTCGGCAACACCGGCCGGGCCACCGGCCCGCACCTGCACTGGAGCGTTTATCTGAATGGCGCGGCCGTGGACCCGGCCCTGTTCATCGGGCCGCAGCCAGCCCGTTGATCACCCGGGCCGCCGCAAACATCCCCACGCAGGCGGTCACCGTGACCACCGAGCCAAAGCCGGCGCAGTTGAGGCCGGCCGGGCCCGGGGCCGCCCCTGCCGTCACCTCGCAGGCCGCCTCCGGCGCCGGGTAGCGCAGGGGCTCGGTGGAGAACACCGCCTCCACCCCGAACTTCTTCTTCGGATCACGGGTAAAACCGTGGGCCTTGCGCAATTGCCCGCGCACCTTGGCGAGCAGGGGGTCCTGGAGGGTCCGGGCCAGGTCATCGACGCGGAGCTGCGTCGGGTCGATCTGCCCCCCGGCGGCGCCACAGGTCACCAGGGGCAAGCCCTGCTCCCGGGCCACGGCAATCATCGCCACCTTCACCCGCACCGCGTCGATGGCGTCCACCACGTAATCGTAGCCCCCGGCCAGCAGCTGCGCGGCGTTATCCACGGTCACGAAGTCATCCACCACCGCCACCCGGCAGGCCGGGTTGTAGCCGGCGATGCGCTCGCGCATGGCCTCCACCTTGGCCTGCCCGAGGGTCGCGTCGGCCGCATGGATCTGCCGGTTGATGTTGGATTCGGCCACGTGGTCCAGATCGATCAGGGTCAGCCGGCCCACGCCGGTCCGGGCCAGCGCCTCCGCCGCCCAGGAACCCACGCCTCCAATGCCCACCACGCACACATGGGCTGCAGCCAGGCGGGCCCGCCCCGCCTCCCCGTAGAGGCGGGCAATGCCGCCAAAACGGCGGGAATCATCGGCAAGGTTCAGGTCGGCGGTGTCCATGGCAATCCAGCGGCGGTCGAGGCGCGCAAATATAACCGAGCAGGCGATAATCGCCCCCATCCGATCCCTCCTGCCCCCTGCCATGGCCCGCTACCCGCACATCCTCTTCGACCTCGACGGTACCCTCATCGACTCCGCCCCGGCCATCCTCGCCAGCTTCCGCGAGGCCTTTGCCCACAGCGGCATCGCCCCGGTGCGCAGCATCGACGAAAGCATCATCGGCCCGCCGCTGCTGGAAACGCTGCAACTCCTCTCGGGCAGCCAGGACGCCGCCCTGATCGGCCGCCTCGCCGACGCCTTCAAGGCCAGCTACGACACCGAAGGCTACAAGGCCACCGCCGACTACCCCGGCGTCGGCGCCCTGCTCGCCGCCCTCGCCAGCGCCGGCCTGACCCTGTCCATCGCCACCAACAAACGCATCCACCCCACCCGCCTGATCCTCGAGCACCTGGGCTGGAGCACCCACTTCGCCCACGTCTACGCCCTCGACCTGTTCTCCCCGCGCCTGCCCGACAAGGCCGCCATGATCGGCCGCCTGCTCGCCGACCAGAGCATCCCGAAGCACGAAGCCATCTACATCGGCGACCGCAGCGAAGACGGCGAATCCGCCGATGCCAACGGCCTGCCCTTCATCGCCGTCACCTGGGGCTACGGCAGCATCCAGCCCACCGAGATGGCCGCCCACTGGCACCACGCCGCGTCGCCCGAGGCCCTGGGCCAGGCCTTGCTGGCAGGCTGAGCGGAAACATTGCCCCGATCCTGCTCCAGCCACTAGACTTCCGTCACCCGATCTTCATGTGCCTGCCGTCATGACCGTCACCGCACCGACCCGTAGCCTGCTCGCCCTCCTTGCCCTGGCCGGCACCCTCGCCCTCAACGCACCCGACGCCGAAGCCCGGCGCTTCGGTGGCGGCCGTAGCATCGGCATGAGCCACAGCACGCCAACGCCGGTGCACGTACCCCACCACGAAACCCATTACGACAGCCACGTCACCGCGCCCACACCCACCCTCCGCTACCAGGCGCCGCTGCCGCCCACCGAGACCCGCTTCCGCAGCACCAACTACGGCTCGGACGTGAACCATACCGTGCTACGGTCGGAGTCCCTCGGTATTGCCCGGCGTCTCCGCGCATCCGAACAGCCCGCCCCGTCCGCCTACCCGCCCGGCGATTCGGGCTCCAGCGAGGAGGCCCTGCGGATCATCGAAGCCAGCCGGCGCAGCGAGGCCCAGCGCCAGGAAAACGCCCGCTCCCCGCGGGTGGCCGACCCGCGTTTTGCCCGCATCACCGAAAACGTGGCGCCGTCCCGCCCCTGCGAGTTCAAGCCCGTGATGAGCGACGACGACTACATCGTCTGCGGCGCCAACCCGCCGAGCTTCCCCGCCGGCCGCTGACGCGCTGCCCTGGCGGAAATACCCCCCTTTCCCCCCCCTGTTCCGCCCTAAGCCCGGCCCCTGCCACGCATAACATCGGCTCCACATTCCCCTGGAGCGTCGATGAAAGCCGTGATCCTCGCGGGTGGCCTGGGCACCCGCATCAGTGAAGAGACCGTCAACCGCCCGAAGCCGATGATCGGCATCGGCGGCCGTCCCATTCTCTGGCACATCATGAAGATCTATTCCAGCCACGGCATCCACGACTTCGTGATCTGCTGCGGCTACATGGGCTACGTGATCAAGGAGTACTTCGCCAACTATTTCCTGCACATGTCGGACGTCACCTTCGACATGACCCACAACCGCATGGAAATCCACGAACGCCACGCCGAGCCCTGGCGCGTGACCCTGGTGGATACCGGCGACAGCACCCAGACCGGCGGCCGCCTGGGGCGGGTGCGCCAGTACCTGGAGGACGAAGAGGCCTTCTGCTTCACCTATGGCGACGGGGTGGCCGACATCGACATCGGTGCCGAGCTGGCCTTCCATCGCGCCCACGGCAAGCTGGCCACCGTCGCCGCCGTGCAGCCCCCCGGGCGCTTCGGCTCCCTGGAGCTGAAGGGTGACACCGTCAGCGCCTTCGTCGAAAAGCCCCTGGGCGACGGTGGCTTCATCAACGGCGGCTTCTTCGTGCTGTCACCCCAGGTGCTCGACCTCATCGACAGCGACCAGACCATCTTCGAGGGCCCCGTGCTCGGCGAGCTGATCGCCCGGGACCAGCTTGCCGCCTTCCAGCACACCGGCTTCTGGCGCCCCATGGACACCCTGCGCGACAAGACCGTGCTGGAAGACCTGTGGACCAGCGGCAACGCGCCATGGAAAACCTGGTGAATCCGGCCTTCTGGCGGGGTCGGCGGGTCTTTCTCACCGGCCACACCGGCTTCAAGGGCAGCTGGCTCAGCCTGTGGCTGCAATCGATGGGCGCCGACGTGCACGGCTACGCCCTCGCCCCGGAAACCACCCCGGCGCTGTTTGACGTGGCCGACGTGGCCCGCGGCATGCACTCCACTCTGGGCGACGTGCGCGACGCCGCCGCCCTGCGCACCGCCATGGCCGCCGCCCGGCCGGAGATCGTCCTCCACCTGGCCGCCCAGCCCCTGGTACCGCTGTCGTACGAAGCGCCGGTGGACACCTTCGCCACCAACGTCATGGGCACGGTGCACCTGCTCGAAGCCTGCCGCCAGGTGCCCGGCATCCGGGCCGTGGTGGTGGTGAGCAGCGACAAGTGCTACGAAAACCGCGAGCAGGCGCAGGGCTACCGGGAAACCGACCCCATGGGCGGCCACGACCCCTACTCCGCCAGCAAGGGCTGCACCGAGCTGGTCGTCGCCTCCTACCGCCGGTCCTTCCTGGCCGCCAGCGGCATCCCCGTGGCCAGCGCCCGCGCCGGCAACGTGATCGGCGGGGGCGACTGGACCCCGAGCCGGCTGGTGCCCGACGTGCTCGCCGCCTTTGCTGCCGGCAACCCAGTCACCCTGCGCAACCCGGGCGCCATCCGCCCCTGGCAGCACGTGCTGGAGCCCTTGTCCGGCTACCTCCTGCTCGCCCAGCGGCTTGTCGAAAGCGGCCCGGCCTGTGCCGAAGGCTGGAACTTCGGCCCCGACGACAGCGACGCCAGGACCGTCGCCTGGGTGGTCGAACGCCTGGCCGAAGGCTGGGGCTCCGACGCCCGCTGGACCGTGGCCGATACACCCCAGGTCCACGAAGCCCATACCCTCAGGCTCGACTGCAGCAAGGCCCGCGACCGGCTGGGCTGGCAGCCCCGCTGGCACGCCGGTGAGGCCGTGGCCCGCAGCCTCGCCTGGCACCGGGCCTGGCGCAGCGGTGCCGACATGCAGCGCTACACCCTCGACGAAATCGTCGCCTTCGGAAGCCCCCCATGAGCCTGATCCGCAAGACCCTCACCCCCGGCGCCGATGGCCGCCTCCAGCTCGACCTGCCAGAGCTGGCCGGGCAGGAACTGGAGATCATCGTCCGCCCGGCCCGGGCCGCCACCTCGCCCCAGGCCTGGCGCCCCGGCGTCGACGCCGTGCCCCCCTCCGGCAAGGTCGTCGGCGACCCGGAGAAAGACGCCATGATCGACGCCGCCCTGGACGCCTGGCTCACCACCGGCCGCTTCAACGACGCCTTCGAGGCCCGCCTGGCGGCGTTTGTCGGCGTCGCCCACGCCCTCACCGTCAACTCCGGCTCGTCGGCCAACCTGGTGGCCTTCTCGACCCTCACCTCGCCCAAGCTCGGCGCCCGCGCCATCCAGCCCGGTGACGAGGTCATCACTGTAGCGGCGGGCTTCCCCACCACCGTCAATCCCATCCTGCAGAACGGCGCCGTACCGGTCTTCGTGGACGCCACCCTGCCCGGCTACAACATCGACGTGAGCCTGCTGGAGGCGGCCCTGTCGCCCCGCACCAAGGCCATCATGATCGCCCACACCCTGGGCAACCCCTTCGATCTGGACGCCATCTGCGCCTTCGCCCAGGCCCACAACCTGTGGCTGATCGAAGACTGCTGCGACGCCCTCGGCTCCACCTGGAAGGGCCGCAAGGTGGGCACCTTCGGCCACCTCGCCACCCTGTCCTTCTACCCCGCCCACCACATCACCATGGGCGAGGGCGGCGCGGTGCTCACCAATGACCCGCAGCTGCGCCAGATCGCCGAATCCTTCCGCGACTGGGGCCGCGACTGCTGGTGCAAGCCAGGCTGCGACAACACCTGCGGCAAGCGTTTCGGCTGGCAGCTGGGCAGCCTGCCGCCGGGCTACGACCACAAGTACACCTACAGCCACATCGGCTACAACCTCAAGATCACCGACATGCAGGCCGCCTGCGGCCTGGCCCAGCTCGACCGGCTGGACGGCTTCATTGCCGCCCGCAAACACAATTTCGAACACCTCACGGCCCGGCTCGCCGATGCCACCGACTTCCTGATCCTGCCGGAAGCCACCCCGGGCAGTGACCCGTCCTGGTTCGGCTACCCCATCACCCTGCGCCCCGAGGCCGGGGTCAATCGCGTCGACCTGCTCGAATACCTCGACCAGCACAAGGTCGGCACCCGCCTGCTGTTTGCTGGCAACCTGACCCGCCAGCCCTCCATGGCCGGGCGCAACTTCCGGGTGGTGGGTGAGCTGCCCGTGGCCGACCGGATCATGCGCGACACCTTCTGGATCGGCCTGTGGCCCGGGCTCTCCGAGGCGCAACTCGACTACAGCGCCGGGCTGATCCGCCAGTTTGTCGGCGCAGGCTTCTGAGCCACCCGCCCCATGCTCGACGCTCTCCAGCGCCCCTGCCCCCTCTGCGGCAATACCGAGCCAGAGGTGCTGGCGCAGCTCTCCCTGCCCCAACCCAGCCACTCGCCGCTCCCATCCGGCTACCGGCTGGTGGCCTGCGCGGCCTGTGACTTCGCCTACGCCGACACCCCCGCCAGCCAGGCCGAATACGACCGCTACTACCAGCAGCTCGCCAAGTACGGCGGCCCCACCGGCACCGGCGCCGGCCACGACGCCGCCGACATGCGGCGCCTCGAACAGCTCGCCGACCGCCTGGAAGCCGAACTACCGGGCAAGGACGCGGCGATCCTCGACATCGGCTGCGGTGCCGGCGGTTTGCTGCAGGTGCTCACGGCCCGGGGCTACACCCAGGCCGAGGGCCTGGACCCGGACCCGGCCGCCGTGGCCGCCGCCCGCGCCCATGGCCTCGCCGTCCGGGCCGGGCTGGCCAGCGAATCGCCGGCCCTGTACGCCGGTATCCGCTTCGACCTGATCGTGCTGTCCCAC
The DNA here is from genome assembly GCF_023150065.1 of Zoogloea sp. Taxonomy (GTDB): domain Bacteria; phylum Pseudomonadota; class Gammaproteobacteria; order Burkholderiales; family Rhodocyclaceae; genus Zoogloea. The sequence continues at coordinate 80,154 of NZ_JAKLLN010000008.1, forward strand.
GTGGCCGAACACCTGCGCGACCTGGACTGGCTGCCCCGGCTGGCCGGCCTGCTCGCCCCAGCCGGCCGCCTCTACATCGAAGTGCCCGACCCCCGCGGCTACCGCTGCGACCCGCGCCCGCCCTACTACTACTTCGACAGCGAGCACATCAACCATTTCAGCCCACGGGCGCTGGCCCGGCTCTTTGCCACCGCCGGCCTCGCCCCCGAAGCCTTTCCCGACTGCACCCTGAGCCTCTCCGACGGCTCGACCTACCCGGCCTTCGCCGGCATTGCCCGAGCCGAGGCCGCGCCCCTCCCGGCCCCTGCCCCGGCGGTGCTCCCGCAACTGCGCAGCTACCTGGAGGCCAGCGCCGAACGTGCCCGCCAGGCCATCCTGATCCAGCCGCCCCTGGACGGGGACGCACCCCTGCTGGTGTGGGGCGCCGGCTCGTGGGCGCAACGCCTCCTCGGCCAGGACGCCATTCCCCTGGCCCGGGTGCTCGCCTTTCTGGATGGGGCGCCGAACAAGCAGGGCCAGACTTTCGCCGGCAAGCCCGTAGTAGCCCCGGCCGATGGACTATGTCGTCACCCGAAGGCACAAGTTCTGGTCTGCGTCGCCGTAAACCCCCATCAGATCGAGGCAGAAATACAGCGCATCGAACCCGGGCACCCACGCAGCCTGCACTTCATCACCGAGCCGACATGAAACTCTCCGAACGCATCGCCGACTGGCTGGCCGATCACGGCATCGACCAGGTGTTCACTGTCACCGGCGGCGGCGCCATGTACCTCAACCAGGCCCTGGCCAGCCACCCCCGCCTCAAGTGCACCTTCATGCACCACGAACAGGCCTGCGCCATGGCCGCCGAGGGCTACGCCCGGGTCGCCGGCAAGCCGGCGGTGGTGATGGTGACCACCGGCCCCGGCGGCATCAACGCCCTCAACGGCGTGTTCGGCGCCTACACCGACTCGATCCCCATGCTCGTCATCGGCGGGCAGGTCAAGCGTGCCACCTGCCTCGACTACACCCCCGTGCCGGGCCTGCGCCAGCTCGGCGACCAGGAAGGCCCGGTGCTCGCCATGGCCCGCCCGGTCACCAAACTGGCCGAAAGCGTGGGCAGCCCCGAAGCCCTGGCCGAACTCCTGCCCCGGGCCCTGGCCACCGCCATCGGCGGGCGCCCCGGCCCGGTATGGCTCGATATCCCCCTCGATGTGCAGTCGGCCGAATGCCCGCCCCTGCCGGCCTTCAACGCCCCGGCCCCCCAGGCCCCCGCCGGGCTGGCCGACGCCTGCCGGCAGATTGCCGCGAAGCTGCGCGACGCCCACCGCCCCCTGATCATCGCCGGCACGGGCGTGCGTCTGGCTGGCGCCGGCGAAGCCCTGCTGGCCTTCGCCGAAGCCCACGGCATCCCCGTGGCCACGGCCTGGACCCACGATCTCATCGCCAGCGACCACCCCCTGTTCGCCGGCCGCCCCGGCACCATCGGCACCCGCGCCGGCAACTTCTGCGCCCAGAACGCCGACTGCGTGATCGTCATCGGCTCGCGCCTCAACATCCGCCAGGTGAGCTACAACTGGGACAGCTTCGCCAAGGACGCCTTCATCGCCCAGATCGACGTGGACCCGGCCGAACTGGCCAAGCCCTTCGTGCAGCCCCACCTGCGCCTGGCCTGCGATGCGCGCCTATTCATCGACGCCCTCGCCACCGCGTGCACCGGCGGCCTGCCGGATGTCCGCCCCTGGGCGGCCTGGTGCCGCGACATCCGCGCCCGCTACCCGGTGGGCGGCGCCCCCACCGACAGCCCCCAGCTCCACCCCTACGCCCTGGTGGAGCGCATCTTCGAGCAGCTGCGCGACGACGACATCGTGGTCTGCGGCAACGCCTCGGCCTGCATCCTGCCCTTCCAGGTGGGCCGCCTGAAAGCCGGCCAGCGCATGTTCAGCAACTCGGGCTCGGCCTCCATGGGCTACGACCTGCCCGCCGCCATCGGCGCCGCGCGGGCCGCCGGCAGCCGCCGGGTGGTGTGCTTCGCCGGTGACGGCAGCCTGCAGATGAACATCCAGGAGCTGCAGACCCTCAAGACCCTGGGCCTCGACGTACTGATCGTACTGATCGACAACGGCGGCTACCTGTCCATCCGCCAGACCCACGAGAACTTCTTCGGCCGCATCGTCGGCGCCACCCCGGCCTCCGGTGTCGAGTTTCCGAATTTCGCCCGGGTCGCCGCCGCCTACGGCCTGGATGCCGTCAGTGTCGCCACTCCGGCGGACCTGCCTGCCCTCGACGCCGCCCTGGCCCGCCGCGGCCCAACCCTCGTCGCGGCCCGGGTGGACCCGGCCCCCGGCTTCGAACCCCGCATCAAGTCCCGCGCCCTGCCCGAGGGGGGCTTTGCCACCCCCGAGCTGGACGACATGTTCCCCTTCCTGCCCCCGACCGAGCTCGCCGCGGTGCGTGCCGAGGCGCGCAGCCTCCGCGCCTGGACGGGTGGAGCCGGCGCGTGAGTACCGCGGGCTTTCCGTCCCTGAGCTTCGAGGACGCCGGCGGCGCCCTGGCGGAAGCACGCCGGGATGGGGTGCTGATCTTCGGCTGCGGCAGCTTCGCCCGGGACCTCCATGCCGCCCTCGTCGGCCTGGGCATCACCGTGCGGGGCTTCGTCGTGTCCCGGGGCGAGGCATCCCGGTTTGCCGACTGCCCGGTGGCCCCCCTCATGGCCCTCCCCGGCGGCTGGACTTCCCTGCCCCTGTGGGTCGGCGTATTCAATCGGGAACCCGCCGCCGATCACGCGGCCCTGGCTTCTGCCTGCGAAGCCGCAGGCTTCTCCAGTGTCCTGCTGCCCCAGCAGTACTTCGAAGCCCTCGGCGGCAACATGGGCTGGCGTTACTGGCTGGACGAACGGCAGGGTTACGCTGCCCACGCGTCCGAACTTCACACCAGCTTCACCCAGCTTGAGGATGAACCCAGCCGCGCCTTCCTCGCCGCCATCCTGCGTTATCGGCTGGGACAGACCCGGGGCATCCCCACCGCCCCCGTCTCCGGCCCCCAGTACTTCCCCGATTTTCTTACCGGCCTCGCCCACCCCCCGCTGGGCTTCGTGGATGCGGGCGCCTACAACGGCGACACCCTGGCCGAGGCGCAGCGTTACCTGCCCTTGCGCGAAGCCTGGGCCTTCGAGCCCGACCCGGCCAACTTCCCGCTCCTCGCCGAGCGGGCCCGGGGCCTCGGCGTACCGACCACCTGTCTGCCCTGCGGCGTGTCCTCGGTGAATGCCAGCCTGGCGTTTTCCGGCGGTCACGGCGAAGCCAGCACCCTGGGCGGAGAGGGCAACAGCCACATCCAGGTGCTGCGCCTGGACGATTGCCTGCCCAACGCCCAGGTGGGCTACCTGAAGCTTGACGTGGAGGGGCATGAGATGGAGGCCCTGGCAGGTGCCGAAGCCCTCATCCGTCGCAACCGCCCCGTCCTCGCCATCGCCGGCTATCACCGCCGTGACGACCTGTGGCGCATCCCCGCCTGGATCTCCAGCCTCGATCTCGACTACCGGCTGCGTTTCCGGATCCACGCCCACAACTCCTTCGACGCGGTCTTTTACGCTTACTGAGGTCCCACATCATGAGCAACGCCATCTTCGAAAACCTGTTCATCCTCGAACTCGCCAACAACCATTGGGGGCGCCTCGAGCGCGGGCTGCGCATCGTCAACGACTTTGCGCAGGTGGTGCGCTTCAACAACGTGCGAGCAGCCATCAAGCTGCAGTTTCGCGAGGTGGACCACTTCATCCACAAGGACTTCCGGGGACGCGAAGACATTCGCTACGTCAAGAAGACCGAGGCCACCCGGCTCAGCAAGGCCGAGTACCGCACCCTGGTGAAGGCCATCAAGGAACGCAACTGCATCCCGATGGCCACCGCCTTCGACGAGGCCTCCGTGGACCTCTGCGAAGAGCTCGACCTGCCCATCATCAAGATCGCCAGCTCCGACATCAACGACTGGTTCCTGATCGAGCGCATCGCCGAGACCCGCAAGCCGGTCATCGTGTCCACCGGCGGCTCGACCCAGAAGGACATCGACGACATGGTGACCTTCTTCGCCAACCGCAACATTCCCCTGGCGGTGAACCACTGCGTCTCCATCTACCCGAGCGAGGATGACGAGCTGGAGCTCAACCAGATCGACTTCCTGCGCCAGCGCTATCCGAAGAACGTCATCGGCCTGTCCACCCACGAGTATCACGACTGGACTTCGTCGATGCTGCTTTCGTATGCCAAGGGCGCCCGCACCTGGGAACGCCACATCGATGTGGAGGAGGACGGCATCCCCGTGTCGCCCTACTGCTCCCTGCCCCACCAGATCGACCAATGGTTCAAGGCCTTCCACAAGGCGGTGGAGATGTGCGGCGGCACCGGCTCCGCCAAGCGCGTGCCCAAGAAGAAGGAAACCGAATACCTGGACGGGCTGGTCCGTGGTGTTTACGCCAAGCGCGACCTCCCCGCCGGCTACGAGCTGCACCACCAGAACCTGGAGGACGACTTCTACCTGGCCATCCCCCTGCAGAAGGGCCAGCTGTCCTGCCGCGAAACCATGAACGGCCTCAAGCTGACCCGCCCCGTCAGCAAGGACTCGCCCCTGGAGATCGACGACGTGGACAGCCCGTATTCCCAGAACGAATCCCTGCGCAAGCTCATCTACAGCCGCGGCCTGTAAGCCTTCGCAGCCCTGACGCCATGTCGCGCCCCCTGCTCCCGTCCCCCGCCTGCCCGGCCGTCCACGGCCGGCTCGGGGCCCTGCTGGATCACCTGGACACCCGCCCCCTCCACGGGCAGCGGATCTTCGTAACAGGGGGAACAGGGTTTTTCGGCTACTGGCTGCTAAGCCTGTTCGACCTGCTGCACCGCCAGGGCGTGGCACTGAAAGTCTGCGTGCTGTCCCGCCAGCCCGCCCGCTTCCTGGCTCGCGCCCCCTTCTTCGCCGACACCCCCTGGCTGGAGTGGCAGCAGGGCGACGTCAAGGATTTCGGCGCCCTCCCCCCCACCGATCTGCTGATCCACGCCGCCACCGACACCGACGCCGCCGCCCATCGCCACCCGCTGGCGATCATGGACGACATCCTCCTCGGCACCCGCCACACCCTCGGGCAGGCCCGGGAATCCGGCGTGCGCCGCGCCCTCTACGTGAGCTCCGGCGCCGTGTATGGTCGGCAGCCCGCCGACGTGGAGCGCATTCCCGAAGACGCAGCCTTTGCCTGCGACGCCCTGCATCCGGGCAGCGCCTACGGCGAGGCCAAGCGCGCCGCCGAGCAGTGGTGCCTGCAGTACGGCCTGCAGCATGGCATCGACATCCCCGTGGCCCGCTGCTTCGCGTTTGTCGGTGCCACCCTGCCCCTCGACGGCCACTTCGCCATCGGCAACTTCATCCGCGACGCCCTCACCGGGCAGGACATCCATGTCGGCGGCGACGGCAGCCCCCTGCGCAGCTACCTGTATGGCGCCGACCTGGCCATCTGGCTGCTGACCCTGCTGCTGCAGGGGCAGCATGGCCGGGCCTACAACGTCGGCGCCGATCAGGCTGTCTCGATCGCCGAACTCGCCAGCCGCGTGCGCGACACCCTGGCCCCCGATGCCGCCGTCCACATTGCCTGCGGCAGGGACGACAAGGCCGAACGCAACCGCTACGTCCCCACCATAGCCCGGGCCCGCCAGGAGCTGGCCCTGGACGCCTGGACGCCGCTGGAGCAGGCCATCCGCTTCACCGCCGACTGCGCCCCCTCCGAACCGCAAACCCGAACCGCCACCCCGAGCCGTCGATGACCGCCATGCGCCACCTCTTCTCTGCCCCCCGCCGCCCGTACTACATCGACGCCCCGGCCTACCGGCGCACCTCGGCCGGCATCCGGGTCCTCCACCTCCTGTGCCACGCCCTCAACGGCATCGGCGAAGAGGCCTACGTCTACCCCACCGAGACCAGCCCGACCCTCAACACCCCGCTGGTCACGCCGGAGATCATCGAACGCCACAAGACCGCCGGCCGCGAACCCATCGTCGTCTACCCCGAAGTCGTGCCGGGCAACCCGCGCAAGGCCGCCTCGGTGGTGCGCTACGTACTCAACAAGGCCGGGCTGCTGGGCGGCGACGCGGTGCATGCGGACACCGAGCTCATCTTCGGCTTCGGTCTCAATGCGCTGCCGGACGGAGCCGACCCACAGAACATCCTGTTCCTGCCGCCCATCGATACCGCCATCTTCAACAACCGGGACAACCCCTACGACCACCAACGCAGCGGCGCCCTGCTCTACCCGGGCCGCCATCAGGCCGCCCTGTCCCAGTACCCCCAACTGGCCGCCGACGCCACCCTGATCACCTACAGCTGGCCCGAAAGCCACGAGGCCCTGGCCGAACTGCTGCGCCGCAGTGACGTGGTGTATTGCTTCGAGTCCACCGCCATCGCCGCCGAGGCGGCCCTGTGCGGCTGCCCGGCCGTGATCCTCCCGTCGCCCTTCTTCAATGGTGTCGCCCTGAGCGAGGCCGAGATCGGACGCAACGGGATCGCCCTGAACAACTCGCAGGAAGAAGTCGCCTTTGCCCGCAGCAGCGTCGGAAAGATGTGGGACGCCTACCAGGCGGCCGAGACACGCTTCTGGACGCAGCTCGATCATTTTGTCGCTACCACCCAGGCCATGCCGGTCAGCGACGTTTCCGCCCAGCCCGCCGAAGACCCCGCAGCCGCCGAAGCCCGCCAGACCTACGCAATGTGGCGCAAGCGCCAGAGCCTGCAGGAGATCGACGCCCAGCTCCTCGCCGAACGCATGGTCCTCAAATGGACCCGGCGCCCCGGCCTGCACCTGCTGCTGGCGCTGCACCCGGGTGAGGAGAGCCTCCTCGCCGACACCCTCGACAGCCTGGCCGCCCAGCTCTACCCCGAATGGATGCTGACGGTGGTCACGGTGCTGCCCACACCGGACGGACTGGGCGACATCCCCAACCTGCAGTGGCTCCCCCTGCGCGACGCCACCCACATCGACTACGTCATCGACGAGATGGCCGCCGCGTCGCCCGGCACCTGGCTGGCCCGCATCGAGCCGGGCCTGACCCTCGAGCCCCACGCCCTGCAGGTCATCGCCGACTACATCAACCATCGCCCCGAGTGGCGCCTCATCTACTGCGACGAGGACACCCGTGACAGCGACGGCGCTTACAACCAGCCCCTGTTCAAGCCCGACCTCAATCTCGACCTGCTGCGCGCCCAGGCCTACTTTGGCAGCCTGGTGTTCGTGGACAAGCAGAGCTTCCTGGCCGCCGGCCGCTACGGCCAGCATGGCGGCGCCGAGAACTACGATCTCGCCCTGCGCACCCTCGACCACGCCGGCGAGGCCGCCATCGGCCACATCAGCCAGATGCTCGTCCATCTGCCCCGCCAGTCCCGCCGTGCCATGCAGCCCGAGGCCGAGCGGGCGGCCCTGGCCGACCACCTGGGGCGGCGCGGCCTCGACGCCCTCATCCACGATGGCGCCCTGTTCGGCACCCGCCGCGTCGAATATCGCTGGAGCGAGGCGCCGCGGGTCAGCATCGTCATCCAGACCCGCGACCGGGAGGAGTACCTGCGCCCCCTGCTCGAGAGCATCGCCACCCGCACCCGCTACCCCAATTACGAGGTGGTGGTGGTGGACAACGACAGCACCGATCCGGACGCCCTCCAGTTCCTGGCCCAGTTCCCCAGCACCGAACCCTGGATCGGCCGTGCCCAGGTCGTCCCCTGCCCCGGCACCTTCAGCTACGCCCTGGGAGCCAACACCGGGGCCGCCGCCGCCCGGGGCGACTACCTGCTCTTCCTCGACAACGACACCCATGTGGTGCAGGACGAATGGCTGGACCGCATGATGTCCCTGGCCTGCCGACCCGACGTGGGCATCGTCGGGCCGCGACTGACCTACCCGGAAACCGCCAAGGTTCAGCAGGCGGGCTGGATCCTCGGCCTGCGCGGCACCGCTGCCAGCGTGTGGAACAACGACGCGGAGATCACCGACCCCGGCTACATGGGCCGCGCCCTGTGCGACCAGAACGTCAGCGCCGTGTGCGGCTCGGCCCTGCTGGTGCGGCGCAGCCTGTTCAAGCAGCTGGGCGGCATGGACGTCGCGCGCTTCCCCCTCGTCCACAGCGCCCTGGACCTGTGCCTGCGCACCGCCGACAGCGGGCTCAAGGTGGTGTGGACGCCCTATTCCATGCTGGTGCACTACGACGCCATCTCCCTCAAGGCCCGCCAGCGCAAGCCCGAAGGCGCCCTGGCCGACCTGCTCGCCGCCCTCGACGCCAACGACCGGCTGCTCCAGCGCTGGCTGCCACGCCTGGCCAACGACCCGGCCTACAATCGCAACCTGAGCCTCGCCGACGCGTTCACGCCGGAACACGTCACCCCCATCGACTGGGACACCCACTTCCACGACCGGCCGCGCATCCTCGGTGTGCCCCTCACCGGCGGCGCCGGCGAGTACCGCCTGCGCGCCCCCCTGCGCGCCATCGGCCAGGCCGGCCTCGCCCAGACCATGATCTGCGAGCCACCCAAGGCCTTCTCGGTGCGCATCCTGTCGCCCATCGAACTGGCCCGCGCCGCGCCCGATTCGATCATCCTGCACCAGCCCCTCGACGACCCGCAGACCGACGCCCTCGAGGCCTATGCCCGCTACACACCCCAGGTGAAGCGCATCATCACCATCGATGACCTCGTCACCGCCCTGCCCAAGAAGAACTCCTTCTACAAGTCCGGCTTCAAGGACGCCCGGCCGCGCCTGCGCCGCACACTGGGCATGGCCGACCGGCTGGTGGTCAGCACCCGCCCCCTGGCCGACATCTGCGCCGACATGATCGACGACATCCGGATCATGCCCAACTGCCTGGAGAGCAGCCTGTGGGGCGACGTGGTACCGCCACGCCTGCCGCGCAAGAAGCCGCGGGTCGGCTGGGCCGGCGCCCAGCAGCACCTGGGCGACCTGGAACTCATCTACACCGTGGTCGAAGCCCTGGCCGACGAAGTGGACTGGATCTTCATGGGCATGTGCCCGGAACCCCTGAAGCCTTTCGTGCGGGAATCCCACGGCTTCGTGCAGGATTTCCGCCAGTATCCCCAGGCCCTGGCGCGGCTCGACCTGGACCTGGCCATCGCCCCGCTGGAGATCCACACCTTCAACGAGTGCAAGAGCAACCTGCGTCTGCTCGAATACGGCGCCATGGGCTGGCCGGTGATCTGCACCGACATCTATCCCTACCAGAACGCCCCGGTCACCCGCCTGCCCAACGACCCGCAGAAGTGGATTTCCACGATCCGCGAGCAACTCGCCGAGCCCGATGCCCTGCGCGAAGCGGGTCTCATCCTGCAACGCTGGGTCGCCGACGGCTTCATCCTCGAAAACCACGCCGCCAGCTGGTTCGCCGCCTACGGGCCATGAAGGCCGTCGCGCTCCAGCCTGAAAGCATGTCGGAAACCGGCCGCGCTGTACGGCCGTGTTACGTTTTTTTGGCTAAAGCTTTGTTTTTTGGGGCCGCTATCAAAGGCCAAGCGGTAATCCGTTGAGATTTTCCGAAAAACAAAAAAATGAAAAAAGTCAACAATTTTCTAAAGTCCGTCCGGCGCCTCCCGTTAATGATTTCAACGGCGGTTGCCTTACACACACCGGGCAAGGCGAACCAAAGTTAAGCCTAAACGCTTATCTTGAACGGACTTAAGGAGAACCAAAATGGCTGCCACTATCAACACCAATCCGATGTCGCTCAATGCGCAACGGAACCTTTCCACCTCCCAGGCCAGCCTGGCGACTTCCGTGCAACGCCTGTCTTCCGGCCTTCGCGTCAATAGCGCCAAGGACGACGCGGCAGGCCTGGCAATTGCCGACCGCATGAACTCGCAGGCCAAGGGCTTCGACGTGGCGATCCGCAACGCCAACGACGGTATCTCCATGGCGCAGACCGCTGAAAGCGCAATGCAGGCCGTGACCGACAACCTCCAGCGGATGCGCGAGCTGGCCGTGCAGTCCGCCAACGGCACCTACACCTCCGGCGACCAGGCCAACCTCGACACCGAGTTCCAGCAACTGCAACAGGAAATCCAGCGCGTCGTCGGCGGCACCACCTTCAACGGCCAGAACGTGCTCAACCTGTCCTCCGCCGTGACCTTCCAGGTCGGCGCGGGCACTGCAACCACCGACACCATCAGCGTTCAGGGCAGCGCAGTGTCCCTGTCCGGTGTGTCGGCCGCCGTGACCGGCAGCGTGTCCAGCGTCGGAGCCTCGACCGCAGCGATTGCGAACATTGATGCGCAGCTGACCAACCTGAACACCGCCCGTGCCACTTGGGGTGCCGTCCAGAACCGCTTCAGCTCCGTCGTGCAGACCCTGCAGGTTGCATCCGAAAACGCCAACGCCTCTCGCGGCCGCATCATGGATGCCGACTTCGCGAAGGAAACCGCCAACATGACCCGCGGCCAGATCCTGCAACAGGCCGGCACCGCGATGGTCGCCCAGGCCAACAGCATGCCCAACAACGTGCTGTCCCTGCTGAGATAAACTGCCGCACGGCGAACGTGACAGGCGCCGCCGCCGGATCGTCGGCGCGACGCCTGTCGCAATAGTGGGAGATCATCATGAGCATCCAGTCCGTCGGCGCGAGCAGCACGCAGTACGCGCCTCCCGTGCAAAGCCCTGGGCAAAACCTGGGCACAGGAACCGTACGTACGGTGGAGGCCACTCCCGAAGCAAGCCGCATCCAGGAAGCGAACGCCTCCAAGAGCACGCCCGGAACACCACCGACAAGCGAGCAACTGAACCAGGCCGTCAAGCAGATTCAGGATGTAATCAAGCAGACCGCCAACAGCCTTCAGTTCTCCATCGACGAAGACATCGGTGTCACCGTCGTGAAGGTCATCGATACCGAATCCAAGAAAGTCATTCGGCAGATTCCATCGGAAGAAGTCATGGATATCGCCAAAGCCCTCGACAAGCTGCAGGGTCTGCTCGTCAAGCAGAAGGTCTGACCCCGTTTCCGTAGCCAGCCCCTCCCCTGGCAACACTTATCCCACCCTGGCGGTGGGATTTTCTTTTCCCGAACGAAACGTACGCTTACGACGATTACCGCAAGAAACTGCCAATACGAGGCAATGCCAATGCAACCTTCGTAGCCTGGCACAGTCCATGCTGTACGAGTGCAGGATCGGCAAAACACTCAAGTTTGTGCAGGTGGCGCCGTAATCGAAACCAGTAGTGACGAAGCAACACGGGGGTACATCATGGCAAGCCTTTCTTCAGCCGGCATTGGTTCGGGTCTTCAGGTCGAGTCGATCATCAGCGGCCTGATGTCCATTGAAAAACAACCCCTTACCAAACTCCAGAGCCAGCAGACCAGCTTCCAGTCGAAGATTTCCGCCCTCGGCACCCTGAAGAGCGGCATCTCTGCCCTGCAGACGGCGGCCAAGGCCCTCACACCGGCAATCGGCCAGAGCGCGACGGCAGCTTTTTCCGCTTACAAGGCAAGCCTTGCCGATTCCACCATCGGCACCGTCACTGCCGGCAACACCGCCGTTGCCGGAACCTACTCCGTCGAAGTCACCGCCCTCGCCACCAACCAACGCCTGGCCCTGGGAAAAACCTACTCGGCGGGCGACCCGGTGATTGATTTCGGCGCGGACAGCACCCGTACCCTGACCGTCACCAAGGGCGGCACGCCAGTCAACATCACCCTGGAAAGCGGCCAGAACACCCTTGCCGGTGTCCGCGACGCCATCAACAAAGCGGAAGCCGGCGTCAACGCGACCATCGTGACCGACACCAACGGCAAGCAGAACCTTCTGCTCACCGCGACCACCGGCGGCACGGCCGCGGCCGTCAGCCTGTCGGGCACCGCCACCTTCATCGACCCCGACGCACCCGGCAGCCCCATTGCGGCCTCGAGCGCCTTCACCCAGACCCAGGCCGCCACCGATGCGGCGGTGAAGATCCAGGGTGTTTCGATCGCCACCAAGGGCAACACGATCACCGATGCGGTGGACGGGATCACCCTGCAACTAACCAAGACCGGCTCGACCAGCCTGACCGTCACCCGTGACAACTCCGAACTGAAAACCAAGGTCGAGAGCTTCATCAGTGCCTACAACAGCCTGAACGCATCGGTGAAAAGCCTCGGCGCCTACAACGCCAGCACCAAGACGGGTGCCGTGCTAAACGGCGACGCCTCCCTGCGTACCATCCAGTCCCAGGTCCGGGGCGCGATCACAAACCCGCCGGCCAGCCTGTCCACCAACGCAGTGAAGACCTTGGCCGACATGGGCGTGTCCTTCCAGAGCGATGGCACGCTGAAGCTTGATTCGACCAAGTTCGACAAGGCCGCCAGCACCAATTTCTCGGCAGTGGCCACGGCACTCGGTGCCTACGGCGACGCGATGAAGACCACCACCACCAACCTGCTCAGCACGAGCGGGGTCATCACCAGTCGCACCGACGGACTCAACGCCAGCGTCAAGAACCTCGACAAGCGGATCGACGCCCTGAACAACCGCCTGACGATGATCGAAAAAACATATCGGGCTCAGTTCACCGCCCTGGACAAGACCATGACGAGCATGAACTCAACCAGCAGCTACCTGACCCAGCAGTTGTCCATCCTCGCCAGCATGTAACCCCGACCGGAGAACAAGATGTCGTTTGGCCTAGCAGCCCGTCGTGCCGCCTCAGTCTATGCCGAAATCGGTGTGGAAAGCGGCGTCTCCACCGCGGACCCCCACAAGCTCATCCTGATGCTCTTCGAAGGCGCCCTGCTGCAGATCGGCACCGCGGCAATCGCCATGGACAGCAAGGACATCCCGACCAAGGGCACCGCCACTTCCAAGGCCATCGAAATCATCACCAACGGACTCAAGGTCAGCCTCGACTATGAAGCCGGAGGCGAACTGGCCGAGCGCCTTGGCGCCCTCTACGACTACATGACGCAGCGCCTCCTTTACGCGAACCTGCACAACAGCCGGCCCGCCCTGGATGAGGTGGCCCGACTGCTCAACGAACTGAAAGGCGCCTGGGAAGAAATCGGCACATACGACCAGGCCAACCGCTAAGACCGCCGGAGAAAATTGCATGAGTTCCCTAGCCCTTCTGCAACAGATGAGCGCCTACTCCACCGAAATGGTGGATGCGGCACGGGCCAACGACTGGGATCGGCTGAGCCGCCTCGAACGCCAGGTCGCCTCCCTGCGCGATCGCCTGGGCGTGGAGGAAGCCCTGGGCTTCCCGGGCCGTCCGCGGCAGATGTCGGAAGACGAGCGCAAGAAGAAAGTTGCGCTTATCCGGCGCATCCTCGACGACGACAAGGAAGTCCGCGTGCACACCGAGCCGTGGATGGACAACGTACGCCAGTTGCTCTCGGGCGGCGTGCGCCAGCGCAACGTGCGCGCGGCCTACGGCGACCCCGAGATCGGCTGAGTGCCGCCCCGGGCGGGCAATCCATGATTCCGGGGGATCTCGCCGCCCGCCTGCGGATGCTCACCGAAGCCAGCTTTTTTTCGGGTGAGCAGAACGTCACCCCCTTGGCGCGCACCCGGGCCATTCCCGCCGACCTGCCTACCTTCACCCCCGGCGAACGCATCACCGCCACGCTGCAGAACATCAACAAGGACCAGACCTTCCAGGGCCGGGTCAATGGTCGCGACGTGGTGCTGTCCCTGCCCCAGTCGGTCAAGGCGGGTGACACCCTCGAGCTGATCGTCAGCGAGGTCACCCCCCGGGCCGTCTTTGCCAGTCTGGCCAATCCCGCCCCGCTGCCTTCCGACAGGCCCGCCCTCAGCCAGACCGGCAAGCTGATCAGCTTTCTGCTCACCGGCCAGCCCTCTGCCGGCACCGCCCGCCTCAATGGCGGCGAAGCCCTTGCCCCGGCCGCCCCCCAAGGCGCCGCCGCCACCGCCCAGCTGGCCGCCCGGCTGGGCACGGCAGTGAGTGAAAGCGGGCTTTTCTACGAATCCCACCAGACCCGCTGGCTCGCCGGGCAGATGAGCACCGCAGCATTGCAGAAGGAGCCCCAGGGCCAGATGGCCGTCCGCCACGAGGCCAGCGCAGGCCCCGCCATCGGCACGGCGGGTGGCGCTGACGACGTCGGCAGCACGAGCACGACGACGCTGGCCGCCGCCACATCCCGGGCCGCTGACGCAACGCCGGTCGCCGAACGCCTGCTGCCCCTGGTCCACCAGCAGCTCGACACCCTGGCCACCCACCAGGTGGTCTGGCAGGGGCAGGTCTGGCCCGGGCAGCAGATGGAATGGGAAATCGAAGACCCGGGCGGCCGTGAGAACGGCGACGACACCGGCGACCCCGAGCCCTACTGGAACACCACCCTGCGCCTGACTCTGCCCGGCCTGGGTGGCATCGAGGCACGCCTGCACCTCACTCCGGCCGGCGTCGCAGTGCGGCTGATCGCCGGTGATACCCGCAGCCGCGACATCCTCAGCGCAGGTCAGCCCCGCCTGGCCGAGGCCCTCGAGGCGGCCAACGTACCGCTCACCGGAATGGTGGCCGAACTGGCGGTGCCCGATGAACAGCCCTGAGCGCCCCGCCGAACCCCGGGCCGAAGCCGTTGCCCTGGCCTACAACGCGGGCAACGCAGCCCCGACGGTGGTCGCCAAGGGCCGCGGCCTGATCGCTGCCGAAATCATCTCCCGGGCCCGGGAGGCCGGCGTCTATGTGCACGAGTCACCGGAGCTGGTGGCCCTGCTGATGCAGGTCGACCTGGATGCCCGCATCCCGCCCGAGCTTTATGTCGCCGTGGCCGAGCTGCTGGCCTGGCTTTACAGCCTGGAGCAGGGCACGCAGACGGGGATACCCGTAAAAATGGCCCCGAAATTTCCGGGGCCATCATCAGGCAAGGGAGAGGCGTCGAATCAGGACGCCGGGGGCACGTAGCCACCGATCTGGTCGGCTCCGCCACCAAAGAAGTAGCGATCCATCTGCTCGGCCAGATACTTGCGAGCCCGGGCGTCCATCAGGTTGAGGCGGTTCTCGTTGATCAGCATGGTCTGGTGCTTGACCCACTGCTGCCAGCCTTCCTTCGAAACGTTCTCGAAGACCTTCTTTCCGAGCTCGCCGGGAAGGGGCGGGAAATCCAGACCTTCGGCCTCACGACCGAGCTTCACACAATTCACCATCCGTGCCATTTTTCACCTCTAGAGTTGGGAACCCCGCACCGCCTTGGGCCTGCAGCCTCAAGGCAGCCCGGGACACGACCGGATTCTAGCCTGCCGGAGAGGTACGATCCAGCCGCCCGGCCGCGGACTCACGGGCAAACTCCCAGCAATTTCCGCCCAGGGCCTTGGCGACGTACATGGCCCGGTCAGCCGCACCGATCAGGCGTTCGCCGTCATTCTCATGGCGTGGGCCCAGGGCAATGCCGATACTCGCCGTCACCGCCACCGACTCCCCGGCGAAGGCAAAACGCAGGCTGCCGATGCACACGCACACCCGGCGCGCCAGCTCGGAGAGCTCCTGGGCCGAAGCCGTCGGCACCAGGATGGCGAATTCATCGCCGCCCATGCGGAAGAACATTTCGTTGCGCCGGACCACCGCGCCCACCGCACTGGCCAGGCCAACCAGCACCTCGTCGCCGGCCTGATGCCCGTACAGATCGTTGACCGGCTTGAAGCCATCCAGGTCGATGGCCAGCAAGCCCACCGACTCCCCATGACGGCGCCCGTCGGCCAGCATGCGCTCGAGCTCCTCATGAAAACGACGACGATTGAAGAGATTGGTCAGCGGGTCACGCTCCGCCAGGCGCATCAGCTGGGCGGCCACGCGGAGCTGTTCGGTCACGTCCTCGAACACCCAGATCCGCCCGATCTCGCCCACGTCGTCGGGCCCCGGCACCACCCGCGAGAACTCCCGCACCACCCGACCGTCCTTGAAATGGATCTCGAAGGGCTCGCTCGGCTCCTGCTGCTGCTGCACGTCGGCCACATGGCGCTGGTAAGCCTGGGGATCATCGATGAACTGGACGATGTGTTCCTGCAGCACCACATCGCGCACCCCGACAAAACCGTCCCCAGGAGGCAGGCCCCAGATGCCGTACAGCGCCCGGTTGCAATACACCACCCGACGGTCGGTATCCATGAACAGGATGCCCATCCGCACCACGTCGAGCAGCGCCGACAGGCGCGAGCGCTCCTCGTTGCTGCGGCGCAGGTAATGCTCGGACAGGGCCTGGGCCCGGCGCAGGGCCGCGACCGACTCCAGGAGTTTGTACTCGGCCTCCTTGCGGGCCTGCACATCGCTCATCGAGGCGCGCAGGCCGAGCAGGCTGCCGGCCTCGTTGCGGATCGGCTGCCAGCGGCACACCATCCACACCTGGATACCCGATTTGGTGGTGAGCCTCAGCTCCGACTCCGCTGCCACCCCGGTCTGCAGGACCTGCCGGACCTGGTCCCGGCAATACCGGCGGTCCTTGTCATAGACCAGCAGCTCGATGAAATCACCGGCCAGAACCTCATCCGGGGTGTAGCCGGTGCAGGTTTCAACGGCCCGATTGACCCAATACAGCTTTCCGGCTGGGTTGATCCATCCCTCGATGCCGCCACCGGATTCGGCCGCGAGCCGGAAATAGCGATTCTGGCTGTCGCCCCCGTCCGCCAATCCGCCGCCCAGCGACGCTGCCCTGCCCGGCGACATCGGCAAGCGCTCGCTCAGTCGGGCGATGCGCTGACGCAGGTGCAACACGTATCCACCGCCCGCCAGCCCGAGCATCACGGCGACGCCAGCCACCGCCGTCACCACCGGCGAGGCCATGCTTTCAGGCAGCGCCGCCAGCGCCGGGCCTGCCGGGAACAACAGCCCCGACGCGGCCAGCCGCAGGCGCACAGGAATGACTTTCGCTAGAGATTTCACAGTGTCTTCATGAAGACCTTTGAACGCCTGCTCACATCGTACATCTCCCGCTTCTGGCGCGGCAGATCCTCCGGCGGCGCCTCCCGGAAACCTCGCTCCCGGAACCAGTCGGCGGTGCGGGTGGTGAGCACGAACAGGCGCTCCACCCCCAGCGCCCGGGCCCGCCTTTCCATGCGCCTCAACAGCATCTCGCCCAGCCCGGCGCGGCGATGCTGGGGCACCACCGCCACACAGGCCATTTCCGCCGCCCGCTCGTCGATGAAGGGGTACAGGGCCGCGCAGCCCACCAGCACGCCGTCGTACTCGACCACGGTGAAGCGTTCGATCTCCTCCTCCAGGCGCTCCCGGCTGCGCCGCACCAGCGTGCCGTCGGCCTCCATCGGGGCGATCACGCTGCCCAGGGCGCCCACGTCCTCGATGGTCGCCTCACGCAGGCGGAACAGGGGGTCGCGGGTCAGCACGGTGCCCACGCCCTGGGGCGTGAAGAACTCCAGCAGCAGACCGCCGTCCTTGTCCCGGTCGATCAGGTGGGCACGCCCCACGCCCTGGCGCACCGCACGGATCGCACAGGGCAGGTAGAGGTCCAGATCTTCGGTCATCCCTTCACCAGCCTTCAGCTTGGCCTCGGCGTCGTCGGCGGTGATGGCCTCGATCAGGCCGCCTTTACTGTCGAGCAGCCCCGGCGCGTCGCACAGGTAGATGAGCTTCTCGGCCTTGAGGGCAATGGCCACGGCCTCGGCCACGGCTTCCATGCTCATGTTGAAGATCTCGCCGGCCGGCGACACCCCGAGGGGCGACATCAGCACCACATTCTGCTGATCCAGATCGGCGGCGATTTCTTCGGCAATCACCTTGCGCACGGTCCCGGTGAACCCGTAATCCACCCCATCCACCACCCCCACCGGCTTGGCGGTGATGAAATTGCCACCGGTCACCCGCATGAAGCTGCCGGCCATCGGCGTGTTGGGCAGGCCCTGGGAGAGCTGGGCTTCGACCTCGATGCGGGTCACCGCCATGGCCGCCTTGACGCACTCCAGCGCCGCGGCGTCCGTCACCCGCAGCCCCTTGTGATAGCGCGGCGTCAGCCCACGACGGGCCAGCTCGGCTTCGATCTGCGGACGCGCACCATGCACCAGCACCAGACGCACCCCCAGGGCGGCGAGCAGGTTGCAGTCGTAGGCCAGGGTCTGGGCCAGTTCACCGGCGGCCACCTCGCCACCGAACCCGAGCACGAAGGTCTTGCCGCGAAAGGCATGGATGTATGGAGCGGCCGCCCGCACCCAGGCGACAAAGCGCTGGGAGAGGTGGTCGGCCTGCCCGGGGGCTGGCGCAGTGGCAGAGGTCGTCACGCTGGTTTCCGGAATGGCCGAATCGGCAGAGGTCTGCATTTTAGGGTCAGTCGTCCTTCATTTTCCGATGGCGGTTTCAAGCTTTTCGACAAGCGTGGCCAGAATCTTGACCCGCGCGAAGTATTTGTTGTCGGCCTCGACCAGGGTCCAGCCGGCATTCTCGGTGCTCGTGCGGTCGATCATGTCGCACACGGCGGGCTCGTAGGCCGGCCACTTTTCCCGGTTGCGCCAGTCTTCGGCGGTGATCTTGTAGCGCTTGAAGGCCTCTGCCTCCCGGGCCTTGAAGCGCTGGAGCTGCTCGTCGCCGCTCACCGACAGCCAGAACTTGACCACGATGGCGCCCGCCGACACCAGCTGATCCTCGAAATCGTTGATTTCCGCGTAGGCCCGCATCCAGTCGGCCTCCGAGCAGAAGCCCTCGACCCGCTCCACCAGCACCCGCCCGTACCAGGAGCGATCGAAGATGGCCACCTTGCCCTCCCGCGGCAGGCGCCGCCAGAAGCGCCACAGGTAGGGCTGGGCGCGCTCCTCGTCACTCGGCGCGGCGATCGGGATCACCGAGTACTGGCGCGTATCCAGGGCCTGGGTGACGCGCTGGATGGCGCCACCCTTGCCAGCCGCGTCCATGCCCTCGAACACCAGCACCAGGCTGCGCCGGGCAAAGGCATCACTGCGCACCGCCAGCGCGAGGCGCCCCTGCAGCTTCTCGAGCTGCTGCTCGTAGGTCTTCTTGTCCATGGGCTGATCCAGCACCAGGGCATTGAGGAGATTGCGCTGATCGACCGGAGCGGGCAGCAGGGGCGCGGTAAGGCGTGGCCGGTACCCCTTGCCGATGGCATCCAGCTTGCGTTGCATGCCATCCAGCAGGGTCCGCCCCACGTGCACCGCCCGGTAGTCGGGGTCTGAGCCATCCACGATCACCCACGGGGCAATGCCGGTGCTGGTCCGGCGCAGCACGTGCTCGGCCACCTCACGGTAGTGGTCGTATTCCTCGTAGAACTGCCAGTCCGCCTCGCGCACCCGCCAGCGGGTGTCGGGATTCGCCTCGAGGGCCTTCAGACGCTTCTTCTGCCCGCTCCGGGAGAGGTGGAACCAGAACTTCACGAGCAGCACCCCCTCGGCGGCAAGCATGGCCTCGAAACGGTTGAACTCGGACAGACGCTGGTCCAGGCGTGCCTTCTTGATTCTCTTGAAGGTCCGGTCACCGATAGGCTCCGAATACCAGTTGCCGAACAGGATGCCGATCTTTCCCTTGGGCGGCAGGGCACGCCAGAAGCGCCACAGGAAGGGGCGCTCACGCTCCTCCTCGGTGGGCCGGTCGAAGGCATGCACCTCGATGTGCCGCGGATCCATCCACTCGTTGAGGAGATTCACCGTCTCGCCACGCCCGGCGCCGTCGATGCCGTTGATCAGGATCACCGTGGCGAAGCCCTTTTTTTCGAGCAGCTCGAACTGGGCGTTGAGCAGCGCCGTGCGCAGTTGCGGTTCGATTTCGTCGTACTCGGCCTTCGACAGCCGGTGACCCAGCTCCGCGGACTCAAACATGCGCCTCTCCCGAAAAATCGCCCCATAGGGTTTGCAGCGCGGCCAGGGCCGCCAGACCGGCGGTTTCGGTACGCAGCACCCGCGGCCCGAGGGCCAGGGGCGCGCAACCAGCCCGCTCGGCCAGGGCCAGTTCAGGCGCCGACCACCCCCCCTCCGGCCCGATCAGCACGGCCAGCGGCCCATGCGGAGCAGCCTTGCGGGCCAGCGCCCCGGCCGCACCGGGGGCCAGGATCAGGCGCGCGCCGTCGGCCGGCTGCGCCAGGTAGCGGGCCAGGCTGAGGATCTCTCCCACCACCGGCACCCGGTTGCGCCCGGACTGCTCGCAGGCCGCCACCGCGATCTGCTGCCAGTGGGCCACCCGCTTTTCAGCCCGGTCACCGGACAGCTTCAGCACCGAACGCTCCGCCGCCACCGGCTGGATGGCCACCGCGCCCAGCTCCACCGCCTTCTGCACGACCCAGTCCATCTTGTCACCGCTGGCCAGGGCCTGCACCAGGGTGATCGCCAGGGGCGACTCCTGCTCGATCGGCAGACGCGGCCCGAGCCGTGCCAGGGGCTGCTTGCCCAGGGCGGTCAGGGTGGCAGCGAACTCACCGCCACGCCCATCGAAGAGGACCACCGGATCACCCACGGCAAGGCGCAGAACACGCTCGGCGTGGTGCGCCACCGGCACCGGCAGGGCAATTTCACAATCGGGAGCAAGCCCCTCGGGGCAGAAGAAGCGCGGATTCATCATGCTATTATCGCCAAAACCACGTTACTCAACGGGACTGAAACGCAGCCCGCGCCAGCCATGCTGGCGTGCCCGACGCTTCAGCCCAGCCGGGCCCGGCCGTTAAGGTCGTGGTCTTCATGTCCTTGGCTTCCCAGCACCCGATGACCAGCGCCCAGCGCCTCGAATACGCCCGCACCCTGGCAGAAACGGTTCGCCGGATGGCCCGTGAGACCATCCTGCCCCGCTATCTGCGCGCCGTACGCGAACAGAAGGCCGACGGCAGCGTGCTCACCGAGGCCGACCTGGCCTCCCAGGCCGCCCTCGTGGAATGCCTGCCCGAGCTCATCATGGCACCGGTACTGGGCGAGGAAATGACCGCCGAGGAGCAGGGACGCGTCTGGCACGAAGGGGCCAACGGCCTGTGGGTCATCGACCCCATCGACGGCACCACCAACTTCGCCAACGGCATTCCCTTCTTCGGGGTGGCGGTGGCCTACCTGGTCAATCACAAGACGCAGATCGGGGTGGTCTATAACCCGGTCACCGACGAAGCCTTCTACGCCGGCCGGGGGGCCGGCG
Source organism: Zoogloea sp. (assembly GCF_023150065.1). GTDB lineage: Bacteria > Pseudomonadota > Gammaproteobacteria > Burkholderiales > Rhodocyclaceae > Zoogloea. The sequence continues at coordinate 101,212 of NZ_JAKLLN010000008.1, forward strand.
CCTGGCTCAACGACATTCCGCTGCCCATGCGCCAGCCCGCCAGCCGCCTCAAGGAGGCCGTCGCCGGTGTGGACTTCAAGCGCATCAGCCACCACCTCGGCGACGAGCTGGCGGTCCGCCCGCCCTATTACTCCCAGCGCAATTTCGGCTCCAGCGCCCTCGAATGGTGCTACGTGGCCGCCGGACGTCTCGACGTTTACCTCCATGGCGGCCAGATGCTGTGGGACTACGCCGCCGGCCGCCTGATCCTCGAAGAAGCCGGTGGCAGCTACAGCACCCTCGGCGGCACACCGCTCACGGCCGGGCCTGCCATCAAGCGCTCGGTCATCGCCGCAGCCAGCCCGGCCCTGTTCGAGCAGTGGCGCACCTGGCTGCACGCCCACTCCTGAGGGTTTGATCGACGCCGGCGGTCCGTTTTTTGCTGGTTCAGCCCGCCCGGGGCGCAAAATCCTGCGATCGAGTGCTTTTGGAACAGGCCATGCCCCGTGCCCTGCTCCAAAACTACTCACTTTCGGGAAGCAGTCATGTCCATGAAGCACCCCATCATCGTGGTCACCGGCTCCTCAGGCGCCGGCACCACCACGGTGAAACACACATTCGAAGGCATTTTCTGGCGCGAGAAGGTCAACGCGGCAATCATCGAGGGAGACAGCTTTCACCGCTATACCCGCGAAGAGATCCGCCGTCTGATCATCGAAGCCGAGAGCAAGGGGCAGCGGGGCATCAGCCATTTCGGCCCCGAGGCCAACCTGCTCGAAGAACTCGAACAGCTTTTCCGTACCTACGGCGAATCCGGCGGCGGCAAGCGTCGCTACTATCTGCACCACGCCGAGGAAGCGGCCCGGCGCGGACTGCGTCAGGGTGATTTCACCCCCTGGGAGGACCTCCCCCAGGACACGGACTGCCTGTTCTACGAAGGCCTGCACGGCGCGGTGATCACCGACAAGGTCAACACCTGTCGTCACGCCGACCTGCTGATCGGCGTGGTTCCCATCACCAACCTGGAATGGATCCAGAAGATCCACCGGGACACCAAGACCCGGGGCTATTCCCTGGAGGCAGTGCAGGAGACCATACTGCGGCGCATGCACGACTACGTGCATTACATCGTGCCCCAGTTCTCCCACACCCACATCAACTTCCAGCGGGTGCCCATGGTGGACACCTCCAACCCCTTCATCGCCCGGGACATCCCGACCGCCGACGAATCAATGGTGATCATCCGCTTCCGCGACCCCCGCGGGGTGGACTTCCCCTACCTGCTGCGCATGATCCACGACAGCTTCATGAGCCGCGCCAACACCATAGTCGTGCCGGGTGGCAAGCTTGATCTCGCCATGCAGTTGATCCTCACCCCGCTGATCTGGAAGCTCATGGAACGCCGCCGGCAGTGGGTGTGAGCGACTGAAAACCCGGCCCCGCTCAGCGCGGGGCGGCCGCAGCGATGTCCTTGCCCACCTCGGTCTTCAGATCATCCCGGAACTCGCCCTCCCAGCCTTCGCCGCTGGCCCAGTAGAGGCGCCCGAGCCCGTGCTTCTTGCCGAGCACCCAGGCACCTTCATAACGGTTGCCGTTCTTCCAGGCGTAGGTGCCCTGGCCATGGAAGAGCCCCCGTGAGAATTCACCGGTGTAACGATCGCCGGAAGCAAACACCAGGGTGCCGCGCCCGCCGGGCTCACCATCCTGGACAGCCCCCTCGTAGCGGTTGCCACCCGGAAACTGGATCACCCCGTAGCCCACGGCCCGATCATCCACCCAGTCACCCTCGTACCACTGGCCACCCACCCAGTTGAAACGCCCCTTGCCCTGGCGTCGGCCCTTGACCAGCGTGCCGGTGAAGCGCTCACCGTTGGCCCATTCGACCGATCCGGTACCGCTGACCTCGCCCGTATCGGAGACGATGGAAAAAGCCCCCCGGTAGGTGGTGTCACCGGCGACCACCACCCCATCGGTGGCCGGCGCCGGCCGGTGTTCGACGACCGGCACATCCGCTGGCCGGGGCTGCGCCACCGCCGGTTTGGAGGGTGCCGGAGCATTCACCGTCGATGCTGCAGTCCGCGTGCCCGCCACCAGAGCGTTCCCCGGCGTTGCTGCTGTCGTCGCAGCTCCGGCAGCGGCGGTCACCACCGGCGCCGGGCCTGGCGCTGCAGGCTGTCCACTCGCTCCGGCGGGGCCCGGCGGGGCCACCTTCTTGCTACCGTACATTGCGATGGCCTGGGCGGGCAGCGGCGCACCACGCTCCCGGGCGAGGGCATCCGCATTCGTGCGGGCAAGGGTCTGGGGGGCGCCCCGACAGGCGGTGGCGGCATCCCGCCACCCCACCTCGGCGCGGATGGACAGCTGATCCCGCTCGCTGGCCGACAGGCCGGCACCGTTCGTTTTGAGGCGCTGGGCCTGATCGGTGGCGGCATCCCACAGGGGACCGCAATGTTCGGCGTTGTGAGCATCCACGTGGGTCTGCTCGGCCTTGCGCTGGGCCTGCTGCTGGCGGGTGCCGGAGCATTTGTCCGCCGCCCCCTCCCAGGCCATGGCGGCCTTGTCGTAGAGCATCGCCGCGTCGTCCCAGCGTTTGTCCTTCCAGGCACCGCGGGCGTAATCCACCAGCGCGCCGGCGCTCTTCCAGGCCGCATCGCAGGCGGGCCCGGCGCTCAGCAGTTCGGCATTCGCAGCCCGCAACCGCACCGTGGCGGCGAGGCTCTTCTCGGCCTTCTCCCGATGGGGCGACTGGCACAGCCCCACCGCCTCGCGCCACACTCCCTCGGCCTCACCGAGGAGGCGCTCGACCTCGGCCGGGTCTCCCTTGTCGTTGCGCGCCGCGGTAGCCCGCAGATCCAGATCGAGTGCCTTGTCGAGCCGCGGCAAGCACTCGGACTGATGGGACATGGCGCCCTCTGCCAGCTTGAGCTCCGCCGTCGCCCGGTCGCCCTGACGATTGGCCTGGATGGCCACCGAGGGGCAGGCCGCCGCCACCTTGAGGAAGGCACTCCCCGCCTCGCGCAGCACCGGCACCGCCTCTTTCCAGCGCCGCGCAGCCGAGGCGTGCGCCCCGCGCTCGAGGAGCACCTCGGCCTCTTGCAGGAGCACCGGACAATCCACCACCACAGGCGCCGCCGCAGACTCGGTCGGCATGGCTGCAGCAGCATCCGGCTGCTGGGCCCCGACGGCGCTGGCGATGGCGGAAACACACAGGACAGCAAGGGAGAAGGCACTCGTTTTCATCATCACTCGGCCCCCGACTCCAGGGGCATCCTCAGCATTGCATCGATCAAGCCGCCACCGCCCTGCCCGGACGCCAGCATCGTGTCATCACTCTCGGCCTTCATGGCGTGCTGACCAGCATCCTCCGAAGCACTCGGCAGATCGGTCAGTCGGAGGGCGAACACCTCCAGGGACGCCCCCTTCAGCACGGCCGCCAGCATCTCCTCCCGCTGGGTCTGACGCGCCAGCGCCGCAAAGCCCTGCAGGCGCTCCTCATCGAACACGAAGGCATTATTGACCAGCCCCCGGTCCAGCAACTTCTGGTGCAGCGTGGCCCCGGCCAGGGGGTCGCCCCCCACCGCCACGATGCGGTCGTAGGCCCAGCGGTCCGCGTAATCGAAGACCGTGGTCGCCACCCACGACAGGCTCGACACCGACAGGCCGACGCGCATCATGAAGGACTCCCGCAGCACGTTGCCGGCCTGCATCGCCACCACCTTGCCCACCTCTTCCCCCACCCGCTGGGCGTACTCCCGGCTCGCCTGTTCGGCGATACTGCGCGCCGCGTCCTGGAGCGCCTGCTTGGCCGCGGCTTCACTTGCCGACTTGGCCGCCGCCGTGGCGGCCGCCTGGGCCGCCTGGTTGGCCGCCACCTTGGCCGCCTGGGCTGCGGCGTTGACGCCCACCGCCAGGGAAGCGATATCGAACAGGGTGGAGACGATCTCCTTGCTGTAGTGATAGGTCTTCATGCGGGCGCCGCCCTCTTCGGACAGACCCTGGGTCCACAGCACCATCCACAGGGCTTCATCCGGGGTGATCTGGGGCACGAAGAGATCCAGCGGATGGATGCTCATCAGCCAGTGGAAGTCCTGGTAGGCCGGCGTCAGGGGTGGCGCCAGGCGGGTGTAGCCGCGGCACACCTCGAAGGGCCTGACCATCACCGTGCGCCCGGCCGCGGTCTTCACCGGGAAGGGATCACCGTCATCGCGCAGCTCGGCGAGCTCCAGGAGCATCTTGTTGGTGTCGTCCTTGCGGTAACCCTTCAGCTCCACGAGCTTGTCGCCCAGTTGCAGACCGCTGTCCGGGGTGGCGGCGATCACGGTGAGGCGCTCATCCACCTGCAGCGCCCGCACCCAGGCCACCCGATCGTCGACGGGCCACTCGTAGCTCGTGGCCACGCTGAAGGGCAGCTCCCACTGGCGGCTGCATCCCGGATCCTTCAGGGCCGCGGAGCGGACGATGGCCGGACGCAGGGCACGCTCGCCGTGGCCCATCAGGCGCAGGTTGGCGAGCAGCGTCTCGTTCACCTTGCGGCCATCGTCGACGGTGTATTTCATCGTGCTGCATCCGCTGATGAACAAGGTCGCCAGCAGGGCAAGCAGGACAGCCAGTCGGGAAGGGACGAGGGTCGGCACAGCGTGCTGTAAGAAAATGTAATCACCGGGACGAGCCGCGATTATGCCGGAGTTTTGGCGCCCTGACCGCAAGCGCCCGCGCGCCCACAAATCCCCCGTCAAGGCTACCCAAGTGCCAGTAAATCAAAGATAATTGCGGTCTTTGCGCGCCGTTCCCCCGGCCCAAGGTTCTTCGATGTCTTCTTCGCGTAACGTCAAGCCGCCCGTCTTCAACTCCCTGACTGGCGCGATTCGCGCGCTGGCCATGGACGCCGTCCAGAAGGCCAATTCCGGTCACCCCGGCGCCCCCATGGGCATGGCCGAAATCGCCGAGGTGCTGTGGCGGCGCCATCTGCGCCACAACCCGGCCAACCCCCAGTGGGCCGACCGCGACCGCTTCGTCCAGTCCAACGGCCACGGCTCGATGCTGATCTACAGCCTGCTGCACCTCACCGGCTACGATCTGTCCATCGACGACCTCAAGAACTTCCGCCAGCTGCACAGCAAGACCCCGGGCCACCCCGAAGTCGGCTACACCCCCGGCGTCGAGACCACCACCGGCCCCCTGGGCCAGGGCATCACCAACGCCGTGGGCATGGCACTGGCCGAGAAGATCCTCGCCGCCGACTTCAACCGCCCCGGCCACGCCATCGTCGATCACCACACCTACGTGTTCCTGGGCGACGGCTGCCTGATGGAAGGCATCTCCCACGAGGCCTGTTCCCTGGCCGGCACCTGGGGCCTGGGCAAGCTGATCGCCTTCTACGACGACAACAACATCTCCATCGACGGCCACGTGGATGGCTGGTTCACCGACGACACCCCGAAGCGCTTCGAAGCCTACGGCTGGCACGTCATCCGTGACGTCCAGGGCCACGACCCGGTCGAGATCGAGGCTGCCCTCAAGGCCGCACAGGCCGAAACCGGCAAGCCCTCGCTGATCTGCTGCAAGACCATCATCGGCGCCGGCGCTCCCAACAAGCAGGACAGCCACGACGTCCACGGCGCGCCCCTGGGCAACGCCGAGATCGAGGCCGCCCGCGCTTACATCGGCTGGACCCACGCCCCCTTCGAGATCCCCGCCGACGTCTACGCCGCCTGGGACGCCAAGGCCAAGGGCGCCGCGCTTGAAACCGACTGGAATGGCCGCTTCGCCGCCTACGCCGCCGAGTTCCCCGAGCTCGCCGCCGAGTTCAAGCGCCGCATGGCCGGCGACCTGCCCGCCGACTGGTCTGCCCACGTGGAAGCCGTGCTCGCCAAGGTCACCGACAAGGCCGAGACCATCGCCACCCGCAAGGCCAGCCAGAACAGCATCGAAGCCTTTGCGCCCAGGCTGCCCGAGCTCCTCGGCGGCTCCGCCGACCTGGCCGGCTCCAACCTGACCCTGTGGTCCGGCGCCAAGGGCGTCAGCAAGACCACCGGTGGCAACTACGTGTATTACGGCGTGCGCGAGTTCGGCATGGCGGCCATCGCCAACGGCATCGCCCTGCACGGCGGCCTGGTGCCCTACACCGCCACCTTCCTGATGTTCAGCGAATACGCCCGCAATGCCCTGCGCATGGCGGCGCTGATGAAGGTGCGCCAGCTGTTCGTGTTCACCCACGACTCCATCGGTCTGGGCGAGGACGGCCCCACCCACCAGCCCGTCGAGCAGACTGCCTCCCTGCGCCTGATTCCCAACATGGACGTGTGGCGCCCCTGCGACACCACCGAATCCGCCGTGGCCTGGGCGGCCTCCATCGAGCGTCGCGAAGGGCCCTCGTCCCTCGCGTTCTCCCGCCAGAACCTGCCCTTCCAGGCCCGCAGCGCCCAACAGGTGGCTGATATCCGTCGCGGCGGCTACATCCTCGCCGAAGCCGGTACTGCTGCACAGCCGGCCGCGCCGCAAGCCGTTATCATCGCGACCGGATCGGAAGTCGCCCTGGCCGTGGCGGCCCAGAAGCAGCTGGCCGACGAAGGCGTCGCGGTGCGCGTGGTGTCCATGCCCAGCACCAACGTCTTCGACCGCCAGGACGCCGCCTACCGCAGCACCGTACTGCCGGCCGGCCTGCCCCGTGTGGCGGTGGAAGCCGGCGTCACCGACGGCTGGTACAAATACGTGGGCCTCGAGGGCGCCGTGATCGGCCTCGACCGCTTCGGCGAGTCGGCCCCGGCGGGCGAGCTGTTCAAGTATTTCGGCATCACCACCGACGCGGTGGTGGCAGCCGTGAAGAAGGTTCTCGCCTGAGCGGGTGACAACCGGACACAACAACAGGGTCGGCTCCCTGCGGGGTGCCGAATGCAACGTGATTTTGGTTTCGTGTATCTGAACTAGGGAGAAGAATCGATGAGCATCAAGGTCGCCATCAATGGTTTCGGTCGTATCGGTCGCTGTACGCTTCGCGCCATCTACGAGCAGGGTCTGCAGAACGAGTTTGAAGTGGTCGCCATCAACGCCTCCGGCGATCTGGCCACCAACGCCCACCTGCTGAAGTACGACACCACCCATGGCCGCTTCGCCACCTCCGTGGAAACCGAAGGCGACAACGTCATCATCATCGACGGCAAGAAGATCCCCTTCTACTCCACCAAGGACCCGAAGGGCGTCAACTGGGGCAGCCACGGCGTTGACGTGCTGCTCGAGTGCACCGGTGCCTACACCACCAAGGCCAAGGCCCAGGCGCTGCTCGACCAGGGCGCCAGGCGCGTCCTCATCTCCGCCCCCGGCGGCGACGACGTGGACACCACCATCGTCATGGGCGTCAATGAAGAAGCCCTCAAGGCCGGCATGACCGTCGTATCCAATGCCTCCTGCACCACCAACTGCCTGGCCCCGGTCGCCAAGATCCTCTCCGACAGCGTCGGCATCAAGCAGGGCCTGATGACCACCATCCACGCCTACACCAACGACCAGGTGACCGTGGACGTCCGCCACAAGGACCTGCGCCGCGCCCGCGCCGCCGCCGCCAACATCATCCCCACCAAGACCGGCGCCGCCAAGGCCGTCGGCCTGGTGCTGCCCCAGCTGGTCGGCAAGGTGGACGGCTTCGCCCTGCGCGTGCCGACCATCAACGTGTCGCTGGTGGACCTGACCTTCACCGCTGATCGCGCCACCACCAAGGAAGAGATCAACGAGTTGATGACCGCCGCCGCCAACGGCCCGCTCAAGGGCATCCTGGCCGTCAACACCGAGCCGCTGGTCTCCTCCGACTTCAACCACACCACCGTCTCCTCCACCTTCGACGCCACCCAGACCCGCGTCATCAAGGGCGAAGACGGCTCCGTGCTGGTCAAGGTGCTGGCCTGGTACGACAACGAGTGGGGCTACTCCTGCCGCATGCTCGACGCGGCCCGTGCCTTCGTGAACGCCAAGTAACACCGCTGTTTCGACGCCCCGCCCCGTGCGGGGCGTTTTTCATTCCAGAGCCTCGAAGAACATCATCATGCAAGTCAAGAAACTCATCGATCTCGACGTCAAGGGCAAGAAGGTCTTCATCCGTGCCGACCTCAACGTCCCCCAGGACGACGCCGGCAACATCACCGAAGACACCCGCATCCGCGCCTCCATCCCGTCCATCAAGTTCGCCCTCGAAGGCGGCGCGGCGGTCATGGTCACCTCCCACCTGGGCCGCCCCACCGAGGGCGAACTGAACGCCGAGGACAGCCTTGCGCCGGTCGCCGTGCGCTTGGGCCAGCTGCTGCACAAGCCTGTGCGCCTGATCCAGAACTGGGTGGAGGGTGGTTTCGAAGTCGCCCCCGGTGAAGTCGTGCTGCTGGAAAACTGCCGCTGCAACAAGGGCGAGAAGAAGGACAACGAAGAACTCGCCAAGAAGATGGCCGCCCTGTGCGACATCTATGTGAATGACGCCTTCGGCACCGCCCACCGGGCCGAAGCCACCACCCACGGCATCGCCCGCTTCGCCCCCGTGGCCTGCGCCGGCATCCTGATGGGCGGCGAGATCGACGCCCTGGGCAAGGCCCTGCATGCCCCCAAGCGCCCGCTGGTGGCCATCGTCGGTGGCTCCAAGGTGTCGTCCAAGCTGACCATACTCAAGTCCCTGGCCGACAAGGTAGACCAGCTGATCGTCGGCGGCGGCATCGCCAACACCTTCCTGCTGGCTTCCGGCAAGCGTATCGGCGACTCCCTGGCCGAGCCCGACCTGGTCAAGGAAGCCCACGCCATCATGGACATGATGAAGGAACGTGGCGCCGAAGTGCCCCTGCCCACCGACGTGGTGGTGGCCGACGAAGTCTCCGCCCTGGCCCGCGCCAACAAGATCTCCGTCGATGACGTGGCCGTCCACGACCGCATCCTCGACATCGGCCCGAAGAGCGCCGCCCGCCTGGGCGAGATCATCGCCAATGCCGGCACCATCGTCTGGAACGGCCCGGTGGGCGTGTTCGAGCTGCCCCAGTTTGCCGGCGGCACCAAGATGATGGCCTCCGCCATCGCCCACTCCGAGGCCTTCTCGATTGCCGGTGGTGGTGACACCCTGGCCGCCATCGCCAAGTTCCACATCGCCGACGACGTGGGCTACATCTCCACTGGCGGCGGCGCCTTCCTGGAGTTCCTCGAAGGCAAGACCCTGCCGGCCATCGCCGCCCTGGAAGAGCGCTTCAAGGACTGATCCATCCGGCATCTTCAGCTCGTCGAAAGGCGGCCTCCGGGCCGCCTTTCCCATTTCGGGCAGAAAAATCTACAGCCACGCAGGCCGGGCGCCGTTATCCTGAGCCCAGGCATACAGCAGCGAGGCCACCCACCCCATGCCCCTACCGGTCAGCGCCCTCATCGGCTCGCCCCGCCGCCTGGTCACCGCCATCGTGCTGTTCCTGGTGCTCGACCTGACCGTGCTCATGATCAATCTATGGATCGCCGAACAGGTCGCCCAGGACGCGGTCGCCATCAACCTGGCGGGCCGCCAGCGCATGCTGTCCCAACAGATCACCAAGGCCCTGCTCCTCACCACCCGCCCGCGCAGCGGTGAGGATGCCCGCAGCGCCCGGCAGGAAACCGACGAGGCCTTCGGGCTCTTCGAGGAAACCCTCAAAGCCTTTGCCGAAGGGGGGAAGGCCCGGGGCGGCGACGGCACCAGCGCCCACCTGAAAGCCGTGGACGGCGAAGGCGCACGGATTGTCACCGAGGCCCGCAGCCTGATCACGCCCCTGTCGCTACTCCTCGCCGCCACCCGTGCGGAGCCAAGCGCCGAGCGGAGCCCCGCCGCCGCCTACATGGTGCAGCACAACCCCCAGATCCTGGCCCTGATGAACCGGCTCACCACCGTTCTCGAACATGATTCGATCCGTCGTACACGGGATCTCCGCCTGATCCAGAGCGGCGCCTTCGCCCTGGCCATGGCGAACTTCCTGATCATCGTGCTCGGCATGGCACGCCGCTACCGTCTGATAGAAGAAGACAGCCAGCGCTGGCGGGCGATGGCACGCCACGACCCCCTGACCGGCATCGCCAACCGCAAGGCCTTCGAGGAAGCCGCCAGTGCCCAGCTGATGCGGGCCCAGGTGGATGCCCAGCCCGGCGCGATGCTGATGCTCGACCTGGATGGATTCAAGGGCATCAACGACCGGTTCGGGCATTCTGCGGGCGACGCCATCCTGCGTGCCGTCGCCACCCGCCTGGAGGGCGCGGCCCGGGCCACCGACGTGGTCGCCCGGCTGGGCGGAGACGAGTTTGCCATCCTGTGCCCGATGCTCGGCGGCGAGGACGATGTGGGGCAGCTGTGCGAACGGCTGGTGGACAGCGTGCGGGGCATTTCCCGCGCGGATATTCCGGGCTGCCCGCTGGGCGTGAGCATCGGTGTGGCGCTGTACCCCGACGACGGCTACGACCCGGCACACCTGCAGCTGCTGGCAGACCGGGCCATGTATGCCGCCAAGCGCGCTGGCGGAAACCGCTGGCACATCGCCTGAGCAGCACGGTGACCGAAGCTCAGTGACCGAAACTCAGATCTGTTGCTCCCGGCGGATCTTCCATTCGCCGCCCTCACGCACCCACTCCAGCTGCTTGCGCCCCACGTCGCTGTAGTTGCCCGACTGGTAGCGCTGCTCGAAGATCACCGAGACGGCCTCGCCTTCGGCCTTGATGGCCGGGCCATTGACCTGCACCTTGATCTCGCCCTTCTTGTCGAGCTTGCTGCGGCGATCCGCCTCCCAGGCGGCCCGGGCGCGCTTGTCGGCAGGGACGAAGCTACTGGCGTAGAAGCCCAGGTAGCGGCTCGCGTCCTTGGACTCCCAGGCCAGGCGCCACGCTTCCAGACGGCTGGCCACCAGACGGGCAGCGTCGTCGGCGCCGGCGGCCGGCTTGGCCACAGGTGCCGGGGCGGCAGGTGGGGCAGCCACCGCCACCTTGGCGGCAGGCGCCGGGGCCGGCGCTGCGGCAACAGCCGGTGCGGCGACCACGGCGGGAGCCGAGGCTGGCTTCACTGCCGCCGCCGTGGTGGCCGCTGCCGTGCCCACCGTGCCAACCCGGCTCAGATGCTGACGGAACTCCGCATTGCCCGGTTCCAGCGCCAGGGCGCGCTCAAAGGCCTGACGGGCACCCGCCGTATCGCCCCGGGCCTGCAGGACCAGACCAAGAGTGTCGAAGAAGGTGCTGCGGCCGGGCTCCTTGTCGGCGGCGCGCTTGGCCAGGCTCAAGGCTTCATCCAGGCTGGTCTTCTGGTTGGCGAGCAGGACAGCCAGATTGTTGGCGATGCGGGTATTGTCGGGATCGATCCGCAGGGCTTCCCGGTAGGCCTTCTCGGCCTCGGCCGGGCGCTTCAGATGTGCCAGCGTCTGGGCCATCAGGGCATGGGGAAGTGAGCTGCCGGGCGCCATGGCAATCGCCCGCCGATAGGCTTCCAGCGCCTGCTCGCCGCGGCCCAGGGCCTGCAGGGCATCGCCCCGGGCCACCACGGCAGCGGCGTAGTCCTTGCGCTGGGCCAGAGCCCTGTCCAGCAATTCGAGAGCCTTCTCTGCCTGCCCCTGCTTCAGATGCGCCAGGGCCCGGGCATGCAGGACACGGGGATTGTTCGGTTCCCGGCGCAGGGCGTCGTCGAGCACCCGCCCGGCTTCCTCGGTGCGTCCATCCATGGACAGGGCCATGCCGAGCTGCAGTTGGGCCTCGACCATCTCCGGACGCAGCCTCACCACCTCGCGCAGCAGGCTGACCGCCTGCCCGGGCTTCTTGAGGGACTCGGCATAAAGGGCGGCAAGATCGAGTTTGAGCTGGGCGTCGTCCGGGCGATTGGCAATGGCGGCCCGGTAGCTCTCCTCGGCCGCTGCCGGCAGCCCCTGTTCCACCAGCAGCCGGGCCTGGGCCTGGAGGACGGACGGCTGCCCCGGCGCCATCGCCACGGCGCTGGACATCCAGTCCCGGGCGAGCTTTGCCTTGCCCTGGGCATGGCTCACGGCGGCCATGCCGAGCATGGCTTCAACTGACGAGGGGTTCTGCCGGTATGCCTCGCTGAAGGCCTTCTCGGCCTGGTCGAAGTTCCGTGCCCGCAGGGCTGCACGGCCCCGCCCCAGGGAGTCGCTGTCGGCGCGGGCGGCCCCTTCCAGCGCAGCGGCAGGGCTGCCGAGCATCAGGTCCGCACTAGCGACGAGGGAGAAGAGGGCAAGGCCCGACCCCAGGATCAGGGCTGGGTAGAGACGGGTTCGATGCATGAAGACCTCGGACGGTGAAGCGGGGCGACGCGGGCAGGAGAGTACTGGCAAGCCTCTTCTGCATCACGGAATTCGGTCACAAAACGTGTTCAGGAAAACATTTTACAGGCATATGCCAATCTGCCGCGCTGCCGGCCCGCCAGGGGCCGAAAAGAGAAAAAGGGGGCAAGCCCCCTTTCTCCGCTTCTCGCGGCATGCGCTGCCAGACGGGCCCCCCGAAGGGTGCCCGATGACGATCAGGCCTTGCGACGACGGACGGCGGCGATACCAGCCAGACCCAGCGCGCCCAGCAGGGCGGTGGCGGGCTCGGGCACGGTGCCGGTGGCCGGGGTGGCCTGGATCAGATCCTGGCTGGAGCCGTTGAGCCAGCTGGTCAGCTTGTAGTTGCCGGTGGCGGGGGCGCCAGCGGCAATGTTGCCCAGGAAGGTGTCTGCAACCAGCAGGGCCAGATCTTCTTCAAAGCTGCCGGTGTCGCCAACCCAGTTCTGGTAGGTGCCGGTGGTCAGATTGTTGTCGTCCAGGGTTTCCCACAGGGCGATCTGGAAGCCGGCCAGGGCGGAGGCATCGCTGAAGTCGAGGGTGGCGTAGCTCTGGTTGAAGAGCGCCTGGGTGCTGGCATTCACCGCGTTGCTGGCGGAGAACTCAAGACCCGGGGGGGTCAGGGCGCCAACGCCAACGCCTTGCAGCAGCTCGAAGCAGAAAGCCAGGAAGCTGGTGCCGCGGGTGAGGTTGTCGACGTTGAACACGCCGGCAACGACGTCGTCCTGCACGCCACCGACATTGACGGTGAAGGCCAGGGAGTTGATGTCCTGCTCGAGCACCAGGGAGTCAGCCTGGGCGGAAGCGCTGGCGAAAAGACCGACGGCAGCCAGGGCCACGGCGGATTTCTTGAAGAAGCTGCTGTGATTCATTGATTTTTCTCCTACGTTTAAAAAGTGACTGCGTGTCCGGATGGCGCCTTGGGCACCCACCGGGAAGATCCCGGCGGGTGCGTTGAGACTTAGGCGGCTATCAGGGCAAGTTGCTGCTCGTCGTACAGGTTGGCCAGCTGGCTCAGGGCGGTCACGGCACCGTCGCTGACGCAATTGGTCACCGTGGCGGCGGTGGCGGTCACTTCGACCGTGATCACCGTGGAGCCCAGGGCTGCGTCGAGGCTGGTGTCGTCTCCCAGCAGGGCGGACAGGCTGGGCAGTTTGATCCCGGCGGCTTCGGCATCGGCGACGGAGACGTTGAAATACACGTCGGTCATGTCGATGCTGCGGCCGTCGGCCAGGGTCGCGCTGGAACGCTCGAGGTGCAGGTTGCCCTGCTCATCGATGGCGGGCAGCTCGGTGAAAGCCACCTTCAGGCTGGCCACACCGGCTTCGGCGAGGCTGCGCAGCTCACCTTCATCGGTCTGGTGGTTGCCATTGAGATCCTGCCACACGCGCAGATCGCCGAATGCGGCATCCTTGGCATCCACGTAACCATCGCCGTTGCTGTCGAAGTTTTCGAGCTTGGCGAAGCCGTCACCCTTGCTGTAGCCGCCGAACAGCTCGGCCACGCTGGAGATCTTGCCGTCGTGGTTGATGTCGATGGCCAGGAAGGCATCGCCCGCAGAGATCCAGCCACTCCCGATGCCCTTGCCGGTACCCAGCAGGTCGAAGGTGCCACCCGAGTTTTCACGGGCGATGGTCTGGATGCCGTTGCCGTCCAGGTCGAGCACAATCGGAGTGATCGCGGCGTCCCAGGTCATGTCGGCCTCACCGGACACCAGGGTGGTGTAGTTGGTGTAGGCAACATCGGTGGTGCTGTAGGCATCGGCGTCCTTGGTGTCGTCGGTGCCAACGTCCTTGGCAGCCCAGTACCACTTGGACATATCCACACCCAGGTAGGTGGTGGCGGACTTGTCGAAGACGATACGGTAGGTGCCCGGATCCAGGTTGGTGAACTTGTAGTTGCCGTTCACATCCGTGTAGGTGGTGGCGATGGTGGTGCCGACGGAGTTCTGCAGCAGAACCTTGACGTTGCAGATACCAGGTTCGGTGCTGTCCTGGATGTCATTGTGGTTCTTGTCTTCCCACACCTTGTCACCGATGCTGGCCTTGCGATACAGGCCGGCATCCAGCTTCAACTGCGACTCACCGGCAGCCAGCGCAACGGTGCCGGTGTAGCCCGACGAGTTGACCGCGCTGTCGGTACCGTTCCAGCCTGCCTGATCCTGCTTGGTGTAGTAGTAGCCGGTCGGAGCCACCACCTGCACCTTGTAGTTGCCGGCGTTGAGGTTGCTGAACAGGTAGTTGCCGCTCGCGTCGGTCGTGGTGGTGGCCACCACGGTGCCGGCGGAGTTGAGCAGCTTGACGGTCACGCCCTTGATGCCGGCTTCGCCCGCGTCCTGGATGCCGTTGTAGTTCATGTCCTCCCACACCCGGTCACCGATGGAGCCGGTGGTGGGCTTGAAGTAGATACCTGCATCGAGGGACACGTTGTTCTCGCCTGCCGCGAGGGTGACCACACCCGACTTGCCGGTGACGGTATCCACGTCGGAATCCGCACCATCGTTGGTGCCTTGGTCCTTCGCCGAGAAGGCGTAGCCGGTGGGGGCCACGACCTGCACGGAGTAATCACCCGGGTTCAGGTTGCTGAACTTGTAGTTGCCGTTGGTATCGGTGGTGGTCGTCGCCACCACGGTGCCGCTGGCGTCGAGGAGCTTGACGGTCACGCCGCTGGCGCCCACTTCACCGGCGTCCTGGATGCCATCCTTGTCGGCGTCGCACCACACCTTGTCACCCAGCGAGGCACGGGCCTTGTAGAAGCCGGCATCGACGGTGAGGTTGTTGCTGCCGCCGGTCAGGGTGTAGAGACCGGAGATACCGCTGGCGTCGATGTCGCTGTCGGTGGCATCGGTCGCCACGGTGGCGTCCTTGGTGGTGATGACGTAGCCGGTCGGGGTAACGACCTGGACCTTGTAGCTGCCGGCGGGCAGGCCGCTGAACAGGTAGTTGCCGCTGGCGTCGGTGGTGGTGGTGGTGAGCACGGTGCCGGCGCTGTTGAGCAGCTTGACGGTCACCCCGGCGATGCCGGCTTCACCCGCGTCCTGACGGCCGTTGGCGTTGGTGTCTTCCCAGACCTTGTCACCGATGCTGACATCGGTGGCGCAGAAGGCGGACGGCGTATTCACGACCAGGTTCTGGATCTTGAAGTAGTCGTTGGTCTCACCCGGTGCCGCGGCAACGATGAGCACGTTGCCCACGAAGCCGTTGGCGTTCAGGTCGGCCCAGCGGGCGGACGTGAGGGTGGTGGCATTGACTTCGGTGAAGCCCATGCTGGACAGCACCGCGTCGGACAGGGTGATGTGGCTGTCGAAGGCCCCATTCACGGTGCCGATCCACACCTTGGCGTCACTGTCGCCCACTACGTAGCCCAGGTAGGCCTTGTCGACCACCACGGCCTGGTTGAACTCGAACAGCACGTAGTTATCACGGGTGCCGTTGTTGTCCACCGTGTGGGTGTTGCCGCTACCGGAACCTTCCGAGCTATCGGTCACGCCCAGGCCGCCACCGTAGGCACCCAGGTAGGCCTTGGCCCACGCACCGGTGGTCTTGTCACGGCTGAAGGCGCTGGCATTGACATTGATGCCGTTGTTGGTGAAGCACAGCACGTTGCCGTCGGTACCGTCGGTCGCCATGTTGCCGTTGAAGTCGAAGGTGGCGGTCACAACCTTGGCAGCCAGGCCGGCGTCCCAGGTCAGATCGTTTTCACCCGACTCGAGCACGGTGGTCACGGTCTTGCCGGTGGCCTGGTCAGCATCGGAATCCACGGCATCGTTGGTGCCCTGGTCCTTGGCGGTGATGGTGTAGCCGGTGGGGGCCACGACCTGCACCGAGTAGCTGCCCGGCACCAGATCCTTGAACAGGTAGTTGCCGTTGGCGTCGGTCATGGTGGTGGCCACCACGGTGCCGGCGCTGTTCAGCAGCTTCACGGTGACACCCACGACACCCGCTTCATTGCCGTCCTGAATGCCATTGGTGTTGCAGTCGGCCCACACCTTGTCGCCGATGGAAGCCTTCTGGTAAAGGCCCGCATCCCAGGACAGATCCGCTTCGCCGGTGGCCAGCGTGGTCACGACGGTCTTGCCGGTGGTCGGGTCGAAGTCGCTGTCGATGGCGTCGTTGGTGCCCTGATCCTTGGCGCTCAGGAAGTAGCCGGTGGGGGCCACGATCTGGGCGGAGTAGTCACCCGGGGTCAGGTTGTCGAACAGGTAGTTGCCGTTGGCATCGGTGGTGGTGGTGGCCACCACGGCACCGGCGCTGTTGAGCAGCTTCACGGTGACGCCGGCAATGCCGCCTTCGCCTGCTTCCTGGATGCCGTTGGCGTTCTTGTCCAGCCACACCTTGTCGCCGTAGGAGGCGGTGGATTGGGTCAGGCCCGCATCCACGGAGGTGTCGGTTTCGCCGGACTCGAGGTTGATGACGCCGGACTTGCCGGTGCTATCCACATCGCTGTCGGTGGTGTCGTTGCCGCCCAGGTCCTTGCCGGTGAAGCTGGTGCCAGCCGGAGCGACGACCTGAACCGAGTAGTTGCCCGGCACCAGATCCTTGAACAGGTAGTTGCCGTTGGCATCGGTCGTGGCGGTGGAGACCACGTTGCCGGTGCTGTCGAGCAGCTTCACGGTCACGCCGGAAACACCGGCTTCGCCCGCGTCCTGAACACCGTTCTTGTTGGTGTCCATCCACACCTTGTCACCCAGGGAAGCCTTCTGGTACAGGCCGGCGTCCCAGGTCAGGTCGGTCTCGCCGGCGCTGAGGGTGGTGTTGATGGTCTTGCCGGTGGTCGGGTCGATGTCGCTGTCGGTGGCGTCGTTACCGCCCTGGTCCTTCGGGCTGACGAAATAGCCGGCCGGTGCAGCGATCTGCACGGCATAGTCGCCCGGGGCCAGGTTGCTGAACTGGTAGTTGCCGTTGGCGTCGGTGGTGGCGGAGCCCACCACGGTGCCAGTGCTGTCGAGCAGCTTGACGGCGACACCGGCGATACCGGCCTCACCGGCGTCCTGCACGCCGTTGGCATTCTTGTCCAGCCACACCTTGTCGCCGATGGCGGCGGTGCGCTCATCCACGAAATCGTTGCCGGTGCTGGAAGCGCCCGGGGTCAGATTCACCGCGATGCTGTTCGGGTTGCCGCCATCAACGTCATTGACGTCCAGGTAACCCGGCTTGTTGGTTTCGACGACGGTGTAGTTGCCGGCCGGCACGTTGTTGAACGTGTAGTTGCCGTTGGCATCGGTAGTGGTGGTCTGCACCACGGTACCGGTGCTGTCCTTCAGTTGCACAGTCACGCCAGCGATGGGGGTGTCGCCGGTGTTGTTGTTGTCCACATCCTCGCGCACGGTGCCGGAGATGGAACCGGGGTTGGCCACAATGCCGGCGTCCCAGGTCTTGTCCGATTCGCCCGAATCCAGAACGGTCTGGATGGTCTTGCCGGTGCTGGTGTCGGCGTCGCTGTCGGTGGCGTCCGAGCCCACGTCCTTCGAGGTGAACACGTAGCCGGTGGGCAGCGTGGCCTTGTCGAACTGCACGCTGTAGGTGCCCGGCTTCAGGTTGGTGAAGAGGTAGTTGCCGCTGGTGTCGGTGGTCTGGGTGGTGACCACGTTACCGGCTGCATCCAGCAGCGAAACCTTCACGCCCTGCACGCCGGCTTCGCCTGCGTCCTGCACGCCGTTCTTGTTGGTGTCGTACCAGACCTTGTCGCCCAGCTCGGCCAGCTTGTACAGGCCCGCATCCACGTTCGGGTTGTTCTGGCCCGACTGCAGGGTCACCGGAGCGGTCACGCCAGCAGCATTGATGTCGCTGTCGGTGGCTTCGTTGCCGCCCAGGTCCTGGCCGGTGATCTCGTAGCCCGCCGGCTTCACCACGGCAACCGTGTAGGTGCCCGGGGTGACGCTGAAGCTGTAGTTGCCGTTGGCGTCGGTGGTGGTGGTGCTGACCACGTTGCCGGCGGTGTCCTTGAGCTGAACGGTGACGTTGGCGATACCGGCTTCGCCGGCATCCTGAACGCCGTTGGCGTTCTTGTCTTCCCACACGCGGTCGCCCAGGGTGGCCGGACGCTCATCGACGAACACGTTGCCGGTGCTCGAGGAGCCCGGGGTCACGGTCACGGCGATGGTGTTGGGGTTGCCGCCGTCGCTGTCGCCCACGTCGGTGTAGCCCGGCTTGTTGGTTTCGACAACGGTGTAGTTGCCCGGGGGCACGTTGTTGAAGGTGTAGTTGCCGTTGGCGTCGGTGGTGGTGGTTTGAACCACGTTGCCCGCCGGGTCCTTCAGCTCGACGGTCACGCCCGGGATCGGGGTGTCGCCCACGTTGTCGTTGTTGTTGTCTTCCAGCACGGAGCCGGAGACCACGCCCGGCAGGCGCTCATCGACGAAGTCGTTGCCGGTGCTGTTGCCACCTGCCGGCAGAGTCACGGAGATCACGTTGGGATCGCCGCCATCCACGTCGCCCACATCCGAGAAGCCCGGCTTGTTGGTTTCGACGACGGTGTAATTGCCGGCCGGCACGTTGTTGAACGTGTAGTTGCCGTTGGCGTCGGTGGTGGTGGTCTGCACCACGTTGCCCGCCGGGTCCTTCAGCTGCACGGTCACGCCGGCGATGGGGCTGTCGCCGGTGTTGTCGTTGTCCTGATCTTCCGACACGTTACCGGAAATGGTGCCCGGATTCGCGACGATGCCGGCATCCCAGCTCAGGTCGGACTCGCCGGAGACGAGCACGGTCTGGATGGTGGTGCCATCCTGCGGATTGACGTCGGAGTCGGCGGAGTCGGCGCCCGCATCACGGGTGGTGAAGCGGTAGCCGGCGGGCAGCGTGGCCGGGTCGAAGGCGATGCTGTAAACACCGGGCTTGAGGCCGGAGAACAGGTAGTTGCCGTTGGCGTCGGTGGTGATCGGGCCTTCAACGGCGTTGCCGTTGGCGTCGAGCAGGCGGACCTGGACGCCCTGGACGCCGGCTTCGCCGGCATCCTGCAGGCCATTGCCATTCACGTCGAGCCACACGCGGTTGCCGATTTCGGCGGTGCGGAACAGGCCGGCATCGACGGTGTTGTTGATGTCGCCCGCGCCAACGGTGACGAGGTGGCTGAGACCGGTGCCGTCGATGTCGCTATCGATGCCGTCATTGGCGCCCACGTCCCGCTCGGTGGCGGCATAGCCGTTGGGGGCCACGACGGTGACGAAGTAGCTGCCCGGATTGACGGTGAAGCTGTACTTGCCGGCGCTGTCGGTGGTGGTGGTCTGCACCAGGTTGCCCTGGGGGTCACGCAGTTGAACGGTCACGCCGCCGATACCGGCTTCGCCGGCGTCCTGCAGGCCATTGCCGTTCACGTCTTCCCACACGGTGTCGCCGATGACCGCCTTGGCGGGGACGGGCACGTTGAAGGTGAAGGTATTGGGGGTCAGGTCCAGGTCGTTGCCGCCGCAGCCGTCAGTGCCGCCGGTGTCACGCACCTGGAAGGTGAAGCCGATGGCGCCACCCGCATCGCTGGGAGCCAGGTAGGTCAGGCTGCCGGCAGCCACGTCAGCGGCCAGGACTTCCTGGCCGGCGGTGACGGCGACGCCGTTGAGCAGCAGAGTGCCGGCGCTCGGCAGGCTGGTGATGACCACGGACTTGAAGGCGTCGCCTTCGACCGCATCGGTAAAGCCGAAGTCGGCCAGACCCAGCACGTACACATCGCCGCTGGCGACGTTGGCGGAGTCGTCGGCGCCGGAGGGCGCGTCATTCACGGGGGTGACATCGATGGTGATGTCGAGGATGAAGCTGTTGCCGGTGCTGTCGGTGCCGAGAACGCGAACCTTCAGCTCGCCGTTGAAGTTCGGGAGCAGGGAAGCATCGACAGTGAAGGTGTCCTTGTCCACCGCCGTGAAGTAGCCGGAGGTGGTTTCGACGTACTTGGTGCCGTCGTAAACGTAGAGTTTGATGCGAGCCGGATCAACAGCGGAGTAGTTGGGATCCGCCTGCTTGAGCAGATCGAACAGCTCGAAATTCTTGCTGGTGTCTTCGCAAAGGGAAACGCTGGTTGAGTACCGCGAAGTTGCCATGAACGACCTCCATCTTTTTGCGTGTTATGTCGCCTGCCCTTCGAGAAAGGGAGACGAAGAAAGAAAAACGGAGATCCAACTGCAATTTGCGGGCCACCAAGACATCAACAACTGTCAAAAACGAGAATTTCAAAGCCCCTCAACAACTTAATGGGATCTGCAGGGTTTTTGACGTGTGTGAAAAAGCACAAACCATTATTCGCTGTAAAAAAATCCGACACTCCGGATTGAATAAAAGCATTGCGGAGCGATAAACGGATCACTTCCCGCGCCATTCAAACGGGTTTAAAAATCGCGCTTACTAGTTGTTTTATTTATGTTTTTCAAAAAACAAGAAACACCCCCCTCCCCCCCATGCAGGGTCTTGCCCCCTACTTTTTCGCCTTCCAAAAACCCGCGAAATTCTCCGACAGGCAATAAGCCACACTCCCGGGAGACGAATTGACACTTTTTTGCAAAATAAGAAAAACAAATGCACACACGAAAATTCGGGGCTCGTAAACAGAAAAAAGACATCTTATTTGTTAAAAACGCTTAAATAGCCGCCAAGATCATCGTCACCCGGAAACGAAAAATGTGACCAAGTACGCAAGCAGCATCAAGGAGGCAAAAACCCCGTGACTTTTTAACATTTGGCATTTGGGGTCCTGTGGCACCATCGGCGTCCTGATTCATGCGGACACCGATTTCCGGTCTCTGCGCAGCACGACTAACCGAGCTTTCTGCCCATGCGCGAAACACCCTCATCCACCCCTGGCGAGGCGCCGGTCGACGGGATCATCGATCAGTTGATGTTCCTGGCGCACTTCTTCGGCAAGCGTGCCGATCCCTCCCAGCTGCTGGCAGACACCCCCGTGGTCGATGGCCACATCAGCGAGGCGCACATCCGCGAATGCGCTCAGCGCGGCGGCCTGTCCCTCAGCCGCAGTGTCAAGACGCCGGAGGCCTTCCGGCCGTCCGAGCTGCCGGCGCTGATCATCGTCGAGGGGGGCGATCCGCTGGTGGTGCTGAACCGCAAGGGTGACGACTTCGAGTGCGTGCAGCCGGGCATCCGTGGCAGCGTGTCCCTCAGCGCCGCGACCATCGCGGCCGACTACCCGGGCATCACCTACTTCGTGCGGCCGCTGGTGTTCTTCGACACCCGCAGCCTGCTCTACCATCTGCCGCGCCCGCGGCGCTGGTTCTGGGACACCCTGCTGGCCAACCGCGGCATCTACGGCTGGGCCCTGCTGGCCACCGTGCTGACCAACGTCTTCGCCGCGGTGATCCCCTTCTACACCATGTCGGTGTATGACCGCGTGGTACCCAACAACGCCCTCGACAGCCTGTGGGTGCTGACCGGCGCCGTTGCAGTGGTGGTGCTCTTCGATCTGGTCATCAAGATGCTGCGCAGCTACCTCCTTGAGGCGGCGGCGCGCAAGGCCGACGTGGCCATGTCGTCCCACGTGTTCGCCCATGCCCTGCGCCTGCGGGCGGCCAACCGGCCGGCCTCCGGCGGAGTGCTGGCGAACATCGTGCGGGACTTCGAATCGGTTCGCGAATTCGTCACCTCATCCACCCTGACCGCCCTGGGCGACGTGCCCTTCATGCTGTTCTTCCTGGTGCTGATCGGACTGGTCGGACACTGGCTGGTGATGATCCCGCTGGTGATGATCCCCCTGACCATCGCCTCGTCGCTGTTGATCCGGCGCCCCCTGATCCGGGTGCTCGGCGCCAACATGCAGGAGTCCGCCCAGCGCACCGCCCACCTGTTCGAGACCATGAACGGCGTGGACACCATCAAGGTTCTCGGTGCCGAGGCCTGGGCCCGCCGCCAGTGGGAGATGCTCACCGTCAAGATCTCCGAGAACTCGGTGAAGATGCGGGAGTGGACCTCCTTCGGGACTTACGTCTCCATGCTGGTGACCAACCTCACCACCATCCTGATCGTGATGTTCGGCGCCCTGCTGATCTCCGCCGGCGAGCTGACCATGGGGCAGCTGATCGCCGTGTCGATGCTGACCGCCCGGGCCATCACCCCGGCCACCCAGATCGCCGCCCTGATCGTGCGCTACGAACAGACCCGCCAGGCCCTCGACGCCCTCGACAAGATCATGGAGTCGCCCACCGACGAGACCGCCGACAGCCTGCACCTGCCGCGCATGCAGGGGCGCATCGACTTCCGCGACGTGCACTTCGCCTACCCGGACTGCCCGCCCGTGCTGAAGGGGCTCAACCTGAGCATCCGCCCGGGCGAGCGTGTCGGCTTCATCGGCCGCATCGGTTCCGGCAAGAGCACCCTGTTCAAGCTGCTCCTCAACCTTTACGGCCCCGGCCAGGGCAACGTGCTGGTGGACGGCATGTCGGTGAACCAGCTCGAACCCCAGAGCCTGCGCCGGCAGGTGGGCTACGTGCCCCAGGACGTGGTGCTCTTCCACGGCGACATCCGCGAGAACATCCTGCTCGGCAACAGCCAGGCCGGTGACGCCGAGATCCTCGAAGCCCTGCGCCTGTCCTGCCTCGACGAGACCCTGACCCAGATGCCCCACGGCCTGGGCACCCAGGTGGGCGAGCGCGGCGACCGCCTCTCCGGCGGCCAGCGCCAGGCTGTCTCCATCGCCCGGGCCCTGGTGCAGCAGCCCCGCATGCTGCTCCTCGACGAGCCCTCCAGCATGATGGACCCGGCCACCGAATCCCGACTCATCGAAAACCTGCGCAGCATCAAGGGCGTGACCCTGCTGCTGGTCACCCACCGCATGGCCATGCTGCCGCTGGTGGACCGGCTGGTCGTGGTCGACCAGGGCCGGGTGGTCCTCGACGGCCCGCGCGCCGAGGTACTGCGCAAGCTGCAGGGCGGCCCCGCCCAGGCCGCACCGAAGGAATACGCCGCATGAAAACCAACGCGCCCACCGCCACTCCACGCATCGACAGCGAGCCCGTCAGCCATCACCCCGACTTCGACCGGGGTCCGCGCCGGGCCATCCTGATCCTGCTGGGTGTCACGGCCCTGTTCTTCGTGCTGCTGTTTGCCTGGATGAGCCTGGCCCGGCTCGACATTTCGGTGAATGCCGTCGGTTCCGTCGTACCCTCGAGCCGGCTGCAGCAGATCCAGAGCATGGAAGGCGGCATCCTGCAGGCCCTCAACGCCCGTGAAGGTTCGGTGGTGAAGAAGGGCGACGTCCTCGCCGTGGTCCAGAACCTCCAGTTCGCGGCCGACCTGGGCGAGTCCCAGCAGAGCCTGTGGGGCGCCCGGGCCGCCCTGGTGCGCCTGGATGCGGAAGCCCGCAACATCACCCCGAGCTTCCCGCCGGATCTCGAACAGAGCGCCCCCGACCTGGTGCGCGAACAACGCACCCTGTGGCAGAGCCGCCGTCAGGAGCGCGAGAACACCCTCGAAACCCTGTCCCGCCAGATCAGCCAACGCCAGCAGGAGTTGGCCGAAGCCAAGGCCCGCCACCAGGCCCTGCAGGAAGCCATCGGCCCGGCCCGGGAAGCTCTGGCCATTGAGGAAAAACTCGCCGGTGCCGGTGCCGGTGCCCGCGCCGACCTGCTTGCCGCCCAGCAGCGCTACACCAGCCAGAAGGGTGAACTGGAGACTACCCGCATCGCCATCGGCCGCATCCAGGCCGCCGTGGCCGAAGCCCAGGCCCGCCTGTCGGAAACCCGCTCGCGCTTCCTCACCGAGACCAGCAAGGAGAAGAACGAGATCGAACTGCGCGCCGCCACCCTGGGCGAGCAGCTCACCGGCCGCAGCGACAAGGTGGCCCGCCGCGAGCTGCGTGCGCCCCTCGACGGCGTGGTGAACCGCCTCCTCATCCCCACCATCGGTGGCGTGGTGAAGGCCGGCGAGACCATCATGGAAGTGGTGCCGGCCGAAGAGCGCCTGCTGGTGGCAGCCCGGGTCAAGCCTTCGGACATCGCCTTCATCAAGCCCGGCCAGGAAGCCAAAATCCGCATCAGCGCCTATGACTCCTCCATCTTCGGCACCCTCGCCGGCCAGGTGGTACGGGTGGGCGCCGACGCCGTGGTGGATGCCGAGCGCAAGGACACCTTCTTCGAGGTCTTCCTGGAAACCCAGAAAAACTTCCTCGGCGAGCGCTCCGAGCGCCTCACCATCTCCCCGGGCATGGCCGCCGACGCCAGCATCCAGACCGGCAAGCGCACGATGATGGAATACATGCTAAAACCCATCGTCAAGACCTTCGACAAATCCCTGCGCGAACGCTGATGACCCCGTTTTTCACTGCTCCCCGCCGCCTCGCCGTGGTGCTGGCCGCTTGCGGCCTGCTCGGCGCCCCGGCCTACGCCGCCCCCCTGCCCAGCGTGGTGGACAAGGTGCTGCTGCAACAACCCAGCGTACGCTCCGCCCAGGCCCTGCTGCGGGCTACCGAGGCCCAGATCACCCAGGTGCGCTCCGACTTCCTGCCCAGCCTCGGGCTGAGCTACCGCAACTCCGACGCCCGGGACGAAACCCAGGGCCGCCCGGTGGACCGCAACGTGCGCCGCAGCGACGCCAGCCTGCGCTGGAACGTTTTCAACGGTGCCGCCGACACCAGCCGCCTGCGCTCCGCCGCCTTCAGCCGGGACGCCGCCGATGCCGACCTGGACAGCGTCCTCGAACAGGTCGCCTTCGAAATCACCGAAACCTACGCCGATGTAGTGCGTCTGCGCCAGACCATGAGCAGCCTGCAGGCCACCATCGCCCGCCAGGAGAGGGTCGAAACCAGCGTCGCCCAGCGTGTGGATGCGGGCCGCATCTCCTCGGCTGAGCTCGACCTGATGCACGTGCGCCTGATCCAGAGCCGCACCCTGCTCGGCCAGCTGCGGGC
This sequence comes from Zoogloea sp., assembly GCF_023150065.1. GTDB lineage: Bacteria > Pseudomonadota > Gammaproteobacteria > Burkholderiales > Rhodocyclaceae > Zoogloea. The sequence goes on from NZ_JAKLLN010000008.1 coordinate 126,315, forward strand.
CCAGCTGGGCACCGCCGAGTACCGCTACCGCCTGCTCACCGGCGAAGCCCCCAATGAGCTGGTACCCCCGGGGATCCGCTCAAAGACGGTGGAAAACGACATCGACGCCCTGGTGGAACGCATCCACGAACGCAACCCCCGCCTGCGCGCCGCCCTGCAGCGCAGCTCGGCCCGCAAGGCCGACATCGGGGTGGCCCGGGGCAGCTTCTTCCCGGCCGTCGACCTGTCGGTAAACAAGCGCCTCGACAACAACACCAGCCCGGTCCCCGTCTCCGACACCGACCGGGCCGCCCAGCTCCAGGTCAGCATCGACATTCCCCTCGGCGGCAAGAACCTCGGCCGCCACAGCGAGGCCGTCGAACGTCACCAGGCCGCCCAGGCCGACGCCGACGACCTGCTGCTGAAGGTCTCCCGGGAGATCACCGATCTCTACCGGCAATTCACCGAAGCCCGCGAGATCGCCCCCCTCACCGAGCGAAGGGTGGTGGCGGCCCAGCGCGTGGCCGCGGCCTACGAACTCCATTTCGAAGCCGGCCGGCGCAGCCTCAACGACCTGTCCATCGCCCAGGAAGACCTCTTCAGCGCCCAGCGCGCCCTGATCGAAAACCGTGCCCAGCAGACCACCCTGCAGGCCCAGCTCCTGAGCCTGGCCGGCGAACTGCGCGAAACCCTGCGCACCCACTACCAACCGGCGCCCATCCAGCCCGAACTGCTGGGCACCACGCCCTACACCCCGGCCCTGGCCGCCGCCCCGGTGCCGGTGGTGGACGCCCTGCCCGCCCCGGAGATGGAGCTGGCGCCCGCAGCAGCAGCAAAGCCCGCCACGGCAGCCACCACCGAATCAGACGCCGCCAGCCCCGAGCAGCGTCTCGAAGCCTGGGCCGCCGCCTGGGCGGCACGCGACTTTGACGCCTACCGGGCCTTCTACGTGGCCGACTTCCAACCCGGCAAGGGGCGCAGCACCGCCGACTGGGAAAGCGAGCGCCGCACCCGCGTCAGCCAGGCCCAGTCCCCCAGCATCCACATCGACAACCTGAAGCTGCGCCCGCGGGGCACCGAACGCCTGAGCACGCGCTTCACCCAGCATTACAGCGCCGGTCACTACCGGGACACGGTGCGCAAGCAGATCGACTGGGTGAAGGTGGACGGCCAGTGGAAGATTGCCGCCGAAACGGTACTCGCACCACCGGCCCCCCGCCCGACGGGCCCCACCACAGAGGCCACCCAGTAGTTCAGGGAGCCCGCCGCCCCATGAGAAGCCAGGCACCTGCCTGGCTTTTTTCTTTCGGCACGTAGCAAGGACATACCCCGATGGCGCTGTCGACGGCTTTTACAATCCGCCACATTCGCAGCCTTGCCCAAATTTGCATCCAAGACGCAAACATCTGATTTTTAGACAGAAATCAGCATTTGTTGCATAAATTCAAAACTGGCGTCGAATTTGCTAAACCTTTGGAAATACATCACTTTTCCGGCACTCAGCCCAAAGGATCCGATCATGCGCCTGCTCGCCACCGCCCTCGTCGCTGCCCTGGCCTCCGCCCCCGCCCTCGCCGCACCCGCCTACTGGACCGACTGGACCAGCACCAGCAACGTGGCCTCCGCGGTCATCGGCGATCTGACCGTCGGCAGCAGCACCGTCGGCGTGACCTTCTCCGGCCCCTATGCCTTCGCCCAGACCGCCGGCGGCACCAACTACTGGGCCACCAACCCGGCCATCTACACCAGCACGACGGTCGACAACGGGCCGACCACGGCAGACATCGTCGCCCTCAATGGGGGTGGAACGAAGACCATCACCTTCTCCCAGAGCGTGCATAACCCCCTGATCGGCCTGGTCAGCTGGAACGGCAACACGGTGGATTTCGGCGTGCCGATCAACATCCTCAGCTACGGCGCCGGCTTCTGGGGTAATGGCACCCCTATCCTCAATGGCACGGGCACCGGCTTTTTTGGTAGCGGTGAAGTGCATGGCGTGATCGAACTCATCGGTGACTACACCTCGATCACCTTCACGGACACCAGCGAGAACTGGCACGGCATCACCGTCGGCGTGCTCGGTGTCAGCAACCCCGGCACCCAGGTGCCCGAGCCGGCCTCCCTGGCCCTGCTGGGCGGCGCCCTCGGCGCCCTGGTCATGGCCCGCCGCAAGCGCTGAGCGCTGCGTCCCCCAGAAAAAATGCAGCCCACGGGCTGCATTTTTTTGTGCACGTCCCTTCAGGAGGAGCGCTTCTCACACTTGCTGAGCGAAAGCTGCCGGTTCATTCCCGTCCACCGCGAACCGGTGCGGTCTTGCAGGGCCAGGCAAGGCGAGGACTCAGCCAGGTATGCGCGGCGTGCATCTGTCTGCCTTGCAGTCTCCCCGACGTGGCCGTTCCAAAGATGCGAATGCACCAATTCGGATACTCAATGCACTAAAATGGTGCACACATACACTCCGAACGAGACATGCCGCATGAAATACACCTCACTCGAATCCTTCCTGTCCTACGTGAATGGACGCAACCCGGGCCAGCCCGAGTTTCTGCAGGCCGTCGGCGAAGTCATGTCCAGCCTGTGGCCCTTCATCTCCAACAATCCGCGCTATGCTGAACATGCCCTGCTCGACCGCCTGGTGGAGCCGGAGCGGGTCATCATGTTCCGGGTGTCCTGGATGGACGACAAGGGCGACGTGCATGTGAATCGCGGTTACCGTATCCAGCACAATTCGGCCATCGGCCCCTACAAGGGCGGGCTGCGCTTCCACCCGTCGGTGGACCTGTCCATCCTCAAGTTCCTGGCCTTTGAGCAGACTTTCAAGAACGCCCTGACCACCCTGCCCATGGGCGGCGGCAAAGGCGGCTCGGACTTCGACCCCAAGGGGCGCAGTCCGGGCGAGGTGATGCGCTTCTGCCAGGCCTTCATGACCGAACTGTACCGCCACGTGGGCCCCGACACGGACGTGCCGGCCGGTGATATCGGCGTGGGCGGGCGCGAGGTGGGCTACATGGCCGGCATGATGAAGAAGCTTTCCAACCAGGCAAGCTGCGTCTTTACCGGCAAGGGCCTGGCCTTCGGCGGGTCGCTGATCCGCCCGGAATCCACGGGCTATGGCACCGTCTATTTCGCCGATGCCATGCTGCGCCACGCCGGCCGCAACCTCGAAGGCCTGCGCGTGGGGGTGTCCGGTTCCGGCAACGTGGCCCAGTACGCCATCCAGAAGCTGCTGCAGGTGGGCGCCCGACCCATCACCTGCTCCGACTCCAGTGGCACCGTTATCGACGAGGAAGGCTTCACGGACGAGAAGCTGGCCATCCTGATGGATGTGAAAAACCACCACTACGGCCGCGTCTCCGACTATGCCCGTCAGGTGGGCGTCCGTTTCGAAGCCGGCGTGCGCCCCTGGCACGTGCCGATGGACGTGGCCCTGCCCTGCGCCACCCAGAACGAACTGGACGCTAACGACGCTGCCATCCTGGTCAGAAACGGCGTGATCGCCGTGGCCGAAGGCGCCAACATGCCCACCACGGTGGATGCCATCAAGTTCTTCGAACACAGCGGCGTGCTTTACGCCCCCGGCAAGGCCAGCAACGCGGGGGGCGTGTCCACCTCCGGCCTGGAGATGAGCCAGAACGCCATGCGCCTGTCGTGGACCCGCGAAGAAGTGGACGCCCGCCTCAAGGAGATCATGACGGGCATCCACGCCGCCTGCCTGAAGCACGGCCAGCGACCCGATGGCAGCGTCAGCTACGCTGACGGCGCCAACATCGCCGGGTTTGTCAAAGTGGCCGAAGCCATGCTGGCCCAGGGGGTGATCTGAACTGACAGACCTCCGGCAACGGGCCATGGCGCAGTGCCCCTCCGCTCCCGGTGGCGACAGGGCCGCAGGACCGCGGGGAATCGCAGATCAGCGCCGGGCGCCGTCCGGGGGAACGCTCTCCCCCGCGCTCTTGCCCGGCTCCGCCGCATCCCCGCCCCGGAGCGCACGTACCCCGTAAACCACCGGCATCGACACGAGCACCCCGCCAAGCACGGCCACGTCGATAGCCGCATCGAGGGGCAAAGTGGCAATCAACAGGCCCTGGGCGGGATAGCCGTACCATCGCCTGTAAGGGCTTTCGACGGTAATCAGATCCTCCCCCCGGACGGTACTGCGCCTGACATCGAATCGTCTCGGCACACCCTCGTGCAGGAGGGTGACGTCGCCCTGGGCTGGATTCGCCCAGCGCACTTCGGCCGGCTTCACGAGAAGCCGGCCGGCCGGCTCGCCGCCGGGTTCCGTGCTCAGGGACGAGTAGGGAATCGCGGCGAAGTGGAGCACCGCTCCGCTCGGCATGGAACGCGGCGCATCCGTCAGGGCAAGCTCCACACCCTCCGCCCCGGACGGCAGGACAGCCGTTCCGTTCAGCGAACGGGCGCCTATGCTGGACACCACGGTGGACGTGACTGCACAGCCCCCCAGCGCCAGGGCAAGAAAAGGCAGGGCAAAGCGCGCATGAAGCGGGGTGCGCCCGGGTAGCATGGTCATGAGCAGGCTCGAGGGTGATGAAACCTCAAGTATGACAAAAACGACACGGGACAGGCCGCCTTTCGCCAGCGGGATGCTGGCCAGCCGTACTCACAACCCCAGCTCACCCCACATGGCATCCACCCGCGTCTTCACCTCGTCGTCCATGACGATGGGGGTCCCCCACTCGCGCTGGGTCTCGCCGGGCCACTTGTTGGTGGCGTCGAGGCCCATCTTGGAGCCGAGGCCGGCCACCGGGCTGGCGAAATCCAGGTAGTCGATCGGGGTGTTGTCCACCAGGGTGGTGTCCCGGGTGGCATCGATGCGGGTGGTCAGGGCCCAGATCACTTCCTTCCAGTCACGGATGTTCACGTCGTCGTCCACCACGATGATGAACTTGGTGTACATGAACTGGCGCAGGAAGCTCCAGATGCCGAACATCACTCGCTTGGCATGGCCGGGGTATTGCTTCTTGATGCTCACCACCGCCAGACGGTAGGAGCAGCCCTCGGGCGGCAGGTAGAAGTCGACGATCTCGGTGAACTGCTTCTGCAGCAGGGGCACAAAGACTTCGTTGAGCGCCACCCCGAGCATGGCCGGCTCGTCGGGCGGCTTGCCGGTGTAGGTGCTGTGGTAGATCGGGTCGGGCCGGCTGGTGATGCGCTCGATGGTGAACACCGGGAATTCCGACTGCTCGTTGTAGTAGCCGGTATGGTCGCCGTAGGGCCCTTCCAGGGCCATCTCGCCCGGATGGATCACGCCTTCCAGCACGATCTCGGCCGAAGCCGGCACCTGCAGATCAGACCCGATACACTTGACCAGTTCGGTCTTGGCCCCGCGCAGCAGGCCGGCAAACTGATATTCGGAGAGGGAGTCGGGCACCGGCGTGACGGCGCCCAGGATGGTGGCCGGATCGCAGCCCAGCACCACGGCCACCGGGAAGGGCTTGCCCGGGTTGGCCTTCTGGAATTCGAGGAAATCCAGCGCACCGCCCCGGTGGGCCAGCCAGCGCATGATCACCTTGTTGGGGCCGAGCACCTGCTGGCGGTAGATGCCCAGGTTCTGGCGGGTCTTGTTGGGGCCGCGGGTCACCACCAGGCCCCAGGTGATCAGGGGCGCCACGTCGCCGGGCCAGCAGTGCTGGATGGGCAGGCTGGCCAGATCCACTTCGCTCCCCTCCTTGACCACCTGCTGACAGGGCGCCGACGACACCACCTTGGGCGACATGTTGAGCACCTGCTTGAACATGGGCAGCTTGTCCCAGGCATCCCGGAGGCCCTTGGGGGGCTCGGGCTCCTTGAGGAAGGACAGCAGCTTGCCCACCTCGCGCAGGGCGCCCTGCCAGTCGTCACCACTCACCCCCATGCCCAGTGCCACCCGCTGGGGGGTGCCGAAGAGGTTGGCCAGCACCGGTACGGCGTGCCCCTTGGGGCGCTCGAAGAGGATGGCCGGGCCACCGGCGCGGAGCACCCGATCGCAGATCTCGGTCATTTCCAGGTGAGGGTCGACCTCGACGGAAATCCGCTTGAGCTGGCCCAGGCGTTCCAGTTGGAAGATGAAGTCACGTAGGTCGGTATAGCGCATGGGGCGACGAATGGATTGGATTGAATGGATGAAAAGGAAAGGGCTGCAAAGCAGCCCCGTACCTTACCTGAATCCGGCCCGCCGCAACCCGGCAGGCGCCGGTCTCAGTCGAGAAGTGCGTTGATGGCCCTGATGTCGTCCTCCGCCAGGGAACCCGCAGCCGCCTTGAGCTTGAGCTGGGCCATCAGGGTGTCGTAGCGGGCCTTGGCCAGCTTCTGGCGGGTGTCGTAGAGCTGGCTCTGGGCGTTGAGCACGTCGATGTTGATGCGCACGCCCACGTCATAGCCCAGCTTGTTGGCATCCAGGGCCGAGGCCGAAGACACCTGGGCGGCCTCGAAGGCCTTCACCTGGGCGAGCCCGCTGGTGACGCCGAGGTAGGCCTGGCGGGCATTCTGGGCCGAGCTGCGGCGGGCGTTGTCGAGATCGGCCGCCGCCTTGTCGCGCAGGGCCGCAGCCTCGCGCACACGGGAGCTGACGGCGCCGCCCTGGAAGACGGGGACGTTTACCTGCAGGGCCACGACGGTCGAGCGGATGTCGGTATTGACGAAGTTGGCCAGGGCGTTGGCCGTGGCGTTGTTACCGTAGGAGGCCACCACATCGACGGTGGGCAGATGCCCGGCCCGGTTGCGCTCCACCTCGCGGCCGGCGATCTCGCCGGCGATCTGGGCGGCCTGCACCGACAGGTTGCTAGCCTCGGCAGCCGTCACCCAGGACTGGATGTCGGCCGGGTCGGGACGGCTCAGGGCCACGCCCTTGCGCAGGCCCTTGAGGGCATCGGCTTCCTTGCCGGTGAGCACCAGCAGGGCATGGCGCTTGACGGCCAGATCGCTCTCGGCGGCAATCACCTGGGCGGACGACAGATCAGCCCGGGACTGGGCCTCGTGGACGTCGGTGATGGTGACGGTGCCGACCTCGAAACTCTTCCTGGCCAGGGCCAGCTGCTGGTTGTTGGCCTCGTAGAGGGCACTGACCGCGGCCAGGGTGTCCTGGGCCGTCAGCACGTCGAAATAGGCCTGGGCCGCACGCAGGGTCAGGTCCTGTCGGGCCAGCTGGTACTGGGCTTCGGACAGGGTGGTCTGCAGCTCGCCCTGCTTGTACTGGACCCAGTTCTGCCAGCGGAACAGGGGCTGGGTGAGCTGCGCCTGCCAGCCGTTGCTGTTGTAGCCGCGGGTGACGTCGGGGTTGAGATGCTTGAGGGTGAGGTCGTTCCAGGTGGTATTGCCCGTCACGGACAGGGACGGCAGCAGCAGCGCACGCCCCTGGGGCAGTTTCTCGAGCCCGGCCTCGCGGGAAGCCCGGGCCGAAGCCAGGGCGGCATCGTTGGCCAGCGCATCGCGATAGACCTGCTCAAGATCTGCCGCCAGCGCACCAGGCGCCGTCAGGCCCGCAGCCAGTCCCAGCGCAATTGCCAGCACCGCAGGTCGCGCAATCCGTCTCATCAGCTTCTCCGTCCGTGGGTTCGGGTGCATCAGTACTGGGGCATGGACGGGTCGACCTGGGCCGCCCACTGGGCCACCCCGCCGGCCAGGTTGATCAGGTTCGAAAAACCCTGACGCTCCAGGAACATCGCCACCTGCATGCTGCGCCCGCCGTGATGGCAGATCACCACGATCTCGGCATCCGGCTCGAGCTCCTGCATGCGGGCCGGTACGCTGGCCATGGGCATGGGGATGGAACCGGGAATGGCGCAATGGGCGAACTCGACGGGCTCGCGGACATCGAGCAGGACAGGGGCCACGCGGCCCTCTTCCTTCAGCCAGTTGGCCAGCTCCGTGGGGGTGATCTGCTTCATGGACTCAGTCGCTCAGAACTTGAACTCACTCTTGCGCGGTGCATTGCGCATCATGGGCACGGCGTTTTCAAAAAGGGATTCGGTGCGGTACTGGCCTTCGGCCACGCAGGTGACCAGCTGGGCGGTCATCAGGCGCTCGTCACCGACGAAGGCGAACAGGCGGCCACCCACCTTGACCTGCTGCAGCAGGGATTCGGGGATCTGGGGCACGCCGCCGGACACCACGATCAGGTCGTAGGGTGCATTGCTGGGCCAGCCACAGATCGCATCGCCTTCTTCGACGATGACGTTCTCGACGCCGTAGCGCTTGAGGTTGTCATGGGCCATGTTGACCAGGGCCGGTTCGATTTCGACGGTGCGCACCCAGTCGGCCTTGGCGGCCATCAGCGCGGCGAAGTAGCCGGAGCCGGCACCGACTTCGAGCACCTTGTCGGAACGCTTGACCTGGATAGCCTGCAGGATCTTCCCTTCGATGACCGGCACCAGCATGCTGCCGCCGTGGCCAAGGGGAATTTCGGCCTCGGACAGGGCCAGGGACTTGTAGGCCTCCGGCACGAACTCCTCGCGGCGGATGCTCATCAGCAGGTCGAGCACGCCGAAATCCAGCACCTCCCAGGGGCGGATCTGCTGCTCGACCATGTTGTACCGTGCTTGTTCGAAATTCATTGTGTGACTCCCGGGTAAATATTAGCACAGGCTAATATTGATGATCTGCATGCCTGAGCGATTGCCAAAAACTTTCGAATTTTAGCGTACTTGGGCATGGCTTAGATCATTCGCGTCACCCATCGTGCCCGGCTCGCGCTTCACCCGGTACCAGGCGGCATACAGGGCCGGCACGAAGAGCAGGGTCAGCAGGGTGGCCACGATGAGCCCGCCCATGATGGCCACCGCCATCGGCCCGAAGAAGGCGCTGCGGGTCAGGGGGATCATCGCCAGCACGGCCGCCGCCGCGGTCAGGGCGATGGGGCGCAGGCGGCGCACCGCCGATTCGACGATGGCCTCCCACACGCTCAGGCCCTTCTCCACGTCCTGCTCGATCTGATCCACCAGGATCACCGAATTGCGCATGATCATGCCGAACAGGGCGATGGTGCCGAGCATGGCCACAAAGCCGAAGGGCTTGTTGAACAGCAGCAGGAACAGCACTACCCCGATCAGCCCCAGGGGCGCCGTCAGCACCACCATGGTGGTGCGCGAGAAGCTCCCCAGCTGCACCATCAACACGGTAAACACCACCGCCAGGAACAGCGGGAAGCCGGCATTCACCGAGCTCTGCCCCTTGGCGCTCTCCTCCACCGCGCCACCGGTCTCGATGCGGTAGCCAGCGGGCAGGCGGGCGCGGATGGGCTCCAGCAGCGGCAGCACCTGGGCGGTGACCGTGGGCGCCTGGATGCGGCCGTCGTAGATCTGGCCGCGCACCGAGATGCTCGGCTCCCGGTTGCGGCGCCACACCAGGCCGTGCTCGTAGGCATGGCTCACCGTGGCCACCTGGCCGAGGGGCACCGACTTGCCGGCCCGGGTGGGAATGGACAGCTCGCTGATCAGGGACAGCTTGTCCCGCTCCACCGCGTCGGCACGCAGCATCACGTCGATGGACTCGATGCCCTCCCGGTAGCTGGTGGCGGCCAGGCCGCGCAGGGAGGTGTTGAGGAAGTTGGCCACGTCCTGGGTGGTGATGCCGAGCAGGCGCGCCTTGTGCTGATCCACGTCCACCTTGAGCACCTTGGACTGCTCGTACCAGTCCATCTGCACATCCGACAGGTTCGGGTTGCCGCGCATCACGCCGGCAATCTCCTCGGCGTACTGGCGCACCGTGGGGATGTCCGGCCCACTGATCCGGAACTGCACCGGAAAGCCCACCGGCGGGCCATTTTCGAGCCGGTTGATGCTGGCCCGCAGATTGGGGAAGTCCTGCTTGAACAGGGCGATCATGCGCTCGCGCAGGGCCTCCCGGGCCGGTACGTTGTCGGTCAGGATCACGAACTGGGCAAAGTTGGCGGCCGGCAGCTGCTGGTCGAGGGGCAGGTAGAAGCGCGGGCTGCCGGTGCCCACGTAGGCCACATAGTTGGTGATGCCTTCCTCCTTGTTGAGGATGGCCTCCACCTTCTCGGCCTCGGCCTGGGTGGCGCGCAGGCTGGACCCTTCCGGCAGGCGCAGGTCGATCAGCAGCTCCAGCCGCGTCGAGCTGGGGAAGAACTGCTGCTGCACCGAGCCGAAGCCCACCATGGCACCGATGAAGATCACCAGCGTGGTGCCGATCACCAGCCAGCGCCGGCGCACGCAGGCATCCACCAACGCCCGGAAGCGGTTGTAGAAAGGCGTACGGAACACGGCATCCTCATCGCCCTCCTCCACATGGGGGTCACCCAGGCCGATGCGGTCCTTGAAGGCATCCAGGCGCGGGAAGCGGGTGGAGAACCAGCTCGCCTTCTTCGGCCCGCGGGGGTCGGGCAGCAGCACGTAACCCAGGTAGGGCACCACCACCACAGCCGCCAGCCACGAGGCCAGCAGGGCAATGGCGTTCACCTGGAAGATCGAGCGGGTGTATTCGCCGGTGGAAGACTGGGCCGTGGCGATGGGCAAAAAGCCGGCCACCGTCACCAGGGTGCCGGAGAGCATCGGCCCGGCCGTGCTGGTGTAGGCAAAGGCCGCCGCCTTGGAGCGCTCCCAGCCCTGCTCCATCTTCACCAGCATCATCTCCACGGCGATGATGGCGTCGTCCACCAGCAGGCCGAGGGCCAGGATCAGCGCGCCCAGGGAGATCTTGTGCAGGCCCACGTCAAACAGACGCATGCCGAAGAAGGTCACCCCCAGCACCAGCGGAATCGACAGGGCCACCACCAGGCCGGTGCGCAGCCCGAGAGAGAAGAAGCACACCACCAGCACGATGATCACCGCCTCGGCCAGGGACTGCACGAACTCGCTGATCGAGCGCTGCACCGCCGCCGGCTGGCTGGCCACCTCCACCAGCTCCATGCCCACCGGCAGGCGCGCCTGGATGCCCGCCGCGGTGGTCTTGAGGTCGCGGCCGAGGGCGATGATGTCGCCCCCCTTGGCCATGGACACCCCCAGGCCCAGGGCATCCTGGCCCTGGAAGCGGAAGCGCGGCGCCGGCGGCTCCACGAAGCCGCGGGCCACGGTGGCGATGTCGCCGATGCGGAACTCCCGGCCACCGGCCCGGATGCGCGTCTCGCGGATCGCCTCCACGGTGTCGTAGGCGCCGCTGGGGCGCAGGTAGATGCGCTCGTTACGGGTCTCGAAATAGCCCCCCGGGGCCACCGCGTTCTGCCGCGCCAGGGCGTCGGTGACCGTCTGCACGTCCAGCCCCAGGGTGGCCAGCTTGGTGTTCGACAGCTCGACGTAGATGCGCTGCTCCTGCTCGCCGATCAGCTCCACCTTGGCCACGCCGGACACCCGCAGCAGCTCGGCGCGGATGCGGTCGCTCTCGGCCTTCAGCTGGGCGTAGTTGAAACCGTCTCCGGTCAGGGCGTAGATGTTGCCGAAGACATCGCCGAACTCGTCATTGAAATAGGGCCCGCGGATGCCGCTGGGCAGGTTGCCCTTGATGTCACCGATCTTCTTGCGCACCTGATAGAAGACTTCCGGCACCTCCTTCGCCGGCGTCGAGTCCTTGGCCACGAAGAGCACCACCGATTCGCCGGGACGCGAATAGCTGCGGATGGTGTCCACGAAGGGCACTTCCTGCAGCTTCTTCTCGATACGGTCGGTGAGCTGCTCCTCCACCTCCCGGGCCGACGCGCCGGGCCAGTCGGTGCGCACCACCATCACCTTGAAGGTGAAGGGCGGGTCTTCGGACTGGCCAAGCTTCTGGTACGACATCACTCCCACCAGGGCCAGGGCCACGATGAGGTAGCGAACGAGGGGCTGATGGCGCAGGGCCCATTCGGAGAGATTGAAGCGCATCACCCTCAGCTCCCCGCCGCCACGGCCGGCGCCGCAGCCGCCATGGCGCGCAGGGGCTGACCGGCCACGATCTTGTGCACACCAGCGGCGGCAATGCGCTCACCCGGCTTCAGCCCACCGGCAAGCAGCACTCCGTCCTCGCGAAACTGGCGCACCGTCACCGGGCGCAGCTGCGGCTTGAGCACCTCGCCCTCGGCCTGCAGCACCCATACCGCGCTGCCCCCCTGGTGCTCGAACACCGCGCTGGCCGGCACCAGCAGGGCGCCGGCAGCGGCCGCCGCGTCGGGCAGGATGACGTTGGCCGTCATGCCCAGCTGCACCGCGGGGCCCGGGTCGACGATCGTCACCCGCACGGCGTAGGTCCGGGTGGCGGCATCGGCGCTCGGGGCGATCTCCCGCACCCGGCCCTTCAGGGCCACATCGGGGCTGGACCACAGGCGCACCTCGATGGCCCCGGCCTTGCGCAGGTCGGCCAGCCGGCTCTCCGGCACGGCGATCAGCACCTCCCGCTCGCCATCCCGGGCCAGGCGCATGACCGGCGTCGAATCCTTGACCACCTGGCCCACCTCCGCCGCCACCGCGGTGATCACCCCGGGCTGATCCGCAGTGAGGGTGGTGTAGTTCTTCTGGTTACCGGCCACCGAGGCCTGGGCCCGGGCCTGCTCGACCCGTGCCGCGGCCGACTTGAAGGCCGACTCCTTGGCATCGAGCACGCTGCGGCTGACGAAGTTCTTGCCCACCAGATCCCGGTAGCGCTCCACTTCGGCCTTGGCAAAGGCGTATTCATTCTGCGCCGCCGCCAGCTGGGCCCGGGAAGCCTCGGCGTTCAGCCCCGCATCGGTCGGGTCGAGACGGGCCAGCACCTGGCCCGGCTTCACCACCGCCCCCACATCCACCCGGCGCTCGATGACCTTGCCGCTGATGCGGAAAGCCAGATCGGACTCGTGGCGGGCGCGCACTTCCCCGGAGTACAGAGCCCCGGCAGCCACCGGCGTGAGGGCCAGGGTATGCACCACCACCGGCCGCGGCGCCTCGACCACCGGCTCGGGCTTTGAACAGGCGGCCAGCACGGCCATGGCGAGAACGCCGACAAGGAAGCTGCGATTCATGGGCGGGACTCCGGCAGGGGGGCAGCCCGCAGGCCGCGAAAGATCATCTCGAAATAGGTGCTGAAATAGGCGTCGGGCAGGGTCCGGGTGACTTCGCAGCAGGACATGGAGTTCTTCCACACGGCCTGCATCAGCAGCGGAAAGAACACCAGCTGGCGCACCGTCTCCACGTCCATGTCACGGAACACGCCGCGCTCGACGCCGATCGCGTAGGCCCGGCCGAGCAGGGCCATCCAGCGCACGATCACGGCTTCGTGGTGGTAGCGCGCCACCTCGGGGAAGTTGCCCGCCTCGGAGATCATCAGCTTGCAGATGCCCCCCAGGTCGGTGGAGCCCACCTTGTCCCACCAGCCCTGCAGGATCTCCCGCAGCAGGCGCTCGGGATCGTCCTGCAGCGTCTCCAGCTTGGCCTCAAACTCCTCGAAAAGGGGCACCACGCCCTCCTCGATGACGGCCTTGAAGAGTGCTTCCTTGCTGTCGAAATACAGGTACAGGGTGCCCTTGGACACCCCGGCACGGGCCGCCACCTCATCCAGCCGGGTGGCGGCAAAGCCTTTCTCGATGAACAGGGACAGGGCCGCCGCGGCCAGCTCGGCCGGACGGGCCTCCTTGCGCCGCTGGCGACGGACGATTTCGACGGGACTCATGGTGCTCCACCAAATTACTAACTGACTGGTCAGTAATTTAGTGGAGCACCTGCCGCTTGTAAAGACAGCGGTCACAAAAAGGCATGACCGCCCCTTGATGCGCGCCCTCAGCGCAGGCTCAAGCGATTACCGGCAGGCACCAGGAAAGCCGCCCCCAGCAGGGCTTCATGGCGCTGCGCGCCGCTGACCACCTGCGGTCGCCCGCCCGGCCCCGCTTCCAGACGCTCAGGCCGCAACCCTTCCGGGGTGGCCCAATGCTCGAGCAGCCGGCCGCTGTAGGCGTCATGCACATCGAGGCCTCGCTCCCCGAGCACCCACACCCGCCGCCCCTCGCGCTGCAGATGCACCGCCAGCAGTCGCCCCCGCCCCGCCGTGCGCAGGGTGGCCAGGGGCGTGACCCCACGGCTCAGGTCGAGCACCTGCACCGCGCTGCCACCGGCCTGGGTCACGATCACCCACTTCAGGTCGGGGGCATCGAGCAGGACGTCCCCGGCCACGGCGGTGCCGGCAGCGACAGCCAGGGCGAGGGCGGAAAGGCAATGACGGACACTCCGGGACATGACGGGACTCCCCACAGGAAAGATGACGAGACCTGACAATATCGGACACTTTCAGCCCTACACAGATACACTATTCAGACAAAACACTCTTCCGTACCGGCCATTTCAACCCGATTGGCCCGGCCCGGCGACCGATACACCGGAGCGTCCCATGCTGCAGATCGTCCTTTCCGCCGACAGCCCCACCCCGCTGGTGGACCAGATCGTCACCGCCATCCGCACCCGCATCGACGACCGCATCCTGCGCCCCGGCGCACGCCTGCCGCCGATCCGCCAGTTTGCCGAGCAGCACGGCGTGTCCCGCTTCACGGTGGTCGAGGCCTACGACCGGCTGGTCGCCCTGGGGCACCTGCAGTCCCGCCGGGGCTCGGGCTTCTACGTGGCCAACCGCCCGCTGCCGGTCCGCGCGGCCCAGTCCGGCGACGCCATGGAGCGGGCCATCGACGCCGCCTGGCTGATGCGCGAGATGGCCCACGACAGCCCCGACCGCATCCTCGCCGGCGCCGGCAGCCTGCCCCCCGAGTGGCTCGACGAGGCCGGCGTGCTGCGCGCCCTGCGCACCCTGAGCCGGCGCAGCGACGTGCGCCCGGTGAGCTACGGCTCCGCCCAGGGCTACGCGCCCCTGCGCGCCCAACTGCAGGTGCGCCTGGCCGAGATCGGCATCGGCGCCACGCCCGAGCAGATCGTGCTCACCTACGGCGTGCACCAGGCCCTCGACATCGTCTGCCGCTACTTCCTCAAGCCCGGCGACTGCGTGCTGGTGGACGACCCCGGCTACTGGAACCTGTTCGGCAACCTGCGCCTGTACGGCGTGGCCCTGCTCGGCGTGCCGCGCACCCCGGAAGGCCCGGACGTGAAGGCCCTCGAGGAGATCCTCGCCCACCACCAGCCGCGCCTGTTCTTCACCCACTCGGTGCTGCACAACCCCACCGGCTGCAACCTGTCGCCGGCCAACGCCTTTCGCGTACTGCAGCTGGCCGAGAAGCACGACTTCATGGTGGTGGAAGACGACATCTACGGCGACATCGCCCCCGATGCCGCCACCCGCCTGGCCAGCCTCGACCAGCTCTCGCGGGTGATCTACACCGGCAGCTTCTCCAAGACCATCTCGGGCAACCTGCGCGTCGGCTTCCTGGCCTGCCGCCCCGACCTGGCCCATCTGTTCACCGACGTGAAGATCGTCTCGATGCTGTCGTCGGCCGAGCTGTCGGAACAGCTGATCCACCAGCTCCTCACCGACGGCCACTACCGCAAGCTGGTGGATCGCCTGAAGGGGCGCCTGGCCGAGGCCACCGGCCGCACCCTGCGCCTGCTCGAACGGGTCGGGCTGCAGCCCGATCCGGAGCCCGCCGGCGGCCCCTTCATCTGGGCGCGCATCCCCGGCATTGCCGACAGCTCCGAGCTGGCCCGCCGGGCGGCCCGGGAGGACATCCTGCTCGCCCCGGGCAACGTCTTCCGCCCCCAGAACCAGCCCTCCGGCTTCCTGCGCTTCAACGTGGGCTTCTGCGCCCACCCGCGCTTCGAGCGTTTTCTCGGCGACGCCCTGGCCGCGGCGACACAAACGCCAACAACGTCACACTCGGAGCTCAGGCAAGCTTAAAGATCCACGGGGCGAGCCCGTTATTGGAGCACTCGCGTCCGTGGGACGCCCTGTTCAACCTGCCAGCCTTGGGGAGCCTCACCGTGATCGAACAGACACTGCCCGCTCCGTGCGGGGCCACCGATCCACTCACCGGACCGCTGGTCGACTGGCCCGGCCTCGAAACCCAGTTCCGTGGCAAGACGCGGTTTGTCACCGGCCTGGCCGAGAAGGCCCTGAAGAACTACCGGGCCAGCGCCGAGCGCCTGCACCAGCTCGCCGCCGGCGACGGTGAATACGCCGACATCGCCTTCCTCGCCCACAGCATCAAGGGCACGGCCGGCTCCCTCAAGGCTTTCGAGGTACAGGCCCTTGCTGCGGCCACCGACCAGGCCGCCCGCATCTCCGACCCCCAGTGCCGACTCCTGGCAGCCCAGCTCGCCGCCCTCCTGCACCGGCTCATCGCCGAACTGGAAGCACGCGTCCAGGGCTGAGCCCCCTGCCCTGGGCCACGAACAAGATCCGCGGCCAAACGATCAGAAGACGACGGCGCCAGAAAAACGGGCACAGCGTCCACGAGCATCAAGGTCGCACCAGCGCCGCCACCAATTCATCCACCGCAGCTTCGGCCTGACTGATCGAATCAGCCAGCCGCCTATCGCCGAACTCGTCATACTCGACGGCAAGGCTGTGCGTGTCCGTCACGCCGATGTAGGCAAAAGCGGTCCGCACCGATGCTTCCACATGGTTGCGGTCCGACAGGCGCTGCCCCTCGGCGTATCCGTGATCACCCCGCGACGAGAGGATCACCAGGCGCTTGCCGGCATCCGCCAGCAGCGGCCAGTAGGGATCACCGGCACGGCTGCGGTCGAACCCGAACGTACGCCCCACACGGACAATGTTGTCGATGTAAGCCTTGAACTGCGCCGGCGGACCGAAGTTGTACATCGGTACGCCAGCAACGATGAGATCGGCCTGGAGCAGCTCGTCCACCAACATGTCGCTGACACGCAACACCTCCTTCATCCATGCCTCCCGCGCGGCCTCGAGCGTGAAAGCGGCGTGGATCCACCGGCCGGAGACAGGCGGCGGGGGCTCCATGCCCACATCACGGTAGATCACCTTCGCGCCGGGCTGGGTAGCCACCCATTGCCGGACAAAGCGCGCCGTGAGCCGACGCGTGTGTGATCCATAGGCTGTCGTGTCTGAACTGCCAGGGCGGGCGCTGGCGTCAATATGCAATAGCGTGGTCATGCCGAAGAGCTCCATGGGTGAGATGAAATCATGCAAGGACCAGTTTCATCCCATTGGAAACGGCTCACAAACGATCAATACTCAACCAATGAGTGACATGAGATCATTCGTTCATGACCACCCGGCTCCCCTCTCTGAGCGCCTTGCGCGCCTTCGAAGCCGCAGCCCGACTGCGCAGCTTCAAGCGGGCTGCAGAAGAGCTCTCCGTCACCGCCACAGCAATCAGCCACCGCGTTCGGGTGCTGGAGGAGTACATCGAACGTCCCTTGTTCGTGCGCAAGGTCCGTGCGGTAGAACTGACACCCGATGGCCAGACCTTGCTCGTGGCGACGAGCAGCGGCTTCCAGATGATCGCCGAAGCTGTCGAACACGTGCGCCGGCCACCACGCGCTCCGGTGACGCTATCGGTCACGCCAGCCTTTGCCACCAAGTGGCTGGTACCCAGGCTGGCCGCATTCCAGTCAGCCCACCCGGACATCGATCTGCACGTCCATGCCTCCAACGCTCCGGTCGACCTCAACGCCGGCACCGCGGATCTGGCGATCAGGTACGGGCACGGCATGTACCCTGAGGTCATTGCCCGCCTGTGGCGGGAAGACCACTTCGCCCCCGTCGCCAGCCCGGCGCTGGAGACGACGACGCGCCTCGATGCATCCCAATGGCCACGGATCCATTTCGACTGGCACCGCCCGCAACCCGTAGACCTGACCTGGGCCGCCTGGGCTCGCAAGACTGGCCGCGCGCCCGAAGAGTTTTCCCCCGGCATCCGGTACTCAGAGGAAAGCCACGCCATCCAGGCCGCCGTCGCAGGCCAGGGCGTCGCCCTATTAAGTCTGCTGCTGGTCGAAGAAGAGCTGCGCCTGGGGCTGTTGCGCATAGTCTCCGAACCCGTGCTCGACGGTATGGCCTACCACATACTGAAACCCGCCCGACGGCAATCCTCCGAGGCGGTTTCGACGGTGGAGAACTGGCTGATGCAATTCGTTTGACTGGCGTCAGCGGCGGCCGCCCGGCAGTTCATCAGGCGCCGCCTGGCCCGCCGCAAGCCCCTCGAAGCAGGGGATTCATCTGAAGCAGAACGCCACCGCTGGGCTCAAATAAAAAGGGCCGATCCTCAGACCGGCCCCCTTCTCCCGCTTGGTCACCCCTGCGCGTCAGCGCGATTCCTTGATCAGGCGCCCGCGGACCGACTGCACCGGTCGGGCGTTCATCGGATACAGCCGGGAGAAGATGGCGATCTGCTCGGCCGACACCTGGGCCGGCTGCTTCATCACCATCCACATCACCCCCTCGCTGCACGGCGGCGTGGTGAGGGAGCCCATGTAGGTGTAGTAGCTGCGGTTCTCGGGCAGCAGCTGGTTGAGGTCGATGGCCACACCCTCGGGCGAGTAATCGGAGTGCTTCTCGAGGGGCAGGTTGTTCCACAGGGTCTGCATCACCGGATGGGCCTGGCCCCGCTCCAGCAGCACCGCCACCACCGCCAGGCGTCCGTCCAGATCCTTGTGCACCAGGTGCACCACCATGTCGAAGCCCTTGCCGTTGATGCGCTCCTCGGACGGGCGATGGAAGTGGAACTGGACCAGGTCGTACATGCGGCCCATCACTGCAATCGTGTTGCCCGGGCCGAGGTTAACCTGGATGGTGTGCCCGTTGTCGATGATGCGGAAATTGGACGGGCGGTAATCGAAGCGGATGGGCTCCAGATCCACCTTGATGCCGTCGCGGATGTCGATCGGCGACTGCCGCTCACCCACGTTGCACAGCTGCCATTCCGGCTTGAGGGTGCCCCAGTTGGCCGGCGCGCCCTCCCCGTCGTAGCTCCAGTGGATCTCGTGATGGGCCAGCGGCGTGCCGGGGGCACCTGCGCCATGCGCCGCATGGGCCTCACCGGACACGACCGGCGAACGCACCACCCGGGGCCGCGGACGCGGCGGCGGCACATAGGCCGGCACCCGACGCACTTCCGGCGGCGGCGCTTCGGCCTGCACCGGCCTTTCGGGCACGGGCTCCGCCTTGGGCGGAGGAGCGGGCTTGTCGATGAAGTTCTTCTTGATGGGGATGGCCGGCTCAGCGCCATGCTCGCCCTTGCCTTCGGACACCTTGGTCACCGCCGGCTTGTCCGCCGTCTTGGCCGGACGATAGTCGGCCACCCGCAGATCCTGCTTGCCGGCCTGGGCCGCCTGAGCGGCTTTCGAGGCATTCATGGCCAGCTGGGAGATGTCCTTCGACGCACCCCCACCGGCAGGCTTGCACACGTCCCGCCACAGCTTCTCATCCACGCTGCCGGCAGCCACCGGCATGTCCTTCTCGACCTTGACCTTCTCGTCCTTCACCACCGACGAATCGGCGTCCAGATAGACCCGCTTGATGGTGGCGAAAGTCTGGTTGCGGCAGTCATAGCGATTGAGCGCCTTGACGGTGGTATAGCCTGCGCTTTCCGCTTCGGAGTCGGCCAGCACGATGCGCCCCCAGGCCACTTTGGTGCCCGGGTCGGACTGGAGGATGCTGGCGCGGTCGAGCTCGATGGTGCGCTTCTTGTCGGAAGCAATCATCTGCCAGTCGGCCGCCAGGACCGAGGTCGTGCCGGCAGCCAGCAGAAGCGCAGCGAGGGGATGCATGCGTGAGCGCATGTTTTCTTCTCCGGAAGAGTGCGGGGCCATGCAAGGCCCGGATGCCTCACATTTCGGCATCCGGGCCCAAAAGCTTTAGCCGGCGCCACAGCGCCCCACCCGACACCCACCCAAAAACCCCGCCGCCGCATGTGGCGAACCACAAAACCCCCGCAAAATCTTGCCTTTAGGGGGCGCTTCCAGTACTTTGCGGGCCATACGTTAGGGGTGCCGGTGTGCGCAGTCGCACGGCTGAGACTTACCCTCCGAACCTGATCCGGGTCATGCCGGCGTAGGGAAACGTGGCTCCTGCCGCCTTTCCATCCGCTGGCAGCCCTCCCCAAGGAGCCTTCATGAACGCCACCGACAAATTCCTCGCTGCCTCGGCCCACGTGGACGAAGCCGCCGTTGCCCCCCTGCCCAATTCCCGCAAGGTCTATCTCCCGGGCTCCCGCCCCGACATCCGCGTCCCCATGCGCGAGATCTCCCAGGCCGACACCCCCACCGGCTTCGGGGGCGAGAAGAATCCGCCGATCTTCGTCTACGACTGCTCCGGCCCCTATACCGACCCCGCCGCCCGTATCGACATCCGCTCCGGCCTGCCCGCCCTGCGCCAGGGCTGGATCGAGGAGCGCGGTGACACCGAGGTGCTGCCCGATCTGTCTTCCGAGTTCGGCCGCGCCCGCGCCGCCGATCCCAAGCTCGACTCCCTGCGCTTCCCCGGCCTGCACCGCAAGCCCCGCCGTGCGGTGGCCGGCGCCAACGTCTCCCAGATGCACTATGCCCGCAAGGGCATCATCACGCCGGAGATGGAGTTCGTCGCCCTGCGCGAGAACGTGAACCGGGCCGCCTATCTGGAGAGCCTGCGCGCCACCGGGCCCATGGGCGAGAAGATGGCCGGCCTCCTGGGCCGCCAGCACAAGGGCCAGGATTTCGGGGCCTCCATCCCCGCCGAGATCACGCCGGAGTTCGTGCGCTCGGAGGTGGCCCGCGGCCGCGCCATCATCCCCAACAACATCAATCACCCGGAATCGGAGCCGATGATCATCGGCCGCAACTTCCTGGTGAAGATCAACGCCAACATCGGTAATTCGGCCCTGGGCTCGTCCATCAACGAGGAGGTGGACAAGATGACCTGGGCCACCCGTTGGGGCGGTGATACGGTGATGGATCTGTCCACCGGCAAGAACATCCATGAGACCCGCGAGTGGATCATCCGCAATTCCCCCGTGCCCATCGGTACGGTGCCCATCTACCAGGCGCTGGAGAAGGTGGACGGCAAGGCCGAGGAGCTGACCTGGGAGATCTTCCGCGATACGCTGATCGAGCAGGCGGAACAGGGCGTCGATTACTTCACCATCCACGCCGGGGTGCTCTTGCGCTATATCCCGATGACGGCCAACCGGATGACGGGCATCGTGTCCCGCGGCGGCTCGATCATGGCCAAGTGGTGTCTGGCTCACCACAAGGAGAGTTTCCTCTATACGAACTTCGAGGAGATCTGCGAGATCATGAAGGCCTACGATGTGGCTTTCTCGCTGGGCGACGGGCTGCGCCCGGGGTCGATCTATGATGCCAACGATGCGGCCCAGCTCGGTGAGCTGGAGACCCTCGGCGAGCTGACCGACATCGCCTGGAAGCACGATGTGCAGACGATCATCGAGGGGCCGGGCCATGTGCCGATGCACATGATCAAGGAGAACATGGATCTGCAGCTGAAGCACTGCAAGGAGGCGCCGTTCTACACGCTCGGACCGCTCACCACCGACATCGCGCCGGGCTACGACCACATCACCAGTGGGATCGGCGCGGCCATGATCGGTTGGTACGGCACGGCCATGCTGTGTTACGTGACCCCCAAGGAGCACCTGGGCCTGCCGGACAAGAATGATGTGAAGGAAGGCATCATCACCTACAAGCTGGCCGCCCACGCGGCCGACCTGGCCAAGGGCCATCCGGGGGCGCAGATCCGTGACAATGCCCTGAGTAAAGCCCGCTACGAGTTCCGCTGGGACGACCAGTTCAACCTGGGCCTGGACCCGGACAAGGCCAAGAGCTTCCACGACGAGACCCTGCCCAAGGAGTCGGCCAAGGTGGCCCACTTCTGTTCCATGTGCGGGCCCCACTTCTGTTCCATGAAGATCACCCAGGACGTGCGCGACTTCGCTGCCAAGCAGGGCATCGCCGAGGCTGAGGCCCTGCAGAAGGGCATGGAGACCAAGGCGGTCGAGTTCGTGAAGGCGGGGGCCGAGATCTATCGCAAGGTGTAAAAGGCAGCGGGGGGCACTGTAGTGCCCCCCGCTGCCCCGATCCCGGAGCGCCCCCGCGCCCCGGGTCTCAGCTCATCAACCCCGCCGTCGGCGAACTCGGGTCGGCGTGGTAACCCCGGCGGGGCATGCGCCCGGCCAGGAAGGCATTGCGCCCCGCCTCCACGCCCTGGCGCATGGCCACCGCCATGCGTACCGGGTCGCCTGCCGCGGCGATGGCGGTGTTCATCAGCACCCCGTCACAGCCCAGCTCCATGGCAATGGCCGCGTCCGATGCCGTGCCCACGCCGGCATCGACGATCACCGGCACGCGGGCGTCGTTGATGATGATGTTCAGATTCCACGGATTGAGAATGCCCATGCCGGAGCCGATCAGGCTGGCCAGGGGCATGATGGCGACGCAGCCGATGTCTTCCAGCATGCGCGCCTGCACCGGGTCGTCAGAGCAATACACCATCACCCGAAAGCCATCCTTGACCAGCACTTCGGCGGCCTTCAGGGTTTCAGGCATGTTGGGGAAGAGGGTTTCCTTGCTGCCCAGCACTTCGAGCTTGACCAGGTCGTGCCCGTCAAGCAGCTCCCGGGCGAGGCGCAGGGTGCGCACGGCCTCAACAGCGCTGTAACAGCCCGCCGTATTGGGCAGGATGGTGAAGCGCCCCGGGTCGAGCACGTCGAGCAGGTTGGGTTGCCCCGGGTCCTGGCCGATGTTGGTGCGGCGGATGGCCACCGTGACGATCTGCGCACCGCTGGCCTCGATGGCGTCGCGGGTCTGGGCGAAATCCCGGTATTTGCCTGTGCCCACCAGCAGACGCGACCGGAAGGTCTCGCCCCCCATCACGAAGGGCGTGTCCAGCGGTGCAATGCTGCCGTGTTCGATCTTTCCCATCTTCAGCCTCCTCCGACAGCGACAACGACTTCCACCCGGTCGTCCGCAGCAAGGCGGACTTGCCCGTAGTGGCTCTTGGGCACGATCTGCCCGTTTACTTCCACGGCGATGCGCTTGCCGGCAAAGCCCAGCTCTTCCACCAGGTCTGCCAGAAAGCCGGACGCGGGAAGGCGCTGCGACGCGCCATTGAGCCGGATCGTCGCGGCCCCCGGGCTGGCCGGGGTGCGGCCTGACACCGCGCTCATGCCGGCACACCTTCGAGCAGCCCACTCCCGGCCGCGAGCTGGTCGGCCCGGTAGGAGGAGCGCACCAGGGGGCCCGCCGCCACTTCGACGAAGCCCATGGTCAGAGCAACGCGTCGCCATTGCTCGAAGGCTTCCGGGGTGACGTAGCGCTCCACGGGAAGGTGTGACGATGAGGGGCGGAGGTACTGGCCGAGGGTCAGGATGTCGCAGCCATGGGCGCGCAGGTCGTTCATGGCCTCCAGCAGCTCGCCGTCGCTCTCCCCCAGGCCCAGCATGATTCCCGACTTGGTGGGGATGCCGGGGTGGCGGGCCTTGAAGTCGGCCAGCAGGCGCAGGGAGGCCGCGTAATCGCCCCCCGGGCGCACGGCCCGGTAAAGACGCGAGACGGTTTCGAGGTTGTGATTGAAGACGTCCGGCAGGGCCTGGCCGAGGATCTCCAGGGCGCTGTCTTCGCGGCCCCGGAAGTCCGGGGTCAGCACCTCGATCTGCACCGCCGGCGTGGCCGCGCGGATCGCTCCGATACACGCGGCAAAGTGGCCTGCACCGCCGTCCCGCAGGTCGTCCCGGTCCACCGAGGTGACGACCACGTAACGCAGCTTCATGGCCTTCACGGTGCGCGCCAGACGGGCGGGCTCGTCCGCATCGAGGGGCGCCGGCCGGCCATGGGCCACGTCGCAGTAGGGGCAGCGGCGGGTGCAGATGCTGCCCATGATCATGAAGGTGGCGGTGCCGCGGGCAAAGCACTCACCGATATTGGGGCAGTCGGCCTCCTCGCAGACGGTGTGCAGCTCCTGCTCGCGCAACATCTGCTGCAGGGCCAGCACCGACGCGGTGCCCGGGTCGCGGGCGCGCAGCCAGGGCGGCTTGGGCGGCGAGGCACGCTGGCTATCCACCTTGACCGGGATGCGCGCCAGCTTGTCTGCGCCGCGCAGGCTCACCGGCGCGGCGCCGGGGGAGGCGTTGGACATGGATCTCTCCTTGGGGTGGGGGATGCGGGGCCGGCCATGCCGGCCCCTGGGTGACGGCGTGGCGCTCAGCCCACGAAGCGGGCGATGGCCCGATTCACGTCGTTGGCCGCTTCCATCTGCACCATGTGCCCGCGGTTGCCGAAGACCTCCACCTGCACCCGGCCGGAAACGGCCTGGGCGTGGGCCACCGGAATGATGCGGTCTTCCTCGCCCCAGATCACCAGCACCGGCTTGCCCAGGCTGGCTAGCTGGTCGGCCATCACGCTGTTCTGGCGGCCGTTGGCAAAGAGCTTGCCGGACAGGGTGCCCAGGGCCGCGCCGACGCCTTCCAGGCGCTTGTACTTGAGCAGGTCGTCCACCAGCTGGCGGGTCACCAGGCTGGAGTCGGCAAACAGGTCGCCGAGCAGGGGCTTGAGGGCATTGCGGTTGGCCGCCGAGACGAAACCCTCGATGTAGCCGGTGTTGATCTCCTCGCCCAGGCCGGCGCTGCCGATCAGGCTCAGGGAACGCACCCGCTGCGGGTGGCGCGCCGCCACGGTCAGGGACACGGCGCCGCCCATGGAGTGGCCGACCAGGTGGGCGGCATCGACACCCACCGCATCCATGAAGGCCACCACCGTGTCGGCGAGGGCGTCCAGCGTGCCCTCGCCCACATCCTTGGTGGATTCGCCGTGGCCGGGCAGATCGAGGGCGTACACCTCCCGGTCGGCGGCCAGGGCTTCGTGGTTGAACAGCCAGTTGTTGAGATCACCGCCGAAGCCGTGGATCAGCACCATCGGCTCGCCGCCCTCACCGCGCTTGAGGTAGCGCAGCTTGTGGCCGTTGACCTCGATCTTCTGGGTTGTCGGCCCCTGGTCTTCGGCGTCCCCCTCGGCGGGTTTGAAGTTGGCCTGGAAGTCAGCCACGAAGGCGTCGATGTCGGCATCGGCGACGCTGGCATCGGCAATCACGCCGAGCAGGCCGCCCACCGGCAGCACGTCCTCCTCGCCGGCCAGCTGCCGGCGCAGCACGCCGGAGACGCCGGCCTCGACGGCGCCAGCGATCTTCTCGCTCTCCACCTCGACGATCTCCTGACCCTTCTCGATGGCATCACCCACCTGCTTGAGCCAGCCGTTGACCTTCCCCTCCTGCATGGAAAGGCCCCACTTGGGCATGGTGATGGTGTGGATGTCGGACATTACTTGTACTCCTTGACGCTCTTGGCGGCGGCGATGATCTTCGCCGCGCTGGGGATGTAGAGCTCCTCCAGCGCATCGCTGAAGGGCACGGGGGCGTGGTAGCCGGTCACCTGGCGGATCGGTGCCTTGAGGCTGCCGAAGGCGTTCTCGGCGACCAGGCCGGCGATGTCGGAGGCCATGCTGCAACGGGGGTGGGACTCATCAACCACCACCAGACGGCCGGTCTTCTCGACGCTTTCAAGGATGGTGTCGGTGTCCAGGGGCGAGGTGGTGCGCGGGTCAATGATCTCGCAGTGGATGCCCTGCTTCTGCAGATCGGCGGCGGCCTCCTGGGCCTTCTGCACCATGCGGCCGATGGCCACGATGGTCACGTCATGGCCTTCACGCACCACGGCGGCTTCACCGAAAGGCACGGTGTAGATCTCTTCCGGCACCTCGCCTTCCATGGTGTACAGGGCCTTGTGCTCGAGGAAGATCACCGGGTCGTTGTCGCGGATCGACTGGATCAGCAGGCCCTTGGCATCGTAGGGGTTGGAGGGCACCACCACCTTCAGGCCCGGGATGTGGGTGAAGAGGTTGTAGAGGCACTGGGAGTGCTGGGCCGCAGCGCGGAAGCCGGCGCCGTACATGGCGCGGATCACCACCGGGGTCTCGGCCTTGCCGCCGAACATGTAGCGGAACTTGGCGGCCTGGTTGAAGATCTGGTCGAAACACACGCCCAGGAAGTCCACGAACATCAGCTCGGCCACCGGGCGCATGCCGACGCAGGCGGCGCCGATGGCGGCACCGACGTAGCCGGATTCGGAGATCGGGGTGTCGATGACGCGACCCGGGTGCTTGTGGTACAGGCCGCGGGTCACGCCCAGCACGCCGCCCCAGGCGTCCTGCTCACCCGGGGAGCCGGCGCCGCCGGCCACGTCCTCGCCCATCACGATCACGTTCTGGTCGCGGCCCATTTCCTGGTCGAGGGCCTCGTTGATGGCCTGCTGGTAGGTAATCTTTCGTGCCATTTTCTGTCTCCTGTTATCTCTTTGCGGGCGTGATCAGTAGCTGACGTACACGTCGGTCAGCAGGTCGGCTTCGGTGGGCTTGGGGTCGGACTTGGCTTTGACGACGGAGCCGTCGATCAGGGCCTTGACCTCGGCGTCGATGGCGGCCAGCTCGGCCTGGGTGATCTGGCCGCTGGTGGTGACGCGGCGGGCGAACTGCAGCAGGCAGTCCTTGGTGTCGCGGATGTTCTGGACTTCACCCGGGGCGCGGTAGGTCTGCTGGTCGCCCTCGAAGTGGCCGTAGTAGCGGGACAGCTTCACTTCCACCAGAGACGGGCCACCGCCCTGGCGGGCGCGCTCGATGGCGGCGCCGGCGGCTTCATAGACGGCAAAGAAATCGAAACCATCCACGGTGATGCCGGGCATGCCGAAGGCCGAAGCGCGGTCGGCGATGTTGTCGCAGGCCACCGAGAAGTTGGACGAGGTGGCTTCGGCGTAGCCGTTGTTCTCGGCCAGGAAGATCACCGGCAGGTTCCACACCGAGGCCAGGTTCATGGCTTCGAAGATGGTGCCCTGGTTGGAGGCGCCGTCGCCGAAGAAGCACACACTCACGTAGGGCTGGCCGCGCAGCTTGGCCGCCAGGGCGGTGCCGCACACCAGCGGGCCGCCGCCACCGACGATGCCGTTGGCGCCGAGCATGCCCACCGACAGGTCGGCAATGTGCATGGAGCCGCCCTTGCCCTTGCAGGTGCCGGTCTTGCGGCCCCAGATCTCGGCCATCATGCCCACCGGGTCGACCCCCTTGGCGATGCAGTGGCCGTGGCCCCGGTGGGTACTGGCGATGTGGTCTTCGGGGCCGAGGTTCATGCACACGCCGGTGGCCGAGGCCTCCTCGCCGGCATACAGGTGCACGAAGCCCGGGATCTCGCCGGTGGCGAAGTCGGTATGCAGGCGCTCTTCGAATTCACGGATGGTGCGCATGGTGCGATAGGCCTTGAGCAGGTCGTCGCGGGTGAGCTGTTTGGTCACGGTTGTCTCCAGGTTGTTGGATTTCTGGGGTGCATCCTGGGCAGGCGGAACGCGCCTGCCCGTGGATCGGGTAAGGGCTGCGCGATGCCGCGCAGCCGTGAAAGGGAGGCCCGCAGGCCGGGCGGGGTCATGGCCCGGTTCCGAGCTCGCGCTGCAGGGCACCGGCCCCCACGGCAGCGGCCAGGGTGGCCGGCACGTCGAGGGTCAGCGGCCCCTCCAGCTCAAGGGTGACGCTGGCGGCCTGACGGCCATCCAGCTCGATCTCGCGTTCGCCATCGAGGGCGATGGAGCCCCGCAGGGCCCCGATGGCCATGGGCTGCCCGGGCAACAGCGCACCGGCGGCGGCAATACCGATCGGCCGCACCAGGCCCGGGGCAATCGGTGCCAGCACCGCCGGACCGGCCGGGGCGCAGTGCACCCAGCCCCCGCGGGGCTCGTCGCGCCCAACCGGGGTGTGCATGGCGGCGATGCTGGACAAGCCGATGACGCCCGGCTCGGCGAAGGTCACGTACAGCTCGGCAATCGAGGTCGGATCCCAGACGGCCCTGGCGCCCACGTGCTCCAGGCGGGTGACACAGACGTCCACCAGGGCCAGCTCCTCCTGCCCGGCGCAGCGCACCCGCAGGCGCTTGTTGCGCCGGGCCGCGGCCTCCACCGCCACCGCGCCACTGGCCACCAGACCGGCCGCCAGCCCGGTGAGGGTGGCCTCACGCAGATCGGGGAAGGCGTTATTGGTACCGGACGAGAGGGTCGCCAACGGGGTGTCGGCGCATTCGCCGGCGACGATGCGGTGGGTACCGTCGCCCCCCAGCACGACGATCACCGCCACACCGGCCTCACGCATGCGACGCACGGCCTCGACCGTATCCGCGGCGCCCTGCGTGAGACGCATGGGCAGGAAGTCCACCGTCGGCCAGGGCTGGTCCCGGTCGGCGCGATGGCCGTCGATGGCACGGGTGAGACCGGCAGAAATACCCACCAGGTCCGGCATCATCAACACCCGCTCAACCCCGGTGGCACCCAGGGCGCCGAGCAGGCGCTCGATCATATTGACCTTTTCGACGGTCGGAAAAACCAGCGCCTTGCTGGTCAGGCGGCGAATGTCCCGCCCGGAGGCGGGATTGGCCACGATGCCGACGAGGGAGGGAGAGGAACACTGTTTCACGATTGGCCGCAATTCATTCGGGTAATTGAGCCTTCATTCAGCACGGTGCATGCCAAACCCGAATTGAATTAGCAAAATGTCGCAATGCGCTCAAACAAAAGCTCTTTCAAATCATCAACAAATCGATTCTCTATTTATTTATTTGCGCCATGCAGCAAGCCATTTTTAATGCCCAATGAAAATTGAGACGGCGCGCAAAACCGAGAAAATGAGACACCTGTCTCATTTTTACGAGACAAACGTCAGCATTGATTTAATTGCCGTAGCGGAATAGTCTTTGCACCCACCAAAGGATGCAATTCCGCAAATACACTCCCGACATATAAGGGGGAAATAAAATGATTCGGGGACAAGGTGAAATCGCCCGCCACGTGGAACGCGTGGTCGAGGTGGTGGAAAGGGGCGTCGTGCTGTCGCGGCACCCGGCGCAGGACCGGCTGGCCCGGTCGTGGCAGCGCTCGCTCAGCAAGTACCAGGTGGACCCTGGCCTGGCCAGCACGCCTCAGGTCGTCACCGCCCAGGAGCTGCGCGAACACCGCGACAAGCTCGATGCCTTCATGCGCATCGCCCGGGAAGGGCTCGACCGCCTCCATGAGCAGCTGCGCCCGTCCAGTTACTGCGTGCTGATGACCGACGCCACCGGCGTGACCGTGGACTTCCGGACCGTGCCCGAACAGGACAAGGAATTCCGCGCCCAGGGCTTCCGCAACGGCACGCGCTGGTCCGAGATGGATGAAGGCACCTGTGGCGTGGGCACCAGCCTGGTGGACGGCCAGCCCATCCTGGTCCATCGGGGCGAGCACTTCCGCTCCCACAACATCGGCTTCACCTGCAGCTCGGCGCCCATCTTCGGCATCGACGACCGGCCCCTGGCCGTGCTCGACGCCTCGGCCCTGTATTCGCCGGAACACCGGGAAAGCCAGATGCTGGTGTTCCAGATGGTCATCGAGAAGGCCCGCCTGATCGAGGACGCGTTTGCCTTCTACAGCCTGCGCGACCACTGGATCCTGCAGCTGGGCCGCACCCCCGAGCTGATGAACGTGCACACCGACTACCTGCTGGCTTTCGACGATGTGGGCATGTTCGTCGGGGGCAACCGGCGCGCCCGCCAGGAGTTGCTGGCCCGCCCGGGGCGGCACATCCAGAGCGTCTCCGACCTGTTCGAATGCTCGGCCGCCGATCTGCTGGCTGCCGCCCATGCCCGCCCCGGCCAGGCCATTCCCCTGCGGGTGACCGACAGCGGCGAGCGCATCTTCGGCCTGCTGCGGGCGCCGGACGTGCGCCGCCACAGCGCCCCGGCCCTGGCGCGGGACGATAACGACCTCAACGGCTGCAGCGAAGCCCGGGGCTTCGGCCACCTGGCCACCGGCGACTCCCGGGTACGCACCAACGTGCAGCGCGCCCTCAAGGTGGCCAACCGGGACATCCCGGTGATGCTGCTGGGCGAAACCGGCACCGGCAAGGAGGCCTTCGCCAAGGCCGTGCACGACTGCAGCAGCCGCCACAAGCAGCCCTTCGTGGCCCTCAACTGTGCAGCCATTCCGGAAAGCCTCATCGAGAGCGAGCTGTTCGGCTACCGGGACGGGGCCTTCACCGGAGCACGCGCCAAGGGCGCCCGGGGCAAGATCGTGCAGTCCGACCAGGGCACCCTGTTCCTCGATGAAATCGGCGACATGCCCCTGGTGCTGCAGAGCCGCCTGCTGCGGGTGCTGGCGGAAGGCGAGGTCCAGCCCCTGGGCGCGGAGCAGCCGATCCCGGTGAAGCTGCACATCATCTGCGCCACCCACCAGAACCTGCCCACCCTCGTCGAGGAGGGGCGCTTCCGGGAAGACCTTTACTACCGCCTCAACGGCGCGGTGTTCATCCTGCCGCCCCTGCGCGAGCGGGAGGACATCGGCGAGGTGATCGACCGGGTGCTGGCCGAGGAGATCCATGCCATGGGTCGGGAGGGGCTGCGCCTCGCCCCCGAGACCCGCGAAGCACTGATGCGCCACGGCTGGCCCGGCAACATCCGCCAGTTGCGCCACGCCATGCGTTACGCCTGTGCCATCTGTGACAGCAATCTGCTGCACACCGCCCACTTTCCGCCCGACCTGTTCTTCGGCCCCCGCCTGGCCGGGCCCCGCCCCCTGCGGGAAGACATCCCCGCCCCCGCCTCCCCGCCTCCGGTGGCCCTGCTGCCGGACAGCAACCTGCCGCCCCTCAAGGAAAAAGACCTGCGCCTGCGCGAGCGCATGCTCGAAACCCTGCGCCGCAACCAGTGGCAGGTCACCGTGTCGGCCCAGGAGCTGGGCATGTCCCGGGCCACCTTCTACCGCAAGCTGTCCCGCCTTAACATCGTTCCGCCCAACCGCCGGGATTTCTAGGCGGCGCCCGGGCACCTCACCGGACAGCCAAAAAAACGGGCGGCCCACCAGGGGCGCCCGTAAAAACGCAGGAGGAAGGAGTCCTGCGCCGGAGGGGGTCGGTCGCTCAGGGCCCCGGGGCCCCGCAGCGACTCACCATTTGCCCAGAGATTTCAGGTAGGCCACGATTTCCCAGATTTCTTCGGCAGAGAACACCTCGCCCCACGGGGGCATCGGGGTTGCGCCCTTTCCGCCATCGCGGATGGTGTTGTAGACGTACTGGGGCTCCAGCCCATCGCGGCCGATGAACAGCGCAGGTTCGTGCCCATGGCAGAAGGCTGCGCAGGTGGACTGGAAGCGGTCACGTCCGGACACGATACGGGCCTTGTTGGTCAGCTCGAAGGGCAGGTTCAGGCTGGCAGCTTCGGTCTTGGCGGCGGGGGCCGATTCATCCGCGGCCTTTTCGGGGAGGACTGCATTGAAGGCCAGGGCCGGCGCAAGAAAGCTCGCCAGTGCACAGGCCATCAGGCTCGATTTGTTGATCATGTTCGTCTCCGTTATTTTCTTGATCGTCGATCTGCGGGGAAAAAATGGGTGCGCCGGCCGGACGTAAATCCAGAACGCCCGGCCGGCAGGGATCACCGGATCAATTGACCTGGACGGCCACCAGTTCGGACGGCAGCCCGGCCCCGCCGATCGGCACGATCACGTACTGCTTGCCCTTGGCGCGATAGCTCATCAGGCTGCCGAAGGCCGCACCCGGCAGGCGCAGCTCCGACACCAGCTCACCCGACTTCGCGTCGTGGGCGTACAGGTAGGGTTCCTTCTCGTCGGCCGTCGCCTGGGTGATCAGGGCGTTGCCGCGGGACGAAAGGCCCAGCACGCTGTTCGTGCCTTCCGGTGCGAGGAAGAGGATGTTGTCCGTCAGGGCTACGAAGCTCTCACGGGGCACTCCCACCCGATCCAGATTCAGATCCTTGATGGCCGGGTGGTCCACCGGCCCCTTGCCCGCCGGAATACGCCACAGGTGCTTGCCGGTGTTCATGTCGATGGCGGTCACCGTGGAGAACGGCGGCTTGAACAGCGGCAGCCCTTGCGGCCCGCCCACACCGGCCCAGGTGCCGGTGTATTCATAGACGCCCGTGTTCTCCTTCTTGATCTTGATGCCGAAGGGGATGGTGAAGGACGGCACGTAGAGCACATTGGTCCGCGGGTTATGGGCCGCACCGACCCAGCTGGCGCCACCGAGCACTCCGGGTACATTCAGGGTTCCGGCCTTGTCCAGGGTCGGCGGGGTGTACAGGGGGCCATAGTTGTAGCGGCTGAGGATCTTCTTCGCCTCATCCTTGAGCTTGGGCGTCAGATCGAGGAGATCGTCCTCGGTCACCCCCTGCTGCACGAAGGGCGCCGGCAGCGTGGGGAAGGGCTGGGTCGGGGAGGACTTCTCGCCAGGCACGGTGGACTGGGGCACCGGCCGCTCCTCGATGGGCCACACCGGCTTGCCGTTGGTCCGGTCGAAGGCAAAGACGAAGCCCTGCTTGGTCACCTGCACGGCAGCCTTGATCTTCTTGCCGTTCACCGTCAGGTCCATCAGGTTCGGCGCGGTGGGCAGGTCGTAGTCCCACAGGCCGTGGTGCACGATCTGGTAATACCAGGCGATCTTGCCGCTGCGCGCATTGAGCGCCACCAGGGACTCACCGAACAGCCCGTCACCCTTGCGGTGCCCGCCATAGAAATCGTTGGTGGGCGTGGAGAACGGCAGGTACACCAGGCCCAGCTCTTCGTCACAGCTCGGGCGCGCCCACATGTTGCCGGAGCCGGTGGTCTTCCAGGAGTCGTTCTCCCAGGTCTCGTTGCCCGTCTCGCCCTTCTGCGGCGGCTGCTGGAAGAGCCAGGCGCGCTTGCCGGTCTTGATGTCGAAGGCCTGGATGTCCCCCGGCGGGTGGCTCTTCATGGGCTGACGACCCACGGCAAACGAGTCGAGGACCGCGATGCTGGGGATGATCTGGTTGCCGCATACGATGGGAGGCGAAGTGACCGCCACCAGGGACCGGTCGATGGGGCGGCGCAGCCCCTTGGTCAGATCCACCCGGCCGTTGTCGCCCCAGGACTTCACCGGCTTGCCGGTCTTCGCATCCAGAACGATCAGGTAGCCGTCGCCGGTACCGAGGATCAGGCGCTTGTCGCCCCCCTCCTCCCAGTAGGTCAGGCCACGGTTGATGAAGCCGAGGTTGGGGGGCGTGCCGTCCTGATAGGCCTTGGGGTCATAGGTCCACAGGGTCTTGCCGGTGGCACCGTCGATGGCCGAAACCAGGCTCATCGGGGTGGTGCTGTACAACACGCCATCCACGGCAATCGGGGTGGACTCATTCACCCAGGTGCGCAGCTCCGGGTTGTCGGCGGCGATGGCGTTGTCGGGCATGGCCCAGCGCCAGGCCACTTTCATGGACTTGACGCTTTCGGCGGTCACGTCGGCGGCGGCGGCAAAGCGCGAACCGCTCTTGTCGGCGTTGTATTCACGCCAGTTGCCGGCTGCATCGGCGGCAAGGACGGTGGTGCTGGCAAGCATGCCGGCGACGAGGGTGGAAATCAGGGTCCGACTGGTTTTCATTTTTTTGCTCCGTATTGGATCAGGCGTGCTCGCCCGCAAGCCTGCTCAGAAGGTGAAGTTGATACCGGCGTTGAGCAGGGTGGAGGTGGTGCCCACGGCGGGGATGCCGGCGGCAACGATGCTGGTCTTGATGGTGGCGCCGTCCTCGGCATCCACGAAGGCCGCCTGCACGTAGATCGTGGTGTCCTTGCGCAGGGCGTAGTCGTTGCTGATCACGATGTTGCGGGTGTGATCGCGGTTGTTGCGCTTGTCCTTGTTGTCGTAATAGGCCAGCGTCGCCGTGTGGTCGGCGTGCCACTTCCAGTCCACGCCCACGCCAATCCCGTTCACGTTGGACACATTGGCGCCGGTGCTCGTCTCGTTGCGGGCGTTGAGGTAGTTGGCCTTGAAGGTGAAGGGGCCGAAGGGCACCGCAAAGCCCAGGCCGCCGTGGCGCACGTTGTCGTTGGCGGTGGCTTCGTCCTTGATCACCTGGTAGGACGCCGACAGGGTCACCGGGCCGGTGTAGGTGGCGCCCGCCGCCCAGGCGGTGTTCTTCTGGGTGCTGCCCGACTGCCCGCCAGGCGCCCACAGGATGCCGAAGTTCACCGGGCCCACCGTGTGGCGGTACTGGATGGCGTTGCTGAAGAAAATGCCGACGTCGTTGTTGGTGTTGCGGTCGGTGCCCGGGGCGCCGGCGGTGGCGGCGTACTGGTTGTAAGCCCAGGCGTAGAGGTTGGAGAACTGTTCCTTGAAGGCCCGCGGTTCGGTCCCGATATGGGCCAGCAGCGCCGGGCCGTACTGGCGGCCGAAGGTCACGCTGCCCCAGTCGCCGCGCAGGCCCAGGTTGGCCTGGCGCCGGAAGAAGGGGGTGCCGGTGCCCTGGGCGTCACCCGTGCCATGCAGCTTGCCGTTGTTGGTGTCGTAGTGGACTTCCAGGTTGAAGAAGCCCTCCAGCCCGCG
>NZ_JAKLLN010000090.1 GCF_023150065.1 Zoogloea sp.
CGCGCGCACCTTGGTGACGAGCAGCCGGTCCAGCGCGGCGTTGATCCACAGCAGCAGCAGGACGCCCAGCACCGGCAGCACGCCCAGCAGCGGCAGCAGCACCAGCGCCTGCAGCTTGCGGCGGATGGGCCAGTTCGCGAAACGAGCGGCCAGCCGCAGCCGGCCGGCATCGGTGCTCAGCTGTGCGCCCACTCGGCCACCCGGCGCTCGAGCGTGCGCCGTGAAATGCCCAGCAACTGCGCAGCGCGGGTCTTGTCGCCGTCCACGCTTTCGAGGACGCTCTGAATGTGCTGCTTCTCCAGCGTGTGCAGGTCGGTGGGGCCAGGCGCCCAGTCCGCTGCCACGCGGCGCGGGGCAGCGCTGCGCGACGGCCCCTGGTACAACGCCGAGACGTTCAGCGCCCCCAGGATCAGCGAGCGTTCGATGAGGTTGCGCAGCTCGCGCACGTTGCCGGGCCAGTCGTACTGGCGCAGGAACACCATTTCGTCGGCGCTGACCTCGATCGGGGGCACACCCAGGCGCGGTGCCAGCGTGTCGACGAAGTGCGCGACGAGCTCGGGAATGTCTTCCTTGTGCGCGCGCAGCGGTGGCAGCCGGATCTCGACCACCTGCAGGCGGTAGAACAAGTCGGCCCGGAAGCGACCGCTGGCCACATCGTCGGCCAGGGGTCGGTTGGTGGCGGCCACGATGCGCACATCCACCGGAACCTGCCGCTCGCTGCGCACGGGGCGCACGCACCGGTCTTCGAGCACCCGCAGCAACGCGGCTTGCAGCGGCGGCGGCAATTCGCCGATTTCGTCGAGAAACAGCGTGCCGCCCTGAGCGCAGACGAAC
>NZ_JAKLLN010000091.1 GCF_023150065.1 Zoogloea sp.
AGCGAGCGCCGGGAGCCCCCTGGCCGGGTGGTGCCTTTCCCCGTCGCCCACCGGGACGTCGCGGATCGACCCTCCCAGTGGTCCATCGACGTGATCGACCGTATGGAATGGAAGCGTTTCGAGGACGTGTGCTGCGCCTTCTACAACGAGAAGGGCATCAAGGCCGCCACCACCCGGATGGGGGCCGACGGCGGCGTGGATATCCGCCTGTACCAGGACCCGGACAACCCGCAGGCCTGCACCGCCATCGTCCAGTGCAAGGCCTGGGGCCAGCCGGTGGGCGTCAAGACCATGCGCGAGCTGCGCGGCGTGATGGCCCACGAGGCCATCGAGCGGGCCTTCTTCATGGCCCCCAACGGCTTCACCGACAACGCCCGGGAGTTCGCCGCGATCAACCGCATCACCCTGCTCGACGGCCGGCTGATCCTCGCCATGATCCAGCGCCTGCCCGACGACGCCAGCCGCCGTCTGCTCGAGCTCGCCACCGAGGGTGACTGGACCACGCCCACCTGTACGGCCTGCGGCGCCAGCATGACGCCCCGCCAGGGCAAGCACGGCCCGTTCTGGGGCTGCTCCACTTACCCCCGCTGCCGGGCCAAGCTCGGCATGCGCGGGGTCGGGCCCGCCAGGCACGCCGCCAGCGCCTGAGCCGGGCCGCGCCCCTGTAGGAGCGCCGGCAGGCGCGAACACGGCGTCGGGATCAGAGACGCAGATCCGCCGCATTCCGCGGCATCACATACTTCAGGTCATACACCACGTGCTCCGGCTTCCCGAGCGCGCGAATCGCCTCGGCCCCCATGTCCTTGAACTGCTGGTGCGCCACGCCGA
>NZ_JAKLLN010000092.1 GCF_023150065.1 Zoogloea sp.
AGCGTTCGACGGAGGCCGCGGCCGGGTGGAGCAGCGTGAAGCCTTTGTCGTCGGCGCCCAGCACATAAAGGTAGCCACCCGCCGGGCCGCTGATGGTGAGCTGGCGGGCGGCGCTTGCCGGGGTGGCGACGACCCGGCGGTCTTCGCTGCGCTGGGCGTGCAGCGCCTGGAGGAGCTCGGCAGGCCTTACCTGGCCGGCGCCATCGCCCGACACCCGCGTGGGGGCCGGCGCCAGGGCCGGGTTGCCGGCGAGGCTGAGCTGCTGCCTGCCGGGGCGGGCATCGAGCTGCTGTTGGGCGCAGTGGCGCCAGTCTTCGCCGCCCGGCAGGCCGCTGCGGCTCTCCAGTGCGGCGCGGCCGTCGAGGCAG
This sequence comes from Zoogloea sp., assembly GCF_023150065.1. Classification (GTDB taxonomy): domain Bacteria; phylum Pseudomonadota; class Gammaproteobacteria; order Burkholderiales; family Rhodocyclaceae; genus Zoogloea. Next base: position 369 of record NZ_JAKLLN010000092.1, read on the forward strand.
GCCAGCAGGGCCTGGGTGGCGAGGCCGCCCCGGCTGTCTTCGAAGGCATTGGCGCCTGCGCGGCTGGCGCGGATCAGCAGCGTGTTGTGGCCGGGAGGGGCGGCCCGCGGGGTGTCGCCGCGGCAGGGGGCGGGCACGAAGCGCCCCGTGAGGCCGGTGGGGGGCGCGCCGGCGCCGCGGCCGGTGTCGGCGACCACCACCAGCCGGCCGGCCTTCTGGGCGAGGGTGCTGGTGTAGCGGGACAGCTCGTCGAGGCCGAGGGCCTGGCCGGAGGGGGTGAGCACGGTCTCGATGCAGTGCCCGCCCTGGCTGGACTGGCTGCCCGGGCCGGAGATGTAGAGCAGGGCGCGGTCGCCGTGGCCGATGCGGGCGTCGAAATGGGCCAGTGCCTCGCGCAGGCCGTCGGGGTTGGCGAGGGCGGCGACGGCGGGCTGCTGGATGTTGGCGTCGGGAA
>NZ_JAKLLN010000093.1 GCF_023150065.1 Zoogloea sp.
GCGGGGCACGCCGTGCACGTTTACAACTCCCGTCCGGGCCTGCTGCGGGAGCTCGGCCGGGAGAGCTTCGACCTGATCCTGCTCGACGAAACGCTGCTGGCCAGCGACATGCGCCCCTTCGTCGACCGCCTGTTCACGCTGGCCGGCGAAGACACCGCGCTGATCTTCATCCACTGCAGCGACGACGAACACCGGCTCGCCGACGCCCTGGCCCTCGGCGCCGACGACTTCATCCGCCGCGGCGTGGGCAACCGCGAGATCGCCGCCCGGATCGACGCCGTGCTGCGCCGCCGCCAGCCCCTGCGCTACCAGCCCAGCCTCGATCACCCGCCCTACTTCTTCGACCTCGAAACCCGCCGCTGCCACCTCGACGGCCGCGAGGTGATGCTGACCGACAAGGAGTTCGAGCTGGCCGTCTTCCTGTTCCAGCACCTCGGCCGCATCTTCTCGCGGGGCCACCTGCTCGACGCCGTCTGGCGCGGCCAGCACACCCAATCGACCCGCACCATCGACACCCACATCAGCCGCCTGCGCCGCAAGCTGCAGCTCACCGACGCCCAGGGCTTCCGCCTCGCCTCCGCCTACGGCAGCGGCTACCGCCTGGAAAGGTTCGAGCCGGATGGCCGAAACCCCGCTGAAACCCCGGGCCACCCGGCGGGCGCCGAGGCGGCGGAGCGCTGCCCGCCTGTGTGCTGAGGCGGGGGCGGCGCGGCGTGAATGCGCCGCCACTTTCAGCAAGACCAACAGAGCCTGGGGTTTCAGTCCCATCCCGTCCTTCGGCATTCGTTATCTGTTATTTGCTATTCGCGAAC
>NZ_JAKLLN010000094.1:0-357 GCF_023150065.1 Zoogloea sp.
CGTCGGTGTAGGTCTGGAAGCTGTAGTCGGTGAAGTCGGGGGCAAAGCCGGTCAGGTCGCGGTTGAAGGCGATGCGTTCCTGGCGGGCGTTGGTGATCGGCTGGCGCGTTGCCGACATGCTGACGAGCTGATACTTGCCGTCGGCGATGCTCTTCTCGATGAGCACGTACTTGGCGTCCGCCATGGCGGCCTTGCCGAGGATGGGCTGGACGAACTTCACCGGCTGCCCGCTGGCGTTGAGGATGGGCGGCGTGGTGGCCAGGCAGCCGCCGAGGACGAGCGCGGCTGCAAGGGCCGGTAGGGCGAGGACGGCGCGCGCGCTGGCAGGGATCTGAATCGTCATGGGGTTTCTCTTCG
>NZ_JAKLLN010000094.1:367-795 GCF_023150065.1 Zoogloea sp.
GGGTGTCCCAAGGGCATACGCAGAGCGCGTCGAGAACCGGCACGGGAGTCGTGTCGGGCAACCCGGCCATCCTTGCTTGAAGGACCCGTGGCTTTGCGTCCTGCAGTTACCTGCAGTTTGCCTTTGAATTGCGAAACACATTAACACAAAAATGCGACAAGCCTAAAGCGGCCGTGCGCGGTTTCGTGACGTGGTTTGCAGGTGCGCCTCTGCGCAGAGGGGGCTGCGTGCCGTTTCGGCCGGTGCCGGGCACTGCGCCGGGAGCAAAGGGATTGGTCCGGGAAGGGGCGCTTGCCGACCTGAAGCCGGGCTGACGGCGCCCCTCAGGCCCGCCACGACGGCTGGAATCCAGGCCTCTCGACGGGCAGGCCGGGGCGAGGCTCGCGGGGGCAGCCGGGCCATTTTTCACGGTTCGGGAGTCGGGCCCG
>NZ_JAKLLN010000095.1 GCF_023150065.1 Zoogloea sp.
GGCCGAGAAGACCGGCCTGATCGTGCGCCTGGGCGAATGGAGCCTGCTCCAGGGCACCCGCTTCGCCGCCCGCCTGTGCCACGCCGGCCGCCCGACCAAGGTGGCGATCAACGTGTCGCGGGCCCAGCTCACCTCGCCGACCTTCCTGCCGGCGCTGCACGGCGCGCTGATCTGCGCCAACGTCGATCCGGCCCTGATCGAGCTGGAGCTGACCGAATCGCTGGTGATGGACGAATCCGACGTCGTCCAGCAGAACCTGCGCCGCGCCCGGGAGACCGGCGTCGGCCTCGCCATCGACGACTTCGGCACGGGCTATTCCAGCCTGTCGTGCCTGAAGGATCTGCCGGCCACCAAGCTCAAGCTCGACCGTTCCTTCGTGCAGGTGCTGCCCGACGACCGGCGCGCCTACGCGGTGGTGCGTGCCATGTCGAGGCTGGCCCGGGAGCTGGGCATGGTGATGGTGGCCGAAGGGGTCGAGACGCCGGAGCAGCTCGCCGCGCTCCACGACGCCGAGGTGGACGCCATCCAGGGCTTCATCTGGGCCCGGCCGATGAACGAAGAAGCCTTGCTGGCCTGGCTTGAGCAAAGGAACACACCATGACGAACCCGACCCAACCCGCCCATCCGCCAGTGGACGCGCTGCTGGAGCGCTCGATCCGCGACATCGACATCCCGCCGCGGCCGCAGATCATCGACCGCATCCGCCACGAGATGCACCGGGACGAACCCGACATGTTCATGGTCGGCCGGCTCATCAGCCGCGACGTGAGCCTCGCCGCCGGCCTCAT
>NZ_JAKLLN010000096.1 GCF_023150065.1 Zoogloea sp.
AAGCTGGTCGGCCAGGGGGTCTGAACGGAGCGCCCCCGGCGCCGGATGTGGGCAATTGTCGAGCGTCTGGTAACCGGCTGACCGCTAGAATCGCCCCTCGCCCACTACGACGTCATCCTCTGCCCCGATGCACACCCTCGAACAGCTGCGTTCCGGCGCGCTCGCCGGCGCCCGTCACCTCAAGCTCGCCTGTGGCCTGCGCGATTTCCCGCGGGAGATCTTCGAGCTCGCCGATACGCTGGAGATCCTCGATCTGGCGGGCAATGAACTCACCACCCTGCCGGACGACCTGCCGCGGCTCACCCGGCTGCGGGTGCTGTTCTGCTCGGGCAACCCTTTCGAGGTGCTGCCCGAGGTGCTGGGCCGCTGCCCCGCGCTGCAGATGATCGGCTTCAAGTCGTGCCGTCTGCACACGGTGCCGGACGCCGCCCTGCCGCCCGCCCTGCGCTGGCTGATCCTCACCGACAACCGCATCGAAACCCTGCCCGCCGGCATCGGCCGGTGCACCGGGCTGCGCAAGCTGGCGCTGGCGGGCAACCGGCTCACCGAGTTGCCGCCGGAGATGGCGGCGTGCACGTCGCTGGAGCTGCTGCGCATCGCCGCCAACCGCATCGCCGCCTTCCCCGACTGGCTGCTCGATCTGCCCCGGCTGACCTGGCTGGCCTACGCCGGCAACCCGTTCTGCGCAACGCTCGACGCCGCCTGGCAGGCCGAGGCCCACACCCGGCCGGTGCCGTGGGCGGCGCTGGCGACGGACGGCATCCTCGGCGAAGGCGCGTCCGGGGTG
>NZ_JAKLLN010000097.1 GCF_023150065.1 Zoogloea sp.
GCCTGCCCCAGCAGGTCGTCGGCCCCCCAGTCCGTTTGTGCATGCCGTGCCAGCGTGGCTTCATCACTCACGGCTTCAGACGCGGCTTCACCACGTCCGTCCCCCGTACGCCCCGGTTGCCCAGGCTTCTGATGCAATGCCCCGCCAAGCGACATGTCTCGTGACTGTCCTTCTCGTTCAGCCCTTCGCCGGGGTGTACGGCCTCATCGGCCTGCCCGCGGCTAATACGGCGTCTGCTGACTGCTCGCGATCCTTCACCGCACAACCGCCGCATTTACGTCGCCTGGCCCTTGGCCACGAGAGCTTCGCAGTTCGTTGCCTGCTCGCCCTGGCCGGCGCCGCCTCAGATGCGGTTCGTGTACCTCGGCTCACGGTTTACGCTCCACGCTTCCTCCCCACGCTCGGTCGCCCTCACGCAGTTGCGCTTCACTTGCCTCGCTGTGGCCAGCTCGGCCGGGGACTTGCACCCCGAAGATCGCGCCCATGCTGGGCGCACAACGACAACGCCCCGGAGACCTTGCGGTCGCCGGGGCGCTGCTCTATTGATATTGCGGCTCGAGCGCGGCCGCTGTCTGGCGCAAAGCGCCTGACTGGGCCTTGTTCTTCAGGATGTCGTTGAAATCGTAGCGGGTGCCCGCGGGCATGACCACATAGGAGCGAAACCCCTGCGCGCGCAGACGCTCCTTGAGCGCGTGCGCGGCTTCGTTGCCGGCGCGCCGGCCAAGCTCGTCCGGGGCGTCGTTGTCCGCGAAGATCACGACCGTCTTGACCACGTGCCGGA
>NZ_JAKLLN010000098.1 GCF_023150065.1 Zoogloea sp.
GACGACCCGCTGACGGCGATGCTGATCAGCTTCGAGGAGGCCCCGGCGGGCCCGTCGGCGCACCCTCCGGGGGCGACCGAGGCCCTCGCGCCGGTCGATGCGGCCGACGAGATCGCCCGCCTGCGCCAGGAGCTCGCCGACACCCGCGAGCACCTGCAGGCGGTGATCGAGCAGATGGAAGCCTCCAACGAGGAATACCAGTCCCTCAACGAAGAGCTGCAGCTGGCCAGCGAGGAGCTGCAGGCCGCCAACGAGGAGCTGCAGGCCTCCAACGAGGAGCTCTCGTCCCTCAACGCCGAACTGCGCCGCAAGTCGCAGGAGTACGGCCGCCTCAACGCCACCCTCGGCAACATCCAGAACTCCATCCGCACCGGGCTGGTGGTGGTCGAGGGCGACGGCCGGGTGAGCCGCTTCAACCCGCTGGCCGGGCGGGTCTTCGGCCTGTTGCCCGACGACATCGGGCAATCGCTGTACCGGGTGCCCTGCCACCTCGACCTGCCCGACCTGCGGGAATGGATCACCGCGGTCGTCACCGACAACGACTCGCGGGTCGAGCACGTGCACCAACGCGGCCTGCACTACCTGCTGCAGATCGACCCCTACCACGACGAGGACGGCGCCTGCGCCGGGGCCGTGCTCAGCTTCACCGACATCACCGACCTGCGCCGCGCCGAGGCCGCCCGCGCCAGCAGCGAGGCGTGCTTCCGCCAGGTGTGGGATTCCAGCGGCGATGGCCTCGCGGTGATCGATGCCGGGGGCCGGATGCTGCGCGTCAAC
>NZ_JAKLLN010000099.1:0-370 GCF_023150065.1 Zoogloea sp.
CCAGCATCACCTTCGCCGACCGCGCCGATGCGTACCTGATCTTCGCGCGCACCGGCACGCCGGAGCAGGGGGCCAAGGGCGTCAGCGCCTTCTTCATCCCCGCGCAGACGCCGGGCATCCAGACGCTGAAGTTCGATGACCTGGGCAGCGCCGTCATCGGCCGCGGCCAGGTCTTCTTCGACGACGTGCGCGTGCCGGCCGACCACATGCTCGGCGACGAGGGCAAGGGCTTCACGCAGGTGATGCAGGGCTTCGACTACAGCCGGGCGCTGATCGGCCTGCAGGCCTGCGGCGCGGCGCAGGCGAGCCTTGACGAGGCCTGGGCGTACACGAAGGAGCGCGAGGCGTTCGGCCGCCCGATCGGGCAGTT
>NZ_JAKLLN010000099.1:380-772 GCF_023150065.1 Zoogloea sp.
ACCAACACCCCGATGATGGCCGGCATCCCCGACGAATGGACCCAGGCCATGATCCGCGCCATTCCGCTGGGCCGCATGGGCGAGCCGGCGGAGATCGCCGCCGCCGCCGTGTTCCTGGCCAGCGACGAGGCCGGCTTCGTCACCGGCCAGAACCTCGCCGTGAACGGCGGCATGAGCTTCCTGTGAGCGGCGCCGCGATGACCGACGCCAGCCTCGCCGCCCGCGTAGACCGCCTCGAGTCGATCGAGGCGATCCGCCAGCTCTGCATCCACACGCTGGCGCTGCGCGACGCCGGCCTGCCGCACACGAAGGAGGCGGCGATGTGCAAGTGGATGGGGCCGAAGTACGCGGTCGATGTCATCCACCAGTGCCTGTTGACCTTCGGCCACTAC
>NZ_JAKLLN010000009.1 GCF_023150065.1 Zoogloea sp.
ATTACCGCAGCCAAACCGGTCAGGCTGTGTTGGCCTGACTAAAACCAAACGGCCTCCGCGAAACCCGGGGCGATTCAGTCTGGTTAAAGGGAGGTTGCCAGGTTGAGTTCTTTTCCTGTTTGAGTGATTGTCCGGTTGATGGCGTAAAGCACCGTTATCCTGCGGTAAAGCTCAGTAAAGTCGTGAACTGCGGGAAAGAGCCCGGGACTGGCTCCAAGGTCTCTCGGGGGTTAAGGTGAGTAAAGCCCGGTTAAACCGTGGTTTGTGTTTCAAGCGGAGGCTGGGGCTCTCTTATCATTCCAAGGCGTGATACTTGGGAGGCTGTGGACTGATGGGCAAGGTGTTGTTGGTTGATGACGATATCGAGTTGTCGTCCATGTTGAGCGAGTACATCGCACGGGAGGGCTTTGACGTCGATATCGTCCACGATGGGGAGGCAGGAGTGAGTGCCGCTCTATCTGGTGCTTACAGCATTGTTGTGCTCGATGTGATGATGCCCAGCGTGGGGGGCATTGAGGCGCTGCGCAGGATCAGGGGGCAGAGTCGGATCCCGGTTTTGATGCTGACGGCGAGGGGGGATGACGTCGATCGGATCGTGGGGCTTGAGCTGGGGGCCGATGACTATGTTCCGAAACCCTGTACGCCGCGGGAGCTTGTTGCGCGAATCAGGGCAATCCTGAGGCGCACCCAGGATGCTTCGATCAATGTTGAGTCCGAAGGGAGCACGCTGGCCGTCGGTCCGCTCGTCATGTGGCCCCAGATGCGCCGTACCCATTGGCATGGCAAGGAACTGGGACTTACCAGCACCGAGTACAACCTGCTTGAAATACTGGCACGCAGTGCCGGGCGGGTCGTCAGCAAGGGCGAGTTGTCCGAGCAGGGACTGGGACGGCCCCTCGCCCGGTTTGATCGGAGTATCGATGTCCATCTCTCGAGCATCAGGCATAAGCTCGGCCCCCGCTCAGACGGGCGCCCGTGGATAGAAACGGTGAGGGGGCTGGGCTACCAGTTGATACGCGAATGAGGCTTGGGCGCCTCTTCTGGAAATTTTTCTTTGCGTTCTGGCTGGCGCTACTGCTTGCTGGCGGTGGTGTTGGTAGCGCTGTCTGGTGGCATCAGCAGTCCGAGCGGGAGCTCCTTGCCGGTGAAGAAGACCGTCTGTTGCTGGCTGGGCCGCGTGTGACCTTCAGTTTGAAGGCCGCCGTGGCTGTGCTGGGGCGTGGGGGGGAGGCTGCTTTACGGGACTTTCTGGCGGATGTCGGGGAGGAAGAGCGCGCCTCGCCGGTGTTTGCCGTGGATGCTGCGGGCAGGGAGCTTCTCGGGCGCCATGTCGATCCTGCTGTCGAAGCTCAGGCGCGTGCCTGGGCGTTGTCGGATAGCCCAAGGCGGGGCGCCCGGCTGTGGGCCGGGGGCGCTGGGACTACATGGCTCCTTTTCATGCCGGTCGTGGCAAAGGAGCCGGGCAAGGTCTTTGGGCCGCCGCCCGGCGAGCGTCGTCCTCCTTTCGGGCGGCGAGGTCCGCTTCCGCCAAGCCCGTGGTGGCCAATTGTCGTGGGTCTTGTTGCCAGTGTCCTCTTCAGCGCCTTGTTGGCCTGGTATCTGTCCAAGCCCATCCGCAGTCTCCGGTGGGCCTTGGGGGCTGTAGCCGAGGGGCAGCTTGATGCGCGGGTGCGGCCGTTGCTGGGTAGTCGTCGCGATGAGGTTGCGGATCTTGCCGAGGACTTCGACCGAATGGCACGCCAGGTACAGGCCCTGATCGGCTCCCAGCGTCGCTTGCTTCATGACGTATCCCACGAATTGCGTTCGCCGCTGGCCCGCCTCCAGGCGGCCATTGGGCTGGTGCGTCAGGATCCAGCACGTTTGGATGCCACGCTGGGCCGCATTGAGCGGGAGGCTGTTCGCCTTGATGAGCTCGTGGGGCAGCTGCTTACCCTGGCGCGACTTGATTCGGGGAGGAGCGATGCGCCTCTGGAATCTGTCGACTTGATTGATCTGGCGGCGGCGATTGCCGACGATGCGCGCTTTGAGGCACGGGCGCTCGGTCGTGAGGTGAACTTCGAGGGGCCGGGTGAGGCGGAGACGATGGTATGGGGAGAGCTGATTCAGCGGGCCTTCGAGAACGTCATCCGCAACGCAGTGAAGTACACCGCAGATGGATCCTGTGTGGAGGTGCGTGCGCTTCGTGAAGGTGATGTGTTCGTCCTGCGCGTCGGGGATCGGGGCCCTGGAGTGCCGGCGGCCGAGCTGGGGTTGATGTTCGAGCCGTTTTATCGCGCGGGCAATGTCGGTGGGGCCGACGGTTTCGGCCTCGGGTTGGCGATCGCCCGTCGCGCGGTGCTTGTGCATGGTGGGACGATAGTCGCTGTCAATCGGGATGGTGGTGGGCTGATGGTGGAGATTCGTTTGCCCATCGCGCTGGAAATGGCGCAAAAGGAATAGGCGCCGCGCCGGCCAAGCTGCTAGAATGCCGGCCGTGGCGGGTCTCCCCGCATTGCAGCGCGGTGAACCTGGTCAGGGCCGGAAGGCAGCAGCCACAGCCGTTTCCTGCAAGTGCCGGGGGTCAGGCTCGCCACCCCAATTCCCAAAAGGGGCGTCCAGGTTGGCGCCCCTTTTTTCGTTCAGCGTTGTTGCGCTCCGTCCGCCGGCACGCAGGTCGGGCCTGTTAGAATTCCTCCATGGCTTACCAAGTACTTGCCCGAAAGTGGCGCCCGCGCAGTTTCGAGACGCTCGTCGGGCAGGAGCACGTTGTCCGGGCGCTGACCCATGCCCTGCAGACGGGGCGCCTGCATCATGCCTACCTCTTCACCGGTACGCGTGGTGTCGGCAAGACCACCATCTCCCGCATCCTGGCCAAGGCGCTGAACTGTGAGACCGGTGTCACCGCGACACCCTGCAATCAATGTTCGGCGTGTACCGCCATCGATGCCGATCGTTTTCCCGACTACGTGGAGATGGATGCGGCGTCGAACCGTGGGGTGGATGACATGGCGGCGCTGCTGGACCAGGCGGTGTATGCGCCGGTCCAGGGGCGTTACAAGGTCTACATGATCGATGAAGTGCACATGCTTACCGGGCATGCCTTCAACGCCATGCTGAAGACCCTCGAGGAGCCCCCCGAGCACGTCAAGTTCATCATCGCCACCACCGATCCGCAGAAGATCCCGGTCACCGTGCTGTCCCGGTGCCTCCAGTTCAATCTCAAGCAGATGCCCCCTGGGCATATCGTCAGTCACCTGACCCGGCTCCTCGAAGCTGAGGCGGTGCCCTTTGAGCCCGGCGCCCTGCGCCATATCGCCAAGGCGGCCAGCGGGTCAATGCGGGACTCCCTGTCGCTGCTCGATCAGGCCATCGCCCACGGCGCGGGCAGGGTGGAGGAGCAGGCGGTGCAGGACATGCTCGGCACTGTCGGTGACGATCATCTCCACGCAGTGCTCCAGTCCCTGCAGAACAATGATGTCCAGGCCCTGATGGCCGCTGCCGATGGCATGGAGGCGCGGAGTCTGTCCTTCGACTCCGCCCTGCAATCCCTGGCGGGTCTGCTGCACCGGATCGCCCTGTTGCAGCTCGCTCCGTCGGCGCTTTCCGACGAGTTCGAGGCGGCACGGCTGGCGCCCTATGCCCAGGCCTTCGACCCCGAGTTCCTGCAGCTCGCCTACCAGATCGTCATCCACGGCCGGGAAGAATTACCTCTGGCTCCTGACGAGGCGACGGGTTTCTCGATGACCCTGTTGCGCCTGTTTGCCTTCCGACCGGAGCAGCCCGCAGCGCTGGGGGGGGTGATGGCTGCCGGAGGCGGAAGCGGTCAGGCCCGGGCGATTCCTCCTTCCCCCCGCCTGCCTGCCGCACCCACCTCGCCGAGCGAGGTGACGCCCGCGCGCGTTGCGCCGCAGGTGGTTTCCGTTGCTCCCGTTGCTGCGGTGTCTCCGCCCTTGCCCGAGGTGGCCACGCTCTCTGCGCCTGTCCGTGAGGCGGTTGTCGCGACGCCCAGCCCGCCTCCTCCGCCGCAACCGTCACAGGCGGCTACGCCGGAACACGGCAGCAGCGTGCCTCCGTGGGAAGATCTGCCGCCCGAGGCCCATGAACTTCCCGCCGCGCGCCCTGCACCTGTCGTGCAGCCCCGTGTTGACGTGCCTGCGCCGGAGCCACTGCCCGTGGAGCCCGTTCAGCTTCCCCCGCCGGTTGAGCCGTCTCTTGCCGTTGCGGAGCCGCCCGCAGCCCGGGAGCTGGTTAGCGGCTCCGTGGACTGGCATGCCCTGCAGGAGCAAGTTGGGCTGGGAGGCTTCAACCTCCAACTGGCCCAGCACAGCGAATTGCTGGGTGTCGAGGACAATTGCTTCCGTCTGCGCCTCGCCAGCGATCAGCGTCATCTGCTGCAGATCAACAAGAATGGCGCCGAGAAGCTGCAGGAGGCTTTGTCGAATCACTTCGGGCGTCCGGTGCGGGTGAGTATCGAGGTCGGCGAGATCGCCACCGAGACCCCGGCCCAGCGCAATCAGGCCGAGAAGGCCGAGCGCCATGCCGCTGCCCTGGCCGCCCTTGAGCAGGATCCCTTTGTTCGCGAATTGATCGAACGCTTCGATGCGACGCTGGAGACAGCGTCGGTCAAACCCCTCTAACCCTTATCCGGAGAGCATCACCATGATGAAAGGCGGCATCGCTGGCCTCATGAAACAGGCCCAGCAAATGCAGGACAACATGAAGAAAATGCAGGACAGCCTGGGCGGCATCGAAGTCGAGGGGCAGTCTGGCGCCGGCATGGTCAAGATCACCATGACCTGCAAGCACGATGTGCGTCGCGTCACCATCGATCCGTCGGTGATGGACGACAAGGAGATGCTCGAAGACCTGATCGCCGCGGCGGTCAACGATGCGGTGCGTCGCGTCGAGTCGACCACCCAGGAAAAGATGGCCGGTTTCACCTCCGGGCTCAATCTGCCCCCCGGCTTCAAGCTGCCGTTCTGATCGTCGGCCGACAGGCTTCATGAGTTCGCCCTCAAGCCTCGATGTGCTGATTGAAGCCCTGCGCTGCCTGCCGGGTGTCGGGCCCAAATCCGCCCAGCGGATGGCCTTTCACCTGCTGCAGCGCGATCAGCGCGGCGCTGCGCGCCTGGCTACAGCCCTGGGCCATGCGCTGGAGGTGCTGCGGCATTGTTCCCGCTGCAATACCTTCTGTGAAGAAGACGTCTGTAGCCGGTGTGCCAATCCACAGCGTGACGCCAGCCAGCTCTGCGTGGTCGAGATGCCGTCCGATCTGGCCATGCTGGAGCAGACCCACAGCTACCACGGCATGTATTACGTGCTGATGGGCCGCCTTTCCCCCTTGGACGGGATCGGCCCCCGGGAGCTGGGCCTGGAGAAGTTTCTGGCGCGTGCTTGCGATGGCGCGGTTCAGGAAGTGATTCTGGCCACCAACTTCACCAATGAGGGCGAGGCCACCGCCCACATGATCTCCGAGCTCCTGCGCAGCCGGGGTATCCGGGTCAGCCGTATTGCCCGGGGCATCCCCGTGGGCGGCGAGCTCGAGCATACCGATACGGGCACCATCGCCCAGGCGCTGGTGGAGCGCCGCGCCCTCTGAACCAGGATTGCACCGGGCGGTCCGTTGCCCGGCAGATCAGAAGCCCAGCTCCCGCACCCCTAACGCAAGGATCCGGTTGATGGCGGTGGGCAGCCACGCGCGCCCGTCGCCGGCAATGCGCACTTCACCGATGGCGATGCGCTGGCGTGCGGGCGCTTCGCTCAGCAGGATGCGTACCCGGTAAAGGGATTCCCGGGGGCTCCGGCCGGCAGCCGCGCCCTGTTGCTGGCTCGGCAAGGTGGGGATCGGGCCGCCGGCTGCCGCATCGAGGGCCGGGTGGGGCAGGCTTGTGCTGCGGGTCGAATCAATCTCCACCACCTTGCCCTGCAGTATGCCGAAGGGCTGGCCGGCAGGGTGGAAGCGGGCGGCGTCGCCGGGGCGGATGCGGTCCACGTCGGCTTCCGGAATGAAGGCTTCGACCACCCAACTTTCCGGATCGATCACCACCGCCAGCGGCTGGCGTGGTGCCACCCAGACACCGGGGGCGAGGCCCGTGTCCACGTCCACCAGCTGACCCTTGAACGGCGCGGCGAGCTGCAGCCGGGCCGCTTCGTCGCGGAAGGCGCCGGCTTCAGCGGCGTATTTGTCGTGCTGGCCCTGCAACTGGGCGCGCCGTTGCTCCCCATCCGGCAGGCCACTCAAGCCGGCAAGTTCCCGCTCGCTGCTTTCCCGCTGGCCATCGGCACGCCGGGCCGAGAGCTGGAGCTCGGGAGATTCCACTTCAAACAGCAATTGACCGGCAGTGACCGGGCCGGCCGTGGCCAGCCGGACCAGGCGGCCAGCCAGAGGGGCGTGAACGGTGTGCTGGCGTTCGGCGTGGAGCCAGCCGGTGCCGCTCAGGCTGCCCGGCCAGGGAATCAGGCCCGCAAGGATCAGCAGGAGCGCAGCAATCAGCGCCCCGCGCTTGCGGTTAGCGGGGATGTCGCCCCGGCGGCTGCGCCATTCCCGCAGTTCGGTCATCAAGGGACGGACCACGAACCAGCCGATCTCCACCAGGAAAAGCAGGATGCCCAGCGCCTTGAAGAACATGTAATACACCGCCACCGCAATGCCGATGAACACCCCCAGGCGATACAGCCAGGTGATCAGGGCAAAGGCGATCAGCCCTCTGTGCTGCCCCGGCGGAAGGCGTTCGGGCCAGGGCTCGTCAAGCCCGGCCACGTGGCGCCGCAGCCAGGTGCGGGCCAGGTTGCCGGCGCGCTCATGCAGATTCGGCATGTCGAGCAGATCGGCCAGGATGAAATAGCCGTCGAAGCGCATGAAGGGGCTGGCATTTACCGCCAGGGTGAGCACCCAGCTGGTGGTGGCGAGGAAGAACAGGGCGCTGCGCAGGGGGCCATCCGGCACCAGGCTCCAGGCCAGGGTGGCCAGACCGGCCAGGGCCAGCTCGGCCAGCATGCCGGCGCTGGCGATGGCCAGGCGCTGGCGGGGATTGGCGAGCTTCCAGCTCTCGCTGGTATCGGTGTACAGCATGGGCCACAGCACGACCATCGCCACGCCCATGTGGGCCACCCGCACGCCGTAGCGCGTGGCCGTGAGGGCATGGCCGAACTCGTGCAGGGCCTTGGCGCAGGTCAGGGCCAGAGCAAAGCCGATGAGGCCGCCGGTGCTCAGGTTGTCCACGAAACTGGTGCGGAAGCTGTCCCACTGACGGCCGGCCAGGAGCAGCCCGGCCAGGCTCAGCAGGGCGATCAGAACTGCCGTGGCGGGCTGGTAGAGCCAGTCGAGGCGAGGGGCGATGCGCCCCAGCCAGTCTTGGGGGCGGGCCAGGGGCAGGCGGAAGAACAGGTAATGGTGGAGCAGCCAGGTGAACACGGACTCCTGCTGGCGTGACGCCCGCTCGGCCAGATTGCGGACGCCCGCCGGTGTGGCAATGCGCAGCAGGCTGTGGCGCTCGAGGAAGCGGGTGAGGGCATCCAGATCGGTGTCGTCCGGTGCCAGCGTGGTTTCTGCCTGGATGGACTGGACGACTGCGGCCGGTGAGCCGAGACCCCAGCGGGCGAGCATCTCGAAATCCAGCCAGCCGATGCGGTAGAAGCGGTTGCACACCGGGTCGTGGATCATCCATGCCGGCGAGCCATCGCCGTTGGCGGCGGCGGGCAGCAGGCGCAGTTCTTCCCGCAGGGGTGGCAGCAGGGGCGTCACAGACCGGTCCATTCCCGCAGGCTGGCCAGGGGGCGCCGCATCACGTAGTAGGCCAGTGGCGCCCAGTCACCCGAGACCCGGGCCGTGCCCTTGAGGCCGATGCGGGGTGTTTCGTTGCCGGTGAAGCGCCCGCGCAGGCGGTAGGACGCAAGCCCGTCGGGGCTGGTCACGGCCTGGTAGCTGGTCTGCAGCAGTTCGCCATCCAGAGGCGAGAGGGGCTGGGTGTGCAGGAACAGCCGCAGGGGGGCGCCGGCTTCGAGGTTGAGGGCATCGCCCACCGGCAGCCACACCAGCACGCCCGCGTCGCTGGGGTCAGCCAGCTGCATGACCCGCTCCCCGGTCTGCACGGGCCGGCCGAGCCAGTCATTGGGGTCGCCAAACACTGCGATCCCGTCCCGTTCAGCCCGCACCTCGATGCGCCCGAGCAGTTCGGTGATGGCGGCCAGTTCGGCTTCCTTCTCCTTCACGCGGCCCTGGGCGGCGGCCATCTCGGCCTTGCTGCGGGTGTCGTCGAAGGCCTTCTGCTGGGCCACCAGCGCGTCGGCCTGGGCGATGGCCAGTGCCTTGAGGGCCACCTCGCGACGATTGGCGAGGGTGGTGTCGTCCAGGGAGAACAGCGGCTGGCCAGCTTTCACCGGCACATTGGGCTGCACGTGGAAAGTCTTGATGACCCCATCCTGGGGCGCGGCGACGGCCGGCGCGTGGAGGGCCACGACTTCTGCGGGGGCCAGGGTGGACAGGCGCACCGGGATCAGCAGGCTGGCGGCCAGGGCAAGGGCTGTCCAGCGTGCGGCCCGGGTCCGACGCCATTGCCCGAGGCGGTCGAGGAGGGTGGTGTGCTTGTGTGACAGGGCCCAGACGCAATAGCCGTAGCTCGCATGCAGGCGCGCGACAAGTTCGGTCTCGTCGTCCAGCCAGGGTTGCTCCCGGGCGTACACGGCGAGCCCGACCTGTGTGCCGTCCGGCGCGCTCAGGGGAACGGCGAGCAGGTGGGCGGGGAGCCATTCGGCCCAGCCGTCGGCGATGTCATCCGGCGCGTCGGCCAGGTTGAGGGGGGTGGGGGTGTCGAGGGCGGGCAGGCTGCGCACATAGCGGGACAGCCAGGTGGTGTAGGGGGAGTCCTCGGCCACCGACACCAGGCCCGACGCAGCTGAGAGACGCAGGCTGCCGAAGGCGTCGCTGAGGAACAGGGCCGCCTGGCGGTAGGGGAAGAGCGCCAGGCTTTCGTTGGTCAGTGTGAAGCCGAGGGGCGTCAGGCTGGTGGCCGCCCGGGCGCGGCCTTCCAGGTGCAGCAGGGTTTCGAGGACCGGCTGATTCAGCCGGGCGGGCGCTGTGTCGGGTGCTGCCACGGTTCAGCGGGCTGGAAAAATGGCCGTGCCGCTCATGCCGGGGAGCAGCTCCGGGTAGCTGCCCGCCAGGGTGGCTTCGAGCTCGACGGTCTGGCTCACCGAATCCACCCGGCTGTTGACCGCGCTGACCCGGGCGGGGTAACGCTTGCCGGTCTCTTCGATGGCGACCTCGAAGGTGAGCCCGGTCTTGAGCTGACCCAGCCAGCGCGAGGGCGCGTTGAGACGCAGCTTGAGCGGGCCGGCCTTGACCAGATCCACCAGGGGCTGACCGGCCGTGACGCTCATGTGGCTGCGCACATGCACCTTGGCCGTGCGGCCGGACCAGGGGGCCGTGATGCTGCACTGGCTGACCTGGGCCTGCTGCAGGGCGACCTGGGCGCGGGCCTTTTCGGCGGCGCTGACCGCCAGGTTGATCTCCACGTCACCGGCCTGCTGCAGGGCCTGCATGCGTTTTTTTGCATCCAGTTGTTCGACCGCCGAGGCCAGCTCGGCCTTGGCGATACGCAGCCGGGCATTGGGCTCGTCGCACTCCAGGCCGATCAGCACCTGCCCGGCACCGAAATTGGAGCCGAGGGAGGTGTTGAGGGTCCGGATACGCCCCGGGATGGGGCTGGCCAGCGTGGTTTCCCGGTCGGGTGTGAGGAGGACGCGGATGGTGTCGCCGGCCGGGGCTGCCGTGGGCGCAGCGGCCGCAGCCGCAGCCCGGGGTGCGGGCGGCGTCTGGGCGGCAGCCGGCTGGGCGCCGGCCACGGCCAGGCCGAGGAACAGAAGACGGCTGAGGCTCACTTGGCCTCCGCGACGTTGCCAACCGGGGTGGCGAGGGCAAAGGCGTCCTTCTCGGCCTTGCGCAGATGCTCGCTGATGCGGCCGCTGAGGGTCTTCAGATCGTCCTGCTCGAAGTTGTCGGGCAGGGGGTCGAGGCCCACGGAGTTGTAGATGCGGCCGTAGGCGATCTGGGCATTGGCGTAGGCATTGGCGCGTTGGTAGTTGCCGAGCAGGGCGCGGGTCTGGGTGCGTACGGCTTCCAGGTCGCTGTCGAGGCGGGCGGTGACGGAGGCCTTGGCGTAGTCGGCGAGGCGCTGGTCCACCTGGGCGCTGGTGTCGGCGATCTGCAGGTCGGTCATGGCCAGGCGATAACGTTCAACGCCGACGCGGACCTGGGTCAGGATGGCCATGGCCAGGGCCATGCGACGGGCTTCATCGGTCTTGACCTGCTTGTCCTGGGCTTTCTCGAGGGACGGCAGGGCGGCGAGGCGCATCAGGTTCCAGGACATGCGCAGCCCGCCCTGGATCCAGCCTTCGTTGTAGAGATACTTGTTGGAGTCGTACTGGGGGCCGACGTCAAAGGTGACGCCCGGCAGCATGGACAGGAGCTGCTTGCGGGCCTCGTCGCCGGTGATGCGCTTGCGCAGGTCTTCCTCGCGCAGTTCGGGGCGCTGGGCAAGGGCCAGGTCTTCGAGGGCACGGACGTCGGCGGGAACCTGGGGCAGCGGGGCTTCCCGATTGTCGGCGACGGTGAAGGAGGTGCCCGGCGGTACGTTCATGAGGGCGGCCAGTTCGCGCTTGGCGTATTCGAGATCCTGGCGGCGCAGGTTGAGCAGGGAGGTGGCGTCGAGCAGGGCGCGCTGGTAGTTGAGGGCCTGGACCGGCGGGATGATGCGCTGGCTCTCGGCCTCGCGGGAGCGCTGGAGGGCGTCGTTGGCACGCTTCAGGACTTCCTCGGCCTGGGCGGACAGGCGCTGGGCGCCCAGGGCTCGCCAGTAGGCGGCGCGGACGTCCTGGAGCATGTTCTGCACGACCTTGCGACGCCGCTCTTCGGCGATCAGGAACTGGTCGGCCTGCTGGCGGGCGCGGTAGTAGGAGACGCCGAAGTCGAGCAGGTTCCACGAAAACTCGGCGCCGGCCAGCCAGTGGCGGCGTTCTTCGGAGGTGGAGGGGCGCAGGGACTGGAGCCGGTCTTCGATACCGATGCTGGTGCCGCCCGAGTCGTTGTTGCGCGCCCGGTAGCCGGCGGTGGCCAGCACTTGGGGCAGCATGTCGTAGCGGGAGTAGTCGGCCAGGCCGAAGGCCAGGGCCGATTCCATCTTCTTGAGGCGGTAGTCGAGGTTGTACTTGAGGGCCCGGGCAAGGGCTTCGTCGAGGCTCACCGCACCGTCGATCGGAGCTTGGTCGGCGTACATCTGAGCGTTGTCGGCGCTGATGCGGTTCTTCACTTCGTCCTGGCTGACGAGGGTCGGTGTCACGGAGCAACCGGCGAGGACAAGCGCGGCGGCAATGGCGCCGAGACGGGGGAGTGCGGCGAGGCGGCGGGTGGCGTTCATGGCGTTCGGCTTCATGGTCGTGGAGGTCATTGTCGGTGGTTTCCTGGATCAACGCTTGGCGCTGGGCGCCAGCGGGCTACGGCTGGTCTGGGCGGCACGCGGCCGCAGGTCGGAGGCGGCATTGCGAATCTGGCTGCTGAAGCCCTCGGCGGCCTGCCGTACCGGGGCGGCGCTGTGGGCTGCGGGCGGTGTGTCCGGGCCCGCTGTGGGCACCGCCGGGGTGTCAGTGGCCGGTGTCGGGGCGCCGATGGCAAACGGATCGAGCAGGGAGGTCACCCCGGCCGCGGCGGTGTTGCCGCGGCTGCTGCTTTGGGCATCGGCGATCTCCGCTTCGGCCTGGCTGAGGCGTACCGAGTGCTGGACGTGGAGGGCGTGGGTGGTGGCAATGGGTTCATGACGCACGGCGTGCTGCACGTACAGCGCATGGCTGTCACCCAGGTAGTCGCCGAGGAGGGCGCTGCGCACCTCACCCACCGTTGCCCTGTCTGCCAGGTTGGCGACGATGCCCGAGCCGATGCCCCGCTCGATGGCCACGTCGGCCACGCCGGGCAGCACGTGCAGGGCGGGGACGAAGGGCGGGAACAGACGCGGCACCGGCCAGCGCTGTTCCGACGGCTGGGAGTAGAAGTCCAGCGGTGACAGCGGCTGCGGCCCGGTGCCGGGCGGTGTGACCTCGGGCTTGGGCAGGATCACGTCGGGGGTGAACTCGACCAGCGCCGTGAAGGTGTTGGGGCTGACCTGGAAGAGTTGGCCGTCGAACACCGAGAAGTCGAAGGTCTGGGTGCGGGTGGCGGCGCCCGGCACCAGCACCAGCTTGCCGGCGTTGAGGTCGGCGATGCTGATGACCTGGCCCGGCACCACGGGCACGCCATCGAGGAGCAGGCGGGCGTCGGGGGGCAGGGTGTCGATGCGCACGGAGGTCATCGGGTCCTGGTCGGGGTCGGCGTAGCCGAAGTCGGCTGGGCTCAGGGGGCGGTTCTGCCCATCCTTGAGGGTGACGGTCTTGTCGGTGCCGGTGGGCGGGTCGTTGACCGGCTTGACGGTGAGGGTGACGGTGGCGGTGGACACGTCGCCGTCGGCATCGGTGATGGTGTAGGTGAAGCTGTCGGGGCCGTGGTAGTCGGGGTTCGGGGTGTAGATGAAGCTGCCGTCCGGGTTGACCACCACACTGCCATGGGCCGGGTTGGTGGCCTTGGCCCAGACGTTGCCGCCGTCGCCGGACGGGGTGTCGTTGCCGGTGAGGCTGCCCGACAGCGGCGTGTCCTCCTGGGTCTCCAGCACGTCATCCACGGCGATGGGGACGTCGTCGACGGGCGTGATCTGGATGGTCACGGTGGCCGTGTCGGTGCCGCCATGGCCGTCACTGATGGTGTAAGTGATCACCGCCGTGCCATGGAAGTTGGGGGCGGGGATGAAGTCCAGGGTGCCGTCCGGATTGACGGTGACCGCGCCTTGCTCCGGTGGGATGGTGGCCGAGGTGACGGTGAGCGGGTCGTTCTCCGGGTCGGAGTCGTTGGACAGAACCGGGATGCCCCGCAGGGGGGTGTCTTCGGCGGTGACGAGGATGCCGTCATCCACGGCGACGGGGGGATCGTTCTGGCCGTTGATGGTGATGGTCAGGGTTGTCGTTGCGACGTCGCCGTCCTTGTCGGTGATGGTGTAGGTGAACACCTCGGTCAGGGTGTCGCCGGCACGCATGGCCGCCACCGTGGGGTGGGTGTTGTCGAGGCTGTAGGTGTAGCTGCCGTTGGCGGCCAGGGTGAGGCTGCCGTAGGCACCGGCCAGAGGGGCACCGACGGTGCCCGGGGTGGCGCCGAAGCTGACGTGGGTCACCGGGCCCGGGACGACGTCGGCGCCCAGGCGGTCGGCGGCGTCGCCGCTGGAGCCTGCCGCAAAGACGTTGCCGCTGGTGGTGGTGGGGGCCGTGGTGAAGCCCTCATTCACGCTGTTGGTGTCGGCGTTGGCGGTGGGCTCGTCATCGACGATGCGGATCGTTAGCGTGCCGCTGGCGCCGGTGCCGCCGGCATCGTTGATCTCCAGGGCGAGGATGTCGGTACTCTCATTGACACCCGGCGTGGTCTGGTCGGCGGTCAGGGTGTAGGTGTAGTCGAGGGTGCCGGCAGTGGGGATGCCGCCCACCGTGCTGCTCGCCGTGAAGCCGGTGAGGGTCAGCACGCCCTTGCCGGTGGTGATGGTGACCGGGGTGGTGCCCAGGGCGTTGATCTGTGCCAGGGTGACCAGGGTGCCATCGATGCGGATGCTGTCCAGGCCGTCGTCGGCGCTCAGGGCGATGCTGCCGGTGCCGGTTTCGCTGGTGTCGGCCACGGCGGTGAGGCCCGCTTCGAACACGGTGGTCTCGCCCGTGGCGGCGCCGTTGCCATCGACCGGGGTGATGGACGGGCCGCCGTCGGTGACGCCGTCGATGGTGATGGTGAGCTGGGCGATGTCGGTGAGGGCGCTGGGGTCGGCCAGGGTGTAGCTGAAGATCTCGGTGAGGGTGTCGCCGGTCTTGAGGGCGTTGACGGCCGGATTGGTGTTGTCGAGGGTGTAGGTGTAGCTGCCATCGGCGCCAATGCGCAGGCTGCCGTAGAGGCCGGTGACGATGGTGCCGTCGGCGCTGGTGGTGCCGGCGCTGATGGGGCTCATGGTGCCGCCGCCGGCCTCGGTGCCGGTGCGGATACCGGTGATGCCCAGCTCTGCGTTGGTGTTGTCCAGGTCGCTGTCTTGCCCCGGAGTGCCGGGCTTGACGTTGCCGATTACCGATGCAGCGCCCTCGGTGATGCTGTTGACGTCATCCACCGCCACCGGGGCGTCGGGGACGGCGACCACGTTGAGGGTGGTGGTGAGGATGTTGGACAGCTGCGTGCCATTGCTGGCGGCGTCGCTGTTGGCGTCCCGGACCTGCCAGCTGATGGTGCGCGGCGTGGTGGAGGGGCTCTCGCTGGCGTTGCTGTAACGGACGGTTTCGAGGGCGGCGAGCACATTGGCCACGTTGGTGGCGGTGCCTGACAGGGTCAGGGTACCGGTGCCGGCGTCGTAGCTCTGGGTCCAGCCGGCGGGCAGGGTGCCGGCGGCGAGGGTGTCGCCGCTGCCCAGGCCTGCGCTGATCTGCACGGTGGCCGACACCATCTGGGTGTCGTCCACATCGGTGAGGGTCCAGCCGGTGGGCTCGAGGAGGAGTGCGGGGTCGTTCTCGGTGAAGGTGAGGGTCGAGCCCGCGCCGCCCAGGGCCGGGGTGTCGTTGATCGGCACGATGTTGATGAGCCGCGCGGTCGTGCCGGTGCCCGTGCCGGCGCCGCTGGAGCCGCCGTCGTTCAGGCTGTAGGTGACGGTGCGGCTGCGGTTGGCGGGGGTGTCGTTGTTGTTCGGGTCTTCGCTGGTGCTCAGGTAGGTGAGGCTGCGCAGGACGCTCTGGTAGTTGGCGGTGGTGTCGCTGCCGGAGAGGGTCAGGACGCCGGTGCCCGCGTCGTAGCTGGCGGTGATGGTGGTGCCGGTGGTGTCCACCGCGAGCACGTCCCCCGGGAGGAAGCCGCTGGTGAGGCTGATCGTGCCGCCGCTCATCTGGGTGTCGTCGGCGTCACTGAGGGTGATGGCGTTGTCGACGCTGAGGGCCGGGTTGTTCTCGGTGTAGATCTTGGCTGCGCCCGCTGACAGCACGGGGTTGTCCACCACCTGGTTGATGTTGATGAGGATGTTGCCGCCGCCCGACAGCTGGCCGCCACCGCCCTGGTCCTGCCCGCTGCCTGAACTGCCGCCGCCGGTGGTGTTGGGGTTCTGGTCGTTGATGCTGTAGGCGAGGGTGACGGAAGCCGGGGGAGCGTCGCTGCTGTTACGGTAGGTGACGGCCTGCAGCACGCTGTCGGCGATGGCCGCGGTGGCGCTGCTGTTGAATGTGATGGTGAGGGTGCCGCCGCTGTTGGTGAAGCTGCCCACCACCGTGCTGCCGTTGCGGATGTTGGCCCCGCTGAAGTTGATGCCGGTGGTGCCGCTGCCGGTGACGCCGAAGACGTCCTGGGCGTTGGCGCCGCCCTGGCGTTCGATTGTCAGCACGGCACCGTTCCAGCTGGGGTAGATGTCCAGTTCCGGGTCCACCAGGGTGGCGTTGGCGTCCACCACGATGGCTGCGCCGCCTTCGCTGTAGGTGTTGGCCGAGGTGGCGTCAAGGCCGGCGATGCTGGGGGCTTCGTTCTGGTCGGTGGTGATCAGGGTGAAGGTGTTGGTGGCCGACGTGGGGCCGCTGATGCCCGAGGGCAGCTGCGTGCCGCCGTTGTCGCCGTCATCCACCGTGACACGGAAGGTGATGGCGCCATTGACGTTGGTGTCGGTGGGCTGGTAACTGACGGTGGCCAGCGCCGCCAGCAGGTCGGCCCGGTTGCCGGTGAGCACCACGTTGCCGGTGCTGCTGGTGACGCTCAGACCGGTGGTGGTGCCGACCTGGATGGTGCCGTAGTTGGCGGCACTGAGCTGGGCGTTGAGGGTGATGGTGTAGTTGTCGACGCCCACCTCGAAGCCCGCCACGGCGTTGCTGATATCGGCGGCGTCGTTGAAGCTGATCGTGTTGCCGAGCCCGGTGAACTCGAAGCTGCCGTCGGTGATGAACTTGGTGCCGCTGGGCATGCTCAGGGTGGGGGCATCATTGACCGGGCGAATGGCGATGGCGATGGCCTCGCTGTCGCTGCCAGTGCCGCCGCCGTCGATGCCGGTGTTGCCACCGTCGTCCACCGTGAGGGTCAGGGTGTCGTCGCCGTTGTAGTGAGTGGCGCTCTGGTAGTAGAGGCTGGTCAGGGCGGCGTTGAGGTCGGTGGCGGAGCCCCGCAGGGTGACGGTGTTGGAGCCCACGGCGCCGGCGGTGACGCTGAGACCGGCGGGGGTGCTGGAGCCGGTGCTGCCGAAGTAGATGTGGCTGCCCGTGCCGGCCGTCAGGGTGATGGTGTTGGTGGTGCTGGAGAAGGCGTCCGGATCGGAGAACGAGAAGCCGGTGATCTGGCTGCGCACGTCTTCGTTGACCGTCTGGTTCGGCGTCGGGTTGGTGATGACGGGCGGGTCGTTGGTGTCGGATGCGGCGACGTTGAAGACCACGCTGGCCACGTTGTTGGTGGCGTCGATGGGGGTGCCGTCGGCGTTGGTGGTGCCGCCATTGGCGCCTGCGGTGAGGGCGCCGGACGCGTCCCTCAGCCGGTCGTCCACGGAGATCTTGATCTTGAGATTCGCCAGGTCCGGGTCGGAACCGTCGGTGGCGGCGCGCAGCTGGTTGAGGGCGGCCTGCACGTCGGCCAGGCTTCCCTGGAAGACGACGGTGTTGTCGCCCGCTGCGTTGATGACGGTGACGCCGCCAGGCAGGGCGCCGTTGAAGCTGAGCACGCCGGCCGCGAAGGGGGCGTCGGCGGCGGTGAGAAACTCGGCCGTGACCTGCACGAAGTCCTGCTCGCCCGCGCCGATGCCGCCGGCCACGTCCAGATCGGCCAGGGTGATGGCCGGCAGGGCCACCGGGGTGAGTGCCGAGTTGACCACCAGGCTCGAGCCGGCTGCGCTGATGGTGGGCTTGTCGTTGGCCGGGTTCAGTTCGATGTTGTAGCGGGACGGGGTGGGCGTGCTGCCTTGGGGCACCGAGCTGCTGTCGTTGGAGACGAAGTCGCCGTCGCTGACCACATAGTCGAAGAAATCGGAGCTGGTTTCGCTGCCGTTGTGCCGGTAGGTGATGCGGCCGCTGTCCAGATCGGCCTGGGTGAACACCGAGCCCACCGAGAGCGCGGCGCCGCTGAGCAGCAGACTGCCGTTGGCCGGTGCGGTGGTGATCCGGTACTGGCGCTGTTCGGTGCTGTTGTCGGTGTCGCCGTAGACCAAGTGGGCGACGCTGTTGGCGGGCAGGGTGGGGGTGCCGGCGCCGGTGATGCCGTTGGTGTTGGCGTAACCGAGGGCGCCGCCGATGGTGGCCGTGGCGCCCTCGGTGATGGCCCCGGCCTCGCCGCTGATCAGCTGGGATTTGTGCTGGTACTGGGGCGCGTCATTGACGGGGGTGAGGGTGATCGGGACGATCAGTTCGGTGCCGGTGCTGACGTGGTTGGTGGCGGTTCCGCCCACCACGTTCTGGTCATCCATGGGGACCAGACGGAAGCTGTCGGTGAAGTTCTCGCTGCTGTCGTGGGTGTAGACCAGCTTGCCGGCGGCGAGCTCTGCCGCGGTCACGTAGTCGCCCACGCCGATGGCCACGCCGTCGAGGGTGAGGCTGCCGTGGCTGACGTTGCCGCTGATCTGGAAACGCAGGGTGTTGTCGACGGCGTAGCCGGTTTCGTTGTCGGAGGCCGAGTTGTCGGCGTCGGCGAGGACGATGTTGGCTGGTGTGATGGTGATGCTGCTGCCTTCGGGCCCGAAGACGCGGTCGCCGTTGGTGGCGGTGGGCGTGTCGTTCTGGGGGGTGATGGTCAGGGTGAAGTTGCGGACGGCGGTCTCGGTGGAGCCGTCGGACACCGAGTAGGTGAAGACGTCGTTGAAGTCTTCGCCACCGGCGTGGGCGAAGGTGACACGCCCGGCGTTCACGTCGGCCTGGGTGAAGCTGTCGAAGTACTCCAGGGCCACGCCGTTGAGGCGGATGCTGCCACTGGTGGGCAGGGACAGAACGCGATAGGTCAGCTGGCCGGGGACGGTGTCCGGGTCGGTGGCGGTGAGCTGGGTGTTGTCGAGGATGATGGTCTGCCCCTCGAGCAGCGCCGCGGCGTTGCTGCCGCCGGTGCTGGGCACGTCATTGACCGGCGCGGGCGGGGGCACGGGGCTGCCGTCGACGCCGGTGCTCTGCACGTTGATGCTGAAGGTATTGACCGCCAGGGTGTCGGTGCCGGGAACGTAGATGCCGCCATCCCGGGGGGTGGGGTAGATGCGGCGGTCGCCGTCCTTGACGGTGAAGCTGATGCTGTCGGTGCGGGGCGTGGCGGAGAGGGTGATGTAGGCCAGCCGCCCGTCGGTGATGTCCTGCTGGGTGAAGGTGGCGCCCGCGACCAGCCGAGTGCCGCCGAGGCTGAAGTAGCCCTCGGCCGGGTTGGGGACCGCCGTCAGGGTGTAGGTGAGGCTGCTGTCCGGCGAGTCGGTGTCGGTCACCTGGAGCATCGCCGGGGTGACGGTCAGGCTGGTGTTCGTGCCGGTGAGGGTCTGGGTGACGTCGTTGGTGAGCACCGGGTCGTTGTTGTTGCCGATGACCCCGATCTCGATGGTGGTGTCATGGGACAGGGAGACACCGGTGCCGCCGCCGCTGTCGGTGATGCGCATGTTGAAGGTGTCGGGGGTGCCGCCCGGCTCGCTGCCGTCGTGGCTGTAGGTGAGCTTGTTCAGGTCGGCGACGATGAAGGGGCTGCCTGCGCTGGCGGTGGTGATGGCCACGCCGTCGTACTTGAGCGTGCCATGGGTGGGCAGGCTGGTGATGCTGTAGCTGAAGACGGTGTCGTCCGGATCGCTGCCCGAGATGGCGCCACGGGGTGTGGAGACCGGCGGCACGAGGTTGGTGTTGGCGGTGAGGCTGACGTCCTGCTCGCCCTCGAAGACGGTGACGGTGCCGGCCACGGTGGGGGCCTGGTTGACCGGGGTGATGGCGACGGTGACCACCTGATTGGTCAGCAGGCCGCCAGCGCCGTCATCGACGGTGATGAGGAAGGTGTCGTTGGTGGGCGCCAGCACCTGGCTGCCGTTGTGGGTGTAGCTGAGCTGTGCGATCTGGCTGACGGCGAAGGTGGAGCCGACGGACAGTTCGTTGCCGGCCAGCTTGAGCACACCCTGGCCCGGCAGGCCGGTGACCTTGATGATGACCTGGTTCTGGGTGTTGTCCACGTCGGACAGGCCCAGGTTGACCTGGTTGAAGCCCACGGCCCCCACGTTGGTGGCGGCGCTGAAGCTGGCGGAGCCGCCTTCGGACACGCTCAGGGGGGTACCGCCCGCGAGTACCGGCACATCGTTGGTCGGGGTGATGGCCAAATTGACGGTGCGGCTCACCGTGGTGCTGCCGTCGTTGGTGGCGATGGTGAAGTCGGCGGCGCCACTGGCTTCGGGCAGGCCGCGGAAATTCATGCCGTTGATGGCGGCGTTGATGTCGGCCAGCGTGCCGCTGAAGCTCACGGTGCCCGTGCCGTTGCCGGTGAGTCCGGTGAGGCCGGTGGTGCCGGCGAGGGTCAGCGTGCCGGTGGTGGAGCTGAGGGTGACGGTCTGGCTGTTGCCGTCGCTGTCGGCGATGGTGATCCCGCTGATGGCGATGTTGCTGTCTTCAGTGCCGCTGCGGGTGGTGTTGATGCTGTCGGTGATGGTCGGTGCGGCGAGCAGGCCGTTCAGCCCGTTCAGGGCCAGGGCGCTGGCCTCGATGCTGCCCGATGCGGCTTCCAGGGTGGTGTCGCCACCGCTCCCGGCGGAGCCGGTGAGGTTGGTGGAGGCGGCCACATCGGCACCGGTCAGGGCGGCAAGACGGTCGATGAAGGCGGTGCCCTGGCTGGCCACGTCGCAGCCGTAGATCAGGATGTCGGCGCTGGCACTGAGGTGGCTTCCGATGGCGGCGAGTTCGCTGCGAAAATCCTCAAGGTTGGCGGTGTCCAGGCTCTGGTTGCCCAGCACGATCTGGTCGGCGGCGCCATGGCTGATAAGGTGCAGGGTGGTGATATTGTCGCGGGCGTTCAGGGCGCTGGCGATCTGCTCAAGGCCAGAGCGGGCGGGGTCGAGAACCAGGACTTCACTGCCTGCGGGCAGGCCGGCGACGAGCTCCTGCCAGCCGCGTACGGCGGGATCGACAATGACCAGCTCGGTGCGGCCTGTCTGCCCTGCGGGGCTGGCAGGCCGTTCGGCGGTGGCAGCCAGTCGTTGGCTGTCATCACGGGTGTCGGTGGCCGGGTGGCTGGAGCTGTCGTCATGCTGGTCGATGGTGACCGGGGCGGCACCGTCGAAAAGATGGCGGGGTTCAAGAGCGAGACGATGGGAAACGGGACGAAGCGACTTCTGGGCGACTCGAGTAGACATTTCAACACCTCGCGCCGGGCGGCACGTTTGTGATTATCGGAATGGGAGCGTGGGTCGTGCGGTTCAATACACCCCGACGGATCGGGTGGGGGGTGAAATCCTTACTGGCAGCGGCGCACCGCATTAAAGATCAATATCGAAAGCCAGGCCGCATACTTGAGAGTGCTAGGGTGTGTGCTTACAAAATTTAACACGGACCGGTGCATATTCTGACGGCAATTGAAGAACGAGGGGAAAGAACCACATGAAACCCATGCAGGGCGTGAAAGTACTGGAGCTGGGCACTTTGATTGCAGGGCCTTTCTGTACGCGCATTCTTGGCGAGTTTGGTGCGGATGTCATCAAGGTGGAGTCCCCGGACGGCGGTGACCCTCTGCGCCAGTGGCGCAAGCTGCATCAGGGGACTTCCCTGTGGTGGTCGGTGCAGGCCCGTAACAAGAAGTCCCTGACGGTCAACCTGAAGCATCCGGAGGGTCTGGCCATCGTTCGCCAGCTGGCGGCCGAGGCCGACATCGTGGTGGAGAACTTCCGGCCCGGCGTACTCGAGAAGCTCGGGCTCGGCTGGGATGTGCTGTCGGCGGCGAATCCCGGGCTGGTGATGGTGCGCCTGTCGGGCTTTGGCCAGACTGGCCCTTACAGGGACAGGCCGGGTTTTGGTGCGATCGGTGAGTCCATGGGCGGGCTGCGCTACGTGACGGGCTTCCCGGACCGGCCCCCGGTGCGCACCGGTATCTCGATCGGTGATTCGATTGCGGCCTTGTGGGCCGCGATTGGCGGCTTGATGGCGCTGCGTCACCGGGAGGTGAATGGCGGCGTGGGCCAGGTGGTGGACGTGGCCCTCTATGAGGCGGTGTTCGCGATGATGGAGAGCATGGTGCCCGAGTTCGATGTGGCCAGTTTCGTGCGTGAGCGGACCGGCAACATCATGCCCGGCATCACGCCATCGAACACCCATACCACCCGCGACGGTCGCCACATCATCATCGGGGGCAACGGCGACGCGATCTTCAAGCGCCTGATGCTGGCGGTCGGTCGTCCTGATCTGGCTGATGATCCGGGGCTCGCCAGCAATGCGGGGCGCGACCTGCGGGCCATCGAGCTATACGGGGTGATCGACGCCTGGGTGGCGGCGCGGGACGGGGAGAGCGTACTGGCCACCCTGGAGGCGGCCGAGGTTCCGGCCAGTTCCGTGTATTCCGTGGCCGACATGTTCCGCGATGCCCAGTTTGCTGCGCGGGGCATGCTGGAGCAGGCGACCCTGCCCGACGGTACGCCGATGCGGATCCCCGGTGTGGTGCCCAAACTCACTGAAACCCCGGGTTCAACCGAGTGGCTGGGGCCCGGGCTGGGTGAGCACACGGATGAGCTCCTCCGCGGCCTGGGTTTCGATCCGGAACGCATCGTCGCGCTGCGGGCGGCCGGGGCAATTTGACATGTCAGCGGCGGCTCGCGCGGGCCTGCACCCTGCGAGCCGCGTTATCATCGGGGCATCAACCCTTCACCGGAACTGTGCATGCCTACCATTCTCGTGACCGGCGGTGCCGGCTACATCGGCTCCCATACCTGCGTCGAGCTCCTCGGTGCCGGCTATGACGTGGTCGTCATCGACAATTTCTGCAACAGCAAGCCGGAGGCCCTTCGGCGGGTCGAGGCCATTGCCGGCCGCAAGCTGCTGGCCTTCTATAACGCAGACGTGCGCGACAAAGGCGCCCTGCGGGAGTTGTTCAAGGCCCATGCCATCGATGCGGTGATCCATTTCGCGGCGCTCAAGGCGGTGGGTGAATCCGTTGCCAAGCCCTTGATGTATTACGACAACAACATCGCCGGCACGGTGGCGCTGACCGAGGTCATGGGCGAGGCGGGGGTCAAGTCCCTGGTGTTCAGCTCATCGGCCACCGTGTATGGCGATCCGGCCAGCGTGCCGATCCGCGAGGATTTCCCCACCGGTCCGACCAACCCCTATGGGCGTACCAAGTGGATGATGGAGTTCGTGCTGTCCGACCTGGCTGCGGCTGATCCGGAGTGGCGGGTAGCTCTCCTGCGTTACTTCAACCCGGTAGGTGCCCACGCCAGTGGGCGCATCGGCGAAGATCCCAACGGGCTGCCCAACAACCTGATGCCCTTCGTGAGCCAGGTGGCGGTGGGGCGTCTGCCCAGGCTGCGTGTCTTTGGCGGCGATTACGCCACGCCGGACGGCACCGGTGTCCGCGACTATATTCACGTGGTGGATCTGGCGGTGGGGCACGTGGCGGCGGTGCGTCGGCTGGCTGAACGTCCCGGTGTCCTGACGGTCAATCTGGGTACGGGGCGTGGCTACAGCGTCATCGAGGTGGTCAAGGCCTTCGAGGAGGCCAGTGGTCGTCCGGTGCCCTACGAGATCGTGGCCCGCCGCCCCGGCGATGTCGCCCAATGTTATGCCGAGCCAACTCTGGCTGAACAGGAACTGGGCTGGCGCGCGACGCGAGGGATCGACGAAATGTGCGCTGACTCATGGCGCTGGCAAAGCACCAATCCCCAGGGGTATCCCGATTGAGCACCGAAGACCTGCCTGTAAGTGACGCCCTCAATGTGTTGGGAGGCCCTTTGCTGGCCTGCAGCTATGACCCCTTGACGGGCTGGATGAGGACGGGTTGCTGCGAGTCCGATCCCGACGATCTCGGTCGCCACCATGTGTGCGTCAAGGTGAGCGCCGAGTTTCTGAAGTTCAGCGCACTGCGCGGCAACGATCTCGCCACGCCGCGCCCCGAGTATCGCTTTGCCGGCCTCAAGCCCGGTGACCGCTGGTGCCTGTGTGCCCTGCGCTGGCGGGAGGCCTGGGAAGCCGGTGTGGCACCTCCCGTGGTGCTCGCCGCGACCCATATGGCGGCACTCGAGGTGATCCCCCTCGATGCCCTCAGGCGTCACGCCCACGAGGGCTGAGCCGACCTACTGTCCGGCGGTCCACTCCAGCAGCGCGTCCTGGACTTCACGGGCCGCGCCGGCATTGGGGTGGTTGATCATGAGCACCACGGCGTAGCGCCGGCCGCTTGCGCCCAGAACGTAACCCGCCATGCTGCGTACCCCGTCCAGGGTGCCGGTCTTGATGTGGGCGGCACCCGCCGCCGGGCTGTTGGCGACGCGCCGTCGCGCAGTGCCGTCGCGTCCGGCGATGGGCAGTGACGACACGAGTTCGGGCATCGTTCTGCTACGCCAGGCGGCCCGCAGCAGGTCGCCGAGGCTGAGTGCGGTCACGCGCTCGTTTCGCGACAGGCCGGCGCCGTTCTCGATCACCAGCCCTTCCGTGGAAATGCCCGAGGCCTTCAGGCTGCGTTCGACCACCCGCGCCCCGGCGGCGGCGGAGTCCCGGCCCGGCTCGGACAGCGCGCCGAGGGTGGCCAGCACATGGCGGGCGATCACGTTGTTCGACCACTTGTTCATGTCGCGCAGGACTTCCGGCAGGGCGGGCGAACTGGATTCGACCAGCACCTGACTGCCCGGGGGGCTTGGTGCGTCGCGGAAGCGTCCGGAGATCTCCCCACCCAGTTCGCTCCACAGGGTCCGGAACAGCCCCTCGAACAGCCGCTCGGGGGGGAGGGGGGCGAGATTCCAGTCAAAACTTGCCGTGCAGCCAAGGGGCAGGTTGCCCTCCAGGCTCAGGAGGGTGTTGCCGCCGCCTTCGCGCGGGCTTGCTGTCAGATGGGTTACGGGATCGCCGCAATTGTTGCCGGCAATCCGGCGGATCCGGTTGTCGACGAGCAGCCCGACGGGTTGTGGGTCCAGTGTTGCGTCGGCACCCGCTGGGGTGGGCTGCAGGCGTAGCTGGACCGATCCGAAGTCCACGTTCAGGGCGTTGGCACCTGCGTTGTAAGGCCGCAGGGGGCGCTGATCGAAGGCCCCGGGGTCGTGGGCTGGCAGGCTGAAGAAGCTGCGGTCGGTCAGGACGTCGCCTTCGATGCGCCGGACGCCGCGTGCGCGGAGCTCGCGGAGCATCAGCCACAGGCGCTCCCTGGACAGGCGCGGGTCTCCACCACCGATTATCGACAGATCCCCCTTCAGTGTGCCGTCCCGGATCGGGGCGGTGGCCATGAAGCGGGTCTTCCACATGAAGGTCGGGCCGAGCTGGTCGAGGGCGGCAAACGTCGTCACCAGTTTCATGACCGAGGCCGGGTTCATCGGGGTGGTGATGCGGTGGTTCAGCAACGCCGGCGCCCCCTCCACATCCTGGATCAGCACGCTGGCGGCGCTCCGGGGAATCCCGTTCCGGGCGAGGCTTGCGTCGAGGGGGGCGGGCCAGCTCTCAATGCCGTTTGCGCGGGCGGCGGTGGAGCTCAGGGCGAGGACGAGCAGGGCTGTGCGGAGTGCGGGCATGGATGTGGAGGTGACGGGTGGTTTCTGCTCCCGATTATGCCTTTGTGGCCTGCTGATATTCTTGCTGCGATGCAGCATCCGTCGGGATCCTCAATGCCTTTGCGCCGCTTTTCTTCCTTTTCGGCAAGTGCGAAAACGCCATAATTCCCAATGCTGGCGCGGGTTTAGGCCACTAGCCCTTTTTTTGGGTAAGGGTTTTCGCTATACTCCGCAGGTTTTCCGTATTGCGATCTTCGAAGTCTCTTTTATTGAGGTTAGTGGGCCATGAGCGTGGATCAGAAAGTAGATGCGGGTCGGCGCCAGCTGTTGCTGGTGACGTCGGCGGCAGGGGGCGTGGGCGCAGTCGCCGCGGCCGTGCCGTTCGTCGCGAGCCTGACGCCGTCGGAGCGTGCAAAGGCAGCCGGTGCGCCGGTTGAAGTGGATATCAGCAAGCTGGGCCCGGGTCAGATGATGACCGTCGAGTGGCGCGGCAAGCCGGTGTGGATCATCAACCGCACCAAGGAAATGTTGGACTCCCTGAAGAAGACCGAGGGTGAAGTCAGCGATCCGGCTTCCGACAAGCCGATGCAGCCGGCGTATGCCAAGAACGAAACCCGCTCCATCAAGCCGGAAATCCTGGTGGCGGTCGGTATCTGTACCCACCTTGGCTGTTCGCCGTCCGACAAGTTCAAGACGGGTGCCGAGAGTGGTGTTGCCCCTGACTGGGCTGGTGGTTTCCTGTGCCCCTGTCACGGTTCCACCTTCGACATGGCCGGCCGTGTTTACAAGAGCAAGCCTGCGCCGGACAACCTCGAGATTCCGCCGCACAAGTATCTGGCCGATACCAAGATCCTGATCGGCGAAGACGGAAAGGCATAAACGATGACCACCAAAGCTCAAGCGGTAATCGACTGGGTTGACGAGCGTTTTCCGCTGACGTCCTCCATCAAGGGGCACCTCACCGAGTATTACGCCCCCAAGAACTTCAACTTCTGGTACTTCTTCGGCTCCCTGGCCTTGCTGGTCCTGGTGATCCAGATCGTTACCGGTATCTTCCTGGTCATGCACTACAAGCCTGATGCGTCCCTCAACGCATCCGGTGTGCCGGTGGCCTTCGCCTCCGTCGAGTACATCATGCGCGACGTGCCGGGCGGCTGGCTGATCCGTTACATGCACTCCACCGGCGCCTCGGCGTTCTTCATCGTGGTGTATCTGCACATGTTCCGCGGCCTGCTCTACGGTTCCTACCGCAAGCCCCGCGAACTGATCTGGATCTTCGGTACCCTGATCTTCCTGGCGCTGATGGCCGAAGCCTTCATGGGCTACCTGCTTCCCTGGGGTCAGATGTCCTTCTGGGGCGCCCAGGTGATCGTGAACCTGTTCTCCGCGATTCCCGTGATCGGCCCGGATCTCTCCGTGGTCATCCGTGGTGACTTCGTGGTGTCCGATGCGACCCTGAACCGCTTCTTCTCCTTCCACGTCATCGCCGTGCCGCTGATTCTCATCGGTCTGGTGGCTGCCCACATTGTCGCCCTGCACGAAGTCGGCTCCAACAACCCGGATGGCGTTGAAATCAAGAAGAAGAAGGGCCCGGACGGTCACCCGCTGGATGGCATTCCGTTCCATCCCTACTACACGGTCAAGGACATCGTGGGTGTGGTCGGCTTCCTGATCTGCTTCTCCTTCATCGTGTTCTTCGCACCTGAAGGTGGTGGCTACTTCCTGGAGTTCAACAACTTCATCCCCGCCGATCCGCTGAAGACCCCGCCGCACATCGCGCCGGTGTGGTATTTCACCCCGTTCTACTCGATCCTGCGTGCGGTGACCTATCCGCTGTTCGGCATCGATGCGAAGTTCTGGGGCGTCGTGGCCATGGGCGCTGCGGTGGTGATCATCGCTTTCCTGCCGTGGCTGGACCGCAGCCCGGTGAAGTCGATCCGCTACAAGGGCGGTCTGTTCAAGGCCATCCTGGCTGTCTTCATCGTCTCCTTCTTCATCCTCGGCTACCTTGGCGTTCTGCCTCCGACCCCGGGTCGCACCCTGGTGTCCCAGATCTGCTCGGTGATCTACTTCGGCTTCTTCCTGCTGATGCCGTGGTACTCCAAGATGGACAAGTGCAAGCCCGAGCCTGATCGGGTGACCGGTTAATGAGAATGAAAGCCATGAAAAAACTTTTGACGTCTCTCCTGTTCGCACCGCTGCTTGCCTTTGCAAGCGGTGCCGAACTGCACCTGGACAAGGCCCCGGTGTCCACCGACCCGGCCGCACTGCAGAACGGTGCAAAGCTCTTCGTCAATTACTGCCTGAACTGTCACGGCGCGAGCTACATGCGCTACAACCGGCTCCAGGAACTGGGTCTGTCCGAACAAGCCATCAAGGACAACCTGATGTTCACCGCGGACAAGGTTGGCGAGCCGATGCGCATCGCCATGCAGCGTGATGAAGCCAAGGCCTGGTTCGGTGCTGCACCTCCGGATCTCACCGTGATCTCGCGCTCCCGTGCGTCCGAGTTCGGTAGTGGCGCCGACTGGCTGTACACCTACCTGCGCAGCTTC
The DNA here is from genome assembly GCF_023150065.1 of Zoogloea sp. Taxonomy (GTDB): domain Bacteria; phylum Pseudomonadota; class Gammaproteobacteria; order Burkholderiales; family Rhodocyclaceae; genus Zoogloea. Next base: position 27,260 of record NZ_JAKLLN010000009.1, read on the forward strand.
TATCGCGACAGCGAGCGACCCACTGGCTGGAACAACGTGGTTTTCGAGAACGTGGGCATGCCCCATGTCCTTTATGAACTGCAGGGCGAGCAGGTCGCCAAGGTCAGCGAGAAGGACGACGGCCATGGTGGCAAGATCAAGGAGATCTCCCTTGAGCTGGCCAAGCCAGGCAAGATGTCCAAGGAAGAGTACGACAAGGCCAGCGCCGACCTCGTCTCCTACCTGGTGTGGATGGGTGAGCCGATGGCCGAGAAGCGCAAGAACATCGGTACCGCCGTGATTGCCTTTTTGGGTCTGCTCTTCGTTCTTTCCTATCTTCTGAAGAAGAATTACTGGAAAGACATCCACTAATCGGCAGAAGGTTTCGCCGATGCAGTCACTTGCTGTCACTGAGCAAGACGCACCACGCGCCCGTCGCGTGGTGCGTGATACCGAGTATTCGTGGGGTAACACAACGATGATGAATTTGTATTCCGGAACGACAGATCCTTTCAGTCACCGGTGCCGTATCGTGCTCTTTGAAAAGGGCATGGATTTCCAGGTGATTGATGTCGATCTCTTCAACAAGCCGGAAGACATCGCCGTCATCAACCCGTACAACCGGGTTCCGGTGCTGGTTGATCGCGACCTCGTGCTTTACGAGTCCAATATCATCAACGAGTACATCGACGAGCGTTTCCCGCATCCCCAGCTGATGCCGCCCGACCCCATCATGCGCGCCCGGGCCCGTCAGCTGCTGCACACCTTCGAGCTTGAGCTCTTCTCCCATATCGAAGCCCTGGAAAAGAATCCTAAGGGCGCCGACAAGGAGCGTGCCCATGTTCGCGATCAATTGACCCAGCTGGCACCGATCTTTACCAAGCAGAAGTTCCTGCTCGGCGAAGAGTTCTCCATGCTGGATGTGGCGATTGCTCCCTTGCTGTGGCGCCTCGACCACTACGGCATCGAGCTGCCCCGTTCTGCCGCGCCCTTGATGAAGTACGCCGAGCGTATCTTCAGTCGCCAGGGCTTCATCGATGCCATGACGCCGTCCGAAAAGGTCATGCGTCGCTGAGCTTCGCATTCAGGGCCGCGCGCTGTCGCGGTCCTGCTCTTCCCTTGTCTTTCCTGTGGCCCCTCTCTCGGCCTCGTTTGTCTTCAAGGTCCCGGTCATGAGCGAAGTTTCCACCAAGCCTTATCTGATTCGTGCCATTCATGAATGGTGTGTCGATCAGGGGCTGACGCCCTATCTCGCCGTGGCGGTCGATGGCCGCACCATGGTGCCGCGCAGCTTTGTCCAGGATGGTCAGATCGTTCTGAACATCGGGCCGGATGCCACCCAGAGCCTGGTGATGGGCAACGAGTTGATCGCCTTCCAGGCCCGCTTTGGTGGCGTCGCGCAGAATATCTCCGTCCCTGTCGACAACGTGTCGGCCATTTATGCCCGGGAGAACGGCCATGGCATGGCGTTCGAGCTGGCTTCCGGTTCCGAGCATGAGGCCGGGGAGGAGGCTGCAGAGTTTGCTGCCGACGCGGCTGACGATGGTGCGGATGCTTCGTGGGTCCCGGCCTCGTCCGCCGAGCCTGCCAAGGCAGGGCTGCGTAGCCATCTGAAATTGGTCAAATAGGCGTCTGAAGGACGCCCTCTGCCCTTGATCTGGCTCAGGGAGGCCGCCTTTTCCGGGGTATAGAGTGGCGCCAAATTATTCAATTCTCGAGGTTTCAGCACATGGCTGCCATGGAATGGACTGACAAACTGGCCCTGGGTCTGGGGCCGATGGACGACACGCACGTGGAGTTCGTCGATGCCTACAACCGTCTCGTTGCGGCGTCCGGTGAAGCCCAGTTGATCGAGATGGATGCCTTCATCGCGCACACCGTCGACCATTTCGATCAGGAGAACCGCTGGATGGAGCTGATCGGTTTTCCGGGCTGCCACAAGGCCGAGCATGATCGCGTCCTGGCGGTTTGTCGCGACGTGCGCAAGCGCATGGAGCGGGGCGACGCGGCCCTTGGGCGCCAGTTGCTGCAGGAGCTGCCGATCTGGTTCGACAATCACGTCGCCACCATGGATTCCGCTCTGGCTGCTTACATCGAATCGATTGGTTTCGACACCCAGACGGGCGAGATTCGCAAGCCGCCCCAGGAAGGGTGTGAGGACGGATCTTCCGCCTGTTGCACACCTCCCACCCAGAAGGCTGACAGCCAGCCGGCCTGACAGGGCTGCCAGGCGTTTCCGTGTTTCCCGGCCCCTCGGGGTCGGGTGGGGTCTTCCTGCTTGCGCCAGGAATTCGCTTCGAGCTTTCTCTCCCCGTTTTTCCCCGCATCACTCCCTGTACCGTGTTTGCCCCGTTGTGTCCTGCGGGGCCGAAAAGTAGTCGGATCAGGGGCTAAAGTCCCCGCTTTGGGTGACGATATGACTTGCACTTGAATCCCGCGGGTGGGTGTGCGATGTCCTTTGTTCGAGTCAATAGCGGTGAGGTTGAGGTCGGCCGCCCGGTACCCTGGCCCCTTTATGATGATCGCCGTCAGCTGCTGCTGGCTCGTGGCGTTGTCGTCGAGACGGAATCCCAGAAGAAGGCGCTCATGGAGCGCGGGCTTTTCCGCAAGCTGCAGGTGAGCGAAACCCGTCCGAACCAGGAGTCGGGTGATCGTCCGGCGGATGACATGTGCAGCTTTGACGAGATCAAGCTGGATATCGGCGATACCCTGCAGCTACAAACGCAGAGCGACAACGGTCAGTCGCGCTATTACGTCAAGCTGATCGGCTATCTCAAGGGCAAGAGTGTCATCGTCACCACCCCGACCCAGGACGGCAAGGTTCTGCTGATGCGGGAGGGGCAGAGCTTTGTGGTACGCATGTTTTCGGGAAAGAGCGTTTTCGCTTTCGGTGCGACCGTCTTCAAAGTGGCCAACGTACCGTTTCCGCATTTGCATCTGACCTATCCGAACAATGTCCGGGGCTTGGTGATCCGTCGAGGGGCGCGGGCGCGGGTCAATCTCATCGCTGCGGTCAATGGCGTGGAGGGGCGTTCCCATGCGGCGACCATCCTGGACCTCAGCACCGGTGGCGCAATGCTGATCGGCAAGTCACCCATGGGGGTCAAGGATGACAGGCTGGCCATCAAGTTTCGCGTGGTAGTGAGTGATGTGGAGCAGTTCCTGACCATCCCGGCGGTGCTGCGCTCCGTTCACGCCACGGCGACGCCGGAGGGCGTCACGCCCCAGGTCCAGCACGGGGTCCAGTTCGAGGATCTACCCCATGCCGAACAGGTTGTGCTGTCTGCCTTTGTCTATCGAATCCTGTTTGAGGAGTCCGCCGAGGGTTGAGCTTCGGGCCCGCCCGTTCAGGTCCGGAAGGGGAAGGCTGGTTCGGGGGTTCTGCCGGTCATGATGTCGGCCAGCGCACGGCCTGAGCCGCAGGCCAGCGTCCAGCCCAGGGTGCCGTGGCCGGTGTTCAGATACAGATTGTCGATATGCGTGCGCCCGATCAGGGGCACGTTGCTGGGGGTGGCTGGCCGCAGGCCGCACCAGTGCTCGGCCTGATCCAGGTCGGCGGCCCCCGGCAGATGCTCTTCCAGCCACTTCACGATGCTGGCACTACGCCCCGGGTTGGGGCTGAGGTCGAAGCCGTTCAGCTCGGCGGTGCCGGCCACTCTCAATCGATCACCAAGCCGCGAGCACACGATGCGGCGGGATTCGTCCGTGAGGCTGTGTCTGGGCGCCCGCTCGGGATTCACGATGGGGGCGGTGATCGAGTACCCCTTGACCGGATAGACCGGTAGCCTTACGCCGAAATGGGCGACCAGTGCGGGGCTGTAACTGCCCGCTGCCACGACGACGGCATCGGCCTGCAGGACGCCGGCCTTCTGGTCGGCGTCGAGTACGCGGATGCCGCGAATACGGCCGCGGATCATGTCGAAGTCGTAGATGCGCGCATCGAACATGAAACGTACCCCGGCTGCACTGGCTTTGGCGGCCAACTCACGACAGAACAGGTGGGCATTGCCGCTCTCGTCATCCAGGCCATGCATGACACCTGCCAGGCGCGATCGCAAGGGGGTCAATGCCGGTTCCAGGGCTATGGCCTCGTCGGGTGTGAGGGTGCGGGCACGGATGCCCAGCGCTTCGAGCTCCTTCTGGCGTGCAGGAACGGTTTCGAATTCCCGCTGGCTCTGGAAAAGATGAAGGATGCCGGCATCACTGGATTCGTACTGGATGCCGGTGGCAGCTCGCAGCGCCTGCAACTCCTGGCGGCTGTAGATGGCGAGGTTGGCGATGGCGGCCGTGTTGCGCACGCTCCGTCCGGGCAGGCATTCACGCAGGAAGGCCGCGCCCCATCGCCACTGCTTGTAATCGGCGCGGAGGCGGAACAGCAGCGGAGCGTCCTTGCGGCCGAGCCAGCGCAGGATGGTCGCGGGCGCAGACGGGTTGGCCCAGGGTTCCGGGTGACTGATGGAGATCTGGCCGCCGTTGGCAAAACTTGTTTCCAGCCCGGGGCCGGGCTGCCGCTCCACGACGGTGACACTGCAACCTGCCTGCGCCAGATACCAGGCACTCGTGACGCCTGCCAGGCCGGCGCCGATGACCAGAACTTCCATGATGCCTTGTGATGAGTGTTTCGAAGATCGGTGGATATCCACGGTGACGGAATCCGGCCCGCAATCATAAACGACGAAAGGCCTCGATCCGGGCGATAATCCATACTTTCACAGGTTATTCCGGAGAGTCGAGTCATGCGTCGTGTCACGCTTACCCAATTTCTGATCGAGCAGCAGCGCAAGGGGCTGATGAGTGCCGATCTGCGTCTGCTGATGGAGGTCGTTGCCCGGGCGGTCAAGGCGATTGCCGTCAATGTCTCCAAAGGCGCCCTCGCGGGTGTGCTGGGCGAAGCCGGCAGCGACAACGTACAGGGTGAGGCCCAGAAGAAGCTTGACGTGATCGCCAACGACATCCTGATCCAGGCCAACGAGTGGGGCGGCCATCTGGCGGCCATGGCCTCCGAAGAGGTCGAGGAGATCCGGCCGATTCCGGGGGAGTACCCGAAGGGGGCCTATCTGCTGCTGTTTGATCCGCTGGATGGTTCGTCCAACATCGATGTGAACATTTCTGTCGGCACGATCTTTTCGGTGCTGCGCTGCCCCGAAGGCGTCAATGCCGCCACCGAGGCCGATTTCATGCAGCCGGGCAGCGCCCAGGTGGCGGCGGGTTACTCGGTGTATGGCCCGTCCACCCAGCTGGTGCTGACGGTGGGTGATGGTGTCCATGGTTTCACGCTGGATCGGGAGATGGGCAGTTTCATCTACACCCACCCGGACATGAAGGTTCCCGAGGACACCAAGGAATACGCCATCAACGCGTCGAACGAGCGTTTCTGGGAGGCGCCTGTCCAGCGCTATGTGAGTGAACTGAAGGCCGGTGCGGAAGGCCCGCGGGGGCGTGACTTCAACACCCGCTGGGTGGCCTCCATGGTTGCCGACGTGCACCGCATCCTGACCCGTGGCGGCATTTTCATGTACCCCATGGACAGCAAGATGAAGGACAAGGGCGGCAAGCTGCGCCTGATGTACGAGGCCAATCCGATGGCGATGATCGTCGAGGCGGCCGGCGGCGCTGCATCCACCGGCCGGGAGCGCATTCTCGACATCCAGCCGAGCAAGCTGCATCAGCGCGTGCCGGTCATCCTCGGTTCCCGCAACGAGGTCGAGCGGGTCGTCTCCTACCACCTCGAGGCTTGATCCTGCTGTTTTGACGATTCATCCGGCCCGTTTGTTGCGCCGGTTGAATCGTTTGTCCTTGGGCTGGTCGAACCTGACATCGGCGTGTGCCGATTCTTGTCAGGTGATGTCATGACTGTTGCCCCTGATCCCGATGACGTGTCCCCGGAGGCGGAGCTGGTGGCCTTGCGCCAGGCCATTGAGGCGGCGGCGCGGCGGCCCGAGGTCGAGGCCGTACAGGCGCTGACTGGTGCAGCCCAGCCCTCCGTGGATCAGACCGCGCGCATTGCCTTGCTGGCGGAGCGGCTTGCCACCGGCGTCCGTCAGCGCCGCCGCCGTTCCGGGGGCGTCGATGCGCTGATGAACGAGTTTTCCCTCGACAGCAGCGAAGGCGTGGCACTGATGTGTCTGGCCGAGGCCCTGCTGCGGGTGCCCGATGATGATGCCCGCCTGCGCCTGATCCGGGACAAGCTGCGTGCCCGTGACTGGTCGGCTCATGTGGGCCACAGCCCGTCGATGTTCGTCAATGCGGCGGCCTGGAGCCTGGCGCTCACCGGGCGCCTGCTGGCACCGGACGAGGCGGCTGGGGTTCCCAACGCCCTTCAGCGCATGGCCGCGCGGGGCGGGGAGGCGCTGCTGCGGGAGGCCATGGATTACGCGATGCGTCTTGTCGGGCAGCAGTTCGTGCTTGGCGAGACTATCGAAGCCGCGCTGGAGTGCGCGGCGACGGGGCCGGCGGCGGATTATCGCTATTCCTTCGACATGCTCGGGGAGGCGGCTGTTACGGCCGACGAGGCCGCGCGCTACGCTACCGCATACGCCCACGCCATTCATGCCATCGGTCGTCAGGACCGGTGGCGGGGCGTTCACAAGGGCAACGGCATCTCCATCAAGCTGTCGGCGCTGCATCCACGCTATCACTGGTCCCAGCATGCCAGGGTGATGCACGAGCTTGTGCCCCGGGTGCGTCATTTGTGTCTGCTGGCCAAGCGTCATGACATCGGTCTGACCATAGACGCGGAGGAGTCCGAGCGGCTGGACCTGTCGCTTGATGTGCTCGCCGCACTTGCTGCAGACCCGGCGCTGGACGAATGGTCGGGCCTGGGTTTTGTCGTGCAGGCCTATCAGAAGCGGGCGCCGGGCGTCATCGAATGGCTGGTTGCCCTGGCACGTCGCCATCGGCGGCGCCTGATGGTGCGTCTGGTCAAGGGGGCCTACTGGGACACCGAGATCAAACGCGCCCAGCAGGATGGTCTGATCGACTATCCCGTCTATACCCGCAAGGCGCATACCGACCTCGCCTACCTGGTGTGTGCCCGACGCCTGCTGGCAGTGCCCGACGCGGTGTTTCCCCTGTTTGCCACCCATAACGCCCATACGGTCGCGGCCATTGTCGAGGCAGGGGGGCCGTTCCGGCCGGGGGATTACGAGTTCCAGTGCCTGCACGGCATGGGGGACAGTCTCTACCGGCAACTGGTGGGGGCGGAGGATGCGCGCTTGCGGCGACCGGTGAGGGTCTATGCCCCGGTGGGCAGTCACCGCACCCTGCTGGCCTACCTGGTGCGTCGCCTGCTCGAAAATGGCGCCAACACCAGTTTCGTCAATCGCATCGTCGATGATGGCGTGCCTGTCTCCGATCTCGTCACCCATCCCGTGGTGCAGGTCCGGGCGGGGGCAGGGCATCCCCATCCGGGCATCCCCCTGCCCGAGAACATGTACCCCGGGCGTCGCAACAGCCGGGGCGTCGACCTTGCGGCAGCGCCTGTCCGGCGGGCCTTCCAGGCCGCCTTGGCGCGGAGCAGGGAGGCGATCCTGGAGGTGCAGCCGCGGGTGAGTGGCGTGGAGCCGGGCGGGATGAGCGGTGCCGTGGATGTCCGTAACCCGGCTTGCCTTGCCGAGCGGGTTGGTGCTGTACGTGTCGCTACGCAGATCGAGGTGGAGGGAGCCCTTCAGGCCGCCGCAGGCGCGGCGCCCGAGTGGGCCGGTGCAGCGCCCGCGTATCGCGCCCTGTGTCTCGAGCGGGCCGCCCAGGCCTTTGAGGCCCGCACCCATGCTCTTGTAGCGCTGCTGGTTCGGGAGGCGGGCAAGACCATTCCCGCGGCCCTGGGGGAGGTCCGTGAGGCGGTGGATTACTGCCGCTATTACGCCAGCCACCTGCAGGCTGGTGACATGGAGGGCTGCCTTCCCCTGGGCTGTATTGCAGCCATCAGCCCCTGGAATTTTCCGCTGGCGATCTTCGTCGGCCAGATCGCTGCCGCGCTGGCGGCCGGCAATCCGGTGATTGCCAAGCCCGCGGAGCAAACCCCGCTGATCGCCGATTGGGCCGTTGCCCTGCTCCACGAAGCCGGAGTGCCGCGTGCGGTGCTGCAGTGCCTGCCCGGAGGCGGGGCGCTCGGGGCGGCGCTGGTGGCCGATGAGCGTGTTCGCGGCGTGCTGTTCACCGGATCGACGAAGGTGGCTGCCGCCATCCATTGTCAGCTGGCGAGCCGGGGTGATGTGCCACTGGTCGCCGAGACGGGTGGGATCAACGCCATGATCGTCGACTCCACCGCCTTGCCCGAGCAGGTGGTAGGCGATGTCATCACGTCGGCTTTTGACTCGGCGGGTCAGCGCTGTTCGGCGCTGCGTCTGCTATGCCTGCAGGAGGATATTGCCGATCGGGTCCTGGAATTGCTGGATGGTGCCATGGCCGAGCTGCGTCTCGGCTCGCCAGACAGCTTTGCCACCGATGTGGGGCCGGTGATCGACGCCTCGGCCCGTCTCCGCATCGATGCCTACGTGGATGCACTGCGCGCCAACCGTTGCCGTGTGCTGACCCGCAGTCTTCCCGACGTCTGTGCCGGAGGTCATTTCGTGGCACCCACCCTGATCGAGATTCCGTCTCCGGCCGAATTGCGTCAGGAAGTCTTTGGCCCGGTGCTGCATATCGTCCGCTACGCTGCCCGGGATCTGGACGCGCTGCTGGACGCCCTTTCGGCCCAGGGGTATGGCCTGACCCTGGGCATCCAGTCGAGAATAGATGAATTCGCCCAGCGCATCATCGGGCGAATGAAGGTGGGCAACATCTACGTCAATCGCAGCATGATCGGTGCGGTGGTGGGAGTGCAGCCCTTTGGTGGAGAGGGCCTGTCGGGAACGGGGCCGAAGGCCGGCGGGCCGCTGCTGCTCGGCCGACTGGTGCGGAGGGCCCCGGTGCCGCTCGCCGATGTGCTGCGCCCGCCGCGTCCGCTGCTGGCCTGCCTGGCGGCATGGGTCGACGCCGGCGGGGCAGGGGGCACGGAGGAGGAGGGGCGTGTTCTGCTTGGGGCAATCGAGATGTACCAGCGGGCGTCCCTGGCTGGATTGGCGGTGTCCTTGCCGGGTCCGACGGGCGAAAGCAACACGCTCAGCTTCCATCCCCGGGGCTTGGTTCTGGGCATGGCCGTTACGCCCACCGCCTGGCTCCATCAGCTGGCTGTCGTGCTGGCCACCGACAACCGCCTCTTGCTGGCCGCGGGCGCTGCTGCCGAAGCCTGGCGAGATGCATTGCCACCAGCGGTGCAGGGGGCAGTCGATGTGCATCCGGACGCACTGGTCCAGCCCTGGGCTGCAGCCCTCCTGGATGTGCCCGAGGCCGCGTCATGGCGGAGCGTGCTGGCCCGGCGGGAAGGGCCGATCCTGCCTTGCCTGGTGCCGGATCCCTGTTACGCCCTCGAGCACCTGATTGTCGAACGCTGCGTCAGCATGAATGCCACCGCGACCGGGGGCAATCCAGGGCTGCTCCAGCTTGGAGAGGCCTGAACGGGGGCGGTGCTCGGGCTGCTAGAATCCGCGGGTGCCGCGCCAATCCAATATTCTCCGCCTGTTGTTTGTGTTGCTCGTCCTCGCCGGAGGCGCGCCTGCCCATGGTGCGGACAGCTTGGTCGAACTCCAGGTACCCGATTCACTGCGCCCCTTGCTCGTCAAACACCTCGATTTCCTCGAGCGTCCCCCCGAGGACGTACTGGACGCCGCCGGTCGGGTTGCCCTGATGCGGCGGGCGCGCAAGGAAATCCGCGAGATCCTCGCCACCGAGGGGTATTTCTCTCCCGCCATCGAAAGGCAGGATCTGGAGGGCGAGCGCCTGCGCGTCGTGGTCACGCCCGGGCGTCGTACGAGCATCTCGGCCCTGGACCTGCGTTTCGTCGGCGATATCAGTGGCTCCGGAGGGGATCGGCCGGAGCGCCTGGTGGCCCTGCAGGCCGCGTGGAGCTTGCCGGTCGGCCAGCCTTTCCGGCAGGCCGACTGGGATGCGGCCAAGCAGCGTCTGCTCGATGCCCTGTCCAGCCGCGAGTATGCCGCCGCCCGCATCTCGGACAGTCGAGCCCTCATCGACCCGGAGACTGCCAGCGCCCGGCTGGAGGTGGAGGTGGACAGTGGTCCGGTATTCCGTTTCGGGGCAGTGCAGATCAATGGGCTGTCGGACTACGACGCCAGCCTCATCGCGCGTTACCGTCCGCCGGAGGTCGGCGAACTCTACAGTCAGGAGCGGTTGCTGCGCTTCCAGACCGCCTTGCAGAACACCAGCTACTTCGCGTCGGTGGTCGTCGATATCGATCGGAGCAGCGCCACGCCGGATGCCGTACCGGTGCGGGTCGACGTCACCGAGGCCAAGCCGCGGCGCATCGGCTTCGGGGCTGGCGCCAGCAGCAACACCGGCTACCGGGTCGAGACCAGTTACCGGGATGCCCACTTCATGGGCCAGCCCTGGAATCTGGTCAGCGGAGTCCGTCTCGAACAGCGGCGCCAGCTGGGATACGCCGACGTCTTCCTGCCGCCGTCCCTCTCCGGCTATCTGGACAGCGTCGGCGCCCTGGCCGAGCATACCAACATCGCGGGTTTGCAGACCCAGCGTCAGTCCATCGGCGTGGTTCGTACCATTCCCCGGGGCAACATGGAGAACCGCCTGGCCCTCAATTACCAGCACGAGATCCTGACGCCGGAGGGTAGCCTCCGATCCAGTCGCTCGGCGCTCACCGCCAACTGGTCCTGGACCTATCGGGCCGTCGATAACATGCTTGATCCCCGGCATGGACAGGTGGTCAACTTCCAGTTGGGGGGAGCGTCCCGCGCCCTCCTGTCGGATCGCAATTTTGTGCGCCTTTACGGACGCTACCAGCACTTCTTTCCGATCGGTGAACGGGATGTGCTGATTCTGAGGGCGGAGGGCGGCATGACCATTGCAGCGAACCGCGACGGTGTTCCCCAGGATTTTCTGTTCCGCACTGGCGGCGCCCAGACGGTGCGGGGCTACGCGTACCAGAGCCTGGGGGTGACTGAAGGCAGCGCAACCGTCGGCGGCCGTTACCTGGCCGTCACCAGTGCCGAGTATGTCCATTGGTACGAGGGCAACTGGGGCGTGGCGGCCTTCGTCGATGCCGGCAATGCCAACGACCAGCGGGAGCTGTTCAAGATGAATCTCGGCTACGGGTTCGGGCCGCGATGGCGGAGTCCGGCGGGGCCGATCGCCGTGGACCTGGCCTATGGCCAGAGTGATCATCGGGTTCGTCTCCAGTTTGCCGTGGCCATCGCCTTCTGAGGGCTCGCGCCCTCAAGCCCCCGTGCTGACGTCAACGCCCGGCCGGGGTCTGACGTTGAGGCTCTGCGACCCTTTGCCACGTGGCCGGAACCTCAGGCGCAGCGCATGAGAATTGGCAAACCCGCAGGGGAAGTTTAGACTTCGCTGATATTTTTTCGCCACACAACCCAAGAGGATCACATGAAGAAACTCGTTGCTGTCGCCGCCATCGCCGGCCTGATGGGCTCCACCGCTGCATTCGCCGATGCGGGCGCCGACTTGGCCAAGGCCAAGAACTGTCTGGCCTGCCACGCCGTCGACAAGAAGCTCGTCGGCCCGGCCTACAAGGATGTCGCTGCCAAGTACAAGGGTGACAAGACCGCCGAAGCCAAGCTCGCCGAGAAGGTCGTCAAGGGTGGTGTTGGCGCCTGGGGCCAGATCCCGATGCCCCCCAACCCGCAGGTTAGCCCGGCCGAAGCCAAGACTCTCGTGGCCTGGGTTCTCGCCCAGAAGTAAGCGACGCAGCCTCGTCCCGGCCAGCCTTCGGGCTGGCTTTTTTGTTTTTGGCCTCCAGCTCCGAGGTGCTATGGCAAAAGCTTTGGCTCTTGTCGCGAAATTGCAACACTTCGTCGGGGCGTCTTATCCAAAAAACAACGCTGTCCTTGCTTCACCCTTTGCCTCGCACCCACAATGCAGGCCAACTTCTCGTTAGAGAGGTGAAATTGGTCGGCCCCGCGCAAGTGGTGCGTGCCAGTCTTCAATCAAGAGGAGAAACATATGCAAAAGAAACTGATCGCTCTGGCCGTTGCCGGCCTGGCTTCCACCGGTGCCTTCGCTCAAGCCAACGTGACCGTTTACGGCGTGGCTGACGCTTCCTTCGACGTCGTCAAGATCTCTGGCGATGCGAACAACGAACTCGGCAACACCACCCGTGTTTCCACCAACTCTTCCCTGATCGGTTTCAAGGGTGCTGAAGCTCTGGGCAACGGCCTGACCGCCGTGTTCCAGTTCGAAAGCGCTGTTGGTTTCGACAACGCCGGTGCCCTGGGCGCCAACCGTGACAGCTACGTCGGCCTGGCCGGCGGCTTCGGTACCGTTGTTCTGGGTAACCTGACTGGCCCGACCCGTGCTCTGGGTGCTGCTGTTGATGTCAACGCCGGTGCTACCGGTATCGGTGCCAACTCCGGCCTGCTGGGTAAGCTGGGTAACAACCTGATCGGCACCACCGATGCCAACGGCTCCTACGCCGGCGGCTCCACCTGCGGCCGTTCCACCACCTGCACCTCGATCTTCGACACCCGCTGGAAGAACGCGATTGCCTACGTGTCCCCGAGCTTCGCTGGCCTGAACGCCACCGTCGCCTACGTGGCCAACGAGAACAAGTCCCTGCACGGCCTGGCCGCTGCCAACACCACCGGCTACGACGTCGGTCTGAAGTACGCCAATGGCCCGGCCATGGCTGCTGTGACCTACAACGCCGTGTCCGTCGGCAACGCTGCTGACCTCAAGGTTAGCGACCTGCGTGCTGGTGGTAGCCTGACCTTCGGTGCTGCTTCTGTCCGCGCCGTGTTTGATCTGGCCCGTGCTGATAACTTCGGCGGCAACAAGGTTACCCAAGCCGTCTACGGTCTGGGCGCCACCTTCAACGTGACCCCGGCTTCCAAGCTGCTGGGTCAGGTGTATGTTGCTCGTGACCTGAAGGTCAACGGCAGCAGCGCTGACGACACCGGTGCCAAGCTGTTCGAAGTGGGCGTCGAGCACAGCCTGTCCAAGCGCACCATGCTCAAGGCTACCTACGCCATGATCAACAACGACAAGAAGGCCGCTTACGACTTCGGCATCAACGCTTCTGGCATCAACACCGGCGCTCTGCCCGGTGGTGCCAACGCTATTGGTGGCACCGTTCAGGGTCTGTCCCTGGGCCTGCGTCACACCTTCTAATTCAGACTTGGTCTGAATCAGGAATTGACGGGCACCTTCGGGTGCCCGTTTTTCGTTCACCTGTTTGCTGAGATGGAGGTGAAGGGATGGAAAATGTGTTGTGTTTATCAAACAAGCCCTCCAAAGCAAAGTGGCCACCCAAGGGTGGCCACTTTGCTTTGGAGGGGGGCGACTCAGCCGATCCGGACGAGATTGTCCCGATGGATCAGTTCAGGTTCCTCAACAAAGCCGAGAATGCTCTCGATTTCCGTAGAGGGCTTGCGGGCGATGCGTCTGGCATCGTTGCTGGCGTAGTTGGCCAGGCCGCGGGCGATCTCACGGCCCTGTGCATCCCGGCAGGCGATGACTGCGCCACGGGCGAACTCGCCATCAACGGTCGTGACTCCGATGGGCAGAAGGCTGCGCCCTGCCAGCAGGGCCTCGATGGCGCCCTGGTCGAGCGTGACGCTGCCGGCCAGTTGAAGATGGTCGGCCAGCCACTGCTTGCGCGCGGCGAGTGGCGTGCTGGTGGCGTAGAGCAGCGTGCCGATGTCGTTGCCGGCAGCGACCCGTAGCAGTGCATCCACTTCGCGGCCGCTGGCGATACAGGTATGGGCGCCGCTGCGTGCAGCACGCTGGGCAGCGCGAACCTTGGTGATCATGCCGCCCTTGCTGATACCGCTGCCGGCACCGCCAGCCATGGCTTCCAGGGCAGTGTTCTCGGCACGGTCCTCGCCGATCAGACTGGCGTCCGGGTCGCGTCTCGGATCCGCGGTGTACAGACCTTGCTGGTCGGTGAGGATGATCAGCGCATCGGCATCGATCAGGTTGGCCACCAGGGCGCCGAGAGTGTCGTTGTCGCCGAATTTGATCTCGTCGGTGACCACGGTGTCGTTCTCGTTGATGATGGGGACGACACCCAGTTCCAGCAGGGTCACCAGGGTCGAGCGGGCGTTGAGGTAGCGCGTCCGGTCGGCGAGATCGGCGTGGGTCAGCAGAATCTGGGCGGTGTGAAGCTTGTTCTGGGCGAAGACGCTTTCATAGGCCTGGGCCAGGCCCATCTGGCCGACAGCGGCTGCGGCCTGCAGCTGATGCATCTCCTGGGGGCGTTCGGTCCAGCCGAGGCGCTGCATGCCGGCGGCAATGGCGCCCGAGCTGACCAGCACCACCTCGCGGCCTTCGGCGCGCAGGCTGGCGATCTGGCGTGCCCAGTCGGCCAGGGCTTCGACGGCGAGGCCTTCACCGTTGTTGGTGACAAGGGCGCTGCCGACCTTTACGACCAGGCGGCGGGCGTTACGGATTGAGGTTCTCATCGTCTTCGTCGTCTTCTTCGAAATCGTCGTCGTACTCGTCATCGGCCTCGGGCTCTTCAATGTCGGCGCTGGCGACTGATTCCCGGGCTGTAGCAGCAGCGGCGTCGGCAGCGGCCTGGGCTGCCGCCTTTTCCTCGTCGAGAATGTCCTGGATGGCGAAGACTACGCCCTGGCAGCCGTCACGGCTGATGGCAGAAACCTCGAAGTGGCGCTCGGTGGGGCCGTAAGCTTTGAGAAAGGCGGCCACGCGTTCCTCGCGCTCGGCGGGGTCGGGAATCAGGTCGAGTTTGTTCAGGACCAGCCATCGGCGCTTGTTGACGAGATCTTCATCGTATTTGCGCAGCTCCTCGACGATGGCGTGGGCGTCCCGGACGGGGTCGGCCTCGGGGTCAAAGGGGGCGATGTCGACGATGTGCAGCAGGATGTGGGTACGTTGCAGGTGGCGCAGGAACTGGTGGCCCAGGCCGGCACCATCGGCGGCGCCTTCGATGAGGCCGGGAATGTCGGCGATCACGAAGCTGCGGTTTTCCGAGGTGCGGACCACGCCCAGGTTGGGGGCGAGAGTGGTGAAGGGGTAGTCGGCAACCTTGGGCTTTGCCGATGAGACGGCGCGGATGAAGGTGGATTTGCCGGCGTTGGGCATGCCCAGCAGGCCTACGTCAGCCAGGACCTTGAGTTCCAGGTTGAGGGCCTTGCGTTCGCCCTCCTGACCCATGGTCTTCTTGCGGGGTGCGCGGTTGGTGCTGGTCTTGAAGTGCAGGTTGCCCAGGCCGCCACGGCCGCCTCGTGCAATCATCACGCGTTTGCCGTCGGCGTCCAGGTCGGCGACGAGTTCGCCGGTGTCCTGCAGGGTGATGACGGTGCCTACCGGCATGCGCAGCTCGATATCGTCACCGCCCTTGCCGTAGCAGTCCGCACCGCGACCGTTTTCGCCGCGTTCGGCGAGGAAGGTACGCTTGAAGCGGAAATCGATCAGGGTGTTGAGGTTGCGGTCGCCAACGGCATAGACATCGCCGCCCTTGCCGCCGTCACCGCCGTCCGGACCACCCATGGGGATGTATTTTTCGCGGCGGAAGGTGGCGGCGCCGTTACCGCCGTCGCCAGCGATGACTTCAATACGGGCTTCGTCGAAAAATTTCATGGGTGTTTCCGGTTGGGGTGTTGATTCAGACCCTGAATGAAAAAAGCCCTATCGCAAGATAGGGCTTTGAAGACATGCGGTCGGCGCTTATTCAGCGGCAGCGACGATGCTCACGGTACGACGCTTGTTGGCGCCCTTCACGGTGAACTGCACGGTGCCTTCGGTCAGCGCGAACAGGGTGTGATCCTTGCCGATGCCGACGTTTTCGCCCGGGTGGTATTCGGTGCCGCGCTGGCGAACGATGATGTTGCCGGCGAGGACGAACTGACCGCCGTAGCGCTTGACGCCAAGGCGTTTGCTTTCTGAGTCGCGACCGTTACGTGAACTGCCGCCAGCCTTTTTGTGTGCCATGTCGGTATCTCCTTAAGCCGAGATCGCGTCGATGCGCAGCTCGGTGTAGTTCTGACGGTGACCCTGATGCTTCTGGTAGTGCTTGCGACGACGCATCTTGAAGATCTTGATCTTGTCGTGGCGGCCGTGGGAAACCACGGTGGCAGTGACGCTGGCGCCAGCGACCACGGGGGTGCCGATCTTGACCGACTCGCCTTCGCCGACCATGAAAACCTGGTCGATGGTGATTTGCGAGTCCACGTCAGCCGGTATCTGTTCTACTTTGAGTTTTTCGCCGACGACGACGCGATACTGCTTGCCGCCGGTTTTTATGACCGCGTACATGGATGTACTCCGATTAAGGGTTTGCAGGAAACGAAGCAGTATAAGTGACCGGATTTTCCATGTCAATGCCGGTGCTCCGATGCCTTACTGCCCGATGCGTTCCTGGTGAATCAGCCATTGGCCGTCGCGAAGGGCCAGGGTCAGGGTTTTGGTTTCACGGAGTGTCTTCCCCTGGGCGCTGTAGGCCTGGGTGAAGCGGGCGGTGGCGCGACTGCCGTCGGCCTTGATGTCCAGGTCGGAGACCTGCACGGTGATCTCGCCGGGCCGGCCGAGGCGATCCCTGCGCTGCTGCAGCCAGGCGGAGTAGGCCAGCCCGGCCGCGGGGGTGAAGTCGCTGGCGTAGTGTCTGAGGTAGGTGTCTATGTTCTTGCTTTGCCATGCTGCTGCCCATTCGTTCACTGCCCGCCGGATGTCCTCGCTGGCGTTGGTGGATGGGCTGGGGGCGGCGTAGCTGGCGGCCGCGCGGGGCAGCATCGCGGGAGCCGGTGCGGAAGAAGGGGTTGCCGCTACGGGAGATGGGGCGGCGGGTGCGCTGACCGGAGGGGCACTGACCGGCGGTGTCGCTGTTGCGGAAGCGGGCTGCGGTGTGGCCGGTGCTGTCGTGGCCCCGGTCGGGGTGCCCTGGGCAAGGTGGGCGACTTCCTGGGGCAGCAGGTTTTCGGTGCCGGATTCGAAGGTTCTGTTCGAGTCGGGCCGGATCAGGGTGGGTGAGACAGGCTGCTCTGCGGGAGGGGCGGCAGGGGCTGCGGCGGTTACCGGCGGGGATACCGGAGCAGGGTTGGGCGACGCCTTTTGCGTGGCCGGCGGGGCCACTGTCCCGGCCTTGGCGGATTGGCCGAGGGTGGGCAGGCGTCCTTCTGCGCCGAGCTTGACGGTGAAAATCAGGGAAACCACCAGGAACATGCCGACGATGCCGCCCATGAACCACAGAAAGGTTTGTCCGGGGGTAAGCAGGGCAGGTGGAACGTAACGGTGTGAGCCGTTGCTATTGTGTTGCTTCATGGTTGTGAGGGCACGCGATTCGGTTCCGACGGATTCTAGGGCTGCCAATGTTTCCCCGCAGCGACTTTTGGCCGAACTGACGCATGTTTGCAGAGATGGCGGACCAGATATCCGTTGCCGACGGAGCGGGGGGCGATTACGGCAGGCGAAGAAGGATGCGCAGGCCCTGGGTGGGTTCGTTGCGGTCGAGGTAGCCGATGAGATTCGGTGTGTCGGTCAGCCACTGCCGTGCTTCGGCCAGGGTGCGGGCTTCCTTGGGGGGGAATGCCCGGCCGGTGAATACCAGGCGCGACCAGTAGGCCTGGATCTGCCAGGGGTTCTTGCCCGTGAGCTTGAAATAGAACTCGTCCCGCACGGGGCCGTTCGGCAGATCCACGAGACTGACCGGGGTGCCGTCGCTGAGGGTGGTGCTGCGGCCGAGATAGAGTTTCTCGGCCTGTTCGCGGGTCAGTTCGATGGGCGCGCTGCGGCTGCTGGTGACGATGAGGATCTCCGCCAGGCAAGAGCTGGAGGCGAGCAGTGCGGCAAGGAGCAGGAGGGGACGGAGCGGACGCATCGGTCTAGAAGACGAAATCGGCCGAGATGCTGAGCACGTGAACGGGGCCGCCGGGGTTTATGTCGTCACGGATGTTGTCGCTCAGGAAGATGCCCAGGCCGCCCGGGCCGGGCTGGATCCTTTCGAGCTGGGTCTTGATGGCCACGTTGCGGGTGGCGTCCCAGCGCAGGCCGATGGCGGTGCTGCGCTGCGGCTTGTTGCGGGTGGCGTTGAACAGGCTGAGCAGGCTGTCCACCTGAGCGATGCCGCTGCTGCTGCTGGTGACGGGGGCTGTCTGGGACTGCCGGGCCACGGTGAGGTAGGGGGTGAGGGCACCGAAGCGGTAGCCGGATGTCAGGTACCAGCCCGCCGAACTGACCGTGTAGCGGTCGACGGAGCGGCGGGCGTATTCTCCGATCAGCAGGAGTCGGTCGCTGTCGTACTGGAAGCCGGCGGACAGGAAGGAGGCCTTGCTGTCGTTGCCGGAGAGGTCCTGGGCGATGTGTTCGTTGCCCGTGGCCATGAGCTGGGCGTTGAGCATCGAGAACAGGGGGTCGCCCCACTGGACGGACAGGTTGGAGCGGGCATAGCCCGCCTGGATGGTCAGTCCTGACACGCTGAGGGCGGCCTTGGCACCCCGGATTGCCTGGAGCTTCGCGGAGCCGTGGCGGACGTCGAGGGTGCTCTTGCCCCCAAAGAGGTGGAGTTCGAGGTCGGTTGCGCCGATCGGGGTGCGGTACAGGGCGTCGACACCGTTCAGGTCGGCGAAGGGGTTCAGACTGTAGACCTCGACTGGCGGACGAACCCAGGGGTTGGCGTAGTTGAGGTTTACGGAGTCCGAGTACATGAAAAACGGCGTCCGCATGCGGCCGGCCCGGACAACGACTTCAGGGGTGGCCTGAAAACGCAGAAAGCCCCAGGTCAGCAGGGGGTCGTAGCTGTCGGCCACGCCCTTCCGGACGACGGACTGGACGGTCAGGTCGATGGCGTTGCCGAGGGCAAGGGAGGCCTGCAGGCCCAGCACGGAGTCCACCGACAGATCGAAATTGGTGCGGGCGCCGCTCTCCTGCTCGGTGCTGCTGCGAAAGATGCGGGCGTCCTTGTCGGTGCGGACGGCGCCGATGGTGCCGAAGCCCGACAGGCTGAAGGGGGACGGTGCGTCGGCGGCGCGAGCGCTGTTGAGCAGGCTGGCAGCCAGGGTGAGCGCGACGAGGGGAGCGGCGATGGGTCTCATGCGTGACTCCGTTGAGCCTGGCTGGAGCGGTTGGTCAGCCACGCTTCCACCTTTTCTGCGGGAAGGGCAGGGGAGAAGAGATAGCCCTGCCCGAAATTGCAGTGGAGTTCTTTCAATAGCGCTGCCTGGGCGTTTGTTTCGATGCACTCGGCCACCACGCTCATCCCCAGTTCGTGGGCAAGGTGGATGCTGGCGCCGACGATGGCGCGCAGGCGGGTGTCCCGGACGATGTCCCGGATGAAGGAGCCGTCGAGCTTGATGGTGTCACAGGGGATGGAGTGCAGGTAGCTGAGGGAGGAGTAGCCGGTGCCGAAGTCGTCGATGAGGATCTTCAGGCCCTTGGCGCGGAGTTTGCCCAGCTGGCTGGTGGCCAGCTCCTTGCGTGTCACCAGTGTGCCTTCGGTGATTTCCAGCTTGAGGGCGCCGGGCGGTAGCCCGTGGCGCTCGATGCAGGCAACGATCTGGTCGGCCAGGTCCAGCTGGGTGAGCTGACGTGCCGAAAGGTTGACGCTGATGGTGATCTCGTCGGTGGTCAAGCCCCGGTCACGCCAGGCCTTGAGGCAGCGGCAGCTCTGATCGAGCATCTGCATGCCGAGTTCATGGACCAGGCCGAGGGATTCGGCGAGGGGGATGAAGACGTCCGGGCCAATCTGCCGGGTGCTGGCCTGGGGCCAGCGGACCAGGGCTTCGAAGCCACTGGTGAGGCCCGAGCCGAGATCGACGATGGGCTGGAAGTGGGCCACCAGCTGCCCTTCACGCAGGGCGGCGCGCAGCTGGGACTCGAGCTGCAGATCGCGCATGACCTGCTGGTGCATGGCGGACTGGAAGACGGTGATGGTGCTTTCGGCGCTGCTGCGGGAGCGATGCATGGCGTTGTCGGCGTCGCGCATCAGGTCTTCGGCGTTGTGGAAGCCGCCGCTGCCCAGGGCCACGCCGATGCGTGTCTTGGGGTACAGGGCGTGGCCGTTGAGTTCGGCGTTCTCGGCGAGGTGGGTCTGCAGCTTTTCGGAGAAGCGGATCGCTTCGCCGGCTTCGGCGATGTCGTTCAGAAGTACGGCGAACTGGTCGCCGCCGATGCGCCCGACCACGTCACCGGGGCGGGCCAGGGTACGGATGCGGGAGGCCACCAGGCGCAGCAGGTCGTCGCCGGCGGAATAGCCGAGGCTGTCATTGACCACGTGGAAGCGCTCGATGTTCACGTGCAGCACGGCAAACTGGCTGCCTTCGACGCGGTCGGCGTGGCGAAGGGTGTTCTGCAGGTGTTCGACGAATAGCGCGCGGTTGGCGAGGCCAGTGAGGCCGTCGTGCAGGGCGTCGTGGATGAGCTGGTCTTCGGCCCGCTTGCGCAGGTGGATGTCGCTGATCGAGCCAGCCATGCGAATGGCGCGGTTGCTGGCCGGGTCGAAGACGGCGACGCCGCAGGTGAGGATCCAGCGGTAGGTGCCATCCGTATGGCGGATGCGGTGTTCGACCAGCAACTGGGCCGATTCGCGCTTGAGGTGGGCGATCAGGCGCAGGCGGAAGGCTTCTCTGTCCTCCGGGTGAAGGTGATCGAGGAGGGTCTCCTTGCGTTCCAGGACCGAGTCGGCCGGCAGGCCCAGGATCTCCATGAAGCGGGGGGCGAAGTAGGTCTTGTCGCTGACGATGTCCCAGTCCCACAGGCCGTCGTTGGCGGCGCGGGTGGCGAGGGCGTAGCGTTCCTCGCTGATGGTCAGCTGGCGGGCAGTGGTTTCGAGTTCGTGGATCCGCGACTGGAGGGCTTCGGCCATGCGGTTGAAGTGCTGGCACAGCTGGGCCAGCTCGTCCTTGCCCGTTTCGGGGAGGCGGTGGGACAGTTGCCCGGCGGCAATTGCCTGGCTGCCGCGGAGCAGGCGCCCCAGGTTGCGGGTCATCAGGTAGCCGACGGTCCCCAGCAGCAGCAGGGTGAGCAGCACTTCGGCGCTGGCGATGGCGACGCCCTGGTTGAGGATGCGCTGCTTGGCGATGCTGAGGGCGGATACCGAAACGCCGAACTGTACATAGCCCACCTGGTTGCGTTCGAGCAACACCGGTCGGCGGATGTGGATGAGGTTGTGCTGGGTGCCGGCCCCGAGGTTGAGGGCGGCTGCGTCGTCGGGGAGAGGCAGGGTGAGCATCTCTGGCAGGCCGGCCCGCACCCGGGTCTGGCCGGTGCTGTCGACGATGCGGACGTAGATCAGCCCCTCGTTGGTTTCGTTGAGCAGCTCGCCGAGGGCGTCCTGAAGTTCGTTGTAGCGCCCCTGGGGCACGAAGGTCGCCGTGACCACGTTGAGGATGCCGGCATTTTGCGCGATGAGCGTATTGAGGCTGGCCGTGGTGGCCTCATTCATGAGGCGACCGCTGTTAGTCAGCAGGAGCGTCAACATCACGACCTGAACCACGGTGCTGGCCAGCAGGAGGCGAACGCGGATCGAGAGGTTGCTCAACATGCAGTGCGATGGCCTGGCGGGGTGTCGGGTGGGGGCCGCGTTCGTCCGGGGGCCCAGGCGGCGAAGGGCTTGTAGTTGTCAGCCCTTTGTAATCGGCAGAATGGCGCCAAGCTTAAGCCCGACGCGTTGGCCTGCAGCCCGGGTGCCCATGCGCCCACTATATATTGCGAAATCATACCTCCACCTGCGAGGGCCCCGCCCAGGCTCGCCCCGAGTCGTCCGGGAGCGAGCCTGCCGGGAGGCGCTGGTCTGCTGCGCTTATTTCTTCCAGGTATCGCGCAGGGTGACGGTCCGGTTGAAAACCGGAGCGCCGTCCTGGGAGTCCACCCGGTCGGCCACGAAGTAGCCGTGGCGCTCGAACTGGAAGCGGGCTTCCGGGCGGGCGGCGCGGAGGGCCGGTTCGAGCTGGGCAGTGATGACTTTGAGGCTGTCCGGATTGATGTCCTCGAGGAAGTCCCGCTCCACCCCTTCGGCGTCGCCTTCGCGCCGGTTGCCCGGATAGGCATGGGCAAACAGCCGGTCATACAGGCGTACCTCGGCGGTGTAGGCATGTTCCACCGAGACCCAGTGCAGGTTGCCCTTCACCTTGTAGTTGTCGGCGCCCGGGGTGCCCGACTTGGAGTCGGGCAGGTATTCGCACAGCACCGCGGTGATGTTGCCGTCGGCGTCCTTCTCGCAGCCGGTGCACTTGACGACGTAGCCGTAGCGCAGGCGGGCCATGTTGCCCGGGTAAAGGCGGTGGTAGCCCTTGACCGGGGTTTCCATGAAGTCCTCGCGCTCGATCCACAGCTCGCGGCCGAAGGGCATCTCGCGCTTGCCGAGCTCCGGATGCAGGGGGTGGTTGGGGGCGTGGCAGCGCTCGCTATGGCCTTCAGCATAGTTGGTGATGACCAGCTTGAGGGGGGCGAGCACGGCCACACGGCGTTCGGCGGCTTCGTTGAGGTGCTCGCGCATGCAGTCCTCGAGCACGCTCATGTCGATCCATGAGTCGCCTTTGGACACCCCGATGCGCTCGGCAAAGTGGCGGAAGCCCTCTGGGGTGAAGCCGCGGCGGCGGGCGCCGACAAGGGTCGGCAGGCGCGGGTCGTCCCAGCCGGCCACGTGTTTTTCGTCCACCAGCTGGATCAGCTTGCGCTTGGAGAGCACCACGTAAGTGAGGTTCAGGCGGGCGAACTCGATCTGGCGCGGCACCGGGCGGGGGAAGAAGCCGCCCTCGGCGAGGTTGTCCAGCAGCCAGTCATAGAAGGGGCGCTGGTCTTCGAACTCGAGCGTGCAGATGGAGTGGGTCACGTCCTCCAGCGCGTCCTCGATGGGGTGGGCGAAGGTGTACATCGGGTACACGCACCAGCGGTCACCGGTACGGTGGTGGGTGGCGTGGCGGATGCGGTAGATGGCCGGGTCGCGCAGGTTGATGTTGGGCGAGGCCATGTCGATCTTCGCGCGCAGGATGTGGGTGCCGTCGGGGAACTCTCCGGCCTTCATGCGCTGGAACAGTTCGAGGTTCTCGGTGACGCTGCGGTTGCGGAAGGGGCTGTCCTTGCCGGGGCTGGACAGGGTGCCGCGGTAGGCGCGCATCTCCTCGGCCGAGAGCGAATCCACGTAGGCCTTGCCCACGGTGATGAGGTGCTCGGCCATGGCGTACATCTTGTCGAAGTAATCCGAGGCGAAGTACAGGTGCTCACCCCAGTCGAAACCCAGCCATTGCACGGCCTCGATGATGGCGTCGACGTATTCCTGTTCTTCCTTGGTGGGATTGGTGTCGTCGAAGCGCATGTGGCACGCGCCGCCGTAGGCTTCGGCCAGGCCGAAATTGAGGCAGATGCTCTTGGCGTGGCCGTAGTGCAGATAGCCGTTGGGCTCAGGCGGGAAGCGGGTTTCGACCCGTCCGGCCCATTTGCCGAGGCGGCGATCTTCGTCGATGATGTTGCGGATGAAATTGCTGGGTGCGGCGTCGGAGGCCGGAGGGGTGTGAGCGGTCATCGGATGCTTACCTTGACGGGCACGGGCGGGGGGCGCCGGGTTCGAAAAATCCTGCGATTGTAGCCGATGCCCGGCGCATCCACGGATGCCGGGGTGAGCGGGGTGAAAGGCGCTGGGGGCGTGACCGGTTTCGCGCCGGCCGGCTTTCCGGCACTTTTCTGGGGGGTGATGCGCATTGTTTGTCATTGTGTCCGGCGACAGAAGGTGTAAAACACCGCCCGTTTGTGCGGAAATTTAACAATCCGATGCGGCTGCGGCTGACCTCGGAAACCTCTATCCGGAAAAGAACAACGATGAGTCGACCTCTTGCATGTCTCCTTGCTCCGACCCTGTGCTGGACCACGGCCGTGAATGCCGGGGAGGTGTCACTGGCCGACCTGAGCCTTGAGGAGCTGGTCCGGCTTGACGTGAGTGCCGTGTCGCGCAAGGCCCAGAAGCTCTCCGACACGCCCGCCGCGATCACCGTGCTGTCGGCGACGGACATCCGGCGCAGCGGCGCGCGGAGCGTTCCGGAGGCCCTGCGGGAGGTGCCCGGCGTGATCGTGGCGCAGATCGGATCCGGGCGCTGGGCGGTGGGTGTGCGGGGGGCGGAGGGCCGCTTCTCCAACAAGCTGCTGGTGCAGATCGACGGGCGCAGTGTGTACAGCCCCCTGTTTTCCGGCGTTTTCTGGGAAGCCCTCGACGTGATGCTCGCCGACGTGGAGCGCATCGAGGTGATCCGCGGGCCGGGCGCTTCCCTGTGGGGGGCCAATGCGGTGAATGGGGTGATCAACATCGTCACCCGCAAGGCCACCGCGACCCCGGGCGGGCTGGTGTCGGCCAGCGTGGACGACCGGGGCAACCCCACCCTTGCCGTGCGTCAGGGGATCTCCCTTGGCGATGCCGGGGCCATGCGGGTCTATGCCAAGGGCAGCGATCTGGCCCCGTCCCGCACCCGTGACGGGCGTAGCGAGCCGGACTACAACCGGGGCTGGCTGGCGGGCTTCCGCATGGACGGCGCCGGCTCGGGCGTCGATGCCTGGATGCTCCAGGGCAACACCAGCCGCCGCACCAGCGGTGAAAACATCAACGCCTTCAGCCTGACCGGGGATGGGCTGCTGATCCCCCTCGATTTCGTCTTCGAGAGCGCCAACCTGCTCGGGCGCTACAACTGGGGGCTG
The DNA here is from genome assembly GCF_023150065.1 of Zoogloea sp. GTDB lineage: Bacteria > Pseudomonadota > Gammaproteobacteria > Burkholderiales > Rhodocyclaceae > Zoogloea. The sequence continues at coordinate 51,899 of NZ_JAKLLN010000009.1, forward strand.
GCAGGGGGGGAGGCCTCCCTGCAGGCCTACATGGACCACCAGCTGGCCAACGTGGGTACCTATGGCCGCGGTACGGTCAACACCGCCGACGTGGATTTCCAGCACCGGCTGGTGCCCACGGGGGCACACGAGCTCATGTGGGGCCTGGGGGCGCGCATGGTCCAGACCGAAATCATCGCCACCTCGGCCGTGCTCAACCTCTCTCCGCCCCGGCGTAACTTCAGGGTTTTCAGTGCCTTCGTGCAGGACGAGATCACCCTTGATCCCCAGGCCTGGAAACTGACCCTGGGCGGGCGCTTCGAATACTCCAGCATGGCGCGTTTCGAGCCGCAGCCGACAGCCCGCCTGATGTGGACACCCAATCTCAAGGACAGCATGTGGGCCAGCTGGTCCCGGGCCGCCCGCACCCTGTCCATCGGCGAGAGTGATGCATCGATTCTCTTCGGTCCCCAGCAGATGCCGGCGGGCAGTCCGTTTCCGATGGTCGTCGTCGGCTCGCGGCCGGGGCAGGGCTGGAACCGGCGCGCCGAGCGGGTCGACACCCTGGAGCTGGGCTATCGCCGGAACCTCGGCAATGGCAGTGTGGAGGCGGTGCTCTTCCACAACAACTACCACCGCCTGGTGTCCGAATGGTATGACCCGAACGGCCTGATCCTCCCCAATTCGTCCCTGCCGGTGGAGCCCTTCGTGGCGCCCCTCCAGTATCTGCAGCGGGGCAGCGAGGGGAGTGCCCGCAGTCACGGCGTGGAGGTCGCGGTCGATGTGCCGGTGACCGATGCCCTGCGTCTGCAGGCCAGCTACACCCTCATGGATACCCGGGTCCGCCGTGGTGCGGACGGGTCCGCGGACGTGGGCGGGAGGGCCCTCGAGGAGGCGGCCCCCCAGCACTGGGGCACCCTGCGCATGAGCTTCAATCTGGGGGGAGGCAAGGAAGTGGACGTGGCGGCACGCCACATGGGCGCGGTCGGTGCCGGTGACGTGCCGGCCTACACCGCGGTGGACTTTCGCTATGCCTGGCGGGTGAGCCGTTACTTCGATCTCTACTTCGTCGCCCAGAACCTGTTCGACCCCCTGCACCTGGAGTACGTCTCCAACTTCTTCCCCGGCCAGCCGGTCTATCAGCCCCGTCGGGCCTTCATCCAGGGTGTGTGGCGCTTCTGAGGACACCCGGGTGATCTGCCACCTCCGCAGGCTTCTGTTGCTGCTGGCTCTCGGGCTGGCGGGTACGCCCGGCATGGCGGCCCCGCCGCCGGGTGAGTACCAGATCAAGGCGGCCTACCTGATCAACTTCGCCCGCTACGTCGAGTGGCCGCCCGGCCGTCTGCCGGCGGGGGGGCCGCTGCGCCTGTGCGTTCTGGGCCGCGACCCCTTCGGCGGAGGGCTCGAGGGGCTGGACGGTCGCCAGGTGCAGGGGCGCGAGGTGCGTCTGCGCCAGGTGGACAACCTCGAGCAGGCCCAGGAGTGTCACCTGGTTTTCGTGTCGGGCTCGGAAGAGCGCCGCATGGGGCTGATCCTGCGCGGTCTGGCCGGTCGGGGCGTGCTGACGGTCAGCGACATCGAAGGTTTTGCGGAGGCCGGGGGCGGCATCGGTCTGGTGACCGAGGATGACCGGGTGCGCTTCGACATCAACCAGGCCTCCCTGGTGCGGGACGGCCTCCGGGCCAGCTCCCAGCTGCTCCGTCTGGGGCGGCAGGTGCTCATGGAGCGGGTGTCGCGATGATCATGAGTCCGCTGCGCAACCGGCCCATCGGGGCCAAGCTGGGCATCCTGGTGAGCCTCAGCGTGCTGATCGCCCTGGGGGTGGCCCTGCTGACGATCTTCGTCATCGAAGTGCGTACCGAGCTGCGTCGCGCCGATGAGGACGCCCGGGTGCTCTCCGAGATCGTCGCCGACAGCGCCATCTCGCCCCTGCGCTTCGATGATGCCCAGGTGGCCGGAGCCCTGCTGGCCTCCCTGCGTTACCACGAACGCGTGGCTGCGGCCGCCCTCGTGCGGCCCGATGGATCGGTGTTTTCGGCCTATCCTCCGGCCCTGCGTGACAGCCCCGAGAGGCTGGCCGCCCTGCAGACCCTGGCGGCCTCCAGTCCGCTCCACTGGGATCTGCTGAAGCTCGTGGTGACGCAGCCCCTGCGCAGCGACGGCGAGGAGCTGGGTGAGCTGCTCATCGAGTTCAATCTCAATGCCATCGTCCACCGGATTACCTTGTGGATCGGCTTTGCGCTGCTCGGCCTGCTGGTGGCCCTGCTGGCAGCGGGGCTGTTCATCCGGCGTGTGCGGGGCATGATCGTCGATCCGCTGCAGCAGCTGGCCCAGGTGGTGCGGGAGGTCGGCGTCCACAAACGCTACGACCTGCGGGCCCCGGCCGGCTACGGGGATGAGGTGGGGGAGCTGATCGCCGGTTTCAACAGCATGCTGGGCGAGATCGCTGCCCGCGACCGGGAGCTCATCCTGCACCGGGAGCACCTGGCCTCCCAGGTTGCAGCACGGACCGCCGAGCTGCTGGCGGCCAAGGAGCAGGCCGAGGCCGCGAGCCGGGCCAAGTCCCAGTTCCTGGCCAACATGAGCCACGAGATCCGCACCCCGATGAACGGCGTCATGGGCATGATCGGCCTGCTGCGGCAGACGCCGCTGGTGGAGCGTCAGGGGCACTTTGTTGATATGCTCGACAATTCCGCCTGTGCCCTCATGGAGATCATCAACGACGTGCTCGATGTATCGAAAATCGAGGCTGGCCGCCTCGACCTCGAGAGCCGGCCGTTCTCCCTCCGGGACACCGTTGACCAGGTGGCCGCCCTGTTTGCCACCTCGGCCCACGAGCGCGGGCTGCTGCTGCGCCTGTACGTGGACCGGCGCGTCCCCGAGTCGGCGGTGGGTGATGCCCTGCGCGTTCGCCAGGTGCTAAACAACCTGGTCTCGAACGCCCAGAAGTTCACCGAGAAAGGTGAGATTGCCGTCCGCATCGACCGCGTAGCCTGCCCGAAGGCCGGCCACCTGCGCTTGCGCGCCGAGGTGCGCGACACCGGCATCGGGGTGCCGCGCGGGGCGGGGGCACGGCTCTTCCATTCCTTCTCCCAGGCCGACAATTCCATGGCCCGGCGCTTTGGCGGAACCGGGCTGGGCCTGTCCATCGCCAAACAGCTGGTCGAGCTGATGAACGGCGAGATCGGCTATGTCACCGAGCCGGGGCAGGGGTCCTGTTTCTGGGTAGAGTTCGAACTCGCCGTGGACGGGTACAGGGATGCGGCCGAGCAGCCCCTGACCGGCCGCGCCGCCCTGCTGGCCATTGCCGACCCGCTGCTGCGCGACGAGCTCTCCGAGCAGCTGGCCTTCTTCGGCTGCCGCAGCGAGCTGGCTTTTGACCCCCTGGCGGTGGACGAGATGCTGGCGGTCGGTACCGGCTTCGACTGGGTGGTGGTGGATGCCGCCTTCGGTGGCGATGGTGGCCTGGCCCTGCTGGGCAGCCTGCGGGGCCGCAGCGGCAGTCCGCCCCTGGCCGCGGTGGTCGGTGCCGGGCGTGAAGGGGCCGACGAGGCCCATTCCGCCGGCGCGAGCATCGTGCTGGCACGTCCCATCACCGGGGCGGAGATCCGGCGTTTCCTGGTCAGCGAGCTGGCGCCGGCAGCAGTACCCCAGGTGCGCCAGACCCAGGTGCTGGCCGCGCATGTGCTGGTGGTCGAGGACCACCCGGTGAATCGTGAAGTTGTGACCGCCGTGCTGGAATCCCTCGGTTGCCGTGTTTCCGTTGCCGAAAATGGGCGGCAGGCTCTCGATCTGTGCTGTGCCGGGCGCTTCGATCTGGTTCTGATGGACATCCAGATGCCCGAGATGGACGGCCGGCAGGCCACCCTCGGCATCCGTGCCCACGAGCTGGAGGCTGACTGGGCGCGCATGCCCATCGTGGCCCTCACTGCCAATGCCCTCAAGGAGGATCGCGACGCCTGCCTGGCCGCCGGCATGGACGACTACCTCGTCAAGCCGGTGTCCCGGGAGCAGTTGTGGGCGGTGCTGAGCCGCTGGTTGCGGGAGGCCCTGCCGTCCGATCCGGACGGCGCGGCGCCCCGCGTCGCGGGGGCAGCAGCCCAGCCACGCCGCTATGGTGCCGAGACCGCCATGGACGTGGATCTGCTCATGTCCCTGCCCGGGGTCAATGGCAACCGGGCCTCCCCCATGCTGCAGCGCCTGCTCCCGCTTTTCGTCGGCGAAACCGAGCGCAATCTGGCGGCGATGCGGAGCGGGGTTGCCGCCGGTGATGCCGAAGCGGTGCGGGCCCTGGCCCACAAGATGAAGTCCGGCTGTATGGCCGTCGGTGCGGTGTGGCTTGCCAGCCGGGCGCGCAGTCTGGACGAACGGATCAAGGCCGGCGGAACCCCGACCGGTGCAGATGTGGATGCCATTGCCGAGGCCTGGGTGGCCTGCAAGCAGGTTCTCCTCCGGGAGAATCTGATCGGTGTGGAGTTACTGGACCGGGCGGAAAGCCCGATGGAACGATGACGGCAAGTGAAAGCGCCCGCGTCCTGGTAGTGGACGATGACCCCCTGACCCGCCTGATGGCCTCCGAGGCCCTGCGGGAAGGCGGGCTCGTTACCCTGGAGGCCGAAGACGGGCTGCAGGCTTTGAGCCTGTTCGATTCGGCGCTGCCCGATCTCGTGCTGCTCGACGTGATGATGCCCGGCCTGAGTGGCTTCGAGGTTTGCCAGCAGCTGCGTGCCCGGCCGGGCGGGGCCCTGGTTCCGATCATCATGCTCACCGGGCTGGATGACGGTGATTCGGTGCAGCGTGCCTTCGAGGTGGGGGCCACCGACTTCATCTCCAAGCCGATCAACTGGACCCTGCTGCGCTTCCGTATCCGCTACGTGCTGCGCTCGGCCCAGGTCATGAAGGAGCTGACCCGCAACAAGGAGAGCCTCTCCAACGCCCAGCGCATTGCTCGCCTGGGCAGCTGGGAGTGGTTTGTCCGGGAAAACCGGGTGCAGCGTTCGGACCAGTACTACCGGCTCTTCGGTCAGCCCGCCAGCGACTTCGGCGAGCATATGGAAGCCGTGCTGGAGCATGTCTATGTGCCTGACCGGCCCCTGGTGGCCGCAGCCCTAGACGGGGCCCGCCGGGGCATCGGCTTTCAGCTGACCTACCGGGTGGTATGGCCCGACGGCAGCGTGCGCACGGTGCTCGAGACGGTGGAGCCCGGCGACCCCGACGAGAACGCCGGATTGGTCATGGAAGGCAGCGCCCAGGACATCACCGATCAGGTGGATGCCCAGCGGCGCATCCGCCAACTGGCCTATTTCGACCACCTCACCGGCCTGCCCAACCGGGAGTTCTTCCGCGAAAACCTGCTGGGAGCCGCCGTGCGCTGCCTGCGCAATGACAGCCGTTGTGCGGTGATGGTGGTGGATATCGACCGCTTTGCCCGCATCAACGACAGCCTGGGGCCGGAGCGTGGTGATCAGGTGCTGCAGGTCATCGGCCACCGCCTGCGCGAGAGCATGGGTGACCGGGCCCCCGCCGAGCCGGCGGGCGGCGGCGCCCTGCCGAGCTTCAAGGTGGCCCGCCTGGCGGCGGACGAGTTCGGGATCCTGATGCCCGACGTGGGTGACCTGGACGAGATGCAGGCGGTTGCCCATCAGCTGTTGCGGGTCGTGCGGGCGCCCATCCACGTGCCGGGGCAGGACATCACCCTGTCGGCGCGCATCGGGCTGGCGGTGATGCCCGACCACGCGGGCGACGCGGATGCACTGCTGAAGGCGGCCGAAACGGCGCTCAACCGTGCCAAGCGCACCAACGGTGAGCCGGTTGCCCTGTTTTCCGAAGAGATGAAAGTGGCGGCCTTCCTGCGCTTCACCCTCGAGGGCGAGTTGCGCCGGGCCATCGGTGATGACGAGCTGCGGGTGGTGTATCAACCCATCGTCGATGCCGCCACCGGCACCATCGTCAAGGCCGAGGCCCTGGTGCGCTGGCCGCACATGGGGCGCGGGCCGGTGCCGCCCCCGGAGTTCATCTCCCTGGCCGAGGAGACCGGCATGATCGTGCCCCTCAGCCGCGCGGTGTTCGAGCAGGTGTGTGCCGACATTGCCGGGTGGGGCGCTGTCCTGCCGCCGGATTTCCGCATCAGCGTCAATCTCTCCGGCGTCAACTTCATGGATGCCCAGCTGATCCCCACGGTTCTGGCCGAGCTGGAGCGTGCCGGCGTGCCAGCCTCGCGGATCGAGTTCGAGCTCACCGAGACGGTGCTGATGCGCGATCTGGATTACGCCACGAACATCCTGGCCCAGCTGCGCGAGATGGGGGTGCGGGTGGCGGTGGACGACTTTGGTACGGGGTATTCATCCCTGGCCTATCTGCGCCGGCTGGCCGTGGATACCCTCAAGATCGACCGTTCCTTCGTGAACGAGCTGGATGATGGTCAGGGCATTGCCATCGTCGAGGCCGTGATCGGGTTGGCCCACAGCCTCGGGCTGGAAGTGGTGGCCGAGGGGGTCGAGACCGTCTCCCAGCTGTCGGCCCTGCATCAGCGGGGCTGTCACCTCATCCAGGGCTACCTTTTTGCCCGGCCCATGTCGGCCAAGATGCTCACCCAGGCCCTGCGCAACGGCATCCGCCTGCCCCAGGGGCTCGGCCCGTTGCCGGCCGGCCTGTAGCGGGGGGCTCAGAGTTCTTTCAGGAGCCCGTGGAGATAGCCACGGGTGAAATGCGCCTGCTCCCGGAAGACCGGATCGGTCATCAGCAGCTTGTGCAGGGCCGGCAGGTTGTAGAAGGGCACCGCCGGGTAGAGGTGATGTTCCAGGTGATAGCTGATGTTGTAAGGAGCGATCAGCACGCGCTCGATCAGAAAGGGCTTCACCGTGCGCGTGGCCGTCAGCAGGTTGCTGTATTTCAGGTCGCCGAAGTGCTCCGCGAAGCTGCGGATGTACTGGAACATCATGAAGGACGTGAGGAAGGGGACAACCCAGAACAGCAGGTACTGGGTCCATAGCCCCAGCAGGGTCAGCGTCGCGAACAGCAGCGCGTAGAAGACCCGCATCTGCAGCTTTTCCGCTTGCCCCTTCTTGTCCTTGCCGATGCGCCGGGCCATCCAGCGCAGGTCGGCGAGGCCCTGGTAGGCGATGAGGTAGAGGAACAGGCGGCCCAGGAACTGCCCGCGGGTCTGGGGGCGGGCAAAGGCGGGGCGGCCTTCCTTGGCAACCCAGTCGGGATCGTCGCCGGTGTTGAGGTGCTGGTGATGGCTGATGTGATTGCGGCGGTAGCCGTCCACGTGAATCAGCATCGGAAAGCACACCAGCACGTCGGTGATGAGGTCGGACAGCTTGCGGTTGCTCAGAAAGCGGAAGTGGGCGGCATCGTGCATCACCACCGCCAGGGCGTGCATGCGCGAGCCGATCAGGATGACGGCCGGGATGTAGGTCCAGATGGAGAAATACCGGTTGGCGAGGGCGATGGTGCCGAGGATGAGTATCCACTCGAACACATAGGCCGCCAGCACCCGGGATGGCTTCACCTCGTAGAGCGGTTTCAGCGCTTCCTTGCCGATGCTCAGGTTCAGATCTCTTGCGTCATGGGTGGGCATGCTGTCTGTCGGGGGGATATTGATTATGGGAATGGTCTGGCGTGCTCAATCATACCGCAGGCTGTTGCCCCGGTCGGCCTTGTGCAGCTAGTTGTTATGGATATCGGGAGACGCGGTGGCCGGGCCGGTGTGCCCGCCTGGCAAGCCTCTGCGGGCTGTTGGGGGGCTGCGGCGGGGGGCGTGGCAGGCGGGGTGGGCAGCGCCGTGTCATGGGCACTGCCCGCAGCTCAGGTCGGGCGGCGATCCGGGCGGATGGCGATGGACAGGCGGTTGCCTTCCGAGGCTTCGAGCTCGCGCAGCTGGCGGATCAGGCTTTCGTCGAGCACAAAGTCGGCGGCCAGCAGCATCACCCCGTCGCGGGTGACGAGGTCACGTGCCAGCACCATGCCGGGCTTGAGGGAGGAGGGGTTGAGTTCGTTGCTGGTGCTGGCGATGGTCTCGGTGGCGCCCAGCACGTCCACCAGGGCATCCACCACCTGGGGACAGTAGCGCTTGCCCCGGTTCTGCTGGATGAAGGCGACCGCCTCGTCCTGCTTGAGCTTGCGCGGCGACAGGGTGCCGATCTGCAGGGCGTCGAAGTCGTTGGCCACGGCCAGAACCCGGGCGCCGTAAGGAATTGCCAGGCCGGACAGGCGGTCCGGGTAGCCCTGGCCGTCCCAGCGCTCGTGGTGGCCACGGATGAAGGTGCCCGCCTTGCGCAGGTTCTCCAGGCCCATCAGGGCGGCCTGGCCGGTGACCGGGTGCTTGCGCAGCAGGCCCAGCTCGTCACCGCTCATGTGGGAGACTGGCTTGGACAGCAGCTCGTCGGGCAGGCCGATCTTGCCCACGTCGTGGAGCAGGCCGGCCAGCATCACGTCCTGGGCCTCGGGGGCCGGGAAGTTGAGCTTGAGGGCGATCTTGCGGGCCAGGTCGGCGACGCGCCGGGAGTGGCCGGAGATCACGCCCTCGCGCAGTTCGATCAGGTTGGAGAACACCCGGATGGAGGTCAGGAAGTTCTGCTTGAGCTTCTCGTGAGCCACCTTCAGCTCGCTGGTGCGGGCTTCGACCTTCTCCTCGAGGCTGGCGTTGAGGGCCTTGAGCTCTTCGTTCTGGGCGAAGGTGAGCTTTTCCAGCCGGATCTTCTCCCGCTCCAGGGCCTTGCGCTCAAGGGCTTCGCGCACGGTCAGCACCACGTCCTGATCGTTCCAGGGTTTGGAGATGTAGCGGGCGATCTGCCCGGAGTTGATGGCGGCGATGGTCGATTCCATGTCGGCATAGCCGGTCAGCAGCAGGCGCACGGCGTCCGGGTGGCGCTGGCGGGCTTCGGACAGGAAGGCGGCGCCGTCCATGCCCGGCATGCGCATGTCGGAGATGATCAGGTCCACGTGCTCCCGGTCGAGGATCTCGAGGCCTTCTGGGCCACCGCCGGCCACCAGCACGTTATAGCCGTGGGGGCGGAACAGGCGCCGCAGGGATGACAGGATGTTGGCTTCATCGTCCACGCACAGGAGGGTGAAGCTGCCGTTTTCGGGAGATGTACTCATGCTTGGGCTCCGGCAGACGCGTCGTGGTGAACAGGCAGGGTGATGCGGAAGGTGGTGCCTGCCCCGGGCGTGCTGCTTACGCTGATGTTGCCACGGTGTTTCTGCACGATGCCATAGGACAGGGACAGGCCGAGGCCGGTCCCCTTGCCGATGGGCTTGGTGGTGAAGAAGGGGTCGAAGATCTTGTCCATGATGTCCGGGGGAATGCCCTGGCCGTTGTCGGCGACCTCGATCCACACCTCCTCGCCCTGGAGGCCGGTGCGTACGGTGATGGTGCCGCGCTGCCCGTCGGGCACGGCCTGGGCGGCATTGACGAAAAGATTCATGAAGACCTGATTGAGCTGCGAGGGCAGGCATTCGACGAGGGGGAGCTGGCCATAGTCGCGGACGATGTCGGCCCGGTACTTGATTTCGTTGCTGGCGATGTTGAGGGTGCTGTCGAGGCCGTGATGAAGATCGGCGGCCTGCCAGTCCTGGGTGGTCTCGGCGCGGGAGAAGTCGCGCAGGTCCTGGACGATCTGGCGTACCCGGTTGGTGCCTTCTTCGGATTCGCTGAGCAGTTGGTGGATGTCGTCACGCAGGTAGTCGAAGTCGGCGGCCTTCCGGGCGGCCTGGATGCGGGCCTGCTCGCTCGGCGGGAGTGTGTTCTCACTGCTTTCGTAGCAGCTCACCACGGTGAGGAGCTGTTCCACGTAGCCCTTCAGGCTGCGGATGTTGGAGTTCACATAGCCGATGGGGTTGTTGATCTCGTGGGCCACACCGGCGGCGAGCTGGCCGATGGAGGCCATTTTCTCGGACTGGACGAGCTGCTGCCGGGTGTCCTGCAGGCGGCAATTGAGCTCGGTGAGCTCGGCGTAGCGCTTCAGCAGTTCTGCCTCGGCCTTCTCCCGGCGGGCAATGTCCTGCTCCAGGCTGGCCTTGGCCTGCTGCAGCTGCTCGGTACGGCGTGCCACCTTGGCCTCCAGGTCGGCATGCATGCGCAACAGCTCGGTTTCGGCGGTCTTGCGTTCGGTGATGTCCTGCAGGGTCTCGATGGCACCGATGATCTCGCCCAGGGCGTTGCGCAGCGGGGCCGCGGTGAAGTACAGCCAGCGGCCCGTGTTGCCCATCTGGGGGAAGAAATCCTCGGCTTCGTAGGCGCCATCGATCGCCGGCGAGCGTCTGAGCTTCTTGGTGCCGTAGAACTCGAGCATGTCGTCGATCTGCCCCGACACGATGAGGTCGGCCATGATCGGCCGCTGGCTGGGGTAGAAGGCGGACCATTGATTGGAGGTGCCGACCAGGCTGCTGGCGGGCAGGCCGATGACCTGTTCGCAGGCGTGATTCCAGTGGGTGACCACGTGCCGGGCGTTGATCACCAGGGTGGGCACCGGGTCGGCGTCGATGATCTGGGTGAGCAGCTGCTGGGCCTGCTTCTGGGCGGCCTCGGCGCGCTTGCGCTCGGTCACGTCGATGAAGTTGCAGACGATGGTGCGCTGGCCCTGGAGGCTTTCATCGGAGACGGCCAGCTCCACCCAGCGCTCATCACCGGACCGGGTGATCAGCAGGGTTTCGTAGCGCGCCACCGGGTGTTCGCCGGCCAGTCGGGCGAGACCTCGTTCGCGGACGATGTCGCCGACGCTGGCCGGGTAGAAGGCCCAGAAGTCCTTCTGGACCAGCTCCTCCGGGCTGAAGCCGCTCAGGCGGGACATGGCCTGGTTGGCATACAGCACCTTGCCGCCCCGGTGCAGCAGGAGCCCCGAGCTGAGACACTCGGCAAGGGGAAACAGCGTGCCGGACAGGGGGTAGGGGGAGGGCAGTTGGGGCATGGCCTATCCAAGCAGCGGTTCGTAACTGTCGAAGCGTGCCCGCGTTTCGGCCAGCACGGCGTTCAGGCTGTCCCAGTCGAGCCCCAGGGCGCTCACCGCGTCCTGGTCCAGGCTGGGCATCTGGCCGGGCTGATTGCCGTCCTGGTCCAGATCCAGGGCGTGGGCAATGGCATCGGCGTAATGGATGATCCCGGCAAGCCCGCCGGGCATGCCCTGGGCGGGTCGGTGGTGCCAGGCCAGGGCGTCGACGATCTCGGCCGGGAAGTTCCAGCGCTGGGCCAGGGCGGCCCCCACTTCGCTGTGGTCGTAGCCGAAATGGCTGCGCTCGGCGTCCTCAAGGCGGCAGTCCCGGGCTGCCGCGACGCCCAGCACGGTGGCGAAGTCCTCCGGGTAGAGCACCAGCATGGCCAGGCGCCCGATGTCATGGAGGAGACCGGCGAGAAACAGTGCCTCCGGCGGGCGTTTGAGCGGGCTGGCCAGCGCCTGGGCGGCCACCGCGGTGCCCAGCACGTGCCGCCAGAAACGGTTCTGGCTGAAGCCCGGGCTGTGGATGGCCGGAAGGCCGGACATCACGGATGCGGCCAGCACCAGTGAGCGGATGGCAGAAAGGCCTACCACCACGATGGCGTCATGGATCGACCCGACCCGCGACTGCAGCCCGTAGAAGGGGGAGTTGGCGACCCGCAGCACCCGGGCGGTGATGACCTGGTCCTGGGAGATGTGCCGGGCCAGGGTATCGATGTCGATGTCGGCGCCAGCCATGGACTGAAGCACCTCGATCGCCACCGCCGGCATCGCGGGCAGCTTCTGCACCTGGCCGATCATCTCCTCGAGGCTGGGCGGCTTCATTTTCCGGACGCCTGGCGGAAAGCCAGCACGGCGTGGAGCAGGGCCTGGGAGCCTGCCTCGTCGGCGGTATGGCGGAACAGGTACATGACCCGCGCGCGGATCTTCTCGTGCTGCCGGGCGAGGGCCTCGGGGTCTTCCGGCGGGCAGATGGCCAGCATGCCGATGCCGCGCCGCTGCAGGCTTTCCAGGTGGGCGGCAGTGAGGCTCAGGCCCGCCGGCAGGAGCACCGCACCGGCGCCGTCCGTCACCGGAGCGGCCAGCACGGCACCCGGCAGCGTCTCGTCAAGGGGCTGAATCAGGGGGGCGTTCATGGGGTGCTGGCACAGCCGTTGAAGGTGAGCAGGCAGCCGCGGCTTGCCGTCGGACCGCCGAGGGGGTGGGCCTCGACCCGGAACTGGCGGCTGCCGCAGAGCAGGTCGGCCTGACCGGTGCTGGCCTGGAGCAGCGGAAAGAAGGCTTCGGGCAGCACGTCCTCCGCACCCAGGCCGAGCAGGGGGGCCTGGTCGGGAAAGAGCTTTTCGGCTGCCCGGTTGGCAAAGGCAATCATTCCCCCCGGATCGACGCCGAGCACCGGCAGGGGCATCACCGCCAGGGCCTCCTGGGTCAGGCTGAGGGCCGCTTCATCCATCCCCAGGCGACGCTCCCGGTCGGCGAGCACGCTGGTCAGACGTTCGTTGATGCGTTCCAGCTCCCGGTTGGCGTGCTGAAGCTCGGCGGCCAGGCGCTGGTTGTCGTCTGACAGGGCCTTGCGCCGGAAGGCTTCCTCGATGTTGGCCCGCAACATCGCGTCGTCCCAGGGTTTGGTGAGGAACTTGTAGATGGCGCCCTCGTTGATCGCATCGGTGACCGATTGCAGGTCGGTATAGCCCGACAGGACCAGGCGTACCGTATCCGGGTACATGTCCTTGGCCTTGTGCAGAAACTCGACCCCCGTCATGCCGGGCATGCGCTGGTCGGAGACGATCACGTCCACCCGGTTGGTGGCCAGCGCCTCGAGCCCCTGCTGCCCGCTGGTGGCGGTGAGGATGGTGTAGCCGTCGCGGCGCAGCAGGCGGCGCAGGGACGACAGGATGTTCTCCTCGTCATCGACCAGCAGCAGGGTGCGCTCTGCGCTGGGGCCCCGCAGCAGGCTGCCGTCGAGGCGCATGTCGCGGACCATGCCGTGTTCGAAGTCTTCCGCCATCAGGGGCTGGCCGAGCAGGGGGCCCTGGAGGTAGTCGCAACCGCAGGCCTGCATCACGGCGGCCACCTGGGCGTTGCGGATGCCCTTGGCGTTGACCGACAGTTTCATCCGGTGAGCCCGGGTGACCAGCGCCCGGACGATGGCCACGCCCTCCGGGTCGGTGGTCACATCCTGCACCAGTCCGGCCGGCACCTCGATGCAGTCCACCGGCAGCCGGCCGATCCAGGCCAGCAAGGCGTTGGCCTGGCTGGCTGCGCTGATCGTGAAGCGAACCCCGCAGGCCTTGAGGTGGCACAGGGCGGCTGCCGTGGTGTCGGGCACCTCGCCTTGTTCGGTGATGATGTTGAGCTCCAGGCAGTCGGGCTCCAGCCGGGATTCGAGCAGCACAGAGTTCAGGATGTGGGAGAACGCCGGTGCGCACAGCACCTCCAGTCTGGCCCCGACGGTGAGGATGATGCGTTGCCGGTGCGTGGTGTTCCACCCGCTGACCAGCCGGCAGGCGACCTGCAGTGGCAGGAGATCCTCCAGGGCCGCGTGCTGGACGACGACGTTGTCCGGCCGTCCGGGCCTGGCCAGATACAGCTTGGCACCGACGAGCGCACCGCTGCGGCCGTCGAAACGCGGCTGGAAGAGAAGCTGCGGTGTGGCTTGAGCAGGGGGGGCGGGGCTGTGCATCGAATCTCCAGACTGGGGCGGCCCATGGCTCGGGGTGGGCTCTGCCGATTGCGGAAGGTCGGAGCGGATATCGGCCCTGGCGCAGGCGGCTTGAGGGAATCCATCACATTCCGCCCGATTCTTGGGCGTGGCGGGCAGTCCGGCCCCGGGCAGAGTAAAATCCGGCCCATGCCCACCCAAGCTCACCACTTTCCTCTCCTTTCTGTCGTCGCCATTGGTATCGGAGCCGCCTTCGGTGCCTGGTTGCGCTGGTGGCTGGGCTTGCGGCTCAATCCGGTGCTGGCGCAGATGCCCCTGGGCACCCTGGCGGCCAACCTGCTCGGGGGCTACCTGGTGGGGGTGGCCGTGGCCTTCTTTGCTTTCCGCCCTGAGCTGCCCGCCGAAGTGCGCCTGTTTGTAGTAACCGGTTTTCTGGGCGGCCTTACCACCTTTTCCTCGTTTTCGGCCGAGGTGGTGCACCTGATCGATACCGCCCGCTATGCCTGGGCGGCCGGCGCCGCGGCGCTGCACCTGTTCGGCTCCCTGACGATGACCGCGCTGGGCATGTGGACCGTGCACAGCCTGCGCGCCTGATCCACCGATCCGCGTTTCCGATCGATTTCCTGCTTCTCCTGCAATCCCGATGGCCTCTTCGCAACACCGGCAAGACCCGCAAGATCCCTATTCCCTCCTCGAGCAGTGCCTGTCGGCCGACCGTCCGGCCCTGCGCCGCGACCTGCGCCGCCTGCCGAAGCGCCCGCGCAGCCTGGCCGAGCTGCCCGAGCCCCTGCGCCTGCGCATTGCCGACTCGGCAGCCCGCCTGATCGCCCGGGCCCAGGGCCTGCCCAAGCCGGACTTTCCGCCCGAGCTGCCGGTCAACCAGCGCAAGGACGAGATCGCCGAGGCCATCCGCAAGCATCAGGTGGTCATCGTGTGCGGCGAGACCGGCTCGGGCAAGACCACCCAGCTGCCCAAGATCTGTCTGGAGCTCGGCCGCGGCGTGGCCGGCCTGATCGGCCACACCCAGCCGCGGCGGATCGCCGCCCGCGCCACCGCCAGCCGCATTGCCCAGGAGCTCAAGACCGAGCTGGGCAGCGCGGTCGGCTACAAGATCCGCTTCAATGACCGCATCGGCCCCCAGAGCTACATCAAGCTGATGACCGACGGCATCCTGCTGGCCGAGACCCAAGGCGACCCCTTGCTCTCCGCCTATGACACTTTGATCATAGACGAAGCCCACGAGCGCAGCCTGAACATCGACTTCCTGCTCGGCTACCTGCGCCAGCTGCTGCAGAAGCGCCCGGACCTGAAGCTGATCGTCACCTCCGCCACCCTGGACGCCGAGCGCTTTGCCCGCCACTTCGGCAGCGCCGACAAGCCCGCGCCGGTGATCGAGGTGTCCGGCCGCCTCTACCCCATCGAGATGCGCTACCGCCCGGTGGAGCGGGACGAGCCCAAGCCCCAGCGCCCCGGCGAGCCTGCTCCGCGCCAGGACAACCGCGGCCCCGACCGCGACCTCTACGACGCCCTGGTGGATGCCGTGGACGAAGCCCACCGCAGCGGCCCCGGCGACGTGCTGGTGTTCCTGCCCGGCGAGCGGGAGATCCGCGAGGCCGCCGAGGCCCTGCGCAAGGCCCACCATGCCGCGGGCACCGAGGTGTTGCCCCTGTTCGCCCGCCAGTCGGCCCAGGACCAGGCCCGCGTCTTTGCCCCCTCGAAGGGGCGGCGGGTGGTGCTGGCCACCAACGTGGCCGAAACCTCCCTCACCGTGCCGGGCATCCGCTATGTGGTGGATACCGGCCTGGCGCGGCTCAAGCGCTACAGTCATCGCAACAAGGTCGAGCAACTGCAGATCGAGAAGATCGCCCAGTCGGCCGCCCGCCAGCGGGCCGGGCGCTGCGGCCGGGTCAGCGACGGCATCTGCTTCCGACTCTACGACGAAGACGACTTCAACAAGCGCCCGGCCCACACCGATCCGGAAATCCTGCGCTCGTCCCTGGCCGGGGTGATCCTGCGCATGAAGTCCCTGAAGCTCGGCGAGGTGGCCGACTTCCCCTTCATCGATGCACCCCTGCCGCGCATGGTGGCCGACGGCTACCAGCTGCTGGCCGAGCTGGGAGCGGTGGAGGAAAAGGAGGGCGAGGGCGTCATGAACCTCACCCCCATCGGTCGTGAGCTTGCCAAGCTCCCCCTCGACCCCAAGATCGGCCGCATGATCCTGGCCGCCCGCGACCGGGGCGCCCTGGCGGAGGTGCTGGTGATCGCCGCCGCCCTGTCCACCCAGGACGTGCGCGAGCGCCCGCCCGAGCGCCAGGCCGCCGCCGATCAGGCCCACGCCCGCTTCCGCGGCACCGAGCACGAGCAGAAGTCCGAGTTCCTGTGGTTCTGGAACCTCTGGAAGGCGTGGGAGGAAATCCAGCGCCACGAAACCTCCAGCAAGCAGAAGGCCTGGTGCAAGACCCACTTCCTGTCCTGGTTGCGCCTGCGGGAATGGCGTGATGTGTACAACCAGCTGCATACCCTGTGCACCGAGCACGGCTGGAAGGGGAACGACCAGCCGGCCAGCTATGAGGCCATCCACAAGGCCCTGCTCAGCGGGCTGATGGGCCACGTGGGCTGCAAGGTCGAGGATGCCTCGGGGCCGGCGGCCGGCAGCTACCTGGGCGCCCGTGGCATCAAGTTCTGGCCGCATCCCGGCTCGGCCATCGCCAAAAAGGCGGGCAAGTGGATCATGGGCGCCGAGCTGGTGGATACGTCGCGCCTGTTCGGGCGCTGCCTGGCCCGCATCAAGCCTGAGTGGCTGGAGGAGGTGGGCGAGCACCTGCTCAAACGGCAAGTGTCCGAGCCCCACTGGTCCAAGGCCAGCGGCGCGGTGCGGGCCTGGGAGCGGGGCACCCTGTATGGCCTCACGGTGTACCCCCGGCGTGGCGTGAGCTACCGGGAGATCGACCCCGAGCTGTGCCGCGAGCTGTTCATCCGCGAAGGGCTGGTGCAGGGCGAGATCGCCGAAGGTCCGGCCCGGGGCATGGCCTTCCTGGCCCACAACCGGCGCCTGGTGGCCGAGATCGAGCGCCTGGAGCACAAATCCCGCCGCCCCGACGTGCTGGTGGATGAGGAGCTCATCTACGCCTTCTACGACGCCAAGCTGCCCCCCGAGGTGCTGGATCTGGCCAGCTTCGAGGCCTGGCGCAAGGCTGCCGAGAAGAAGGCGCCCAAGGCCCTGCAGCTGAGCCGCGACCAGCTGATGCGCCACGACGCCGAGGGCATCACCACCGACCGCTTTCCGGCCAGCCTGGAGGTGCTGGGGCAGAAGCTCAAGCTCGCCTACCTGCACGCGCCGGGCGAGTCCGACGACGGCGTGACCCTCACTGTGCCTCTGGCCATGCTCAACCAGGTGCCGGCCAACCGCTGCGAGTGGCTGGTGCCGGGCCTGCTGGAAGAGAAGGTGATGGCCCTGCTCAAGACCGTGCCCCAGAAGCACCGCCACCGCCTGCAGCCCATGGCCGAGAGCGCCGGCGCCTTCATGGAGCGCTTCGATGCGGGTGACTTTGACACCGACGAGCCGCTCATCAAGATGCTGCAGCGTTTCGTGGAGGAGCGCGTGTCCCTGAAGCTGCCCATGGAGAGTTTCCGCCCCGAGAACCTCAACCCCCACTGTTTCATGAACTTCCGGGTGCAGGACGAGCACGGCCGCATCATCGGCCAATCCCGCAACCTGGCCGAGCTGCGGGCCAAGTACCGCGACCAGGTGGCGGCGCGCTTCCAGAGCGCGCGCATCGTGCCGGCGGCGGAGGCCCCGGCGCCCGCCCGCAAGGGGGCCGCGCCGGAAGGCAAGCCGGCTGCAGCCGCGGCAGCGCCCACCGGTGACAAGGCCCTGGCCGGCTTTACCGACTGGACATTCGGCGCCCTCCCCGAGCTGCTCGAGGTGAAGGTGGCCGGGCGCGACATCGTCGGCTTTCCGGCGCTTCACGATGACGGCAGCAGCGTGTCCCTTCGCCCCTACGACACGCCCGAAGAGGCAGCCAAGGTGCACAGGGGCGGCCTGGCCCGCCTGTTTGCGCTGACGCTGTCGGCCCAGGTGAAGGCTATCGAGAAGCTGCCGGGCATCCGCGACCTGGCCCTGCAGTTCATCAACTACGGCTCCGAGGCCGAGCTCAAGGCCCAGCTGGTCACCGCCACCCTGGAGCGCTGCTGTCTGCTCGAGCCCCTGCCGGTGGATGCCGACAGCTTTGCCCGGCGCTGCCAGGAGGCCAAGCCGCGCATCACCCTGGTGGCCCAGGAGCTGATGCGCCTCACCGGCCAGCTGATCGTCGAGCACGCCACCATGAGCAAGCGCGTCGCCGGCCTGAAGACCTTCCCCGACGTGGTGGCCGACATCAACGCCCAGGCCGCCCGGCTGATGCCGAAGAATTTCCTGGTGGCGCTGCCCTACGAGCGCATCGCCCAGATCCCCCGCTACCTGAAGGGCGTGACGGTGCGCATCGACAAGCTGCGCACCAGCCCGGCCCGGGATGCCCAGCTGATGGCCGAGTGGAAGAGCCTGGCCCAGCCTTTCGAGCGCGAATGGCTGGCCAAGGCCAAGGCCGGCGTCACCGACCCCCAGCTGGAGGAGTTCCGCTGGATGCTGGAGGAGCTGCGGGTGGGCCTGTTTGCCCAGGAGCTGAAAACACCCATGCCGGTGTCTGTGAAGCGCCTGCAGAAGATCTGGGACAGCCGGCCGCGGTAAAGTGACGGGGGAGCGTGCCACGCCGGCACGCTCCCGACCCCCTGGCCAACGGAGTCCGTCCCATGAATCAAACCCTTCCCGTACCCGACCTGCGCGGGGTCAGTCCCTCGCTGGTGCGCCTCACCCACGTGATCTACCTCCTGCACGCCTTTGCCGTGGTGATCGGGGTGACGTCCTCGGCGGCCACCGTGGCCGGTGGTTTTGTCTTTGGCCTGCCTTCCCTCGTGGCGGTGCTCCTTAATTACATCAAGCGTGGCGCGGTGCGCGGCACCTGGCTCGACAGCCACTTCAGCTGGCAGATCCGTACCTTCTGGTTCACTTTTCTGTGGCTGCTGCTGTCCGGCCTGGTGATGCTCACCCTCATCGGCATCCCGGTGGCCGCCTGGCTGATGATCCCGGCCCTGGGCCTGTGGGTGGCGTATCGCGTGGTACGCGGCTGGCTGGCCCTGTCGGGCGCCAGGCCGGTGGGGGGCTGAGGTCCGGCGTGGAGAGGCCTTTTTGGCGAAAGGGCTTGAATCTTCAAGTGGCTGCCCCGATGCTTCCGGGCGTTGCCCTTATCGGTTCGACTTGCCATGAATGATTTCTCCTTCGACGTCCGTGAATCCGAGTTCGATACCGCGGTGCTGGCCCTGTCCCATCGCGTGCCGGTGCTGGTGGATTTCTGGGCGCCCTGGTGCGGGCCCTGCCGTACGCTCAAGCCCTTGCTCGAGAAGCTGGCTGCTGACTATGGCGGCCGTTTCGTGCTGGCCAAGATCAACTCCGACGAGGCCCAGGCCGTGGCGGCCCGCTTTGCGGTGCGCAGCATCCCGGCGGTCAAGCTGTTCATCAATGGCGAGGTGGTGGATGCGTTTGACGGCGCCTTGCCCGAGGGCCAGGTGCGGGCCTTCCTCGACCGGCACCTGCCGGACGAGGCCGAGCGCCTGCGCCGGGCCGCCGCAGGGGTTGCCGACCCGCTGGAGCGGGCCGAGCTGCTGCGTCAGGCGGCCAGCCTGTCCGGGGGGCGTACCGCCATCGTGCTGGAACTCGTTTCTGCCCTGCTCGATGCCGGCCTCACCGATGATGCCGCGGCGGGCCTGGACACGGTGGCCCCGGCCGAACGGGACGGGCAGTGGGACGCGCTGAAGTCACGCCTCGGTCTCATCACCGATGCGCCGAATGTGGACGAAGCGGCCCTGCTGGCTTCCATTGCCGCCAACGCCAGGGATTTTGAAGCGCGCTTCACGCTGGCTGCCGCGAAGGCCGGCAACGGCGCGTGGCCGGATGCCTTCGCGCAGCTTCTGGAAGTGGTCCTGCGCGACCGGGCCGACGCCCGCGGCCGGGCCCGCGAGAAGCTGGTGGAGTGGTTTGCCCTGTGCCCCGACGCCCGCGCCGTGGCCGACGCAAGGCGTCAGCTGTCCATGTATCTCAACTAGCCCACTCCGGCCTGCAAGACGGCCCTTCGTGGGGGCGAATGAACTCGACCCCACGAGAGCTTGCCTTCGTTTAGTCTTTACTGCTCGCCACCCCGTTTGCCCAGATGCTCCCGGGCGAGGCGCTGCTGCACCTCATTGGGCGCCGGTTCGTAGTGGCTGAAGGCGATGCTGCAGCTCCCGTCGCCGCCGCTGATGGACTTGAGGCGGGATTCGAAGCCTTCCATTTCGGCCATGGGCACCTGGCTGGTGATCTCGGTCCAGCCGGGCTGCGGGCTGTCGGTGCCGGTGACGCGGCCGCGGCGGCCGGAGAGTTCGGCGCTGATGCCGCCGAAGTGCTCGTCGGCGACCCGCACGGTGAGGGTGATCAGCGGCTCCAGCACCACCGGCCGGGCCCCCTGTACGGCTTCCTGCAGGGCATGGCGGGAGGCGGTGATGAAGGAGATTTCATTGGAGTCCACGGCGTGGTGCTTGCCGTCGAACACCGTCACCTTCAGATCCTGCAGCGGAAAGCCCGCCATCACGCCTTCGGCGATGGCCTGGCGCACGCCTTTTTCGACGGCCGGCATGAAGTTGTAGGGGATGGTGCCGCCCTTCACCTCGTCGGCCAGCTGCAGCCCGGCGCCGCGCTCCAGGGTTTCGACGCGCAGGGCCACCTCGCCGAACTGGCCGGCGCCGCCGCTTTGCTTCTTGTGGCGGTAGCGGGCTTCGGCGCTGCCGGCGATGGTCTCCCGGTAGGGGATGGCCGGCGGCTTGGTGCCCAGGGTGAGATTCCAGCGGGTCTTGAGGGTGTCGAGCACCGACTTGAGGTGCACTTCGCCGAGGCCGCGGATCACTGTTTCCTTGGCCTGGAGGTTGTGCTCGACGGCGAGGCAGGGGTCTTCGTCCAGGAGGCGGTGCAGGGCTTCGGAGAGCTTCTGCTCGTCGCCATGTTTTTCGGCGGCCAGGGCCAGGCCGAAGACGGCCTGGGGATAGCGCGGGGCGACCAGGTGGAAGTGGTCTTCGTCATGGGAGTCGTGGAGGACGGCGTCCCGGTGGATGTCGTCCACCCGGGCCACGGCGCAGATGTCGCCGGGGATGCCGATGTCGATCTCGGTTTGCGTCTTGCCCTGGACGCGCAGCAGGTGGCTGACCTTGAAGGGCTTGCGGGCGTCGCCGATGTAGAGCTGGGTGTTGGGTGTGACGGTGCCCTGGTGGATGCGGAACAGGCCGAGCTTGCCGCGGAAGGGGTCGTTGCTCACCTGGAAGACGTGGGCAATCACGTGCTTGTCGGCGTCGGTGGTGGCGTCGACGGCTTCGGCGGCGGGGCCTTCACCCTTCAGGAAGCGCGGCGGGTTGCCCTCGGTGGGGTCGGGCAGCAGGCGGCCGAGGATGTCCAGGAGCTCGCGGATGCCGGCGCCGCTGCGGGCCGAGGTGAAGCACACGGGGATCAGGTGGCCTTCGCGCAGGGCGATCTCGAAGGGGTCGTGGAGCTGCTCGGGCTGCAGGGACTCACCCTGCTCGAGGTAGAGGGCCATCAATTCCTCATCCACTTCGACCACCTGGTCGACGATGCGGTCGTGGGCCTCGCGCACGCTGGAGAAGGCCGGTATGGCGTCGTAGTCGGGCTTGAAGAAGCAGTCGATGACGCCCGCGCCGCCTGTGGTGGGCAGGTTGATGGGCAGGCATTCCTTGCCGAAGCTGTCGACGATGCGTTCCATCAGGGCGCCGAAATCCACCGCCGGAGCATCGATGCGATTGACGACGATCATCCGGCACTTGTCGGCGGAGAGCTCCATGACCTTGCGGGTCAGGGTTTCGACACCGGCGGCGGCGTTGATGACGACCACGGCGGTTTCCACCGCGGGCAGGGTGGCCAGGGCCCGGCCGAGGAAGTCGGGCAGACCCGGAGTGTCGAGGATGTTCACCCAGTGCTCGGCCCATTCCAGGTGGGCGAGGGCGCTGTTGAGGGAGTGGCCGAAGGCCTTCTCCTGGGGGTCGTAGTCGCTGACCGTGTCGCCCTTCTCGACCGAACCGGCTGCGCCGATGGCGCCGGCGGTGGCCAGCAGCTTTTCCAGCAGCGTGGTCTTGCCGCTGCCGGACTGGCCGAGAAGACTGAGGTTGCGGATGTCGCGGACCGAGGTGGGTGTCATGCTTGCTCCCTTGTCGTTAGAGTTCTGAAGACTGGATGCGCAGATAGGCAAAAGTATCTGCCTCCGCAAGGGCCGCGACAACGACTCAGGTCAACAAAGCGCTGTCACCAGGCGAATCCCTGGCGTTGGGGGGCCGGGGCGGGAGGGGCTGACAGGGTGGGCAGCAGGTGCTGCAGGGCGTGCTCTTCGGTGCGGTAGGCGGCGTGGGGCGCCAGCTCGGTCCACAGCCCGGTGCGTTCCATCACGTCGATGACCTGTTTCTTGAGGCCGCAGCAGGCCAGGCAGCGCCCGCCGTCGGCCAACTGGCGGCGGATGCGGCGCAGGGTGTCGATGCCGCTGGCGTCCATGTCATTGATGCCGGCGCAGGACAGCAGCAGCACCTTCAGGTGGGGGTGGTCGCGGCCCACGGCGAGCACCGCGTCCTCGAAGGTGGCGGCATTGACGAAGTGCAGCGGGCCGTCGAAGCGCAGGATGGTGAGTTCGGGGTGGGGCGGGGGCAGGTCGAAGCGCGCCGCGTCGCGCCAGGTGCCGTCGGGGTGGCGCCCGAGCACGGCCACCCGGGGTTTCATGCTGCGGTAGATCAACAGGGCGAGGGACAGGATCAGGCCCGAGAGGATGCCGATCTCGATGTGCGGGGCGAAGGCCAGGGTGGCAACGAAGCTGATGGTGCCGGCCAGGCCGTCGTCCCGGCTGGTGCGCCAGGCCTCCCGCAGTTGGGCCGGCGAGAGCAGGGTGGCCAGGGTGACGAGGATGACGGCGGCCAGCACCGGCAGCGGAATGCGGGCGATCAGCCCGGGCATGCTCAGCAGGGCCGCCAGCACCATCAGGGCACCGACCACCGAGGCCAGCCCACTGCGGGCGCCGCTGGCCAGCAGGAAGGCGGAACGCCCGAAGGAACCGCTGACCGGGTAGGCCTGGCAGACCGAGGCGGTGAGCTTGGCGAGGCCCTGGCCGATGAGCTCCTGGTTGCCGTCCCAGCGCTGGCCGGTGCGTGCAGAGGCCACCTTGCAGCTGGACATGGCCTCGAGGAAGCTGACCAGGGCCAGCACGAAGGCCGAGGGCAGCAGGTCTACGGTCTGGCCCCAGTCGGCCCGGGGCAGGGCGAAGGCCAGGGTCTCGGCGGGCAGGGTGCCGACGACGCGTCCGCCTTCTGCTTCGAAGCCTGTCAGCCAGGCCACCACGCTCAGCCCCGCCACCACGATCAGCACCCCCGGCCAGCGCGGCAGCAGGCGGCGCAGGGCCACCAGCAGGCCGATGGCGGCCAGGCCCAGGGCGGCGGAAGGCAGATGGATGTCGGGCAGGGCCCGGGCCAGGTCGATGACGGCCTCGGCGAAGGGGCGCTGGCCGAAGGTGGGCAGCCCCAGCAGGGTGGGCAACTGGGCGGCGCAGATCAGCAGCGAGCAGGCGTTGATGAAGCCGTGGAGCACCGGGTGGGAGAGCAGATCTGAAAAATGGGCCAGGCGCAGCATGCCGAAGGCCACCTGCAGGATGCCGGCGAGCAGGGCCAGCTGCACCGCCAGCACGAGGTAGGTTTCGGAGCCGGGCAAGGCCAGGGGCGCGAGGCTGGTGGCGGTGAGCAGGCTGGTCAGGGCCACCGGCCCGGTGTTGAGCTGGGCCGAGGAGCCGAACAGGGCGCCGACGATGCACGGCAGCAGGGAGGCGTACAGGCCCACGTAGGGCGGCAGGCCGGCCAGCTGGGCATAGGCGAGGGCCTGGGGGATGGCCACCAGGGCTACGGTGAAGCCGGCCAGCAGATCGGCGCGCAGGGCGCCGGCGTCGAGCTGGTGGCGCCAGGCGAGGAAGGGCAGGTAGCGACTGAGGGCAGGCGGCATGGTGCGGATGGGGCGCTCCGGAGGCTGGCGTCGAGGCGGCAGTGTAGCGCGGCTCGACGGGGGGTGACGGTGTGCGGCGAGTCACAGAAAAGCGGTGAATGATCTAAAGTCCGGGCCGTGGGGGTCGATAAGCTGTTTGGCTGTCATGGTCTGGTTGATGGATTCCGTTTGACTCTTTCGGCCTCGCCGTAATTTCTCAACATGATCGGTCCACTCCGGTGACTTCAGACTCCTTCACCTCCGACCCTCCCGCGGCAAAGTCGACCATCCTGGTTGTCGATGACGTGCCGGAGAACATCGAGGTGCTCGGCGAACTGCTGCAGCCCCAGTACCGGGTGCGGGCCGCGCAGAGTGGCGCCCGGGCCCTGCAGGTGGCCCGTACCCCTCCCATCCCCGATCTCATTCTGCTCGACGTGATGATGCCGGGCATGGACGGCTACGCCGTGTTCGCGGCCTTGCGCGACGACCCCCTGACCCGCGACATCCCGGTGATCTTCGTCACCGCCCTGGATGGCCTGCAGGAGGAGGAAAAGGGCCTCGAACTGGGGGCCGTGGATTACATCAGCAAGCCCCTGCGCCCGACCATCGTGCAGGCCAGGGTGCGCATCCAGCTCGAGCTCAAGCGGGCCCGGGATCGCCTGCGCGACCAGAACCACTTCCTGGAGTCGGAGATCGCCCGCCGCATGGGCGAGAACCTGCTGGTTCAGGAGGTCAGCATCCGTGCCCTGGCACGCCTGGCCGAGATCCGCGACCCGGAGACCGGCAACCACCTGCGCCGCACCCAGGCCTATGTGTCGGTGCTGGCCAAGCGCCTGGCCCTCGATCCGCGCTACACCGAGAGGCTGGATCGACGCACCATCGAGCTGATCGCCAAGTCGGCGCCCCTGCACGACATCGGCAAGGTGGGCATTCCCGACCACATCCTGCTCAAACCCGGCAAGCTCACCCCCGACGAATGGGCCGTCATGCAGACCCATGCCCGCCTGGGCAGCGAGGCCATCGAGCACGCCGAGAAGGATGCGGAGCGGCCGGTGCCCTTCCTGGCCTTCGCCAAGGAGATCGCCCGCCATCACCATGAATGGTGGGATGGCAGCGGCTACCCCGATGGCCTGGCCGGCGAGGGGATTCCCCTGTCGGCGCGCCTGATGGCCCTGGCGGACGTGTTCGATGCCCTCATTTCCAAGCGGGTCTATAAGCAGCCCATCACCCAGGATGGCGCCCGCGACATGATCTGTGCGGCGCGGGGAACCCATTTCGATCCGGACGTGGTGGATGCCTTCGTGGCGGAGTTTCCGCGCTTTGCGGAGATTGCCAGCCGATACGTTGACGAGGCCGCCGAGTGAGATACATCGGCCTGCGACGCGCATTGTCGGGGCCAGGTCCATGAACGGGCGGATCCTCCGCATCGTATTGGTCTATGCGGCCTTCTCGGCTGCGTGGATTCTTTTTTCCGACAGACTGGTTGCACAGATCACCGCCAATCCGGCGCGGATCGCCGAGATCAGCACCATCAAGGGCTGGGCCTTCGTGGCGGTGACGTCCCTGCTGCTGTGGGGCCTGCTGCACCAGACGATGCAGACTTCCGCCCCGGCGCAACCCACGTCCTTCCTGCGTGCCTTGGGTGGCGAGGGCGCGTGGGCGCGGCTGCTGCCCTTTTCCCTGATTGCTCTGGCGGTCATCGCGATGGGCTACGGCAGCGCCGTGCTGTCGGTGCGGGATCGGGCCAGCCAGGAGTTGCTGCGCATCGAGGCCGTGGCGGATCTCAAACTGTGGCAGATCTCGGCGTGGCTGGTGGAGCGGCGTGCCGACGCGGCGGCCCTGGCCGGTGACCCGGGCATGGCCCGCGCCCATGAGCGATGGGTGGGGGGCGACGTCGGGGCCCGGAACGACATCCTGTCCCGTCTTGATGCCGTGCGCGTGGCCTATGGCTACTCCCGCGTCAGCCTGGTGGATGGCGAGGGGGCGAGCCTGCTCGCCACCCCGGGTGAAATGCCCTTGGGGCCGGGGCTGCGCGACGATGTTCGGCGTGCCCACGAGGCGGGGCAGGTCATCGAGAGCAACTTCTACCTCGCCGGAACAGGGCCCGACGCGCGCCCCATGCTGGATTTCATCGCCCCGCTGAAGACCCGGGGCGAGGCCGGAATGCCGGCCATCGTGCTGCAGGTGGATCCGGCCGACTTTCTCTACTCCTATCTCAAGGGTTGGCCCGCCCCCACGGAGACGGCTGAAACCCTGCTGATGCGCCGGGAGGGGGAGAACGCGCTGTTCCTTAGCCCCCTGCGCCTCCATCCCGCGCCGGCCCTCACCCTGCGCATTCCCTTCAATCCGGAGGGCCTGCTCGGGGCGATCATGATTTCCCGGCCGGAACTGCAGGGAAAGGCCATCGAGGCCCTGGACTATCGCGGTGTCAAGGTGGCGGGGGTGGGGCGTGCAGTCCCCGGAACCGACTGGCTGCTGGTGGCCAAGATGGATCTGGACGAAATCCACGAGTCGTCACGGCACCAGTTGTGGTGGATCCTCCTTGCCGTGGGCTTTGCCCTGTTCTCCACCGCCGTGGCAGCCCTGCTGCTCTTCCAGCGGCGCGAGCTGCTCCAGACCCGCCAGCGGGAGGAGGCCCAGGGCATGCAGCTGCGGGCGCTGCAGCTCCTCGATGCGATCGCCGATGGCTCCACGGACGTGATCTTCGCCAAGGATCTGCAGGGGCGCTATCGCTTCTTCAACCGGGCCGCCGCCCACTTTTGCGGGCTGCGTCAGGAAGACGTCCTGGGGGCGGACGACAGCCAGCTGTTTCCGCCAGAAGAGGCCGCCGCCATCGCCGGGGCCGAGAAGGCCGTAGTGGCCAGCGGCCGGGTCAGCACATCGGTGGAGACCCTCAGCACGGTGGCCGGGCCACGCAGCTTCCTGACCACCCGCGGGCCGCTGCACGATGCCGCCGGCAAGGTGGTGGGGGTGTTCGGCATCGCCAAGGACATCACCGAAAGGCGCAAGGCCGAAGACCAGCTGCTCAAGCTGTCCCTGGCTGTCGAGCAGAGCCCCTCGGCGGTGATCGTCACCGACAGGGAAGGGCGCATCGAATACGTCAATCAGGCCTTCGTGGAGGGGTCGGGCTACGCGCTGGACGAGATCCTCGGGCGGCGTACCGGTTTTCTCAAGTCGGGCCTGACGCCCCCGTCCACCTACACGGCCCTGTGGGCGACCCTGACGGCGGGGCAGTCCTGGGAGGGGGAGTTCATCAACCGGCGGCGGGATGGCCAGTTGCGGGTGGAACACGCCCGGATCTCCCCCATCGAGCAACCGGACGGGCGTGTCACCCACTACCTGGGCATCCAGGAGGACATCACCGAACGCAAGGCCGCCGAGGCCGAGCTGGCGAGTTACCGGGACCACCTGGAGCAATTGGTGGCGGTGCGTACCCGTCAGCTCGAAGAGGCCAACGTGGTGCTGTCCCAGCGCACCGCCGAGGTGGAGGCGGCCCGGGAGGCCTCGGACGCCGCCAACCGGGCGAAGAGCGCCTTCCTGGCCAACATGAGCCACGAGATCCGCACCCCCATGAACGCCATCATGGGCCTCACCCACCTGCTGCGTCGCAGCCTGGAGGGGGCCGAGGAGCAGTCCCGACTGCAGAAAATCAGCGATGCGGCGGAGCACCTGCTTTCCGTCATCAACGACATCCTGGACATCTCGAAGATCGAGGCCGGCAAGCTGACCCTCGACGAGACCGATTTCAATCTCGAAGAGGTAGTGGGCAAGGTCTGTGCCCTGGTCGCCGACAAGGCGCACCAGAAGGGCCTGGAGCTGGTGGTGGACATGGGCAGCGTACCGACCCGGCTGCGGGGTGATCCGAGCCGGCTCGGCCAGATGCTGGTCAACTACCTGGGCAACGCGGTGAAGTTCACCGAGAGCGGCCTGATCCTGCTGCGTTGCCGCAGCGAGGACGAAAGTGACACCGCGGTGAGTGTGCGTATCGAGGTCAGCGATACCGGCATCGGCATCGCCCCCGAACACCTGCCGCGTCTGTTCACCCCCTTCGAGCAGGCCGATGGCTCCACCACCCGGCGCTTCGGCGGTACGGGCCTGGGGCTGGCGATCACCGGCCACCTGGCGCGCCTGATGGGCGGTGAGGCCGGCGTCAGCAGTGAGCCCGGCCATGGCAGCACCTTCTGGCTGAGCCTGCGCTTTGCCCTGTCCCCCCGCAGCAGCCAGCCCGACCCCTCCCGCCTGCCGGCCCTGCGGACGCTGGTGGTGGATGATCTTGCCGAATCCCGCGACGTGCTGAGCGCCATGCTGTCGGCCCTGGGCGCCCGGGTGGTCGCCTGCGAGTCCGGCGCCTCGGCGCTGACCCTGCTGGCCGCCGCCGAGCATGAGGATGACCCCTTCGAGGTGCTCCTTGTGGATGCCGACATGCCCGAACTCGACGGCTTGCAGACACTGCAGCGCCTGGGGGCGCTGGGGCTGGCCTGGCCGCCGCGCTGCATCCTGCTGACCCTGGGGGAGGCGCCGGCCCGCAAGGAAGAGGCCCGACGCCTCGGTGTGGCCGACGTGCTGGCCAAGCCGGTGACCATCTCGAGCCTGCAGGCCCTGCTGCTCAAGGCACACCCGCCGGGTTTGCCGGGAGACGTGGGCCCGGTTTTGGCCCTCCCCGACGAGCGCACCCTGATGCGCGATCACGCCGGCACGCGGATCCTGCTGGTGGAAGACAGCCGCATCAACCAGGAGGTCGCCACCTCCCTGCTCGAGAACGTCGGCCTGCGCGTCGATGTGGCCGACAACGGGGCCATCGCCGTCGACAAGGCCGCCAACGGGGGCTATGGCCTGATCCTCATGGACATGCAGATGCCGGTGATGGACGGCCTCGAAGCCACCCGGGCCATCCGTCAGGCGGGCCATGCGGACGTGCCGGTGCTGGCCATGACCGCCAATGCCTTTGGCGAGGACCGCCAGCGCTGCCTGGATGCGGGCATGAACGATCACCTCCCCAAGCCCGTCGATCCGGCCATGCTTTACGCCAAGCTGCTCCAGTGGCTGCCCCGACAGGGGGCCGCGGCGCCTGCCGGCCCGGCTGACGCAACGGACATGCAAGCCCTGCTGGAGCGGGTGCCCGGGCTGGATGTGGCCTACGGGCTGCGCAACCTGCGTGGGCGCATTCCCAACTACGTGCGCCTGCTGCGCAAGTACGCCGATGGCCATGGCCACGACGCGGAAGCCATCCGCAATACCCTGGATGCCGGCCAGAACGTCGACGCCCAGCGCCTCGCCCACTCCCTCAAGGGGGTGGCCGGCATGATCGGCATGCCCGGCGTGCAGGCTCTGGCGGCTCGCCTGGAGGCTGCCATCCGCGACGGTGCGGCGCGCAGCCTGATCGACGACCTGGTTGCCCAGGTGGCCGAGGCCCAGGCGGCGGTGGCCGCTGCCATCGCAGCCCTGCCCGATGGCGTCGACGCCCCGGCAGAGAACACTCCCGATGCGGCCTCGGTGGTCGCCGCCCTGGCTCAGCTTGAAGCCCTGCTGGCGGAGGACAACGTCGCCGCAGTCCGCGCCGCCCGGGAACAGGCTGGCCTGCTGAAGGCCGGTCTGGGTGCAAACTGGGCCCGCTTCGACCGGGAGCTGACCGCTTACGACTTCCCCTCTGCCCTGGCGACCTTACGTACACGTAAATCCTGATTGACCCGGGCGCGGCTTCCGGGGGATGCTGGCAGGCCACGAAAAGCCCGCCAGGCGGGTGGATGACCCCATGAAATCCGTCTCTCCCCACGACCCGGCAGCCGGTGCTGCGCCACGTTCGTACTGGCCCCTGGTCCTCACGGCCTCGGCCGTGCTGATGATCACCATGGGCATTCGTCAGTCCCTCGGCCTGTACCTCTCGCCGCTCAACACGGCCACCGGTCTGGGCATTGCCAGCATCAGCTTCGCGCTGGCGGTGGGGCAGTTCATGTGGGGGGCCTCCCAGCCCATCTTCGGTGCGGTGGCCGACCGCTATGGCCCCGGCGGCTCCCTGTTCACCGGGGCGGTGATGCTGGTCCTGGGGCTGGCGCTGACGCCCTTTGTCAGCAGCGAGTTTGCCCTGACCCTGACCCTGGGCGTGCTGGTGGCCGCCGGTGCCGGGGCGGGCAGCTTCTCCATCCTCATCGGAGCTCTGGCCCAGCGCCTACCGGCCGAAAAGCGCGCCTTCGCGTCCGGCTTCATCAACGCCGGTGGTTCATTCGGGCAGTTCCTGTTTGCACCCCTGTCCCAGTTCCTGATTGCCGGCTTCGGCTGGGCCACCGCGCTGTTCGGTCTGGCCGCCTGCGCCCTGGCGACGATTCCCCTGTCGTGGCCCCTGCGCCACAAGGTCGAGCATCCGCCCTCGGCAGCGGCCGACCTGGGGCTGCGCCAGCAGCTGCGCGTGGCGCTGCGCGACCGCAGCTACTGGTGTCTGCACGCCGGCTTCTTCACCTGCGGCTTCCACATCGCCTTCCTGGTCACCCACCTGCCCGGGGCTGTAGACCTGTGCGGCCTGCCGGCCAGCGTGTCGGCGGTATCCCTGGCCCTGATCGGCCTGGCAAACATCGCCGGCAGCCTGGGGGCGGGGGCCCTGGGCCAGCATTACCGCATGAAATGGATCCTGGCCTGCATGTACGGATCACGGGCGGTACTGGTGGGGCTCTATCTGCTTGCCCCCAAGACCGACCTGACCTTCTACGCCTTCTCCATCGGCCTCGGCCTCACCTGGCTGGCCACCGTGCCCCCCACCGCCGGGCTGGTGGGCAAGCTGTTCGGCCTGCGTTACCTGGCCACCCTGTTCGGGCTGACCCTGCTGTCCCACCAGATCGGCGGCTTCTTTGGCGCCTGGCTGGGCGGGCTGGCCCTGGTCAACTTCGGCAACTACGACTGGATGTGGTATGCCGACATCGTGCTCGCCTCGCTGGCGGCGCTGGTGAATATCCCGATCCGCGAGGAATCCCCCCGGCGGGCGGCCCTGGCCTGAGGCTGGGCTGACAGGGGCGGGTCAGTCGCTGCCGCCCCGAAACGGCAGCCGTTCCGACAGCTCGTCCAGGTAGGCCTCCATGCCGCCCCGTTCCTGGGCCAGAAAGCGTGCCACCGCGTCGCGAAAGCGGGGGTCGGCGATCCAGTGGGCGGAAGTGGTGCGCACCGGCTCCAGCCCGCGGGACAGCTTGTGCTCCCCCTGGGCGCCGCCCTCAAAGCGCTGCAGGCCTTCGCGGATGGCGTAGTCGATGGCCTGGTAGTAGCAGGCCTCGAAATGCAGGCAGGGGATGAAGGCGATGGCGCCCCAGTAGCGGCCGTAGAGGGTTTCCCTGTCGCGCAGGAAGAAGCTGGCGGCGATGGGCGAGCCGGCCTGCTCGGCAATCATCAGCACGCAGGCATCCGGCATGCGGCGTCCGAAGTCCTCGAAGAAGGCGCGGGTCAGATAGGGCGTGGAGCGGTGCTCGGCGTAGGTCTGGCTGTAACAGGCGTGGAAGAAGGCCCATTCCTCCGGGCCGATTTCGGTGCCGCAGAGGATGCGGAAGCTCACCCCGGCGTCGGCGACCTTGCGGCGCTCCTGGCGGATCTTCTTGCGTTTGGGCTGGGCCAGGTGTCCGAGGAAATCGTCGAAATCCCCGTAGCTGGCGTTGTGCCAGTGGAACTGCACCCCATGGCGGATCTCCAGACCCGCCGCCTGCAGCCACGCGGATTCATCGGCAGTGGGAAACAGGATGTGCAGGGACGAGGCGCCGGAGGCTTCTGCCGCCTCGCGCACGCCCTCGATCAGCAGGCGCCGGCTGGCTTCGTCGCGCCCCGGCACCCGCAGCCCGGGGACCGGGGTGAAGGGGACGGCCGCCAGCCACTTGGGGTAGTAGTCGAGGCCATGCCGCTGGTAGGCGTCGGCCCAGGCCCAGTCGAAGACGTACTCGCCGTAGGAGTGGGTCTTGAGGTAGAGGGGCATGGCCGCCAGCAGGGTGTCGCCGTCCCACAGGCCGGCATGGCGGGGCGTCCAGCCGGTGCGGGGCGACACGCAGCCACTGGCCTCGAGGGCCGACAGGTAGGCGTGGGACAGGCTGGGCTGGCCGTCGGTGAGGCTGTCCCACTGGGCGGCGGGGAGAGCATCGATGGTGGGGTGGAGACGAAGTTCGGGCATGGTCGGTGGCGGCAGGGTCCGGGTGCAAGAATACCGTCAGGCGACGGCGGCCGTGCAGGCGATGCACCCGGTGATCACGCCCTTCGCGGTATAGTGTCGCCCCATGAAAACCCCTCTTACCGTCGCTGTCGCCCAGCTCAATTGTGTCGTGGGCGACATTTCCGGCAACGCGCGCCGGATCCTGGAAGCGGTCACCCGGGCGAAGGCTGCGGGCGCCGATGTGCTGCTGACCCCCGAGCTGGCCCTGTGCGGCTATCCGCCCGAAGACCTGCTGCTGCGGCCGGCCTTCCTGCAGGCCTGCACCGACGAGCTGGCGGCCCTGGCGGCCCAGGTGCAGGGCATCACCGTGCTGGTGGGTTACCCGGCCGAGCAGGATGGTCTGCGTTTCAACGCGGCCGCGGTGATCCGCAACGGGCGCGTCGTCGACACGTATTTCAAGCACCGCCTGCCCAACTACGAGGTCTTTGACGAAGAGCGCTATTTCGAACCCGGCGCGGGCGCCTGCGTGTTCGAGCTCAATGGCCTGCGGGTGGGTGTCAACATCTGCGCCGACGTCTGGGAATCGGGGGCCGCCGAGGTCGCCCGGGATGCCGGCGCCGAGCTGCTGCTGGTGCTCAACGCCTCGCCCTTCCACATGAACAAGCAGCAGCGCCGCTACGAGGTGATGCGCGAACGCGTGGCCGACACCGGCCTGCCGGTGGCCTACTGCAACCTGGTGGGCGGCCAGGACGAGCTGGTCTTCGATGGTGGCTCCTTTGCCCTTGACGCGGACGGTGCGCTGGCCTGGCAGGGTGCCTCCTTCCGCGAGGAGCTGACCCTGCTGCAGTTTGCCGATGGCGCCTGGCGTGACCAGGGCGTGCCCGACGTGCGTCCCGTCGAGGCGGATGTCTACGATGCGCTGGTGCTGGGCGTGCGTGACTACCTGGGCAAGAACGGCTTCCCCGGCGCCCTCATCGGTCTGTCGGGGGGCGTCGATTCGGCGCTCACTCTGGCCATTGCCGTGGATGCCCTGGGCGCCGACAAGGTGCGGGCGGTGATGATGCCCTCGCCCTACACCGCCCAGATGAGCCTGGACGACTCCCGCGAGATGGTGCGCTGGCTGGGAGTGCGCTACGACGAGATCGCCATCGAGCCGGCCATGCAGACCTTTGCCGACATGCTGGCCCCCCAGTTTGCCGGCCTGCCCGAAGACACCACCGAAGAGAACCTCCAGTCGCGCATCCGCGGCATGCTGCTGATGGCCCTGTCCAACAAGACCGGCGCCATCGTGCTGACCACCGGCAACAAGAGCGAGATGGCCACCGGCTACGCCACGCTTTACGGCGACATGGCGGGGGGCTTTGCGGTCATCAAGGATCTTTACAAGACCTTTGTCTATCGCGTCTGCGCCTGGCGCAACGCCCAGCCGGGCGGCCCGGTGATCCCCGAGAACATCCTCACCCGTCCGCCCTCGGCCGAGCTCAAGCCCGACCAGTGCGACCAGGACTCGCTGCCGCCCTACGAGGTGCTGGACGCCATCATCGCCGCCTACATGGAAGAGGACCTGTCGCCCCCCGAGATCATCGCCCGGGGCTACCCCGAGATCGACGTGCGCCGCACCGTGGCCATGCTCCGGCGCAATGAATAC
This sequence comes from Zoogloea sp., assembly GCF_023150065.1. Taxonomy (GTDB): domain Bacteria; phylum Pseudomonadota; class Gammaproteobacteria; order Burkholderiales; family Rhodocyclaceae; genus Zoogloea. Next base: position 85,316 of record NZ_JAKLLN010000009.1, read on the forward strand.
AAGCGTCGCCAGGCGCCCCCCGGCGTCCGTGTGACCCAGCGCGGCTTTGGCAAAGACTGGCGCTACCCCATCACGTCCCGCTACCGCGACGCCTGAACGCCCCACCCAGCGCCCGGCACGCCGGGCCGGATATTCCGGCTAGAATGCCGCACCCTTCCCAGGAGAATGAAGATGAAAAAAATCGAAGCCGTGATCAAGCCCTTCAAGCTCGACGAAGTCCGCGAGGCCCTGTCCGAGGTGGGCATCACCGGCCTGACCGTGACCGAGGTGAAGGGCTTTGGCCGCCAGAAGGGCCACACCGAGCTGTATCGCGGCGCCGAATACGTGGTGGACTTCCTCCCCAAGATCAAGATCGAGGTGGTCGTGGCCACCGACGTGGTGGAGCAGGCTGTCGAGGCCATCATCAAGGCGGCCCGCACCGGCAAGATCGGCGATGGCAAGATTTTCGTGATGCCCGTCGAGCAGGTGGTGCGCATCCGCACCGGCGAGACCAACGAATCGGCCATCTGACGCAGCCGCTTCGCCGTACCAAAAAGCCCGGCTCTGCCGGGCTTTTTGTTTTTGCCGCACCGGATTGCGTAAAATGCCGGGTTTCACGCATTCCCGGATTCTCGCCATGGCCACTCCCGTCCGTACCCGCTTTGCCCCCAGCCCCACCGGCTATCTGCACATCGGGGGCGCGCGCACGGCGCTGTTCTCGTGGGCCTATGCCCGCCGCCATGGCGGCCAGTTCATCCTGCGCATCGAGGACACCGACGTGGCCCGCTCCACCCCCGAGGCCGTGCAGGCCATTCTGGACGGCATGAGCTGGCTGGACCTGAACTGGGACGAAGGCCCCTTCTACCAGATGCAGCGCATGGACCGGTACAAGGTGGTGATCCAGGAGATGCTGGCGGCCGGCACCGCCTACCCCTGCTACATGCCGCCGGAAGAGCTGGACGCCCTGCGCGAAGCCCAGCGCGCCCGCGGCGAGAAGCCGCGCTACGACGGACGCTGGCGCCCCGAGGCCGGCAAGGTGCTGCCCGAGCCGCCGGCCGGCGTGCAGCCGGTGATCCGCTTCAGGAACCCGGCTGACGGCGTCGTGGCCTGGGACGATCTGGTCAAGGGCCGCATCGAGATCGCCAACGCCGAAATGGACGACCTCATCATCGCCCGCGCCGACGGCACGCCCACCTACAACTTCTGCGTCGTGGTGGACGACTGGGACATGGGCATCACCCAGGTCATCCGCGGCGACGACCACGTGAACAACACCCCGCGCCAGATCAACATCCTCAAGGCCCTGGGCGCGGTGGTTCCCCAGTACGCCCACCTGTCCATGATCCTGGGTGACGACGGCCAGAAGCTCTCCAAGCGCCACGGCGCGGTGAGCGTGACCCAGTACGACGACGACGGCTACCTGCCCGAGGCGGTCATCAACTACCTGGCCCGCCTGGGCTGGAGCCACGGGGATGACGAGATCTTCTCCCGCGAGCAGCTGGTCGAATGGTTCGACCTGGACCACATCACCCCGTCCGCGGCCCAGTTCAATACCGAGAAGCTCAACTGGCTCAACGCCCATTACATCAAGCAGACCGACGATGCCCGCCTTGCCGCCGACGTGAGCCGCCGGCTCGCCCGCCGCGGTGTAGATCCGGAGGCTGGCCCGGCCCTGGAAGCCATCATCGCCCTCTACAAGGACCGCTCCGCCACCCTCAACGTGTTGGCCGATGCGGCCGAGCCCTTCTACATCGACCTGCATCCCGCACCGGAGCTGATTGCCCAGCATCTCACCGAGGCGGCCAGGGCTGCGCTGGCCACTCTGCGCGGCAAGCTGGCCGAAGGGGTTTGGGAGAAAGCGGCGCTCAACGCCGCCATCAAGGAGACCTGCACCGCCCACGGCCTGAAGATGCCCCAGGTGGCGATCCCCCTGCGGGTGGCCCTGCTCGGCCAGCCCCAGACCCCGTCCATCGACGCCGTGCTCGAGACCATGGGCCGCGAGCGGGTGCTGGAGCGCCTCGACCGGGTGCTCTGAGCCCGGCTCCGATCCCCTGGGGGCACTCCGGCCGGTATGGCTTCTCTTGTGGGGTCGAGCTCATTCGACCCCACAGGGCAATTTGATCAGAACGCCGCGCTGCCGCCCCCGACGATCTCGCCGTTGCGTACCCGCACCGGGTCGCCATTGCGCCAGCCGGGCTGGCCCTGCTGCTGGATGACCCGGCGGGTGCCGTCTTCCATGCGCACCGTCACCTGGTAGTGGGTGACCGTGCGGGTACGCTTCTCCACCTCGTTGCCCGCAAAGCCGCCCAGCACGGCACCGCCGATGCGTGCCAGCTGCTTGCCTGAGCCTTCACCCACCTGGTGACCCAGCACGCCACCGAGGATTGCGCCGCCAACGGCGCCGATGCCCGAACCTTCACCCTTCTGCTGGATGGGCTCGATGCGTTCGATCACGCCGCAGTCCCGGCACACCGGGGGCGCCGTGTCGGCCGTCTGGCGAGGGCTGACGGGGGGCGGGGCGGGAACCGCATCGGCCGGCGGCGGGACGTTCTTGACCACCGCAGGGGCCGGATGGCCATGTTCCCGGGTGGAGGTGGGACGGGAGGTTTGATGGGTGGGGCGGGGTGAGGGGGCCGCGGCCGGGGCCTCCGCTGCGGCAGGAGCGGGTTCGGCCTCGCGCTTGGCGACCGGAGCGCTGGGCGGAGCCTCCTGCAGGGCGGGCTGGGAGGCGACGGTCTCTGTCACTGCCGTGGGTTTGGCGCCGAAGTCGGGCAGCACGCCGGTGAGTTTGGCGACGCCGGCCAGGCTCAGGGCTGTTACCGAGACGGCTGCGATCATCAGCGCCGGGTGCAGGGCAGGGGTGTTCAGATGGGTGCTCATGGCGTGACTCTCCTGTGAATACACAGAGATTAACGCCGGCGATGGCCCCTTGGGGACAGGCGCAAAGGCCTCTTACAAAGTTGCGGAAAGTGCTTTCAATCGTCGCTGCCCGTGCTCGGGCGGGGTGGTTTGCGCAGGTAGCGGGCCGGGTCCAGGGCGTCCACCAGGTCCTGCTCCAGGGGGAGCGGGTCGCCGTTGAGCTGGCTGGCCAGCAGTTCGCCCATCAGGCTGGCCCACACCAGGCCTCTCGCGCCAAAGCCGGTCAGGGCGTATGCACCGGGCTGGCGCGGAATCGCGTCCAGTGGGGTGTCCCTGTCGGCCCGGGGCACGGCGGGGAGGGCGCCGACCATGGGCAGACGGTCCGGCGAAGCCGGCCGGAAGCCGACCCGCCCGTCCAGGCTGGCCGGGTCGTAGGCGGCCGAGTAGCCGGGCAGGATGAGATCCAGGGTGGCGAGATTCTCGGCGTGCTCCTCGACGCGCAGCGCGTCGTCCGGGTCGTCCGCCAGAAAGGTGGCGCCCGCGCAGCGGATACCGTCCACCTCGGGGCTCACATAGCCATTGCGGCAGACCACCACATGGGGCGCCGAGCCGGCGGCTGCCGGCAGGTGAGACACCTGCCCCCGGGCCGGGCGCACAGGCAGGGTGGCCGCCTGGGGCAGGGCACGGATGCCGACGCCATTGGCCAGGATGACGACCGGCGCATGGGCGATGGGGGCGTCGTTGGCGTCCAGGGCCGTCCACTCGCCGTTCTCATGCTGCAAACGGGCAAGCTGGCGTCCGAAGTAGGGCTGGATGGCGGTGCCCGCGGCGGCCAGGTTGGCTGCGCACAGGCTGGGTGGCTGGATCCAGCCACCACCAGGGAAGTGCCAGCCGCCCTGGGCCAGGGGCCAGCCGGCGATCTGGCTGGCTTCAGCCTCTTCGGCGTAGCGCAGATAGTCGGCGGGGGGCTGGTGGGCAGCCACCACGGCGCGCATCTTGCCGGCCTGCTTGTCGTCCCGTGCCAGGTGCAGCACGCCGGTGGCCCCCCAGCGTGCCGGATGCCCTGCCGCCGCGAGCTGTTTGAGGTGATGCAGCCCGTACAGAAAACCAGCTCGGGTGATGCGCCCGAGGCGGTTGTCGTCCAGGCTGGGCAGGGGCCGGAAGACCCCGGCCCGGTTGCCGGAGGCGCCCTGGCCCGGCCCGTCGGCGCTGTCGATGAGGCTGATCTGCCAGCCCCGGGCCGCCAGCCGCTCGGCCACCGAGGTGCCGGCCACGCCGGCGCCGATCACCAATGCATGACGATGCCGGGGGGCGGCCGCGGCGGAGCCCTCGCCGGTGCGCCGGCCGGCGAGCATCTCGCGCTTGCCACCAAAGCCCGGCTCGCGTGTGAGGCTGAAGCCGGCCGCCTCCAGGCCCCGGCGTACATGCCCGGTCACCGACCAGGTGGCGAGGCTGGCATCTGGCGCGGCCAGCCGGGCGAGCTGCTCGAAGACCCGGGGAGACCACAGATCCGGGTTGCGGGCCGGTGAGAAGCCGTCCAGATAGAAGGTGTTGGCCTGGGCATTGAGTTGGGGGAGCAGGTCCACGGCGTCGCCGAAGGCGAGGGTGAGGGTGACCCGCCCGCCGTCCAGGTGGCAGCGGTGGATGCCGGGTGTCAGGGCCGGCCAGTGGGCCTGCAGGGCCTCGGCCAGGGGCGCCAGTTCGGGCCAGGCGGCGTGCAGGCGGGCCAGGTCGCCGGCCTGGAACGGGTGCTTCTCGACGGACACGAAATCGAGCCGCCCGCAGCGGGCGGGGTCGGCTCGCCAGGCTTGCCAGGTGGCCAGGAAGTTGAGACCCAGGCCGAAGCCCGTCTCGACGATGACCCAGCGGTCGCGCCCCTGCCAGCGTCCGGGCAAGCCGTTGCCAGCCAGGAAGACGTGCCGGGCCTGGCCCAGGCCACCCGCGCTGGTGTGATAGACGTCATCGAAGGTGGCGGAGTAGGGTGTGCCGTCCGGCGCAAAGGACAGGGTGGCGGGCTGGATGGGCGTGAACATGGTGGCGGACAAGGGGGTGGGGCGTTCGAGGCCGCGATTGTCCTCCAGTGCGACAATTTTTGGGACAGGGAAACCGGGGTCAGGGTGGGGGGCGGACGGGCGGGGTAGAATCCCCGTCAGTCAAAGCAACAACAAGGATCATCCCCATGCGTACCCAGCAAGGCACCCCCATCCGCCGCGATGCCTATCAGCCCCTGGCCTACACCGTTGAAACGGTGGACCTGGACTTCGTGCTCGACCCCCAGGAGACGGTGGTCACCAATCGCATGCGTTGCGTGCGAAACCCCGATGCCCCGGCTGGCCCGCTGGTGCTGTTTGGCGAGGCCCTGGAGCGCCTGTCCCTGAGCCTCGATGGCCGGGCGCCGGCGGCGGGCCAGGTGCGCGAGGTGGAGGGCGGGCTGGAGGTCGATCTGGACGCCGATGCGGTGCTGCTGGAGGTCGTGACGCGCATCGATCCGTCCGCCAACCTGACCCTGTCCGGCCTTTACCAATCCCGCGGGGGCTATTACACCCAGTGCGAGGCCGAGGGCTTCCGGCGCATCACCTACTTCCCCGACCGGCCCGACATCATGGCCCGCTACACCGTGCGCCTGGAGGCCGACGCGGCCACCTGCCCGGTGCTGCTGTCCAACGGCAACCTGCTGGAGACCGGTGTGCTGCCCGGAGGCCGCCACTTTGCCCGCTGGGAAGACCCCTTCCTCAAGCCGTCCTACCTGTTTGCCCTGGTGGCGGCCGACCTGAAAGCCCTGGAGCGTCGGGTCACCACCATGACCGGCCGGGAGGTGCTGCTGCAGGTGTGGGTGGAGGCGCGTGACCTGGACCGGGTCGGCCACGCCATGGATTCCCTGATCCACTCCCTGCGCTGGGACGAGGAGGTTTTTGGCCTCGAGCTGGACCTCGACCGCTTCATGATCGTCGCGGTGTCCGACTTCAACATGGGCGCCATGGAGAACAAGGGCCTCAACATCTTCAACACCAAGTATGTGCTGGCCAACCCGGAGACGGGCACCGACCTGGACTTCGAGAACGTGGAAAGCGTGGTGGCCCACGAGTACTTCCACAACTGGACCGGCAACCGCGTGACCTGCCGCGACTGGTTCCAGCTGACCCTCAAGGAAGGCCTCACGGTGTTCCGCGACCAGCAGTTCACCGCCGACATGATGGCCCGCGCGTCCGACTCGCCGGAGGCCGCCGCCTCGGCCCGCGCGGTGACCCGCATCGCCAACGTGCGGGTGCTGCGCAGCGGCCAGTTCCCCGAAGATGCGGGGCCGATGGCCCACCCGATCCGCCCTGACAGCTACCAGGAGATCAACAACTTCTACACCGCCACGGTGTACCAGAAGGGTGCCGAAGTCATCCGCATGCTGCATACCCTGCTGGGGCGCGAGGGCTTCCGCAACGGCATGGACCTGTATTTCTCCTACCACGACGGTCAGGCCGTGACCTGCGACGACTTCGTGGGCTGCATGGCCGAGGCCAACGGCGCCGACCTGGACCTCTTCATGCGCTGGTACAGCCAGGCCGGCACGCCCCGGCTGAAGGCCGAGGGCGTTTACGACGCCCCCAGCCGCAGCTACACCCTGACCCTCAGCCAGACCACCCCGGCCACGCCGGGCCAGCCCGACAAGCTGCCCCTGCACATCCCGGTGGCGGTGGGCCTGATCGGTGTCGATGGCGCCGATCTGCCCCTGCAACTGGAGGGCGAGGCCCGGGCCGGCGAGACCACCCGCGTGCTGGAGCTCAAGGCCGAGCGCCAGAGCTGGTCCTTCACCGGTATCGATGCCGAGCCGGTGCCCTCGGTGCTGCGCGGCTATTCCGCGCCGGTGATCCTTGACATCGCCGAGGACGACACCCGTCTGGCCTTCCGCATGGCCAACGACAGCGACCCCTTCAACCGCTGGGACGCAGCCCAGCGCTACATGGAGCGGGTGATCCTGGCCCTGGCTGCCGACAAGGCCGCCGGCCGGCCCATGCTCGTGCCCCAGGCCTTCGGCCACGCCTTCCGCGCGCTGCTCATCAATGACAGCCTTGATCCGGCCTTCGTGGCCGAGACCCTGGCTTTGCCGGCCGAGGCCTATCTGCTGGAACGCATGGGGCAGGCCGATCCGGCACCCCTGCGGGCGGCCCTGATCCACCTGACGCGCGAGCTGGGCCAGGCCCTGCAGGCCGACTTTGTGGCGCGCTACATGGACCTGGAGGTGGAGGGCGAGTACCGCTATCACCCGGCCGATGCCGGCCGTCGAGCCCTGCGCAACCTGTGCCTGCGCTACATGATGGCCTGGGGCGGCCCCACCGCGGTGCAGCTGGCCACTCTCCAGTTCCAGCATGCGGGCAACATGACCGAGCGCTATGGCGCCCTGGCGGCCCTGGTGCAGAGCGACAGCCCCGAGCGCGTCAAGGCGCTGGAGGCCTTCCATGAGCGCTACCGGGACGACGCCCTGGTGCTCGACAAGTGGTTCCTGCTGCAGGCGGGTGCCTGGCGCTGGGCCGATTCGGCCCCGGCCAGCCTGGAACAGGTCCGGGCGCTGATGGGCAACCCGGCCTTCAGCCTGTCCAACCCCAACAAGGTGTATTCCCTGCTGGGCGGCTATTTCAAGGCCAACCCGGCCGAGTTCCACCGGGAAGATGGGGCAGGCTATGCCTTCTGGGCCGAGCAGGTGATCGCCCTCGACCGCAACAACCCCCAGGTGGCCTCACGCATGGCCCGGGCGCTGGAGGGCTGGCGCAAGTTTACGCCGGAGATCCAGGCGCGTATCCGCCCGGCCCTGGAGCGGGTGGCGGCGGCAGAAGGCCTGTCGCCGGACGTCGCCGAAATCGTGGGCAAGGCCCTGGCCTGACGGACCGGATGCGCCCTCGCCGCGGGTGCGGGGGCGTGGACCGCCGCGCTGCCGCCATGAAGGCTGCCGTTATGCCGGTTACAGGGACGCCAGGATGTGCTGGATGACTTCGGCCTGGACTTCCTCGAGGCCGACCCACAGGGGCAGGCGCACCAGGCGCTCCGCCATTGCGGTGGTCACCGGCAGCTCACCGTGGGCACGGCCGTAGCGCTGGCCTGACGGTGCGCTGTGCAGCGGAATGTAGTGGAACACGGTGTTGATGCCCACCTTGCGCAGCTTGTCGATGAAGGCCGTGCGCTGCGCCAGATCCGGCAGCAGGATGTAGTACATGTGGGCGTTGTGGGCGCAGTGGGCGGGCACCACCGGGCGCCGCAGCTTGCCTGCCTTTTCCGCTTCGGCCAGCCACTGGTGGTAGGTGTTCCAGATGGCCAGGCGCTGGCGGGTGATGCTGTCGGCCTCCTCGATCTGGGCGGCCAGGAAGGCGGCGATGATCTCGCCCGGCAGGTAGGACGAACCGATATCCACCCAGGTGTATTTGTCCACCTGCCCGCGGAAGAACTGGGAGCGGTTGGTGCCCTTCTCGCGGATGATCTCGGCCCGCTCGGCGTATTGGGGGGCGTTGACCAGCAGGGCGCCGCCTTCGCCGGAGATGATGTTCTTGGTCTCGTGGAAGGACAGGGTGCCCATGTGGCCGATGGCGCCCAGGGGACGGCCCTTGTAGTTGGCCATCACGGCCTGGGCGGCGTCCTCGATCACCAGCAGCCCGTGTTTGTTGGCGATGGCCATGATGGCGTCCATCTCGCAACCCACGCCGGCGTAATGCACCGGGGCGATGGCCCGGGTGCGTTCGGTGATGGCGTCTTCGATCAGCTTCTCATCGATGTTCAGGGTATCGGGGCGGATGTCCACGAACACCGGCACGGCGCCCCGCAGAGCGAAGGCATTGGCCGTCGACACGAAGGTGTAGGACGGCATGATGACTTCATCGCCGGGCTGGATGTCGGCCAGGATGGCGGCCATTTCGAGGGCCGCCGTGCACGAGTGGGTCAGCAGTGCCTTGTTGGCGCCGGTGCGGGCCTCCAGCCAGCGGGAGCAGCGCTTGGTGAAATTGCCGTCCCCAGCCAGGTGGCCGTTGGCGTGGGCCTGGGCAATGTTCCAGAGTTCCTTGCCCGTCATGTAGGGCTTGTTGAAGGGGATGTTCATAGACTCGGCGTGGTGGCGGTGGGCGTGGGGGATGTGTTGCGGAAGACCCAGAGTTTTTGCAGCAGGAAGAGCAGGACGGCGGTGCAGATGATCAGCGCGCCCTGGATGAGCTGGTGTGGATATCCGAGGCGGTCGACCATCAGGTACTGGACCACCAGATTGAACAGGTAACCGATGCCGTAGCTGATGCAGTAGCGGATGAAGGCCTGTCCTCGGGCGCCGTCGTGGCGGAAGGACCAGGTCTTGTTGAAGTGGAAGGACTGGATCACCCCGAGGGCATACAGCAGGCTCATGGCCAGCTTGTAGTTCATGCCGGCGCCGGTCAGGGCCAGGTAGGCGAGGTAGAGCAGGGCATTGGAGGCAATGCCGACAACTCCGTAGCGGAGCAGCTGCCCGATTGTCGTGTTGCCGTTCATGCCGGACGTACCCAGTGCAGGGTCATCAACGGGGGCGGAAAGCGGAACCCCAGACGGGCATACAGATTGAGCACCCGGTGATTGCGCGCCACGATGCAGGTCTGGACGCGGGATGCGCCCTCGCTGCGGGCCTGTTCGAGCATGGCTTCCCAGGCCCGACGGCCATAGCCACGGCCCTGCAGGCCCGGCGCGACGGCTGTGAGGTGCCAGTAGCAGGTGCCGTCTGCCCGCATTTCGGTGACGAAGAAGGCCACCAGGGTATCGCCATCGCGCAGGGCGTGCAGGCGCTGGACCGGGTGTTCGAGACTGCTGCGCACCCAGTTCTGGTAGCGGATGTCGCCAATCGCCGATGACAGGCGTGGGTCCATGTGGAAGCGCTCGTTGCCGAAGGCCGAACCCGCCGCGTCGAGGATCTCCGGCATGTCGTCGGCGGTGGCCCGGCAGACCTGCAGACCGTGACTGGCAGCCGCCAGGGCCGTGAGTTCGCGTTCCGGCTGGTAGAGCATCTCGATGAAGCGGAAGCCGATCTGTTCAAGCAGCATGGATTCCGCCAGCTGATCGTGGCGGAGGCGGCAGCTGATCAGCAGCGCGCCGGCCCTGTCCCGGGCCCGCACGAAGGTGTCGATGTCGTCGGCCGCGCCCGCGTCACGCAGGGCCAGGGCGCTGATCTGCAGTACCGGCGCACCGAACAGCACGGAGTCCCAGGGGGCTTCGGACCAGGACAGCTGGAGGGCCGGGGTGTCGATGTGCCCGCTCAGGTCGTTCAGGGGGGGCATGGCTTCAGGACTGGCTGACATGGACTGGGGGGATGGCGGTGGAGGATGGCGTGGCTTCCGCCAGGGGGGTTTCGTGGAGCAGGGTGTAGGGCGGGCGCTCCATGGAGCGGAAGTGCATGCGCGCCAGGTATTCCCCGAAGATGCCCAGGGCAAAGAGCTGTACGCCGGAGAAGATGGCGACGATGGAGGCGATGAAGGTGAAGCCCGGTACGGCACTGCCGGCGATGAAGTAGCGACCGACCACGTAGGTCAGCACCAGCATGCCCAGGGCGCCGAACGTGATCCCCAGCAGGCTGGCGATCTGCAGGGGCAGCACCGAGAAGCCCGTCATCATGTTGATGGCGTGGTTGATGAGTTTTTTCAGGCTGTAGCCCGAGTCGCCGATCAGGCGGTCATCCTGTCGGACATTGACCGACGAGAAGGACGTGGTGCCCCAGGTGAGCAGGACGTCGATATTGACCGAGGGGCTGCGGTAGGCTTCGAAGGCATTGCGCAGGCGGGTGCGGAACACGCGGAAGGCGCTTACCTTGCTCGCCGACTCGACCCCCATCGTGCCCTGCAGGGCCAGCTTGGTGATCCGCGAGGCCTGGTTGCGCAGGAAGCCATGGGTTTCGGCCTGGGGCGAGCCGTACACCACGTCATGCCCTTCATGCAGCTTGTCGAGCAGCTTGTGGATCTCTTCCGGCGGGTTCTGCAGATCGTCGTCGATGGTGACGATGATGTCGCCCCGGGCGGCCCGGATGCCGCACAGCAATGCGTTGTGCTGTCCATAGTTGCGGGCCAGCTTGATGCCGCGCACCCGTGCATCCTGGCGGGCGAGTTCCTGGATCACCTGCCAGGTGTCGTCGCCGCCACAGTCTTCAACAAAAATGACCTCGAAAGGATTTTTCGTCGCATCCAGGGCATTTGCCAGGCGGCGGAGAAGTTCGGGCAGGGTGGCCTGGGAGCGGTAACAGGGAATGATGACGGACAGACTGACGGACACGCGAGAACCTCATGTGGGGGCGGGCTGTGGGGGCAGGGGGAGGGGAGTTCTGCCGCCTCGCGGGGCCGGACGGACACTGTTCCGGACCAGCCTGCTGCACTGCGATGGGGCGCCGGAACGGGGCAGTTCCTTATTCGATATTAGTAGCACAGGCGTGCTTCCGGCTACAACGCGGATTTGTCACGAATGGCTTCAAGTCATTGTTTGCTGACAAGTTCGGCACGTTTCTCGGTGGAAAAGCCGGGATTGCCGGCGCAGTGGGGTTCGACACGTTCCGGCGAAGCCTGTGCGAGCGTGCGGATGCGCCCTCCGGTATCATGGCGGTCTTGTTTTTTTGCGGCGCGGCAATGGAACTGCTCACTCAATTCATCGACATAATCCTGCACCTGGACGTCCATCTGGCCGCTCTGACGGCCCAGTACGGAACCTGGATCTACGTGATCCTCTTCCTGATCATCTTCTGCGAGACCGGCCTGGTGATCTTTCCCTTCCTGCCCGGCGATTCCCTGCTTTTCGTGGCCGGGGCTCTGGCGGCTACCGGCGGCATGGACATCTACGTGCTGTGTGGCGTGCTGCTGCTGGCGGCGGTGCTGGGTGACAACACCAATTACTGGATCGGTCATTCCATCGGGCCGAAGGTGTTCCGCTGGGAGAACTCCCGCCTGTTCAATCGCGCGGCCTTCGACAAGACCCACTCCTATTTCGAATCCCATGGCGGCAAGACCATCATCATTGCCCGCTTCCTGCCCCTGCTGCGCACCTTTGCGCCCTTCGTGGCGGGGGTGGCGCGCATGACCTACGCCCGCTTCGTGGCCCTGGACTTCCTGGGCGGCTGCATCTGGATCTTCTCGCTGACCTGGCTGGGTTACGGCTTCGGCAACATGCCGGTGGTCAAGAAGAACCTGTCGGTGGTGATCCTCGGGATCATCGCCATCTCGCTGATCCCGGTGTTCATCGGCTGGCTGAAGAGCCGTCGTGCACCGCTTGCCGGCTGAGTCCGACATGAAGAACATCGTCATTCTCATCTCCGGCCGTGGCAGCAACATGGAGGCCATCGTCCGGGCGAAGATCCCCGGTGCACGCATTGCTGCGGTGATTTCCAACCGGCCTGACGCCGGCGGTCTTGATTTTGCTGCCCGCCACGGCATCGCCGTGCGGGTGGTGGATCACAAGGCCTATCCGAGCAGGGAGACCTTTGATGCCGCCCTGGCCGGAGAGATCGACGCACTGTCTCCGGATCTGGTGGTGCTGGCCGGCTTCATGCGCGTGCTGACCGATGCCTTCGTCAGTCGCTATGCCGGTCGTCTGCTCAACATCCATCCCAGCCTGCTGCCGTCCTTCCCGGGGCTGCACACCCATCGGCGTGCCCTGGAGGCCGGGGTGCGGGTGCATGGCACCACGGTGCATTTCGTCACCCCCACCCTCGACTGCGGTCCGGTGGTGATCCAGGCTGCTGTGCCCGTGCTGGCGGAGGATGACGAGGACAGTCTGGCGGCCCGCGTACTGGTGCAGGAGCACCGCATCTACCCGCAGGCCGTGCGCTGGTTCGTCGAAGACCGCCTGCAACTGACGGCCACTGGCGGCGTGCGGGTGGAGGGTGAATCCGCCGGCCCCGATGGCTGGACGGTGCCGCCGGTCGAGGCCTGAGCCATCGATGGCCATCGCCACCCGGCGCTACGACCGCACACTGGCTTTTGCGATTGCCGTTTCGGCGGTGGTGCATCTGTTCGTGCTCCTCGGGCCGGCCTGGGAGGTTCCCAACGAGAAGGCCAGTGTGCTGCCACCGTTGGATGCACGCCTCACCCCGTTACCCAAACCGACCCTGAAGAACCCCGACGACAAGCGTGTCGTGCTGGGCGATGCGCCGCCACCCCGTCCGCGGCCGCCGCCACGCAGGCCGGTCAAGGCGGCGGAGCCGCAGGCCTCGTCGGCGCCGGTCGCGCAGCTTGCATCGGAGCCTGCGCTGGCGGGCGACGATGCACAGGGCAAGGACGCCGCCCCGCGCACCGACCCTCTCCCGGAAGTCGAAGCGGGGAGCGCCGGCAGCGGCAAGGGCGGTGCCGGTGGGATGCCCGCCAAGGGCAGCGGGCCGAGCCTGGGGGAACTCTGGGCAGCGTCGGGCAAGATCCAGTACAACGTGATCCGCGGTGAGCAGAACTTCATCATCGGCCGTACCACCCACGCCTGGACCCACGACCAGGAGCATTACTCCATGGAGACCGTGATCGAGACCTCCGGCCTGGTGGGCCTGATCAAGCCCTTCCGGATGGTCCAGCGCAGCGAGGGCCGGATCGGGCCACGGGGCCTGCAGCCCGAAAAATTCACCGTCGAACGGGATGGCCGGATGCGCGAACGGGCCGACTTCGACTGGTCGTCGGCCAAGGTGGTGCTGGTGGCCGGAGAGCGTCGGAGGGAGTTCTCGATCGCTGAAGGGGACCAGGACGTACTGTCCCTGATGCACCACCTGTCCCTCCAGCCGGAGGGGCCGCTGAAGGCCGAGTTGCTGGTGGTGACCGGCAAGAGTGCGGTGCGTTCGGTGATCGAGAATCTTGGCATCGAAGAGATCGAGGTGCCGGCGGGGCGTGTTTCCGCCTACCATCTCGGCAGCACCGGGCATCGCGGTGAGCTGAAGATCGACATCTGGTTGGCCCGGGATTACGCCAACCTGCCGGTGCGCCTCAAGATCACGGACAAGAATGGCGATGTGCTCGACCAGGTTGCCACCGGCGTAGACCTGGGCAAACGGGCCACGCCCCAGTAGCAGTACAGACAGTTTGCCGGGCGCAGTGGCGTCCGGCCGTTTTTTCCAGTATCGGATTCACATGACCATTACCCCCGCCCAGATCCAGTCCGCCAGCCAGGCCCTCCGCTCCGTGCTGCGCTTTGATTACCCCGCCGACTCGGTGCTGTCCCGTTACTTCCGGGATCTGCGTGAGCTTGGTGCGCGGGATCGGGCCTTCGTGGCCGAAGCCGTGTATGGGGTGCTTCGGCGCAAGCGCACCCTGGAGCGGCTGTGCGGCCCCGAGGCATCGACCCGCCACCTGGTGCTGGCCTGGCTGGCCCGTGTCGAAGGCACCACCCTGCGTCAGCTGGGTGACGGCCTGCATGGCCGTGACACGGACTTCTTCACCGAGATCAAGGGCCGCGAGAGCGGTGAGCTGACCCTGGCCGAGTCGGCCGATCTGCCCGACTGGCTGGCCGAGCGTCTGCTCGCCACCCTGAGCGCTGAGCAGGTCGTGGCGCTGGCCCAGAGCCTCAACCGGCCGGCGCCCCTCGACCTGCGTGCCAACACCCTGAAGATGGACAGGGATGCCCTCGTCGAACGCCTCAAGGCCGACGGTATCGCCTGTGCGCCGGGCAAGTTCTCTCCCACCGCCGTGCGTCTCGAAGGCAAGCCTGCGCTGCAGAAGCATCCCCTGTTCCTCGATGGCAGCTTTGAGGTGCAGGACGAGGGCAGCCAGTTGCTGGGCTACCTGCTGCAGCCCAAGCGCGGCGAGATGGTGGTCGACTTCTGCGCCGGTGCCGGCGGCAAGACCCTGCTGCTGGGGGCCCTGATGCGCAACAGCGGCCGCCTGTATGCCTTCGATGTGTCCGACAAGCGCCTCTCCAAGCTCAAGCCGCGGATGGCCCGCTCCGGCCTGTCCAACATCCACCCGGTGGTCATCGCCAGCGAGAACGACCCGCGGGTCAAGCGCCTGTCCGGCAAGATCGACCGGGTGCTGGTGGACGCGCCGTGCAGCGGCCTTGGCACCCTGCGCCGCAACCCGGACCTCAAATGGCGCCAGAGCCCCGAGGCCCTGGCCGAGCTGACCGTCAAGCAGGCGGCGATCCTCGCCAGCGCTGCCCGTCTGGTCAAGCCGGGCGGCCGCCTGGTGTACGCCACCTGCAGCCTGCTGGTCGAAGAGAACGAAGCCATCGTCGCCGCTTTCCTGGCGGCCAATGAGGGTTTTGCGCTGGTCAATGCCCAGGAGGTGCTGGCCAAGCAGGGCATCGCTGTCGATTGTGGCGAGCAGCTCCGCCTGACTCCGCTCGCCCACGATACCGACGGCTTCTTTGCCGCCGTGCTCGAGCGCAAGGCTTGATGCTGCGCTGGCGGTGGCTGCTGGCCGGCCTGGCGCTGGCCGTGGCCGCCCCGGTCGGGGCGCTGGCACCGGAAGCGCCCGTCAACGTGGTGGCAACCGGAACGGTGGAGGTGGTCTTCTCGCCGTGGGGCGATGCGGAGGCCGCCTTGCTGAAGGCCATCGACGATTCCCGGGAACAGATCCTGGTCCAGGCCTATCTATTCACCAGCAAGCCCCTGGCCCGTGCCCTGATTGCCGCCCACCGCCGCGGGGTGCGTGTGGAGGTGATGCTCGATGCGGAAAGCAATCGCCCGGCATCGGCCAGCAGGCTGCCCGACTTCATGGCAGCCGGCGTTCCGGTGTGGGTGGAGACGCGCCACAACATTGCTCACAACAAGCTCATGCTTTTCGACCCGGCAACGGTGCGCGGGGCTGTGGCGACCGGGTCGTACAACTTCACCCGCTCGGCGCGGGTGGCCAATGCTGAAAACCTGCTGATCCTGCGCGGCAATCCGGCGCTGGTCAGGGCCTATCTGGGCAACTGGCGGCGTCACAAGGCCGAAGCGCAATTGCTGCACAGTCTCGACGAACTGCCCGGACGGAAAAGGAAAGAGGATGGAAGAGAACCAGATCGCGCACCTGCTGATTGAACTGTGGGACGACGTCCAGAAACCCGCCATTTTCTGGCAGGTGGGAGTGCTGGCCGTATGCCTGCTGATTGCCGGGCTGATCGCCCGTCAGATCAGGGCCGTGCTGCGCCAGCGCCAGTCGACCAACCCGGAGTATTTGCGTGGGGCGAGTGAGGAGGGGGTGCGCCGGGTGGTCTTCCCCCTCTCGGCCCTGCTGCTGGTGACGCTGGCCCGGGTCACCCTCGACAAGTGGCATCACGTCAATCTGCTCAAGCTGGCCGTGCCCCTGTTGATGGCGATGGCGGTGATCAGGTTGACCGTGCATGCTCTCAAGCGCGCCTTTCCCCGGGCTGGCTGGCTGGCCTCCTTCGAGCGCTTCTTCGCCTTTGGTGCCTGGGCGGTGGTGGCCCTGCACATTGTCGGGGTGTTGCCGGCCGTCATCGACGGGCTGGAGCAGATCAGCTTCCCCGTCGGCAAGGCCAGCGTCAATTTGTGGATGCTGCTGCAGGGCTTGCTGACGGTGATGCTGACGGTGCTCGTCGCCCTGTGGCTGGCGGGTGTGGTGGAAGCCCGCTTGATGCACACGGAGGGTCTCGACGCCAACCTCAAACTGGTTTTTGCACGCCTCTCCAAGGCCTTGCTGATTGTTCTTGCCGTGTCCATCGGCCTGCCGCTGGTGGGTATCGACCTCACGGCCCTGTCGGTGTTCGGCGGGGCCCTGGGGGTGGGCCTGGGCCTCGGCATGCAGAAGATCGCCGCCAACTATGTGTCCGGCTTCATCCTGTTGCTGGACCGCTCCATCCGCATGGGCAACCTAATCTCGGTGGGCAACGAGCGCGGCATTGTCAGCCAGATCACCACCCGTTACACCGTGCTCAAGGGCATGAGCGGCATCGAATCCATCGTGCCCAATGAGACCCTGGTGGGGGCCGTGGTGCAGAACGAAACCTTCACCGATCCCCGGGTGCGCATCGCCCTGCCTGTGCAGGTGAGCTACGCCGCCGACCTGGAAAAGGCCATGGCGATCATGGTCGAGGCGGCCCGCAAGCAGCCTCGGGTGATGGACGACCCCGGCCCCGGAGCCTTTCTGGAGGCCTTTGCCGACAGTGGCATCAACCTGCAACTGGGGTTCTGGATCCGCGACCCGACCGAGGGGACGCTGGGCATCCGCTCCGCGATCAACATGGAGATCTGGCGGCGCTTCAAGGAGGAGGGCATCGAGATCCCCTTTCCCCAGCGGGAGGTCCGCGTCCTCAACCCGGCACCGTCCATGCCGATAGAGCACCTGGGCAGTGCTGTCTCCGTTCAGCCACAGTAGAGCGGTCCGGAAGGCGCCAAGGCCCGGATTTTTGAGCACTTTCCTTGGTTTGGGGAGGGGGCTCAACTAAAATTCGCGCACCATTAGAACAAGGACCTACGGCCTGATGTTTTCCGGATTGCTTGACCTGCCCTGGTGGGGCTATGTCGTCGCCACCCTGGCGATGACGCATGTGACCATCGCATCGGTCACCATCTTCCTGCATCGCCATCAGGCGCATCGCTCCCTCGACCTGCATCCCCTGCCGGCCCTGTTCTTCCGTTTCTGGTTGTGGCTGAGCACCGGCATGGTGACCAAGGAGTGGGCGGCCATTCACCGCAAGCATCACGCCAAGTGCGAAACCCCCGACGATCCCCATAGCCCCCAGATCCATGGCATCAACAAGGTGCTGTGGACCGGGGTGCTGCTGTACGTCAAGGAAGCCCGCAACCGGGAAACCATCGCCCGCTACGGTCATGGAACTCCTGACGACTGGGCGGAGCGGAACATCCTCTCGGCCTACCCCAAGATGGGTGTCGTGATCATGCTGGCTGCCGACATCCTCCTCTTCGGCGTCTGGCCCGGCGTGCTCATCTGGGGTGTGCAGATGGTCTGGATACCTTTCTGGGCCGCCGGCGTCATCAACGGTCTGGGGCATTTCTGGGGCTATCGCAATTACAACTGTGCCGACGCCTCCACCAACCTCTTCCCCTGGGGCATCCTGATCGGCGGCGAGGAGCTCCACAACAATCATCACAGCTTTGCCACGTCGGCCAAGCTGTCGGCCCGCTGGTACGAGTTCGACATCGGCTGGATGTACATCCGCATTCTCGAAATGCTCGGCCTGGCACGGGTCAAGAAGATCATCCCCACCCCGAAGTTTGGAATCGCCAAAGCCCGGGCTGACTTCGACACGCTGCAGGCCATCATCACCTGCCGCTACGACGTCATGACCCGCTATGTGCAATCCCTCAAGCTCATCGCCCAGGAAGAGTTCGCGGCCCTCAAAGCCCAGTCCGGGGACAAGCTGAGCGTCCAGGAACTGCGGCGCTGGCTGGTTGCCGATGAGAACGAACTGGCCCCCGAGGAGAAGTCCCGCCTGGCTTCTCTGCTGCAGGTCAACGCCCGGCTGCAGACCGTCGTGACCATGCGCCAGGAGCTGAGCGCCCTGTGGGCCCGCTCCACCGCCACCCACGAGCAGCTGCTGCAGGATCTGCAGGACTGGATCGCCCGGGCCGAGAAGAGCGGCATCCGGCAGCTGGAGGACTTCTCCCTGCGCCTGCGTCGTTACGCCGTCTGAGCGTGTTTGCATCCCCGACAAACCCGCCGGTTCGGCGGGTTTGTCGTTTATGGAGCCTGCCCCCCAATGAGTGCGCTGATCCTGTTCAACAAGCCCTACGGTGTCCTGTGCCAATTTACCGGTGAGCCCGGCCGCGAGACGCTGGCGGGCTACATCCCCGTCCCCGGTGTGTATGCGGCGGGGCGTCTCGATACGGATAGCGAGGGCTTGCTCGTGCTCACCGGCGACGGTGCCCTGCAAGCCCGCATTGCCGATCCGCGCCACAAGCTGGCGAAGACCTATCTGGTCCAGGTGGAGGGTGTGCCCGACGAGCCTGCCCTGGCTGCGCTGCGTGGCGGCCTGGACCTGGGGGATTTCGTGACCCGGCCCTGTCAGGCCCGTCTGGTGCCCGAACCGGAATGGCTGTGGCCACGGAATCCACCGATCCGGGAACGCAAATCCATCCCCACGAGCTGGATCGAGATCGTGCTGAAGGAAGGCAAGAACCGGCAGGTCAGGCGCATGACCGCAAAAATGGGCTTCCCCACCTTGCGACTCGTGCGCGTACGGATTGGGGAATGGTCGATTGACGGGATGGCGCCGGGGGAGTGGCGAGAGATCGCTGTGGCACCTTTGGGCCGATCAGCCGCGCCGATGCCCTCTCCTCACCCGCAGCGGCGGTCCTCATTCCGCCGAGACGCGACACCCCTCTACGGGCGCCCGCCTCGCAAGAGCTGATACGGGTTTCATGCTAAGTTTCGCGCATATCGTTTTTCCTGATCATTGCTGCCATGTCGCTGCCACGTTCCACCTTTTTCTTCCTTGCTCTCGGCACACTCTCCTTGTTGACGCTCCCGGCCCAGGCCCAGTCGACAATGCCCCGCACCGAACTGTCGATCGGCATGTATCGCATCGAGGCCGAGGTGGCCTCCACCCAGGAGAACCGTATGACCGGGCTGATGCAGCGACGCAGCATGCCTGCCAACCAGGGCATGCTCTTTGTGTTCACCCAGCCCCAGCGCCACTGCATGTGGATGAAGAACACCCTGCTGCCCCTGTCCGTCGCCTTCCTTGATGAGGAAGGGCGCATCCTCAACGTCGAGGACATGCAACCCCAGACCGAAGACAACCACTGCGCCGCCAAACCTGCCCGCTTCGCCCTGGAGATGAACCTGGGCTGGTTCCGCCAGAAGGGCGTCAAGCCGGGGCAGACTATCGAAGGCGCGGAGCGCCTGGCAGGCCTTGCACGCTGAAGCAGTGCGACGGCTTCGCTGCTTATGGTGGCGGAAATGAAAAACATCAAGTGAAATCAATCCCTTGACGTTGAATTGGCCGGGGGCTATCAAAAAATGCCCCGAGATGCCTGTAGTTCTTGGTGAGTCGGGGTTTCATATTTCTGCATGCCCCCAAGAAATGCCCCCGGGGCCTCGATGTGACCCCTCGCGGGAGCCTCATTCCGCTTGAGGAGTCTACACCTGCTTCCAATTTGTCCTCCAGGCTGGAGATGGTCTTCCTCGCCTCATCCTCTGCTCCCTGCCGAAACCGGTGGCTAGCGGTTGGGGGGCGTGCTGGGCTTTGGCCGCGGTAGCGCACCTCCCTTGGCAAGTGATCTGCGTCATTGCGCCTTGCTTCCCACGCCTCCTAGGATGAAGGCTCCCTAGATTCCCCGCACGTCGTATGGGCCCGATTTCCGAGCTCTCAACTACTGCTATGTGGCGCGCCACCACCGTGGCCGGCGAAACGCAGGTCTTCCACCTCAAGCTCATCGCCCTGGACTGGGCGGGGCCTGGGGGTATCGTCGAGAAGGCCGAGGATCTGCGTCGCAATGTGAGTTCTCCCGAGTAGCCAAGGGAGTCTTCAGGAGGCGAAATGAAGATCAGAACCATCATCTCTGTCGGATGCCTTCTTGCGGCCAATGCTGCCGGCGCTGAGGTCTACAAGTGCGTCGAGGCCGGCAAGGTTGTGTACTCCGATGCTCCTTGTCCTGAAGGAACGGGGAAAGCCATCTCAGTGAGGCCCGCGAACCAGGGAGCGTCCCCCGGATGGGCTTATGGCTCATCGTCCAGTAGCCAAGCTGTGACGGTTGCCCCCATGGTGGGCAGCAAGCTCACCACGCCTGCCAGATCATTGGATGGGCACTTCGAAGACCTCAGCTACGACAATCCCCAAGCAGCTGCAGCACGGGCTGCCGAGTTGGCTTCGAGGTCGCGGGGCGGCGGCATCGGCTACATCTCCGGAGGAAGCAGCTATGGCGGGAGCAGTACGGTCTACGTGGGCCCGAGAGGGGGGCACTACACGATTACCTCGGGCGGGAACAGGAGCTACCAGTCGCGAAGGTAGGTGGGCGCGTCGGGGGTATTCATGCCGGCGATGGGGGAAACGCTTGCGATGCTAGGCGCTACTGGTTCGATCCCAGTACCGCCGAATGTGTGTGGAGCCCCGGTCTTGCTCTAGGACTCCAGTGCTGAAACGGGGGCGATTCGCGTTTGAATGCGAGCCATAGACGCTGTTCGATGTGCCGCCAGTTGGACGTATTTCTGCAAGAGAAAAATGGGCTTCGCGCAAGGCCGTCGACAGATTTGTAACACTCATCAAGCCTGCGGATGCCCGGCCGTTAGCGGGTTACAGATTAAAATCCATAGGGAGGGAAGTATGTCGATTGCAAAGCGTCTATTGCTGCTTGTTGCCATATCCATGGTGGGCATCCTGCTCGTCGCTGGGGTTAACTTCCGGCAGGCCTCACTCGTCTTCGACGCCGCAAACTTTGGCAACGACAATACCGTGCCAAGCATGCAGGTTCTCTACAAGGCCCAAAGCCGCCTCAGCGACATTCGAGTGAGTGCGTACCGCCATGTACTGCTCGTTGATCCCGGGGCGAAGAATGAGGCGCTCAGGTCCATCCGTGAAGATGAGAGGCTGCTTCAAGAGGCTCTGAAGGAATATGAGCCGCTGCTTGCCGATGATGAGGATCGGCGATTGCTGGGCGTTGTCACTGCAACCACCAGCGCTTACATGCAGGGGGCAAACAAGGTCTTCGAGCACTCCTCTGCCGCGCGTACCGAGGAAGCCCAGAAGGCTCTCCTGACGCTCACCCCCCTTGCAAAGGAGGCGCAGGCCGCCATTCAGGCGCACCTCGCGTACAACGAGAAGCTTGGCTTGCAGGGGGCAGAAAAGGCCCGCGATGAAAAGAGCCGTGCCGCTATGATCTCAGCTGTGCTCCTGCTAGCCGTGTTGGCGAGCACGGTCACGTTCGCATTCGTCACCATTCGATCCATCCGGCAACGCATTGCCGAAGCAAATAAAGTAGCGCAGAAAGTCGCTCAAGGAGATTTTTCCTCCCAGCGCACTTCGTCGGGTATCAACGGTGCTGGAGGGGATGAGATAGGAGAGCTACTTGTCGCCTTGGAGCAGATGCAACGGGATCTCTCCAGCACGATCCGGGAAATCGTCAAGGAGGCGGAGGATGTTGCACACTCCTCCGGCCGGCTCTCGAACGCGGCCCGGGAGGTATCTGTCAGTACGGAACAGCAGTCCTCCGCGACGGCTGCCGCGGCTGCTGCCGTTGAGGAACTGACGGTGAGCATCGATCACGTAGGCAGCAGCGCCGACGAGGCCCATGTCCGAGCCTCACAGGCCGAGACTCAGGCCTCCACCAGTTGTGGCGAGGTCAATCGGGCAACGGACCACATCGGCCAGGTTGCCAACCGAGTATCCGAGACGGCCGAGCAGATGCAACGACTGGCTGAGAGAGTCCAAAAAATCGACCAGATCACCGTCGTCATCCGTGAAGTCGCCGACCAGACCAATCTGCTCGCCCTAAACGCAGCCATCGAAGCGGCCCGTGCCGGTGAGCAGGGGCGCGGCTTTGCAGTGGTGGCGGATGAGGTGCGTAAGCTCGCAGAGCGAACGACAAACTCCGTTCATGAGATCAGCAGTGTTGTCGGGGAGATTCAGAAGGGAGCCGACGATGCCATGTCGGGCATGCAAGCCAGCAAGGATCTGGTGGATGAAGTGGTCGCGGCAGCGCGCAAGGCCAGCGACTCCATGAACGAGATCGAATCTTCCGCGACGGTCATGCAGGCAACGATCTCGAGCATCTCCGATGCGCTCAACGAGCAGCGAGGCGCCTCCACGGAACTGGCCAACAACGTGGAAGCGATCGCGCAGATGTCAGAGCGCAACGCCCTCACAGTCGGAGAGGTGGCCCAGACCGCAGGGGAGCTGCAAGGCGTCTCCGATGCCCTCCGCAGGAGTGTTGCGCGTTTCCGCGTGTAGCGAGCGATCTGCAGAA
The DNA here is from genome assembly GCF_023150065.1 of Zoogloea sp. Classification (GTDB taxonomy): domain Bacteria; phylum Pseudomonadota; class Gammaproteobacteria; order Burkholderiales; family Rhodocyclaceae; genus Zoogloea. The sequence goes on from NZ_JAKLLN010000009.1 coordinate 107,961, forward strand.
GCTCCGGCGCCAGGGCGCCGGACGCTCACCACTTGGGATCGTTTGCCGCCAAGCCATCCGGCTTCGTGCACGCCCAGTGTCTAATCGGCTGTAGTTGCCCTACCGCGCCGTCTCGGTGGACACGCCCTCAGCCGTGCAGTCCCTCCCGTTCCGCCCGCGCCATCTCCGCCAGCTGGAGGGCGCCGGCCAGCAGCGTTTCCATGTCATTGGTCGACAGCACGGCCAGGTCCTTCCGATCCGCTGCCAGCAGGGTGAGGTGATTCGCTGCAAGGCCCAGCGTGGCGGTGACGCTGGTGATTGCCCGGTACATCGCGCCGGCCTGATCGGCGGTCAGGGTCACCTTCGGCACAAACGGCAGGATGTCTGGAGGGGGCAAGGGCTTCGGTGGTGGGTTGACAGTCTGGGAGGGAAAGTCGGTGAGCCCATCAATCAAGATCCCGGCCGACTCGAGAAGGGGGATGATGTCGGCGAGGAGAAAGCCTACATGGTCAAGAATGTCATCAGAAGGATGTCGTCATCGTCCATGATCTCCGCAAACGTCTTTTGTGTGCTTCCGGTTGTTGCCCATCCTTCGAGCCGAAGGTGGACTTTCCCATCGAGGGAGCCGAGTTGACTGCTGATCGGCGTACATCCCCAAGCAGGGCTCCATTCATAGAACGCCAGTCGATCCCAGCCTGGCGGAGACTTGCGAAGTGTGGCGCATAGCATTGCAGCGGCCTGCTGTTCGGTCTTTCCCGTTGCTGCAGCTATTGCCGCAACCAACTCCCGAATGGAAATGAAGCGCTCCCGCTCCTCTTCCGGATCGATCATTAATGCCCCCTTCGGCATTTTTCTTGTGAAAAGTGCCGCGCCGGCCGGGTAAGGGAACCCGGTTTTCCTCCTGTCGGAGCAGGCGCGGCAGTGCTGCTCTGTCAGGCCGCCCGCGTGGGTACTCGGATCTACGCCGTCAGCAAGAAGGGTTCTCGCGGCATCGCGCCGTTCCCGCGCGGCCTCAAGACCGGTTTCCGGATACACGCCACAAGAGAGCGTGTTTTGCTTGCCGGCCCATCGGTAGCACAGGCGCCAGTACTTCGCACCGTTGGGGGGACGTCGAGATAGAGCCCAAGCCCGTCCGTCACCTTGTAGGTTTTACCGCGCGGGCGGAAAGCCTTGATGGAAGCGGGATCTAGGGGCATTCAATCTGTGTGGGGCATCCATTCCCCCAATGATGTCCCCAAGAATCGCCGGCTTGCAATAGCCCTGTCCGGAACACTGTGGACGTAAAAAGGCCGAGAACCCTGATTTTGCTAGGTTTCTCGGCCTTCTCCGGAACATCCCGGACTCGATTCTGGTGGAGCCGGGGGGAATCGAACCCCCGTCCGCAAGTCCTCTACAGTCAGTTCTACATACTTAGCCGACCTATTTGGGTTTAACCCGTGGTTTAGCCAATCGGCAGGCCGACCACAAGCGAGTCACCTTGAGTTTCGCGTTGAACCAAGTAACCCGATTCATTGCTAGTCCCTGTAAATGACACTGCGGCGGGTTTTACCCCATCTGACCCAGGAGACCTGTCAGTGCAGTGGCTTAGGCCTTAAGCGGCCAGAGCGAAACGCTCGTCGTTGGCGTTTGTAGATTTTCCAGTGGATTTACGAGGTAACTGGTCCTCGGTATGCCCTGATCTGCTTTGCAACCCACGTCGAAGCCAAGTCGGCCCCTTGTGATTACTGCTGTGTCCAGAATTTTGTCTGATCACGTGAGCGATGATAGCACGCTATCCGTGTGTTTCCAGTAGCGGGAGCAGCTCGAGTGGGTGTCCGATGACGGCATCGGCACTCCAGGAGGGGATGGGGGGCGAACTTCCCAGGTATCCGTAGGCTGCGGCGATCGTACGCATGCCGGCCGCCTTGCCGGCCTGGATGTCACGAATGTCGTCGCCGATGTAGAGGCACTTCGCCGGCATGACGCCTGTTGTTGAGCAGGCGTGGAGCAAGGGGTCGGCGAAGGGCTTGGGACGGGCGGCGGTGTCGCCGCCGACGATACATGCGCAGCGTGAGGTGAGGCCGAGGGCGTCGATCAGCGGGCGCGCAAAGCGTTCAGCTTTGTTGGTGACGATGCCCCAGGCTATCCCCGAGTCGTCGAGATGGGAGAGGAGTTCGTCGATACCGGCGAAGAGCTGTGTTTCGACGCACAGTGCGCTGGTGTAGAGATGCAGAAAGCGTTCGGCCAGCGCCGGGTAGGACGGGGCCTTGGGGGCGACTCCGAAGCCGACGCTGAGCATGCCACGTACGCCGTTTGAAACCTGGGGACGCAGTTGCTCCAGCGGGCTTGGCGCCAGTCCGTGCTCAGATTGCAGGCGGTTGAGGGCGCCAGCCAGATCGGGTGCCGTGTCAGCCAGCGTCCCGTCGAGGTCGAAGAAGACAGCTTCAGGCATTCCGCGATGTGCACATCAGGTAGTTCACATCGGTGTCGCGGCCCAGTGCATAGACCTTGGTCAGCGGGTTGTAGCTCATGCCGCGCAGTTCCTCGACGTCCAGCCCGGCTTCTCGCACGTAACGGGAGAGTTCGGAGGGTTTGATGAACTTGGCGTACTCGTGGGTGCCCTTGGGTAGGAGGTTCAATACGTACTCTGCGCCGACCACGGCCAGGAGGTAGGCCTTGAGGTTGCGATTCAGTGTGGAAAAGAAGACCTTTCCGCCAGGCTTGACCAGGCTTGCACATGCCCGGATGGTGCTGGCCGGATCGGGAACGTGCTCAAGCATTTCCATGCAGGTCACGACATCGAAGCTCGCGGGGGATTCTTGGGCGAGATCTTCGGCCGAGATATGCCGATAATTGACGGTCTGGCCGCTTTCGTAGAGGTGCAGGCGGGCAACGCCAAGGGCTTTTTCCGAGAGGTCCACACCGGTCACCTCGGCGCCGCGGGCTGCCATGGATTCGGCCAGGATGCCGCCGCCGCAACCAATGTCCACCACCTTCTTGCCGCTAAGTCCGACGGTGTTGTCGATCCAGTCGAGCCGCAGGGGGTTGATCTGATGCAGGGGCTTGAACTCGGATTCGGGGTCCCACCAGCGGTGGGCGAGGTCACTGAATTTTTGCAGTTCGGCGGGATCGGCGTTCATGGCTTGAGACGTAATCGAGTATTCGGGATGGCAGGCTGAGATTGTAGGGCGAGAGCCTGGTCTGCGGAAAAACAAAAAGCCCTGCAGGGCAGGGCTTTTTGAGGACTGACGGGAAACTTGATGTCGGCGATTACTTGGTGCCGATCACTTCGATTTCCACGCGACGGTCCGGCTGCAGGCACTCGACCAGCTTCTTGTTCTTGCCGGAATCCTTGCCGAGGTTTTTGCACTTGTCGCCGGTCACGGGCTGCTTCTCGCCCTTGCCTTCGGTGTAAACGCGGTTGGCTTCAACACCCTTGCCGACCAGGTAGTCCTTGACGGCAGCAGCGCGCTTCTCGGACAGCTTCTGGTTGTAGGCGTCGCCACCGATACGGTCGGTGTGGCCAACGGCCAGGATGACTTCCAGCTTCACGCTCTTGGACTTGGCGGCCAGATCGTCAAGCTTGGCCTTGCCGGCGGGCAGCAGGACAGCCTTGTCGAATTCGAACAGCGCATCAGCGGCCAGCTTGATCTTCTCGGCAACCAGAGCCGGGGCAGCCAGCGGAGCGGCCTTGGAACCAGCGGCGGGAGCGGCGGCGGCAGCCTTCACACACTTTTCTTGGGGAACGACGTCCTTGTCGCATTCGCAGCCGACGGGGAATTCACCGGCCATGGTGTTGGCTGCGGCGGCCGGGGTCCAGTAGCCGGTGCGCCAGCACAGGTCGTGACCGCTGCGGGCCACAACAGCGCGGGAGTCGATCACGTAAGGCACTTCGCCTTTCGTATCGACGACGACATCTTTGGCGAAGCTGGCGGAGGCGGACAGGCCGAGAGCGGCAAGTGCGGCGGCCATCAGCAGTTGTTTTTTGGCTTGTTTGATCATCGTTTTCCTCGTCGCAAGGCAAAGGGGTAGAACCGGAAGATTCATCCAGGCTGCCAAAGTGCACTATGAACTCAGGCAGCATATCCAATTCATTGGCGGAGCTTATTCTGCCATAGGCGGGCGATGCTCAATAGTTCGGTGTTGGATATTTGCAACAGTTCGCTACCCCTCACGCGCTGCTGGCCATTGATCCAGACGTCGGAAACCTCGTGTCTTCCGAGCACATAAACCAGATGCGAGGCCGCATCGAAGAGGGGCAGGCTGTCTGGTGAATCGATGCGCAGGGCGCAGAGGTCGGCCGCCTTGCCGGGGAGGAGGGAGCCGATGTGGTCGTCCATGCCCAGGGCTCGGGCTCCGTCAAGGGTTGCCATGCGCAGGGCAGCATGGGCCGGGAGGGATGATGCGTCACCCGTGCCGAGCTTGGCAAGAAGGCTGGCCTGGAGCATTTCACGCCACAGATCGAGACGGTTGTTGCTGGCGGCGCCGTCGCTGCCCAGGCCGACCGGAAGGCCGCGCTCGAGCAACCGGGTGACGGGGGCTGCGCCGCTGGCGAGTTTCATGTTGGAGGTCGGGCAGTGGGCGATGGCGCAGCGGTGTAGAGCCAGGCGGTCGATGTCGTCGTCGGACAGGTGGACTGCGTGGACGCCGATCAGGCCAGGGCCCAGCAGCCCCAGGCTGTCCAATCGTGCGATGGGGCGTTGGCCGAAGTCACGCAGGCTGTCGTGTATCTCGCTGTCAGTTTCGTGGATGTGAATGTGGATGGGCAGCTCCAGTTCGTCGGCGAGGGTGCCGATGCGCTCGAAGCTGACATTGGAGACTGTGTAGGGAGCGTGGGGAGCGAGGGTGAAGTTGATCAGCGGGTGATCGCGCCAGGATTCGAAGGCAGCGAGCCCTTTGTGCAGGTAGTCGTCGGCATCGGATGCGTACTGGGATGGAAAGTCGATGACGGTGATGCCGACGGCCGCACGCATGCCAAGGCGGTCGAAGGCTTCGGCGCTGGCCTGCGGGAAGAAGTACATGTCGTTGCAGGTGGTGATGCCGCCGCGCAGCATCTCTGCGCCGGCCAGCAGGCTGCCGTCACGGACGAACGCATGGGAGACGTGGCGTGTCTCGGCGGGCCAGATGGCTTCCTGCAGCCAGCGCATCAGGGGCAGGTCGTCGGCCAGGCCGCGCATCAGGGTCATGGCGGCGTGGCAGTGCAGATTGACCAGCCCGGGGGTGAGGATGTGTTCCGGGAGGCTGACGGTTTCGACGGCCTTGAAGCGGCTTCGGGCCTGGTCCGTGGCGAGGATCGCCTCTATGCGCCCGCCTCGGACGGCGATGCTGTGGTGCTCAAGGGTGGTGTCGTACGGCTCGACCGGGATGATGTATCGGGCTTCGATCAGCAGATCGATGGGGATAGGCGTCATGGGGCGGGTGTCCGTATATGAAAAACCCCGCCGGGTGGCGGGGTTTTTCAGGGGCAGGGATGCGTTGAAGCTTACTTGGCGGGGCCCTTGACGTCCAGGGTGACGCGGCGGTTCGGGGCCAGGCATTCGATCAGCTTCTTGCGGCCGAGCTTGTCATCGCAGCTCTGGACCGGCTGGGTCTTGCCAGCGCCCATGGTGTCGATCAGGTCGGCCTTGATGCCCTTGCTGACCAGGTAGGCCTGAACGGCTTCGGCGCGCTTTTCGGACAGTTTCTGGTTATAGGACTGGGTGCCCAGACGATCGGTGTGGCCGGTGACGATCACGGATTTCACTTCAGCACAGGCGGCGAGCTTGGTGCTGATCATGTCGTCAAGGCTCTTCTTGGCGATGGGGCCCAGCACGGCCTTGTTGAAGGCGAAGGTGTGGTCGGTATGGAGGGTCATGCTGAAGTCGCACTTCTTGGGCGCGGGAGCAGCGGCAACCACGGGGGCCGGGGCCGGGGCAGGAGCCGGCGCGGCTGCGGCGGCCGGGGCGCACTTGTCGGCACCTACGACATCCTTGTCGCATTCACAGGCCACTGGAACGGCGCCAGCCTTGGCTTCTCCGGCGGCGCCGGGCGTCCAGTAGCCGGTGCGCCAGCACAGGTCGGCGCCACTCTTGACGACGACGTTGCGCTGATCGATGGCGTAGGGGACTTCACCCTTCGGGTCGACGACGATGTCCTTGGATTGGGCCAGGGCCGAGAAGCCGGCAATCATCAGAAGGGTGGCCGTCGTCAGACGGAGGTTTGCTGCGGTCATCGGGTTCCTCCTCAGTATAAGGTGAGGCGCTCGGGGCGCCCGTCTTGTGGTGTTCAGGTGCTCGCGGATTAGAGCATATGAGCTGCGGAGATCACAATCCGGGCTGCGGCGGCCCGGGCAGGCGCCCGGCGCAACAGGTGGCGGGAGTGGGGCACTGGTGGCGTGATAAACTCCGGGTTTTTCGTCTTTTCGACGAATAGTCGATTCCTCGCGGTGCCATGATCCCGTTCGCCAAAGAAACTCTCCCCATCAGCCTCGAAGACGAGATGCGTCATGCCTACCTGGATTACGCCATGAGCGTGATCGTCGGGCGGGCTCTTCCTGACGTGCGAGACGGCCTCAAGCCGGTGCACCGCCGGGTGCTGTTTGCCATGCATGAGCTTGGCAACGACTGGAACAAGGCTTACAAGAAGTCCGCGCGTATCGTCGGCGACGTGATCGGTAAGTATCACCCCCACGGTGATCAGTCGGTGTATGACACCATCGTCCGGATGGCCCAGGATTTCTCCCTGCGCTACATGCTGGTCGATGGTCAGGGCAACTTCGGCTCGGTGGATGGCGACAGCGCGGCGGCCATGCGTTACACCGAAATCCGGATGGCCAAGATCGGCCATGAGATGCTGGCCGACATCGAGAAGGAAACCATCGACTTCGGCCCCAACTATGACGGCTCGGAGAAGGAGCCGCTGGTGCTGCCGGCGCGGGTGCCCAACCTGCTGATCAATGGTTCCGGCGGTATCGCAGTGGGTATGGCGACCAACATCCCGCCCCACAACCTGACCGAAATCGTCGATGGCTGCCTCAAGCTGCTGCAGGAGCCCGAGACCACGATCGAGGATCTGATCAAGATCATCCCCGCTCCCGACTTCCCGACCGCCGGCCTGATCTATGGCCTTGCCGGCGTCCACGAGGGCTATCGCACCGGCCGTGGCCGGGTGGTGATGCGGGCCCGCACCCACTTTGAGGACATCGGCAAGGGTGACCGTCAGGCGATCATCGTCGATGAGCTGCCCTACCAGGTTAACAAGAAGACCCTGCTCGAGAAGATTGCCGAGCTGGTCAACGACAAGAAAATCGAAGGCATCAGCGAGATCCGCGACGAATCCGACAAGTCGGGCATGCGCGTGGTGGTGGAGCTGAAGCGCAACGAGATGCCGGACGTGGTGCTGAACAACCTGTTCAAGCAGACCCAGCTGCAGGACACCTTCGGCATGAACATGGTGGCGCTGGTGGATGGCAAGCCACGCCTGCTCAATCTTTATCAGATGCTGGACTGCTTCCTCGCCCACCGGCGCGAGGTGGTCACCCGCCGCACCATCTTCGAACTGCGCAAGGCCCGCGAGCGTGGCCACATTCTTGAAGGCCTGGCGGTGGCCCTGTCCAACGTGGACGAGATCATCGCCCTGATCAAGGCGGCACCGACGCCGCCCGAGGCCAAGAAGGCCCTGATGGCGCGTCAGTGGCGTTCGGCTCTGGTGGAGGAGATGCTCTCCCGGGCGGCGTCCGACAGCTACCGTCCGGAGGGCCTGGCCGCCGAGTTCGGCCTGTCGGCCCAGGGCTATCGCCTGTCCGATGCCCAGGCCCAGGCCATCCTGGAATTGCGCCTGCAGCGCCTCACCGGCCTCGAGCAGGACAAGATCGTTGCCGAATACCGGGATGTGATGGCGACCATCGCCGATCTGCTCGACATCCTGGCACGCCCGGAGCGCATCACCGCGATCATCGTGGATGAGCTGAACCTCATCAAACAGCAGTTCGGCGACCCGCGTCGCTCCGAACTGGTGATGAATACCGCCGACATCAATATAGAAGACCTGATCGCGCCCCAGGACATGGTCGTGACCCTGTCCCACACCGGCTACTTCAAGCGTCAGCCGCTCACCGACTACCGGGCCCAGAAGCGCGGTGGCCGGGGCAAGCAGGCGGCGGCGGTCAAGGACGACGACTTTGTCGACCAGCTCTTCGTGGCCAATACCCACGACCACATCCTGTGCTTCTCCAACCGTGGTCGTCTCTATTGGCTCAAGGTCTACGAGGTGCCCGAAGGGACCCGCAACTCCCGCGGCAAACCCATCGTCAATCTCTTCCCGCTGCTTGAGGGAGAGAAGATCACTGCCGTGCTGCCGGTCAAGGAGTTCGACGAAGGTCATTTCATCTTCATGGCCACCGCCCAGGGTACAGTCAAGAAGACGCCGCTTACCGACTTCTCCAACCCGCGCAAGGCCGGCATCATCGCGGTGGGTCTGGATGAAGGCGATTACCTGGTGGGCGTGGCCATCACTGATGGTCAGCATGACGTGATGATGTTCTCTGACGCCGGTAAGGCTGTGCGCTTCAGCGAGAACGATGTCCGCCCGATGGGGCGCCAGGCGCGCGGTGTCCGCGGCATGATGCTCGAAGATGGCCAGACCGTGATCGCCATGCTGGTGGCGGGTGACGAGGAGCAGAGCGTGCTCACTGCCACCGAGAACGGTTTCGGCAAGCGCACCCCGATCGGTGAGTACACTCGCCACGGTCGTGGCACCAAGGGCATGATCGCCATCCAGACCTCCGACCGGAACGGTCGCGTGGTGGCGGCGACGCTGGTCACCGAGAAGGATCAGATCATGCTCATCACTACCGGTGGGGTGCTGGTGCGTACCCGTGTGGCCGAGATCCGGGAGATGGGGCGTGCCACTCAGGGTGTGACGCTCATTGCCGTGGATGAGGGCAGTGTCCTGTCCGGCGTGCAGAAGATTCTCGAAGGGGAAGAGGAAGAGCAGGATGTCCTGGGTGATGCGGGTGACGAAAGCGCCCAGCCCGAGGCCTGAGCGGACTGACAGAGCAAGGATTCAGACGATGCGGATTTTCAATTTCTCGGCGGGGCCGGCGGCATTGCCGACGGCTGTTCTGGAGCAGGTGCGTGACGAGCTGCTCGACTGGCACGGTACCGGCATGGGCATCATGGAGATGAGCCACCGGGGCAAGGACTTCACCGGGGTCATCAACGAGGCCGAAGCCGATCTGCGGGAGCTGATGGGCATCCCGTCCAACTACCGGGTGCTGTTCCTGCAAGGTGGTGCTACCCAGCAGTTCGCCCAGATCCCCATGAATCTGCTCGACGGGCGTTCTGCCGATTACATCGTCACCGGCTCCTGGTCAAAGAAAGCCTATAAGGAAGCGCAGCACACCGGTTCCGTCCGACTGGCCGGCTCCACCGAGGGCGACGGCTTCACCCGCCTGCCGGGCGCGGCTGAGCTGAAGCTCGATCCCACGGCGGCTTACCTGCACATCTGCACCAACGAGACCATCCACGGCGTCGAGATGTTCGATCTGCCCGAGGTGCCGGCGGGCGTTCCCCTGGTGGCGGACATGAGCTCCCATATCCTGTCGCGCCCGATGGATGTGTCGCGTTACGGGCTGATCTATGCCGGAGCCCAGAAGAACATCGGGCCGGCGGGTCTGGTGCTGGTGATCGTCCGTGAGGATCTGCTGGGCAAGGCCTCGGCGAGCACGCCCAGCGTGATGAATTACGCCACCATGGCCGACAACGGTTCCATGCTCAACACGCCACCCACTTTCGGTATCTACCTTGCCGGCCTGATCTTCAAGAACCTGAAGGCCCAGGGTGGTCTGGCGGTGGTCGAACAGGCCAACATCGCCAAGGCAAAGCGCGTCTACGACGCCATCGAAGGCAGTGGCGGCTTCTATCGCAACCCGGTGGCAGCGGATTGCCGTTCGCGCATGAACGTTCCGTTCACGCTGTCCAATCCGGCCCTCGATGCCGAGTTTCTGGCGGAGGCCGCCGAGCGCAGGCTGGCCGGCCTCAAGGGGCACAAGTCGGTGGGCGGGATGCGGGCCTCCATATACAACGCCATGTCCCTCGACGGCGTGGGTGCGCTGGTGGATCTGATGCAGGATTTCGCAGCACGCAAGGCCTAAGTGGCGCAGTTTTCAGCGGTTTCAGGAGAAGGCATGAACGAAGGGATGCTGCAGGAACTTGGCGTCGTCCGCGAACAGATCGACGCCATCGACGCGCAGATGCTGGCGCTGCTCAACCAGCGTGCCCGCTGTGCCCAGCACGTCGGCGAGATCAAGGCGAAGTACGGCGATGCGGGTTATATCTATCGCCCCGAGAGGGAGGCGCAAGTACTGCGTCGGATCCAGGATCTCAACGCCGGTCCGCTGCCCAACGAGAGCGTCACCTTCTTCTTCCGGGAGGTGATGTCGGCCTGCCTGTCTCTCGAAACGCCGCTCGGCATCGCCTTCCTCGGCCCGTTGGGCACCTTCTCCGAAAGTGCCGCGGTCAAGCATTTCGGCCATGCGGCCCGCCTGGCGCCGCAGGGCACTATCGATGATGTCTTTCGGGAGGTGGAAGCCGGTCATGCCCACTACGGCGTGGCACCGGTCGAGAACTCCACGGAAGGCGCGGTCGGCCGTACCCTCGATCTGCTGCTGGGCTCGTCCCTCAAGATCTGTGGCGAAGTCGTGCTGCGCATCCATCAGCACCTCATGACCCGCGAGACCGAGCTGGGCCGGATCACCAAGGTGTACTCCCACGCCCAATCCCTGGCCCAGTGCCATGAGTGGCTGAACCGCTCGCTCCCCGGTGTGCCGCGCATCTCCGTGGGCAGCAACGCCGAGGCGGCACGCCTGGCCTCCCTGGAGCCGGGCGCGGCTGCCATCGCCGGCGAGGCCGCATCGGCCCGATACGATTTGCCCCGCCTGGTGGAGAGCATCGAAGACGAACCCAACAACACCACTCGCTTCCTGGTGCTGGGGCGCCATGATGCGGGCCGGACCGGCGCGGACAAGACTTCCCTGATCATGTCCGCCACCAATCGTCCTGGTGCCGTGCACGAACTCCTTGCCCCGTTGGCCGAGGCCGGCGTGTCCATGAATCGTCTCGAATCCCGGCCTGCGCGTGCAGCGCTGTGGGAATACGTCTTCTACGTGGATATCGAAGGCCACCGGGATGATCCGGCCGTCAAGGTCGCGCTGGACGCACTGACCAGCCGGGCGGCCTACCTCAAGATCCTGGGCTCCTACCCCCAGGCTGTGTACTGATATCCCTCTGGAGTTGTCCATGAGTTTGTGTGATCTGGCGCCCGCCTACATCCGGGCGATCTCTCCCTATCAGCCCGGCAAGCCGATTTCCGAACTGGCCCGGGAGATGGGGCTGGCGGAGGCCTCCATCGTCAAGCTGGCGTCCAACGAGAATCCCCTCGGGATTGGCGAGAAGACCCGGGCGGCCATCGAGGCGGCGCTGGCTGACATCGCCCGCTACCCCGACGGGAATGGCTTCGAGCTGAAGGACGCCTTGCGCCGGCGCTACGGCGTGGCCATGGAACAGATCGTTCTGGGCAATGGTTCCAACGACATCCTCGAACTGGCTGCCCGGGCCTTTCTCGGTCCGGATCGCGAGGCCATCTATGCCCGCCACGCCTTTGCCGTCTATCCCCTGGCCACCCAGGCGACCGGTGCCCGGGGTGTCGAGGTGCCGGCGCAGGACTTCGGCCACGACCTGGATGCCATGCTGGCGGCGATCACCCCCGCCACCCGGGTGATCTTCATTGCCAACCCCAACAACCCGACCGGTACTTTCCTGCCCGGAGACCGGATCGAAGCCTTCCTGGCGAAGGTTCCCGGCGAGGTGCTGGTGGTGCTGGATGAGGCGTATACCGAATATCTCGGCCCGGAGCAGCGTTACGACGCCATCGCCTGGCTGTCACGCTTCCCCAATCTGCTTATCAGCCGCACCTTCTCCAAGGCCTACGGCCTGGCGGGGCTGCGCGTGGGTTACGGTCTGGGCAATGCGGCAGTCATCGATCTGCTGAACCGTGTCCGGCAGCCCTTCAATGTCACCAGCGTCGGCCTCGCGGCGGCGGCGGCGGCGCTGTTCGACGACGATTTCCTGGCGCGCAGCTTTGAGTTGAACCGGGCCGGCATGGCGCAGCTGACCGCGGGTTTTGCGGCCCTTGGCCTGGAGTGGATTCCCTCCGCGGGCAATTTTGTCACCTTCAAGGTGGGTGACGGAGCCAGGGTCAATCAGGGCTTGCTGCGTCAGGGGGTCATCGTGCGTCCCATCGGCGGTTACGGCATGCCCGAATGGCTGCGTGTGTCCATCGGCCTGGAGAGCGAGAATGCCCGCTTCCTCGAGGCCCTGCCCGCAGCCCTTGGCTGAGTGAGGCCCGCCGTGCGCAAGATCGAGAAGCTTGTGGTGTGCGGCGTCGGCCTGATCGGCGGGTCGGTGGCGCTGGCCCTGCGTCAGGCCAGGCTGGTTGAGCGCGTGGTGGGGGTCGGCCGACGGCCGGAGCCTCTCGCCCAGGCGCGGCAGCTGGGTGTGATCGACGAGATATCCACCGACTGGGCCGAGGCCCTGGACGGGGCGGACATGGTGCTGCTGGCCATGCCCGTCGGCCAGATGGAGGCGGTCGCGCAGGCCATGGCGCCCCACTTGGGGCCGGACACCATCGTCACCGATGCGGGCAGTACCAAGCGGGATGTGATTGAGGCGATCTATCGTCATCTGGGCGCCCACCTGGCCCACGTCGTACCTGCGCATCCGATCGCCGGTGCCGAAAAGAGCGGCCCTTCCGCCGCCCGTGCCGATTTGTATCGCGGGCGCAAGGTGGTGGTGACCCCGCTGCCCGAAAATGCACCCGACGCCGTGCTGCGGGTACGCGAGCTGTGGGCTGCCTGTGGGGCGGTGTTGCACGAAATGAGTCCGCAGGAGCATGACCGCGTGTTCGCCGCGGTCAGTCATCTGCCTCATCTGCTGGCCTTTGGCCTGGTGCACGATCTGGCCGGGCGGGCCAATGCTGAGCAATTATTCAGCTATGCGGCAAGCGGCTTCCGGGATTTTACCCGGGTGGCCGGGAGTCACCCGGAGATGTGGCGTGACATCTGCGTGGCCAATCGCCACTCCCTGCTCGCCGAGCTCGATGCCTACCTGTCCGAGCTGGCCTATCTGCGCGCGCTGCTTCTGGCCGGCGACGGGCCGGCGCTCGAAGCTGTCTTCGACGATGCCAGCCGGGCTCGCAACGAATGGGCCGACAAGGCTTTCCCAGCGACGCCTTCGGGCGAGTGATACAAGGATTTTCCATGGAATTCATCGATCTGCCGCCGATGCGCAGGGCTGCCGGCACCGTACGTCTGCCCGGCTCCAAGAGCATTTCCAATCGTGTGCTGCTGCTTGCTGCCCTGGCCGAGGGCGAAACCTTGGTCGAAGATCTGCTGGACTCCGACGATACCCGGGTGATGCGCAACGCCATCGTCGCCCTGGGCGTGGACGTGAGGGAGGAGGGCGCCGCCCTGCGCGTGGTGGGCTGTAACGGACGCTTCCCCCAGCTCCAGGCTGATCTTTTCGTGGGTAATTCCGGGCTCAGCATCCGCACCCTGGTGCCGGCCATCGTCACGTCGCTCTCCGGTTGCGGTGATGCTCAGGCCGAGGTGCGGTTGTCCGGCGTGCCGCGCATGCACGAGCGCCCCATCGGCGACCTGGTGGACGGGCTCAAGCAGCTCGGTGCTCAGGTCGCCTGGCTGGGGCAGGAGGGCTATCCGCCCCTGGCGCTCCAGCCGGCCGAGCTGGCTGCCGAGCGGGTCAGCGTGCGCGGCAATGTGTCCAGCCAGTTTCTCACCGGCCTGCTGCAGGCCGCGCCGCTGGTGGCCCGGGACAAGCCCCTCACCATCGATGTGGAGGGGGAGCTGATCAGCCGCCCCTACGTCGAGATCACCCTCAACCTCATGGAGCGGTTTGGCGTGGTGGTGCAGCGTGATGGCTGGAGCCGCTTCGTGGTGCCGGCCGGTCAGCGCTATGTTTCGCCAGGCCGGATCTCCGTGGAAGGGGATGCGTCCACCGCCAGCTATTTCCTGGCTGCAGGGGCACTCGGCGGTGGGCCGGTGCGCGTCGTCGGTGCCGGGCGGCGCAGCATCCAGGGGGACGTGAAGTTTGCCGATGCCCTGGCCACGATGGGGGCGGAAATCACCTGGGGCGAGGACTGGATCGAAGCCCGGGCCCCGGCGTCCGGGCGCCTCAAGGCTTTCGACCTGGATCTCAACCACATTCCCGATGCGGCCATGACCCTGTCGGTGGCTGCGCTGTTTGCCGACGGTCCGAGCACCCTGCGCAATATCGGCAGCTGGCGGGTCAAGGAGACTGATCGCATTGCCGCCATGGCGGCCGAGTTGCGCAAGCTGGGAGCGACGGTCGAGGAGTTTCCTGAAAGCCTCCGTGTCACGCCGCCTGCCTGTCTGCAGCCGGCCGTCATCGATACCTACGACGATCACCGCGTTGCCATGTGCTTCTCCCTGGCGACCCTGGGTGGGCCTTATGTGCGCATCAATGATCCGAAGTGCGTGAACAAGACTTTCCCGGAGTACTTCCAGACCTTTTCCGGCATTGCCACGCCCGTTCCGGTGCTGGCCATCGACGGGCCTTCGGCATCGGGCAAGGGAACCGTCGCGGCCCAGGTGGCCCGGGTGCTCGGCTTCGATCACCTCGATAGCGGCGCGCTGTACCGGATCGTTGCCCTGGCGGCCCTGCGTCAGGGGCTGGCGCTGGATGCGGAGGCTGAGCTGGCGACGCTGGCGGCCGGGCTTCCCGCGCGTTTCGAGGATGAGCGTGTCTTCCTGGCCGGTGATGACGTCACTGACGAGATCCGTAGTGAAGCCTGTTCGGCTGGGGCTTCCCGCGTGGCGGCCCTTCCGGCTGTCCGCGATGCGCTGTTTGCCCGGCAGCGTGCCTATCGGCGCGGCGCGGGCCTGGTAGCCGAAGGCCGGGACATGGGCTCCGTGGTGTTTCCGGATGCCGCTCTCAAGATATTCCTCACCGCGTCCGTCGAGGCACGGGGGGAGCGTCGGTATAAGCAGTTGATCGGTAAAGGAATGGCTGCTAGTATGGACGATCTCCTCAGAGACCTGCATGAACGGGATGCGCGGGATTCCCAGCGCACCGTGGCGCCTCTGAAGAGAAGCGAGGATGCCGTGCTGCTCGATACCTCCGGAATGACCGTCCAGCAGGCGGTTGATTTCGTGGTCGAACGGGCCGCGGTGCTTCGCACTTGAGGTCTTCCGTGCCCGCCCGGGCGCGGAAGGTTGTTTAACCAGGAGCCGTCTCACGACGGTTGTAAGGTTCTTTTTCACATATGTCCACTGCCACCCCTATTTCCCTCGAGGAAAGCTTTGCCGCCCTGTTTGAGGAGTCCCTCAATCGCCAGGAAATGCGCGCCGGTGAAGTCATCACCGCCGAAGTCGTGCGGATCGACCAGAACTTTGTGGTCGTCAACGCCGGCCTCAAGTCCGAGAGTTACATTCCCATCGAGGAATTCCGCAGCGATCGCGGCGAACTGACCACCGAAATCGGTGATTACGTTCAAGTCGCCATCGAGCAGCTCGAAGACGGCTACGGTGAAACCCGCCTGTCCCGCGACAAGGCCAAGCGCATCGCTGCCTGGAACGACCTCGACAAGGCGCTCAACGACGCCATCCTCGTCAAGGGCATGATCACCGGCAAGGTGAAGGGCGGCCTGACCGTCATGGTCAACGGCATCCGTGCGTTCCTGCCGGGTTCCCTGGTGGATATGCGTCCTGTCAAGGACACCACCCCCTTCGAAGGCAAGGAATTCGAATTCCGCGTCATCAAGCTCGACCGCAAGCGCAACAACGTGGTGGTTTCCCGCCGCGCCGTGCTTGAGGCCTCCATGGGTGAAGAGCGTCAGAAGCTCCTCGAAACCCTCAAGGAAGGCACCGTCGTCAAGGGTATCGTCAAGAACATCACCGACTACGGCGCATTCGTGGATCTGGGTGGTATCGACGGCCTGCTGCACATCACCGACCTGGCATGGCGCCGCGTCCGTCACCCGTCCGAAGTTCTGGCCGTGGGCGACGAGCTGGAAGCCAAGGTCCTCAAGTTCGACCAGGAGAAGAACCGCGTCTCCCTGGGGCTCAAGCAGCTGGGCGAAGATCCGTGGGTCGGCATCTCCCGCCGCTACCCGCAGGGCACCCGCCTGTTCGGCAAGGTGACCAACATCACCGACTACGGCGCATTCGTTGAAGTCGAGCAGGGTATCGAAGGTCTGGTCCACGTGTCCGAAATGGACTGGACCAACAAGAACATCCACCCGACCAAGGTTGTCCAACTGGGCGACGAAGTCGAAGTGATGATTCTCGAGATCGACGAAGACCGTCGCCGCATCTCCCTGGGCATGAAGCAGTGCATGTCCAACCCGTGGGACGATTTCGCCATCAACCACAAGAAGGGCGACAAGGTCCGTGGCCAGATCAAGTCCCTGACCGACTTCGGCGTGTTCATCGGCCTGGAAGGCGGCATCGACGGCCTGGTTCACCTGTCCGACCTGTCCTGGTCCCTGACCGGCGAAGAGGCTGTGCGCCAGTACAAGAAGGGCGACGAGGTCGAGGCCGTGGTGCTGAACATCGACGTCGAGAAGGAGCGTATCTCCCTCGGCATCAAGCAGCTCGATGGCGACCCCTTCACCAACTTCATCGCCACCCACGACAAGAACACTCTGGTGAACGGTACCGTTCGCAGCGTGGATGCCCGTGGTGCGGTGATCGGCCTGAACAATGACGTCGAAGGTTACCTGCGTGCGTCCGAGTTCTCCCGTGATCGCGTTGATGATCTGTCCCTGCTGCTGAAGGTTGGCGACACCGTCGAAGCGATGATCGTTAACGTTGATCGCAAGACCCGTGGCATCAACCTGTCCATCCGTGCCAAGGATCAAGTTGAACAAACTGAAGCAATGAGCAAGCTGGCGTCTGACAGCGCGTCTGCTGCCAGCGGCACCACCAACCTCGGTGCGCTGCTGAAGGCCAAGCTCAACGAGCAGAAGTAAGCGGTTCGGGCATGACCAAGTCGGAGCTCATCGCCCGGCTGGCGGAGCGTTTTCCCCAGCTGGTCGCGAAGGACGCCGAGTTCGCGGTAAAGATGATCCTCGATGCGATGACCGATGCCCTGTCGCGGGGTGATCGCATCGAGATCCGCGGCTTTGGCAGCTTTGCCTTGAATTACCGTCCTCCCCGTGTCGGTAGAAATCCCAAGTCGGGGGAGAAGGTGCAGGTGCCGGAAAAGTATGTTCCGCACTTCAAGGCTGGCAAGGAGTTGAGGGAACGTGTCGACATGATGGGGTGACCCATGGTTGACGCTTCCCCATCCGGAGGCCGAAGGCTCGATCCTGAAGGCGGCGAAAGCCGCCTTCTTTTTTTTGTCCGCGTCGGGGATAATTTCGCGCATGCGCGCTCTCATCTGGGTCTTCAGGCTCTTCCTGTTTCTGCTGCTTTTCGGCTTCGCCGTCAAGAATGACGATGTTGTCGTCCTGCGTTTCTTCTTTGGTGCCCAGTGGCAGGTGCCGCTGGTGCTGGTCATCCTGCTGTTCGTCACCATCGGCGTGTTGATTGGAGTCACCGCGACGCTCACCACGCTTTACCGTCAGCATCGCGAGATCGGTCATCTCCGCGATCAGGGGGCCGCCGCTCCTGTCGATGGGCGGGGAAGAGCTCCGATCGCCCACGGCCCCGACCTGCCTGAGACCTACTGAATCCATGGAATTCGAGCTGTGGTGGTTGCTGGCCTTCCCCCTGTTTTTCGTGCTGGGCTGGCTGGCGGCCCGAATTGACATCAAACACCTGGTCAAGGAATCGCGGGCCTTGCCGCGGACCTACCTGACAGGTCTGAACTTCCTCCTCAACGAACAGCCAGACAAGGCCATCGATGCCTTCATCGAGGCGGTGAAGATCGACAACCAGACGGTCGAACTGCACTTCGCTCTGGGGAGCCTCTTCCGGCGAAGGGGCGAGACGGATCGTGCGATCCGCATGCACCAGAACCTGATTGATCGGGACGATCTGTCCAACGATCAGAGGCTGCAGGCCCTGTCTGAGCTGGGGCTGGATTTCCTGAAGGCCGGTCTGCTGGATCGTGCAGAAGCGGTTTTCGTCCAGTTGCGCGGTAGCCGCCTGAATGATTTTGCGCTCAAGAACCTGCTCGACATCTACCAGCAGGAAAAGGATTGGCGTAAGGCCATCGAAACGGCGGATGCGCTTCCGGGGCATGAGAGTGCCCTCTGGGAAAAGGAAATGGCCAATTTCCACTGCGAGCTGGCTTCCGCCGACATGGCCAACTCCCGCTTTGATGAGGCCCGGAGCGCCTTGCTGCGCGCCCTGGAGACAAACCGGAAATGTGTGCGTGCGAGCATGCTGCTGGGGGATCTGCATGTTGCCCAGGGCGACGACCGGGCGGCGCTCGAGGCCTGGAAGCGGGTTGAAAGCCAGAATCCGGTCTACCTGGCCCTGGTGGCGGAGCGCCTGATGGATGCTTATCGCCGGCTCGGAGAGCTTGAGCAGGGCATGCAGTTGCTGCGCAGTTATCTCGAGCAGTATGCATCCCTGGATCTGCTGGATGCCCTGTTCCAGTGGGAGCTGCAGAAGGAAGGGCCGGCTGCCGCCTACCAGCTGGTGCGCGACGAGCTGAGGCGCAATCCGACTTTGCTCGGGCTGGACAAGCTCCTCGAGGCGGCCTTGTTGACGGCCCCCGTCGAGCAGCGCACGGATATCGAACTGGTCAAGGGGCTGGTGCACGGCCATACCCGTCGGGTGGCCCGCTACCGCTGCGATGCCTGTGGTTTCAAGGCACGTCAGTTTTACTGGCGCTGCCCGGCCTGTGGTGGGTGGGAGACCTATCCGCCCAAGCGCACCGAAGAGTTCGATCTGACGCCTTAGTCTGACCTGGCGGTCATGGCTTTCCGGCTTGGGCGACGCCCGCCGGGTTTGTGAACACATTATCAGGATTGGTCTCGGGAGCTGGCATATGAAAATTACGGTGGTTGGTACGGGCTATGTGGGGCTGGTGTCCGGCGCCTGTCTTGCCGAAATGGGCAATGACGTGTTGTGCCTGGACCTGGACCCCGAGAAGATCCGGGTGCTCAAGGAGGGTGGCATTCCCATCCATGAGCCGGGGCTCGATCAGGTCGTTGCCCGCAACGTGGCAGCAGGACGCCTGCACTTCACCACCAATGTTCAGGAGGCGGTCCAGTTCGGAACCATCCAGTTCATCGCCGTGGGTACGCCGCCGGATGAGGATGGGTCTGCCGATCTCCAGTATGTGCTGTCGGCTGCGCGGGCGATTGGTCGTCACATGACTGACTACAAGGTGGTCGTTGACAAGAGTACCGTGCCTGTTGGAACGGCCGACAAGGTCAAGGCCGCTGTTCAGGCCGAGCTTGATGCCCGCGGCGAGGCGATTCCCTACAGCGTGGTGTCCAATCCGGAGTTCCTCAAGGAAGGCGCCGCGGTGGACGACTTCATGCGCCCCGACCGGATCGTGGTGGGGGCGGAGGACGATCAGGCCATTTTCCTCATGAAGGCCCTCTACGCGCCCTTCCAGCGTAATCACGAAAAGCTGCTGATCATGGACCTGCGCAGCGCCGAGCTCACCAAGTATGCGGCCAATGCCATGCTGGCCACGCGGATCAGTTTCATGAACGAACTGGCCTTGCTGTCGGAATCCCTGGGGGCCGACATCGAACTGGTGCGTCAGGGGATCGGCAGCGATCCGCGCATCGGCTACCACTTCCTGTATGCGGGCTGTGGTTACGGCGGCTCGTGCTTCCCGAAGGACGTCAAGGCGCTGATCAAGACCGGGGCCGATGCGGGGCATGCCCTGCGTGTGCTCAACGCTGTCGAGGATGCCAACGATGCCCAGAAGCTGGTGCTGGTGGATAAGGTCGTGGCGCACTTTGGCGAAGACCTCAGCGGCAAGCATTTCGCTCTTTGGGGGCTGGCCTTCAAGCCGAACACCGATGACATGCGTGAAGCGCCGAGCCGGGTGATCATCGCCGAGCTGTTCCGGCGTGGCGCCACGGTGACAGCCTATGATCCGGTGGCCATGGATGAAACCCGGCGGATTTTTGGTGATGAACCGCGTCTGCGCTACGCTGAACGCCCCATGCAGGCCCTCGATGGTGCCGATGCCCTGCTCATCGTGACCGAGTGGAAGGAGTTCCGCAGCCCGGATTTCGGGGTCATCAAGGCCAAGCTCAAGAGCCCGGTCATCTTTGATGGCCGCAACGTGTTTGATCCGCAGCTTCCCCGGGAGGCTGGTCTGACCTACCTGAGCATCGGCCGACCCTGAGACGGCGTCGCATCAGGTGTGGAAGAGGGGCTTCCGGTGGAAGCCCCTTTTTTCGGCCTTGTGCAGCCTCAATCCGATCTTGCGGGGCGCCGCCCGTGGCCCCAACCCTCGATCGCCGCATTCGGTATGATCGAACCATTCTCCAATCCGATATCCGGTGGACCGAAACATGGAATTCAAGACTCTCGAAGACTACGTGGGCCAGACCCCTCTGGTCAGGCTGAAGCGCATCACGGCAGGTCACAACAACGTAATCCTGGCCAAACTCGAAGGCAACAACCCGGCGGGGTCGGTGAAGGACCGTCCGGCCATGTCCATGATCCTGCGCGGTGAAGCGCGAGGAGACATCCAGCCCGGACAGACCTTGATCGAGGCGACCAGTGGCAATACGGGGATCGCACTCGCCATGGCCGCGGCGATACGCGGTTACGGGATGATCCTGGTGATGCCCGAGAACCAGAGCATCGAACGCCGGCAGACCATGCGGGCCTTCGGTGCCGAGCTGGTGCTGACGCCCAAGGAAGGGGGTATGGAGCTGGCCCGCGATGTGGCTGAGCGCATGCGCGACGAGGGTCGCGGCGTCATCCTCGACCAGTTCGCCAATCCGGATAATCCGCAGGCTCACGTGGACGGCACCGGCCCCGAGATCTGGGAGCAGACCGGCGGCACCATCACCCACTTCATCAGCAGCATGGGCACGACCGGCACCATCATGGGGGTGTCCCGCTACCTGAAGGAGAAGAATCCCGGCATCTGCATCATTGGCTGCCAGCCCACTGAGGGGGCGCAGATTCCCGGTATCCGCAAATGGCCGGAGGCCTACCTACCGCGGATCTACGACAAGGCCCGGGTTGACCAACTGGAGTATGTCGCCCAGGCCGATGCCGAAGAAATGACCCGCCGCCTGGCCCGGGAGGAGGGGATTTTCGCGGGGATCTCGTCGGGTGGCGCCCTGCATGTGGCCCTGCGTCTGGCCGAGACGGTCGAGAATGCCGTGATCGTTTCCATTGTGTGCGACCGGGGTGACCGCTACCTGTCCACCGGCGTTTTTCCTGCCTGAGCATGACGATGGCCACCACCCTCGTCTTCGATATCGAGACGATCCCCGATGTGCAGGGCATTCGTTCCCTGCACGGACTGCCTGACGAACTTGGTGCGGAGGAGGTGGCTGAGTACGCCTTCCAGCTGCGGCGGGCATCAAACGGGAGCGATTTCCTGCCTCATCATCTCCAGAAGGTGGTGACGATTTCCTGTGTGCTGCGGGACGCGAGCCAGTTTCGGGTCTTCTCCCTGTCGGAGCCTGACTGTGCCGAAGGGGAGATCATCCAGCGTTTCTTTGACGGCATCGAGCGCTTTACGCCCCAGCTGATTTCCTGGAACGGGGGTGGTTTCGATCTGCCGGTCCTGCACTATCGGGGCATGCTGCACGGCGTCTCGGCCCCGCGCTACTGGGATCTGGGAGATGGGGATTACCACGACTCCCGCGATTTCAAGTGGAACAACTACATCGGGCGCTATCACACTCGACATCTGGATCTGATGGATCTGCTGGCCCTCTATCAACCCCGTGCCAACGCACCGCTCGATGATCTGGCCAAACTGATGGGTTTCCCCGGCAAGTTGGGCATGGATGGTTCGGCGGTCTGGAAGGGTTACTGCGAGGGGCGAATCGACGAGATCCGCGATTACTGTGAAACGGACGTCGTGAACACTTATCTGGTGTTCCTGCGCTTCCAGTGCATGCGGGGTGCGCTCGACAAGGCAGCGTATCAGGCTGAGGTCCGTTTTGTCCGTGAAGCCCTGGGCCGGCTTGAGGCGCCTCACTGGAAGCGTTTCCTGTCCGCGTGGCCTGCGGACCCCCAGTAAAATAAATCCAAGTAATCGTTGACAACTTTCAAGGCTCGTCTATAATGCGGGCTTCTTAGGCGCGTAGCTCAGCTGGTTAGAGCACCACCTTGACATGGTGGGGGTCGTTGGTTCGAGTCCAATCGCGCCTACCAAACACCTAAGAAGGAAAACGAATGTCTCGAACTTGCAGCAGCCAAGACAAGCTTTGATGAGTCTGCTGTAAGGCGTTTTCCAGAAAAAGAAAAAGTGCGGCTCGTCCGCGCTTTTTTTTTGCCCAAAATTTTCCCGAGCGAGTCATCATGCCCAATATCACCTTGCCCGACGGTTCCGTGCGCAGTTTCGAGCAACCCGTGACGATCGCCCAGGTCGCCGCGTCCATCGGTGCCGGCCTGGCAAAGGCTGCGCTGGCCGGCAAGGTTGATGGCAAGCTGGTCGATACCTCTTTCCTCATCGAGCGTGATGTGGCGCTGGCTATCGTGACCGACAAGGATGCTGATGGTCTAGAAGTCATTCGCCACTCGACGGCCCACCTGCTGGCCTATGCGGTGAAGGAGCTGTTTCCCGAGGCCCAGGTCACCATCGGGCCGGTGATCGAGAACGGCTTTTACTACGACTTCGCATACAAGCGCCCGTTTACGCCCGAAGATCTTGAGAAGATTGAAGCGCGCATGACCGAACTGGCCAAGCGCGATGTGCCCGTTGAGCGCCGTGTGCTGCCGCGGGACGAGGCCGTGGCCTACTTCAAGTCGATCGGTGAGCATTACAAGGCGGAGATCATCGCCTCCATCCCCCAGGGGGAGGATGTGTCCCTGTATCGGGAGGGGGATTTCACCGATCTGTGTCGCGGCCCTCATGTGCCTTCCACCGGCAAGCTGAAGGTCTTCAAGCTCATGAAGGTGGCGGGCGCCTACTGGCGTGGCGACTCGAAGAACGAGATGCTGCAGCGCATCTACGGCACGGCCTGGGCCAAAAAGGAAGAGCAGGAAGCCTATCTGCACATGCTGGAGGAAGCCGAGAAGCGCGACCATCGCCGTCTTGGCAAGCAGCTGGGCCTCTTTCATCTGCAGGAAGAGGCGCCGGGCTTGGTGTTCTGGCATCCCAACGGGTGGACGGTCTGGCAGGCCGTTGAGCAGTACATGCGTGCTGTCTATCGCGACAACGGCTACCAGGAAGTGCGCTGCCCGCAGATCCTGGATCGTTCCCTGTGGGAGAAATCCGGGCACTGGGAGCACTACAAGGCCAACATGTTCACCACTGAGTCGGAAAGTCGCGACTATGCGGTGAAGCCCATGAACTGTCCGGGCCATATCCAGATCTTCAATTCCGATCTGCGCTCCTACCGTGAGTTGCCTCTGCGCTATGGCGAGTTTGGTGCCTGTCACCGCAATGAACCGTCCGGGGCGCTGCACGGCATCATGCGGGTGCGCGGGTTTACTCAGGACGACGGTCATGTGTTCTGCACGGAAGATCAGATCGAGGCCGAGGTGACCGCCTTCAATGCCTTGGTGCGCAAGGTGTATGCGGACTTCGGTTTCAGGGATGTGGCGGTCAAGCTGGCCTTGCGCCCGGATAGCCGGGTGGGGTCGGATGATGTATGGGACAAGGCGGAGGGCGCGCTGCGCGCTGCGCTGCGGGCCAGTGGTCTGGAGTGGACCGAGTTGCCCGGTGAAGGCGCCTTCTATGGCCCGAAGATCGAATTCCACATCAAGGATGCGATTGGCCGGTCCTGGCAGTGCGGCACCGTTCAGGTGGATTTCTCCATGCCGGCTCGCCTTGGGGCCGAATATGTTGGCGAGGACAACGGCCGCCACACGCCCGTGATGTTGCACCGGGCAATCCTCGGTTCGCTGGAGCGCTTCATCGGTATCCTGATCGAAAACCACGCCGGTGCATTGCCCCTGTGGCTGGCGCCGGTGCAGGCAGTGGTGCTGAACATCTCTGAAGCGCAGGCGGATTACGTCACGGAAGTCGTCAAAACCTTGCGTTCGCGCGGATTCCGGGTCGAGGCCGATTTGCGCAACGAGAAGATTACTTATAAAATACGCGAACATAGCGTTCGTAAGCTGCCTTATCTGCTGGTTGTCGGCGACAAGGAAAAGGCAGCAAATGTAGTGGCCGTCCGCGCCCGGGGTAATCAAGACCTCGGTCAAATGTCCCTCGATGAGATTGTCGAGCGTTGGCAAAGCGAAGTGACTTCGTTTGCCGGCACGGCCTGATATTTTTGTTTTCATGGAGAATTGAACCATCGCTCAGGATAAGAAGCTGCGCATAAACGGCGAAATCAGTGTGCCGGAAGTGCGCTTGACGGGTGAGGACGGTGAGCAGATCGGCATCGTCACTCTGCGTGCTGCATTGGAAGCGGCGGAAGAAGCTGGTGTGGATCTCGTCGAGATCGCGCCCATGGCCAAGCCCCCCGTGTGCCGCCTGATGGACTTCGGCAAGTACAAGTACGAAGAAGCCAAGCGGGCCCACGAAGCCAAGCAGAAGCAGAAGCAGATTCAGGTCAAGGAAGTCAAGCTCCGTCCGGGTACGGACGAGAACGACTACCAGATCAAGCTGCGCAACCTGATCAAATTCCTGAACGAAGGTGACAAGGCGAAGGTGACCCTCCGTTTTCGTGGTCGTGAAATGGCCCACCAGGAATTCGGCATGCGCCAGCTGGAGCGCGTCAAGGCCGACCTGGAAGAGATCGGCCAGGTCGAACAGATGCCGAAGATGGAAGGGCGCCAGATGATCATGGTCATCGCGCCGAAGAAAAAGCATTAAGAAAATTCCGGCACCGCAAGGTGCCGGGGCACGGCGCGCAGCATAGCGCGCCGGAAACAAGTGGTGACGGGTTGTTGAAGCGTTTCCGGAAGTCGGAAGCCACCCGGGGCCATGTCATAAGCTGGAGTACTTCATGCCCAAGATGAAGACCAAGAGCGGGGCCGCCAAACGGTTCAAGGTCCGCGCTAGCGGTAGCATCAAGCGTTCGCAGGCGTTCAAGCGCCACATCCTGACCAAGAAGACGACCAAGAGCAAGCGCCAGCTTCGCGGCATGACTGCCGTGCATGCTGCGGACGAAAAGTCCATCCGCGCCATGATGCCCTACGCCTGATTTAGGAGAACGCAATGCCCAGAGTTAAGCGCGGTGTAACCGCACGTGCACGTCACAAGAAAGTCCTCGACCAAGCCAAGGGTTACCGTGGCCGTCGCAAGAACGTATACCGGATCGCCAAGCAGGCGGTGATGAAGGCGGGGCAATATGCCTACCGCGACCGTCGTCAACGCAAGCGTCAGTTCCGCGCCCTGTGGATCGCCCGTATCAACGCCGCTGCGCGTGAAGTCGGTCTGACCTACAGCCGCTTCATGAATGGCCTGAAGAAGGCTTCCATCGAAGTGGACCGCAAGGTGCTGGCTGATCTGGCCGTTTTCGACAAGCCCGCTTTTGCGGCGCTCGCCGAACAAGCCAAGGCCCAGCTCGCTGCGTAATCCAACGCAGCACGAAAAAAGGAGGCCTGGCCTCCTTTTTTTTGTCCTGAACCCGGGATAAGACAGAAAAATGGATCAACTCGATCAACTCGTCGCGCAGGCTGAAACCGATTTTGCCGCTGCAGTCGACGGTGCCGCCCTTGAAACGGCCAAGGCCCGTTACCTGGGCAAGGCGGGCTCTCTCACTGAACTGTTGAAGGGCCTTGGCAAGCTCGATCCGGAGGCCCGCAAGAGCGCCGGTGCGGAGATCAACAAGGCCAAAGCTGCCATCGAAGCCCTGCTCAATGCGCGGCGCGATGCCCTGCAGCAGGCTGCGCTCGAAGCCCAGCTGGCCGCCGAAGCGCTGGACGTGACCCTGCCGGGCCGTGGCGCCGGTGTCGGTGGCCTGCACCCGGTGGTGCGTACCCTGGAGCGTGTCGAACAATTGTTCCGCTCCATCGGCTTCGATGTGGCCGAAGGCCCCGAGATCGAGACCGATTTCTACAATTTCACGGCATTGAACACGCCGGCCAATCACCCGGCCCGTTCGATGCACGACACCTTCTATCTGGAGAACGGCGAGGGGGTGATGCTGCGCACCCACACCAGCCCGGTCCAGATCCGTGCCATGCAGGCCCACGTGGAGGCCTACAAGGACTGCGACACCATGCCCGAGCTGCGCGTAATCGCGCCGGGGCGGGTGTATCGGGTGGACTCCGATGCCACCCACTCTCCCATGTTCCATCAGGTCGAAGGCCTGTGGGTGGGCGAGTCGGTCAGCTTTGCCGACCTGAAGGGCGTTGTCGCCGATTTTCTGCGCAGCTTCTTCGAGAGCAACGATCTGCAGGTGCGCTTCCGTCCGTCCTTCTTCCCGTTCACCGAGCCGTCGGCCGAGATCGATGTGGCCTTCATGAGCGGCGCCCTGAAGGGCCGCTGGCTGGAAATCGCCGGTTGCGGGATGGTGCATCCCAATGTGCTGCGTTTTGGCGGCATCGACCCCGAGCGTTACACCGGTTTTGCCTTCGGCATGGGGCCGGACCGCCTCACCATGTTGCGCTATGGCGTCAACGACCTGCGCCTTTTCTTTGAAGGCGATCTTCGTTTCCTCGGTCAATTCAGGTAAGCCATGCAATTCTCAGAACTCTGGTTGCGCAGTTTCGTCAGCCCGGATCTCGATTCGGACGCGCTGGGCCATTTGCTCACCATGGCGGGGCTGGAAGTGGAAGAGCAGGACGGCGTGGCCGCCGTGTTCTCCAAGGTTGTCGTCGCGCAGATCGTCGAGGCAGAGAAGCACCCGAATGCCGACAAGTTGCGTGTCTGCAAGGTGGACGCCGGGCAGGGCGAGTTGCTGCAGATCGTCTGTGGCGCCCCCAACGCGGCGGTCGGAATCCGGATCCCCTGCGCCCTCGTCGGCGCCGATCTGGCCGGTTTCGGCATCAAGGCGGCCAAACTGCGTGGCGTGGAATCCTTTGGCATGCTGTGCTCGGCCAAGGAGCTGGGCATCTCCGAGGAAAGCAGTGGCCTGCTGATCCTGCCGGAAGACGCTCCGATCGGCACCGATCTGCGCGAGTACCTGGCGCTCAATGACACGCTGTTCACCATCAAGCTCACGCCCAACCGCGCCGATTGCCTCAGCCTGACCGGCATCGCACGGGAAGTTGCCGCGCTGACCGGCAGCCCCCTGAGTCTGCCGGCCTGTGATCCGGTGGCTGCGACCCATGACGCGACCCGGGCCATCGTGCTCGATGCACCGGAAGCCTGCCCGCGCTATTGCGGTCGGATCGTCCGGGGTGTGGACGCCAGGGCGGCGACGCCGGAATGGATGAAGCAGCGCCTCGCGCGCAGCGGCATCCGCTCCATCAGCGCCCTGGTGGATGTGACCAACTACGTCATGCTGGAGCTGGGGCAGCCCCTCCACGCCTTTGACGAGGCCAAACTGAACGGCGCCATCCATGTCCGCTTTCCGGCGGCGGGCGAGCAGGTTCTGCTCCTCAATGGCCAGACTGTGACACCGGCAGCCGACACCCTCCTGATCGCTGATGAGTCCCGCGCCCTCGCCATGGCGGGTGTGATGGGCGGTGAAGACAGCGGGATCACCCTCGACACCACAGACCTGTTCCTGGAGAGCGCCTTCTTCGCACCCGATGCGATTGCCGGACGCGCCCGGGCCCATGGTTTCTCCTCCGACGCCTCCTACCGCTTCGAGCGCGGGGTGGACTTCGCCCTGGCTGGTCAGGCCATCGAGCGTGCCACGCGCCTGATCCTCGACATCTGCGGCGGCCAGCCTGGCCCTGTTGTGGAGTCCGTGGAGCCAGCCAAGCTGCCGGCCCGCGCACCGATCCGCCTGCGTGCGGCCCGTGTGCGTCGTGTGCTCGGGATTGCGCTGAGCGCTGATGCCGTGGCCGAGATGTTCGTGCGCCTCAACCTGGACGTGGTCAGGGATGGTGAAGACTTCGTCGTCACGCCGCCCTCTTATCGTTTCGACCTGGAGATTGAGGAAGATCTCATCGAAGAGATCGCCCGTCTCCATGGCTACGACAACATCCCGGTGCTGGCGCCGCGGGGGCCGATCAGCATGCTGCCCCGACCGGAAGCCCGGCGGGACGCCATGTTCGTCCGCCGTCTGGTTGCCGGTCGTGAATTCCAGGAGGTCATCAACTTCGCCTTCGTCGAGGAAGCCTGGGAAAAGGACTTTGCCGGCAACACCGACCCGGTGCGCCTGGCCAACCCGATTGCCAGTCAGATGAGCGTGATGCGTTCGACGCTGATCGGTGGTCTCGTCGCCAACCTGGCCGCCAACCGCAAGCGTCAGACCAACCGGGTGCGTGTCTTCGAGATTGGGCGCTGTTTCACTCGCAGCGTCTCGGGGCAGCCCGTCGATGGTTTCCATCAGCCGATCCGCCTGGCCGCCCTGGCCGGTGGTCTGGCCCGCCCCGAGCAGTGGGGTGAGGCTGGCCGGAATGTGGATTTCTTCGATCTGAAGGCCGATCTCGAGGCGCTGCTGTTCCCGCGGGTTGCCGAGTTCGAGCGGGTGGTGCATCCGGCGCTGCACCCGGGGCGTTCCGCCCGGGTCATCCTCGACGGCAAGTGCATCGGCTTCATCGGTGAGCTGCATCCGGTCTGGGTGCAGCGTTATGAGCTTGGCAATGCGCCGGTGGTCTTCGAGATTGAACTCGACGCCCTGCTGGAGACCGTAACGCCGGCTTACCGGGAGGTGTCCCGCTTCCCCGCGGTGACCCGTGATCTGGCTCTCGTGGTGGATCAGGATGCAGCGGCGGCACAGCTCCTGAAGGGCCTGCAGAGTGTGGCTCCAGGCATTGTTCAGCGCATCGAGCTGTTCGATCAGTATCAGGGCAAGGGTATCGAGCAAAACCGGAAAAGCCTTGCTTTCCGCGTAGTTATGCAAGAAACTCAGAAAACTCTGGAGGATGCCGAAGTGGATGCCGTGATGACTGCCCTGACCCGCCACGCCGAAGAAAATCTCGGCGCGAAGTTGAGGGCCTGATCACATGAGCATGACTTTGACGAAGGCGGAGCTCGCCGACATGCTCTTTGAGCAGGTCGGCCTCAACAAGCGTGAAGCCAAGGACATGGTGGAGTGTTTTTTTGAGGAAATCCGCATGGCTCTTGAACGGGGCGACTGCGTCAAGCTGTCTGGCTTCGGCAATTTCCAGCTGCGTGAGAAACCCCAGCGTCCCGGTCGCAACCCCAAGACCGGTGAGGAAATTCCAATTACTGCCCGGCGTGTGGTGACTTTCCACGCCAGCCAGAAGCTCAAGGCCAATGTGGAGCAACTGAGCGATGTCGCAAAGTGACCTTCCGGCGGCAGCCGACCTGCCGCCGATCCCCCTCAAACGGTATTTCACCATCGGTGAAGTAAGTGAATTGTGTGGGGTCAAACCCCACGTGCTGCGCTATTGGGAGCAGGAGTTCACCCAGCTGCGGCCGGTCAAGCGGGGAGGGAACCGACGCTACTACCAGCACCATGAGGTGCTGTTGATCCGTCGTATCCGCGAGTTGCTGTATCAGGACGGTTTCACCATTTCCGGCGCACGCAATCGGCTCGACGAGATGGCTTCCCGCAAGCGCGAGGATGCGGAAGAGTCGGTGGGCCTGCGTGAGCAGCTCGCATCCATCCGGGCCGAGATCAAGTCTCTGCTTAACGAGCTGCAAAGCTGAACAGTGCAGCCCGGCGGGCTGTACTTTCCCCAATCCGGGGCGACGCTGGTCTGGCGCCGCCCCTTTTCTTCGAGCCCTTTCCCATGACCTATTGTGTGAGCATGCTGCTTGATGCCGGTATGGTGTTCCTGTCGGACTCCCGTACCAATGCCGGTGTCGACCATATCAACACCTTCCGTAAGATGAGCATCTTCCAGCGCCCGGGAGAGCGTGTGCTGGTGTTGATGAGCTCCGGCAACCTGGCGATCACCCAGCAACTCGTATCGATGCTGCGGGAGGCCATGGCGGCCCAGGATGGGCGGGAAAGCCTGTGGTCGGTACCCAACATGTTCGAGGCGGCCCGCCACGTGGGGGAGACTCTGCGGGAGGTGTTCCGCCGGGATGCGGAGGCGCTGCAGAATTTCGGCATCGATTTCACCGCCGCGCTGATTCTCGGAGGTCAGATCGGCAAGGAGCAGTCTCGCCTGTTCCATATTTACGCTGCCGGCAATTTCATCGAGGCCACGCCCGATACGCCGTACTTTCAGATCGGCGAGTCGAAGTATGGCAAGCCGATCATCGACCGGGTGGTGAAGCGTCATACCAGCCTGGATGAGGCGGCCAAGTTGGCCCTGATCTCCATGGACTCGACCATCCGTTCCAATCTGTCGGTGGGCGTACCCCTGGATCTGGCCATCATCAAGACCAATGAGCTGCAGATCTCGTCGCACCTCAGCATTGATGCCAAGAACGAATACTTCGCGATGATCCGCAATCGCTGGAGCGAGGCCCTGGGCCACGCTTTCGACGAGCTGCCCAATCCGGACTGGTTGGGCAGGGGCGACGAGCTGCCCTGAGCCTGAAGGCCCGGCGGGGCCTTACCAGCCCTGGGCCTGCCGTCGTCCCTGCTCGCATTCGGCGCGAAACTGCAGGAACTGGCGCAGGCGCTTCATTTCGATCTCGCCACGCTCGGCGGCTTCCCGCAGGGCGCAGCCGGGTTCCGAGTCGTGCCGGCAGTCGCGGAAACGACACTGGCCGGCGTAGGGGCGAAATTCCCGGAAGCTCGCTTCCAGATCCTCTCCATCCAGGTGCACCAGCCCGAAGGTCTGCATGCCCGGGCTGTCGATGATGCCGCCGCCCTCCGGCAGGGGGTAGAGTCGGGCGAAGGTCGTGGTGTGCTTGCCGGTGTCCAGCACCTCGGAAATCTCGCGGGTCTCGGCCCGCGCCTCCGGAATCAGCGCGTTGGTCAGCGTCGATTTCCCCATCCCTGATTGCCCGACGAGCAGGCTGGTTTCGCCGATCAGGCGTGCCCGCAGGGTGTCCACATTATCCAGGGCTGACATTTCGAGCACCGGGTAGCCGAGGGCCGCAAAGGCTGCGAGGCGGCTGCGGGCATCGGCCAGGCCGGCCACGATGTCGGTCTTGTTCAACACGATCAGCACCTTGAGCTTCTGATCCTCGGCCGCACACAGACAGCGGGAGATGAACTCGTCGCTGAAGCTCGGTTCGGTGGCCACCACCATCACCACCTGGGTGGCGTTGGCGGCGATCAGCTTCTGGCGCCAAGCATCGGAGCGGTATAGCAGGCTGCTGCGTTCCACCAGCTTGTCGATGACGCCCTGGCCGGGGCCGGTAGGCGCGATCTGCACCCGGTCGCCGCAGGCAAACAGGCTTTTCTTGCCACGGGGGACGCACAGCAGGATCTCGCCGGCGTCGCTGCGGACTTCATACTGCCGGCCAAAGGCGGCGATCAGGGTACCGAAGGTCTTCACTGGCGGGCCGCCTGCAGTCGGGCGATGCGGATCGCCGCCGGGGGATGGGAGTCGTAGACGCTGGAGTAGAGCGGGTCGGGGGTGAGGGTGGAGGCGTTGTCCCGGTACAGCTTGACCAGGGCGTTGACCAGCTCGGTGGCCGGTGCCTGGCTGGCGGCATAGGCATCCGCCTGGAATTCGTGCTTGCGCGACCACATGCTCATCAGGGGAGTCAGGGGGAAAGTGAACACCGGTAACACCAGGGCGAACAGCACCAGCGTGGGTGCCGTGCCGGTGGCCTGCATGCCCAGCCCTTCAAAAAACCATGGCTGGCTGGACAGATGCCCCAGCAGGGCAAAGAAGGCCAGGCTGCCGGCGCCGATCACGGCCAGGCGTTTCCAGAGATGGTGATGGTGGTAGTGGCCCAGTTCATGGGCCAGCACGGCCTCGACTTCGGTGGGGGCCAGCTTGTCGAGCAGGGTGTCAAAAAACACGATGCGCTTGGCGGCGCCAAAACCGGTGAAGTAGGCGTTGCCGTGGGCGGAACGTTTCGAGCCATCCATTACGAACAGACCCGACAGTCGAAAGCCGCAGCGGGTCATCAGGCCTTCGATGCGGGCCTTGAGGGGGCCGTCCTCGAGGGGTTTGAACTTGTTGAACAGCGGGGCGATGAAGGTCGGATAGACCAGCAGCACCAGCAGGTTAAAGGTCAGCCAGAAGGCCCACACATACAGCCACCAGCGTTCTCCCATGGCGCCCATCAGCCACAGCACGAAAGCGATCAGCGGCAGGCCGATGAGGGCGGCCAGGGCGATACCTTTCAGGGTGTCGGCGATGAACAGGCCCGGCGTCAGGCGGTTGAAGCCGAAGCGGGCTTCCAGGTTGAAGCTGCGGTAGAGGCCGAGGGGGAGATCCACGAGCCACGAAACACTGGCCACCAGGGCGATGAAAGCCACCCCCTGGGCCAGGCTGCCGGTATCGAGGAAGCGGCTCGCCAGTTCATGGAGGGCCTGCAGGCCACCGCCCAGGGTCAGGATCAGCAACAGGCAGGCCGAGATGAACAGGTCGATCATGCCCAGCCGCACCCGTGCCACGGTGTAGTCGGCGGCCTTCTGGTGGGCATCGAGGGAGATGTTGTCGGCAAAGGCGGCGGGTACGGCACCCCGGTGGTGGCGTACGTGCAGCATCTGGCGCATGGCCAGCCAGAAGCGGACCATCAGGCCGGCAAACAGGGCGAGCAGGAAAACGGCGGAGAGTTGGCTGGAGGTCATCGGCGAGGGGCAGGGCAGGGGTGGCTTGAGCCGGGCACGGCGCCGGGCATGGGCGTAGAATCGCGCCTTTACCAAAAAGCGGACCGATTATGGCACAGGACCAGAATCACCTCATCTGGCTGGACATGGAAATGACCGGCCTCAATCCCGACAGCGACCGCATCATCGAGATCGCCATGGTCGTCACCAACAGCAACCTGGATGTGGTGGCCGAGGGGCCGGTGGTCGCCGTGCATCAGCCTGATGCCGTGCTCGACGCCATGGACGAGTGGAACAAGAACACCCATGGCCGCTCCGGCCTGATCGACCGGGTCAAGGCATCCACCATCGGCGAGGCTGAGGCGGAGCAGCTCTACCTGGACTTCATGAAGCAGTACATCCCGTCGCGCACCTCGCCCATGTGCGGCAACTCCATCGGCCAGGATCGCCGCTTCATGGCCCGCTATATGCCGGCGCTGGAAGACTGGTTCCACTATCGCAACCTGGACGTGTCCACCCTCAAGGAGCTGGTCCGGCGCTGGCGTCCGGATGTCTACAAGGGCCTGGAAAAGAAGGGGGCGCATCAGGCACTGGCGGACATCCATGAGTCGATCGCCGAGCTGCGTTACTACCGGGACAACTTCCTGAAGGTCTGAGCCTTCCCGGTGCCGGTCTGCAAGGACTGGTCACAATGATTGAAGAGGGCGCCTGGGCGCCCTCTTGCGTTTACCTGTTCAGCTGCCCCGCAGCCACTTGCGGCTGCTCTGGGTGTCGAGCAGCTCCCGCGGGGTGGCAAGGCCCTGGGCATTGGCACGCGCCAGGGCAACCTGCAGCAACTGGGCCACGCTCAGGGCTTCGAGCAGTGCGTCCTGACGATCCAGACGGTCAATGCCGAAGGCGCCCAGCCAGGCATCCATGCGCGCCTGGCCGGAAATCCGCTCCGGATAGAGGCTGGGCATCAGCACCATCAGATCGATCCAGTCGAGCTCGGGCAGGGAGCCCAGGTTGTGCTCGAAGGCGCGCTGGAGGGTGCCCTGGTTGAAGGGCGCATTGAAGACGATGACCGGGGCGCGGGCAATGAACCGGACCAGGCCGATCAGGGCATCTGCCGGCGCGCTGCCAAGTCTGGCCCGATAGGCGTCGCCGGGGTGGAGCAGCCCCTGGTTGAGGGCCACGGCGCCGACGGCCAGCAGCCGCTGACCGCCGCCTTCCATGGGGCCGGTTTCGGTATTGACCACCACGTAGCGGGTTTCGTAGTGGGAGCGGCCCGGGTCGGGCGGCGGCAGGGTGGCAAGGCTGTCCACTGCGTTCTGCTGCTCGGGGGTGAGGGCCGGCGCACTGCCGGGCAGGAGTCGGGAGAGCCAATTCATATTTGATAATCGAGCTTGAGTCGCAGTTGAATCTTGCGGGCCTGGCGGAAGGCTTCCTTGAGGATGCGCCGGTCCAGCTCGTTGAGGTCGTCGGGTTTGACTCGGTTATCGCCCGATGAGCCGTGGTCCGTATCCAGGTGTTGATGGCGCAGGCGCAGCAGCTGGATGAAGTGAAAGCCGTCGGCCATGGCGGACAGCTCCTCGGCCGGCATGCCGATGCGTGAGCCGCCCTGGCGCAGGCGCTGCACCGTGCTGGTGGCGTCCACCCCGGTGCGCAGGGACAGGACCCGGGCGGCGTCCACGAACAGGCGGGCGCCGAATTTCTTCAGGTCGATGGTGCCGGGGTGGCGGGGGTCGTCGTCGGTGACGAAGTCGCGGATCTTGCCCAGGGGTGGCGACACGTCGAGGGCGTTGGTGGCCATGGCCTTCAGGAAGGCCGGGTTGCCGCCGGTCATCGACAGCAGCCAGTGGCGCAGCTTGTGGGCGAGTTTTTCGTCGCCGTAGAGCACCCGGTAGTCGAAGAAGATGGTGGCGTTGAGCAGGGCTTCCGGGTGTGGTTCGCGGATCCAGGTGCCGAACTTCTCGCGCCATTCTTCGAAGGTCAGGCACAAGTCGGGGTTGCTGGCCATGATGTTGCCGGTGCACAGGGGGAAGCCACAGGCGGCCAGGTCGTTGTTCACGTCTTTGGCAAACGCCAGCAGGCGCAGCTTGAGGGGTTCCTTGTCGGCCCATTCGGGGAGCACGTAGAGGATCCCGTTGTCCTGGTCGGTGGACAGGGTCTGTTCGTGGCGGCCCTCGGAGCCGAAGGCCAGCCAGGCGTACTCGACACCGTAGAGATCGTGGCGATCGAGGTTGAGTTCGATGATGCGGCGGGTCAGGGCGTCGTTGAGGGCCGAGATGAACTGGGTCAGTTGCTCGGCGCCGATGCCCTGGGCCAGCAGGTTGAGGGCCAGTTGGCGGATGTCGCGGCTGGCCCGCTGCAGGGCCTGGACGTCGGCGGCACTCTCGATGCCCGAGCGGATCTGGCGCAGGCCGATGCGCTGCAGGGCGAACAGGTCGCGTTCGGAGATCACGCCCTTGAGCTTGTCTTCAGTGTCCACCACCAGGATGTGGCGCACGCCGTGGGTGGCCATCTCGAGGGCGGCGTCGTAGGCGCTGGCGCTGGCGTGGAGGGTGTGCGGCGGGGTGGTCATCACGTCGGCGATGGGCCGGGTGAGGTCGAAGCCCGGTAGCACGATGCGCTTGAGGATGTCGCTCTGGGTGAGCACGCCCACCGGCTTTTCATCGTCCCCCGCCACGGCCAGGCAGCCGACACCGGCTTCCACCATCTTTTCGAGGGCCGCGCGGGTGGCGATGCCCGGCGCCACGAAGACCGGGTCTTTCTTGACCAGGTTCGACAGGGAGGTCGTCATCGTCTGCTGCTCGGCGGCCCGCTGGGAAAACTGGACCTGCAGCTGCTCCCGTGACTGGTTGAGCAGGCTGGCGATGTAGCGGGTGCAGAACAGCTGGAAGGTCGGGCTCAGTTCCTGCAGCTTGAGAAAATCTGCCGCGGGTAGCTGGAAACAGTAGCTGTCTTCGACGGCGATGTAGCCGTTGGTGGAAGGGCGCCCGGCGGAGATTGCGCCGATGGGGAAGCCTTCACTCGGCCCCAGGGTGAGGGTGGAGTATTCGGTGACTGCAACACCGCCCACCTGACGGGCCTGCACCTTGCCGCGGTACACGATGTAGAAGAAGCGCGGCGGGCCGTCTTCGGGCATCAGGATCTCGGACTCGGCGGGATAGAAGGCCGTTGCCAGGCGCTCGCCCAGAAAACGCAGGGCTTCCGCCTCCATCCTGTCGAAGGGGGCGTGGCGCCGCAGGAAGTCCAGATTGGTACGGATCAGGGTGTCGGAGGCGGTGGTGTCCATAAGCAGACCGATTGGCTTGGATCAAACCTTCGAATCTACTCCCGCGCTGCCCTGGTGTCATGATCTTGCGCAAGAAATCAACACTCTTCCGATGCGTAGTGCGCGGGGCCGGCTCCGTTACAATCGTCCGGACCCCTAACTGGACCATTGCCATGACCGCAACCATTCTGCCCGCCGTCGAAATCGAGACCGGCCCGTCACCCACCCATGCCGTGATCTGGATGCATGGCCTGGGGGCCGATGGCCATGATTTCGAGCCCGTGATCGACGAGTTCGAGGAGGACCGGCTCCCTTTCACCCGTTTCGTGTTTCCCCATGCGCCCACCCGCCCGGTGACCATCAACGGGGGTTACGTGATGCGCGCGTGGTACGACATCGTGTCGTCGGATTTCTCGACCCGCCGGGAAGATCCGGCCGGCGTGCGCGAGTCGGCTGAGCTGATCGAGGCCCTCATCGCCCGGGAGAACGCCCGCGGCATTCCCGACAACCGCATCGTGCTGGCCGGCTTCTCCCAGGGTGGGGCGATTGCGCTGCACACGGCGCTGCGTCATCCGAACCGGCTGGCCGGAGTGCTGGCCCTGTCCACCTATCTGCCCCTGGCGGACACCCTGGCCGGGGAGGCTTCCGCCGCCAACGCCAAGACCCCCATCTTCATGGCCCACGGCCTGGGGGACCCGGTGATTCCCTGCGATTTCGGCAAAGCCTCTGCCGACCTCCTGAAAGCCGCCGGCTATCCGCTGGAGTGGCGCACCTACCCGATGGACCATTCCCTGTGTCTCGAGGAGGTGCAGGACCTCGAGCTCTGGCTGGCCCACGTGATGTCACGCTGACATCACGGCGTGCACATCAGGACGGGCGGCGCTTGAGCAGGTTGTTGCCGATGAAGCTCAGTACCGTCTCGTCCCGCTGATTGACGGCCTTGTAGAGGAGGCGGGCGATTCCCCGGTCCGGTTTGGATGCGGAGGGGCGCACTTCCAGCACCTCGACCACGCTGCGCAGCGTGTCGCCGGGGCGTACCGGCGCCAGCCAGCGCAGTTCGTCCAGGCCCGGCGAGCCGATGCTCGACTGGCTGAAGATGCCTGTCTGGATGAACAGCCGGAAGCAGATGGCGATGGACTGGAAGCCACTGGCGATCAGCCCGCCGTAGGGCGACTCGGCGGCGGCGTTCACATCCAGGTGAAAGGGCTGGGGGTCGTAGCGGAAGGCGAAGTCGATGATCTCCGCTTCAGTGAGGGTCAGGCCCCCGCTGGTGAAACGGTCGCCGACGATCAGGTCGTCCAGGTAGCGGGTATCCATGTTGTTGTCTCCTGTGGGGTGGTGTGAGGGGCGATCTTAGCCCACGGGTGGCGGGCCGAGGACGTCCTCGCAGACTTGCAGCCAGGCCCGGGCGGCATGGGACAGGTAGCGACCGGGCATGTGGATCAGGGCCACGTTCCAGTCGATCCCGGTATCGGCCAGCGGCCGCGCGGCCAGTTCGCTGCCGAGCCGGAGGCGGGCCAGCAGCGGGGCCGGCATGAAGGTGGTGCCGAGGCCGGCAACGGCCATCGTCACGAGAAAGTCCCACTGGCTGCTCTGGGCGACGATGCGCGGCTCCACCCCGATGGCTCTGAATGCGCCGCGCAGTTGCCGTGTCAGGGAGAAGTCGTCTGGCAGCAACACCAGGGGTTCAGCCTGCAGGGCCGCCAGTTCGACGGCCGGGCTGGCCGCCCAGGCGGCCTGACGGGCGCCCACGGCGTGGATCGGAAAGCGCCCGAAGCTGCGCGCGGCAAGCCCCAGGGCGGGATCGGCAGGGAGCAAGGTGACGCCGATCTCCAGTTCACCACTGGCCACCTGCTGTTCGATCACCTGCCCGCCGCTTTCCTTCAGGCTCAGGCTGATGCCCGGGTGGCGTTCGCGGAAGGCCTTCACCACCGGCGAGAACAGCAGGTTGGCCATGGGCGGCAGGCCGATGGTCAGCTCACCGCGGGCCAGGGTGGTCAGGTCACCCAGTTCGCGGGTCAGCTCGCGCATCAGCCCCAGCGCCTGCTGGCCCCGCTCGAACACAATCCGGCCGGCATCGGTCAGCTGCAGCTGGCGGCCATGACGCAGCAGCAGGGGCTGCCCGACTTCGTCCTCCAGCTGGCGGATCATCTTGCTGACGGTGGATTGGGTCACGCACAGGCTGTCGGCGGCCAGGGTGAAGCTGTTGTGGCGGACGGTCTCGACGAAGTAGCGGAGGGCGCGAAGGTCCATGAGTGCATGAATAAAACGACTGGATGAAAGGATATTAAGTCATCCGGTGACTGTTCGCGTGTCCCTATACTTTTCCCCGATCTGAAAATCGGAGAACACTTCAATGCCCATGGAACGCATCCGCCTGGCCCGCCTGCGGGACCGCATCATGTCCCCCGAGGCCGCCGCCGAGCTCTTCACCGATGGCATGACCGTCGGCATGAGCGGCTTCACCCGCGCCGGTGATTGCAAGGCGGTGCCCTTTGCGCTGGCCGAGCGTGCCGCCCGCGAGCCCCTGCACATCACCCTGATGACCGGCGCGTCCCTGGGCAACGACATCGACAAGGTGCTGACCGACGCCAATGTGATCAGCCGCCGCATCCCCTTCCAATCCGACCCGACCCTGCGCCGCAAGATCAACGCCGGGGAGGTGATGTTCATCGATCAGCATCTGTCCGAGACCGTCGAGCAGCTCCGCTCCGGCCAGATTGCGCCGGTGGACATTGCCGTGGTCGAGGCGACGGCGATCACCGAGAACGGCGGCATTGTGCCGACCACCTCGGTGGGCAACTCGGCGAGCTTCGCCGTGCTGGCGAAGAAGATCATCGTCGAGATCAACCTGAGCATGCCCACCGAGCTGGAGGGGCTGCACGACATCTACATCCCGACCTACCGGCCGCACCGCCTGCCCATCCCGTTGATGGCGCCGGAGCAGCGCATCGGCCTGCCCTACATCCCGGTGGACCCGGAGAAGATCGTCGCCATCGTCATTACGTCCAAGTCCGACAGCCCGTCCAACGTGCTGCCGCCGGACGTGGAGACCCAGGCGATTGCGGGCCATCTCAACGAATTCCTCTACCACGAGGTCAAGGCCGGGCGTCTGTCCGCATCGCTCCAGCCCCTTCAGGCCGGCATCGGCACCATCGCCAACGCGGTGCTCCATGGCATGCTGGACTCGCCCTTCCGTGACCTGAAGATGTACTCCGAGGTGCTGCAG
The DNA here is from genome assembly GCF_023150065.1 of Zoogloea sp. Lineage (GTDB taxonomy): Bacteria > Pseudomonadota > Gammaproteobacteria > Burkholderiales > Rhodocyclaceae > Zoogloea. The sequence continues at coordinate 147,197 of NZ_JAKLLN010000009.1, forward strand.
GACAGCACCGTGGAGCTGCTCGACGATGGGCGCCTGAGCTTCGCCTCGGCTTCGTCCATCACCCTGTCGAAAAGCGCCAGCGAACGGGTGCTGAGCCAGCTCTCCCGCTACAAAAACCGCCTGGTGCTGCGCCCGCAGGAGATCAGCAATCACCCGGAGGTGATCCGCCGCCTGGGCCTGATCACCATCAACACGGCGCTGGAGTGTGACATCTACGGCAACGTGAACTCCACCCACGTGGGCGGTACCCACATGATGAACGGCATCGGCGGCTCGGGCGATTTTGCCCGCAATGCCCATCTGTCGGTGTTCGTCACCAAGTCGATCGCCAAGGGCGGTGCCATCTCCAGCATCGTGCCCATGGTGTCCCACGTGGACCACACCGAGCACGACACGGACATCATCGTCACCGAGCACGGGCTGGCTGACCTGCGTGGCCTGGCGCCCCGGGAGCGGGCGCTGCAGATCATCGACAACTGCACTGACCCGCTGTATCGGGACATTCTGAAGGACTACTTCCGGCGCGCCTGCCGCCGCGGCGGACATACCCCGCACCTGCTGCAGGAGGCCTTTGCCTGGCACCTGCGTTATGCCCAGAACGGATCGATGCTGGAAAACCAACCGGAGAAGCAGCTCGAGCCGGCCTGAGCCTGGCTCTCTCTCCATCAAGAACGGAGCGCGTGCAGGCCGCGCTCCCGGCGACAGTCGAAATGCCCTTCGATCCGGAGCCCTGCAAGACCGCCTGCACTTCTCTCCCAAGAGGCCACCCGCGCTCCGCCTGCTGTTTTGGCGGAGCGCGGTGCTGGTTTTCTCTGTCCCGTCCCGGCCTCAGGCGCAGACCCTGACCTGTGCATCTCCCCGTTGCATCCGGCCGACCACCGCGGCATCACCAAAACCACCGGCCCGGAAACACGCCAGCACCTCGTCCACGCTGCCGGAATCGCAGGCTACCAGCAGGCCGCCGCTGGTCTGGGCATCGGCCGTCAGGCTGCGTTGCCATTCTTCCACGTCGGCGTCGAACTGCACGGCGTCTCCGCAGCTTGCCAGGTTTCGTCCAATGGCGCCCGGGCCGATGCCCAGCTTCGCAAACGGGATCGCTGCCGGCATGATCGGCAGGGCGCCGGTCTGGATCGTCGCGCCCAGGCCTGCGCCGCGGCACAGCTCGAGCAGGTGCCCGAGCAGGCCGAAGCCGGTGACGTCGGTGAGGGCATGTACCCCGGGCAGCACCGCCAGAGTGGGGCCTACCTTGTTGAGGCGGGTGGTGGTGGCAATCATCTGGGCATAGCCATCGGCGTCGAGCAGCCCTTTCTTCATGGCAGAGCCGAGAATCCCTACCCCCAGGGGCTTGCCCAGGATCAGCACGTCGCCGTCGCGGGCATCGCGGTTGCGCTTGATCACGTCCGGATGGGCCAGCCCCAGGGCGACAAGGCCGTAGATCGGCTCCGGCGAGTCGATGCTGTGCCCGCCAGCCACCGGGATGCCGGCCTCGGCGCAGATGCTGGCGCCGCCTTCGAGAATGCGCCCGATGGTGGCCACCGGCAGGGTGTTGATCGGCATGCCGACAATGGCCAGGGCCATGATGGGGGTGCCGCCCATGGCATAGACGTCGGAGAGGGCGTTGGTGGCGGCGATGCGCCCGAAGTCGAAGGGGTCGTCGACGATGGGCATGAAGAAGTCGGTGGTGGCGATCAGGGCCTGCTGGTCGTTGAGGCGCCACACGGCGGCATCGTCGGCGGTCTCGGTGCCCACCAGCAGATCGGCAAAGGGCCGCGCCGCGGGCATGTGGGCCAGCATCTCGCTGAGGACGGCGGGGGCGATTTTGCAGCCGCATCCGCCACCATGAGACAATTCGGTCAGTCGCAAAGGTGCTTCAGTCATCTTTTTTTCCTGTCAATTTTTCCGTGCTTCAGGTGTCCAGTCATCCTGCCCCCTTTTCTGCCTCCGTCGACCAGCTTGGCGACTTCGACACCATCATCGATGTGCGTTCGCCCTCGGAATACGCAGAAGATCATGTGCCCGGTGCCATCAACTGTCCCGTCCTCGATGACGAGGAGCGGGCCCGGGTGGGGACCCTCTACAAGCAGGTGTCGCCCTTCGAGGCGCGCAAGGTGGGTGCGGCACTGGTGTCCCGCAACATTGCCAAGCATATCGAGAACCCGTTTTTCAGCAAGCCGAAGTCCTGGAAACCCCTGATCTATTGTTGGCGCGGAGGGCAGCGCAGCGGTGCGATGACCCTCGTCCTGGGCCAGGTGGGCTGGGCGGCCCGGCGTCTGGAGGGGGGCTACAAGGCCTTCCGCCAGCGGGTCATGGACGACCTGGACGCGCTGCCCGCGGCCCTGCAGCTGAACATCCTGTGCGGCCCCACCGGGAGCGCCAAGACGGCCCTGCTGGCCGCGCTGGCTGCACGTGGCGGGCAGGTGCTTGACCTGGAGGGGCTGGCGCGCCACCGCGGCTCGGTGCTGGGGGGCGAAGCGGATGGCCTGCAGCCCGGGCAGAAAGCCTTTGAAACGGCCCTCTGGGCGGCTCTGCGGCAGCTCGACCCCGCCCGGCCGGTGTGGTCGGAATCCGAAAGCCGGCGGATCGGGCGTCTGCATGTTCCGGGGGCGCTCTTCGAGGCCCTGCGCAACGGGGCGTGTACGCGGGTGGAGGCGCCGGTGGCGGCCCGGGTGGCACATCTGCTGGAGCGCTATTCCGACCTGATTGCCGACCCGGCCTCCTTCTGTGCGCGGATCGAACGTCTTGTCTCCCAGCACGGGCACGAGCGTGTCCAGGCCTGGAAAGCGCTGGTGATGGCGGGTGCGTGGCACCAGCTGGCGACCGAACTGGTGAACGATCATTACGATCCGGCTTATCGCAAGGGGGGAGAAGGGTTGTATCGCCAGCTCGCCACGGCCCGCCGGCTGCCGCTGGAAGCGCTGGACGAGCTCATGCTGGCGCGGGCGGTGGAAACGCTGCCGATCTGATCAGGGCTTCGGCCGGCTTGCGGCGATCAACGCCAGGGTCTGTTCGAGGGCATCGGACAGGTCCACCGCCAGGGGCATGCAGTCGGCCCGGCCTTCCCGTGCCGACTGCTCGGCGGCCTGAGCCAGGGCCATCAGCTCGTGATCCATGATGTTGCCCGCCGAACTCTTCAGGGAATGGGCAAGGCGCGCCACGCTCGCGGTGTCGCCGGCTTCCGCGGCTCTTCGGAGCTCGATCGATACCGGGGCCTGGGTGCTCTCGAAGATCCGCAGCAGCTTGTCGATGAAGGCCGCCCGCCCGGCATAGCGGGCGGCCAGTTCGTCGTGGCGGATCATCGGGGGGCCGCCTCCGACCCGCGGTTAAGCACGCTCACAGCACTTCCGCCGCGTGGTCGGCGAGGCGCGAGCGCTCGCCCCGCTGCAGGGTGATGTGGCCCGAATGCGGCCAGCCCTTGAAGCGGTCGACCACGTAGGTGAGACCCGATGAACCCTCGGTGAGGTAGGGCGTGTCGATCTGGGCGATGTTGCCCATGCACACCACCTTGGTGCCCGGCCCGGCGCGGGTGATGAGGGTCTTCATCTGCTTGGGGGTGAGGTTCTGGGCTTCGTCGATGATCAGGAACTTGTTGATGAAGGTGCGCCCGCGCATGAAGTTGAGGGACTTGATCTTGATGCGGCTGCGGATCAGGTCGCGGGTGGCGGCGCGGCCCCACTCGCCGCCCTCGCCGGTGGTGCCGTTGAGCACGTCCAGGTTGTCTTCGAGGGCGCCCATCCAGGGGGCCATCTTTTCCTCTTCGGTGCCGGGCAGGAAGCCGATGTCCTCACCCACCGGTACGGTGACCCGGGTCATGATGATCTCGGAGTAGCGCTTGGCTTCGAGCACCTGGGTCAGGCTGGCGGCCAGGGTCAGCAGGGTCTTGCCGGTGCCGGCCTGGCCGAGCAGGGTGACGAAGTCGATCTCCGGGTTCATCAGCAGGTTGAGGGCGAAGTTCTGCTCCCGGTTGCGGGCGGTGATGCCCCACACGTTGTTCTTCTGGTGGGAGTAGTCGATCAGCGTTTCGAGGGTGACCGCCCGCCCGGCTTTCTCCTTGACCCAGGCCTGCAGGGGCTGTTCGCCCTCCTGGTAGACGAACTCGTTGATCAGCAGGTCGGCGGTGTCCGGGCCCTTGAGCTTGTAATAGGTGTGGGTGTCCTGCTTCCAGGATTCGATGTCCTTGCCATTGGCTTCCCAGAAGGCGGCGTCGATCTCCTTGGTGCCGGTGTACAGCAGGTCGGTGTCTTCGAGGACCTTGTCGTTGAAGTAGTCCTGCGCGGCCAGGCCCAGGGCGCGGGCCTTGATGCGCATGTTGATGTCTTTCGACACCAGGATCACCGAGCGCTTGCGGTCGAACTTCTCGAACAGGTGCATCACCACCGCGAGGATCTGGTTGTCACCCTTGGCGGTGGGCAGCGCGGCAGGCAGCTGGATGTTGATGGCCTCGGTCTGCAGGAACAGGCGGCCGCTGGCCAGCTCGCTGGAAGGGCCGACAAGGCTGATGCCGTCGTCGATGCCGTCGGGGCAGGTGCCCACGATCTCGTCCAGGGTACGGCTGGCCTGGCGGGCGTTGCGGGCGACTTCCGACATGCCTTTCTTGTTGGAGTCGAGCTCCTCCAGGGTCATCATCGGCACGAAGATGTCGTGCTCTTCGAAGCGGAAAAGGCTCGTCGGATCGTGCATCAGCACGTTGGTGTCGAGGACGAACAGCTTGGTGGAGGCAATCTTGGACTTCGCGGGGCGTCGGGTGGCCATGGTCGTCGGTCTTCTCGGCTGTCGTGGGAGGGGGGTTACAAGGTCCTGATGTAGTCCAGTACTTCCTGGGCGTGGCCGGGCACCTTCACGCCGCGCCATTCGCGGCGCAGGACGCCGGCGGCGTCGATGACGAAGGTGCTGCGTTCGATGCCGCGAACCTGCTTGCCGTACATGTTCTTCATCTTCATCACGCCGAACAGGGTGCAGGCGGTTTCGTCCGGGTCGGAGACCAGGTCGAAAGGCAGGGCCTGCTTGGCGCGGAAGTTGTCGTGGGACTTGAGGCTGTCGCGGGAGATGCCCAGCACGATGGTGCCGGCGGCGAGGAACTCGGGGTGCAGGTCGCGGAACTGCTGGCTTTCGGTGGTGCAGCCGGGGGTGCTGTCCTTGGGGTAGAAGTACAGCACCACCTTGTGGCCCTGAAGGGCGGAGAGGGTGATCGTCTGGTTGCCGGTGGCGGGGAGGCTGAAATCGGGGGCGGCCTGGTCGAGCATGGTGTCTCCGGAAAAGTGTTCCGGCATCAGCCTAATCCGATGACGCAGGGCTGGCAATCCGTCCCGCGTGAAGAATGGCCGCCCCGCTGGCTCAGGCCGGGTCGAAGAGCAGTGCGGCGGCCACGGTGCGGTGCTCGGCGACGAGGATGTTGTAGGTGCGGCAGGCGGAGCCCAGGTCCATCACCTCCAGGCCGATCCGGGCGGCCATCAGGCTCTTCAGCAGCCTGGGGTGGGGAAAGCGCTGCTTCATGCCGGTGCCGAGGATCAGGATCTCGCAGCCGAGGCCGGCCAGGTGCTCGAAGGCGGCCTCGTCGAGGGTGGCGAAGCCGCCCTGGTGCCAGTCGGGTTCGATGCGGTCAGGCATCACGATGACGCTGGATTCGTGGCGGGTGGCGCCGACCATCACGTGGGTGGCGTCGTAGCGGGCGATGGTGTTGTACTGGTCGCTCTTGTCGAGGTGGAGTTTCATGGGCGGATCTCTGTGGTGGCGGGACGCTGATTTGCCCGGTCCGGGTGGCTTGGGTAACATTATAGCTTTGCGTCTTCACGCACCTGCCGGTCGTGTCTTTGCCGGCAGCAGGGGGTTGAGGCCCCGATCATGAGCCGCCACGCCAAACTGCGCGTCGTTTCGAAGCCCGCCGCCGAGAAGCCCGCGCCCACCAGCAAGGAAACGGAAAGTACCGTGCAACCCATTCGCAAGTCCGACAAGCTCGCCAACGTCTGTTACGACATCCGTGGCCCCGTGCTGCAAAAGGCGAAGCAGATGGAGGACGAGGGCCACAAGATCATCAAGCTGAACATCGGCAACCTGGCCGCGTTCGGCTTCGACTCGCCCGAAGAAATCCAGCTCGACATGATCCGCAACCTGCCCAATGCGGCCGGCTACTCGGACTCCAAGGGGATCTTCTCGGCCCGCAAGGCGATCATGCACTACACCCAGCAGAAGCACATCAAGGGTGTCACGCTGGAAGACATCTACGTGGGCAACGGCGTGTCCGAGCTGATCGTGATGGCCATGAACGCGCTGCTCAACACCGGCGACGAAGTGCTGGTGCCGGCCCCCGACTACCCCCTGTGGACCGCCGCCGTGAGCCTGTCCGGCGGCACCCCGCGGCATTACATCTGTGACGAAGCCAACGAATGGCTGCCCGACCTTGACGACATCCGCGCCAAGATCAGCCCGCGCACCCGGGCCATCGTCATCATCAACCCCAACAACCCCACCGGCGCCCTCTACCCCGACGAGACCCTCAAGGCCATCGTCCAGATCGCCCGCGAGCACGGCCTGATCATCTACGCCGACGAGGTCTACGACAAGGTGCTCTACGACGGCGTCGTGCACACCTCCATCGGCTCCCTGTCGGAAGACGTGCTCACCATCACCTTCAACGGCCTGTCCAAGAACTACCGTTCCTGCGGCTACCGCGCCGGCTGGATGGTGGTGTCCGGTGACAAGCGCCCGGCGGCCGACTACATCGAAGGCCTCAACATGCTGGCCTCCATGCGCCTGTGCGCCAACGTACCCGGCCAGTACGCCATCCAGACCGCTCTCGGCGGCTACCAGAGCATCGACGATCTGGTGGCGCCGGGCGGGCGCATGCGCCGCCAGCGCGATCTGGCCCACGAGCTGATCAACGCCATCCCCGGTGTCAGCTGCGTCAAGCCCAAGGCCACCCTGTACATGTTCCCGCGGCTCGATCCCAAGATCTATCCCATCCAGGACGACCAGCAGTTCATCGCCGAGCTGTTGGAAGAGGAGCGGGTGCTGCTGGTGCAGGGCACGGGCTTCAACTGGCACAGCCCCGATCACTTCCGCCTGGTCTTCCTGCCCCACGAGGACGACCTGCGTGACGCCATCGGCCGCATCGCCCGCTTCCTGGCCAACTACCGCAAACGTCACGGCACCTGAGCATACCGGGGGCGCGGCTGTTGTCGCGCCCTTTCCGTTTTCAACACCGAACCACTCACCTGAACCTTTCATTTCCCAAAAGACCATGAAACCCATCAATGTTGGCCTCCTGGGCATCGGCACCGTCGGCGGTGGCACCTTTACCGTCCTCAAGCGCAACGAAGAAGAAATCACCCGCCGTGCCGGCCGGCCGATCCGCATCACCGCGGTGGCCGACAAGAACCTGGAACTGGCGAAGAGCGTGACCGGCAGCGGCGTGCGCCTGACCGATGACGCCTTCTCGGTGGTGACCGACCCCGAGATCGACATCGTCGTCGAACTGATCGGCGGCTATGGTGTGGCCAAGGAGCTGGTGCTGAAGGCCATCGAGAACGGCAAGCACGTGGTCACCGCCAACAAGGCCCTGCTCGCCGTGCACGGCAACGAGATCTTCGCCGCCGCCCAGAAGAAGGGCGTGATGGTGGCCTTCGAGGCCGCCGTGGCCGGTGGCATCCCCATCATCAAGGCCCTGCGCGAAGGCCTTTCCGCCAACCGCATCCAGTGGATCGCCGGCATCATCAACGGCACCACCAACTTCATCCTGTCCGAGATGCGTGACAAGGGCCTGCCCTTCGCCGAAGTGCTCAAGGAAGCCCAGCGCCTCGGCTATGCCGAAGCCGACCCGACCTTCGACATCGAAGGTGTGGACGCCGCCCACAAGGCCACCCTGATGGCCTCCATCGCCTTCGGTGTGCCCGTGCAGTTCGACAAGGCCTACGTGGAGGGCATCACCAAGCTCGACGCTGCCGACATCAAGTACGCCGAGCAACTGGGCTACCGCATCAAGCTGCTGGGCATCGCCCGCCGCCGTCAGCAGGGCATCGAGCTGCGCGTGCACCCCACCCTGATCCCCGAAAAGCGTCTCATCGCCAACGTGGAAGGCGCCATGAACGCCGTGCTGGTGCAGGGCGACGCCGTGGGCTCCACCCTCTACTACGGCAAGGGCGCCGGCGCCGAGCCCACCGCCAGTGCCGTGATCGCCGACCTGGTGGACGTGACCCGCCTGCACACCGCCGACCCCGAGCACCGCGTGCCCCACCTGGCCTTCCAGCCCGACCAGATCACCGACGTGCCGGTGTTGCCCATCGAAGAGGTGGAGACCAGCTACTACCTGCGCCTGCGCGTGCTCGACAAGCCGGGCGTGCTGGCCGACGTGACCCGCATCCTGGCCGACCAGTCCATCTCCATCGACGCCATGCTGCAGCGTGAGCCGGAAGAGGGTGAGTCCCAGACCGACATCATCATCCTGACCCACCTGACCATCGAGAAGAACGTGGACACCGCCATCGCCAAGATCGAGAGCCTCGACTCGGTGACCAGCCAGGTGATCCGCCTGCGCCTGGAAAACCTGTAATTCCCGGGTTTTCAGCGTTTGCCAAAGCCGCCTCCGGGCGGCTTTTTCCTTGTGCGCCCAGCATGGGCGCCCTCCTGCGGGTGGAAGTCCCGCCGTAAGTTGATCACAGCGAACGAAG